>NZ_JBRJII010000001.1:0-85000 GCF_053629455.1 Pseudomonas sp. F-14 TE3482
TATCCGCTGCACCTTCTTGAGCCATTGCACGATTCACGACAGGTATTCCTCTCTAAACGTCAAAAGTAACCAATTGATACGTTTGTACCAGACAGGCAATAAAAAGCCGCCTGTTATAGGCGGCTTTTTAATTGAAACACTTACGCTTGTGGCCGCATGTGCGGGAACAGGATCACGTCGCGGATGGACGGTGAGTTGGTCAGCAACATCACCAGACGGTCGATGCCGATCCCTTCACCCGCCGTTGGCGGCATGCCGTACTCCAGCGCGCGAACGAAGTCGGCATCATAGTGCATGGCTTCGTCGTCGCCGGCGTCCTTGTCGGCCACCTGCGCCATGAAACGCTCCGCCTGGTCTTCGGCGTCGTTCAACTCGGAGTAGGCGTTGGCAATTTCACGGCCACCGATAAACAGTTCGAAACGGTCGGTGACGTTCGGGTTCTCGTCGTTACGACGGGCCAGCGGCGACACTTCGAACGGGTACTGGGTGATGAAGTGCGGCTGTTCCAGCTTGTGCTCGACCAGCTCTTCGAAAATCATCACCTGCAATTTGCCCAAACCTTCGAAGCCCAGCACCTTGGCGCCGGCCTTCTTGGCGATGGCGCGGGCCTTGTCGATGTCATTCAGGTCGTCAGCGGTCAGCTCAGGGTTGTACTTGAGGATCGAGTCGAACACCGACAGACGCACGAATGGCTCGCCGAAGTGGAACACCTTGTCGCCGTACGGCACGTCGGTGCTGCCCAGAACCAGTTGAGCCAGTTCGCGGAACAGCTCTTCGGTCAGGTCCATGTTGTCTTCGTAGTCGGCGTAAGCCTGGTAGAACTCCAACATGGTGAATTCAGGGTTGTGACGCGTCGAAACGCCTTCGTTACGGAAGTTGCGGTTGATCTCGAAGACTTTCTCGAAACCGCCGACGACCAAACGCTTGAGGTACAGCTCAGGCGCGATACGCAGGAACATTTCCATGTCCAGCGCGTTGTGGTGAGTCTCGAACGGCTTGGCCGCCGCGCCGCCTGGAATGGTTTGCAGCATCGGCGTTTCCACTTCGAGGAAGTCACGCTTCATCAGGAAGCTGCGGATGTGCGCAATCACTTGCGAGCGAACGCGGAAGGTCTGGCGCACCTCTTCGTTGACGATCAGGTCAACGTAACGCTGACGGTAGCGCTGTTCGGTGTCGGTCAGGCCGTGATGCTTGTCCGGCAGCGGACGCAGGGATTTGGTCAGCAGGCGCACGCTGGTCATTTCGACGTACAGGTCGCCCTTGCCGGAACGCGCCAGGGTGCCTTCGGCGGCAATGATGTCGCCCATGTCCCAGGTTTTCACCGCGGCCAGGGTGTCTTCGGACAGGGTTTTACGGTTGACGTAAACCTGAATGCGACCGGTCATGTCCTGGATCACCATGAACGAGCCACGGTTGAGCATGATGCGACCCGCCACCTTGACCGGGATTGCAGCCTCTGCCAGTTCTTCCTTGGTCTTGTCCGCGTACTGTTTCTGCAAATCTTCGCAGTAATTGTCGCGGCGGAAGTCGTTGGGGAAGGCATTGCCCTTGGCGCGCTCGGCAGCAAGCTTTTCCTTGCGCAGGGCGATCAGGGAGTTTTCTTCCTGTTGCAGGGCTTGCGGGTCGAGTTGTAGGTCGCTCATGTCTTTAAATATTCCATCACAGGTTCGTTGCCCCCAGCCTTTGGCTGGGGATCGCGGGCAAGCCCGCTCCCACAGGATCGCGGTGAATCAGCTGATCACTGCATGCATGTCTTACAAGCCTTGTTTCAGGCTGGCCACCAGGTATTCGTCGATGTCGCCGTCGAGCACCTTGTCGCAGTCGCTGCGTTCGATGTTGGTACGCAGATCCTTGATCCGCGAGGCATCGAGCACATACGAACGGATCTGGTGACCCCAGCCGATATCCGACTTGGTGTCTTCCAGGGCCTGGGAAGCGGCGTTGCGCTTCTGCACTTCCTGCTCATACAAACGCGCCCGCAACATTTTCATCGCGGTGTCTTTGTTCGCATGCTGGGAACGTTCGTTCTGGCAGCTGACCACGGTGTTGGTCGGTACGTGGGTAATCCGTACGGCCGAGTCGGTGGTGTTAACGTGCTGGCCACCGGCACCGGAGGAGCGGTAGGTGTCGATGCGCAGGTCCGACGGGTTGATGTCGATTTCGATGTTGTCATCGATTTCCGGCGACACGAACACGGCCGAGAACGAGGTGTGACGACGGTTGCCGGAGTCGAACGGGCTCTTGCGCACCAGACGGTGCACGCCGATTTCAGTACGCAGCCAGCCAAAGGCGTATTCGCCCTTGATGTGCACGGTAGCGCCTTTGATACCGGCGACTTCACCGGCCGACAGCTCCATGATGGTGGCGTCGAAACCGCGTTTATCCGCCCAGCGCAGGTACATGCGCAGCAGGATGTTGGCCCAGTCCTGAGCCTCGGTACCGCCGGAGCCGGCCTGAATGTCCAGGTAGGCGTTGTTGGCGTCCATCTCACCGCTGAACATGCGACGGAATTCAAGTTTTTCCAGGGATTCGCGCAGGCGCTCGACTTCGGCAGCGACGTCATCGACGGCGGCCTGGTCTTCTTCTTCGGCGGACATCAGCAGCAGGTCTTTGGCATCGGCCAGACCGCTGTGCATTTCGTCGAGGGTTTCGACGATCTGAGCCAGCAGCGACCGCTCGCGGCCCAGCTCCTGAGCGTACGACGGGTTGTTCCAGACACTCGGATCTTCAAGCTCGCGATTGACTTCAGTCAGACGCTCATGCTTTTGATCGTAGTCAAAGATACCCCCGAATAGTTTCGGAGCGCTCGGACAGGTCCTTGATACTGTTAAGGATCGGGTTGATTTCCATGGCGGGCAGCACTCGTTGGCGAACTTTTGAAAGCCGGCGAGTATAACGTAATCAAGCTGCCACGGCAGCCCGCCTGGCGGCTTTAGCGGCGACTGATTAAAGCGAACGCCGAGTAAATCTGTGGCGAGGGAGCTTGCTCCGTTGGACTGCGCAGCAGTCCCCTTCTTTATTTGCGGATAAGAGGGGCCGCTTCGCTGCCCAGCGGGAGCAAGCTCCCTCGCCACAGGGGTGTTTGCCAGCCAAGAGATCTATATTCACAAACCCAGTCGCCTGCTACTCGATCCCCACCTGATTACGCCCATTGTTCTTCGCCAGGTACAGCCCCTTGTCTGCCGCCGAGATCAATTGCCGGCAATCGCTTCCCGGCTGCGGAATCATGGTCGACAGGCCGATACTGATGGTCAGGCACGAACCTTCGGTCGGGAAAATGTGCGGGATTTTCAACCCGGCCACGGTCTGGCGCAGTTTTTCCGCCACCATTCGCGCACCGCCCGGCGAGGTGTTGGGCAGGACCAGGACGAACTCTTCGCCGCCGTAACGGGCCGGCAAGTCCGAAGGTCTGGAGCTGGCGTCGCGAATCGCCGTAGCCACTTTGCGCAGGGCTTCATCGCCTTCGAGGTGGCCAAAGCTGTCGTTGAAGGACTTGAAGTAGTCGACATCGATCATCAGTAGCGACAATTGAGTCTGGTCCCGCAGCGAACGCCGCCACTCCAGCTCCAGGTATTCATCGAAATGCCGGCGGTTCGACAGCCCGGTCAGGCCGTCGGAGTTCATCAGGCGTTGCAGCACCAGGTTGGTGTCGAGCAACTGCTGCTGGCTGACCCGCAGCGCGCGATACGCCGCGTCACGCTGCAGCAGGGTCATGTAGGAGCGCGAGTGATAGCGGATACGCGCCACCAGTTCGATGTTGTCCGGCAGTTTGACCAGGTAATCGTTGGCGCCGGCGGCAAACGCCGCGCTCTTGATCAGTGGGTCTTCCTTGGTCGACAGGACAATGATCGGAATGTCCTTGGTCGCCGGGTGATTACGGTATTCGCGCACCAGGCTCAGGCCGTCGAGGCCGGGCATGACCAGGTCCTGAAGGATTACGGTCGGCTTGATGCGAATCGCCTGGGCGATGGCCTGGTGCGGGTCGGCACAGAAATGGAAGTCGATGTTTTCTTCGTTCGACAAACCACGCCGCACTGCCTCGCCGATCATCGCCTGATCGTCCACCAACAACACCATGGCGGCGTTTTCATCGGTTTTGAAGTCGTCGAGCTGTAATTCATTCATGTGCGGTCACCTGAGTACTGCCTTGGCCACGATTGCTGCTAATAATAGTCATTTTGAGAAGATCTCCAGCAATCGTGGCGCTATCTTGTCCAGTGGACGAACTTCCACAGCCGCGTTAATGGCCGCGGCCGCCTTCGGCATGCCATACACCGCACTGCTTTGTTGGTCCTGAGCGATGGTCAGGTAGCCCTGTTGGCGCATGAGTTTAAGCCCTTGCGCGCCGTCGCGCCCCATACCGGTCAGCAGAACGCCCACGGCGTCACCGCTCCAGTAACTGGCCACACTTTCGAAAAACACATCGATCGACGGCCGATATATCTCGTTGACCGGTTCGGCGGTGTAGGCGAGTGTGCCGTTTTTCAGCAATCGAATGTGATGGTTGGTGCCGGCCAGCAGGACCACGCCGCTTTGCGGCCGTTCGCCTTCCAGGGCCAGGCGCACGTTCAGGCCACTGGCGCTGGCAAGCCATTCGGCCATGCCGGCGGCGAATACCTGATCCACATGCTGGACCAGCACGATGGCCGCCGAAAAATCTCGAGGCAGGCCCTTGAGCAGCACTTCCAGCGCCGCCGGCCCGCCAGCGGATGAACCGATGGCCACCAAATGCTGGCGCGAAGACGAGTGGCGGTGCTGGCTCGGTGCCGATCGCACCCGATTGCTGTGGTCACCAATCAGCCAGCCAATGTTCATGATCTTGCGCAGCAGCGGTGCGGCGGCTTCCTGAGGATTGTCGCCGCCGATAGCCGGGGTATCGACCACATCCAGCGCGCCGTAGCCCATGGCTTCGAATACCCGGTGTACGTTCTGCTCGCGGTCGACGGTGACAATGACTATCGCGCATGGGGTCTCGGCCATGATTCGCCGGGTCGCTTCCACACCGTCCATCAACGGCATGATCAAATCCATCAGGATCAGATCCGGGGTGTATTCAGTGCACCGTTGCACTGCCTCGGCCCCATTGCCGGCGACCCAGACCACATCGTGCGCCGGTTCGAACGCCAAAGCGCGGCGCAAGGCCTCTACCGCCATGGGCATGTCGTTGACGATAGCGATTTTCATGCCCGCGCGCCTCCAATGAGCTCAACCACTGCATCCAGCAAAGCGTCATCATGAAAACTCGCTTTGGCTAGATAATAGTCGGCTCCGGCGTCCAGTCCACGGCGGCGGTCTTCTTCACGGTCCTTGTAGGACACCACCATCACCGGCAGGGATTGCAGACGGTTGTCGCGGCGCACCAAAGACACCAGCTCGATGCCATCCATGCGCGGCATGTCGATGTCAGTGATCAACAGATCGAAGTCCTCTGAACGCAGGGCGTTCCAGCCATCCATGCCGTCCACCGCCACCGCGACGTCATAGCCGCGATTGAGCAGCAGCTTGCGCTGCAACTCACGAACCGTCAGCGAGTCGTCCACCACCAGAATCCGTTTACGCGCCGCTTCGACGGCCTGATTGGCATGCCGGGCAATGCGCTCCAGACGCCCGGTATTGAGCAGTTTGTCCACCGAACGCAGCATGTCTTCGACGTCGACGATCAGCACCACCGAGCCGTCGTCGAGCAAGGCCCCGGCGGAAATGTCCTGCACCTTGCCCAGGCGCTCGTCCAGCGGTAGCACCACCAATGTGCGCTCGCCGATAAAGCGCTCGACTGCCACCCCGTAGATCGCCTCGCGCTCGCGGATGACCACGACTTTGAGGGTTTGCGCGTTGTTCTGGCTCGCCGGGCGATGCAACAGCTGACTGGCGGCGACCAGCCCGACATGCCGGCCTTCGTACCAGAAGTGCTGCCGGCCTTCGACCTGCACGATATCTTCCGGCGCCAGGTCGCACATGCGCTCGATGTGCGCCAGCGGGAAGGCATACGCCTCATCACCGACTTCCACCACCAGGCTGCGCACCACCGACAGCGTCAGCGGCACTTCCAGATGAAAGCGACTGCCCTCGCCCGCTGTCTGCTCCAGCACCACGGCACCGCGCAATTGGCGAACCATATGCTGAACCGCATCCAGCCCCACGCCGCGCCCGGAGACTTCAGTGACGGAGTCGCGCAGGCTGAAACCCGGCAGAAACAGGAACGTCAGCAGCTCCTCTTCGCTCAACTGAGCGGCGGTCTCGGCTGGGGATAACTGCCGTTCGACGATGTTGCGCCGAAGCTTTTCCAGATCAACACCATTGCCGTCATCGCTGAGTTCCAACACCAGCAGACCGGCCTGATGGGATGCTCGCAAACGGATCACGCCTTCTTCCGGTTTGCCGGCCAATAGTCGTTGTTCCCGGGTTTCGATGCCGTGATCCACCGCATTGCGCAGCAGGTGCGTCAGCGGCGCTTCGAGTTTTTCCAGTACGTCGCGGTCGACCTGGGTCTTATCGCCCTCAATCTCCAGCCGCACCTGTTTCCCAAGGTCGCGGCCGAGATCACGGACCATGCGCACTTGCCCGCTCAGCACGTCGGCGAATGGCCGCATGCGACAGGCCAGCGCCGTGTCGTACAACACCTGCGCACGCCGGCTGGCGTGCCAGGCGAACTCGTCCAGCTCGGCGTTTTTTTCCACCAGCAATTGCTGGGACTCGGCCAACAATCGGCGGGCATCGCCCAAGGCTTCCTGGGCTTCGAGACTCAAGGCATGGTCCTTGAGATGGACGTTGAGGTTTTCCAGCGCCCGCAGGCCGTTGCTCTGCATGCGTTTGAGGCGCTGCATGGTGGCCAGGTGCGGCTTGAGCCGCTGGGTTTCCACCAGGGATTTACTCGACAGGTCGAGCAGGCTGTTCAAGCGCTCGGCCGTGACACGCAATACGCGTTCGCCACTTTCGGTGGTGCGTTTAGTCGTGGGCGCTGGCTCGGCGGGCGCTGCCGGGGAGGCTTCGGCGGTGGCCGGCATGGGCGGCTCAACCTTGGGCGTCGGCGGTTGCATCTGAAGCTCTGCCATCGGCGGCGCGATGGGGGCAGTGGCCGCCATGTGATCAAGCAACCGGCCCATCAAGACGACGTAAGCGTCGATATCCGCAGGCGCCGGAGCGTTGCCCGGCGTCGCAATCCGCATCAGCAGATCGGTGCCTTGCAACAGTGCATCAATGTGTTCGGGCCGCAGGTACAGGCGCCCTTCCTGGGCGCTGACCAGGTAATCTTCCATCACATGGGCAACGCTGACCCCGGCATCGACACCGACAATCCGCGCCGCGCCCTTGAGCGAATGGGCGGCGCGCATGCACGACTCAAGGTAATCGGCCTGAGTCGGATCACGCTCAAGCGCCAAAAGACCTGCGCTCAGCACCAGGGTCTGGGCCTCGGCTTCGAGGCTGAACAGTTCCAGCAAAGAGGCGTCACGCATTTGCTCGGGGGTCATGTGAGGCTCCGGGTCACGGCGGACAGCAGCTGTTCTTCATCCAGCCAACGCAGGCTGCGACCTTTGAATTGCAAGACGCCACGGGTGTATCTGGCGCTGGCCTGGGTGCCGGATTGGGACGCCGCATCGAGAATGCGCTCGTCGATAGCGTGAATCCCGTCCACCTCATCCACCGGTACCACCACCGGTCCGCCGTGGGCGGCGATGATCAGCATCCGCGGCATCACCCGCGCGCCGGACGCCACACCACTGGTGGCATCGAGCCCCAGCAACTCCACCAGCGACAGGCATGCCACCAAGGCACCGCGCACATTCGCCACGCCGAGCAACGCCCCGGAGCGCTGGTGCGGCAAGGAGTGAATCGCTTGCAACGGCGCCACTTCGACCAGGCTGCGAGTGGCCAGGCCCAACCATTCTTCGCCGAGGCGAAACATCAGCAGCGAGCGGGTTTTCACATCGCTGCCGGCCACCGTGGATACTTGCTCGCGGTCGTCCTGCCGCAAGGCATAGCGATCGAGCAAGCGCGTGGCGGCGACCGAATACACCGCGCAGTTGCGACAATGAATGTGCTCGCTCAGCAATGGGCAGGACTTGTCGCCGTGGATACCGATGCGGTTCCAGCAGTCGTCGATGGCCTGGGCATTTTCATGGATGACGCTCAAGGAATCGGCGGCGTTCATCGTTTACGCTCACTGTCTGCGGCGCGCTCGCTGCGGGCGGCGCGAGCCTGTAATCGTCGGGCTCCCGCCGTGTCGCCCTGGGACTGGAGCAAGGCGGCCAGATGCATCAACGCGTCGGGGTGTTGCGGTTCGAGGTACAACGCCTTGCGATAAAAGCCCTGGGCCTCGAGAGCGCTGCCGGCGACATCGCTGAGCAGCCCCAGCCAATAGAACACTTGGGCCACCGGCTCGTGACTGCGCAAAAAACTATCGCACGCGGCGCGGGCCTCCGCGCTTTTGCCTTCATTGGCCAGCGCGGCAATGTTCGCCAGCAGCGTGGCGGCGTCTGAAGGGGTGGCAGTGGCAACCGGAGGCATCGACACCACCGTCGCAAAAGGCCGACTGCGCACTGGCGGCGGTGTCACGCTGGGCACCGGTTGTTGCACCGGCAGCGGCGTCGGCACGAAGGTCGCGAGCGGCTCTTGCGCACTTTGACGACTGAAGGCAAACGACTGCGGGATGCCGATCGAGCGCATGCCGAAACGGCCCAGCAGACTGCCTTCCGCCGGGCCGATAAACAGCACGCCGTCGACGTGGGTCAGGCGCTTGAGCACTTCGAACACTTGCTGCTGGGTCGACTGATCGAAATAGATCAGCAAATTGCGGCAGAACACGAAGTCATAAGGTGGCTCACTGGCCAGCAAGGCCGGATCCAGCAGATTGCCAACCTGCAAACGCACCTGCTCAATCACGCGCCCACTGAGGCGATAGTTGTCGTTTTCAGCCGTGAAATGCCGCTCGCGGAAGTCGATGTCCTGGCCACGAAACGAATTCTTGCCGTACAGCGCGAGCCTGGCCTTTTCCACCGACAGCGGGCTGACATCCATGCCGTCGACTTTGAACTGGTGCGGCGCCAGCCCGGCATCGAGCAATGCCATGGCAATGGAATACGGTTCTTCGCCGGTGGAACACGGCAGACTGAGAATCCGCAGGGCGCGCATGTTATTGATCGCCGCCAGCCGTTTGGCCGCCAGTTTCGCCAGCGTGGTGAAGGATTCCGGGTAACGGAAAAACCAGGTCTCGGGGACGATTACCGCTTCGATCAGCGCCTGTTGTTCGTCGCGCGAGCCCAGCAGAGTGTGCCAATACTCATCGGCCGTCTGAACCCGAGCCGCCGTGATGCGCTGGCGCACCGCGCGTTCGATGATCGCCGGGCCGACCGAGCCCACATCGAGGCCAATACGTTCTTTGAGGAAATCGAAAAACCGTTGATCGCTGCTCATCCCTGCTCCTCAAACTGCGCCAGGTCCAGCGGCGGCGAGGGAAACAACAAGGCGCGGACCTGTTCGTCCAGCAAATCGGCAACCCGCACCCATTGCAGTAAACCCTGGGCATCTTCGCGCACCGGCCCCAGGTACGGCGCCTGGCGATTGTCCAGGCCATAAGGCTGAAAGTCCGCCGGGTTGCAGCGCAACGTGTCGGTGGCCTGTTCCAGAATCAGCCCGAGCAATTGCGCAGGCGTCGCCTCATCCGGGCGATAATGCACCAGCACCAGCCGCGTACTGTTGCGAGCCTGGGCCGGTTGGCCGAACGTCAGGGCGCTGAGGTCGATCACCGGCACCACCGCGCCGCGACAGGCAAATACCCCCGCCACCCAGTCCGGTGCCTGGGGAATCGGTTTCAACGGCAGCTGCGGCAGCACTTCGGCCACCTCGATGGCCTGCAAGGCGTAACGCTCGTTGCCGATGCGGAACACCAGAAACAACGACTGTTTCACCGGCATCACCGCGCCGCGCTTGACCGCGAGCTCGCTCATCAGACTTTGAATCGCGAGACGCCGCCACGTAGCCCCACGGCCACCTGGCTCAATTCATCAATGGCGAAACTGGCCTGACGCAAAGACTCGACAGTCTGGCTGCTGGCATCGCCCAACTGCACCAACGCGTGGTTGATCTGCTCGGCGCCGGTGGCCTGGGCCTGCATGCCTTCGTTGACCATCAACACCCGTGGTGCCAGTGCCTGAACCTGATGGATGATCTGCGACAACTGCTCGCCCACCGACTGCACCTCGGACATGCCACGGCGCACTTCTTCAGAAAACTTGTCCATGCCCATGACCCCGGCCGACACCGCCGACTGGATCTCGCGCACCATCTGCTCGATGTCGTAAGTGGCCACCGCAGTCTGGTCTGCCAGGCGCCGTACTTCGGTAGCGACCACGGAAAACCCGCGACCATATTCACCGGCCTTCTCGGCTTCGATCGCGGCATTCAGGGACAACAGGTTGGTCTGGTCGGCGACTTTGACGATGGTCACCACCACCTGATTGATGTTGCCGGCCTTCTCGTTAAGGATCGCCAGTTTGGCGTTGACCAGATCGGCCGCGCCCATCACCGAGTGCATGGTGTCTTCCATGCGCGCCAGGCCTTGTTGACCGGAACCTGCCAGCACCGACGCCTGATCGGCGGCGGTGGAGACCTCGGTCATGGTGCGTACCAGATCCCGCGAAGTGGCGGCAATTTCCCGCGAGGTCGCACCGATTTCGGTGGTGGTGGCAGCGGTTTCGGTGGCCGTGGCCTGCTGCTGCTTGGACGTCGCGGCGATTTCCGTGACCGACGTGGTGACCTGCACCGAGGAGCGCTGGGCCTGGGACACCAGCGAGGTGAGCTCGGTCATCATGTCGTTGAAGCCGGTTTCCACCGCACCAAATTCATCCTTGCGATCAAGATTCAAGCGGCTGCTGAGATCGCCGCTGCGCATGACTTCGAGAATATCCACGATGCGATTCATTGGGGCCATGATCGCGCGCATCAGCAGCAGGCCACAGAGGCCGGCGACGATGATCGCCACCAGCAAAGAGACGCCCATACTGATTTTGGCGTCGGTCACCGCTTCGCCGATGGACAGCGTGGCTCTGTCAGACAGGTCGTGATTCACTTCGATAAGGGTGTTCAACTGCTTGCGCCCATTGACCCAGGCCGGCGTGAGCTTCTGCTCCAGGGCAAGACGCGCTGGCTCGTACTCTTTGCGCTGATAGAGGTCGAGGACGTTGGTCATCTCTTGATTGAAGAGCTGATGACGTGCTTCGAATTCATCGAATGCGGCCTGATCCTGGGGAGTGAAAATGGTCTTGCGGTAATTGACCATCTGCTCGCTCAAGCGCTCTTCGAAGCTCTTGTACATGGCGTGGTCGGCGGGTGTTATCTCGCGACGTCCGGAAAGACCGACAATTTGCTGGGTCAGGTTATAACTGTCGACCCACGCACCGCGCATCATCGAGCTGAAGTAGACACCAGGAACCGCATCGAGGCGGACCCTTTCTGCGCTGGCGTCGATCTTCATCAGCCGAGAAAAGGACACCACAACCATCAACAGCATGATCGCGATAATCACCGCAAAGCTCGCCAAAATGCGTTGGCGCAACGTCCAGTTCTTCACAGTCAGTCCTCGGTGCGGTTCGAATTGCGGGGGAGTATAGCCGAGGGCGGTGCTTCGGTTATCAGATGGGCGAGCAAGGCCGGGATTGGATCTGGATGGGGCTTTGCGCGATAGAGGGTGGGTGCCAGGGGTAATTCGGAGGAAACGAACTATGGAAGGGTCATTGAGGGGTGTGGTGCAGTTCAGAATAAAAATTAACAAACCAATATCAAAACACGCTAACCAACTATCAACTCTGACAGTAGCCACTACCCTGATGAATTATTACTCTACGACCTGTATAAACACCAACTAACGAGCACACCATCATGCCAGCACCCAAAGACTACGATAGCCTGAAAGCGAAAGGCGAAAAGGCCATAGGAACAATGTCTGCATTCCTCAACGACACACAAATACTTGATACCAAAACGATAACTTACGTACGAGGCAATGAAGTTTATATGTTCTTCGGCGAAAGCGAAGACCGGAGCTTTGTGCTTCTCAGCTTTCCAGAAGCACTGGACCCCAGCGAAATACATACTGTACGTTACCCAGAAGATTTTGAGGGTTTAAACAGTTCATGGCAAGCCGCTGACAAAAATTCACCTCTAACCGTAAAAAAAGGCTCCTTAACACAACTAAAATTCTTCGACTCGGGAAAGCGTTCTTTCGAAGGTACATTTGACATCGATTTAGAAGGCGATCTTGGCAAATTAACCGGAAAGTTTCATATTCCAAAACAATAGTAACATCACTAAAACAATAAACCCCATCAACACAATCAGTTGATGGGGTTTTCTTCTTTATAGCCTAACGTCGTCCCAAGCCCGATCAAGCGATTCTAACTTGCTTCTCCAACTCGGCCTTCAACCCCGGCTCCAGCTTCAACTGCCGCGCCAGTTCATCGAGGTAGGACTTTTCCATGAAGCTCTCTTCGTCCACCAGCATCACACTGGCGATGTACATTTCAGCCGCCATTTCCGGCGTACTCGCAGCGCGGGCGACGTCGGTCGGGTCCAGCGGTTTGTTGAGTTCAGCATGCAGCCACTGCTGCAGTTCCTGATCGTTGTCGAGCTTGGTGAACTCGCCTTCGATCAACGCACGCTCGCGTTCATCCACATGACCATCGGCTTTGGCCGCCGCCACCAGCGCCTTGAGAATCGCCTGGCTGTGCTGCTCGACTTGCGCCGCCGGCACGCGGTCGAGGGTTTGCGGTTCGGTCTTCGGCGCGCTGCCTTGCTGGGCCTGCCAATTTCCGTAAGCCTTATAGGCAATGACCCCCAACGCGGCGAGGCCGCCGTAAGTCAGGGCCTTGCCGCCCACGCTGCGAGCCTTCTTGCTGCCCAGCAGCAGGCCCATGGCCCCGGCCGCCAACGCACCGCCGCCGGCACCCGAAAGCACACTGCCGAGCCCGCCAGCCCCACCACTACCACCAAGCAAGCCGCCCAGCCCACCGCCAGCCGATTTGTTCTGCGTCCCGCCAGCCTTGTTCTGCAACAGATCCTGACCGGACTTGAGTAACTGATCGAGCAATCCACGGGTGTTCATTTGCTGCCTCCACGAATTCGGGTTAACCGGATCATTAAGGCCATGAGCCTGGACCGAAAGTGCCCGGTGCCGTCGGGTGAGAGTGCTTCAGGATGTTGCTTGCTACTCGTGGCTGTGGATTTCCAATAAAAAACGGGATGGATTTATTAACTAAATAAATCCATCCCGATTATTTTGTCTCTAGTATTTTATTGGAGGGGGAAATTGACGTCGGTCTTTAAATAGATCCGCCTGTTCACGCAAAAAAAAAAAAAAAAAAAAAAAATCAAACCCCCAATGCAATCCATCGAGGGTTTGATTGAAATAGATATGAACCTATTTCTGGGCTAGACACTCCTTACTTACCATTCCAACAACTTGTTAATCTGAGATATCTGCTCCGAGCTCTGTACCTCCCAACTCTTCAGTCGTTGGGGCCGGGGTAGTATCAATACGACACGCTACCGCAGAAGGCCCTTGGGTAGCATGGGCAAAAGAGTACTGCCCATTGGACATTACAACTGTCCAGCTGTGATTGATCTGAGAGTGAGGTTCGTGCGTCCACGTCGCATTGTGTAACCAGCCTGCAGCCTGAACAATACCTCCCGTCTGTCCTACGTAAGTGTCATACACCGCTCTAAGCTGTGCGCGATTGATTGGCAGTCCTCCTCCTTGGGCTATACACGCCCGTTCAGCGTCGAACTGATTCATCAGACTGCCAATTCGCATAAACATTATCACCCCAGTCACTGTAATTTTATGAGTAACCGAAGCGCCCTTACTGTCTGTGACCTTCAACGTAGTGGTCCCTCTCCCCGCCACTCGTACCTTCCCCGCAGCATCAATCGTCGCCACGTTATTACTGGCAGAGCTGTATGTATAGGGAGGAACGCCTCCTGTCCCAACTCGAGTGTAGGTAGCATCGTCAGGCGGATTTATTGGCGGAATACCGCGAACAACGCTGTAACTTGGAAGGTTCAATGTTACATCAGCACCGAATGACAAAGGCACAACCACAGTAAAAGTCCAGACTGTCGAAACCTGACCACTGCCATACAGCGCTTTCGCGGTGAAATGGTGCTCCGCCACATCCAGCGCCGTGACCACCAGGGTCCAGATCCCGGTCGCCGCGTCGGCGACAGGTTCGCCCTTGACGGTGGTGCCATCGAGAATCTGCACCTTCTGGCCTTTGCTGGCCGTACCGGTGAGCGTCACGCTGGTCTCGACGGTGAAACCGTTGTGAGGGACTTCGACGTTCTTGGCGTCTTTCACCGAGGTAATGGTCGGTGCAACGACTGCCGTTACATTCACCACCCACGCCGCCGAAACCTGACCACTGCCATACAGCGCTTTAGCCGTCAGGCTACGCACACCGACCGCGACGGATATGGTTGCGGTCCAAATCCCGCCCACTGCGGTGAGTTCGCCTCCTATTGGGGCATCTCCATCATAGAGCTGCACTTTTTGGCCAACACTGGCGCTACCCGTGATCGTGATCGAGGTCTCGATCGTGGTACCACCATTGTCGATTTCACCCTTTGAATCTGTCACGCGGTCGATTACTGGCGGCACAGTCACGGCCTCACCAATCACCCGCGCCTTGGCCTCCCTCGAGGAATATTTCTGCTCGCCGTTTCTTTTCAGCACATAGGCCACACTCACCGTCTGGACGGAAACGACCTTGTCATTCGGGATTTCCAGTACCACACGCACCGGATCCCCGAATTCGTCCGCCTGAACATTTCCCCCTACGGTCATCACAACATCCGGCAGCCCCGGTGATTGGCCGGTGTAGGTCGCTTCGATGAAGTCGCCCACTTCGAAGCGAGGGTCTCTCACCAGGATAATCACATACAGGTAGGCCCCCAGTTTTCCCAGGTCGATGGTGCCTGACTCGTCGTCGGCCTCACTCAGAATTTCGCGCAGAATCGCAGCTGGCAAGCGGGTGCCCGCCAAGTCCTCTTCCACGGTTTGAGTCGCAGACCAGATAGCATCGGTGTCCGGGACGTTTCCGAGCTGGTCGGTGACGGTGTAGGAAAAGTTGAGTTCATGGTCGGGTCTTTGCGCGACCTCCAGGTGGGCGCGGGTCACGGTAAAACACACCCTGGTCGCGATCGGTGAGCCCGGATCGGGTGGTTCAGGCGCTTCGTCCCTGCCAACGATGAAATGCATGGACTCACCGTTACACTTCAGGGTAATCGTGTCGTAGGCTCGGCAGTAGGGATAAGACACACACACTTGGGCACTGACGAAGTCGGGGCCGACGCCGTTCTTGATGGCGTCGGGCAACAATAACTCCAGCTCGGAATGGCCCTCGACCTCCGGAAATCTGTCTTTTAAACCGGGCCGGATTTTGTTGTACAGCATCGTCAGCATCGGTGAGGTACCGATATTGTTGCTGCCGCGCTTGATGATGTAGAAGAGTTCATTGATCCGATCCGCATGCAACCGGCCTTTGGGGATACGCAGGGTCGTGATCGCGTTCTCATCCTCAATGATTTTGCTGTACAGAAACGTGGTCTCCCCGACCAGCCACAGCTCCATGACATCCCCGGGATTCATCGTGCCCGACAACGGCGGATCGATCTCGACGGTGGCGCCCTCACCGTCAGTGACGAGATCGTAAATCACCAGGGACACGCCGATATCGGCCCCTATGACTGGCCGGGTCGCGTCAGGCACTCGGGGTCTATCCAGCACTAGTACGGTGTTATCGGGCGATTCCGGTAGGGTCATGATAAAGGCTCCTGCACGATGGGCTTTGGGTTGGGTTATCCAATACCGATACGCGGGAACTGGCTACTGTCAGAATTAACAGGTAGACGACTTTTCCAGACAAACGGTAAAGCGTATCCCCAGATGCCGCTGCGCAGGCTACCCATCGATTTAAAAGATATACACTCGGGCAAATCGATAAAAACCGCCCACCCGGTAATTCCCCATGATGACCCTGCGTCAGATCCGCCACTTCATTGCCGTGGCCGAGACCGGTTCGATCTCTGCCGCGGCGCAAACCGCGTTCATTTCTCAATCCACCCTGACCCTGGCCATCCAGCAACTGGAGCAGGAAATCGGTGTCGGCCTGTTCAATCGCCACGCCAAGGGCATGACCCTGACCCACCAGGGTCATCAATTCCTGCGCCAGGCACACCTGATTCTGGCCACGGTGGAGAATGCCAAACGCAGCCTGCAACAGAGCACCGATCAGGTTGCCGGGCAGTTGATCATCGGCGTGACCAGCCTGGTTGCCGGTTATTACCTGGCGGATTTGCTCACCCGGTTCCAGCGCGCTTACCCCAACGTTGAAATACGCGTGATGGAAGACGAGCGGCCGTACATCGAGCATTTGCTGGTCAGCGGTGAAATTGATGTGGGCGTGCTGATCCTTTCCAATCTGGAAGACCGCCACGCCTTGCAGACCGAAGTCCTGACCCACTCGCCCCATCGGCTGTGGCTGCCGGCCCAGCATCCGCTGCTGGAACACGACAGCATCAACCTCGCCGATGTCGCTCGCGAGCCGCTGATTCAGCTGAACGTCGATGAAATGGACCGCAACGCCCAGCGCATGTGGTCGGCGGCCTCGCTGCAACCGCGCATCACCTTGCGAACAGCCTCGACGGAAGCGGTACGAAGCCTGGTCGCCGCGGGCTTGGGCGTTTCCATTCAACCGGACATGACTTACCGCCCGTGGTCCCTGGAGGGCGACATCATCGAAGCGCGGCCGATCGCCGACCTGAGCCAGACCCTCGATGTCGGTCTGGCGTGGCGTCGCGGCACTGCCCGGCCCGCGCTGGTGGACCCGTTCCTGACCGTCGCTCGCGAACAACCCCATGGCGGGCGCAAGCCATCTATTTAATCGAACGCCGCCTTCAGTATTTAGTATTTGTCGACCACAAGCCCGGCCACTAGTCTTGAGGCATCTATAAGACGGCCTGGCCCAGTCACAGGGAATCCCATGGCCACACAAGAAAAGAGAACCCGAAAAATGGCTGGCGCGCAGACTCCGTTGTTCACCGCGTTGTTGATCGATGGCGAGTTGGTCGCGGGTCAGGGTTTCGTCGAACCCATCCTCAACCCGGCCACCGGAGAAGTGCTGACGCACATTGCCGAAGCCAGCACCGAGCAGGTCGAAACCGCGATCCTCGCCGCCCACCGCGCCTTTGCCAGTTGGTCGCGGACCACGCCGCAGCAGCGCTCGAACCTGCTGCTGGACATCGCCAACGCCATTGAAAAAAACGCCGACCTGCTCGCCCGCCTCGAATCCCTGAACTGCGGCAAGCCGTTGCACCTGGCGCGTCAGGACGATTTGAGCGCCACGGTCGATGTGTTCCGTTTCTTCGCCGGTGCCGTGCGTTGCCAGACCGGCCAGCTCAGCGGCGAATACTTGCCGGGTTACACCAGCATGGTTCGCCGCGATCCGATTGGCGTGGTCGCCTCGATTGCGCCGTGGAACTACCCGATCATGATGGCCGCCTGGAAAATCGCCCCCGCCCTCGCCGCGGGCAACACGCTGGTGTTCAAACCGTCGGAACACACGCCACTGTCGATTCTGGCGTTGGCACCGGCGCTCGCCGAGATCCTGCCGCGCGGGGTGATCAACATCATTTGCGGTGGCGGTGAAGGCGTCGGCAGCCATTTGGTCAGCCACCCGAAAGTGCGCATGGTGTCGCTGACTGGCGATATCGTCACCGGACAAAAAATCCTCCAGGCCGCGGCGAAAACCCTGAAACGCACCCACCTCGAACTCGGCGGCAAGGCCCCGGTGATTGTCTGCAACGATGCGGACATTCAAGCGGTGGTCGAGGGCGTGCGCACCTACGGCTATTACAACGCCGGCCAGGACTGCACCGCCGCGTGCCGGATTTATGCCCAGGCCGGGATTCATGACCGCTTGGTGGCGGAACTCGGCGCAGCGGTCGGCAGCCTGCGTTTTGCCGGTAAACGTGATGCCGACAACGAGATCGGCCCGCTGATCAGCACTCGCCAGCGCGACCGCGTGGCCAGTTTCGTCGAGCGTGCCCTCGGCCAGCCGCACATCGAGCGAGTGACCGGCGCGGCGGTGCATTCCGGTGCCGGCTTCTATTACCAGCCCACTTTGCTGGCCGGTTGCAAACAGAGCGATGAAATCGTCCAGCGCGAAGTGTTCGGGCCGGTGGTCACCGTGACCCGTTTCGATGAGCTCGAACAAGCAGTGGACTGGGCCAACGACTCGGAATACGGCCTCGCCTCCTCGGTCTGGACCCAGAATCTCGACAAAGCCATGCAGGTCGCAGCGCGTTTGCAGTACGGCTGCACCTGGATCAACAGCCATTTCATGCTGGTCAGCGAAATGCCCCATGGCGGCCTGAAGCGCTCGGGCTATGGCAAAGACTTATCCAGTGATTCGCTGCAGGACTACAGCGTGGTGCGCCACATCATGGCCCGTCACGGACAGCATTTATAAAAGCGCACTACGCTAACAATTAGCCATAACGGCATTGGCTTCACCCCGTTCAGAACTGCCCCGACCATAATTTAAAGAAGAGGGTTCACCATGCTTGTGCACAAGACCGCACTGCTCAGTGCAATCACCACGGCACTGCTGGCCAGCGCCAGCCTGCAAGCCGCCGAGCCGCTGAAAGCCGTCGGTGCCGGCGAAGGTCAGCTGGATATCGTCGCCTGGCCCGGCTATATCGAACGGGGCGAAACCGACAAGACCTACGACTGGGTGACCGGCTTCGAGAAGGAAACCGGCTGCAAGGTCAACGTCAAGACGGCCGGCACGTCCGATGAAATGGTCAGCCTGATGGCCAAGGGCGGTTACGACCTGGTGACGGCGTCCGGCGACGCCTCCCTGCGTCTGATCGCCGGCAAACGTGTGCAACCGATCAATACCGCATTGATTCCCAACTGGAAAAATCTCGATCCGCGCCTCAAGGATGCGCCGTGGTATGTGGTCAACAACCAGACTTACGGCACCCCTTATCAATGGGGCCCGAACGTGTTGATGTACAACACCAAGGTGTTCACGCAGCCACCTACCAGTTGGGGGGTGCTGTTCGAAGAGCAGAAGCTGTCCGACGGCAAATCCAACAAGGGCCGCGTGCAAGCGTATGACGGCCCGATCTACATCGCCGACGCGGCGCTGTACCTGAAAACCGCCAAGCCGGAACTGGGCATCACGGATCCTTACCTGCTCGACGAAAAACAGTACAAGGCCGTTCTCGACCTGCTGCGCGCCCAGCAAAAGTTGATCCATCGCTACTGGCACGACACCACCGTGCAGATGAGTGACTTCAAGAACGAAGGCGTGGTGGCCTCCAGTTCCTGGCCCTATCAGGTCAACGGCCTGATGAACGAGAAACAGCCCGTCGCCTCGACCATCCCCAAAGAAGGCGCCACTGGATGGGCCGACACCACCATGCTGCACGCCGAGGCCAAGCACCCGAACTGCGCGTACAAATGGATGGACTGGTCGCTCACGCCGAAGGTCCAGGGCGATGTGTCCGCCTGGTTCGGCTCGCTGCCGGCGGTCCCGGCGGCGTGTAAGGCCAGCGAACTGCTGGGCGCCGAGGGTTGCAAGACCAACGGTTTCGATCAGTTCGACAAGATCGCCTTCTGGAAAACTCCGCAGGCTGAAGGTGGCAAGTACGTGCCTTATAGCCGCTGGACCCAGGATTACATTGCGATTATGGGGGGCAGGTAACACTCGGTACATAGTTGGCGAGGAATACTTGTGGCGAGGGAGCTTGCTCCCGCTGGGTGGCGAAGCCGCCCCAAAAACCAGTCACTGCGGTCTACCAGGTAAACCGCATTAACCCTTTTTTGGGAGTGCTACGCACTCCAGCGGGAGCAAGCTCCCTCGCCACAAAAGCCCATCGATCACGATTCAGATTTTTCAGAAGTCCAGGCAAGGCCACTGTGATGATCCTCGCCTTTTCGGAGCAACGCACCATGACGCTTGCAGTCCAGTTCACCAACGTTTCCCGGCAGTTCGGCGAGGTGAAGGCCGTTGACCGGGTTTCTATCGATATCCAGGACGGCGAGTTCTTTTCCATGCTGGGCCCCTCCGGCTCGGGCAAAACCACCTGCCTGCGCCTGATCGCCGGTTTCGAACAACCGAGCGCGGGTTCCATCCGTATTCACGGCGCCGAAGCTGCGGGGTTACCGCCGTATCAGCGTGACGTGAATACTGTGTTCCAGGACTACGCGTTGTTCCCGCACATGAACGTACTCGACAACGTCGCCTACGGTTTGAAAGTCAAAGGTGTCGGCAAGACCGAACGCCAAAAACGCGCCGAAGAAGCCCTCGATATGGTCGCCCTCGGCGGCTACGGCGAGCGCAAACCGGTGCAACTCTCCGGCGGCCAGCGCCAGCGCGTGGCCCTGGCCCGCGCGTTGGTCAATCGCCCGCGTGTGTTGTTGCTCGACGAACCCTTGGGTGCCCTCGATCTGAAACTGCGCGAGCAAATGCAAGGCGAGCTGAAGAAGCTGCAACGCCAGCTCGGCATCACGTTTATCTTCGTCACTCACGACCAGACCGAAGCGCTGTCGATGTCCGACCGCGTGGCCGTGTTCAACAAGGGCCGCATCGAACAGGTCGACACACCGCGCAACCTGTACATGAAGCCGGCAACCACGTTCGTCGCAGAATTCGTTGGCACTTCCAATGTGATTCGCGGCGATCTGGCCCGGCAGTTGAGCGGCAATCCACAGCCGTTTTCGATCCGCCCGGAACACGTGCGTTTCGCCGAAGGCCCGCTGGCCAGCCATGAAATCGAAGTCAGCGGCCTGCTGCACGACATCCAGTACCAAGGCAGCGCCACCCGCTATGAACTGAAACTGGAAAACGGCCAGACATTGAACATCAGCCAGGCCAACGTTCAGTGGCTGGATGTCAGCACGCAACATCAGACCGGGCAACGCATCAGCGCTCGTTGGGCGCGCGAGGCGATGATCCCGCTGCACGATAATGTTGTGGGCGGGGTGTGAGATGAACAGCGTGGCCGCTCCTCAAACCCCTGCCAGCGGCTCTCCGTTGCGCCGGTTTTCGAACGTGCTGTACCGGCGGCCGAACCTGTATCTGTCGCTGCTGCTGGTGCCGCCGCTGCTGTGGTTCGGTGCGATCTACCTCGGTTCGCTGTTGACGTTGTTGTGGCAAGGCTTCTACACCTTCGATGACTTCACCATGGCGGTCACGCCCGACCTGACCCTGGCGAATTTCACCGCACTGTTCCAGCCGTCAAACTTCGACATCATCCTGCGCACCCTGAGCATGGCTGTCGTCGTGTCGATCGCCAGTGCGGTCGTGGCGTTCCCGATCGCCTACTACATGGCGCGCTACACCACCGGCAAGACCAAGGCGTTTTTCTACATCGCGGTGATGATGCCAATGTGGGCCAGTTACATCGTCAAGGCCTACGCCTGGACCTTGCTGCTGGCCAAGGGCGGCGTGGCCCAGTGGTTTGTTCAGCACCTGGGGCTGGAGCCGGTGTTGCAGTTCGTGCTCGGGATTCCGGGCGTCGGCGGCAGCACCTTGTCGACCTCGCATCTGGGGCGGTTCATGGTGTTCGTCTACATCTGGCTGCCGTTCATGATCCTGCCGATCCAGGCCTCACTGGAACGCCTGCCGCCGTCCTTGCTGCAAGCCTCGGCGGACCTTGGTGCCAAGCCGCGTCAGACCTTCATGCAAGTGATTCTGCCGCTGTCGATTCCGGGCATCGCCGCCGGTTCGATCTTCACCTTTTCGTTGACCCTGGGCGATTTCATCGTGCCGCAACTGGTGGGCCCGCCGGGCTACTTCATCGGCAGCATGGTCTACGCCCAGCAAGGAGCGATCGGCAATATGCCGATGGCGGCGGCCTTCACGCTGGTGCCGATCGTGCTGATCGCCATTTACCTGTCCATCGTCAAACGTCTGGGGGCTTTCGATGCGCTCTGATACTTCATCTCAAGACCGGGCATCCCTGGGCCTGCGCATCGCCGCCTGGGGCGGGTTGGTGTTCTTGCACTTCCCGATCCTGATCATCTTCCTCTACGCCTTCAACACCGAAGACGCGGCGTTCAGCTTTCCGCCCAAGGGCTTTACCCTGAAGTGGATCGGCGTGGCGTTCTCCCGCCCCGACGTGCTGGAAGCGATCAAGCTGTCGTTGCAAATCGCGGCCGTCGCCACATTGATTGCGCTGGTCCTGGGCACTCTTGCGTCGGCGGCGTTGTACCGGCGGGACTTCTTCGGCAAGCAAGGCATCTCGCTGATGCTGATCCTGCCGATTGCCCTGCCCGGGATCATCACCGGGATCGCGCTGTTGGCGACGTTCAAAACGCTAGGGATCGAACCGGGGATGTTCACCATCATCGTCGGCCACGCGACCTTCTGCGTGGTGATCGTCTACAACAACGTCATCGCCCGCTTGCGCCGCACTTCATACAGTTTGATTGAGGCCTCGATGGACCTCGGCGCCGACGGCTGGCAGACCTTCCGCTACATCGTCCTGCCGAACCTCGGCTCGGCGATGCTGGCCGGTGGCATGCTGGCGTTTGCGCTGTCGTTCGACGAAATCATCGTCACCACCTTCACCGCCGGCCATGAACGCACCTTGCCACTGTGGCTGCTCAACCAGCTTAGCCGCCCACGGGACGTGCCGGTCACCAACGTCGTCGCGATGCTGGTGATGATGGTGACCATGCTGCCGATCCTCGGCGCCTATTACCTGACCCGGGGCGGGGAAAGCGTTGCGGGCAGTGGCGGGAAATAACGGACAACGCATTTCCAAGGTGAAAACCGGATCCTGTGGGAGCGGGCTTGCCCGCGATAGCGGTCTTACAGTCGACATTTCAGTTGAATGTCAGTCAGTCATCGCGGGCAAGCCCGCTCCCACAGGGGGCCGGTTTCAGCAGGAACACATAAGCAGCTTCGATGAGGACATAGCCATGCAAACCAAACTCTTGATCAACGGCCAACTCGTCAATGGCGACGGCCCCGCCCAAGCCGTGTTCAACCCGGCTCTGGGCCGTGTGCTGGTAGAAATCAACGAAGCCAGCGAAGCCCAGGTCGACGCCGCCGTGCGTGCCGCCGACAACGCCTTCCAAGCCTGGTCGCAAACCACGCCGAAAGAACGCTCGTTGCTGCTGCTCAAACTCGCCGACATCATCGAAGCCCATGGCGAAGAGCTGGCCAAACTGGAGTCGGACAATTGCGGCAAACCCTACAGCGCCGCGCTGAATGATGAGATCCCGGCGATTGCCGACGTTTTCCGTTTCTTCGCCGGCGCCAACCGTTGCATGAGCGGCGCGCTG
Source organism: Pseudomonas sp. F-14 TE3482 (assembly GCF_053629455.1). Classification (NCBI taxonomy): domain Bacteria; kingdom Pseudomonadati; phylum Pseudomonadota; class Gammaproteobacteria; order Pseudomonadales; family Pseudomonadaceae; genus Pseudomonas; species Pseudomonas sp. F-14 TE3482. The sequence goes on from NZ_JBRJII010000001.1 coordinate 23,351, forward strand.
GGAGGGGAATACCTGCCCGGCCACACCTCGATGATCCGCCGCGACCCGGTGGGCGTGATTGCCTCCATCGCGCCGTGGAACTACCCGCTAATGATGCTCGCCTGGAAAATCGCCCCGGCCCTGGCCGCCGGTAATACCGTGGTGCTCAAGCCGTCGGAGCAAACCCCGCTGACCGCCCTGCGCCTGGCAGAACTGGCGTCGGACATCTTCCCGGCTGGTGTGCTTAACTTGGTGTTCGGTCGTGGTCCTACGGTCGGCAGCCCATTGGTCACACATCCGAAAGTGCGCATGGTGTCGCTGACCGGCTCCATCGCCACCGGCTCGAACATCATTTCCAGCACCGCCGCAAACGTCAAACGCCTGCATATGGAACTGGGCGGCAAGGCACCGGTGATTATCTTCGACGATGCGGACATCGACGCCGCCGTGGAAGGCATTCGCACCTTCGGTTTCTACAACGCTGGTCAGGATTGCACCGCCGCCTGCCGCATTTACGCGCAAGCAGGCATCTACGACCAGTTCGTCGAGAAGCTCGGTGCGGCCGTCAGCAGTATCAAGTACGGCTTGCAGGACGATCCCTCGACGGAGCTTGGCCCGTTGATCAGCGCACAACATCGCGACCGCGTGACCGCGTTGGTCGAACGTGCCATGGCGCAACCACACATCCGTTTGATCACGGGCGGCAAAGCGGTGGAAGGCAATGGCTTCTTCTTTGAGCCAACGGTGCTGGCCGACGTGCAACAAGACGACGAGATCGTGCGCCGCGAAGTGTTCGGGCCGGTAGTGTCGGTCACCAGGTTCACCGATGAAGCGCAGGCATTGGCCTGGGCCAACGATTCAGACTACGGCCTGGCGTCATCGGTCTGGACCACGGACGTCGGCCGCGCGCATCGCCTGTCTGCACGCTTGCAGTACGGCTGCACGTGGGTGAATACCCACTTCATGCTGGTCAGCGAAATGCCCCATGGCGGTCAGAAACTGTCTGGTTACGGGAAGGACATGTCGATGTATGGGCTGGAGGATTACACCGTTGTGCGGCATGTGATGTTCAAGCATTGAAAGCTTCGCGGGCAAGTCGGATCGCCGCACCGCTCGCTCCTACAGGGTTTACGTCGTTTGATCGACACAAAACCTGTAGGAGCGAGCGGTGCGGCGATCCGACTTGCCCGCAAATGGCGTCATCACGAACTCAAGGAAGGCACCCGAGGGCTGTTAGATCGGTTGTGGTTTGGAAAGGATTTCAAATTCATCCATCAGCAGATGGATTTCGGTACTCGGATTGGGTTCGCCGCTGATGGCGACGTCTTCGAGAATCTTGGGTGCCAAGGCTCTGGCTTTCTGAAAAGGTTCACCCAATAGCTGAGCAAAATAGTTGATGCCTTTGCCCTTTTGGTACGTATCCATGTTCGGTTTTTCTCTGAGGCTTTTGGCTACCAAGTCGCCGGGAGAGTTTTTCCCAACAGCTCTAAATGGCTTTCGATTGAAGCCGAAGTGCAAAAGAAGCCAAAACTCAAAACAGGGAAACGATGCTATGACTTTGATTTTCGGATGAGGCCTCGCCAGATCTATCGCCCTTTCGAAACATTGGTGCGTATCGCGATCCAATGCACAAAACACTTTGTCGAAACGTTTCTGACGGGCAATGGCTCTTTCTACTATTCCACTCGGGTGCGTGACGCCGCAGTGGGCAATTTCTACCTGAGCTTTGGCGCGAAAATGAAACGCGGCCTCCTCCAGGTACCGTTTTCCTGACTTGCTATCTTCACAGAGAACCAGCACTTGGGGCTGAGGCTTGAATCTTGATTTCTTCCGATCAAATGATTTTTTCGAGTGCACCATTGGTCATCCCCGCCTAATCAGAGGCAAACCGCGGTAACGGCCTTCAAAGTAGCGTTTCTCAACATCCTCCCCCTCTCGCCCTTCAAAATCGTGAACGGAAAAAACACTGGTTGCACCATTGGCATCGCGCTCAGTGATCCAGAACTGATCACGCCGCAGAATTTTTGCATTCATTAGATGAGTGTCATGTGTCGTAAAGATCAGCTGAGTATCCAATCCGCTATCGAGATGTTTCCCGATCAGATCAGCAACTATCTCAGGATGCAGGCTGCTGTCCAACTCATCGACAGACAGTATCCCGCTTCCATCTGCGCGATTGATCATGAACCAGGGTAGCCAAAAGCCAATCAGGTTTTTTGTGCCTCCGGACTCCTCTGAAAAATCAAACTCTGCTGCTCCCAAAAGACTTGTATGCGTCAGGGTCACTTTGTCTTTTTGTGCCGCCGCGAAGAATTCTTTAAGCGTGAGCTTCTTCTTGATCGGAACAGCATCTGCATCCTCGGTATTGAGTTGAATAGCAGACACCGGAATATCCACTGCCCTTAGGAACTCCTTCAAATCGACTGTGTAGTCCGAGGCAACCTGTAAAAACCTGATGGAGGCGGCAGACAGCCCCATCATATTGTTCTGCTCAATGACAAGAAGTCCGGTTTGAAACCAGGTAAACGGCGCTCGCAACTGAGTCAACTCTTCGCTGCTGTTCGCAACGGCCTGCGAAATAAACAACACCTTAGGGCTCGTCAGGCGCCGCCAGGCATTGTGGACATCCTTCCCCCCCTCAAGACTTGAACCAAAAACATACTGCTCTCCCTCATCACCAAAACGACGTTCATACAGCAGTGTTTCTTTCCCTTTGGGATAGGAGACCAGTTGCTCCTTGATTATCCGTTGCGAAGTAATGCGCAGAACAAACCGATATCGGAGTCCGTTTTGAATGAAGTTGTACTCAAAAAAACTGGGTTCGTCCTTGAGCTGCGAGTCAAAACGAAACGGTGAAACCGGCAGCGGTTCATCATTTGAGGACGGGGTCGTTGCGAGCAAGCGCCCCATGATCCCCATCGCCTGGATAAGAGAAGATTTACCGGACGCGTTAGGCCCGTAAATCGCCGCTACCTTCAACAAGTCCGGTAGTTTTTCGCCACTTACGGAAGGTTTGAATACATTGCGCTTTTTACTCAGGCGTGGGGTCGCCACCATGGACAGAGTTTGCGTATCACGGAAGGAGCGATAATTGGAAACCGAAAATTCGATCAACATGTAGAAATCCTGCACTTAATTCCGGAAAGCAGAATAAATATAGGAAAAACCATTCATTTGGCGCTGTCTCTCTGCACCTCGTGCAAAAACAGGAAATTCCTACAGATGGAGCCTTCCAGCAAATACAACAATTCCTACAACAAGCATCGCCAGAGTAGACTTGGCGCCGCGAGCGCCTGAACGATAGGCTTCATCCCGTCGCTGCCAAATCAGCGACCCGGGGTCGAAGCCGGAACATCATCAACATGGCGCATCCGCGCCCCCATATGAACTGGGGCAATTTTGCCTTTCAGCTTCGCTTTATGGTGGGCCGTGTGGCGCGGGCCTCTCGGCTTACATGTTGATCGAGAATGTTCCGACTTCGAACGCCGCGCGGTCCGCCACCCGAATCTGTCGAAGGATTAGTGGCGGCTTCCTTTTCAACATGGAGTCGAAAAATGCTTGAGCACACGCTAAATCCCTCTGAAATCCATCCTCATTACACTCCTACTGTCTTCACCCGCCACAATCGCTTCCTCCACGCCTTCATGCAGGACAACCAAGCCTGGTTCTGCGTCCAGGACCTCGGTCGCCTGATGGGTCGACCGATGGACCAACGGCTCACCCTGAAGCTCGATCCTGATCAACGCCAATATGTCTGGCTGCTGAAGAACGGCAAAACGACCGAATCACTGATGGTCAGCGAATCAGGGATGTATGCCCTGCTCGTTCACCATTTCGTCCCGGAAAACCGAAACCTGCGCCAGTGGCTGAGCAACGAGGTCATCCCAATGCTGCGTGATTCGAAAGCGACATCTGTGGATAACATTCCCAGCCTGAGTTCGTTGCAATGGGCTGGGGTTTCTGTGCCGCTGCTGCATTGGCAGCATCAGGCCTGGATCAAGTGGCGGGACATGCCTGACCTGATGCAGGCACAGCGGCCATTCACGATTTGTAGCCGTTGAACTGATGAACAAAGGGACGGACTTTTACAGTCCGCCCCTTTGGTTTTCCAACATCACTCAATCTCCTACTGTTAAAACCGCGAAACACTGCGCATCGCATCCACCAGATACCGCATCGCAATCCGGTCATTCTCCGACAGCTCGCGATACCGCTCCACCAACTTCAACTCCTCCGAACTGAGCCGACGCCTTCGCCGACCGGTGGTCAGCCAGGGAAAGATTCCTAATATTTCAGTGATGCCTTGTACTTTCGACATGGACGATGTCCTTCTATACGTCAGAGAAAACTGCAAAACCGCATCGCCCTATCACTTTCAGCGGCCGTCTTGTACGCGCTGAACCCACCGGCCTGAAGGGCCGAAACCGGTCATGCCCATAGAATAGAAATTAAATCGGCGCTGAAAAGCGGTTTTTAGAGTAATTAGTCGAAAAAAGCAGATATGCCCTATAAATCAGAAAGTGCTGTGAGAAACGTTACCTGACATGTCTTGTTTCATTGCCGCGCTGTCGCGGTGCCATCAAACATTTTTGCTCTGCAACTGAACGGTTTAAGCTTATTGGCATCTGCTCTAAAGTCCGTTGCGTTTGGCCGAAGGCATGTCCGAACCGTTATTTCTGATCCAGCACGTGCCAGGAACGGCGCGGGATTGTTCACGACAGGTTGTACTTATGCACCGCAGGAATTTGCTCAAAGCCTCCATGGCCATCGCGGCTTACACTGGTCTCTCAGCCACCGGCCTATTGGCCGCACACGCCTGGGCTGGCAGCAGCACGGCTGATGGCGACGCTGTGGCGTTCGACTTCGAAGCGCTGAAGAGCCAGGCCAAACAGCTCGCCGGCAAGCCTTATCAGGACACCAAACAGGTGCTGCCGCCGACGCTGGCGACCATGACACCGCAGAACTTCAACGCGATCCGCTACGACGGCAATCACTCGCTGTGGAAGGACTTGAAAGGTCAGTTGGACGTGCAGTTTTTCCACGTCGGCATGGGTTTCAAGCAACCGGTGCGCATGTACAGCGTCGATCCCAAGACTCGACTGGCGCGCGAGGTGCATTTCCGCCCGTCGCTGTTCAACTATGAAAAAACCACCGTTGACACTAAACAGCTCAAGGCCGATCTGGGTTTCTCCGGGTTCAAGCTGTTCAAGGCCCCGGAGCTGGATAAGCACGACGTGTTGTCGTTCCTCGGCGCCAGCTATTTCCGCGCGGTGGATGCCACCGGCCAGTACGGTTTGTCGGCCCGCGGCCTGGCGATCGATACGTACGCCAAGAAGCGTGAAGAGTTTCCTGACTTCACCAAGTTCTGGTTCGAGACACCAGACAAGGACAGCACCCGTTTCGTGGTTTACGCCCTGCTCGATTCGCCGAGCGCCACTGGCGCCTACCGTTTTGACATCGATTGCCAGGCCGAGCGTGTGGTGATGGAAGTCGACGCCCACGTCAATGCCCGCACCGCCATCGAGCAACTGGGCATCGCACCGATGACCAGCATGTTCAGCTGCGGCACTCACGAACGGCGCATGTGTGACACCATTCACCCGCAAATCCACGATTCTGATCGCCTGGCGATGTGGCGCGGCAACGGCGAATGGATCTGCCGCCCGCTGAACAACCCGGCCACCCTGCAATTCAATGCCTTTGCCGACACCGATCCTAAAGGTTTCGGCCTGGTGCAGACCGATCACGAGTTCGCCAATTATCAAGACACCGTCGACTGGTACAGCAAGCGCCCGAGTCTGTGGGTAGAACCTACAACCGCGTGGGGCGAAGGCTCTATCGATTTGCTGGAAATTCCTACAACCGGCGAAACCCTGGATAACATCGTTGCGTTCTGGACGCCGAAAAAACCGGTCGCGGCCGGGGACTCCCTCAACTATGGCTACAAGCTCTACTGGAGTGCCCTGCCGCCGGTGAGTACGCCTCTGGCGCGGGTCCACGCGACCCGTTCGGGCATGGGCGGTTTCATTGAAGGCTGGGCGCCGGGCGAGCATTACCCAGAGGTCTGGGCACGACGCTTTGCCGTGGACTTCACCGGCGGCGGTCTGGACCGCTTGCCCGAAGGCGCGGGGATCGAGCCGGTGGTGACCTGCTCGAATGGCCAAGTGAAGGACTTCAACGTGTTGGTGCTCGATGACATCAAGGGCTACCGCATTACCTTCGACTGGTACCCGACCAATGACAGCGTGGCTCCGGTGGAACTGCGGTTGTTCATTCGCACCAATGACCGGACGTTGAGTGAAACCTGGTTGTACCAGTATTTCCCGCCTGCACCGGATAAGCGTAAGTACACCTGAGAGTTAGTCGGGGTCTGAAATGGCCCCTTCGCGGGCAAGCCCGCTCCCACAATCGATTTGTGTCGTATACCGATTCTGCGAACGACGATGAACCACTGTGGGAGCGGGCTTGCCCGCGAAGACGGCCGAACAGCCGACCAATATCCCGACACCAGAAATCAAAAAGCCCCGGTCAACACGACCGGGGCTTTTTGGTTTTTACAGCGGCCTTCTAGTCACGCAAATCCGATTCATGAATCGGCTGGTCGCGATGGGTGGCCCGCTGGTATTGCGCCGGCCAGATAGCTTTGTGCCCGCCCAGATCGTCATCGGCATGCAGCGGCCAATACGGATCACGCAACAACTCCCGGGCGAGGAAGATGATGTCGGCCTGACAGGTACGCAGAATGTGCTCGGCCTGGGCCGGTTCGGTGATCATTCCTACAGTGCCAGTGGCAATACCTGACTCCTTGCGTACGCGCTCGGCGAAACGGGTCTGATAACCGGGGCCAGTAGGAATCTCCGCGTTTACCGCCGTACCGCCCGATGAGACATCAATCAGGTCCACGCCCAGATCTTTGAGGCGTCGCGCCAGCTCCACGGTTTCATCGGGGTTCCAGCCGTCCTCCACCCAGTCGGTGGCCGACACCCGCACAAACACCGGTAACTCTTCAGGCCACACTGCACGCACCGCTTCGGTGACTTGCAGCACCAGCCGAATCCGATTCTCGAACGAACCGCCGTACTGATCGCGCCGCTGATTGCTCAAGGGCGAAAGAAATTGGTGCAACAGGTAACCGTGGGCGGCGTGTACTTCGACCACTTTGAAACCGGCGGTCATCGCCCGTTTGGCCGAATCGACGAAGGCCTGAATGACGTCAGCGATCTCGCCCTCATCGAGCTGCTTGGGTGGTGTGTGCTGGGGGTCGAAAGCGATCGGCGAAGGGCCGACCGGGGTCCAGCCGCCGTCTTCCGGCTTGATGCTGCCATGCTTGCCGAGCCACGGCCGATGCGTACTGGCCTTGCGCCCGGCGTGCGCCAACTGGATGCCGGCAACGGCGCCCTGGGCGGCGATGAAGCGCGTAATACGTTGCAAGGATTCGATCTGTTGATCATTCCAGAGGCCGAGGTCCTGGGCGGTAATCCGCCCATCAGCGGTGACCGCCGTGGCTTCGGTGAATACCAGACCAGCGCCGCCGATAGCACGGCTGCCGAGGTGGACCAGATGCCAATCATTGGCCAGCCCATCGACGCTGGAGTATTGGCACATCGGTGACACCGCGATGCGGTTAAGCAGGGTCAATTGACGAAGGGTATAGGGTTCAAGCAGCAGACTCATGGGGCACCTCTCGAATCAGTGGGCAGGCTCCAGGGTTCTGTTTGAATAGTCGACGAGTGACAGGAAAAAGGGTGCAGCACCCGCCCCCGCGGGCAAAAAATTCGACAAGACGTCACAAGGATAATCAAGCAGTGCTTAGAGACTAGTCGACATCGGGGGATCAGGGAGGGTTCAAGAAATGAAACACCCAAATTTGAGGTCCGGGCGATACCTGTGGCGAGGGAGCTTGCTCCCGTTCGGCTGCGTAGCAGTCGTCAACCATCCGGCGTGTTACCGCAGGAAAAAAGTGTTTAAGGGTTTTAGAGCCGCTTCGCAGCCCAGCGGGAGCAAGCTCCCTCGCCACAAAGGCATCGTGCCGTTATCGCGGCTCGATGTGAGCAATCATCAACTGAACGGTCTCGTTCCCCCGGAACTCATTGAGGTCGAGCTTGTAAGCCAATTCAACCCACTTGATGGTCGGATTTGGCCAGATATCGCGGTCGATACCGAAGGCAATGCCGTCAAGCTTCACCGAACCGCATTCACTCTTCAGCACCACTTTGAGGTGTCGTTCACCGACGACGCGCTGCTCAACCAATTGAAACACGCCATGGAACAGCGGCTCCGGGAAGTGTTGCCCCCAAGGCCCGGCGTGGCGCAGGGCGCGGGCCAGTTCCAGGTGAAACTCTTCGACCGCCAACGTACCGTCCGACAGCAGGCGCCCGGTCAGGTCTTCTTCGCGCAGTTGCCTACGCACTTCAGCGTCAAAGGCCTCGGCAAATAACGGAAAATTCGCTTCCGGCAACGTCAGGCCTGCCGCCATGGCGTGGCCGCCGTATTTGCTGATCAGGTTCGGATGTTGCGCCGCGACCACGCTCAGGGCGTCGCGAATATGAAAGCCCTGAACCGAACGCCCCGAGCCCTTGAGCAGGCCATCACCGGCATCGGCAAAGGCAATGGTCGGACGGAAATAGCGCTCTTTCATACGCGAGGCGAGGATTCCGATGACGCCCTGGTGCCACTCGGGATCGAACAGGCACAGGCCGAATGGCATCGATTCCACCGGTAAATCCTTGAGCTGTGCCAGCGCCTCACGCTGCATGCCCTGCTCGATGGATTTGCGGTCCTGATTCATGCCGTCCAGTTGAGCGGCCATTTCACGGGCAGCACCCGCATCTTCGGTGAGCAGGCATTCGATGCCCAGGCTCATGTCATCCAGACGCCCTGCCGCGTTCAGACGCGGGCCGAGGATGAAGCCCAGGTCGGTGGAGGTGATGCGCGAATGGTCGCGCTTGGCCACTTCAAGGATCGCCTTGATTCCCGGCCGCGCACGCCCGGCGCGAATCCGCTCCAGCCCCTGATGCACCAGAATCCGGTTGTTGGCATCCAGCGGCACCACGTCGGCGACGCTGCCCAGTGCCACCAGGTCCAGCAGTTCGCCAATGTTCGGCTGCGGCGTGCTCTCATACCAACCCAGGCTGCGCAAGCGCGCGCGCAGGGCCATCAGTACATAGAAGATCACCCCGACGCCGGCCAGGGCTTTGCTCGGAAACTCGCAACCCGGCTGATTCGGATTGACGATGGCATCGGCCAACGGCAGTTCATCGCCGGGCAAGTGGTGATCGGTGACCAGCACCTTGAGCCCGGCCTTTTTCGCCGCCGCCACGCCTTCGACGCTGGAGATACCGTTGTCCACGGTGATCAGCAGGTGCGGCTCGCGGGTCAGCGCCACTTCGACGATCTCCGGCGTCAGGCCATAGCCATACTCGAACCGGTTCGGCACCAGATAGTCGACATGCGCCGCGCCCAGCAGGCGCAAACCCAGCATGCCCACGGTACTGGCCGTCGCACCGTCGGCGTCGAAGTCGCCGACGATCAGTATCCGCTGACATTGCTCCAGGGCCGTCACCAGCAAATCCACCGCCGCCTCGATGCCTTTGAGCTGCTGATACGGAATCAGCCGCGCCAGGCTCTTGTCCAGTTCAGCCTCGGATTGCACGCCCCGCGCCGCGTAAAGGCGGGTCAGCAGCGGTGGAATATCACCGAGGAATGGCAGGGTGTCGGGCAACAGGCGAGGTTCGATGCGCATGGGGTGACAGGTGCTTCTCTTGAATACGTAGGATAAAACCGGGTAACGCGGTTCAGCGGCGAATAATCAGCCGCGTTCACCGCTCAGCCATTGCAACTGGACTTCGTGCTGACCACGGTCGTCGGTGACGAAAATCGTTCCTTCGCTGATCATCACATCCCACTTGATAACGCGCGGCATGTCCTTGGCCAGGGTTTCCAGCACGTCCTGAGGCACAGCGGCGATGTGAACGTTTTTCAGGTTTTTGATCGCCGGGATCACTTTGGTTTCCCAGACACGCAGGCTGCCGTAAGCCAGCAGGCTGGTACGCTCGGTGCGGCGCGAGCACCAGGTCAGGCGATCGGCGTCTGGCTGGCCGACTTCAATCCAGTGCAGGACACGATCATCCAGGCTCTTTTCCCACAGCGCTGGCTCATCCACGTCTGACAGACCGCGACCGAAGGACAACTGCTCGTTGTACCAGAAGGCGTAGGCCAGCAGCCGCACGGTCATGCGCTCTTCGGTTTCCGAAGGGTGACGGGCGATGGTCTGCTTCACGCTCTCGTAGACGCTGCGGTCGAGGTCGGTGAGGTTCAGTTCAAACTTGTAGGTTGTGGACGGCTGGGCCATGAACGGGCTTCTTGATACGAGGAAAGGCGGCAAGTCTAACCGATGCAACCGGCAATCAACGAATTGAAGGCATCAACTTTGGGCGATGGGCGTCGGCCTATGTTAAAACTCTGCATTCGCTCAGCCTTTGTCCTACAGGATTCAGTATGCCGTTCTCCAACAAACCGCTCTGCGGTCTGAAAGTCATCGAATTGGGTACGTTGATTGCCGGGCCGTTTGCCTCGCGTATTTGCGGCGAGTTCGGCGCCGAAGTGATCAAGATCGAATCCCCGGACGGCGGTGATCCGTTGCGCAAATGGCGCAAGTTGTATGAAGGCACTTCGCTGTGGTGGTTCGTTCAGGCACGTAACAAGAAGTCTTTGACCCTGAACCTGAAACACCCGGATGGCTTGGCGATTCTGAAACAGCTGCTTAGCGAAGCGGACATTTTGATCGAGAATTTTCGCCCCGGCGTGGTGGAAAAGCTTGGCCTGGGCTGGGACGTCTTGCATGCACTGAACCCGAAACTGGTGATGGTGCGGCTTTCGGGCTTTGGCCAGACCGGGCCGATGAAAGATCAGCCAGGCTTCGGCGCGGTCGGTGAGTCCATGGGCGGCCTGCGCTACATCACCGGGTTCGAGGACCGGCCGCCAGTGCGCACCGGGATTTCCATTGGTGATTCGATTGCCGCGCTCTGGGGCGTGATCGGCGCACTGATGGCCTTGCGGCATCGCGAGGTCAACGGCGGCTTGGGGCAAGTGGTGGACGTGGCGTTGTACGAAGCGATCTTCGCCATGATGGAAAGCATGGTCCCGGAGTTCGACGTGTTCGGCTTCATCCGCGAACGCACCGGCAACATCATGCCGGGCATCACGCCCTCCTCTATCCATACCAGCGCTGATGGCAAACACGTACAGATCGGCGCCAACGGCGATGCGATCTTCAAGCGTTTCATGCTGATCATCGGCCGCGAAGACCTGGCCAACGACCCTGTGCTGTCCAGCAACGACGGACGCGACAGCCGTCGCGACGAGATTTACGGGGTGATCGATCGCTGGGTCAACTCACTGCCGCTGGACGCGGTGATCGAGCAACTGAACCAGGCCGACGTTCCGGCCAGCCGGATCTTCAGTGCCGAAGACATGTTCAGTGATCCGCAGTACCTGGCCCGGGAAATGTTCCTGCAAGCCAAGCTGCCCGACGGCAAGGACTTCAAGATGCCCGGCATTGTGCCAAAACTCTCTGAGACGCCCGGCAGCTCCGAATGGGTCGGGCCGCAGCTGGGTGAGCACAATGCGCAGGTGCTCCACGACCTTGGCTACGACTCGGCACAGATCACACGGTTGCGTGAAGACGGGGCCATCTAAGCTGAAGCGCCTGCTTTCATCCACAATCGATTACGCCGGCATCGGGCGTGTGCTGGCGGTGCTCGGGCTGTTGGCGGGGTTGATATCCCCGGCCCTGGCGCAACCTAAGGAACATTTGTTCTGGCTGCTGCGCGACCTGCCGCCACTGACGGTCTTCGAAGGCCCGAAAAAAGGCCAAGGCGTTATCGATCAATTGATGCCGCTGTTGATCGCCGGGATGCCACAGTACGAACACACCCTGATGCGGGTCAATCGCGCCCGTGGCATGCAAATGCTCCATGAGAAATCTTTCACCTGCGACCCCTCGCTGATCTGGAGCGAGGAGCGCGAACACTGGATTGCGTTTTCCATACCGGTCTTCCGGGCAGTCAGCAATGGGCTGGTGATCCGACGTGAAGATCGGTCGGCACTGGAGCCTTTTCTCTTTGGCGATGAAGTCGATCTGGCAGCACTGTTGGCCAGCGGACGAGAGAAAGTCGGTGTAGTGGCCGAGCGCCGTTACGGTCAGTTCCTCGACACGTTGCTGCAACAAGCGCCGCCCGGCGTGCTGACGGCTCACTACGGCAACGATGCCCTCGGCAATCTGTTGCAGATGCAGCGCCTGGGTCGCTTGCAAGTGGTCTTGGGTTACTGGCCGGAAATCCGCTATCAGGCTCGTCAGGAACATATTGCCGATGATCAGTTAGAGTTTTATCCGGTCAAAGGCACGGGCAAATACTTGTCCGGGTACATCGGTTGCTCGAATACGCCCCAGGGGCGACAGGCAATCAGTGAAATCAATCAGCTATTGCGCGCCCTGCCCCGCGAGCGCCTGGACCCGCTGTACGCCGACTGGCTCGACCCACAAAGACGCAAGGACTACCTGGAAGAAACCAGGGCTTTTTTCGAGCGTCAGGCCGCGCAGTGACAAATCGCAGACAAAAAGAAACCCCGAGAAGTGGGGAGACGACTCGGGGTTAAACGTGGCCTACATAAAGACCAGTAGCAACAAGCTACAAGCACCGGAGCACAATGCTTGATCCTGCTGTTACATGGTCTGACTGACCTTGGCGCAGGAAGGTTCCCACAAAAAACAATTCAATTTCGGCTGGCCAGGATCTTGTCCTGAGCAGCATTGCGCAACGCCGCGATGACACAGGGCTCCAGACGTCCTTCAGCGATCAGCACGTCGCGGTGCAGCCCGTCGACGACATCCGTCAGCAGACGTTTATCGGTTAACTGGGCCTGATTGAACGCCCGTTCGACCACGATAGCGCCGCTCGTACTCTTCAGTGTCACCAGGCATTCGCCATGGGCACCCGACGGGGTCAACTTGACCAGATACGGGCTCAGAGCCTCACCGAGCAATAGACTGATACTTTCCATCTCGATCACCACTCAATAGTCCGAAAACAAAGTGCCTGGGGCGTGTCCACAGTAAATGACCACAGGCCCGAGAAGAAAGTTCTGGATTCCAACGGCAGGCGCACCGGCGCCTCTGGTAACTAGAGCATGCACGGTCAAGATGACAGTAAAAAAACAGCCGTTTCATGCCTGACAGGTAAGTCAAGACGCAGAACGCTGTGGGAGCGTGGCTTGCCCGCGAAGAACGATGACGCGTATTAACCTGCAAAACCGCGGTGCATTCTTCGCGGGCAAGCCACGCTCCTACAGAGTTTTCGGTGCTCAAATTTCTTAACTTACCGAAATTAACGCTTCACACCTGGCGTGTACGCTTGCCGATATCGCTCCATCCGCCCAGCAGTCCTCGCAATTGACCATTGGCACTGTAGAACGGCACCGTCCACTGGTAGATATCCCTGACGCCATCCTTGAACATCAACTGACGTTCACTGAAGCGAGTCTTGCGCGTACCGAGCTGAGCCATGAACTCGGTGTGCAGCTGCTCGGCGGTCTCTTTGGGCAAAACATCGACTTCGATCAGTTGTCGACCCTGTACCTGGTCGAAACGGGTCGACAAGTTCTCCTCATAACTTTTGTTGCACATGATCAAACGCCCCTCCAGATCACGCACGAACATCGGATCGGGCATGGCGTCTATCAACGCATGCTGAAATGCGAGCTGGTCATTAAGGTCTTTCTCGGCATCCCGACGTTGTTCGATCAGTGCGGCGAGCCGACGGTTCCACAGCAATGAAAGCAGGCCGAAGAGGCTAACGATGAACAGGCTCCAGCAGCCCCACTGGGTTATCCGCTGCCAGGCCGAGGGCGCATGTACCGGTGCAATTCCATTCAGCCATTTCAGCCGTATGGCGCGTAGCTCTGCAGGCGGGAATGCTTCGAGCGCCTTGTTGAGGATGCTCAATAGGTGCGGCTGTCCTTTGCGGACCGCCAAGTGATCAGCCTCCCACTTGCCCTCCACCGCAGGCCCTACCTTTAGCCGGTCCGAGGGATAAAGCTGCGCTCCGATTTCATTTTCTATGGTGGCGTAGGCCTCGCCACTTTCCACCAGCGCCAAGGCTTCAGCGTAGGTTTTGACCAGGCGCAGCTCAATCGCCGGGTAATCACGACGAATCACACCCTCCAAGGCGTGCCGGGCCGGCAATACCAGGACTCTTCTGGAAAGTTGTTCCAGGGACTGTAACGCTGGTGTGTCGGCCAGCCCCACGAGTACCCAACCCGCCCCGCCGAATGCATGGCTGAAATCCAGGAACACCTTGCGCTCGTCATTTATTGCCAACGTCGTGCTCATGTCCGCCGCGCCGTTTTCCAGTTGTTCCAGCAGTTGATCGGTAGAAAACGACTCTTCATGGACGAACCGCAGCCCTGTCATGGCGCTGATTCGGTCGAGCACATCGTTGTTCAAACCGCTCCAGTGACCATACTCATCCTTGAACAGGTACAGCGGGTACTGCGCCGACGCGACAACGACCTCGGGATGATCACGAACCCATTGCAGCTCCTGAGCATCCAGCTCAATGCGTGCGACGGCGGTTGACGCCCTGGAATCATGTGCCACCCATTGCGCTGCCTTTACCCACGGCCCGAAGCCCAGGGTGCCCAGCAAAAACATCCAGCACACGGCTGGTCTAAACCCTCTGAAAAACAGCATTGCCACTTCCTTGGTAATCGTCTCGCCCGTCCTTCATGGGCGGCTCTTCTTTTACGAAACCCGGCAAGTGTGGCATGCAGAAATGAGAAAGCCCGTCAGGAGACGGGCTTCAAAATGTGACAGCTTTTACCGGTTACAGCGGCTTGCCGCGGTTGCCATGCTGACTGACAAAGGCCTGTACGGCTTTCAGGTCGTTCGGCAACACGGTGCAACGCTCATCTCGCTCAAACAAATCAGAAAGATGTGCAGGTAGTTCGAGTGCTTTTCCTACACCGGCTTTTTCCACTGCGTCCGGGAATTTGACTGGATGGGCTGTACCGAGGATCACCATCGGGATATCCAGGCTGCGACGGCATTCGCGCGCGGCCTTCACGCCGATGGCAGTGTGCGGGTCCAACAGCTCGCCGGTTTGCTCAAAGACTTCGGCAATGGTTTCGCACGTTTGGGCGTCGTCCACGGCCAGCGAATCGAACAGTTTGCGTGCCTCGGTCCAGCGCTCCTCTTCGACGCTGAAACCGCCGCCCTGCTTGAAGGTGTCCATCAAGCCGGCAATTGCCGCGCCGTTGCGACCGTGCAGGTCGAACAGCAGGCGTTCGAAGTTCGACGAGACCATGATGTCCATGGACGGCGACAGCGTGGCGTGCAGGGTTTCCTTGACGTACTGATTGCCACTCATGAAGCGGTGCAGGATGTCGTTGCGGTTGGTGGCGACGATCAACTGATTGATCGGCAGGCCCATGTTGCGCGCCAGGTAACCGGCGAAGATATCGCCGAAGTTGCCGGTTGGCACCGAGAACGACACCGAACGCGCCGGGCCACCCAGCTGCAGGGCTGCGTGGAAGTAGTAAACGATCTGGGCCATGATCCGCGCCCAGTTGATCGAGTTCACCGCCACCAGGCGCGTGCCCTTGAGGAAGCTCTGGTCGGCGAAGCTGGCCTTGACCATTTCCTGGCAGTCATCGAAGTTGCCTTCGATGGCGATGTTATGAATGTTTTCGCCGAAGATGGTGGTCATCTGGCGACGCTGCACTTCGGACACACGGTTGTGCGGGTGCAGGATGAAGATGTCGACGTTTTCGCAGTGCTTGCAGCCTTCGATGGCGGCCGAACCGGTGTCACCGGAGGTGGCGCCAACAATCACCACGCGCTCACCGCGTTTTTCCAGCACGTAGTCGAGCAAGCGACCGAGCAGTTGCAGGGCGAAATCCTTGAACGCCAGGGTCGGGCCGTGGAACAGCTCCAGCACCCATTCGTTGCCATTGAGCTGACGCAACGGGGCCACGGCGTTGTGGGAAAACACGCCGTACGTTTCTTCAAGAATCTTTCTGAAATCGGCATCCGGGATGCTGCCGGTCACGAACGGGCGCATTACCCGGAAGGCCAGCTCGTGATACGGCAGGCCGGCCCAGGAAGCGATCTCTTCCTGGGTAAAACGTGGCAGGTTTTCCGGGACGTACAGACCGCCGTCGGTGGCGAGACCGGCCAGCAGGACATCTTCGAAATTCAGGGCCGGTGCCTGGCCGCGGGTACTGATATAACGCATGACTGGCTCCAATAGACAGTGTTCGCAATGCCGGGCCCGCGTGCGGGCCCGGTGAACGATAACGGCTTAGTTCAGGTGCTCGACGCGGATTCGTACGACCGGGCCGACCACGCCTTCCAAGGCCTCCAGGGCGGTGATCGCGTCGTTCATGTGCTGTTCCAGCACACGGTGCGTCAGCAGGATCATTGGCACCAGACCGTCATGCTCTTCGACTTCTTTCTGCATGATCGATTCGATGTTGATACCGCGCTCCGACAGGATGCTCGCCACCTGAGCCAACACGCCCGGATGGTCCTTGGCCTGAATGCGCAGGTAGTAAGCGCTTTCACAGGATTCGATCGGCAGGATCGGATGGGCCGACAGCGAATCCGGCTGGAAGGCCAGGTGCGGTACGCGGTTTTCCGGATCGGAGGTCATGGCGCGAACCACGTCCACCAGGTCGGCGATCACCGACGAAGCGGTCGGCTCCATGCCGGCGCCGGCGCCGTAGAACAAGGTCGAACCGGCAGCATCGCCGTTGACCATCACCGCGTTCATCACGCCGTTGACGTTGGCGAGCAAACGATCGGCCGGGATCAGCGTCGGGTGCACACGCAACTCGATACCGGCCGCGGTGCTGCGCGCCACGCCCAGGTGCTTGATGCGATAGCCCAGCGCTTCGGCGTAGTTCACGTCAGCGGTGGTCAGCTTGGTGATGCCTTCGGTGTAAGCCTTGTCGAATTGCAGCGGGATACCGAATGCAATGGACGCCAGGATCGTCAGCTTGTGGGCTGCATCGATGCCTTCGACGTCGAAGGTCGGATCGGCTTCGGCGTAACCCAGGGCTTGCGCCTCGGCGAGTACGTCTTCGAAGGTGCGACCCTTTTCACGCATTTCGGTGAGAATGAAGTTGCCAGTGCCGTTGATGATCCCGGCCACCCAGTTGATGCGGTTGGCGGACAAACCTTCGCGGATCGCTTTGATCACGGGAATGCCGCCGGCCACGGCCGCTTCGAACGCCACGATGACGCCCTTCTCGCGAGCCTTGGCGAAAATTTCATTACCGTGAACGGCAATCAGTGCCTTGTTCGCGGTGACCACATGCTTGCCATTCTCGATGGCCTTGAGTACCAGCTCGCGGGCAACGGTGTAGCCGCCCATCAGCTCTATAACGATGTCGATCTCTGGGTTCGTGGCCACTTCGAACACATCGTTGGTAATCGCAATACCGGTCGTCTGGAACTGAGGCTTTGGCGTGCGCATGGCAATTTGTGCCACTTCGATTCCACGCCCGGCACGACGAGCAATTTCCTCGGCGTTGCGCTGAAGTACGTTGAAGGTACCGCCACCGACGGTCCCTAACCCACAGATGCCTACTTTGACCGGTTTCACTGTGAACTCCCCATAAAACGGCCGACTCAAGGCCGGCCGTGAAAACAACCGCATACTCGCGGCTCTCGATTAATGGCTCGACAATATTGCCGCCGAACCATGATCGTCAAAGGCTGACCATGACGATGCGAAATTATTTCGCGCCCAATGCCAGTTTGGCGACTTGTGGCGCAGGCTGGTAGCCCGGAATGACCTGTCCGTCGGCCAAAACGATGGCCGGTGTACCGTTCACACCGATCGACTGACCGAGGGCGAACTGCTTGGCTACCGGGTTCTCGCACTTGGCGGCCTTGATTTCCTTGCCATCGACCATTTTGTCCATGGCCGCTTTCTTGTCCTTGGAGCACCACACGGCTTGCAGTTGCTCGTCACCCGCCGAGCCCAGGCCCTGGCGCGGGAACGCAACATAACGCACTTCGATACCCAGCTTGTTCAGCGCCGGCACTTCGGCGTGCAGCTTGTGGCAATACGGGCATGTGGTGTCGGTGAACACGGTGATGTGTGATTTGGTTTCGCCGATGGCCGGGTAAACCACGGTTTCAGCCACTGGAATGTTATTGATCAGTTTGGAAATGCCCAGGCGCTCGGTCTTCTCGGTCAGGTTGACCGGTTTGCCGTCCTTGAGCTGGAACAGGTAACCCTGAACGACGTATTGGCCATCGGCGCTGGCATAGAGCACACGGCTGCCCTTGAGTTTGACTTCATACAGGCCTGGCAACGGGCTGGCGGTGATGCTTTCGACCGGCACGTCGAGTTCGAGGGTTTGCAGGCTTTTACGAATGGCTTTGTCGGCCGTGTCATCGGCGACGGCAAAGGTGCTGACCAACGCAATGGCTGCGGCGGCGAAAATCTGGGTCAGACGCATGAGAACTCCTGAAGGCGGACAAATGGGACGATCAGAACACCCGTGCCGAAACACCGGGTCATAACCGCCCATCGTGCAAACCGGCAAAGCCTACCACATAAGGCCCCCGTGGCCGAATGCGGGTGACGCGAGACACCCATGCCTGACTGACACCCATTATTGTGGCGAGGGAGCTTGCTCCCGCTCGGCTGCGTAGCAGTCGCAAATAGGCCAGTCGGGCTTTCCTGAATAAATGCAGCGCCTGGTTTTGGGGTTGCTACGCAACCCAGCGGGAGCAAGCTCCCTCGCCACAGGGTTGACGCTAGCCTCTGGGGTGATGCTTGGCGTGCAGGTCCTGCAGACGTGCGCGGGCGACGTGAGTATAGATCTGGGTCGTCGACAGATCGCTGTGGCCGAGCAACATTTGCACCACGCGCAAATCGGCGCCGTGATTGAGCAAGTGTGTGGCGAAGGCATGGCGCAGGGTATGTGGAGACAACGACTTGCCGATCCCGGCGACCTTGGCCTGGTGTTTGATGCGATGCCAGAAGGTCTGGCGGGTCATCTGCTCGCCGCGCAGGCTGGGGAACAGCACATCGCTGGGGCGCCCGCCCAGCAACTCGCCACGGGCATCGCGCATGTACCGCTCGACCCAGACAATCGCCTCCTCGCCCATCGGCACCAGTCGTTCCTTGCTGCCCTTGCCCATCACCCGCAGCACGCCTTGGCGCAGGTTGACCTGTTCCAGCGTCAGGCTGATCAGCTCCGTGACCCGCAAGCCACAGGCGTAAAGCACTTCCAGCATGGCGCGGTCTCGCTGACCGATGGCTTCGCTCAGGTCTGGCGCGGCCAGCAGCGACTCCACATCGGCTTCCGACAAGGACTTAGGCAACGGCCTGCCTAGCTGGGGCATATCGACACGCAATGTCGGATCGACCGCGATCAGCTTTTCCCGCAATAAATAGCGATAGAAGCCACGCACACCGGAAAGAAACCGCGCCGTGGAACGGGGTTTGTAGTTTTGCTCCAGGCGCCAGGCCAGGTGATCGAGGATCAACTCGCGACCGGCGTTGATCAATTCCAGGCCCTTTTCCTGCAACCAACCGTTGAACAAGGCCAGGTCGCTGCGATAGGCATCGCGGGTATTATCGGAAAGGCCTTTTTCCAGCCACAGGGCGTCAAGGAACTGGTCTATCAGGGGATGATCAATGGCAGGCATGGGGTCTCGGACAGGCAGGCGTAAGGCCGCGAAAAATGAGGAGTCTTTCATAGCACGTTGGCGGCGAACATAAAATTCAGGCACAAAAAAAGCATCCCTCTCGAGATGCTTCTTTTTGCTTGAGGCACTCAGCTTATTGTTGAGCCGGTTCGTTCTGCCCCAGGATCAACTTGCCTTCCTTGTCGACCGGAATCTGGTTGCCCGGATCGCGATCCATCCGCACTTTGCCTTCCTTGCCATCCAGCGAATAACGAACGTCGTAGCCTACAACCTTGTCGCTGATGTCATTCACGGTGTTACAGCGGGTTTGAGTGGTGGTGTAGGTATCACGCTCCTGCATGCCTTCCTGCACCTTGTTGCCCGCATAACCACCGCCGACCGCACCGGCCACTGTGGCGATTTTCTTGCCTGTACCGCCGCCGATCTGGTTGCCCAACAGGCCACCCGCCAGCGCGCCGACCACCGTACCGGCGATCTGGTGTTGATCTTTCACCGGCGCTTGCCGGGTAACCGTAACGTCCTTGCACACTTCACGTGGAGTCTTGATTTGTGTCTTGACCGGTTCAACGGCCAACACTTGCGCATACTCAGGGCCGCTTTTAACCAGGTTGTAGGTGGCAACAGCACCCCCGGCAGTGACACCGACAGCACCCAATACCGCACCAACCAGCAACGACTTGTTCACATGAACCTCCTGACCATCACAGACGGGACAAACCCGCGCTTCTCCCAGCCTTGGAGCATAAAAAAAGGCGCGAGTTCAATACTCGCGCCTTCTCGGGCTACAGCTGGAAAAGCGATAACCGTTATGGGCGGTCGTCGACTTCGGTCTCGGCCACCGCAGCAGGAATCAGGTCCTCGCTGCTCAGGTTCAGCCAGATCAGCACCACGTTCGCGATGTAGATCGACGAGTAAGTACCCGCCAGAACACCGATGAACAGGGCGATGGAGAAGCCGAACAGGTTGTCGCCACCGAAGAACAACAAGGCCGCGATCGCCAGCAACGTGGAGATCGACGTCGCCATGGTCCGCAGCAGGGTTTGCGTGGTCGAGATGTTGATGTTCTCGATCAGGCTGGCCTTGCGCAGTACCCGGAAGTTCTCACGAACCCGGTCGAATACCACGATGGTGTCGTTGAGCGAGTAGCCGATGATCGCCAGTACCGCCGCCAGTACCGTCAGGTCGAAGGTGATCTGGAAGAACGACAGGATACCGATGGTCACGATCACGTCGTGGATCAGCGAAACGATCGCACCGACTGCAAACTTCCACTGAAAGCGGAAAGCCAGGTAGATCAGAATGCCGCCCAGCGCCATCAGCATGCCGAGGCCGCCCTGGTCGCGCAGTTCTTCACCGACCTGAGGGCCGACGAACTCGACGCGCTTGACCACCGCAGGGTTGTCGCCACCGAGCTTCTGCAAGGCCTCGGCCACCTGGTGACCCAGCTGCGGATCTTCACCTGGCATACGCACCAGCAAATCGGTAGTCGCACCGAAGCTCTGTACGATCGCCTCGTGATAACCCGACGTCACCAGCTGCTCACGCACCTTGGTGACGTCAGCCGGACGCTCGTAGGTCAGCTCGATGAGCGTACCGCCGGTGAAGTCCAGGCCCCAGTTCATGCCCTTGGTGGCGACACTGAACAATGCCAGTGCGGTAAGGAACAATGTGACGCCGAACGCAACGTTGCGAACGCCCATGAAGTTGATTGTACGTAACATGGCAGCCCCTTAAATCCACAACTTCTTGAAGTCACGACCGCCGAAGATCAGGTTGACCATCGCGCGGGTCACCATGATGGCCGTGAACATCGAGGTAAAGATCCCGAGGGACATGGTCACTGCGAAACCCTTGACCGGGCCGGTGCCCATGGCGAAGAGAATCCCGCCGACCAACAAGGTTGTCAGGTTGGCGTCGAGAATCGCGGTGAATGCCCGGCCGAAGCCTTCGTTGATTGCCCGCTGCACGGTCATGCCGGCCGCGATCTCTTCACGTATCCGCGAGAAGATCAGTACGTTGGCGTCGACCGCCATACCCATAGTCAACACGATACCGGCGATACCTGGCAGGGTCAGCGTTGCACCCAGCAGCGACATCAAGGCCAGCAGCATCACCATGTTCACCGTCAGCGCGACGGTGGCGATGAGGCCGAAGAAGCGGTAGATGGCCATGATGAACAGCGAGACAAACAGCATGCCCCACAGCGAGGCATCGATACCTTTGGTGATGTTGTCAGCACCCAGGCTTGGGCCGATGGTACGTTCTTCCGCGAAGTACATCGGTGCCGCCAGACCACCGGCACGCAGCAGCAGCGCCAGCTCGGACGATTCGCCCTGGCCGTTCAGGCCAGTGATGCGGAACTGGGCACCCAGCGGCGACTGAATGGTCGCCAGGCTGATGATCTTCTTCTCTTCTTTAAACGTCTGAACCGGTACGTCTTTCTCGACACCGTTGACCACTTGCTTGACGTAAGTAGTGACAGGACGTTGCTCGATGAAGATCACCGCCATGCTGCGACCGACGTTGTTACGCGTCGCACGACTCATCAGCTCGCCGCCATGGCCATCCAGACGGATGTTCACTTCTGGCGTACCTTGCTCGCCGAAGCCCGCCTTGGCGTCAGTCACCTGGTCACCGGTGATGATCAGGCCACGCTCGATCAGCGCCGCAGGACGATTGCCTTCCCGGAACTCGAACGACTCGGAAGTGGCTTTCGAAGCGCCAGGCTCAGCTGCCAGACGGAACTCAAGGTTGGCCGTCTTGCCGAGGATACGCTTGGCTTCTGCAGTGTCTTGCACGCCCGGCAGCTCAACCACGATGCGGTTGGCGCCTTGGCGCTGAACGATAGGTTCGGCAACACCCAGCTCGTTGACGCGGTTACGTACCGTGGTCAAGTTCTGCTTGATGGAGTATTCGCGGATTTCCGCCAGCTTGGCCGGGGTCATCGCCAGACGCAGTACCGGTTGGCCATTGAGGTCGGCCGGAACAATATCGAAATCGTTGAAGTTCTTGCGAATCAGCGCACGCGCCTCTTCACGGGCTGCTTCATCAGTGAAGCCCAGCTGAATGGCACCGCCCAGTTGCGGCAGGCTGCGATAGCGCAGACGCTCTTTACGCAACAGGCTCTTGACGTCGCCTTCGTAGACTTTCAGGCGTGCATCGAGGGCTTTGTCCATGTCCACTTCCAGCAGGAAGTGCACACCACCGGACAAGTCCAGACCCAGCTTCATCGGGTGCGCGCCAAGGCTGCGCAGCCATTGCGGGGTGGTTTGTGCCAGGTTCAGTGCAACGACGTAGTCATCACCCAATGCCTTGCGTACGACGTCTTTGGCTGGCAGCTGATCTTCAGCCTTGGTCAGACGGATCAGACCGCCCTTGCCGCCCGCAGCCAGGGTGGCCGCCTTGACGTTGATCCCGGAGTCCTTGAGCGCGGTGCTCACACGATCCAGATCAGCCTGAGTAACCTGCAGTGCAGTGCTTGCACCGCTGACCTGAATGGCCGGGTCATCAGGGTATAGATTGGGAGCGGAATAAATCAGACCGATCGCCAGCACCGCCAGGATCAGAATGTATTTCCACAGAGGGTATTTGTTCAGCATCACGCCGCCCGCTTATGACGCGGGGCGCCTTGCGCGCCCCGTCGATTGAGTAGAAGTTGGAACTTAGATCGCTTTGAGCGTGCCTTTTGGCAGCGTGGCGGCGATGGCGCCTTTCTGGAATTTCATTTCGACGGTGTCGGAGACTTCCAGGACAACGAAGTCGTCGGACACTTTGGTGATCTTGCCGGCGATACCACCGGTGGTCACAACTTCGTCACCTTTTTGCAGGCTGCCCAGCAGGGTTTTCTGCTCTTTGGCGCGCTTGGCCTGTGGACGCCAGATCATCAGGTAGAAGATGACCAGGAAACCGACCAGGAAAATCCACTCGAAGCCGCCGCCCATTGGGCCAGCAGCAGGTGCAGCGGCGTCAGCCATGGCATTAGAGATAAAAAAGCTCATTTAGCACTCCAGTTGCAAATGTTGAATCTTGGGGTCAGTAAACTCAGTCCAAAGGCGGAACAGGTAACCCGCGTTTGGCGTAGAAGGCATCGACAAAGGCGGCCAATGTACCCTGTTGAATAGACTCGCGCAAACCAGCCATAAGCACCTGGTAATGGCGCAAATTGTGGATGGTATTCAACATGCTACCCAGCATTTCGCCGCACTTGTCCAGATGATGCAGATAAGCACGGGAGAAGTTCTGGCAGGTATAGCAATCGCAGGTCGGATCCAGCGGCGAATCATCATGGCGATGGAACGCGTTACGAATCTTCAGCACGCCTGTATCAATGAACAGATGCCCATTGCGGGCATTACGGGTTGGCATCACGCAATCGAACATGTCCACACCGCGGCGCACACCCTCAACCAGATCTTCCGGTTTGCCAACGCCCATAAGGTAACGAGGTTTGTCAGCCGGCATCTGGCCCGGCAGATAATCCAGCACCTTGATCATCTCGTGTTTGGGCTCGCCCACCGACAGACCGCCAATGGCCAGGCCATCGAAGCCGATCTTGTCGAGGCCTTCCAGGGAGCGCATGCGCAGATCCTGGTGCATACCGCCCTGAACGATGCCGAACAGCGCCGCCGTGTTGTCGCCATGGGCTTCTTTCGAGCGCTTGGCCCAACGCAACGACAATTCCATCGATACGCGAGCGACGTCTTCATCGGCCGGGTACGGGGTGCATTCGTCGAAAATCATCACGATGTCCGAGCCCAGGTCACGCTGAACCTGCATCGACTCTTCCGGGCCCATGAACACTTTGGCGCCGTCGACCGGAGAAGCGAAGGTCACGCCCTCCTCCTTGATCTTGCGCATCGCGCCCAGGCTGAACACCTGGAAACCGCCGGAGTCTGTAAGAATCGGGCCTTTCCACTGCATGAAATCGTGCAGGTCGCCGTGCTTCTTGATCACTTCGGTGCCAGGACGCAGCCACAAGTGGAAGGTGTTACCCAGAATGATTTCCGCGCCAGTGGCGACGATATCCCGCGGCAGCATGCCCTTGACCGTGCCGTACGTGCCCACCGGCATGAAGGCCGGGGTCTCGACGGTACCGCGCGGGAAGGTCAAACGACCGCGACGCGCCTTGCCGTCGGTGGCTAGGAGCTCAAAGGTCATGCGACTGGTGCGACTCATTCTGTTTCCTCTGGGCCTGTTTGTTTAGGGGCAGTAGGTGCGGGATTACGGGTGATAAACATCGCATCACCGTAGCTGAAAAAGCGGTATTCGTTGTCGACGGCAGCTTTATAGGCGGCCATGGTCTCGGGATAACCGGCGAACGCCGAAACCAGCATCAACAGCGTGGACTCGGGCAAATGGAAGTTGGTAACCAGGGCATCGACCACATGAAACGGGCGGCCCGGGTAGATAAAGATGTCAGTATCGCCACTGAACGGCTTGAGCACGCCATCGCGCGCGGCACTTTCCAGAGAACGCACGCTGGTGGTCCCCACAGCCACCACGCGACCACCGCGAGCGCGGCAGGCTTCGACGGCATCGACCACGTCCTGGCCGACTTCCAGCCATTCACTGTGCATGTGGTGATCTTCAATCTTTTCGACACGCACCGGCTGAAAGGTGCCGGCGCCGACATGCAAGGTCACGAACGCAGTCTCGATGCCCTTGGCGGCAATCGCCTCCATCAGCGGCTGATCGAAATGCAGCCCCGCCGTCGGCGCCGCCACCGCGCCCAGGCGCTCGGCGTAGACCGTCTGATAACGCTCGCGGTCCGAGCCTTCATCCGGGCGGTCTATATAAGGAGGCAACGGCATATGCCCGACGCGGTCGAGCAGCGGCAACACCTCTTCGGCAAACCCCAGCTCGAACAACGCATCGTGACGCGCCAGCATCTCGGCTTCGCCACCGCCGTCGATCAGGATCTTCGAACCCGGTTTCGGCGACTTGCTGGAACGCACATGGGCCAGCACGCGATGACTGTCGAGCACCCGCTCCACCAGGATTTCCAGCTTGCCGCCGGAAGCCTTCTGGCCAAACAGCCGCGCCGGAATCACCCGGGTATTGTTGAACACCATCAAATCGCCCGGGCGCAAATGCTCAAGCAAATCAGTGAATTGACGGTGTGCCAGGGCGCCGCTGACCCCGTCAAGGGTCAACAGGCGACTACCGCGACGCTCAGCCAAAGGATGGCGAGCAATCAGCGAATCAGGAAGCTCAAAGGTAAAGTCAGCAACGCGCATGATGGGGTTCGTCTAGCAGGGCCGGGAAGTCTAGCGGAAATATCAAAAATTCTCCATGTACCTGATTGACCAACGGTTATCTCATCTCTATACTTCGCCGCCATTGAGCCCTGATGGCGGAATTGGTAGACGCGGCGGATTCAAAATCCGTTTTCGAAAGGAGTGGGAGTTCGAGTCTCCCTCGGGGCACCACATAGCAGTATCTGAGAGTCTCTACCAGCCTCTCAGACCCAGAGAAACCGGCCACTTGGCCGGTTTTTTTGTGCCTGTCTGTCTATGCCTGTATCCCCTTATCCGTTGTATCCCTGTATCCCTGCTTGTATCCTGAGAAAAATACCTAACTTTGGGATACAAGGATGAAGCGCGCAGACATCAAGCGCCGCCCTCTAGCAGACACGACACTTGCGGGGCTGGAGCCGGAATCAAAGGAATACCGGGAGCTGGACGGAAACGGCCTCTACTTCAGGGTCAAACCCGATGGTGGTAAATCCTGGCAGCTCCGTTACAAACGCCCGGCGGGCAATTGGGCTTGGATGGGGCTCGGGGGTTACCCGGAAGTAAGTGGTGCGTTGGCACGGGACAAAGCTGCCGAACTACGCAAAGTAGTGAGTAGCGGTGCCGACCCCCTCGAGCAAAAGCGATCTGCGAAAGCTGCAATCGATGCGGCTAAAACTCGAACATTCCGAGCCGCTGCTGACGCCTGGCTAAAGGCGAAAGAAGAAAAGGGTCTTGCCCTTTCTACCCTCAATAAGATCCGGACGTACCTCGATAAGGACATCCTCCCAGCGCTGGGGGACAAACCTCTCGACGAAATCACCCGCACAGATTGTGCAGATCTCCAAGCCTCCATAGAAGCGAGAGACGCTCACAACGTAGCTGAAAAGTGTCGCACCTGGATCAATCAGATCTTCGGTCGAGCCATTGGATTAGGCTTGACCGAAAACGACCCGGGAAGCCGTCTTCGCGATATCGCCGCCCAAGCACCAAAAACTCAACAGCATCCTCATTTGCTGGAACCAGAGCTTGGCGACTTTCTGACAGCGCTGAAAAACACCCCCAGCCGACTGACAGCCCGAACTGCCGCATGGCTTTGCATTTGGACGGCATCGAGACCGGGAATGGTTCGCTTAGCTGAATGGAAAGAGTTTGACCTTGATAAAGCGATCTGGACGACACCTGCCGCTAAGATGAAGATGCGCAGGGATTTCGTGTGCCCACTCCCTAAGCAGGCGATATCCGCTCTCAAAGAACTCCAATGCCTCACCGGGCGCAGTCGATGGCTGTTCCCCGGAGTCGGCGCTAAGAACCCGACCATTAGTGAAAACACCATCAACAAAGTCTTTGCGACGGTTGGTTACAAGGGCCGCTTGGTTGGCCATGGTACTCGCCATACCGCTAGCACTCTGCTCCGGGAACACGGCTGGCCGAAAGAGCATGTTGAAGCGCAGCTTGCTCATAAAGAAGAGGGAATTTCTGGGGTGTACAACAAGGCTCAATACTTTGAGCATCGAGTGAAGATGATGCAGTGGTATGCGGATCATCTTGATGAGCTAGCAACTGGCAATGTCGTGCAAGGTCAATTTGGAAAGGCGGTATGAGACTCCTTATCCATCCCCCCTCCAAAAGCCATGTCACGTGTGTTACTCGTGTAACAACCTTGGCCAAGCACCCGGTTTCATTGGCTTTCCCACCCGTTACACGTTTGAGTGACTTTACGTACACCCCATGTAACGCCTCTCTAGCGTGTAACGCCAAACTCAGCCCACGCTTGCTGCGGGCTGGCGTTCGGCGCCCGTGGCTAAAGCGCGATTCTCGCTGGTTACGCCAGGAAAACGCCGGGCGTAGGATCGAGCGTTACACGTTGGGGAATCTTGGCGATGATTGATCATCAACCCACCTTGCATTCAGCGTTTACCACCGGCCTGATCGATTACCTCTCAGCGCAACCGCTCTACGATCTCTGCCGTGAACAGCTCGCCGATGTGTGTTACTTGATCGATCAGTGCTGCCTACGCATCCAGACCGAGGGCATCGATAACGATCTCAGCAGCATGTGTATCAAGACAACGATGCACGAAGAGACCATTTTCCAGTACGCCTCTACTGACAACAGAGCGCGCCTCGCTCATTGGGTTCGTCAATACAGCAACTGCTACTCGGCCACTGATCGCGAGGCGCACGCTGCCTACATCATGGCCTGTGCCGTCAAAGCACTGGGAGTTCTTAACGACTGGATGCGCGCCGCCGACAAGGCGGTCTGGTTGCATATCACGGAAATACCGACTAACTGGCCGTGGGATCTTTACTGCCGATTTGTAGAGTCGCTGGTCGATACAAACGAGCGCACCCAGGCACTCGACGAGTATGTATTTAATTTGGAGCCGATCACCTCCTTGCCCTGCTTAATTGATGATGAACTGACGCCCGTCGCTGATCGGGCGATCAGGTCAGCTATCCGCAGCAAAGGCGGCATCATCAGCGGGATGGAGCGAAGCGAGGACGTCAACGCCCGAGACACTGCAATCATTAAGCAAGCTGACCATTATTTGGCGAAGGGCATGCCAATAAAAAACGTCACAACAGCCGTGCATGCCTGGCTGAAACGAGAAGTCTCTAAACCACTAAGGCAGCGCCCTGAATGGGTCGCCCTCGAGACCGAAAAGGCCCTGACTCGCAAAAGCGTGGAGGCTATTCTCAAACGCAATTTCGTTTTGTAATTGAAATTTCAATTGGAAGTGAACTGCTCACCGCCGATCAATCTCTAGACCATTGCTCTCGTCAGTCCAAATCAATCGAGAGCAATACCTATGAACACCTCCGTCACCGAATTTTCCCGCAAGTCACCCGCCAATGCCCCATCACACTTTGACGCATCTTCGACTCTGATCAGAATGCGAGAGTTGGAGGGCATCGTTGGAATGAAGCGCTCCACCATCTACAAGCTCATGCAGCGCCCCGACTGTGGCTTTCCCCAACCCGTCAAATTGAGCAACAGCAACGCACGCGGCGCCCCTGTGGCTTGGGTTCTTTCCGAAGTGCATGCATGGGCACGCAGCCGCATCGAGGCGCGTGACCAGGTGGCCGCATGAAGCGCAACTACAGCCCATTCAAAGGCCCCTTTCTTGACTCCTACAGCATCGGATTTCGCCTCTATCAAGCTGGGGCAATCAACTGGCGACACCACACCATCGCGGGCGTGAGCTGGAACGGGGAGGAACAAGAGGCCTTCTTTTTTAACCCTGATGGCTTGGTCCTTCCGCTTAAACCTAATCCGTGGGAATTGCCTGAACTGATCCGCAAAAACGCGGTACGCAGGGAGTTTTCCAGCATCCACGGTACGGGCCATTTCGCGATGAAAGAGGGCCGCCGCACCGCCCTAAAATCGCTGGGCATGACCAACTGGGTCACGTATTGGCTGGTCGATCAATCGACCGGTTACGCGAATGATCCGGCGGTATGGCGACACATCACCGAGCAGGATCTTGCGGAGGAAAAAATCGCTAGCGAACGCCTGCACCATGAAATGCGCATGACGTCCGATCTGTCCAGCTACGTGGATGAATGCCTCGCACAGCAGCGCGATCTTCTGGCTGTAGAACACCGCCGACGGTGCGCCGAGGACAGCAAAGTCTTGGCTTGGCTCAAAGGTGAAACACCGCCGCCGCTGCTTGCCACCGTGCAGGAGGCCGCATGAGCCGTCCGATTGCCAATAACGCGTTGATGCATCCCTTTTCCGTGCTGCGCCGGATCGGTTTTTCGCCGCGCCTCATGCAACGCCTTGAGCGCTACCGCAGCCAGCAGGACAAACAGGGGCGAGTGGTCAGTGTACTCAGCTGGTCCGACGGCACCTGGTGCGCCCTCTCCCTCCACTGCAAAAACACTGGAGCCGTGATTGTCGACGAAGGCCAGCAAACGCATGCCTACGAAGACGCTCGCTCCATGCTCAACGGCGGTTTTCTGCCCCTCCTTTCCCTACGCTGGGAAGCCCACGCCTGAAACGAAAACGCCTCCGGGGGCGATCCGGAGGCGTTGAGGTAAATCTACATGCACGAACAATTTATGCCGCACCTGAGAAAACCGCAAGTCATCAACGCAGTTGCACTTTCGAAAAACGGACGTTACTCTCTGGCCGTCGCTGCAAATTCAGCGAATGGGCTTGGCGGCCCAAACAGTACAAGGCGCAACAGCGCCCCCATTACGATTGCAGGCGCTTTTTTTGTGCCCGCACTCCCGTGTCATGGCGGGTTGCGTAGGAGCACCCTCGGGTGCGCCGGTCTCCTTGTACGCCGGTCCGCCAATCCTGCGCAATCCGTCACCCAAATCTGCTTGGCGGCAGACGGTGACGGTTCCTCAGTACAAGGAGCCTCACATGCAACAC
This sequence comes from Pseudomonas sp. F-14 TE3482, assembly GCF_053629455.1. Classification (NCBI taxonomy): domain Bacteria; kingdom Pseudomonadati; phylum Pseudomonadota; class Gammaproteobacteria; order Pseudomonadales; family Pseudomonadaceae; genus Pseudomonas; species Pseudomonas sp. F-14 TE3482. Next base: position 53,670 of record NZ_JBRJII010000001.1, read on the forward strand.
GCCCTCAATCCGTCCAAAATTCGCGCCGCTGCACACCGTGCAATGGCTCTCGCCGCTTTACACGCCAACTCCAGCCTCGCTACTCGTCTCTCCCGCTACAACAACCACATGGCCAAAGCTCGCGCACTCGAAGCCGCAGGCGGTGCCCAATGAACAACGCCCTGAGCTGTGCTCTGCCCGAAGATCTGCTGTGCGTCAGCACGACCGCTGAAGCCGGCGTGCCCATCGACGCCATTACTTGCGCCATTGATCGCGCCGACTCGGTGCTGACGCTGCTTGAGGATCACTTCGAAAGCGAATCCTCGCGCCTCGCTAACCACGTCATAGCCGCCGTCCTTTGGGACGTGCGCGGCACCCTCGGCCTGATCAAGACGCTCGCCTTGCACGGTGACACTACCTCGACTCCCGCCGTACAAAAAGGCGGTGCGTTATGACTGCTTCCACCACGCTGGGCCGCGCCACATTTACCCGCGTCAACGCCACCGATTTGAAGCTGTTCCGGGTCAATGCTGGTATTCCGGTTGAGGATGCGCTGGAGATGGCGTCGCTGCTCCAGCATCACGCCAACCAGCTCACTTTCGACGCCGCCGTGAGCGATCAGGGCGAGCGTTTCAGTTGGCCAGCCCTGTACCTCGGTGAAATGGCCAAAGCGCTGATCGATGACATCAACGACGCGCTGTTTCTGCCGAGGGCCGACGTATGAGCCAACGTCCAAACAGCACCGCAAAACGTCCTAGCTTCGCCGACGTGAAAGCCGCCGCGCTGAAAGACACTGATCGCGTCCTGACGCACTGGCTGCCCAACGGCAAGCGCGTGGATGGCGGCAAGGAATACACCGCGCCTAATCCGACCCGCAGCGATAAACGCGCCGGGTCGCTCAAGGTCAATTTGAGCAAGGGCACGTGGGCCGACTTCGCTACCGGTGACAAGGGTGGCGATCTGATCGATCTGGTGCGCTATCTGGACGGAGGCACCGATGTCGAGGCCTGCAACAAGCTGGCTGACTTGCTCAACGTCTCGCCCGGCGTCGCCCAGGCGAAGGCAGCTCCCAGCAAGGCCAAAGCACCGCAGTGGATCGCCATCCAGCCGATCCCGGCCGAGGCCATGAATAAGTGCCCGGCCAAGCACCGGGATCATGGCGCACCTTCCAAGGTGTGGATCTACCGTGACACGCAGGGCCAGCCACTTATGGCGCTTTACCGCTTCGACCTCGGCCCTAATGAAGACGGCAAGCCCAAGAAGGTCTTTGCGCCACTGACATGGTGTCAGCGCGCCGATGGCCAAACCAAGCAATGGCGGTGGCAAGGTCTGCCGGATCCGCGCCCGTTGCTGCGCCTTGATGAACTGACTCAGCGCGGTGATGCACCGGTTGTTCTCTGCGAAGGCGAGAAGGCTGCCGACGCCGCCGCCGAACTGTTGCCCGGTTACGTGGCCACCTGCTGGCCGAACGGTTCCAACTCCTGGCACAAAGCCAACCTGACACCACTCAAAGGGCGCGACGTGCTGGTGTGGCCGGACAACGACGACAGCGGCAAAGCCTGCATGGAGACTGTGGCCGACAAGCTGCGCGAAATTGGCGCCGCCTCGGTCCGGGTCATCGCGTTGGACGTGTTCACACGCAAGCCCACGCTGAAGAACGAGAGCGCCGCCTTTGCCAAAGGTGGTCAATGGGATGAGGGCGACGATGCGGCCGATGCGCTCGCCAAAGGCTGGACAGCCGCTCATATCGCCGAGCTGGAAAGCAACGGTGAACTGTTCGGTTTGCCTGTGGAAAAGTCGGCGACGGAACCGACCGAAGCCAAGCCGGAGGCGAAGACGAAACCAGCGGCCAAGCGCCCGACGAAATCGAAAAATGACTTGATGCCCGGTGGCTTTCGCCTTACGCCCGAAGGGGTGTTTTATGCCGGCGACGACGGCGAGGCGCGCCCGGTGTGTTCGCCTCTGGAAATCCTCGCTCGTACCCGTGATGAGAAAGGCCACAACTGGGGCCTGTTGGTCGAATTCGACGATCCAGACGGCACCAAGAAGCGCTGGAACATCCCGGCGCGCACTATGACCGGCGACTTTGGCAAAGACGTTCTAGGGCCTCTGGTGGACATGGGTTTACGTCTCGCAGGGAGTCGTTCGGGGCGTAACACACGCAACGACTTGCAGAGCTACCTTGGCGGCTTCGACAGCGCGCAAAGGGCTCGACTGGTCACCCGTTTGGGTTGGCACGACAGCGCTTTTCTGTTGCCCGAGCAGCAGGTCGGCGCGCACAGCGAACACCTGCACTTCTACGAGGCTGGTGCGCAGCTTCCACCGATCAGCGAAGCGGGCACGCTGGAGCAATGGCAGCAGCAGATCGGCGCGCTGTGTGTCGGCAACCATCGCTTGGCGTTCGTGGTCGGCGTGGCATTCGCTGGTCCGCTGCTACACATGCTCGGCCATGAGTCGGGCGGCTTTCACCTGTATGGCGACAGCTCGGGTGGCAAGACCACTCACCTGCAAGTTGCCGCCTCGATCTATGGCGGACCGCGTCTGGTGCGTTCGTGGCGCTCCACCGATAACGCGCTGGAATCCATCGCCGCCGCGCATTCCGACGGCCTCCTGGTGCTGGACGAAATCGGCATGTGCGATGCGCGCATCATCGGCGAGACGGTGTACATGCTCGGTAACGGCACCGGCAAGGCCCGCGCCAACGACCGGGGCCAAGCAGGCCGACAGGTTCAGGAGTGGCGGCTGCTGTTTCTCTCCACTGGCGAGAAGACGCTGGCCCAGCACATGGCCGAAGCGAACAAGGAGCTGAAAGCGGGTATGGAGGTGCGCATGCTCGCCGTACCGGCCGATGCCAGCAAAGGTCTCGGCATGTTCGACACGCTCAACGGCTTTGAAGACGCCGCAGCATTGTCCGACGCGCTCAAGGCACGGGTGGCGAACTACTACGGCACACCACTCACTGCCTTCCTGACGGCGCTGTGCGAACCCGGCAAGCGTCACGGCTGGTCGTCCATCCTGCGCCGCACGCTGGAAGGTTTTATCGCCAAGTCTCTCCCGGCATCCGCCAGCGGACAGGCACACCGTGCTGCTGCTCGCTTCGGCCTCGCGGCTGCGGCTGGCGAGCTGGCCACCGCAATGGGCATCACCGGCTGGCCGGACGGGACCGCCACGACTGCCGCCCGCGTGTGTTTGAACGCATGGCTGAACGAGCGCGGCGGCGCCGGTAATTTCGAGGGCGATGCGATCTTGGCGCGCCTGCGCCAGGTCATCGAGCGCTTTGGAGAAAGCCGCTTTACCCGCTGGGAATCGGCGGCGGCAAAGATCGACGAACACGGCCCGCGCACGATCGACCGTCTCGGCTTTCGCAAGACGCTCGAGCACGGCATGGGCGACACCATGCACACCACCAACACCTATTACGTGCTGCCTGAGGCGTGGCGCTCCGAGATCTTCCGGGGCATGAACATCAACGCAGTGAACAAGGAACTGTTGCAGCGCGGCGTGCTGGAGCCGGGCAGCGACGGTAAGGCGTCGAGTCTGGTCCGGTTGCCCGGCCTCGGACCGCAACGCTGCTACATCGTGAAGACGATTCCGGGAACGGATGAGAGCGAGGCTCGGGCTGCCTGAGGGCATCTCTGCTGATCGAGGTAGCGCCGGCTTATTTCCGGCCTCGCCAGCCGGTCATTCAACCCAAATCAAATTTCAAAGGAACAAGACAGATGAACGAATTTCAAGCACCGACAGAGCAACGCGAACCGCTACCCCATGAACTGGAAGGCCTTGGAGTCGCAGGACTTTCAGAGGTTGTGCCAGACGCCAGTGAAACGATCGGCCATTGCGAAAAGAAACAGCTGCTGCTGAACGAGATCGAAAAACTGAAAATCGAACGGGACAAATACCTGAGGGAAGCCGAACAGCTGCATACCGAGATAGCTCCGCTGGAAGAGCTGCTGGAGAGCGACGAGATGATGGATGCTGATCGAGCATATGAAATACGGAAACAGTACAACACCCTGAAAATCCCTTACGACTCTCGAATGCATCACGCCAGCATCATTAGCAATAAGATTGCGCGACGCGAGAATCTCGCCAATCACGAAACCTTAATGACGGGTTACACCGACTCGATGGCGAATTGGAAAGCGGACGAACAAGAACTCAACGAAAAGCGGGACAGCCTCAGTGCCCGTTTGGAACAGATCCGGCAGCAAGCAGCCGAAGACTTGGCGAAAGCACGGCAAGCCGAAACCGATGCAGCAACCGCTTATGCCCAAGCCGTGGCATGGGGCGACACCGAGGGCGAAAAGAACGCCAACGCAGAAGCGCAGAAGGCTGCGAAAAACCTCGCGTCTGCGACCGAGCACAATCGTCGACAACACCTGATCATGACCGCACTGGAGCACGAGCTGGCCACCGTTGACCAATACATCGCCGAGGCTCAAAAGGAACATAAAGCCATCGAAAGAAAAGCACTGTATCTGGCGCGGACGGTCTTGGAGGAACAGTGGAACGAAAAGGCTCAAGCATTGCTGGACATGGGGGGAAAGCTCTGGGCGGCCATTAACCTAGTTGGTGGCGATCAAATTAGTCTGAGGAAGTTGGTGCTACCTGAAGAAGGTGAAAGATTCGGTAACTGGACTAGCAGCGATTTGTCGGAGCGCTCCTACAAGTACACCGTGCAAGACGTTCTCTCATTGTAACGCGCTGAGACACCTGAAAGGGCCCGCACAGGCGGGCTCTTTAAAGACCTGTCAGGATAAAGATCATGATCACCCAAATACAAAGCAGCGCGAGTTGGACCGACACCTTGAAGGCGCGCAAAAATCATTTGACCGCATTGCTGAAAATCGTGGACATCAAAACCGCAAAAGCCTCGAAGGTCCAGGCACTAACTGTCAATTTGATCAAGGCCGAAATGAGCCACGTCGAAAGCCAGTTAAAAGGCCGAAAACAATGTTGAACTTGTATGCTGTATTACTATTCAGATAAACATCTTCAAAAAAATCTTTCAGGAAACGCTAATGTCCAAACTTGCCGAATACCGTCAGCTGGAAAAACACTTGGCCGAGCAGCTCCAGGCTCTGGAAGCACTCAAGGGCGATGCCGCGCTGAAGAAAGAAATCGAGTTCGAGACCAAGCTGCGTGGGCTGCTGGATCAGTATGGTTTCAGCCTGAAGCACATCATCAATTTGCTGGATCCGCAGAGCAGCAAGCGAGGTCAAGCTTCAACTGCCACACCCGGCACGCGTAAGCCTCGCCAGCTGAAGACTTACAAAAACCCTCACACCGGCGAAGTCGTAGAGACCAAAGGTGGCAATCACAAGACGCTGAAAGAGTGGAAAACCAAGCACGGCTCCGACGAAGTTGAAAGCTGGCTGAAAAGGTAAGATCGCTCCATCTGAAAAAGGGCCCAAGAGGGCCCTTGTTCTTAAGGCGAAAAAATTTAAAACTCTCATTGTAAGCTTACAGCCTGATGACGCTTTATTTTCAAGTACGCCCAAAACGATTCTAATGCAAAGACAAAATGTCGCGTTCGGCCAAAGCAGTCATTCGACATGACTAAAAATCAGGGGACAAAGCCGCTTGGCAACCCGTACATCTACCGCTTAACCTTAGTAGACGTAACGATCGCATAATCATCTTCCATCTCTATCAGGTGTGCTTCGACATCAAACCCTGACTCAAAATGAAGCATATCTGACGGGAATTCTGAATCCAAATTAATCACTAAGTACCTGGCAATCTCTTCAAGCTCAAAAACCCAACTTTTCACTTCATCCGAAGAGGAGCTATCGCTTATGGAAAACCCAAAAGATTTCAGATCCTTCATGAACCCTCTTTGATAGGATGGAATACGGAAGCACTTTGAGGCAATCCACTCCAGTTCCTCGCCAGAATACACCTTATCCAAGCGCTCCCTCAAAATTGCTCGAACTTCTAAAAACTGAAGAAGCCTATACAACCTATGGATGGCTTTCTCACCTTTAGATACATAAATAAAGCCTAGCGCACGCGCCTCTTTTGTAACAGTTTCTTCATGCTTATATTTATCTACACGACTACGCCTTGCGTCCCTCTTTTTTGCCTCCTTAACCTTGTCGATTAGCACCACACAAGCACCGACCAAACTACCTACTATCGCCGCTGCCGCAACAAAAGCAGCAAAATAAAACAACATTCTCAAAGGTTGAACCCACCATTTATCGGAGCCTATTACACTATCCAATAGAGTACTATGTTGGGTATCTTCAGCGCTTCTGAACTGTATTGAGGGAGAGCCGGCAACTTTCCCGAGAGGAGAAATAGCAGGCCCACTGCTTTCATCCCCCAACACTAGAAAGCTGATAAATATTGTATCGCCCGGCTCTATGATTGCTGACGTCATAGTTATCTGATTTTCGTGTTGAATCAGCGACAGGTTTCTTTGAAGATAATCAACTGAAGTGCGCAATGATGGAGTATCGACCACTTTGCCTTTCTCAACACGAAACCCAACCAAATCGTTATCATCAAAGTCTCCTTTTCTGATTTCTGCATTTCCATCATTCCTGATGGTCGCACTGACGACCCAAAGAGTCTTTTTACCATCCCTTAAATTTTCACCAGCATAAGATACATCAAGTCCACCTACAGCTTTGCGGATATCCAACAACCTTGTAGGGGGCGTCAGGGTTACAGTTATTTCACCGCGACGCTCGTAAAAATATGTCTGATAAATTGCGAAACCAAAACCCACTATTGCGACGATAGCCATGAAGCTTTCTGAACGAATCAAACCCCACACTTTTCTCATATAACATCCTGTATTCTTTTTTTGATAGGTGTATATCGCACCGCCGGCAGGCGGAAAAACTCACCCTAAATATAAATATAAATATTTCATCATGCCACTCCTAACCGCCTTTAACCACTCTTATTAAGTCCTCTATAAATTCCTAAACACGTCTGATTCGATACGTATCGCCTTCCCGACCGTTTTTGACAAAATGAGACCGGTCGACAACATCTTGATAATCACATCACCCGCCCTCTTAAAATCGTGCTTGCTAAGGATATGCTCACAAATAGCGGCGATATGGCGGCTTACCGGAGCTCCACAACACTCGAGCCTGCTGCCATGCAACACAACCGTAAAAAGCCGTCTATCCTGCTCTAGATCGATGGCACATCAGGCTTTATTGGCTGACGCGCAAAAACGCTCCGTCAGCAAATCACGCTAGGGCGTAGACACCCGCTTCAGCAAGGCAATACTATAGTGCCATTACGCTAATGGATTTTGGTATTTCCAGCAGACTGGAATTTTTGAAGGATAAGAAATGGATTTCGAGCCCTTATCGCGCAGGACCCAAACGCTGCCCCCTCGCGGCGCTGCTTGGCGTTTCCAAATTGGCAGGAGCCTAGCCGTGATGAAATGCCACAACGGCGAGGTGCCGTCGCCAGGATAAAGCACCTTTCTTTTCTAGAAAATTCCATAATTTTTAAAAGCGCGGTGTTATATGGATATTAACAGGATTAAATCTCTTATCGCATCGTCCCCTCCTGCCTCCGCTTTGGTTTGTGGAGTTAAAACGAACACAATCGGCCAAAGCGTATCATTTCAACTTTTGCACGGTTGGGATATTGCGTTAGCCAGCAAATGTGATACGGAGTGGACGGCTAAAAATATTGAAATACTTTATTGCGTAAAGAGCGCGACGACATGCGAAGCAGAGCTATTACAAAAAATATCGGACTTGCACATGGAAGATGCTCACTGGCGATGGACCGCTAAAGCTATCCATCACAGTACACAGGAGTATAATTGGTTCTTCTACCTGGCTGAGGATGCTGTCCAAGCTGCCTGCCTCATATATCACCCCAAAGACAGCATAATAGATGGACAAGGCATCTTCTACATAGAATATGTCGCAGTAGCACCATGGAATAGGCCAAACCCACTGAGCACTGCACGCTTCAAAGGTATAGGCTCTGATCTTATTAAGTATGCATCTAAATATGCCACTGAAACCTTAGGTTTGCGCCCTGGTTTTTCGTTGCATTCGCTACCGAAGGCTGCCGCTTACTACAATAAAATAGGCATGACCTGCTTCCCAGAAAGAAAGAAAGAGAGCCTTGATTATTTCGAGATGCCTACAGAAGCCGCTCAAAAATTCGGAGCAGCAGCAAATGGATGATAACAATGAGCTCGAAGATTTCTTCGTCTCTACATCTGACTGCACTCCTGAAAGTCTTTTGGGGGCGCTGGAAGCCTATTCCGCAATCTCTAAAAAACTGGGAACTAGCGACCCCCTTATTTTTAAAGACCTCCTTTCGGGAGCTGCTGGTAGTGCTCTTTTCAGGAGAAGCGGGACAGATAAAGAAATCGAAGTATTCCTCTGGCTTTCTCAGGTTCAACGTTGCGCTGAGATCGTGGTTTCTACCGGAAAGGTGCAAAAATTTACCGGTCTAAGCCGGGAGTTACTGAAGGAAATTTCTAAGTTATCTTTGAACACCGAAAATATTAAAACAATTTCCAACCTGCTTTGGCAGCATGGCGTCGTGCTTATCTATTTACCTCAAACTGCCGGCATGAAAACTGATGGAGTTTTCTTTAAGCTCTCATGTGGGACGCCTGTAGTCGGTATGACCCTGCGATATGATAGATATGATTATTTTTGGTTCACCCTAATGCATGAACTTGCTCATATCTCAATTCATTATGATCAGCTTGCTGATCCTCACTTTGATTGCTTCGAGGATATTGGCGAAGACATTATTGAGCTCGAGGCAAACCAGCTAGCCAAAGAAACCTTCATCAGCCGTAGTGATTGGCGATCTGCTTCCGTACGAAGGTATCGCAATGAGCAAGACTTGTTTAAAGATGCCGAAAAGCTCTCCATACACCCTGCAATCTTAGCAGGCTTCGTAAGGCATGATCTAGGCAACTATTCTCTTTTCAATACTGTTATTCATGAGACAAGCGTCAAAAGGATGATAAGCACAGATGCCTAAGTACATGCCGTTCCTAAAAGCCAAAGCTAATGAGTTTGGAGCGATTAAATCTCTTAGCAAAGAGAGAAAACAGCTTATAGCCCCCTTTTTCGATCTCCCGTTGAAAAAGAACATGAACGCTGAAACATTAACGAAGAATTTAGTGACTGCCGCTCGAAAGTTCTGCCTAAATATGAAGGGTGTACCTGAATACTTTGTAGATGACTATGACATTCCAGACTCAATACTCATCGGAGGACGCCCCAGCTATGAGTATTTCGCAGCATGCATGCATGCTCAGAACCTAAACTTCAATCCAGTTGTTGGTATCGATCGTACAACTGATCGAAACACGTGTGTATTTACACCTGCGATTACAAGAATTGTGAAAAGCAGACGAATCGCTTTACGCATCTCCAGCGAAGACCTCATTAGCTACAACTTGATTAGAGCAGACATCATGCATCTAATAGCGATGGGGGATGGTATTTATGATCGATGGGTACTTGTAATAGACAACAGGGTTTGCAAGGGGGTCGATGCACTGGCCCGTGCAGCTCAGATAAGAGCGTTTTGCACAGCAGCTGCTGCTGATTACCCATATGAGTCTATTGTCATCACAGGTTCTACACTTCCTCCAGTAGCTGGTGACGTGCTTTCAACTAATAACGAGATACACCTAGCTCGTAACGAGATCGCCATCTACAGCAATGCCATTACCGGTCTCACTGGTCATCATGTGATTTTCGGTGACTACACTATTGTGAGCCCCGACTACTCGGACTCTGACATTGACCCGCGCAACATGCTTAACGTTACCGCACCTAAGGTAGTCTACTCTTATGAAGACAAACACTATATTGTACGTGGCGGCGGCATTAAGACACATCGGCGAGGCTTCAAACAATACAACGACATCGCTTCAACTATTATAGCAAAGGCTTTTTTCCGACACGGCAATTCGGAAGGCGACTTGTATTTGGTTGAAAAAGCAGCGGGGCTCGGATCGACTGTTATGCCCGGCAGCATTTTGAAACCTACAATCAACTCCCATATCTCCTTTATGCTTGATCTTTTATAAGACTTCTAAGAACAAGAGCTTTGCCTATCGTAAGGCTGAGCTCTTGCGCCCCAAAAGCCTGGGAAATGAGAACAGACAAAGAGTCTCTATTTATTTTAGTCTGAACTTTATCTTCAATTCCACTTGCAATATCAAACAATTCATTTCGCCAAAGTGTTAACAACGCTACCTGTTTGTCAAACGCCACGCTCTTCTGAGCCTGCCGAATTGGTTTAAAAACAATTTTTCTCGCAGAATTAAACTTTGCTTCAATTATACCCCAATGACTGGGCGCAATCTTAGTCGCTTTGACTATATGTTTCGATGTAGTTACTAAAGTAACCTTACGAAAAGCGAGATCATAATAGAAACCTTGCTGAGCAATTCTCTCAACTTTATCCCCGTCACCTTTAATTTCGTAACAATGGGCTTCTCTATGAATTGCGACCACATCCGCAATAGCGCTGCCATTATGAACTCGTAATTCTTCAATAAGAGCTTTCGGCTGAGGATGGGAATTTCTTAGTCTAGCCAACAATGCAGCACGGATTAATGAGTCATTTAACATATTAGTCACATGCTCGCAACAAGTCTAAACTCTATTATACAAAACAAATACAACATCAAACTCCAATATCACGCATAGCCCACCTCAAATACCGCTCTAATATGCTGTCATCGGTTGTTCACAATCTAATTAATCTGTCCGGTGTCAGATACATGGCTTGCCTACGTTAGGCCATGCAGGGTCCATTGTATCATCGACACCAATAAATCGCTTCAGCACAGCCAGTGTGAATCACCATCTTTAGCCTTCAGCAACGGCCACGCAAACCATGCCGGCGGTTCCTCAAGCACTCGCCACTAGGCCGCAAGGAGAGCTTAGTCGGGAGCGATCGTTACAGCATAACAATCGACAGGCGCACTTACATTGCCCCTGACCTCCTAGACTCATCTGGCCGGCTCCTTTTAACCGATAGCCACCCATCGCGTATGGCGGCTACTGGATGATAGCCTGCTGACGGCGGTACTGGAGTGACCACCACTGCCCACTGATCATTGCACATAGGCAGATGAGGAACTGAAGGAGTCTACTTTTCTGATCCTTAGGTGTACCTACGTCTAAGTCCTCATTCACATTCTGAAGCGTTACACCGGCTGGCTTGGTAACACCTCTCAGACTAACGCGATGGATCCCTGTTACTCGTAAAATTCTCAATATATTCAGAGTGTTAGGAAGCACCGTCACACTAGTAACACGAGTAACACCGCTTTGAGAGAGATATGTATCCCCGCTCCCCGGAAGCATCAATCCCGCCAGCGGAAGTCAGGAGCAGACTCCGGAGGATGCCGGGGCCCCTGAGGTTTTCATTAGGGTACGGGGTCGGAAACCCGCGGGACTGTGTTAGCGAAAAGGTACCCATCTTAGTGAACAGGTGAACCGGGTGAACTCACAGTTCACCAATGCAATAGGGTAATTGCACAGACGTGCCCATCCACATGCATTCGACCTAACCAGTCATTTGCATCGGATTTGACCAGTACGAGCCGTGGGCTTGACCGGCAGAGAACGCCCGTAGTGGACATCGACGAAAGGCACTTGCTGGAACCAATTTGGCCTCACGTAAGGCCGCAGACTACCTATTATTATTTAGGGGGAATCAATTCCCTGTGACTCTGAGGACGTAAGTCATGTTGTCGATGCGTGAGCTGCGCCAGATCATCGAATGCGGCTTTCTTCCGTTCTCCTGCACCTGCACGGCAAATCCGGATGGATCGTTGATGATCAAAGTGTTCGATCCATCGACTGGACAGGTTGAATTGTTGGTCACTGCCGTCACGACAGAGAGGCTAACGTCCAGCCGAGCGATAGCGGAACTCATCGGCGAGTTACGTAGTGAGATGGCCATCAGACGTACGAATTTTGCCACGCTTAGGCACAGAGCTCCCGAGAACCAAGATGACTACTGAAAAATTCAAAGCAGACTTGGCTCTGGCTCATACGGAACTGGCTGCTGCGACTGCGGACGCTATGGCTTTCGTTAGAGCGGGGAGGGCCTTCGGGGAACACTGGAAGGCGGCCGTTGAGCGAGAGCGCAAGGCACACAAGCGAATGCAATGGGTTCTTAATAGTCCTTTGGTCCCATCCCTAGGTTGGAAGCAGGAGCCATAATTGTCTCGCCACTCGCAACCCAATCAGCTCGTCCCTGAGCAGCTGGAGGGGGCGATGCCACCTGGTTCACTCCAGAGAGCGTCTCTGGTTCGTTTGAAAGTGCAGGGAATTGCTCATTGATTAACGAGAGATGATCCAGCGCTTCACGAAACTTGGCATCTGCCCTCCCTCGAAGTTGCAAATATTGAAGAAACATTTCGCTATCAAGATCTGGTCTATCCAGCAAGTCGATTGCTGATCGATGGAGGGCATTCGCCTCTTCAAAAAGTTTTTCATTCTGCTCCATCGCCAAGCGGCGACAAGCGGTGAGATGGGCATTGGTGTGCTGGGAGTACATGGCCGCCTCCTACTTCATTGATCCCCCTCGAACCGCCACGGCCGAGCCTTCAGGCGAGGTAACGCAACCGTAAGATTTTTGATCTCGCGATAGAGGTATGACCACCCGTATATTGATGAATATCAAAGGGAATCGGTTAAAAAAATCGATTGTTTGAGAGGCTGCGACGCCACAAATGATCATTTTTCTGAGGTGTTGTCTGACGCTAACGCAAGACTAGTGATTGGTTATTGCAGTGGTCTGAATGGCTGCTTCTCTGCCGATCATGTCTGCGGCTCGTGCTGGTCAAATCTTATGCAATCGGAGGTCAGAACGAATGAAAATGGGTGGTCAAGTGGAATGCAATTCCGCATGCAATGCACATGGTCTTGAGAACTCGCCGGGGTCCCTAAGCATCTCTGAAGGACACGGGGCAGAAAACCCGCTCGTTCGTGTTAGCGGCTGGATTTTTGAAGTTGGTTGACAGGTTGACGGAGTTGACCTGGTGACGAACACCATGCGTACGTTATCAGCAACACAAAGGGGCATCTTTACCATCACGGTAACGATGTCCCTTTTTCGTCAGGATCCTTTCAATTTCAACGTTGAAATTTCAGTAAGGTGGGATGACTGCCGCTAGCAAGATGTCGCGGGTTTCCGACCCCGTGTCCTTCAGATAGTCCCAGGGTCCCCGGCGGCTTTTTGGCGACTGATTGCTTTCTGCCATCCTCCGGCTAACCTCCATCCCTGCTGGTCATCGCGCATCTCGGCCAGCAAAGCAGACATGGTTAAAAATGTTGAGTCATTACCGATCCGACACACGGAAGCGAGGACTAGCAAATGCAATCATTTATCGTAAATAGAAACGTTCAAGCGAACGGCGACTACGAAGTGCACAACACGACGACTGGCTGCAGTTTCATGCCGCAGCTGGAGAATCAGGTATCACTCGGAAATCACCTAACCTGCACCGGCGCTGTTAGCGCCGCTCGAGGGGCAAACCCCACACTAAGAATTAATGGTTGCTACTATTGCTGCAACCCTTGCCACACCAGCTAGGTTCCTGGCAAAGCACAGCGGGGTTTACGGGTCGTTTATGCCTAGATCTAGGATTGTGCGATCATAGGCCCAAGCAAGCTGTATCCCCGTGTGTATCCCTAACGATATAATCCGGCTGTAGGCCACGGATTATATGGAAGACTCCAGTCTCCCTCGGGCACCATTTGCAGTACATAGACGACTACCAGCGTCTACGCAACACCCCTAGAGCCCGCTAACTGCGGGCTTTTTGGTCTCTGGGGTTCCACCCCCATCTCTTGCAAGCCAGCCTCTTTTGGGTACATTTTCTGTACATATTCCAGTTCGAGAACCGGAGGTGTACAGCAATGCCATTGACCGCCTTGCAAATCAAAGCGTCCAAGCCTGCCGACACCGTTCACGTTGAGTGATAGTTCGGGTCTTGCCCTGCTGGTGAAACCCAACGGCAGCAAGTATTGGCACTTCCGGTACACGTATCAGGGTCGGGCGGCGCGCATGTCACTGGGCGTGTATCCGCATATCTCCTTGCAGGAAGCCCGTGAACGAGCTGCAGAATGCCGCAATCTACTCAAGCAAGGCACCAACCCGGTGCCAAACGCCGCGATGGTTCGCTACGCAAAATGGGAGGAAATCGATTTTGAGGAAGGGATTTGGACCATCCCGAGCCAGGATCCATTTCTCCGGGGCTATGCCTTGCCAGCGCCCCTGCTGGCCAAGCTAGCGGCGGCGCGATCGCATCGGCATTTAAAGGGGATGCGTTTCCGATGCAGTAGCCAAGAGTGCTCTTGCTTCCTGCAAGTGCTTGCGGAACCGGATGGCATAGTCCTCTGCAACTGCCGCCTGAATGCTGAAACGGCTGGCCAGCGCACGACGCCAATCAGCCACTCGACTCAGTCCATCAAACAACTGATGATTGGGCTCGAATCCAAGTATGTCGAAGTAGCGAAAAACTGGAGCCACGGCGATGTCGACCATGCTGAGCCTCTCGCCGGAGAAATAAGGGCCGTCCGATATTTCACTGTCGAATCGCTCCAGCTTTCCTCTCAACGCTGCAGATTTGCCAAGGGCTGTCTGCTGGTCGGTGGCGTTCAAAAATCCCCATGCATCCGCCAACGTGGCAGAGGCGAATTCGATCCATGCACGGTGTTGTGCTCGGATCAACGCATTCATTGGATGTAACGCAGGTTCCGGGTACACCTCCTCCAGGTATTCGCAAATGGCGACGCTCTCGAATAGAACGGACTCGCCTTCATTGCCGTCTGGAACCTTGAGCAGCGGAACCTTACCGCTTGGCGACATCGCCAGAAACCAGTCTGGCCTGTCGCGAAGATCGACATCGATACGCTGAAAGGTAATACCTTTTTCGAGTAACACGATGGTCACTCGCTGAACAAATGGGCATAACGGATGGCTGACGAGTGTGAACTGTGACTGTGGCATTGGAATAGACCCACTGAAGAATCAAAGCCCGCCGCCACGAGTGGGAGCGGGCCGTATAGAAGCTACGTCCGTGACTTCAAGAAAGCCGGAGTGGCAATCAGTTTTCCGTAAAAGCGCAGGAGACGTTCCTTCGCGTATCGTTGGCAGCTAAAGCGAGCGGCCACCGTCGACGATGAGTTCCGAGCCAACCGTCCATCGTGACTCGTCTGACGCCAGGTACAGCACGGCCTTGGCCACTTCCTCGGGCGTACCAAACCGGCCGAACGGAATGGTCGCTGCGATATCCTGGTTGAGCTGTTCGCGATAGGCATCGGGAATACCGAGCTTGTCGTAAAGCGGCGTATCAACCGGGCCAGGGGCTGACTGCATTGACCCGAATACCACGCGGGAGCAGTTCGCTAGAAAGCGTCTTCGACATGTTCAGGAACGCGGCCTTGGTCGCGCCATAAACTGATGAACGCGCGGCGCCGAGGTGTGCACTAACCGAGGTATTGAGAACCACCGACGCAGGGTTCGCGAAGACTGGTAGCAATGCCTGGATCAGAAAGTACGGCCCCTTAACGTTGATGTCGAAGGAGCGATCGAACATTTCCTCCGTCCACTCTTCGATCGGCAGCCAAACGGATACGCCTGCATTGAGAAAGGCAACATCGAGTTGGCCATAGTGAGTCTGAACGGCCTGCGCCAGTTCCTTCTGCGCATCGATGCTGGCTGAGTCAGCACGCAGTACCAATACTTCGCTTCCCAGTTCCGCCTGGGCCTTTGCGATGGACTCCGGATTGACTCCGGTAACGATCACGCGCGCGCCTTCGGCGAGGAACTGCTTAGCCGTTTCCAGGCCAATGCCGCTGGTGCCGCCGGTGATGAGAGTGCGTTTGCCTTGCAATCGGGACATGTAAGTTTCCTTTTCGGTTTTTCACGGTCAGTCGATGTACTGACCTGCCAGAGGGAAACTATGTATTCATACCTGCGCATTGATAAGATGGCCTATTCGAATACATTTCATGCTTGTATTGCATGAATGAGAGGTCTAGATGGATCGACTACTGCTGATGACCTGCTTTGTTCGCGCTGTTGAGACAGGAAGCTTCTCGGCTGCAGGGCGTGACCTGGGGCTGGGGCAGCCTAACGTCAGCCGCTATGTGGCGGCGCTGGAAGATCATTTGCAAACCAGGCTGCTTCACCGATCCACACGAAAGCTTGCCCTCACCCCCGAGGGAGAACGCTATTACGCAGATGCCCGGCGCATTCTCGATGCCGTGGAAGAATCGGAGTCGTCCTTCAGGGAGAACGTCGCCCCGTCCGGATTGTTGCGAGTCGCCTGCCCGACCGCGCTAGCCCATGCATTCGTGGTGCCGCATGTATCCACATTTCTGGAGCGCTATCCAGAGTTGACGCTCGACCTGCAGATCAATGATCGCTATGTGAATCTGGTCGACGAAGGGGCTGAACTGGCGATCCGCATCGGACATCTGGAAGACAGCGCAATGCGTGCCCGGTCGCTAGGCTGGTTCGAGCGTGTATGCGTTGCCAGCAAGGAATACCTGGCCAAACGCGGAATCCCCACGACGCCCAATGATCTGAGAACGCACGATTGCCTGATCTACACCCTGCTGTCGACAGGTACCACATGGCGCTTTCGGGATATCGATGTTCCCGTTTCTGGCAGGCTTCGGGTCAACTCACCTGAAGCCATACGAGAGTGTGTAAACGAGGGGCTGGGGATCGCACAGGGGCCCGAATGGCTTTACGAGGAAGGGCTGAAAAATGGCAATCTGCGGGTGTTGCTTAGGGACTACGCAGCTCCGGCTGTCCCCGTGCAAGTCATTTACGTTGCCGACCGGCTTCTCCCCAAAAGGGCCATTGTATTCATGGATTTCATCGCCGAGGTGTTCGCAAAAAATTCTGCATTTAACGATCAACCCAGACCATCATAATTGAGTAGTCTGCAAGGCCTTTTTTTTTCGTCTGCAAAAAAGTGACCTCGCCCCGCCACCCCGTAGGAGCTGCCGAAGGCTGCGATCTTTTGATCTTGCTCTCCAACGCCAAACCCGAAACCTCTCAGCTAACGAATCAAGGATTCACACAATGGAATTGCCACTGGAAACCGTTGCCCTTTTCGCCCTCAAGCTGGCTTATGAGACGGAAGGTGAAAGCCCGATTCTGCGGGATGATCCGATCATGAGCGATTATGAGCGGGAGGTTTTTGGGTTGTTGGTGCGTAGGGGTGATGTCGAGGGTATCCAGTTTAGAGTGGCGCATTGTGTGGGGTTGGCGTTGGAGGCCATGGGCGGAGTTAATACAGTCCTCGGTCGCGAACTGCATCGATTGGCAGCAGATTTCAGCGCTGCCCGGACGATCCCACAGCTGGATGTCCCGCTCATCGCTCTTATGGGCTACTTGAAAGACATCCAATGAATAAAGGGGGCCTGCCTAAAAATGGGTACGCCCGATAGGAGCATCCAGGCGAGAAGCCACGTCTTGTCGAAAGACGTCATCTGTCTTTCCCTGTTCTTCAAATGAACATCGTGAGCATGACTTCATAGCGCATTTCCCCCTACACCGCTGCTGCCCTACTCCACCTGACCTTTCGCCCGCACCGCAATCTCAATCGCCCGAATACTGATCGCCGCAAATATCGCCGTCATCAGCACCCCGTTGAATCCAAGCAAAATCGCCAATATCCGCGAGACGGCCAGTTTGGGGACGAGTTCTCCATAACCGATGGTCAGGCCGGTCACGAACGCGAAGTAGATACCGTCAAAGGGATCCCATCCTTCCAGAAAGCTGATGATCAGGCCGAACAGCACAATCAAAAACAGCAGGATGGAAAAAATTGGCCAGACAACGTGAAAGTAGAACCTGACTGCTTTGTAGAACTCGCGACGGACGTGCGATGCATGAGTGATGTTCATGTCATGGACCTATTGGGGTTAACCTGACCGGGAATTGAATGCAGGGCGTTTCAACATCCTTTCAGCTTGGCACAAGCGGGCACGATGCCTCGCTCATCGCGCTCAAGGATTATCCGAAAGTTATTCAGTGAGTGAACGCCTCGGGCTGTGCTCTTCTAGACTTAACAGGGAGTCGTAGACAGAATCGAACACGTCGCTTTGGTGCAGATGAATCAAAGGCAGCATGGCAAGCTGCCTGTTATGCCCTGAAGAGGTGCGGCAAAGACCGCACCGGGCCCAACAAGATGCCCGCTCAGGGTGCCTGGCCAACGGCCTGAAAATGCCACGATACCGTGACGTGGTGTGACTGCCGCAGCCGACACTTTCGGACAACTGACAACCGCCTGGTTTGTCCGTGATCGTGAGGAATGCTGTATGCCTGATGAGATGTTGCACCTGCCTATGGTCAACAGCCTGCTGGAGCGCCATAAACGCTCCCCCGGCGCACTGTTGCCGATCCTTCATGAGATTCAGGAGGGCATCGGTTACATCCCCGATGCCGCCATCCCCGAGATCGCCCACGCCCTCAACCTGAGTCAGGCCGAGGTTCGCGGGGTGATCAGCTTCTACCATGACTTCCGCACCGCGCCGCCGGCCCGGCATATCCTGCGTCTGTGCCGGGCCGAGTCGTGCAAGAGTCGCGGCGCCGAGCAGCTCGCGGCGCAATTGCGCGAACGCCTGCAACTGGACGACCACGGCAGCAGCGCCGACGGCAGCATCAGTCTGCGCCCGGTGTATTGCCTCGGCGCTTGCGCCTGCTCGCCCGCCCTGGAACTGGATGGCCGGGTGCATGCGCGGCTTAGTGCCGAGCGTCTGGATGCATTGCTCGATAGTTGCAGGGAGGACGCATGATGCCGGCTTTCTATCTGCCCCGTGATTCGCTGGCCCGCGCCGTGGGTACCGAAGAGGTTGCGGTAGCCCTTATCACCCACGCCCGGGGACGCTTTGTTCCCCAGGAATTGCAACGTACCAGTTCGCGCGGTTTGTATTGGCTGGAACCGCTGTTGGAGGTGGACAGCCCGAAAGGCCGTATCGGCTTTGGTCCGCTGACCGCCGCCGATGTGCCGTCCGTGCTCGATGCGTTGCAAGGCGAGCCGTCCGCGCATCCACTGGCCTTGGGCCTGGTGGAAGAATTGCCGTATCTCAAGACACAACAACGCTTGCTGTTTGCCCGAGCCGGCATCACCCGGCCGCTGTACCTGGACGATTACCTGGATCATGGCGGTTTCGAGGGTTTGAAAAGAGCTGTCACCCTCGGTGGCGAACAGACCGCGACTGAGGTGTTCGATTCAGGCCTGCGTGGCCGTGGCGGCGCAGCCTTCCCCGCGGGGATCAAATGGCGCACGGTGCGCGCTACCCAGGCTGCGCAGAAGTACATTGTGTGCAACGCCGACGAAGGCGACTCCGGCACCTTCGCCGACCGCATGTTGATGGAAGGCGACCCCTTCCTGTTGATCGAAGGCATGGCCATTGCCGGCATCACCGTCGGCGCCACTTACGGCTACATCTATGTGCGCTCGGAATATCCGGATGCCGTGGCCACATTGCGCGCAGCACTGAACATCGCTCGATCTGCCGGTTACCTGGGCGCCAATGTCGGCGGCAGCGGCCAGGCCTTCGATATGGAAGTGCGCGTCGGTGCCGGCGCTTACATCTGCGGTGAGGAAACCGCGCTGCTGGACTCTCTGGAAGGCAAGCGCGGGATTGTTCGCGCCAAGCCACCGATCCCCGCCTTGCAAGGTCTGTTCGGCCTGCCGACTCTGGTACACAACGTGCTGACCCTGGCCTCGGTGCCGCTGATTCTGGCAAAGGGCGCGCAGTTCTATCGCGATTACGGCATGGGCCGCTCCTTGGGCACCATGCCCTTTCAGTTGGCGGGCAACGTTCGTCACGGCGGCCTGGTGGAACGGGCCTTTGGCCTGACCCTGCGGGAACTGGTGGAAGACTACGGCGGTGGCACCGCCAGTGGCCGGCCGCTGAAAGCCGCCCAGGTGGGCGGCCCGCTCGGCGCCTGGGTGCCACCGTCGCACTTCGACACGCCCCTGGATTACGAAGCCTTCGCCGCCATCGGCGCGATGCTCGGTCACGGTGGCGTGGTGGTGGCTGACGACAGCCTGGACATGGCCCACATGGCGCGCTTCGCCATGCAGTTCTGTGCCGAGGAATCCTGTGGCAAATGTACCCCCTGCCGCATCGGCTCGACCCGGGGCGTGGAGGTAATCGACCGCTTGCTGGCCGCGCCTGACCAGAACAGTCGTGATGAGCAGGTGATCATCCTCAAGGACCTGTGCGACACCCTGCAATACGGTTCGCTGTGCGCGTTGGGCGGCATGACCTCCTATCCGGTCGTCAGCGCCCTCAAGTACTTCCCCGCCGACTTCGGTCTGCAGTCCTCGGAGGCCGACCAATGATCACTCTCTTCGATCCGAAAACCGATATCGACCTGGGTACCCCTGCCCGCGACAGCCAGGTGCAAGTCACCCTCAACATCGATGGCCGCAGCATCAGCGTGCCCGAAGGCACCTCGGTGATGCGCGCCGCCGCGCTGCTGGGCACCACCATTCCCAAACTGTGCGCCACCGACAGCCTGGAAGCCTTCGGCTCCTGCCGTATGTGCCTGGTGGAGATCGACGGCATGCGCGGTTATCCGGCGTCCTGCACCACGCCGGTCAGCGAAGGCATGAGCGTACACACCCAGACGCCGAAACTCGCCACCCTGCGCCGCAACGTCATGGAGCTGTACATCTCCGATCACCCGCTGGACTGCCTGACTTGCTCAGCCAACGGTAACTGCGAGCTGCAAACCGTGGCGGGCCAGGTCGGCCTGCGGGAGGTGCGTTACGGCTATGAAGGCGACAACCATCTGGCCGACGTGAAGGACACCTCCAACCCCTATTTCGATTACGACCCGAGCAAGTGCATCGTCTGCAACCGCTGCGTGCGCGCCTGCGAAGAAACCCAGGGCACCTTTGCCCTGACCATTACCGGGCGCGGCTTCGAATCCCGGGTCGCGGCCGCCGGTGGCGACAACTTCCTGGAGTCGGAATGCGTGTCCTGCGGTGCTTGTGTGCAAGCCTGCCCGACCGCGACGCTGATGGAAAAAAGCGTGGTCGAACTGGGTCAGCCCGAACGCAGCGTGATCACCACTTGTGCCTATTGCGGTGTGGGCTGTTCGTTCCGCGCCGAGATGAAAGGCGACCAGTTGGTGCGTATGGTTCCAGACAAGAATGGCCAGGCTAACCACGGCCACTCCTGCGTCAAAGGGCGCTTCGCCTGGGGCTACGCCACTCACCCGGATCGCATCACCAAACCGATGATCCGCAAGCACATCAACGACCCTTGGCAGGAAGTCAGCTGGGATGAAGCGGTGACCTACGCCGCCAGCGAATTCCGTCGGCTTCAGCAAAAATACGGCCGCGACTCCATTGGCGGCATCACCTCCAGCCGCTGCACCAATGAAGAAACCTACCTGGTGCAAAAACTGATACGCGCCGCCTTCGGCAACAACAACGTCGACACCTGTGCGCGGGTTTGCCACTCGCCGACCGGTTATGGCCTGAAACAAACCCTGGGCGAGTCCGCCGGCACCCAGAGTTTCGACTCGGTGATGCAGGCCGACGTGATTCTGGTGATGGGCGCCAACCCCAGCGATGCCCACCCGGTGTTCGCCTCCCAGCTCAAACGCCGCCTGCGTGAAGGCGCGCGGCTGATCGTCATCGACCCACGACGCATTGATCTGGTGGACTCGGTGCATGCCCGCGCCGAACTGCACCTGGCCCTGCGCCCGGGCACCAACGTCGCGATGCTCAATGCCCTGGCCCACGTCATCGTCACCGAAGGCTTGCTCAATCAAACCTTTATCGACGCCCGTTGCGAGGGCAGCGATTTCGCCCGCTGGAGCGAGTTCGTCAGCCGCCCGGAAAACTCGCCGGAAACCCTTGGCGCCATCTGCGGCGTAGACCCGGCCGACATCCGCGCCGCCGCCCGTCTGTATGCCACCGGCGGCAATGCGGCGATCTACTACGGCCTGGGCGTCACCGAGCACAGCCAGGGCAGCACCGCGGTCATGGGCATCGCCAACCTGGCCATGGCCACCGGCAACATCGGCCGCGAAGGTGTGGGCGTGAACCCGCTGCGTGGGCAGAACAACGTTCAGGGCTCCTGCGACATGGGCTCCTTCCCCCACGAGCTGCCCGGCTACCGCCACATCTCCAACGAAGTGGTTCGGGCGCAGTTCGAACAGGCGTGGAACGTCACTCTGCAACCTGATCCGGGTCTGCGCATTCCCAACATGTTCGAGGCAGCACTGGGCGGTAGCTTTAAAGGCTTGTATTGCCAAGGCGAAGACATCGCCCAGAGCGACCCGAATACCCAGCACGTCACCGCGGCGCTATCAGCCATGGAATGCGTGGTGGTGCAGGACATCTTCCTCAACGAAACCGCCAAGTTCGCCCACGTGTTCCTGCCGGGCAGCTCGTTCCTGGAAAAAGACGGCACCTTCACCAACGCCGAGCGGCGCATTTCTCGTGTGCGAAAAGTCATGGAACCGCTGGGTGGCAAGGCCGACTGGGAAGGCACCGTAGCGCTGTCCAATGCACTCGGTTACCCGATGAGTTACCAGCACCCGTCAGAAATCATGGATGAAATCGCCAGCCTGACGCCGACCTTCACCAACGTCAGCTACACCGAACTGGATCGCCACGGCAGCCTGCAATGGCCGTGCAACGCCGCGGCACCGGACGGCACGCCAACCATGCACATCGAGGAATTCGTGCGCGGTAAGGGGCGCTTCATGCTCACCGGCTACGTGCCCACCGAGGAAAAGGTCAACAGTCGCTATCCCCTGCTGCTGACCACCGGGCGCATCCTCAGCCAGTACAACGTCGGCGCCCAGACCCGGCGTACCGACAACGTCGCCTGGCACCACGAAGACCGCCTGGAAATCCACCCGACCGACGCCGAGAGCCGTGGCATCAACGAAGACGACTGGGTCGGTATTGGCAGTCGCGCCGGACAGACCGTACTGCGGGCGCGGATCACCGAACGGGTAGCCCCTGGCGTGGTGTACACCACCTTCCACTTCCCTGAGTCGGGGGCCAACGTGATCACCACCGACAATTCCGACTGGGCCACCAACTGTCCGGAATACAAGGTCACCGCCGTGGAAGTCAGCCGCGTCTACCACCCTTCCGAGTGGCAAAAACGCTATCAGGAGTTCAGCGACGAACAACAACGTCTGCTCGACGAACGCCGCCAAGCGCGTGGCGCTAAAGCGGAGGTACGCCGATGAGTACTGAAAACCTGATCAAAATGGTCAACCAGATCGCCCAGTACTTCGCCAGCGAACCGGACCAGAAACAGGCCGTGCTCGGCGTGCGTAATCACCTGCAGATGTACTGGACGCCTGGCATGCGCAAGGAGCTGCTGGCCTGGCAGACAGCGCATCAGGGGGCAGACTTGCACCCACTGGCGCAGGCGGCGGTCAGTGGGGCGGGCTGGGAGGCTTAGGTTCACACGACCTTAAGCCTGACCGAAAAACCTGTGGGAGCGGGCTTGCTCGCGAATGCGATATACCAGTCACCACCATCGTTGACTGACACACCGCTTTCGCGAGCAAGCCCGCTCCCACAGGAGTTGTGTGTAACTGGCTCGCATCTGGATTAGCCCCAATTTTTTGGGTCGTTTAATCGCTCAGTTCAAAGCAAATGCTGAGAGATCAGCTCTGAACTTGAATGCACCGGCAACACCACCAACGCCTCCAATCCGCCCGTCGACCGATTACGCAGTGTCAGGTTGCCTCCGTGCTCGAGCACAATCGCCCGCGCCGCCGACAACCCCAAACCAACGCCCCCCGTGCTTTTGTTGCGCGAGCCTTCCATCCGGAAGAACGGCACAAACACTTGTTCAAGGCAGGCATCTGGTATGCCCGGCCCACGATCCAGTACTTTGATCCGCACCTGGCCGGCGCTCGGTTTCAGCTCAATCCCCGGTTCACTGCCGTACTTGATAGCGTTATCGAGCAAATTGGTAATCACTCGTTTAAGCCCCAACGGGCGCCCGAAATACACCCACCGCAGCGGCCCGCTGAACGTAATGTCGACGCCCTGATCCCGATAATCATCAAGCAACGTTTGCAGAAGTTCCGCCAGATCAAACTGGGTCGCCGGTTCAAGCCGCGCATCATCACGAAAGAACTCCAGCGCCGAGTTGATCATCGCCTGCATTTCATCCACGTCACGAAACAGCCGTTGCTGTTGCTCGCTGTCTTCGATGAATTCGCCTCGCAAGCGCATCCGCGTCAGGGGCGCGCGCAGGTCATGGGAGATGGCGGCGAGCATTTGCGTTCGGTCGCGGATGAAGTGCTGTAACTGGGCTTGCATGGCATTGAACGCGAGAATGGCCTGGCGGATTTCGTGGGGGCCGAGCGGTTCGATCGGCGGTGCGCGGAAGTCCACACCGAAGCGCCGGGCGCCTTCGGCGAAGCGCTGCAAAGGTGTGGCGAGGCGTCGGGTGGCGATCAGCGCGACCACTGCGGTGGAGATCAGCACCAGCAGGATGACGATCAGGTAGCGTGGCGCTTCGTCGAGCCCCCAACTGCGCGAGGGCGCGGAGAACATCAGCCATGATGAATCCGATAGCTCGATCAACAGCGCGTAATGCGCGTCCTCCGTATGCTCCGTCCAGTCGGCCGGTTCATAGGCTTCGATGCGCCGGTCAGGGGCTCTGAGCATCGGCTGCAGGATGGTTGAGCCAATGCCGGACTTCGGATCGTTCACTGTCGGCAGATTGAGATCGTGCCGATCAGGGTGCCAAGTGATAGTGAAGCCGCTCTCGTTGGCGGCTTGCGCCAATGAGTGGCGTAGGGGCGCCGGAGCGGCCTCGATGACACGGGTGATAGCGGCGGCTTTTTCCAGCAAGCCGATTTCGGTCAACGGTGGGCGTGCCCACACGCCGGCCAATTGGATAAACAGCCCGTTGAGCGCCAGTGAAATGAGCATGGCCAGGATGATCGTCAATGCGATCCAGCGCGCAACCGTATCTTGCGGCCAGTCTCGGGCGCGAATCCGCTTCAGCCTGCTCATCGCCGCGTCACGCTGGGGGTGAACAGGTAACCGCCGTTGCGCACGGTGCGAATCATCGCCGGTCGCTTGGTGTCGGACTCGAGTTTGCGTCGCAGGCGGCTGACCTGAACGTCGATGCTGCGATCGAACGCGTCATGGCAATGCCCGCGCGCCAGGTCCAGCAATTGCTCGCGAGTAAGAATGCGCTGCGGGTGTTCGACGAAGACCAGCAGCAGGTCAAACTCACCGGCCGACAGCGGGATCATCACGTTGTCCGGCGAGCGAAGTTCACGACGGGTGACGTCCAGATGCCAGTCGGCAAAATCAATCAGTGGCCGTGGCCGCTCTTGCGGAACCGGACGACGCTCGTCCACGCGACGCAGCACAGCACGCACTCGGGCCAGCAGTTCACGGGCGTCGAAGGGTTTTGTCAGATAATCATCGGCACCCAGTTCCAGGCCCACCACCCGGTCACTGAGTTCACCCATGGCCGTCAGCATGATCACCGGTATTGCGTGTCGAATCCGCAGTTGCTGACACAGGATCAGCCCGCTGTCTCCGGGCAACATCACGTCCAGAATGATCAGGTCCGGCGCCTGGCGCTCTATGGCCGCCCACAGCGACGCACCGTCTGTGGCGACCTCGACGCTGTAGCCGTGTTGCACGAAGAATTTTTTCAGTAGATCAAGGACTTCAAGGTCGTCGTCGACAATTAAAAGGCTGTTCACCGAAGGTCACTTAAGGGCGAATGGAACCGCCATCTAAAACCATTCATGGCCGCGCGTCATATATTTCAACTCTGCAATAAAGCGTCAGCACCGCAATAAACCAGACATCTTGGCGCAAGGATTGGAGCTCAGCATCACGGCGAATTCCTCCTGAGACTTGCGTCCATGTTGCCTTTCAAGTGTGCTCCCTGGTTGACCCGCAACACCTCAATTGCCGTGTTGGCCGCAGGGCTGACGGGTTGCAGCAGCCAGCCGCAGCCAAACACCGACGTGGCCTGCGCCGATATCGCCTATTCGGTGTACGACCCGGCAGAACCGTTCAATCGGAGCGTCTTCGCGTTTAACCGGGTGGTTGATGATTACGCCCTGGCGCCGGTCGCGCGCGGCTACCGCTACACGCCGGACTTTTTCCAGACCGGTGTGCATAACTTTGTGGCGAACTTCGGTGAGCCGAAGGTCTTTATCAATGACCTGCTGCAAGGCAACCCGATGCGCTCGGTCAATACCCTGGGACGTTTCGCGCTCAACACCACGGTAGGGGTGGTGGGCTTGATCGATGTCTCCGGCATGGCCGGTATCCCGCGCCACGACTCGGACTTCGGCCAGACCTTCGGCGTGTGGGGCATCGGCAACGGTCCGATCGTCGAGCTGCCATTGCTCGGGACCTCCAACAGTCGCGACGCCGCCGGCCGCGTGCTCGGCTTTGTGGTCGATCCGTTCGGCAGCAATAGCGATACCGTGGAGACACTCTCCACTATCAGCACTGTCGGTGGCATCGTCGATGGTCGGGCAGAAGCCTTACCACTGACCGACAGCCTGCAAAAATTGCCGGACTACTACAGCGCGTTGCGTAACGTGGTGGCCGAGCATCGTGCTGCTTACGTGGCCGATGGCAAACAAGGCTCACCAGAGAACACCACCTCTCAATGCACAGGAGCACCGGCTGATGGGTTCTGAAAACAATAGCCTGGTCCTGCAGCAACGGATGACGCGGGACGACCCGGCCAATCTGCACTGTCGCGAAATTACCCTGCGTTTGTCAGCGGACTGTCGCCAACTGGTGCTCAGCCGATACACCGAACACTATGGGCCGGCACTAGTGCGCTGGATAGAGCGTAGCCATACCGTGTCGGTTACTGAAGTGGTTCGTTGGCTCGTGGCCAATGGTGAGGCACAGATCATGAGAGCGGACAGCCAGTCGCAGCCTTGATTTCAGGGTGATGATGCGGAGGATGGAGGCCTTCCGGTCGTCATCCCGCCGCTTATGTCAGGCCAAGTGCAACGCAAACCTCTTCACCATAATCGGTGGTTCCACAGTGTCCGCAGATCCCACCTTGCATGGAGATATCTACGATTTTTTACTCATCATTCCGATCTGATGAATCCCTTGGTTCCTGCAAGCATGACGATTTCTTTGCCGCTATTGCGATGGGTCCATGCTAAATTCAAGTCAGTTATTAATGGATCTTTCATTTATGGAAAACGCATGATGCTCGCAATCGGCGTCTCGCTACTTGCAGTAGGCTTAGGCACCGGAAATCCTGGCTTTTGGATACCTGGCTGTGTCTTCATGGCTATAGGGTGTTCTCAAAGAGTTAATCGTCGATACTGACCGTATGCGGTCAGTGTACGCCTGACTCATCTCGCGTAAACAGCATCGCAATCAGACAGGAGCGGCCCGATAATGCTGTACGAACTTTCCTGCGGGCAAAACAAAACCCCTACCTGCATACGCAGATAGGGGTTTCGGAATTTAATCTTGACGATGACCTACTCTCACATGGGGAAACCCCACACTACCATCGGCGATGCATCGTTTCACTGCTGAGTTCGGGATGGGATCAGGTGGTTCCAATGCTCTATGGTCGTCAAGAAATTCGGTAGCCAGGTCGTGGGCCCTTGCGGGTTCACGCTCCAGCGAATGGGTATGTGATAGTTTGGTGTTTTGTGAGTGTCACAAACTTTCGGTTCGTTTCGTCTTCACACACCGCAATCTGGTGCCTTTTCAGGTCAGCAAATTGCTTGGGTGTTATATGGTCAAGCCTCACGGGCAATTAGTATTGGTTAGCTCAACGCCTCACAGCGCTTACACACCCAACCTATCAACGTCGTAGTCTTCGACGGCCCTTCAGGGGACTCAAGGTCCCAGTGAGATCTCATCTTGAGGCTAGTTTCCCGCTTAGATGCTTTCAGCGGTTATCTATTCCGAACATAGCTACCCGGCAATGCCACTGGCGTGACAACCGGAACACCAGAGGTTCGTCCACTCCGGTCCTCTCGTACTAGGAGCAGCCCCTCTCAAATCTCAAACGTCCACGGCAGATAGGGACCGAACTGTCTCACGACGTTCTAAACCCAGCTCGCGTACCACTTTAAATGGCGAACAGCCATACCCTTGGGACCGGCTTCAGCCCCAGGATGTGATGAGCCGACATCGAGGTGCCAAACACCGCCGTCGATATGAACTCTTGGGCGGTATCAGCCTGTTATCCCCGGAGTACCTTTTATCCGTTGAGCGATGGCCCTTCCATACAGAACCACCGGATCACTAAGACCTACTTTCGTACCTGCTCGACGTGTCTGTCTCGCAGTCAAGCGCGCTTTTGCCTTTATACTCTACGACCGATTTCCGACCGGTCTGAGCGCACCTTCGTACTCCTCCGTTACTCTTTAGGAGGAGACCGCCCCAGTCAAACTACCCACCATACACTGTCCTCGATCCGGATAACGGACCTGAGTTAGAACCTCAAAGTTGCCAGGGTGGTATTTCAAGGTTGGCTCCACGCGAACTGGCGTCCACGCTTCAAAGCCTCCCACCTATCCTACACAAGCAAATTCAAAGTCCAGTGCAAAGCTATAGTAAAGGTTCACGGGGTCTTTCCGTCTAGCCGCGGATACACTGCATCTTCACAGCGATTTCAATTTCACTGAGTCTCGGGTGGAGACAGCGCCGCCATCGTTACGCCATTCGTGCAGGTCGGAACTTACCCGACAAGGAATTTCGCTACCTTAGGACCGTTATAGTTACGGCCGCCGTTTACCGGGGCTTCGATCAAGAGCTTCGCGTTAGCTAACCCCATCAATTAACCTTCCGGCACCGGGCAGGCGTCACACCCTATACGTCCACTTTCGTGTTTGCAGAGTGCTGTGTTTTTAATAAACAGTCGCAGCGGCCTGGTATCTTCGACCGGCGTGGGCTTACGCAGTAAATGCTTCACCCTCACCGGCGCACCTTCTCCCGAAGTTACGGTGCCATTTTGCCTAGTTCCTTCACCCGAGTTCTCTCAAGCGCCTTGGTATTCTCTACCCAACCACCTGTGTCGGTTTGGGGTACGGTTCCTGGTTACCTGAAGCTTAGAAGCTTTTCTTGGAAGCATGGCATCAACCACTTCGTGTTCTAAAAGAACACTCGTCATCAGCTCTCGGCCTTAAGATCCCGGATTTACCTAAGATCTCAGCCTACCACCTTAAACTTGGACAACCAACGCCAAGCTGGCCTAGCCTTCTCCGTCCCTCCATCGCAATAACCAGAAGTACAGGAATATTAACCTGTTTTCCATCGACTACGCTTTTCAGCCTCGCCTTAGGGACCGACTAACCCTGCGTCGATTAACGTTGCGCAGGAAACCTTGGTCTTTCGGCGTGGGTGTTTTTCACACCCATTGTCGTTACTCATGTCAGCATTCGCACTTCTGATACCTCCAGCAAGCTTCTCAACTCACCTTCACAGGCTTACAGAACGCTCCTCTACCGCATCACCTAAGTGATACCCGTAGCTTCGGTGTATGGTTTGAGCCCCGTTACATCTTCCGCGCAGGCCGACTCGACTAGTGAGCTATTACGCTTTCTTTAAAGGGTGGCTGCTTCTAAGCCAACCTCCTAGCTGTCTAAGCCTTCCCACATCGTTTCCCACTTAACCATAACTTTGGGACCTTAGCTGACGGTCTGGGTTGTTTCCCTTTTCACGACGGACGTTAGCACCCGCCGTGTGTCTCCCATGCTCGGCACTTGTAGGTATTCGGAGTTTGCATCGGTTTGGTAAGTCGGGATGACCCCCTAGCCGAAACAGTGCTCTACCCCCTACAGTGATACATGAGGCGCTACCTAAATAGCTTTCGAGGAGAACCAGCTATCTCCGAGCTTGATTAGCCTTTCACTCCGATCCACAGGTCATCCGCTAACTTTTCAACGGTAGTCGGTTCGGTCCTCCAGTTAGTGTTACCCAACCTTCAACCTGCCCATGGATAGATCGCCCGGTTTCGGGTCTATTCCCAGCGACTAGACGCCCTATTAAGACTCGCTTTCGCTACGCCTCCCCTATTCGGTTAAGCTCGCCACTGAAAATAAGTCGCTGACCCATTATACAAAAGGTACGCAGTCACCCAACAAAGTGGGCTCCCACTGCTTGTACGCATACGGTTTCAGGATCTATTTCACTCCCCTCTCCGGGGTTCTTTTCGCCTTTCCCTCACGGTACTAGTTCACTATCGGTCAGTCAGTAGTATTTAGCCTTGGAGGATGGTCCCCCCATATTCAGACAAAGTTTCTCGTGCTCCGTCCTACTCGATTTCATGGCCAAGAGATTTTCGCGTACAGGGCTATCACCCACTATGGCCGCACTTTCCAGAGCGTTCCGCTAATCTCAAAGCCACTTAAGGGCTAGTCCCCGTTCGCTCGCCACTACTAAGGGAATCTCGGTTGATTTCTTTTCCTCAGGGTACTTAGATGTTTCAGTTCCCCTGGTTCGCTTCTTAAGCCTATGTATTCAGCTTAAGATACCTAACTTATGTTAGGTGGGTTCCCCCATTCAGACATCTCCGGATCAAAGTCTGTTTGCCGACTCCCCGAAGCTTTTCGCAGGCTACCACGTCTTTCATCGCCTCTGACTGCCAAGGCATCCACCGTATGCGCTTCTTCACTTGACCATATAACCCCAAGCAATCTGGTTATACTGTGAAGACGACATTCGCCGAAAATTCGCGATTAAACTCACAAATTTTACCTTAGCCTGATCACCACC
Source organism: Pseudomonas sp. F-14 TE3482 (assembly GCF_053629455.1). Classification (NCBI taxonomy): domain Bacteria; kingdom Pseudomonadati; phylum Pseudomonadota; class Gammaproteobacteria; order Pseudomonadales; family Pseudomonadaceae; genus Pseudomonas; species Pseudomonas sp. F-14 TE3482. The sequence continues at coordinate 84,409 of NZ_JBRJII010000001.1, forward strand.
AGTGAAAGTGGCCATCAGTCTATCTTTCTATCACATACCCAAATTTTTAAAGAACGATCTAGCCAAAGACTAGAAATCAACATTCACCATCGTCACGATGGAATGCTCATTTCTAAGCTTTCAACAAACAGAAGCAGTAGTGGTGGAGCCAAACGGGATCGAACCGTTGACCTCCTGCGTGCAAGGCAGGCGCTCTCCCAGCTGAGCTATGGCCCCGTATTTCTACAGGCGTTTCCCACACAAAATTGGTGGGTCTGGGCAGATTCGAACTGCCGACCTCACCCTTATCAGGGGTGCGCTCTAACCAACTGAGCTACAGACCCAATTTCGGGCTGCTTCTTATCGTCTTCTTCAATGAATCAAGCAATTCGTGTGGGAACTTATGGAGCAGCTGATGTCGTCGATTAAGGAGGTGATCCAGCCGCAGGTTCCCCTACGGCTACCTTGTTACGACTTCACCCCAGTCATGAATCACACCGTGGTAACCGTCCTCCCGAAGGTTAGACTAGCTACTTCTGGTGCAACCCACTCCCATGGTGTGACGGGCGGTGTGTACAAGGCCCGGGAACGTATTCACCGCGACATTCTGATT
>NZ_JBRJII010000001.1:4887500-6542094 GCF_053629455.1 Pseudomonas sp. F-14 TE3482
GCTCATCCGACGGCGCCCGAAGTGATCGAGCTGCCGTTGCACTACGAACTGGAAGACGAACCCTACTTCGCCTTCAACCTCAGCCCGGCGGTGCCGCCGGCGCAATCGCGGATCGCCTCTTACAGCCATACCCTGGGCAACCTGCAAATGGACTTCGCCGGGTTTCACCGCTTCGGGCTGTGTTACGTGCTGCGGCTGCACCCGGAAATCATCGCCACGCCCGGGCGGATCGGCGTGTTGCGCCAATTGCTGCAAAGCATCCAACAGCATGACGACGTGTGGATCGCCACCGGTGCCGAGGTCGCTCAATGGTGGGCTGAATCGGCAGCGCCCGTGGCCGAGGATCATCCGGCAGCCGTGTACGAACGTCATTACCGGGATTACGGCGTATGAAAGATCAACAGATCTCAGCCTTCGGTAGCGCCTACGATGGAGTCGTGCGGATGGAGCGGTTGGCACAGTTCTGCGTCGATACTCGCTTCGAAGATTTACCTCCCGCGTTGGTTGCGCAAGCCGGGCGACACATCCTCGACACCTTCGGCGTGACCCTGGCCGGGGCTGGCAGTGATGTGGCGAAGCAGGCGCGTCAGGTTTTCGAGGGTGAGGCCGGCAGCACGTTGGTCTGGGGCACCGGTCAGCGGGTCGGCGCGGCACAGGCCGCCATGCTCAATGGCATCGCCGCGCATGCCCTGGAGCTGGACGACACCGGCGGCTGCGATCACTCCGGCGCGGTGGTGCTGCCAGCGGTGATGGCTGCGCTATCGATGTCGGTAAAACCCGTGAATGGCCGCGAATTGATTAGCGCCGTGGTGATCGGCTACGACATCAGCCGTCGGGTACTCGAAGCCTGCGGCAGTTACTCGGCCCACAACGGCGCCGGTTGGCACTCCACGGCGACGTGTGGGGTGTTTGGCGCAGCGGCGGCCAGTGCACGGATTCTGGGGCTGGATGCACAGCAAACCCTGGCGGCGCTGGGCATTGCCGGCAGCTTCAGCGGCGGTCTTTGGGCGTTCATTCATGACGGCTCGCAAAGCAAAAAACTCCACAGCGGAAGGGCCGCCGAAGGTGGATTGTTGGCAGCGCGGTTTGCGCAACAAGGGATCACCGGGCCGACAAAATTGTTCGATGATGTCTGGGGCGGTTTTCTCAAGACCCTCGCGGCGGATACCGCCGTGCCTGAGGCGCTGGATGCCGAACTGGGGCATGTGTGGAAACTCGCTCGCTGCTCGATCAAACCCTATGCGGCATGCCGGGGGACGCATTCGGCGATCGATTCATTGGGCCTGTTGCTGGATCAATTGCAGGTCAGCGCGGATCAGGTCGAGAGCGTTCAGGTGTCGTTGTGCGGATTCCTCCAGGACATGTGTGGCGGTCAGGACATCAACACCCTGTCGGCGGCGCAGATGAGCCTGCGCTATGCCCTCGCCGCCCGGCTGGTCCATGGGCATTGCCGGTTGGAAGCCTACGACGACGAACAGCGCTACCAACCGCGAATTGCTCACTGGATGTCACGCATTCACCTTGAAGTCGACCCGCTACTGTCGGAGGATGGCGAGCCTGTGGTCAGCGTGCAGACCGTGGATGGTCGGCAAGCGAGCCTGTGTGTTGAGGTGCCGTTGGGGGCGCCGGGCAATCCGCTGAGTGATGAGGCGCTGGAGGAGAAGTTCTTCAGTCTGGCGGGCCGGGTGATGCCGCAGGAGCAGGCGAAAGGGTTGCTTGAGCAGTTGTGGCGGCTGGAAGAGCTGGAATCGGTTCGGGCGCTTGATCGGTGGCTGAGTTGAGTATGGCGTTGTCTGTGCGGGCCTCATCGCGGGCAAGCCCGCTCCCACAAGGTTCGCGTCGAGCCACGATTAAATGATCGACACAAAGCCTGTGGGAGCGGGCTTGCCCGCGATTAGCAGCAACTCGGTATCGCGTCGAACACCACAGAATCTGAAATAAGGACATTTGCCCCACCGTGGCCACTTACTCCCTCGTTATCCGCCGCTTGATGATCGTTTCGCTGACCATCGTCGTCAGCCGCGCCATTACCAGCCCGTTGCTCACCCTGTTTCTGAGCAACAAACTCGGCCTCAACCAACAGGACGTCGGCCTGTTGTTGGGTATCGCGGTGTTCATCGCCACCCTGCTCGCGCTTTACGGCGGTTACATCATCGACCGCCTCGAAAAACGTCGGCTGCTGATTCTGACCATGCTCTCCAGCGCCATCGGTTTCGTGTTGCTGACCTTCGCCGAAAACCTCTACCTGACCACCGCCACCCTGGTAATCACCGAAACTGCTTCGGCGCTGTTCCTGATCGGGTCCAAGGCAATCCTCAGCGAAAACCTGCCCGTGGGCCAGCGCGCCAAGGCTTTTTCACTGCGCTACACCCTGACCAATATCGGCTACGCCACCGGCCCGATGCTCGGCGTGGTGATCGCCGGGGTGCAGCCGCTTGCGCCGTTCCTGATCGCCGGCGGCATCGCATTCTTCAGTATTTTCCTGATGAGCGGGATTCCCAAAGACCCGGCCCAGACACCCGCGATCGGCCAGCCCCAGAGCTTCCTCAAAACCCTGATCACCCTGAAGAACGACCGCACGCTGATCATGTTCACTTGTGGCTGCCTGCTCAGCACCGTGGTGCATGGTCGTTTCACCCTGTATTTGTCGCAATACCTGCTAGTCACCCAAGACACCAAACGCGCCCTGGAAACCATGGCCGCCCTGCTCGCCTGCAACGCCATCAGCGTGATCCTGCTGCAATACCAGATCGGCCGGTTCCTCAAACGCGAACAACTGCGTTACTGGATTGCTGGCGGCACCAGCCTGTTCATCCTCGGGTTGATCGGTTTCAGCCTGGCTGACAGTCTCGTGAGCTGGTGCGTGGCGATGTTCATCTTCACGCTTGGCGAAATGATCATTTACCCGGCCGAATTTCTGTTCGTCGACACCCTGGCCCCGGAAGAACTGCGCGGCAGCTACTACGGCGCGCAGAATCTCGCAGCCCTCGGTGGGGCACTGAGCCCGGTGATCTGTGGCTATCTGCTGCTGCACACGCCCGCGCCCACCATGTTTTATGCACTGAGTGCGTTGACGGCGATGGGCGGTTTGCTGTGCTTCATGAGCGGTCGGCGCGTGGCAATACTGCAAAAATAATGCACTGAAGCAGCATTAATATGAATTTGTCAGCATAAGGAATGATCGGCACACTGTGCGGCGTTCCTCCCCCAATAGTTGGAACTACTTCAAGGGCTTTCTGGGTATCCCAGCTAAGCCTTTTTTTTGCCTCGATTTTTTACGGATTGTTTGCCTCATGTTCGCTCGCTGGTTACCTGCCGCCATCAACACCCGTCCTTCAGAATGGAGTCGCGCCGCCATCGGCATGTCACTGGGCACGATGTTCAGCGTCTGGCTCTGCAGTCAGGTATTCGGCATGCAAGTGGCGCTGCATCTGATCGGCCCGCTGGGCGCCTCGGCGGTGCTGTTGTTCGCTGTATCCTCGGGCGCGCTTGCCCAGCCGTGGTCGATTCTTGGCGGTTACCTTTGCGCGGGAGTGGTGTCGCTGCTGGTCGCTCATGTGCTCGGACGCAGCCTCGGCAGCGCATGCCTGGCGGCGGGCATGGCGCTGATTCTGATGTGTTGGTTACGTTGCTTGCACCCACCGGCCGGTGCCTTGGCGTTGCTGATGGTGGTGGCAGACCCGGCGACCATCGCCCTGGAGTGGAAAGCCCTCGGCCCGGTGATGCTCAGTGCCTCGACGATGCTGCTCTGCGCATTGGCGTACAACAATCTGACGCGCATTCGTTACCCCAAACGTCCCGCTGAACCGGCACTGATGATGCCCGTCCCCGACAGCCAGGCGATCACTGCCGCGGATCTGAAACTGGCCCTCGCCGACATGGAGGCCTTCTACGACGTCACCCCTGAAGACCTCGAGCAGTTGATCCATGCCAGCGAGTTGCATGCCAGGCGCCGTAGCATCGGTGAAGTGCTGAGCAGCAGAACCTGAGTTCATCAAAGGAAGCAACAGGCTTTTGTGGCGAGGGAGCTTGCTCCCGCTGGGCTGCGAAGCGGCCCCTCTACAGAGCCTGCGACTGCTACGCAGTCGAACGGGAGCAAGCTCCCTCGCCACAAGTTCGAGGTTGATTCAAAACGGTGTCAGGCTGCCAAAGGTTGCGATCCTTGGAAGTTGCCTTAAGGTAAAAATGCAAACAGCACCTGCACGTATCCCGGTTGTACATCACAAATTTGCACTGATACGATCCAGCATCGCTCGCGCGCGAGCTTCTCTATAAAGAACAATAAAAGCAGGGAGTTAGTGATGACTGCTCAGGTTTCATCCCCGACAACACAGCCCATGGATGCCACGCAAAACGAAGTGTTGGCCGAGGTTCGCAATCACATCGGTCACCTGACCCTCAATCGCCCCGCCGGCCTCAACGCCATTACCCTGGACATGGTTCGCAGCCTGCAACAGCAGCTCGATGCCTGGGCACAGGATCCGCAGGTAAACGCAGTGGTGTTGCGTGGTGCCGGCGAAAAAGCTTTCTGTGCCGGCGGCGATATTCGCTCGCTGTACGACAGTTTCAAAAGCGGCGACACCCTGCACGAAGACTTCTTCGTCGAGGAATACGCCCTCGACCTCGCCCTCCATCACTATCGCAAACCGGTCCTGGCCTTGATGGACGGCTTTGTGCTGGGCGGTGGCATGGGGCTGGTGCAAGGCGCCGATTTGCGGGTGGTCACCGAGCGCAGCCGTCTGGCGATGCCGGAAGTGGCCATCGGTTATTTCCCGGACGTTGGCGGCAGTTACTTCCTGCCACGCATCCCCGGTGAGCTGGGCATTTATCTCGGGGTCAGCGGCGTGCAGATTCGTGCCGCCGATGCGCTCTATTGCGGCCTGGCCGACTGGTATCTGGACAGCGCCAGCCTGAGCACGCTGGACGAGCAACTCGATCAGCTCCAATGGCACGACACGCCGCTCAAGGACCTGCAAGGCGTGCTGGCGAAACTCGCCGTGCAGCAACTGCCGGTAGCGCCCCTGGCGGCGTTGCGGCCGGCCATCGATCACTTCTTCGCCCTGCCCGATGTGCCGAGTATGGTGGAACAACTGCGTGAAGTGACCGTCGCCGATAGCCACGAGTGGGCCACGGCCACCGCCGACCTGCTGGAGAGCCGTTCACCGCTGGCCATGGGCGTGACCCTGGAAATGCTGCGGCGCGGTCGGCACCTGAGCCTGGAACAGTGCTTCGCCCTCGAACTGCACCTGGATCGCCAGTGGTTCGAACGCGGCGACCTGATCGAAGGCGTGCGCGCCTTGCTGATCGACAAAGACAAGAACCCGCGCTGGAATCCGCCGACTCTGCAGGCGCTGGACGCCGGGCACGTGGCAAGTTTTTTCACCGGGTTCGACCAGAGCGGGAGCTGAGCCATGCACGATATCGAATTGAGCGAAGAGCAAGTCATGATCCGCGACATGGCCCGGGATTTTGCCCGCGGCGAAATCGCGCCCCACGCACAAGCCTGGGAAAAGGCCGGCTGGATCGATGATGGTCTGGTGGCGAAGATGGGTGAACTGGGTCTGCTGGGCATGGTGGTGCCCGAGGAATGGGGTGGCACTTATGTCGACTACGTCGCCTACGCCTTGGCGGTGGAGGAGATTTCCGCCGGTGATGGCGCCACCGGTGCGCTGATGAGCATCCACAATTCCGTGGGCTGCGGGCCGGTGCTCAACTACGGCACCGAAGAGCAGAAACAGCAATGGTTGCCGGACCTCGCCAGCGGTCAGGCCATCGGTTGCTTCTGCCTCACCGAACCCCAGGCCGGGTCCGAAGCGCATAACCTGCGTACCCGCGCCGAATTGCGCGACGGCCAGTGGGTGATCAACGGCGCCAAGCAATTCGTCAGCAATGGCAAACGGGCGAAGCTGGCGATCGTGTTTGCCGTGACCGATCCGGAGCTGGGCAAGCGCGGCATCTCGGCATTCCTGGTGCCGACCGAAACAGCGGGTTTCATCGTCGACCGTAGCGAACACAAGATGGGCATCCGCGCTTCTGACACCTGCGCCGTGACCCTGAACAATTGCACCGTTCCCGAGGCCAATCTGCTGGGCGAGCGCGGCAAAGGCCTGGCCATTGCCCTCTCCAACCTCGAAGGCGGCCGCATCGGCATCGCCGCGCAAGCCTTGGGCATCGCCCGGGCAGCATTCGAAGCAGCGCTGGCTTACGCGCGGGATAGGGTGCAATTCGACAAGCCGATCATCGAGCACCAAAGCATCGCCAATATGCTGGCCGACATGCACACCCGACTGAACGCCGCACGCTTGCTGATCCTGCACGCCGCACGGTTGCGCAGTGCCGGCAAGCCGTGTCTGTCGGAGGCTTCACAGGCCAAGCTGTTTGCCTCGGAAATGGCCGAGAAGGTCTGCTCGTCGGCGATACAGATTCATGGCGGGTATGGGTATCTGGAGGACTACCCGGTGGAGCGCTACTACCGGGATGCGCGGATCACGCAAATTTATGAAGGGTCGAGCGAGATACAGCGGATGGTGATTGCCCGGGAGTTGAAACATTACTTGGTGTGATCTTTAAAAGCATCGCGGGCAAGCCCGCTCCCACAGGTTTCTCAAGCGTATACAAAATTTGTGAACGCCGGAAACCACTGTGGGAGCGGGCTTGCCCGCGATGACGTCCGCGAGGACGCCGCATTACTTGCCGACGAACTCCGCCTCCCGCTTGGCAACAAACGCCGCCATCCCTTCCTTCTGATCCTGCGTGGCAAACGCCGCGTGGAACACCCGACGCTCAAAGCGCACACCTTCCGACAGGCTCACTTCAAACGCGCGGTTGACGCTTTCCTTGACCATCATCGCAATCGGCAACGACTTCTTGGCAATCAGCGCCGCGACTTTCAGCGCTTCTTCCAATAGCTCATCCGCCGGCACGATGCGCGCAACAATGCCGCAACGCTCCGCTTCCACCGCATCGATCAAACGCCCGCTCAGGCACATTTCCATGGCCTTGGCCTTGCCCACGGCGCGGGTCAGACGCTGAGTGCCGCCCATACCCGGCAGCACGCCGAGGTTGATTTCCGGCTGACCAAACTTTGCGTTGTCGCCCGCCAGAATGAAGTCGCACATCAACGCCAGTTCACAACCACCGCCCAAGGCGAAACCGTTGACCGCGGCGATGATCGGCTTGCGGCGGTTGGCCACGCGATCACTGTCGCTGAACAGGTCATCGAGGTAGATCTGCGGATAGGTCAGCTCAGCCATTTCCTTGATGTCGGCACCGGCGGCGAAGGCCTTTTTCGAGCCGGTCAGCACGATGCAACCGATGTTCGAATCGGCTTCCAGGCCATCGAGGGCGTGGTTCAATTCGCTGACAATTTGCGCATTCAACGCGTTCAAGGCTTGCGGACGGTTGAGGGTGATCAGGCCGACGCGGCCATGGGTTTCCAACAAAATCGTTTCGTAGTTCATAGGTGGATTCCTTCTCAAAGATTGCGCGAAATGACCATGCGCTGAATATCGCTGGTGCCTTCGTAGATCTGGCACACCCGCACGTCGCGGTAGATCCGCTCCAGCGGGAAGTCGTTCAGGTAACCGTAACCGCCAAGGGTTTGCAACGCTGAGGAGCAAACCTTCTCGGCCATTTCCGAGGCGAACAGCTTGGCCATGGACGCTTCGACCAGCGCCGGTTTGCCGCTGTCGCGCAATGCCGCCGCGTAATGCACCATCTGCCGGGCCACGGCGATCTGGGTCGCCATGTCCGCCAGCCGGAACGCCACTGCCTGGTGTTCGATGATCGGCTTGCCGAAGCTCTCGCGTTCACGAGCATAGTCGCGGGCCGCTTCGAACGCGGCGCGGGCCATGCCCACCGATTGCGAGGCGATGCCGACACGGCCGCCTTCGAGGTTGGCCAGGGCGATCTTGTAGCCTTCGCCCTCCTCGCCCAATCGATTGGCCACCGGGACTTTCACATCCTCGAAGAGGATCTGGCAGGTATCGGAAGCATGCTGACCGAGTTTGTCTTCGACTCGCGCGACTTTATAACCCGGCGAATCGGTCGGCACGATCAGCGCCGTGATGCCGCGTTTGCCGGCACTCGGATCAGTCACCGCAAACACGATCACCACCCCGGCGTTTTGCCCGGAAGTGATGAACTGCTTGCAGCCGTTGAGCACGTAGTGATCGCCGTCGAGCCGGGCGCGGGTTTTCAGGCTGCTGGCGTCGGAGCCCGCTTGCGGTTCGGTCAGGGCAAACGCACCGAGCATCGCGCCGCTGGCCAGCGGCTTGAGGAAGCGTTCTTTCTGCTCGTCGTTGCCGAACTTGAGGATCGGCACGCAACCCACCGAGTTGTGCACGCTCATGATGGTCGAGCAGGCGCCATCGCCCGCAGCAATTTCTTCCAGCGCCATGGCATAGGCCAGGTAACCGGTGTCACAACCGCCCCACTGCTCCGGCACCAGCATGCCGAAGAATCCCAGGTCGGCCATCTCGCCGATGGCTTCCTTGGGGAAGCGATGTTCGCGGTCCCATTCGGCGGCGAACGGTTTCAGCCGTTCCTGGGCAAACTGCCGGGCCGCGTCGCTGATCTGAAGTTGTTCGTCATTGGGAATCATGCCAAGTCCTTAAAATTCAAGTTGAAACGCAAGACCTGTGGGAGCGGGCTTGTGTGGCGAGGGAGCTTGCTCCCGTTCGACTGCGCAGCAGTCGCAAAGCTTTTGGGGCCGCTTCGCGACCCAGCGGGAGCAAGCTCCCTCGCCACACAAGCTCCACACACACAGATTGCGCATCATTAGCCTCAGTAGAGGCACTCAACAGCCATGGCCGTGGCTTCGCCGCCGCCGATGCAGATCGCTGCAACGCCGCGTTTCAGACCTTTCTGGCGCAAGGCCGAGAGCAAGGTCACGAGGATCCGCGCGCCGGACGCACCGATCGGGTGGCCCAGGGCGCAAGCACCGCCGTGAACGTTGATCTTCTCGTGGGGGATTTCCAGTTTGGTCATGGTCACCAGACTCACCACCGCGAACGCTTCGTTGACTTCGAACAACTCGACTTCGTCCAGGGACCAGCCGGTTTTCTTCATCAGCTTCTTGATCGCGCCCACCGGTGCCACCGGAAACAGCCCCGGCGTGTCGGCAAATGCAGCGTGACCATGAATCACCGCCAGCGGTTTCAGGCCTTGTTTCTCGGCTTCGGAACGGCGCATCAACACCAGTGCCGCCGCGCCGTCGGAGATCGAACTGGAGTTCGCCGCGGTCACAGTGCCGCCATCGCGGAACGCCGGTTTCAGCGAGGCGATCTTGTCCAGTTTGGCTTTCGGCGGCTGTTCGTCATGGCTGATCAGCACCTGCTCTTTGCCGACGGTCACGGTGAGCGGCACGATCTCGGCGGTGAAACTGCCATCCTTGATCGCCTGTTGAGCGCGGGTGGTCGAAGCAATGGCAAAGGCGTCCTGAGCTTCGCGGGTAAAACCGTTGGTTTCAGCGCAATCCTCGGCAAAGGTGCCCATCAAGCGGCCCTTGTCGTAGGCATCTTCCAGGCCGTCGAGGAACATGTGATCAAGCACGCGGCCGTGGCCCATGCGGTAGCCGCTGCGGGCGCGGTCCAGCAGGAATGGCGCGTTGGACATGCTTTCCATGCCACCGGCGACGACCACATCGGCACTGCCGGCGATCAGCATGTCGTGAGCCAGAATCGTGGCTTCCATGCCCGAGCCGCACATCTTGTTCAGTGTCGTGCAACGGGTCGACTTATCCAGCCCCGCGCCCAGTGCCGCTTGCCGCGCCGGAGCCTGGCCGAGACCGGCGGAGAGCACGCAGCCGAACAGCACTTCTTCTACGGATTCAGGAGCGACACCGGCGCGTTCGACGGCAGCACGAATCGCTGCGGCGCCCAGCTGCGGCGCGGTCAGGCTTTTCAGTTCGCCCTGGAAACCGCCCATCGGGGTGCGGACGGCGCTGACAATAACAATCGGATCGTTGGAAAGTGTCATTACAAATCCTCCTTATTTGGCGGCCATGCGCAAGGCACCGTCGAGACGGATCACCTCGCCGTTGAGCATGCTGTTTTCTATGATATGCCTGACCAGCGCGGCGTACTCGCCCGGCTTGCCCAGACGCGGCGGGAACGGCACGCCAGCGGCCAGAGACTCGCGCACTTCCGGGGTCATGCCGGCCATCATCGGCGTTTCGAAAATGCCCGGGGCTATGGTCATCACGCGGATACCGAAGCGAGCCAGCTCACGGGCGGCGGGCAAGGTCAGGCTGACGATCGCACCTTTCGAAGCCGAATACGCGGCCTGACCGATCTGGCCGTCGAAGGCTGCGGCCGACGCGGTGTTGATGATCACGCCACGCTCACCGTCTTCGTCAGCTTCGGTTTCGGCAATCGCCGCGGCCGCCAGACGCAGCATGTTGAAGCTGCCGATCAGGTTGACGTTGATCACCTGGCTAAAACTGTCCAGCGCATGGGGGCCATTCTTGCCGAGGATCTTCTCGCCACGCACGATACCGGCGCAATTGACCAGACCATTGAGGCCGCCAAACGCTTTGACCGTCGCCTGCACCGCCGCTTGCGCCGCCGTTTCATTGCTGATGTCCGTCACCACGCTTTGTGCGCCCAGACGTGCAGCCTGGGCCGCGACGGCTTCGGCGTTCATGTCCACCAGCATCACCTTGGCGCCGGCAGCGATCAGCATTTCAGCGGTGGCGGCACCGAGGCCGGATGCACCGCCGGTGACGAGAAAAACCTTGTTTTCGATCTGCATCATTGTTTCCTTGGATTCAAGCTGAAAGGTTCTTCGCGGCGGCCTCTTGAGCCCTGGCGATTTCCTGGTTGCGCAAGATAAAGCGCTGCAACTTGCCGCTTGGGGTTTTCGGCAATTCGCTGACAAATTCGATTTCACGGGGGTACGCGTGCGCCGCCAGACGCTTGCGCACGTGTTGGCGCAACTCTTCGGCGAGTGCAGGTTCGGCACGGTATTGCGGGCTGAGCACGACGAAGGCTTTCACCAACTCGGTACGCTCCGGATCGGGCTTGCCGATCACTGCGGCTTCGACCACTGCCGGGTGTTCGATCAGCGCGCTTTCCACGTCGAACGGGCCGACGCGGTAGCCGGAGGTGGTGATCACATCGTCACTGCGGCCGACGAAGCTGATGCTGCCGTCCGGGTTCCACTCGACGGTGTCGCCGCTCAGGTAATAGTTGCCGACGAAGGCCTTGGTCGGTGCGCCTTCGTAACCGCCGAACCAGCACATCGGCGACTGGGTCCGGTCGATGGCCAGAATGCCGGGCTGGCCGACGCCCAGTTCTTTGTATTCGTCGTCGAGCACCACGATGCGGTGGCCCGGCGAGGCGAAACCGGCAGCGCCGACGTGCACCGGATGATCGAGGCCGTGGTGATTGCACAACACCATGCCCAGTTCGGTCTGGCCGTAATGGTCGTGAATCACCACGCCGAGGTTATCGGCGAACCAGCGGATCACTTCCGGGTTCAGCGGCTCGCCAGCGCTGCTGACGATGCGCAGCTTGCCCTTGATCGAGCGGGAGAATTCATCGCCACCGGCAATCAGCAAGCGATAGGCCGTCGGCGAACCGGTGAGGTTGGTGATCCCGTATTTGTTAATTACCCGACAGGTGCTTTCGAGGGTGAACGGGCCATCGTAGAAGGTGATCGGGTGCCCCATCGCCATCGGTCCGGTGACGCCGAAATAGATGCCGTAGGCCCACCCCGGATCGGCGACGTTCCAGAACGCGTCTTCAGGGCGCAAATCCACCGCGTCACGGGTGTAGCTCTGGAACGCGACGATCGCCTTGAGCGGCACCGACAGGGCTTTCGACGGGCCGGTGGTGCCCGAGGTGAACATCAACAGGAACGGGTCTTCGCCAGTCAGCAATACCGGTTCGCAGATGCTGGAATAGTTGGCCAGTTCGGCCCAGAAACTGAAATCCCCCCGAACAATACCTTGGCCTTTCGGGCCGCCAACGGTGACGATGGTCGGGCAGTCGGCCACTTCAGCGAGTTTCGGGCGATTGACGGCGTCGGTTACTACGACTGCGGCGCCGGAGCTATTGAGGCGATGTTCAATGGCTTTCGGGCCGAAGGCAGTAAACAGTGGCTGATAGACCGCGCCGATGCGCCAGGTGGCGAACACGGTGATCAGTAATTCGATGTTGCGTGGCAGGAGGCCGGCGACTTTATCGCCCTTCTTCACGCCCTGGGCCAGCAGGAAATTAGCGAAGCGCGCGGCTTTGTCCTGCAAGTCGCTGAAGGTGTAGGTCGCGCTGCTGCCATCGCGGCCTTCCCAGAACAGCGCGATGCGCCCCGGCAAGGCATGCCGGTCGCAACACTCGACGCAGGCATTGAGCGCGCTCAACGACCCTGTGAGCGCGGCATCGACGGTGTGCTGATAGTTGAACTGTGACGTGGCAGACAAGTAATCGCGCATTGCCAGAATCCCTGTGTGTTTTTATTAGGTTGGGGGAACCGTAAACAACAGGGAAATACTCGCTCTGCGCGGGGAGCGGGACAATGGTCAAAGCTATCAAGTTGTGTGACTGGTTTGGCCAAGGTTCGAAGGATGTGGCTACCGGACAACCGCCATCGCGGGCAAGCCCGCTCCCACAGGTTTTGCGGCGTGTACAACATTTTGTGGTCACCGCATATCACTGTGGGAGCGGGCTTGCCCGCGATGACGCCAGAACAGGCAGCAGAAAATCCGGATCAGTCAGCCTCGTTAAGAATCAAACTCCGATAATGCCCCGGATTAGACCCCGACCACTTGCGAAACGCCTTGTAGAACGAGCTGGTATCGGCAAATCCCAAGCGGGTGGCGATTTCGGTGAAGCTGATGGCAGGCTCCGCCAGCCAGACGATCGCCAGTTCCTTGCGCACACTGTCCTTGAGCCCCTGATACGTCTGGCCCTCTTCAGACAGGCGCCTACGCAGGGTCGAGGCCGACATGCACAGTTGCTGCGCCAGCGCCTCGGTTTCCGGCCAGTGTTCGGCGGGCAGTTGCCGCAGATCGTGTTTGATCCGGCTGGCCAGGCTCTCTGGATCGCGGTATTTGACCAGAATGTTCGCCGGCGCATGGGCGAGGAATCGCTTCAGTTCTTCAGGGCTGCGCTTGATCGACAAATCCAGGCAGTCAGCCGAGAAAATCATCCGCGTGCGCGGCCGGTCGAACCGCAGGTTCTCGGAGAACATCACCCGGTAGTCATCGCAAAAATCCGGCGCAGGGCAACGCAACTCGATGGCCAGGATCGGTATCCGCCGCCCCGCCAGCCAGCAGGCCACGCCATGCACGATCATCCAGTAAGTGAAATAGGTAAAGGCGCGGCGCGGGTCTTCGTCGTTTTCCAGCAGGACGATTTCCGCCAGGCTTTGCTGGCGAACCAGTTGCGCGGGCATGCGTTCGAGCATCAATGACAGAAAGCTCAGCCCCGAGGTCAGCCCGGCGGCCAGGCTTGGCTGAACCATCGAGCAGCGACACAGGAACTCCAGACTGCCGGACTTGAGCTTGCGCGGGTCCATGCCAAAAAACTCATCGTCCCCGCGCCGAGCCAGCAAGCGCCACAACCGCGCATAGGCGGTGGCCGGAACACGGGCGTCGGTGGTTTCCAGCAGCACAGGATCGATGCCGACCTTGTTCAACACCTCTTCGGTGGCAGCGCCCGGGGCGCAACTTTGCAACAGCGCTTCACGCACCAGTTGAATGGAGATGGTGTCTTTTTCCGACATTGACCGAGGCGAGCCTTGTTCTTGTTTGAGTGGTGAGCATATTAGCGCAGCCACCCGCCCGGCGCAGATCCCTGTGGGCAGCCTAGATCCCTGTGGAGCGAGCCTGCTCGCGATGGCATTTGCGCAGTCGCCCACACCTGCCCCGCCGCGCTAAGCCCTACAAAATCCGATACAACAACCGCTCGATCCGTACCCGGCTCACACGCTTGAGAAACTTGGCCACTCCCGCCGGATAATCCGGCAGCGTTTCCAGATCCTGATACCGCTCGATGCGGCTGGTGTGCTGGAAAATTTCAGTCAGCTCTTTTTCACGCGGCGCCAGTAATTCGCCTTTCGGATCATCGATCAGCAACGCGTTTTCCAGATCGAGACGAAACGCCCGTGGATTGAGGTTGTTGCCGGTCAGCAAGGTATAGCGCTGATCGATCCACATGCCCTTCAGGTGATAGGTGTTGTCGCCATCCTTCCACAAATGCAGGTTCAGCCTGCCACTGTCGATGCTGCGCTGATGGCGCTTGGCGAAGCGTCGCAGGCTGATTTCGTAAAGGTATGGCAGCGCCGCGATCACCTTGAACGGCTCGCTGGGCGGGATGTAGAAATCGTTGGCGGTTTTGTCGCCGACGATGATGTCGATCTTCACCCCCCGCGCCAGCGCCCGATTGATTTCCCGGGTCACCGCCAGCGGCAGGTTGAAGTACGGCGTGCAGATGGTCAGCTGATGTTGCGCACTGGCGATCAGCTCGCAAATCACCCGACTCAACGGGTTGTTCTTGCCCACACCGAGCAAGGGGCTGACGGATAAACCGCCCTTCGCCGTGCTGCCCGCCGTGGTGTCGTACGCCGCGTGCTTGAGACGGCTGCGCAGGTCACCGATGTCGTTACGCAGGCTGCGGGTGGTCGGCAGGTTCGGCAGGTCGAGGCGATGCACCGCTTTGGAGGCGATCAGACCGTGCTGAATCAGGTGCTGCATCGAATCGGCCAGCGCGTGATTCTGCAGCAGGTGATAACGGTCGAAGCGGTACTTGTCGAATTTGTGCAGGTAAACGTTGTTCAGGCTCGCGCCGCTGTAGAGCACGCAATCGTCGATCACAAAGCCCTTCAGATGCAGTACGCCGAATAGCTCGCGGGTCTGCACCGGCACGCCGTACACCGGCACAACGCTTTCGTGGGTGCGGGTCGTTTCCTGATACCAGGCCGCGTTGCCCGGCTGCTTGCCGGCACCGATCAAACCGCGCTGGGCGCGCAACCAGTCCACGACCAGTACCACGTCCAGTTCCGGACGCGCCAGTTTGGCGGCGTGCAGGGCATCGAGGATTTCCTGCCCGGCCTCATCCTGTTGCAGGTACAGCGCAACGATATAGATGCGCCGGGTTGCCTGAGCGATTTGTTCCAGCAGGCAACGACGGAACTCGGCGGCGCCAGAGAGGATGGTGACGGCATCGGCGGTCAGCGGAAAACTGCGCAGTTTAGGCAGCAGAGAGCGTTTGAAAAGCGACGGCATAGGGCTCGCAAAAGGTCGAATCCGAAGAACCCGAGAGCTTACACCATGGATTGCCTTGGGTCTTGTTAGTGTCTGTAAAGACCCTATCGCGAGCAGGCTCGCTCCCACAGGGGAATGCATTCCAAATGTGGAAGCGAGCCTGCTCGCGATGGCAATTTCATAGGCGCCAAAAATAATCACTTGACCAAGGAGAACGATCATTCTACTGTTAGCCACATGAACGAAATCACTAGCAACGACACACGCGACATCATTCTGGATGTCACCGAAAAGTTGATCTACAAAAGTGGCATCGCTGCCACCGGCATGGATCTTCTGGTGAAAACCGCCGGCGTTTCCAGAAAAAGTATTTACCGCTACTTCGCCAACAAGGAGGAGCTTACCGTCGCGGCCCTGCAACGCCGTGATGTGCGCTGGATGCATTGGTACCGAACGGAAGTCGGCAAGGCACAAACCCCGGCCGAGCGGCTGCTCAACCTGTTTACCGTGCTCAAGACCTGGTTCGCCTCCGAAGGCTTTCGCGGTTGCGCATTCATTAACACCAGCGGCGAAACCGGCGATGCGCAAGACCCGGTTCGCCTGGTCGCCAAAGACCACAAACAGAAACTGCTCGACTACGTGTGCGAGCTCTGTACCGAACATGGCGCAACAGACCCGGAGACGCAGGCCAAACAGCTGCTGATCCTGATCGACGGTGCCATTACCGTAGCGCTTGTGATGGGTGATCACAGTGCCGCCGATAATGCGCAATGCATGGCGCGAAAGTTATTGGACCTGTAACACTCTTTAATAAGCCCGACAACTTGCTAGAACGTTAATTTGATAGGGAGACTTAATATGTCTACTGCCGAAGTTCGTCCGCCATTGCCGCCGTTTACCCGTGAATCGGCCATCGAAAAAGTTCGCCTGGCCGAAGATGGCTGGAACTCCCGCGACCCGGAGCGGGTGTCCCTGGCCTACACCCTGGACACCCAGTGGCGTAACCGCGCCGAGTTCGCTCACAACCGCGAAGAAGCCAAAAATTTTCTGGCCCGTAAATGGGCCAAGGAACTGGATTACCGGCTGATCAAGGAACTCTGGGCCCATGGCGACAACCGTATCGCTGTGCGTTATGCCTACGAATGGCATGACGATTCGGGCAACTGGTTCCGTTCCTACGGTAACGAGAACTGGGAGTTCGACGAGAACGGCTTGATGTTCAACCGTTACGCCTGCATCAACGACATGCCGATCAAGGAAAGCGACCGCAAGTTCCACTGGCCGCTTGGCCGCCGGCCGGATGATCACCCTGGCTTGTCCGATCTGGGCCTGTAACTTCACCGAGTTCCCATGTGGGAGCGGGCTTGCCCGCGATGGCGATGTCACAGACAACATTTTTGTTGAATGTGAAACCGTCATCGCGGGCAAGCCCGGCTCCCACAGGTTTTTTGGTGTTCACCAAGGATTCGGCGTACCAGAGGCAATTGGCTGATGTGTCGCCTGGGCTGATGTCTTCGCGGGCCAGACAGGTCGCCGCAGAAGTTGGATATGGGTAAGATACCGGCCCTTCCCCGCAGCTCTTTTCTGCGACCCTGCCGAATAAGCCCATTCCATGCCTTTCGAACTCAGCGTTGACCTCACCACCCTGGCCGTTCTGGCTCTCGTCGCTTTCATCGCCGGTTTCATCGACGCCATCGCTGGCGGTGGCGGTCTGTTGACCACCCCGGCGCTGCTGACCGCCGGCCTGCCGCCGCACCTGGTGCTGGGCACCAACAAACTCAGTTCGACCTTCGGCTCGGCCACCGCCAGTTTCACTTTCTACCGGCGCAAACTGTTTCATCCACGACAATGGATGCACGCCATTGTCGGCACGCTGGTGGGCGCACTCACCGGTGCTGTGGTCGCTCATTACCTGCCGGCGGAATGGCTGAACAAGATGCTGCCGGTGATCGTTTTCGCCTGCGGTCTGTACCTGTTGTTCGGCGGCACACCAAAGGCGCCGCTGGACAGCGACGCACCGATCAAGAAGAAGTGGCAATCGAGCCAGGGCTTCAGTCTTGGTTTCTACGACGGCGTCGCCGGCCCGGGAACGGGTGCATTCTGGACCGTCAGCAGCCTGCTGCTCTACCCCATCGACCTGGTCAAAGCCAGCGGCGTGGCACGCAGCATGAACTTCGTCAGCAACATCGCAGCGCTGTCGGTGTTCATCTTTTCCGGGCAGGTGGACTGGATCATCGGCCTGAGCATGGGCCTGTCGGTGATGGTCGGCGCCTTCTTCGGCGCGCGCACCGCCATCAGCGGCGGTGCGAAATTCATTCGCCCTGTGTTCATCACCGTGGTGCTCGGCTTGACCGTCCGGTTAGCCTGGCAGCACTGGTTCAGCGTGGCCTAAGCGCCGCGCCACATAGACATCGATGAGGTAACGGGCAATCGAGCGTGACGCCGGCAATGGCGGTAGCTCGTGCACGTTGAACCACTGGGCGTCTTCGATCTCATCTTCCTGACAGACAATCTCGCCCCCGGCGTACTCGGCGTGAAAACCGAGCATCATCGAATGCGGGAACGGCCAGCATTGACTGCCCATGTACTGGATGTTCTTGACCTCGATCTGCACCTCTTCGCGGACCTCGCGAATCAGGCAGTCCTCGGCCGACTCACCTGGCTCGGCAAACCCCGCCAACGTACTGTAGACCCCGGCGACAAAACGCGGCGAACGAGCCAGCAGAACCTCGTCGCCACGGGTCACCAGCACGATCATGCTCGGTGAAATGCGCGGATAGTGGCGTATATCACACGGCTCACAGTACATCGCCCGCTCACGCGGCACCTGGCTCATCACCTGCCCGCAATTGCCACAAAAACGATGTTCACGGGCCCAGGTACCGATTTGCGCGGCGTAGCCGAGAACCTTGTAGACAGTGTGATCACCCTCAAGCATGAACGCTCGCAGGCCTTTCCAGTTGCAGCCCGGTACTTCGCTGTGACTGCGCAGCTCCAGCAGGTAGACCGGTTCGCCATCCAGGTGACCGATGCCATGCTCGGCGAGAATCGACAGGTCCTGACGCTTGAGCCATTCGCGTGGAAACAGCGCGCCATTGTCATCGAACAAAAAGCCTTCGGGGCTGCGCGCCACGGCCCAGCCGCCGGGTTGATCGGTGTCCAGTACTGCAGTGGTCCAGCGTGAAATCATGGTTAATCAATCCAGAAATTCGGGTTTCTGTTTGCTCATATGGGCAGCCATGGCCACGCGCAGATCGGTGGATTGCAGCATGGCGGCGTTCCAGGTGGCGACGTATTCGAGGCCGTCGTCGATGCGATGGTCGCGCATGTAGCTGATCATCTCTTTGGTGCCAGTGACGGCAATCGGCGACTTGCTGGCGATTTCACGGGCAATGCCCATCACACCTTCAAGCAGGCTGGCGGTGTCGCTGTAGACGCGATTGACCAGGCCGATGGACCGCGCTTCGTCGGCGCCAAAGGTGCGACCAGTGTAAGCCAGTTCGCGCAGCATGCCGTCACCGATTATCCGTGGCAAGCGTTGCAAAGTGCCCACATCGGCCGCCATGCCGAGGTCGATTTCCTTGATGGAAAATTGCGCGTCCTCGGCGGCGTAACGCATGTCGCAGGCCGAGATCAGGTCGATGGCGCCGCCCAGGCAATAACCCTGAATCGCCGCCAGCACCGGTTTGCGGCAGTTGTCGACGGCATTGAACGAGGCTTGCAGCCTGAGGACCGTGCGCCGCAGGATACGTGCATTGCGCCCGACATCCTTGCCCAACTCATTGGCCACGCCGGCGAGCATCATCAGATCGATCCCGGAAGAAAAATGCTTGCCGGCACCACTGAGCACCACCACCCGGACTTCATCGGTATCGTCGATCCACTGGAAAATCTCGATGATCTCGCTCCAGAACGCGGCGTTCATCGAATTGATCTTTTCCGGACGATTGATCTGCACATGGGCGATGTTATCGGCCAGTTCGACGCTGAAGGCGGTGTATTGAGACATGGCAGTGATCCTTTACCGGGTAGAAAACGAGGCCTGAACTATAACAAGGCATCTGTGCTGGCAGTAAGGCAGCGGTTCGGCCAAATGCGGGACTGTTCCGGGGGGCTCGCTACCACACCACCGAAATTAATGAGAAACCGGCTTAGCGCGCCAGCCAAGTTGTCACTATGCTTGCACCGGACTTTCCAAGGAGGAACCCGCCCATGCCAATCTCTTCACGAGCAGCCCTGCTGGTTATCGACGTACAGAACGACTTCATTCCCGGTGGTCAACTGCCGGTGCCGGAGGGCGACCTGATCGTGCCCTTGATCAACCAGCTCGGGCGCCGGTTCAAGCAGGTCATCATTGCCCAGGACTGGCATCCGCCCGGCCATGCCTCATTCGCTTCCAGCCACCCGGGGCGCAACCCTTACGACGTGATTCAGTTGCCTTACGGTGAACAAACGCTTTGGCCTGAGCATTGCGTACGGGCCACACCCGGCGCCGAGTTCCACGCGGGACTGGATCTGCCCCACGCCCAACTGATCATTCGCAAGGGCTGCAATCCGGACATCGACAGCTATTCGGCGTTTCTGGAGGCGGATCGAACCACGACCACAGGCTTGGCCGGATACCTTAAAGAGCGCGGCATCGACACGGTTTACATGGTCGGGCTGGCACTGGATTTCTGCGTGATGTTTTCTGCGCTGGACGCGCGGGCGGCGGGGTTCAATGCGTTTGTGGTGACGGATGCGTGTCGGGCGATTGATCTGGATGGATCGCTGGCGGCGGCAATTGACCGGATGCGGGGGGCTGGGGTCGGGTTGATTCCATCAACCGAATTGCTTGGCTGAACGATTATGCATAGCTCCATGGGCAATGACTCCTTGTGGCGAGGGAGCTTGCTCCCGTTCGGCTGCGAAGCAGTCGCAAAACAGAAGCCCGCGCCCTGTCTGAAGCCCGCGGTGTCAGATTTCGGGGCCGCTTCGCGACCCAGCGGGAGCAAGCTCCCTCGCCACAGGGACGGTGAAAGATTCAGACAGGTGTCGGCAACCAGAGTCGGAACCGCGCACCACCCAGCGGCGACGCTTGCGCGGTGAGTGTGCCGCTCTGTGCTTCCAGCGCCCGGCGGCTGATTGCCAGGCCCAGACCAAACCCGCCCGTTGCGCGATCCCGGCTGCGGTCCAGCCGATAAAACGGCTCGAAAATCCGCTCCCGCTCTTCTTCCGGAATGCCGATGCCATCGTCATCCACCCAGATCTCACAGCCCTTGGGGCACACCTGCACGCCGATCTGAATCCGTTTTTCGCAGTACCGCATGGCGTTGCGCAGCAGGTTCTGGATCGCCCGAGCGGTCAAGCGCGGGTCCAGTGAGAAGCGTTCGAGCTGGCCGTTAAGCAGCACATCGATCACGATTTGCGGTGACTCAAGCTCTTCATCGACGCTGCCCAAAATGCTGTCGATGAACTCATCCAGCGACACATCGACCTGTTCCGGCAGCTGCCCCGGGTTTTGCAAACGGCTGTAAGACAGCAATTCCAGCACCAGCTCATCCAGTTCACGAATGTGCGCGACCAGGCCTTGCAGACGTTCACGGCTGGTGGGCGGCAAGTCATCGGACAGCGCCAGGGCCAGGCCGAAATCCAGCCGCGTCAGTGGCGTGCGCAGTTCGTGGGACACGGCGTTGAGCAGATCGCGTTGCTGGTTGAGGAGGTTTTCGATGTCGCCAGCCATGGTGTCGAACACGTGGGCCAGGCTACCGATGTTGGAGCTGGGGGAAATCTGCGTGCGCTCGCTCAAGTGGCCCTTGCCGAAGCGTTCGGCGGTGCCTTTGAGGCGTTCCAGGTCGCGCCAGTGCGGGCGCAACCACAGCAACAGACAGGCGAGCATGGTCGCGCCGATCAGTACGTTGATGCTCCAGTACAACCAACTGACGTCCGTCGGGTCCGGCGGCACGACCATCTTCACGACCAGTTGCTCGTTCAACGGCGCCACGGCCAAGGTGCGCCAGCCCCAATCGCCGATGCGCACGACGTTTTCCCCGCGCTGCAAGCGCGCACGTTCATCCGGAGTAAATTCGGCGTCATCGTTACGGGCCAGCACAATGTCCAGCGGCTGGAATTCCTTGTCCATCTCAGTTGCCAGCGCTGGCCACTGCTCTGAAGGCACGGCGCGAAACTGCTTGGCAATCAGCGTTTGCAAACCTCGGGAATAATCGAGGTTATAGGTCACGAAGCGCTCATGGAAAACCTGGATCACCAGGTCCGGCACCAGGTAAATCGCTGCGCTGAACGAGACAATGGTTACCAGATAGAGGCGAAAGAGGATTCTGAACATCGACTCAGCATTCCCATTCAGAGCGGCTGAACAGGTAGCCCTTGCCCCACACGGTCTTGATCTTGCGCGCCTCGCCAGCGTGGTCGTCGAACTTGCGCCGCAACTTGGAGATCGCGACGTCCACCGAGCGGTCGGTGCCGTTGAATTCGATACCGCGCAAGCGTTGCAGAATCTGGTCGCGGCTCAGTACTTCGCCGGCATGCCGGGCCAGCACCACCAGCAGGTTGTATTCACCGCTGGACAGCTCGACCAGTTGCTCTCGCCAAGTCACGGTGCGCTCGGACAGGTCGATGCACAGGTTGCCCATGAGAATGCGATCGTTGGCGGTCATCGGTTCACTGAGGCTGCTGCGGCGCAGCAAGGTGCGCACCCGGGCCAGCAACACCCGTGGTTCGCAAGGTTTGGTGACGTAATCGTCGGCCCCCATTTCCAGGCCCAACACTTGATCGTGGCTGTCGTCGCGGGCGGTGAGCATCAGGATCGGCAAAGTCGCCGAATCGGCTCGCAGCAAGCGGCAGACCTGCAAACCGTCGAGCCCCGGCAGCATCAGATCGAGAATCACCAGGTCCGGAGGATTGAGCCGCGCCCGTTCGCGCACATGATCGCCACGGCTGATCACACTGACGCAATAGCCGTTGCGTTCCAGGTAGCTGGCAATCAGTTCGGAGAGCGCGGAGTCGTCTTCGACCAGGAGGATGTTGGGCATGGGGGTGTTTCCAGAAAGTGCTGTGGTGACTGGCGAGGCCTCATCGCGGGCAAGCCCGCTCCCACAGGGATTTGATGTGGACACAGATTTTGTGAACATCACCGACCACTGTGGGAGCGGGCTTGCCCGCGATAGCGGTACATCTGTCGCAATAAATTTCAAGGCGCCAAGGATATACGCCCTCACGCCCGCGCGAGCAAAACCCTTACACAATTTCACACAGCACCTACAAAGCTTCACCGCTACCCTCGTCGACCCCCCGTAGGATACGGGGGTCAATATTGGGGTACCTACATGTCAAAGAATCTGCTTGCCCGGCTCAGCCTGATTGCACTGGCATTGACGCTGAGTGCTTGTGATCAGTCCTCGACCGCCGAAGAACAGGCGCCGCTGGCCATCGTGCGGGTTGAAACCGTCGAAGCCCGGCCGCTGTCGATCAGCAGCGAGCTGAGCGGGCGGATTGTCGCGCCACGCATCGCCGAAGTGCGCGCCCGAGTCGCCGGCGTGGTGTTGCAGCAGGCCTTCCGTGAAGGCACCGACGTAAAAAAAGGCGACGTTCTTTTCCGTATCGACCCGGCGCCGTTCAAGGCCGATCTGGACAGCGCCGAAGCCGCATTGCGCAAGGCCGAAGCCAATGCGTTCCAGGCCAGATTGCAGGAACAGCGCTACGCCCAGTTGATCGAAGGCAACGCCATCAGCGGTCAGGATTATGACAACGCCCGGGCCAATGCCCGGCAGACCGCCGCCGATGTCGCTGCCAACAAAGCCGCCGTGGAGCGGGCGAAACTGAACCTGGGTTACGCCACCGTCACCGCGCCGATTTCCGGACGCATCGGCCGCGCACTGGTGACCGAAGGCGCGCTGGTCGGGCAGAACGAAACCACGCCGCTGGCACTGATTCAGCAGTTGAACCCGATCCACGCTGACCTGACGCAATCGACCCGTGAACTCAACGACCTGCGCCGGGCGTTCCGTTCCGGCCAGTTAAAAGAAGTGGGCCAAGGTCAGGCCAAAGCCACCTTGATTCAGGACGACGGCAGCCTCTACCCGCTGCCGGGCAAGTTGCTGTTCACCGACATCACCGTCGACCCGGGCACCGGCCAGATCATCCTGCGCAGCGAGTTCCCCAACCCGGACCTCGACTTGTTGCCGGGCAGCTTCGTTCGCGTGCGCCTGGAGCAAGCGTTCAATCAGCAAGGCATCAGCGTGCCGCAACGGGCCATCCAGCGTGACAGTGCCGGTATTGCCCAAGTGCTGCTGCTCGATGCCGAACAGCGGGTCGGCCAGCAACCGGTCGAACTGGGCGCAGTGCAGAACGATCGCTGGATCGTCACCAACGGTCTCAAACCCGGCGACCGCATTGTCACTGAAGGCCTGCAACATGCGCGCCCCGGTGAAAAAGTCCAGATCGATGACACCCCTCTTCCCCTTGCCCAGGTTTCTGGTCAGTAAGCAGGACGCTTTTTATGCCGCAGTTCTTTATCGACCGCCCGGTGTTCGCCTGGGTGATCGCCTTGTTCATCCTGCTGGCCGGTGCGCTGGCCATTGTGCAGTTGCCGGTGGCGCAGTACCCGAACGTTGCGCCGCCGAAAGTCGAAATCTATGCCACCTACCCCGGCGCTTCGGCGCAGACCGTGGACGAAAGCGTGGTCAGCCTGATCGAGGAAGAGCTCAACGGCGCGGACCATCTGCTGTATTTCGAATCCCAGAGCAGCCTCGGCAGCGCCACCATCACTGCGACGTTCCAGCCGGGCACTGACCCGGAAATGGCGCAGGTCGACGTGCAAAACCGCCTGAAAGTAGTCGAGTCGCGCTTGCCGCAAGCGGTCACTCAGCAAGGCTTGCAGGTGGAGAAAGTCTCCGCCGGTTTCCTGCTGCTGATCACTCTTACCTCCAGCGATGGCAAGCTCGACGACGTGGCGCTCAGCGACTACCTGGCGCGCAACGTGATGAACGAGATCAAGCGTCTGGACGGCGTCGGCAAGGCCCAGTTGTACGGTGCTGAACGGGCGATGCGGATCTGGATCGACCCGCGCAAGTTGATCGGATTCAACCTGACCCCGGCCGATGTCAACGCCGCCATCGTTGCGCAAAATGCCCAGGTTTCGGCGGGCAGCATCGGCGACTTGCCAACCCGCACCACCCAGGAAATCACCGCGACCATTCTGGTCAAAGGTCAGCTGTCGACACCCGAAGAATTCGCCGATATCGTGCTCAAAGCCAATCCGGACGGTTCAACCGTGCGCATCCGCGATGTGGCGCGGGTCGAGATCGGCAGCCAGGAATATCAGTTTTCCACGCGGCTGAACGGCAAACCATCGACCGCCGTCAGCGTGCAACTGTCGCCAGGCGCCAATGCCCTGAGCACCGCGACGCTGGTGCGGGCGAAGATGGACGAACTGGCGCGCTACTTCCCGGCCGGCGTGGAATACAAGATTCCGTATGACACTTCGCCCTTTGTCAAAGTCTCGATTACCAAGGTGGTCTACACCCTCATCGAGGCGATGGTGCTGGTGTTTGCGGTGATGTTTCTGTTCCTGCAAAACATCCGCTACACGCTGATCCCGACCCTGGTGGTGCCGGTGGCGCTGATGGGCACTTTCGCGACCATGCTCGCACTGGGCTTCTCGATCAACGTGCTGACCATGTTCGGCATGGTGTTGGCCATCGGCATTCTGGTGGACGACGCGATTGTGGTGGTGGAGAACGTCGAGCGGATCATGGCCACCGAAGGCCTGTCGCCCAAGGACGCAACGCGCAAGGCGATGAAGCAGATCACCGGGGCGATCATCGGCATTACCCTGGTGCTGGTGGCGGTGTTCATTCCGATGGCGTTCATGCAGGGCTCGGTCGGGGTGATTTACCAGCAGTTCTCGCTCTCCATGGCCACGTCGATCCTGTTCTCGGCGTTCCTCGCCCTGACCTTGACCCCGGCGCTGTGTGCGACGCTGCTCAAGCCAATTGCTCAGGGTGAACATCACGCCAAGGGCGGCTTCTTCGGCTGGTTCAACCGGCGCTTCGAACAACTGACCGAGCGTTATCAGGGCTGGGTCGCCTATGCACTGAAACGCACCGGGCGTTACCTGTTGATCTACGGCGTGCTGCTGATCGGTCTGGGGCTGTGCTTCAGTCGTCTGCCCTCCTCGTTCCTGCCGGTGGAAGACCAGGGTTACACCATCACCGACATTCAACTTCCACCAGGCGCGAGCAAGAACCGCACGGTGCAGGTGGTCGAGCAGATCGAAGCGCATAACGCCACCGAACCGGGCGTCGGTGACAGCACGGTGATTCTCGGTTTCAGTTTTTCCGGCAGCGGGCAGAACGCCGCACTGGCGTTTACCACGCTCAAGGATTGGTCGGATCGGGGCAGCGACGACTCGGCGAGTTCGATTGCCGACCGCGCCAACATCGCGCTCAGTCAGATCAAGGATGCCATGGCCTTTGCGGTCCTGCCGCCGCCGGTCGACGGCCTCGGTACTTCCAGTGGTTTCGAGTTCCGCCTGCAAGACCGTGGCGGCCTTGGCCACGCCACGCTGATGCAGGCGCGCAGCCAATTACTGGCCGCGGCCGAAAAAAGCCCGATCCTGATGAACGTGCGCGAAAGCGCCCTGGCCGAAGCGCCGCAGGTGCAACTGGAAGTCGACCGCAAGCAAGCCAACGCCTTGGGCATTTCGTTTGCCGACATCGGCAACGTGCTGTCCACCGCCGTGGGGTCGGCCTACATCAACGACTTTCCCAATCAGGGACGGATGCAGCGAGTGGTGGTCCAGGCTGAAGGCGATCAGCGCAGTCAGGTCGACGACCTGCTGAAGATTCACGTGCGCAACAACGGCGAGAACATGGTGCCGTTGTCGGCTTTCGTTCGGGCCAACTGGACCCAGGGCCCGGCGCAATTAACCCGTTACAACGGCTACCCGGCCATCAGCATTTCCGGCGAACCGGCGCCCGGCTACAGCACTGGCGAAGCCATGGCGGAAATCGAGCGATTGGTGGCGCAAGGGCCGGCGGGATTGGGGCAGGAATGGACCGGGCTATCGTTGCAGGAACGTTTGTCCGGCAGTCAGGCACCGATTCTGCTTGGGCTGTCGTTGCTGATCGTGTTCCTGTGCCTGGCGGCGCTGTACGAGAGTTGGTCGATTCCAACCTCGGTGTTGCTGGTGGTGCCGCTGGGTGTGCTCGGCGCGGTACTGGCCGTGACCCTGCGCGGGATGCCTAACGATGTGTTCTTCAAGGTCGGACTGATCACCATCATTGGCCTGTCGGCGAAGAACGCGATCCTGATCATCGAATTCGCCAAGAGCCTGTACGACGAAGGTCACGACCTGATCGACGCCACCCTGCAAGCCGCGCGCCTGCGTCTGCGGCCGATTGTCATGACGTCACTGGCATTCATCCTTGGCGTGGTGCCATTGGCGATTGCCACCGGGGCCAGCTCGGCGAGCCAGCAAGCCATCGGCACCGGGGTGATTGGCGGGATGATCACCGCGACCTTGGCGGTGGTGTTTGTACCGGTGTTTTTTGTGGTGGTGATGAAACTGGTGCGCAAGCGCCACAAAAACATCTAAGCCACAACACATCCCCTGTAGGAGCGAGGCTTGCCCGCGAAGGCGGTGCGTCAGTCGACATTAATGTTGAATGTGACGGCCTCTTCGCGGGCAAGCCTCGCTCCTACAAGGGATTATCGTTGTGGTCACAACCTGGGCTAAGGTGTTTAGACACCCAGGCCCATCGAGCTCTCATGCCCCTACTCGCCCGCACCCACCCTCGCCTGTCCGCCGCGGCCACACTCGGCATCGCGGTGGGCATTCTGGCTCCGGCCGACTCGATCATCGGCAAAATCCTCATCGGCTGGAACACCGGGGTCTGGACGTACCTAGTGCTGATGCTCTGGCTCACCGCGCGCGCCAAGGCCCCTGACGTCAAACGCATTGCCGAAGTCGAAGATGAAAACGCCGGTCTGGTGTTACTGCTGGTGAGCATCGCGGCGCTGGCCAGCCTCGCCACCATCACTTTCGAACTCGCCGGCAGCCGGGACCTGGAAACCACCCGCAAACTGCTGCGTTACGGCTTCACGGCATTGACGGTAATCGGTTCATGGCTGCTGATCGGGGTGATTTTCAGCGTGCACTACGCAAGGTTGTATTACACCTGGAACGGCAAGGAACCGGCGCTGCGTTTTGCCGAAGGCCTGACAACCCCCAATTACTGGGACTTTTTGTATTTCTCATTCACCATCGGTGTGGCGGTGCAAACAGCCGATGTGGGCGTGGCGACGCGGGATTTGCGCAAGATCGTGCTGGCGCAATCGTTGATTGGATTTGTGTTTAATACGGCGATTCTGGGGTTTTCGATCAATATTGCGGCGGGGTTGTTTGGTTGATGGCTGCAAATACTGAAGGCAGATTACTCGCGAGGTTCCGCCCCCCGAGTAATGAACTCTAAGCCCTCAATTAAACGCACCGCCCCGTCAATACACTCACATCAATACCCGCTTGTAAACTGTCAGGTTTGACAGTTTACAAGTTTGTCACACTGGCATTTTATATACCAATCCCGCCTGCAGTTCCTATGGCGAGATATCACTTGTCATGACAGTGGAGACTGCATCAATGAACGCATTTGCGAAAGTGGCCATGTTACCTGCGGTATTGGGGACATGCAAAGGAACAATCGATGGGACTGGAACATTTGAAGCCGGTCTGGTGGAGTTTTCAGAAGCGATATATCCCCCTCCTCATGGCGAGGCCTATGTCATGCTCGCCACAGAGCGGGCGCCCGCCCCGGCGTATACCACTAAAGAACTGAAAATTTCATTTTCCAAAGGGTTTGCCGATGGCAGCTACGGGCTATATCCAGATGCTTATACTGTTCGGGTGCTTTTTATTGACAGTTCGGTACCGGCCAAACCTGTGATCTATACACAATACCAAGGCATTGCCAGGGTTCAATACGACACTGCGAGCTCAACATTTTCGGGTGAAATCAGCGCGACTCTTGAAAATCTGGACGAGGATACCCGCAAGACAGTAAACCTGAAAATCGACTTCGAAGCGCACCCGACTGCACGCGCACGTAGAATTCCTCGCCGCCCTAAATCCACCGGGGTGTATTGCTGAATGAACAAGCAAAAAACTAAACCCAACTAAATAAATGTTAATAAAAAAGGAGCCCAAGGGCTCCTTTTTTTTAACTCGATTATTTATTAAAACGCGTAACGTAGACCTAACGTCAGCCCACCCGGTTGACGAAAGTTTTTGCCATCGCTGTACTCATAGTCCGCATGAACTTGCAGGTTGTTTGTCATCGAGGCGGCTATACCCGTACCCAATAGCACACGCGACCCGGAAAGATTATTCTGGAACACCTTGTCGTTGACCTGCACTTCGTTGTTCTTTTCGAACTCGTAAGCACCGGAAACACGCACGTAGGGTTGCAGCGTGATATCGTCTTTCATTTTAAAGTTGCGCCCAGCCGTCATGCCAACTTCACCCAGCAGTGACCGCGCCCGATCCCCATCTGCCTGCAGATCGTTATCCAAGGAGAAGTGTTTACCCTGAATAACCACGGCGGACCACTTGGTAAACGGCTCAATGAAATAACCATCATCAAGCTTGATATGCCGACCGAATTCGACAGAGCCCCCCACCCCGGTGTTGTCGTAGTCGCCTTTAGCCCTGGCGCCATCACTCAGGCTGACTTTGGCTTCGTTACGAAAGCGGTTCACTTTCAGCACCGCATCCGCGTAGTAACCACTGCTCGTATCCAGCCAGGTGGCGTAAGTGCCCAGATAGTAACTGTCGACATTACCTGAAGTGCCGGCGTCAAGATCAAGATCGGAGCTGCTGTGGCCCCCCATTACCCCCACCAGCCATTGACTATCCCCCAATGCCGCATCTGCGCCGAGGGTAAAACCCCGCTGGGTCTGCCGGTAACCCACCCCGGAACCATCGGCGATTTCGAATTTATTGCCATAGGTACGTCCCCAGGCTCCGGATTGGCCGGGATTGAAACGCAACTCGCCCATGCGGGTACGTAGCGACGTCAACTCGCCATACCAGGTAGGCAATGGTGTATTGAACAGTGCCAATACCGACCGTGCGCCCGGGCTGACAGTGCGCGTACTCGGGTCCAGGATCCAGTCGTTGCCACTTTTGGCCAGAGCATAAGAATAGGCCCCCTGATCAACTACATTATTGAACAGAGAAAACCGGGCATCACCACCGGCAGTTTTCACGACAGTGACGGGCTGACCAGCAGCAGGTTCAGTACCACTGCTGGCGATTACCAGTTCATGAGAGCCAGTGGCTGTTCCTGTGACATTCAACAAGTCAGTCTGCCCCGTGGCCAAGTTAGTGCCCATTAAGAACCGTCCATTACCTGACAGGTCAGTCACATTCAATTGATAAAAAGCGTTTTCTGCCCCGAACTTCACCGAACCGCCATTGAGAGCCAGTTTTCCTACCTGACTGTCGCCCACCAGTACCCATTGGGCAGTGTCATTGATCGTTGCGCTGGCAACATTTTCTAGACGTCCGGTAAGCACGGAGTTGTTCTGTAGCGTCAGCTCAGTAGTGCTGCCGGACTCGGTGACAACATTGCCGTTCAACGTACTGCCATTGACGATCATCGACACATTGGCGCCCCCCTTGACTTCGAGTAGCGTATCGTTGCTGGCCAGAAGTCTGGAGTTGTTCAATGTCAGAGTGGCCGTTGAACGTTCAAAATTATCGAAGTCCACCACAATGGCCGAGCCGCTTTTTCCCTGGACAGTGGTGTTGTCGAGACTCAGAGTGGCGGGAGCCACGCCGGTTTGATCAAGCTCGATGAACACTCCATCTTTTCCACCGATGATCGTACTGTTTTTGGCAACGGCATCGGCACTCTGAAGCCACAAGCCATAGCCCGTGTCGGCCGTGCCCTCAAGGGAGGAATCGGTGACATTGATTAGGCTGTGGGAAGACGCAAATGCACCGGCATCCACGCCTGTGATGGTGCTTTTGCCCGTGACATTGACCGTGGAGCCGTCCTCGGTGGTGGAAAACCGTACAGCCGATATCCCAAAAAAATCCCCGCTTACGGTGCTGTTATCGATATTGCCCTCACTAGAGACTAACTCAAGTCCGGATTGCCCATTGTCGCCGGCCACCGTGGCGCCACTCAGATTGACGGTAGAGTTGTTTCTTGCCGATATAGTCTGGGTGCTACCGCCCACGTTGACATTGACCGTTGAACTGTCCGCATCAATACCCAGAGTCTGAGCGTTATTGACCGACAGGGTTGCGCCCTGGGTCAAAAACCAACTCTCTACAGGCGCGCCATTGTTGAGGGTAACGTTACCTCCGACAATTGGAGCAGCAATAGCAAGGGAGGAAAATATCAGTAACGAGATGTAGAGCCCCCCTGTTCGTAAGGCGAAACCGGAAAGCGGTATAGGATTGAGTTGCATACTGGACACCTGCTTCAAAAAATGCGTGTTCGGTTTCCTGCGGCAGGTGCTGGAAACCAACGGCCTGCCTACAAAGATTCGCTAGGCTATCGAGTAATTGCGCAGTTTTATGTAGGACTTTTCTTGATATAGGGGGTGATAACTCCTCCGGAATCCGCACCCAAGAGACAGGCGGGCATGAAAAACAAATTTCACGCCCACCGCTCGATACTTATGTATCAGTTAGGGGGATTAGCAATTTCACAAAAGTCGTCATTATTATCCAACAAAAATACAAAGTGAATTGCTTCATCCGACTCTTGCACAACCCCCGTCACGCTATAGGTTAACTTCCCGAAACCATCCGTTACCGGTTTGAAATTAGCCGTATAGTCACCAATATCCATCTCTATCCCTTCCGCAGGCACTGTTCCGACAATGGTATGGTCTTTGGTAACTTCGGTACCTGGAATAGGGATCGTCGCATTTTCATCCGTATACCCGCCCCACTTCAGCGTCACCACTCTAGTATCGAGAAGCGAGGGGCTGAATGGAATAACAACTTTCAAGTTGCGACGAGTCGTTCCATCGCCTGGCGGTACGAAGTTCAATGTAGGGCAAGCAATTGCATCATTCTCAAGCCCTTGCACCAATGGCTTCGGCAAATCGATCTTAGTGATATCAACAATGACGTCCTGCTCTCTTGACCAGACAGGGTTGTTACCCAGCACGGCCGACAATACCCATTTCAACTTCACCGTCCCACTTGGCTTTTTCGCAATAATATCCCATGGGACCGTCCCTGCTTTAATTTCGCTGCCTTCCTCCCCCGGCTGCAAAAAATAAGATGGACTAAGTTCGTTATCATCGTACCAAACCGTTATGCTTTGCCCTGATTCAGTTGCAGGAACGTTATATAGCTGAATAAATACATCCGCAGATTGGTCGTAGTCGTTATCGTCAAGTTCATTGTCAACACCTTGCGAGGAAACCAGACGAGGAAGCTCCAGATCACGGTTGACCGGATCCGGCTCGCCGGGGTTTACCGGGCCAGGATAGGAAATATCTACATCAATTTCAGTTTCTTCCTCCGCGATGACATTGCCTGATCCACGTAACATGACATAGCTGACCTTTGTGGGAACGACACCGTCGGTCGCGCCATAAGCGACTTTAATGACAGTGGTGTAATCCACTGGAAAAACAAGTGTTGTATTTGTTCCCACGCGTTGCTCAGGCAGATCAATATTGTGCCAACGGGCAATGATCGTGTCATTGGGAGAGCTCGGTTGCGGAACTGGAACTTCGACCGTCACACCCTGAGCGCAGTCTGCCACATTAATCAAGGTATCGCCGTCCGTCCCGTCCGCCAGCGGAACGACGGGCTTTTCGGCCACAGGTGGTGCCAAGCGCTGAACGTTACGTTGATTCGCCTTCGACCTTTTACTGATGTTGCCTGGCAAGTCTTTCACCACAAACGTCAGCGTATTCAAGCCTTCTTTGGAGTTTACGAAAATCAAAATCGGTAGCGTGACTTTGCCGTCACCAGGCACCAGGACGTCTTCCAATACAGGTGTGGCATAAGCGGGATCCGCAGGATCGCCCCAATAAACGTCGCATTTGTCTGTGGCCTCGTAGTTATCTGCTATTGGTAGTGTGATCACGATACCGTTGGGGTTTGCGCCGATGTATTCGTCATCGATAGCTTTACTGAACGGCAAGTCGGCGGGGAACGTCGCTGCCGGAGGGGAAAAATCAGAAGCAGGCGTCTTGACCTGGTAGGGTTTTGTCCTGTCGATGTGGTACTCACTGACAGTTTCGGGACTTGGGTTGACGCCCGCGGCATACATCACATAAACCAGTTCGTACTGAGTGGGCGCTTCGGGAGTGCTCAGTTCTACAAGTCTCGCGAGCGGCACTTCCAATGGTAATGGCCATGCGCGATCAACCAGCGGACCCAGAGGTCTTCGAGTTTCAAGGGGGATCTGTGTTGGGTCGCCTTTGACTCGCAAAAATACACTCAAAGTATCCCGGGCATGCTCGGTGACGGGTCTGGGAATTTCATATTCCAGATTGGCACCGAGTACGGCGACCGGAATCCGCAAGTCACCTCCCGGTAAAGTTTGATCCGGGATAATGGCGGGATCAAGGAGAATGACACCGCCGCTCTGCAGTGATACTTGTTTTTGCAAACCGATACTTTCAACTTTAGCGTTCATCCGAATAAACTCCGTTTTAGTATTTAATTGCGCCGCCACCACAAAATTACTCCACAGCGCCTACGCCTTGCTGTTTGCTACACATCAATCAAGGTACACCCGGACCACAGGATGGCCCTCCACTCCTGACTCTATCTATCCTCACGAAATCCGGCTTTGAAAGCCCAATGGGTCGAGTGCCACGATAAACGGTGTATATCACCTTGGCAGACGCTTTATTCTCCATCGGTTCTATATGAGGCGTATAAGGCTTGACCTCCACCACAAAGCCGTCCCGAAGTTCTGCTGTACTCAGGATGGTTTTTCGAATGAACCAATAAGTTCCAGGGATTGGCTCGCCGCTGGCATTCAGGCTTAAATAGCCCCACCACTCCACCAGGCACACGTCACCAACTTTGCAAAAGTCTGGAAGTGGTGGGATTTTTACATTCACCCATTCCCAGAGGGCTGGGCTAGTAGAACAGTTGAGATAGCCCTCATCATTCACATCGGGAAACTTCACTCTTTCAAGATTATCAGGAACTGGTGTGTGATCAATCGTGAGTGTTCTGGGCGCCGACGGATGGGGATTACCAAAGTGGTTAATCGTTTCATAGCGAACTTCGACAACACCGTCATTAATCAAATATCCCGGCCCGATTAGAATGAGGAATTGCGACTCCGTAACCGGCCCGGGATGCAAAGTAGTCGAAGTAAACTCCACAACACCATTACGTTCCATCCAGACAATGAGCCTGTCTGTTTGTCCCGGACCTGCCGGTTTGGGCCAGATGGGTACTCTGACATTGATACCCTGTTGCAATAGTTCAAGCGGAATATGGCCCTGCGGGTCATTTTCATCCACGCCAATCACTGTAGGCGCGTCATAAATCAGAACTTCACCAAGCGCCATGAATACTCTCCCCTGCACTTTTTTTCGGGTTACTGTTAAATCAAATTAAGCGCCTATTTTTTTTATTGGCCTACTGTCAGATCTGACAGGTGTCGCTACCGCTGGTCGGATTCCTACCGTATCTTCTGACACATTGGGCTTGACGTATTCTGTTGCCTGTTGTTTTCTGAAACCGGTTTCATGGCATCATCACCAGTATCCGAACCCATAAATCCAATAACAAGGTTTCATACCGTGAACGACTTCTCCGCCGCCCAACGCAGCCGCGTCACCATGCTCGACGTCGCCGAACATGCAGGCGTGTCCAAGGCCAGCGTCTCGCGCTTCATCGGCGATGACCGCTCCCTCCTCTCCGATGCCATCGCCCTGCGCATCGAGCAGGCGATTGCCGAATTGGGCTACCGCCCGAACCAGATGGCCCGCGGCCTGAAACGTGGGCGAACTCGTCTGATCGGCATGTTGGTGGCCGATATCCGTAATCCTTATTCGATTGCCGTGATGCACGGGGTGGAAACCGCTTGCCGTCAGCACGGCTACAGCCTGGTGGTGTGCAACACCGATCGCGATGACGAGCAAGAGCGTCAACACCTGGCGTTGCTGCGCTCGTACAACATCGAAGGCTTGATCGTGAACACCCTCGGCCATCACCGGGATGAACTGCGCGAACTGCATCAGGAAATGCCCATGGTGCTGGTGGATCGCAAGGTCGAGCAGCTCGAGAGCGATCTGGTGGGGCTGGATAATCCGGCCGCTATCGAGATGGCCGTTGCCCACCTTGAAGAACGCGGTTATCGCGATGTGCTGATGGTCACCGAGCCGTATGACGGCACCAGTTCGCGGATCGAGCGGGTCAGCAGTTTCAAGGCGCAGATCGAGCAGCGTCCGACGCTTTCGGGGGCTGTGGTCGAAACCGGCGGCGATCTGACCGCTCGTTTGGATAACTTTCTGCAAACGCCTGGCCTTGGCCCGAAAGCGCTGTTTTGCGCCAACGGTATCGCCGCGCTGGCCAGTACTCATTCGTTGCGTGAGTTGAAGTGCAACCTGTTTGACGATGTCGGCCTTATTGCCCTTGATGATCTGGATTGGTATCCGCTGGTGGGGAGCGGGATTACCGCCCTCGCCCAGCCGACGGCGGAGATGGGTGCGAGTGCGTTTGAGTGTTTGCTCAAGCGGCTGCGTGGGGATGATGGGCCGGTGCGGAACCTGGATTTTCCGGCGCGGTTGATTGTTCGAGGGTCGACCCAGGGGAATCTTCGGTGAATGTTCGGGCCCCATCGGGCAAGCCCGCTCCCGCAGGGATCTGTGGTGTTCACAAAACCTGTGGGAGCGGGCTTGCCCGCGATGAAGCCTGAAAGAACAACACATCCTTAAAGCAGTCATTTTTTTTGACCAAAAATGAAACCGGTTTCAGAGGTGAATAACAATGAACAAACCACCCGTTTCCATCAGTCTGTCCAGCTACGGCGCCGACCTCGTCCGCCAACGTGGCCAAGGCAGTTTTGTTGAGGTGCTGTCCGCTGCCGGCGCCACGCACATTGAATGGCGCGAAGAGCTGCTGACACTCGAAGACCCCACGCAATTGGCCAGCGCCACGCAATCACGGGGCTTGGAAAGCATCTATTCCTCACCGATGGAATTGTGGCTGGCCGGGCAGTCGGCCCCCAATCCTGAACTGCTCCCGACCCTGGAGCGTGCCGAGGCATTCGGCGCCCAATGGCTGAAAGTCTCCCTGGGCTATTTCACCGACAACAACGATCTGCAAACACTGGCGCTTGTGTTGCAACAGAGCCCGGTGCAGCTGCTGGTGGAAAACGACCAGACCTTGCACGGCGGCCGCGTCGAACCGTTCCAGCGCTTCTTTGCCAAAGTGGAGCAGCACGACCTGCCGATCAAAATGACCTTCGACATCGGTAACTGGCAATGGCAGGACCAGTCCGCCGCCAGTGCCGCGCGGCTGC
Organism: Pseudomonas sp. F-14 TE3482; assembly: GCF_053629455.1. NCBI lineage: Bacteria > Pseudomonadati > Pseudomonadota > Gammaproteobacteria > Pseudomonadales > Pseudomonadaceae > Pseudomonas > Pseudomonas sp. F-14 TE3482. The sequence continues at coordinate 4,923,231 of NZ_JBRJII010000001.1, forward strand.
TTGGTCAATACGTCGGCTATGTGCATTGCAAAGCCGTGGCGCGGCGGGCCGACGGCAAACTGGTGGCGGTGCCGCCGGCTGCCAGCGACCTGCATCTGTGGGGCCAACTGCTGCGGCACATGGATCACGGCGTGATGCGTGCGGCGGAGTATCCGCTGCAAGGTGATGACCTGGTGCAGTTGACCGCCGAGCATGTCGCCGTCCTCGCCCGCCTCGGTCAACCCCGCCAGGAGCCTGCTCATGTCTGAGATCGATATTCTGTCGTTTGGCGAGACCATGGCGATGTTCGTCGCCGAGCAGAACGGTGAACTGGCTGACGTCAGCCAATTCCACAAGCGCATTGCCGGGGCCGACAGTAATGTCGCCATTGGTTTGTCGCGGTTGGGGTTTAACGTCGCCTGGCTGAGCCGGGTGGGAGCGGACTCGTTGGGTCGGTTCGTGATCGACACGCTGGAGAAAGAAGGCCTGAATTGCAGCCAAGTTGATATTGATCCGGCGCACCCCACCGGTTTTCAGCTCAAGTCCCGCAGCGACGATGGCAGCGATCCGGTTGTCGAGTATTTCCGGCGCGGGTCGGCCGCCAGTCATTTGTCGGTGCAATCCATTGCCCCGCAACTGCTCGAGGCTCGGCACTTGCACGCCACGGGCATTCCCCCGGCGCTGTCGGAAGCGGTCCGGGAAATGTCTTTCGAGCTGATGACCCGCATGCGTAATGCCGGGCGCAGCGTGTCGTTTGACCCCAACCTGCGTCCGAGTCTGTGGGCCAGCGAACAACAGATGATCCGCGAGATCAACCGCCTCGCCGCCCTCGCCCATTGGGTGCTGCCGGGTTTGAGCGAAGGGCGTTTGCTCACCGGTTTCGAAGCCCCCGCCGACATCGCGGCGTTTTATCTCGACCAAGGTGCTGAAGCCGTAGCGATCAAGCTCGGGCCGGCCGGTGCGTATTACCGAACCCATCTGGATGAAGGTTTCGTTGCAGGCGTGCCGGTGGAAACGGTGGTCGATACGGTCGGCGCCGGCGACGGGTTTGCCGTCGGCCTGATCAGCGCCCTGCTGGAAAACCACAGCGTTGCCCAAGCGGTGCAGCGTGCCAACTGGATCGGTAGCCGCGCGGTGCAGAGCCGTGGGGATATGGAGGGGTTGCCCAACAGGCTCGAGATGTTCGCCGAGTTTGAGGACGCCATCGCGGGCAAGCCCGCTCCCACAGGGATTCGCGCCAATCCTGTGGGAGCGGGCTTGCTCGCGAAGAGGCCCGCATAGTCACTGAAGATTCAAAACCGTTACCTGCTGCGACAAAAACAACAAGCTCAGGAGCATCACTATGAAAACCGCAACACTGGCCACCCGCCGCTGGTGGTACATCATGCCGATCGTGTTCATCACCTACAGCCTGGCGTATCTGGACCGCGCCAACTATGGATTCGCCGCCGCCTCCGGAATGGCGGCGGACCTGATGATCACCCCCGGGCTGTCGTCCTTGCTCGGCGCACTGTTCTTCCTTGGCTATTTCTTCTTCCAGATTCCGGGCGCGATCTACGCTCAGAAGCACAGCGTGAAGAAGCTGATTTTCGTCAGCCTGATCCTCTGGGGCGGCCTGGCGACCTTGACCGGGATCGTCTCCAACGCCTACTGGCTGATCGTGATTCGCTTCATGCTCGGCGTGGTCGAAGCCGCCGTGATGCCGGCGATGCTGGTGTACCTGTGCCATTGGTTCACCCGTGCCGAACGCTCGCGTGCCAACACGTTCCTGATCCTCGGCAACCCGGTGACCATGCTCTGGATGTCGGTGGTCTCGGGCTACCTGATCCAGCATTTCAGCTGGCGCTGGATGTTCATCATCGAAGGCTTGCCAGCGGTGCTGTGGGCATTTATCTGGTGGCGTCTGGCCGATGACCGTCCGGCTCAGGCCAAGTGGCTGAGCGACCAGGAAAAGCAGGATCTGGAAAGCGCCCTGGCCGCCGAACAGGTCGGCATCAAAGCGGTGAAAAACTACGCCGAAGCCTTCCGCTCGCCAAAAGTAATCATCCTTGCCTTGCAGTTTTTCTGCTGGAGCATCGGCGTCTACGGTTTCGTGTTGTGGCTGCCGTCGATCCTCAAGGCCGGCGCTCAGATGGACATGATCGAAGCCGGTTGGCTGTCGGCATTGCCCTACCTGGCGGCAGTGGTCGGCATGCTGGTGGTGTCCTGGGGCTCGGACAAACTGCAAAAACGCAAACGCTTCGTTTGGCCACCGCTGCTGATCGCCTCGATTGCGTTCTATGGCTCGTACGCCTTGGGCGCTGAGCATTTCTGGTGGTCCTACACGCTGCTGGTGATTGCCGGCGCCTGCATGTACGCCCCGTACGGGCCTTTTTTCGCCATCGTCCCGGAAATCCTCCCCGCTAACGTCGCCGGGGGCGCCATGGCACTGATCAACAGCATGGGCGCACTCGGCTCGTTTGGCGGCTCTTATCTGGTGGGTTACCTGAACAGCTCCACCGGATCACCCGGTGCCTCTTATCTGCTGATGAGCGGCGCGTTGCTGCTATCGGTGGTGCTGACGATTTTCCTCAAGCCCGGCGCCAGTGACCGGGTCGCTGTGGCGCGGCCGATGGTGGCTCATTCTTGATTTGATATAGAGATGACAACGATGAAAAAGCAGGTTGTGCTGTACAAGAAACTCTCGCCGCTGCTGATGGCTCGCTTGCATGAGCAGACCGAGGTGACGCTGATCGACAGCCTCGACGCAGAGGGCTTGGCGCAACTGCGCCGGGCCCTGCCCCGTGCCCAAGGATTGCTCGGCGCCAGTCTCAAACTGGACGCCGGGTTACTGGATCTGGCGCCGAACCTGGAAGCCATTGCCAGCGTGTCCGTCGGCGTCGACAACTACGACATCGATTACCTGACCGAGCGCCGGATCCTGCTCAGCAATACCCCTGACGTGTTGACCGAAACTACTGCCGACACCGGTTTCGCGCTGATCCTGGCCACCGCCCGACGCGTGGTGGAACTGGCCACTATGGTTCGCGCCGGCCAGTGGAGCCGCAACATCGGCCCGGCGCATTTCGGCAGCGATGTACACGGCAAGACGCTGGGCATTATTGGCATGGGGCGGATCGGTGAGGCGCTGGCGCAACGCGGGCATTTCGGTTTTGGCATGCCGGTTGTGTATCACAGCCATTCGCCAAAACCGGCGGTGGAGCAGCGATTCAACGCGCAATACCGCAGCTTGAGCGATCTGCTGCAGCAGGCCGATTTCGTTTGCCTGACGTTACCGTTGACCGCTGCAACCGAAGGGATGATCGGCGCTGAACAGTTCGCCCTGATGCGCCCCGAAACGATCTTCATCAATATTTCCCGGGGCAAGGTGGTGGATGAGCAGGCGCTGATCGAGGCGTTGCGGCACAAGCGGATTCGCGCGGCGGGGCTGGATGTGTTTGAGCGTGAGCCGCTGGGCAATGACTCGCCGTTATTGCAGTTGAACAACGTGGTGGCGACGCCGCACATCGGGTCGGCGACGCATGAGACGCGGGAGGCGATGGCCCGGTGTGCGGTGGATAATCTGTTGGCGGCTTTGGCTGGGGAGCGGCCGGCTAATCTGGTGAATGCCGGGGCGTGGGGCGGTCAGGAAGAGCCGAAACTCGTTCTCGCGACAGGCGGCATACAACCCGGTTAACCATCGCTTAACCCCATGGTCCAAAACTTTACTGGACCGCACGCCCTCAGCTCCTCTGACGCCCAGTGCGGCAGGTTCGACGTTCTTCAGTCGAACTCATTTCCCCTCTGCACTGGAGATTCACCATGAACACGCGAACACTGCTGATAACCACCGCCCTCGCCTGCACCGCGTTCGCCGGGCTTGCTCAGGCAAACGAGACGTCGTCCTCCCAGGCCGTGCCTTATCACTACGGCATGCAACTGCGGGTGGCCAAGGTCATTTCCCTGACTGAACCGCAAACGCAGGAATGCCAAGTGGTGACGGCCAACATGAAGTACATCGACACATCGGGTAAGCCTGCGGAAATTACGTACCAAAAACTGTCTGACGCGTGCAGCTATCAGAACTGACAGTAGTGCTGTGAGGGTTCTGGCGCTAAGCTCTGGCGCTTCCCTCACTGCCGCAAGGATTCGCCATGCAGTTCTCGTTTCGCACGCTGTCGACGTTCACCGCCGCACTTTGTTTTCTGCTGGCGCTGGTCTGGGGTTTGATGCCGCAAGGGTTGTTGGCGATCTGGAGTATCGAGTATTCGTCCGCGGCGGGCTTTATCGCCCGGCGCAGTGCAGTGCTGTTCGGCGCATTGGGGGTGATGTTTTATCTGGTGCGGCAGGCCCCGCCCTCGGCAGCGCGAAGCGCAATGTGCAGCGGCTTTATGGTGGGATGTTTCGGTTTGGCGGCACTGGGCTTCGGCGAATGGCTCAATGGTCATGCCGGGCCGGGTATTTTGCTGGCGATCCTGGTGGAATTGGCGCTGGGTCTGGGGTTTATCCAGACCCGGCGCGTATCGGTCGAACTGGGTGAAACGGCCGGTTAATGGGCTTTTGACGTCGGGTGCAACAGCTCGAGCTCGCTGCGCCTGTTGTGCTCAAGGTCGCTGCGTAACTCGGCGATCAGATTATTGATTTCCCGGCACCCGTTGAGGTGATGGGCGTCTATGCCAGTGACGATCAGGTCGAGGTGGTCAGTCTCGACGTCCGAATACACCTTGACGGTCATCGACAGGTTCGGCGACAGCGTGCATTGGCAGCGTTTCGGGAGAAAACTGCTCTCAATGATATTGCGTAGTTCCAAGGCAGAAAGAAACATGGCCACCCTCTCGGTATTGTGAGATTGCCAATCAAAAATCAATGTCGGTCGGAGCTCAAATCGCCCGTTGTTTTTCTTCCTTGGGGAACCTCATTGTTCCAACGTCCCAACCGTCTTCTTGTTTCAGCGCTGACTCAGTAATGATCGTGGTCAGCTCAAGACAGCTTCAGCATAAAACATGCCCGAGATTTCGCCCTGCGCCTCGTCGGCAAATCAAGGCTTTGGGAGAAATGGCAACACATCGCGTCATGCAAAATGCAAAATGCAAAATGCAAAATGCAAGAAAGGTCTGCTTCAAGACCTGCATTTTGCAAACACCACCGATGGTGGGTTTGCATTGGCTGAGGACGGCAGTGAGAATGCGGCCCATCCATTCAGTATCCGCTGACCCCACACACACGCAAGGAGGCATCATGGGTGCTTTGCCGCTTAACACGACCGTCGGGCTGATAGTTTCCATTTTGTCGTCCGTAGCCCACGCCGCAACCCTCGAAGACGTCGCGCCGTATCCCAAGCCTGAGAGCGGTTTTACCCGCCAGGTCATTCACCTCGCCCCGCAACAACAGGAAGACGGTTATCAAGTCGAGATCCTGGCCGGCAAGACCCTCTCCGTCGACTGCAACCGTCAGCGCCTGGGCGGCATGCTCGAGGAGAAAAATCTCGAAGGCTGGGGCTATCCGTTTTACCGGCTGGAAAAAGTCACCGGCCCAATGAGCACGCTGATGGCCTGCCCGGATGGCAAGCGCAAAAAGGACTTCGTGCCGGTGGTCGGTGACGGTTTCAGACTGCGCTACAACAGCAAATTGCCGATCGTGCTCTACGTGCCCAAGGACGTCGAAGTGCGCTACCGGGTCTGGTCGGCGTCGAGCCATGTCGAGAAAGCCGTTCAGGAATAATCGGACCAGCCCTCACGCCAACACGCCGCTCAACGCGGCGCGCTCGGCCACATGCCGCAAACTGTCGAAATTGATGTTCGCGCCCGAATCGATGGCCACCAGGGTCTGACCCCGAGCGCCGGTTCGCGCCACGTACTGCTTGATCCCGGCCACGGCCAGGGCGCCGGAAGGTTCGGTGATCGAGCGGGTATCGTCGTAGATATTCTTGATCGCGGCGCAGAGTTCGTCGTTGCTGACGATCATTACCTCGTCGACGCAAAACCGACAGACCTCGAAGCCATGGGCGCCGATCTGAGCGACGGCCACGCCATCGGCGAAGGTGCCGACGGTTGGCAGCACAACCCGTTCGCCGGCCTGTAATGCAGCCTGCAAACAGGCGGAATGTTCCGACTCGACGCCGATGATGCGCACTTCAGGGCGCAGGTATTTGATGTACGCGGCAATGCCGGCGATCAAGCCTCCACCGCCCACCGGAACGAAGATCGCGTCCAGCGGCCCTTGGTGCTGGCGCAGGATTTCCATGGCGACGGTGCCCTGCCCCGCAATCACGTCCGGGTCGTCGAAGGGCGAGACAAAGGTGCGACCGGTTTGCTGTGCCAGGCTCAGCGCGTATTCCAGGGCATACGGAAAACTCTCGCCGTGCAGCAGCGCTTCGGCGCCTCGACTGCGAACCCCGAGCACCTTCAATTCCGGCGTCGTACAGGGCATGACGATGGTTGCGCCGATCCCCAGCTCGCGGGCCGCCAACGCTACGCCTTGGGCATGATTGCCCGCCGAGGCCGTGATTACGCCGCGAGCCTTGTGTTCATCGCTCAGGTTCACCAGTTTGTTGTAGGCGCCACGGATCTTGAAGGAAAACGTCGGTTGCAGGTCTTCGCGCTTGAGCAGGATCTGATTGCCCAACGCCTGGGACAAGGCCGGAGCCGCTTGCAACGGCGTGCGCACGGCGAGTTCGTAAACCGGCGCGGCGAGGATCTTTTTCACGTAGTGCTCAAGCAAGCTCTGCTGGGCGGGGGTACTGTTCATGGTCGTCTCCTTGGTATCCGGGTTTACGCGGTCGGCAGCTCCTACGCCGGTTGCATGCGCCCGGTAAGCTCAAAACCCAAGAGACAGAAAGTAAAAACCCGCCTCTAGGGCGGGTTGGGTGCTGCAGTCGTGAGCTAGCCCGCCAAATAAGGAATGGCGGTAATAATGCTTGGCTGGCAGCGCAATACGGTGGAAGTCATGGCTGGAAATTAGCCGGAGGCTGATGGCAAGTCAATGGCCAATTTTCAAGGGCCGCTGTAGACTGGCGATTCTGTTCATCGTCCAAGGAAGGAAACCATGAAGTCTGTCGCCCTGCCCCTCATCGCCCTGATCGCCTTCGCCGGCTACACCGTTTCGGTGATGCTGCAGGCGGAGCAGTCGTTGCTCGACTTCGGCATCAGCCTGATGTCGCGGCCCGATACCGCGCAGGTGGTGATCGATTTATACCTGTTGGCGACCCTTGCCGGTATCTGGATGTACAAGGATGCGCGCCAGCGTGGGCAGTCGGGGTTGTCGGTGGTTCCCTATCTGGTGGTGACGGCGGTTTTTGTATCGGTCGGGCCGTTGTTGTACCTGGTGGTGCGGGGGCTTCAGGAGCGGAAAAACTCTAGCGAGGCAGCTCAAGAGGCCTGATCCAGGAGTTGTTGTGCTGTTGAGATTGCCTTCGCGAGCAAGCTCGCTCCCACATTAGATCTTCCGTGAACACATAATTTGTGAACACCAGAGATTAAATGTGGGAGCGGACTTGCAGGCGATCTGACAGCCGCCGAAGTCACTTCGCCAGGCGCTTGAGGCCAATCACCATCACTCCCGCTCCCAGCATCATCGCCGTCAGAAACAACGGATAGGAAATCCACCACGGCGTGCCAGTGGTCATCATGCTGAACTCGGACATACCGCCAATGCTCGCAACCAGGTTCAACGGCAGAAACACCACGTTGATCAGCGTCAGTTTGCGCAGCAGGTTGTTCATGCTGTTGTTCATCAGGTTGCCGCGCGCGTCGATCAGCCCGGAGAACACCGTGGAGTAGATTTCCGCCTGCTTGTAGCACTGGTTGTTCTCGATAATCAGATCGTCGATCAAACCGATGGCTTCAGCGCTGAAGTGTTCCTTCGCCGCATGATTACGCAGCCGGGTCAGGACCGCGCCGTTGCTGTGAATGGCGTTGATGTAATAGATGAGGCTTTCGCTGAGGTTGAACATCTGGACCAGATGCTGGTTCTGCATCGAGGCATTGAATTTTTGCTGCAACTCCCGGGCAACCATCTTGATCACCTTGAGGTGCCCCAGATAGTGATGAATGTTGTTGAACAACAGGTCGAGCAACACATCCAGTGGTGTCTTCAGTGACTGCCGCGTGCCGAGGCCGCTGAGCGGTGAGTCGTCGGTGGCGATCACCAGCAGACGCCCCGGGGAAAACAGCAAGCCGCAGGATGACACTTCGAAGGCCAGGCTGCCGCCGCCGGAGTAGTTTTCCGGGCGTTTCCAGATCAGGAACAGGTTGTCGGGGTGGAACTCGATGCGTGACACCTCGTCGGGGTCCAGGGCTGAGGCCAGAGCGTGTTCATCGAGTTTGAAATGGCTGTGCAACAGATCCCGCTCGGCCGCATCGGGGTTGCTGAACAGCATCACGTCGGCGTCCAGCCGTTCGACCGCGTGCAGGGCGCCATGGCTCAGTTCAAAGCTTTTGATCATCGGCCGCTCACCAGGCCTGGCCGCGGCGCTTGAGCTCCAGCCGACGGACAAACTCTTCCAGCACCAGGGAATACAAATCGTCCTGCAAGTAGGCGTCTTCGATGCCGGCGTCCATGTTCGGGTTGTCGTTGACTTCGATCACCACCACTTTGTCGCCGGACTGTTTGAGGTCGACGCCGTAGAGGCCGTCGCCGATGAGATTCGCGGTTTTCACCGCCAGTTCAACCACCGCTCGCGGCGCTTCGTGAACCGCCAGGGTGCGGCATTCGCCGTTGATGTCCTGGCCTTTGGCTTTGTGGTTGTAGATCTGCCAATGGCCCTTGGACATGAAGTACTGGCAGGCAAAGATCGGCTTGCGGTTGAGCACGCCAATGCGCCAGTCGTATTCGGTGTAGAAAAATTCCTGGGCCAGCAGCAACACCGAGTGTTCGAACAGTTCGGCGGTGGCGTCAAGCAAGGCTTGCTGGCTTTCGACCTTGATGACGCCCTTTGAGAAACAACCGTCGGGGATCTTCAACACCAGTGGAAACCCCAGACGCTCGCCTACCCGCTCGAAATCTTCCGGTCGTTCCTTGTAGAGGATTTCAGTGGCGGGCATGCCCAGCTGATGGCTCTTGAGCAAATCAGTCAGGTAAACCTTGTTGGTGCAGCGCAGGATCGACGCCGGGTCATCCATCACCACCAAACCTTCGCTCTCGGCCTTTTTGGCGAAGCGGTAGGTGTGGTTGTCGACGCTCGTTGTCTCGCGGATCAGGAGCCCGTCGTATTCGGCGATTCGGGCGTAGTCCTTGCGTTCAATCAGCTCGACGTCGATACCTAGTGTCTTGCCAACCCTGACGAAGTTGTCCAAAGCCTTGGGATTGGAGGGTGGCAATGCTTCTTGCGGATCGTGCAGAATGGCCAGGTCATAACGGGCCAATCGCCTGGAGCGCGGCATGCGCCAGATCTTGCGACTGAAACTGTCGAGCGCATTAGCGAATTGATCTTCCTGATCTTCACGCAACTTATGCAAGGCGCCAAACTTTACACCTTCGATGTGCCAACCGTTAGTTCGACGAAACTCAACCAGCAATATCGGACAAGGAAAAACCTCGAACAACTGTCGAGACAGATCCTGCAATGGCTCGATAGCGGTTTTGCCGAAATACAGTGTCAGGGTAAATCCTTCGGTATCGCTGTAAAGATGATTGCTGAGGGCCTTTTCCAGGGTTTTATCCAGATCATCCAGGGCCAGCCCATACAGGGATTTTCGAGTCAGCTCGCTGATAGTCCGCACCGACGGTATAACCTTGTGCCCCCGCGCTTCGGCCAGCAGCGAGCAGTAATAACCGTGCCCGAGGTACTTGTAGCTGCGGCACAGGTTAATCACCTGAACCCGCTTGCCCTGCTCGTTATCGCGGGTCTGTTCGAGGTATTCCTGGGCAGTGACGATGTCTTCACTGGGGAAATAGGAGGCCCAGTCTTCCTTGCGTTCGACGATGATCATCAACTGGCTGGAAGTTCTTATCGAGCCATTTAAATAGTTTGTGGAAGTTATTGCTGTTGGTAACGTTTGCTCAGATACTTCGCGCCAATGACCTTGTACCGCTGACATAGTGATTGATCCATTAAAGAACAAGACCTTTCCTATTAAGCACGAACTTTTTCGAAAGTCCCGTTTCGTTACGCAACTTTTACGGCGGTTATATGAATCCTGTTTTTCGCTTGGCGGTAGTTGAAGATATACCGTCACTGCTGGCACTCGAACAGCAATGTTTCACCACGGACCGGCTCAACAGTCGCAGTTTTCAATGGATGATTACTCGGGCTCACGGGCAACTGCTGGTGGCCCAACGAGGCGAGCAATTGGTGGGCTATGCGGTGGTGCTATTTCACCGGGGCACTTCATTGGCGCGCCTGTACTCGATTGCGATAGCCCTTGATGCTCGCGGCAGTGGACTGGGCAAGCAATTGCTCGAACGTGTCGAGGCCTGCGCCATTGAGCATGACTGCGCCTACCTGCGGCTGGAAGTGCGCATCGACAATCCAACGGCAATTGCTCTGTATGAGCGTAACGGCTACCGGCGTTTTGCGCTGATTCACGACTATTACCAAGACCATGCCGACGCGCTGCGCCTGGAAAAACGTATCCTCCAGCACCGCGATTCACGCAACATCAAGGTGCCTTACTACCCGCAGACCACCGAGTTCACCTGTGGCCCGGCCTGCCTGCTGATGGCCATGGGCGCGCTGCAAGACGATCGAGCGTTGGAGCGCGGTGAAGAACTGCAAATCTGGCGCGAGGCGACCACGGTGTTCATGACGTCTGGCCACGGTGGCTGCAGCCCTCAAGGTCTGGCGCTGGCAGCGTGGCGGCGTGGCTTTCGGGTGCGGCTGCAACTGAGCATGGCCGGGCCGCTGTTTCTCGACGGCGTGCGCGATGCGCATAAAAAAGACGTAATGCGCCTGGTACACGAGGCGTTCACGGCGCAGTTGCAAGCCACCGACGTGGAACGAATGATCGGCGGACCACTGGATCTGCCACGGTTACTGCACGATGGCGGACAGCCGCTGGTATTGATCAGCAGCTATCGCCTGACCCGTTCCAAGGCGCCGCACTGGGTGATCGTCACCGATTGCGATGAAGAGTTTGTCTACCTGCACGATCCGGATGTGGATCACAGCCAGCATCGTCAGCCGATCGACTGCCAGCACTTGCCGGTCAGCCATGGGGAATTCGACAAAATGTGCAGTTTCGGACGAGGCAAGCTGCGGGCTGCGGTGATTCTCTATCGGCGTGAGTAAACCTGTGGCGAGGGAGCTTGCTCCCGTTCGAGTGCGAAGCAGTCGATTGCATGGGGGCGCTTCGCACCCCAGCGGGAGCAAGCTCCCTCGCCACAGATTATGCGTATTACTTCAGGCCAAGCTTGTACAGCACCCCGTCATCTTCATCGGTCAGCAAATACAGATAACCATCCGGCCCCTGCCGTACATCACGAATCCGTTTGTTGAGCTCACCCAGCAACCGCTCTTCGTGAACAACCTTGTCGCCTTCGAACTGCAGGCGAATCAGCTCCTGACTCACCAGCGCCCCGATAAACACGTTGTGCTGCCAGGCCTTGAAGCGATCGCCGTCATAGAAGGCCATGCCGCTGAGGCCGGGGGATTTTTCCCAGACATGGTGCGGGCCCACGGTACCTTCGGCGGTTTCGCCCTTGGCTTCCGGGATCGGCAGGCCAGAATAGTTGATGCCGTGGGTTGCCATCGGCCAGCCATAATTTTTGCCACGCTCGATGATGTTGATCTCGTCGCCGCCCCGTGGGCCGTGCTCGTTTTCCCAGAGCGTGCCGCTCCAGGGATTGAGTGCCGCGCCTTGCGGGTTGCGTTGGCCGTAAGACCAGATTTCCGGGCGAACGCCTTTTTGCCCGACAAAGGGATTGTCTTGCGGCACCTTGCCATCCGGATAGAGCCGCACGACCTTGCCTTGCAGCTTGTCGAGATCTTGCGCCGTGGGCCGGTCGTTATTCTCGCCCAGGGTGATGAACAGATAACCGTCACGGTCGAACACCAGTCGTGAGCCGAAATGATTGCCGACGGAAAGCTTGGGCTCCTGACGGAAGATCACCCTGAAATCCTTGATCGCCGTCAGGTCTTCCGACAACCGTCCGCGACCGACTGCCGTGCCGGCCTTGCCGCCCTCACCGCCCCCTTCGGCGTAAGACAGATAGACCATGCGGTCTTGCTTGAAATAGGGCGACAACACCACATCGAGCAATCCGCCCTGCCCCTTGGCCCAGACCTGAGGCACGCCATTGAGCGGACCCGAGAGTTTGCCGTCGGCACTGACCAGCCGCAGGTTGCCGGGCCGTTCGGTCACCAGCATCCCTTGGCGGTCAGGCAGAAACGCCAGCGCCCAAGGGTGGTCCAGACCTTTAACGATCGGCGTGAGCTCAAGGGTGCCCTGCTCGCTTTTCATATCCTGTATCGGTGCCGCGAAAACGGGCGCCGTGACTGTAAATAATGCGCTGGCACAGAAGGTGGCCAAGACGGTTTTACGCAACATGCACGATTCCTTTTGTCGTCAAAATGGCTGGCAAGACCTCTGTCCTGCCGTTCAACGGTAGTTGCGGTTCGAGTCCCGGGGCGGTGGATTGGGAATGAATTTCGGTTGGCTGGCGGGAGCCTGTCGATCTTGCGGATAGCGGTTGCCGATACCACCATTATCGAGCGTTGGCGGTCGTGGCACAGGCACCGTGTTTGGCCCGCGGATTACCGGGATATTGGGTTGCGTGCCTTGCATGCTGTTGGGATTGGCCCGGCGAATCGGGCTGTTGTAGGGATTGTTGTTGCTTCCCGGCAGGTTCTGCGCCAGCAGCAAGGGCGAAGACGACGATGCGGCGTCTGCCAGCGCCAAAGGGCTTAGCACGCCACTCAATGCCAGCGCGATGACGCCGAGCACACATCGGTTCATGAGGACCTCTCTAAATGAGCATGCCACGCTTCATGGATGAATAGAGCCACGCTACGCCCAGGGTTCGGATTTGTTAACTAAAACCTCCCCCGCAACATGTAACACGAGTTAACCGCACCGCCGATCCGCCCGCAGGACCGGGCCGCCGCCGACTGAAACTTTTGCCCTTGGCCACAGGTCACCTGAACATCAACGACGAGGTCACGACGATGGCACGGGCAATCTGGAAAGGCGCAATCAGTTTCGGTCTGGTGCACATTCCCGTTGCGCTGGTTTCAGCGACGTCTTCGCGCGGGATCGACTTCAAATGGCTCGACAGCCGCAGCATGGACCCGGTCGGCTACAAGCGCATCAACAAGGCCACCGGCAAGGAAGTCACCCAAGAGCACATCGTCAAAGGGATCGAGTACGAAAAAGGACGTTACGTGGTGCTCAGTGAAGAGGAGATTCGCTCGGCTCATCCACTGTCGACCCAAACCATCGACATTTTTGCCTTTGTCGCCAGCGAGCAAATCCCCCTGCAAAACATCGACACGCCCTACTACCTGGCGCCGGACAAACGCGGCGGCAAGGTCTATGCGCTGTTGCGCGAAACCCTCAGCAAAACCGATAAGGTCGCCCTGGCCCGCGTGGTGTTGCATTCGCGCCAGCACCTGGCGGCCCTCATGCCGCTGGAATCAGCCATGGTGCTGGTGATGCTGCGCTGGCCCGCCGAAGTGCGCAGCATTGCTCAACTGGAACTGGGCAGTGAAGTGACCAAGCCGGATCTGGCCAAAGGCGAGCTGGAGATGGCCAAACGACTGGTGGAGGACATGAGTGCCGACTGGACGCCCGAAGAGTACCGCGACAGTTTCGAAGACAAGATCATGGCGCTGGTCGAGAAGAAGGCGAATGAAGGCAAGATCGAAGATGTCGAAACCGTGACGGGTGAAGAGGTGCGTAAAACCGCCGATGTCATCGATCTGACCGAACTGCTCAAACGCAGTCTTGGTGGCAAGGGCGGCGGTAAAGGGGCTACTAAAGCCAAATCTGCTGCGCAGAAAAAACCCACGAAACGGTCTAGCGGTTGACCTCCTGGGACATCCATAAGTTTTGCAGGGAAAATACCGGCCTCTTCGCGGGCAAGCCCGCTCCCACAGGTTCGGCGGCGTTCGCAGAATTTGTATTCGATGCGGATACTGTGGGAGATTCTATGGTTGAGGGGAAGCCCTCAACCGGCTTTGGGTTGATATTCGCTCTGTCCTTTCAGCAGGGCGAATACGACCCGAGCCAGCTTGCGAGCCAGCATTACCAGCGCCTGAGTGGTGCTGAAACCCCGCGTTCTTTGTTCTTCGTAATACCCTTTCCAGGCTTTCGTACGGCTAGCCGACATCGCTGCATTGTGCAGAAGCCGGCGGGCCTCGGGGTCGCCGCGCTTGGTCAAACTGCGGCGAGCGTCCTTCTGTCCTGATTTCGCCACCCGTAAATCCATGCCCAGGAAGGCGATAAATGCATCCGCGTTTCTAAAATCTCCTCGCTGAAATGCAGTTATCAAGCGGGCCCCAGTCAAAAATCCAATACCCCCAACTTTCAGGCAGCGCTTCAATTGACCGAGCAAACCAGCTTCTTTGAGCTGATCGTTGATCGTCTTTTCGATCAGCGTCTCAAGCTGCTGCATGGACTTCACTTGCTCGGCAAAAGCCGCCTTGAGCAGCGGTTCATTCGACCAGCTCTGCACCAGGCCGACCCTGGCCTGGACCAAGGCTGCGCGACGGCGGAAAAGGCTCAGGAGCTGGCGGTACAGCGGTGAGGGCGGGGTCCAAGGACGCAACTCCTCGGCTTCGTTCTTCAGGTAACGAGCCAGCAGCTTGGCATCCAGGGCGTCGGTTTTGGCACGGATCTTCACGCCTTCGCGATAATGTTTGAGTTCATAGCCTCCCACCATGTAAATCGTGCAACCGGCCTCATAGGCCAGATCAGCGAAGTCCAGGTGGTAAATGTTGGTCGCCTCAATGGCAATAGCCACCGTCCCCGACAACGCCTTCAGCCACTGCTTGATGGATGTTCTGGTGTTGGGAATCTCTTCAAGAAAATCACCATCAGACTGATAAATCACCAGTTCATTCTTGGCGACATCCACACCTACGATCGGTTTTGATAGAGAGACCGGCATTGCCACAGGATTTCCTCCGGGATAAGGTTTGAGCACTTGAAGGGCTCACCCAGAGGCGCAGGCTTGTTCCTATCGTCGGTCTAGCCAGATGCATTCTTTATCGGCGCTTGGGTGAAAGGAGGAGGGGCGAAATCTCCCACGGTCTGTACTGCGTCAACAGTCAGAATCGAGCCTTGTCCCTCCTCCTCCCTTCAAGTCCTACCATACAAGCGAGCCTGCTCGCGATGGCGTCATGCGCCACAACGCAAAACTCAGATCAAAACAAAAATCGCCAGTAACCCGCCAAAAACCGCCCATTTCTCCAAGTAGTAGCGAGTACGGTTACGCTTCTTGAGCGCTTTGCCACGCAGACGAATCTTGTAGATTCTGGCGAACAAGCGGTTGATGCCACCGACCTTGTCGCCCGCATCGTTCGGTGCCCCCGCCGCTGCCATCACCGTACGGCTGAACCAACGGTTGAACGCCGCCGCCCAGCGATACTTCATCGGCCGCTCGATGTCACAGAACAGGATGATGCGGTTCTGCGCAGTGGTGTTTTCGGCGTAATGAATGAAGGTCTCATCGAACATCACCGCTTCGCCATCGCGCCAATGGTAGTTCTCACCATCGACGTTGATGTAGCAACCGGCGTCGTTCGGCGTTTCCAGCCCCAAGTGGTAACGGTAAGAACCGGCATACGGATCGCGGTGACGGACCAGTTTCGAACCCGGCGGCAGTTCGGCGAACATCGCGGCCTTGATCGAGCCGATGCTTTGCACCAGTTCAGTCGTGCGCGGGCAGAGCTTTGCGGCGGACGGGTGACTGTCGCCGTACCATTTGAGGTAGAAACGCTTCCAGCCACTTTTGAAAAACGAGTTGAAACCAACGTCGTCGTACTGATTGGAACGTTTGATCTCCCCGGCCTTGAGCAAATTCTGGCCTTCAGCGCGAATCTCTTCCCAATGAGCCTGCAAAGGGCTCAAGTCGGGAAAGTCTGCCGGATTGAGATAAGGCTTGTTGGGCGTTTTGGAGAACAGATAAAGGAAGCAATTGACCGGCGCCAGAAACGTCGAGTGGTCGCTTAACTGACGGCCTAATTTGTGGCGCACCTTTCCGCGCAAGTGAACATACGCGACGGAGATGACATAAATAGCGGCAATAATAAGTTTCACGAAAATCGTCACACGTCAGAAGTGAACAAAACTGCGTCCCGATGGCGCGTTCTTGAGCCATGCCGACGGTCGGCATGGGGTCAAAGATGGCATTTTAGCCACACCTTGTAACTAATAGTTAACCTTCAACTGTGAAAATGTGTCCACGTTATTAGTAGCGCGGCTCGGCCGGTAATGCGAACCGCTCTCCCGATAGTAGCCCCATGCCATACCACCATCCGTCGAATATGTAAACACGACACTCAATACGCGGCCCCGTCTGGCTTAGGCTTTGCAAAGGCCGACCTAGCAGCCCCAGAGCGACATAATTCTGACGCGGCGGCAATTAAATCAACGCTTAGGACTCCAGCGATACGCTTGGTCAGTCACCGGGAGATGTAACGTGTCAACTCTCAATGAAATCGCAGCGAACCACGCGAGAATGGCTAAGGCAAAAGAAGAAGAGTCGACCGGGCTGAGTGAGCGGCACCTTCAAATAGTGGGAAGTTTCGAAATCCCGTCTATCGATGACCAACAACACATTCCACTGCACCTCATTACTGGAGGGCAGGACAACCATCCCGGACAAGCCGCTGGTTATTTGCTTTAGATCCCGATCGGGTCAGTCTGGCTTGTCGCACGCTGTTCAGCGTGCGGCAAGCCAGACGTTCAGTCAGAAAATCGGGTTTCAAAACGCCCCCATTTAAAATTTTTTCTTAAATCATTAAGCCTGTCGCTGAGCGGCAAATAGTCATTGGCACCACTGCGACTCACAGGGGATTGCGTCGTTGTCGCCGTCCATTTTCATTCCTGGGCAATTTTGCAGAAAGTTTTTGGCCTCTGCGCACGAGGTCATCTGTGAACAATATTTGCGCCCATCACATTTGAATGGCGCTGAAACAGGCTTCGGCGCAGTCACGACTGTAGCGATTTCTTTGGGATTCGATAGTTGAGCCGTAGCCCAGGACTGTAGTTCAGGGGAAAACTTCCAAGCCAACAGACCCACAACAAGCATCACCAAAATCAGTTTCATTTTGATCCCACCCATGATGAGAGGCCATTTGCGTTCTCACGTTGCCTGCTTTCCAGCGTAACGGCGGGCGAGGAGCGCGTCTTGGGCAAGAACCAGGAAGAGTATCTGCAAGACGAAGCGCCAGCACGCCCGGAAACCCGAGCCCTGACGAAGAAGAATAGACCCCTCCCCACTTTCTGCTGTCACGCGTGGTATGGAGAGACGAATCTGAAGAGGTGCCCACCCTGACCAAGTGCTGGCCATTCAGTAATCCATCTGAAACACACGAGGCCGGGCAAGCGGTGCTGACTTTACCCAGAGCCACGCCAAGTGTCCCGAACACAACGCTGAACAAAAATAACATCGAGGCAGCTCTACGCTCCCCGGCCTATCCAGGATGAACGACCTCCCAGCCAGCCCCCGGTTCTGCACAAACCGGGACCGAACCTTGAAGAAGCCTGCGACACGTTATCGCCCACCGTACAACTGCCGTCACACATATGCGACAATATGCGCAATGTCTGGCATGAATCCCGCCTTTTTGCCCAACAGCTTGGACACCGCGTCCAGATGCTGCTCTCGACTTATGCGCGCTGGTTGAACTCTAGCGGTGACTGGGAAGAGATGGAGAGAAACTCCAGAATGTCCCAGGAATGGCCCAAGCGCCAAATGCGCAGCTCGCAACCCATTGATAGGTAAAGTAATTGATCTCCACAGCTAACATCACGATGCAGTTCGGCGCCAAGCCGCTATTCGAAAACGTTTCGGTCAAATTCGGCGCCGGTAACCGCTACGGCCTGATCGGCGCCAACGGTTGCGGCAAGTCGACCTTCATGAAAATCCTCGGTGGCGACCTCGAGCCGTCCGGCGGCCAGGTCATGCTCGAGCCGAACGTGCGTCTGGGTAAATTGCGCCAGGACCAGTTCGCCTACGAAGAATTCACCGTGATCGACACCGTGATCATGGGTCACGAAGAGCTGTGGAAGGTCAAGGCCGAGCGCGACCGCATCTACTCGCTGCCGGAAATGACCGAAGAAGACGGCATGGCCGTGGCCGAACTGGAAACCGAATTCGCCGAAATGGACGGCTACACCGCCGAATCCCGCGCCGGTGAATTGCTGTTGGGTCTGGGTATCGGCATCGAGCAGCATTTTGGCCCGATGAGCGAAGTGTCCCCGGGCTGGAAACTGCGCGTGTTGCTGGCGCAGGCACTGTTCTCCGATCCTGAAGTGCTGTTGCTCGACGAACCGACCAACCACCTGGACATCAACACCATCCGCTGGCTGGAAAACATTCTGACCCAGCGCTCCAGCCTGATGATCATCATCTCCCACGACCGTCACTTCCTGAACAGCGTGTGTACCCACATGGCTGACCTGGACTACGGCGAACTGCGTCTGTTCCCGGGCAACTACGACGAGTACATGACCGTGGCGACCCAGTCCCGCGAGCAATTGCTGTCGGACAACGCCAAGAAGAAGGCGCAGATTTCCGAGCTGCAATCGTTCGTCAGCCGCTTCTCGGCCAACGCCTCGAAAGCCAAGCAAGCGACCTCCCGCGCCAAGGCGATCGACAAGATCCAACTGGCCGAAGTCAAGCCTTCGAGCCGTGTGAGCCCGTTCATCCGTTTCGAACAAACCAAGAAGCTGCACCGTCAGGCGGTCATCGTCGAGCGCATGGCCAAAGGCTTCGACGGCAAGCCGCTGTTCAAGGACTTCAGCTTCCAGGTTGAAGCCGGCGAGCGCGTGGCGATCATCGGCCCGAACGGTATCGGTAAAACCACCCTGCTGCGCACCCTGGTCAACGAATTGACCCCGGATGCCGGTACCGTGAAGTGGACCGACGCCGCGGAATTGGGCTACTACGCCCAGGACCACGCACACGACTTTGAAGACGACTGCAACCTGTTCGACTGGATGGGTCAATGGACCCAGGGCGGCGAGCAACTGGTTCGCGGCACCCTCGGCCGGATGCTGTTCTCCAACGATGAAATCCTCAAGTCGGTCAAGGTCATCTCCGGTGGTGAGCAAGGTCGCATGTTGTTCGGCAAGCTGATCCTGCAAAAGCCGAACGTGCTGGTGATGGACGAACCGACCAACCACTTGGACATGGAATCCATCGAGGCGCTGAACCTGGCGCTGGAGAACTACCCGGGCACGCTGATCTTCGTCAGCCACGACCGTGAGTTCGTATCGTCCCTGGCCACTCGCATCATCGAGTTGAGCGCCGATGGCGTGATCGACTTCAGCGGCACCTATGACGACTACCTGCGTAGTCAGGGTGTTTTGATGTAAGACGGCTGCAAGTTCAATTGAAAAGCCCTGTCCTGGTGACGGGGCTTTTTGCATTTCAGATCCAAAGGGTCTTGGTGCTGAGACCATCGCGAGCAGGCTCCCCACAGTTGATCTCCAGTGAACATAAATTCTGTGTACGCCGCTACCCCTTGTGGGAGCGAGCCTGCTCGCGAAGTCCCTCACAAGCGATGTAAATACTGAAGGCTTATGCTGATCTGCAATCCACATCGTTAGCCTGCTTTCTTTTATTTCATACCCACGCCATGATGCCGTTCTCCTACCGCCGCCCGCGAACGAGCTCTCATGTCTGTGCAGCAACTGCCCCCGCAAAGCTCCATGGCGATCACTCTGCAGATCGTCTCCATCGTTTTCTATACCTTTATTGCCTTCCTCTGCATCGGTCTGCCGATTGCCGTGTTGCCCGGGTATGTCCATGAACAGTTGGGGTTCAGCGCCATCGTGGCGGGGCTGACCATTGGTTCTCAGTACCTGGCCACCCTGCTCAGCCGGCCCATGGCCGGGCGTCTGTCGGACAGCATCGGCACCAAGCGGGCGATTGTTTACGGCTTGTCGGGGATTGCGTTGAGCGGCGTTCTGACATGGCTGTCGACCCTGCTGCAAGGTTGGCCGTTGTTGAGCCTGATCATCCTGATCGCTGGCCGCTTATTGCTGGGCATCGCCCAAGGGTTGATCGGGGTCGGCACGATCAGTTGGTGCATGGGCCAGGTCGGTGCCGAGCATACGGCGCGTTCGATTTCCTGGAACGGCATCGCCTCGTACGGCGCCATCGCCATCGGCGCGCCACTGGGGGTCGTGATGGTCGCTGAACTAGGGTTCGCCAGCCTCGGGATCGCGCTGTCGTTACTGGCCCTGCTGGCGCTGCTGTTGATCCGCAACAAACCGTCGGTGCCGGTGATTCGCGGCGAGCGCCTGCCGTTCTGGGCGGTGTTCGGGCGCATTGCCCCCTTCGGCGCGAGCCTGAGCCTGGCGTCCATCGGATACGGCACGCTCACTACCTTTATTACCCTGTATTACGTCAGCCTTGGCTGGACCGGCGCGGCTTACTGCCTGACGGTATTCGGGGTCTGTTTCATTCTGGCGCGGCTGTTGTTCATCTCCAGCATCAGCCG
The DNA here is from genome assembly GCF_053629455.1 of Pseudomonas sp. F-14 TE3482. NCBI lineage: Bacteria > Pseudomonadati > Pseudomonadota > Gammaproteobacteria > Pseudomonadales > Pseudomonadaceae > Pseudomonas > Pseudomonas sp. F-14 TE3482. The sequence goes on from NZ_JBRJII010000001.1 coordinate 4,943,800, forward strand.
TTTCGGTGGCTTCACCTCCGCCATCGCCTGCATGACCATTGAAACCGTGGGGCTGGTCTTGCTGTGGCTGGCGCCCTCGACGGGTTATGCCTTGATCGGCGCTGGGCTGACCGGGTTCGGTCTGTCGCTGGTGTATCCGGCGCTGGGGGTGGAAGCGATCAAGCAAGTGCCCAATTCCAGCCGCGGAGCGGGTTTGAGCGCCTATGCGGTGTTTTTCGATCTGGCGCTGGCGATTGCCGGACCGCTGATGGGCGCGGTGGCGTTGAACCTGGGGTATTCGTGGATTTTCTTTAGTGCGGCGATGTTGTCGATCACCGGACTTGGTTTGACCCTGCTGCTGAAACACCGCGCAATGACCTGACACCTGCAATCCCTTGTGGGGGAAATTATTGATCGGCGGTCTGCATCCCGGCGCGGGTGGGCTTGCCCAGGGCATGGGCGAAGAACCGTCCGGCTTCGGAAATCATGTTGCGGTGAATGTCCTTGCGGTCGACGCCGTCGGCATCGGTACACAGCGCCGGCATGGCGGCGATCTGTTCTTCGTTGCACGGCGCCAGGAACACGAAGTGCCCTGCCCCGGCCAGCAATTTGAAGTCCGGTGCGGTTGGCAGTTTGCGCGCAAGCGCTGCGGCGTTTTTGTCGAACGCCACCAGTTTGTCGCCATCACCGCTGTAAAGCAGCACCGGCACATGCACGTCGGCCAGGGTATGGCGACCGAACTTCAGACTCAGCGGCGCCATCAGCAACAAGGCATGCACGCGCGGGTCTGCCACTGGCTGCAAGTCGTCGCGGTCGACGATCAGTTCGCCTTGCGTGTTGCAGGCATCGTGATCATCCGGGCGCTCCTGGCAATAACGGCGCAGACGATCCAGATCCGGGGTGGCGCCGGACAGAATCAGTGCAGTCTCACCGCCCGCCGAATAGCCAATCACCCCGACCTGCTCGGCATTGACGAAAGGCGCGAGCGTCCGGTCGCCCAAAGTCGCGGTAATGGCTTCGGAAATCTGGATCGGCCGACCATAAAGGTTGCTCAAGGTGCCGAGGCGGCTGTGGTCTTTGGAGTTGTCGCCGGGATGGATCACCGCCACCACCACAAAGCCCTTTCGCGCCAATGAGGTGGCGAGGTCGTGCAGGGCCAGCGGGGTTCCGGTGTTGCCGTGGGACAGCATCAGCATCGGGAAACGTCCGATGGCGACTTTGGTGTCTTCACCCGCTTCGACCGTATAGCCCTCGAGCGTGCTGGAATGTTCCTTTTCACTGGACGGGTAAAACGCGATGGCGCGCATCGGCTGCAAATCCAGTGGATCGAGGAAGGTCATCTCATGGAAACCGACGCTCCAGTGAGGATGCGGCGCAGGCGCGGCATGCACTGAATTCAGGCTGCCGAGCAGGCAAATCAGTAGCGTTGCACAAAGACGTGCCATGGGATGCCCCCACCTTATTACCTGACCGCAGACGTTAAGCCTCGGTTGCATAACCTGGGCCAGAAACTGATTACCGCCAGAAACAAAAAACTCCGTACCTGGCCATCACGATGACCAGAATACAGAGTTTCAGGGGTATTGCCCGAGGCTGTTTACGACTTTATGCAAGCCTTACGCAGCGGCGAACAGTTGCTCGCTGATGTGCGCCTGAGCATCGCTCATGGCTTTGGTGCGCACTTCATCACCATAGGCCAGGCCATGGGCGCGGACGAACTCGATGTCGGTGATACCCAGGAAGCCGAACAGCACTTTCAAATAATCTTCGTGCGCAACACCGGTCGCCTGACCGACATGCAGACCACCGGAAGTGGAAACGATCACGACTTTCTTGCCGCCGCACAGGCCTTCAGGGCCAGCTTCGGTGTAGCGGAAAGTCTGACCGGCCACGGCGATGCGGTCGATCCAGGCCTTGAGTTGGGTCGGAATAGTGAAGTTGTACATCGGTGCGGCAATCACGACGGCATCGGCAGCGATGAATTCGGCCAGGGCCTGCGCGCTCAGATCGGCTTCGTGCTGTTGCGCGGCGTTGCGCAGCTCTGCGGCAGTGCCGGCGGCAACCAGGGTGGAGGCGGAGAAATGGCTGATGGCATCGGCGGCCAGGTCGCGGTAAGTCACCACAACGTCAGGCTCGGCAGATTGCCAGGTTTTGACGACTTCGCCGCTCAGCTGACGGGAAGCCGAGTTGTCACCCAGAATGCTCGAATCGATATGCAGTAATTTCATGTGGGATCTCCAAGGTGAGGATCGCCACCGGGCGATCTGATGGAAACAATCCTACCGACGAAAGCAATGGCTGATTAGTCGGTAACAATGCGATAGTTCGTCCCACTGATAGAACAGTCGAGTATTAAATCGATGCAAGACCTCAACGACCTCTACTATTTCGCCAAAGTGGTCGAAGCCGGTGGCTTTGCTGCAGCCGGGCGTTTACTGGGGATTCCCAAGTCGCGATTGTCGCGACGCATTGCTGAGCTGGAAGAACGCCTGGGCGCGCGCCTGCTGCAACGCACAACCCGCCAACTCAACCTCACCGCCGTGGGCGAGCGCTACTTGCGCCATTGTCAGGCGATGCTGCTGGAGGCCGAAATGGCCGACGAAGCGGTGGCCAGCATGTCCAGCGAACCCCGGGGGCGCTTGCGAGTGTCCTGCCCCGTAGGGTTGGCCCATCAAATGCTGCCTGGGGTGATCAGTAATTTTCTGGAGAAATTCCCCCAGGTCCAACTGGAAGTCATGCTGCTCAATCGTCGGGTTGACTTGATCAACGAGGGCATCGACGTTGCCTTGAGAGTGCGGGATCTGGGTGATGAAGATCCATTGCTGGTGACCCGTCGCCTGCGTCAGGCTCAGATGCTGATGGTTGCCAGCCCGGCATTTTTGCTCGGCCATGAAATCAATCACCCCGAAGACCTGAAAAATCTGCCCGTGCTCGGCGCTCTGGAGGCCGATCGCATGGTGCACATCCGCATGCTTGATCAACAGGGCAAAAACTACGACCTGAGCCTTGAGGCGCGTTTGGGCTGCGAAGATTTCATCGTGCGCAAAGCCTGCACCCTCAACGGCCAGGGCTTTACCATGCTGCCCATGATGTATTGCGAGCAAGAGCTGGAAAACGGTTCGCTGGTGCAACTATTGCCCGACTGGTCATTGCCGGGCGGCTGGTTGCAAGCCGTCTACCCTCATCGACGCGGGGTGATGCCGGCGGTGCGCGCCTGGATCGATCATTTGATCGAATCATTCAATGTTTGCGGGGACAGACTGTTATGAAAGCGGGACGAATGAGCGAAGAGGATGTCGCGCAATACTGCCTGGCGTTGCCCGGCGCGCGGGAGGATTACAAGTGGGGTGGCGTGCGGGTGTTTTCGATTGCCGGGAACAAGATGTTTGCCTTGCAGAACCTGCGGGGACAGTCCCTGGCGTTCAAGGTCGACAAGGACTTGTTCCTGGGCCATTGCGACCGGCCGGGCATTCACCCGGCGCCGTATCTGGCCCGGGCCCAGTGGGTCATCATGGAAACGCCCTACCCGCTGGGCACCGAAGAGCTGCAAGGCTTGCTGCAACGTTCCCACCAACTGGTGGTGAGCAAGTTGCCCAACCGCACGCAGGTCGGCTTGCTGCTTTAAAGTGCTTTAAAACAATGCAAACAGGTTAGCGCCCAGAAACAGCTGATCGATCCAGAACACCTGGTGCATCAGCACGATGAGCCAGAACACCAACTGGAACGAGACTTTGCGGGTCTTGTGCCGAAACGCTTGCTGGGCCAGCAAGGCGCCCGGCCAACCACCCGCCAACTCCACCGCGTGCAAGACGTTCTCCGGCGTGCGCCAGCTATCGGCGCGGGCCTTGTGCTTGTCGCTCCAGTACAGGAAAAACGCCAGCACGCTGACGATGCCATAGGCCGCCAGGGGAATCACCGACACCCCGCGCAGCCACATCGACACCGAGCCAAACAACGGCACTGCGCACAGCACAACGAACACCAGCAGTTTCAGCCGCAGGTTCTGAATGGCGCCCCCGGACTTGCGCCCGGGGTTGTTGTTGCGCGCACTGGAATCGCTCATGGCTTGACCGCTGTCCAGTCGACCCAACCGAATTGCCAGGTGGCCAGGATCAGCAGACCGAACGCAATGCGGTACCAGGCGAATGTCGCGTAGCTGTGACTGGCAATGAAGATCAGCAGCCCCCGGACAGCAATCATCGCGCAGACAAAGGCAGTGACGAACCCGATGGCAAATACCGGAAAATCAGCCGGCACAAACAGGTCACGGTATTTGTAGCCCGAGTACACCGCCGCCCCGACCATGGTTGGCATGGCGAGGAAGAACGAGAACTCGGTGGCCGTTTTGCGCGACAACCCGAACAGCAAGCCGCCAATGATCGTCGAACCGGAACGCGAAGTCCCCGGAATCATCGCCAGACACTGGGCGAAGCCGACTTTGAGAGCGTCTTTCCAGGTAATGTCATCGACGCTTTCAGCATGCACTTCATGCTGGCGACGTTCGGCCCACAACATCACGACCCCGCCCACGACCAATGCTGTAGCCACGGTAATCGGGTTAAACAGGTACTCGTGAATCAAGTCGGCGAAAATCACCCCCAACACCACCGCCGGCAGGAAAGCGATCAACAGGTTCGCGGTAAAACGCCGAGCGCTGGGCTGCGTCGGCAAGCCAATGACCACGTCGAAGATCTTGCGGCGAAACTGCCAGACCACCGCCAGGATCGCGCCGAGCTGAATGATGATATTGAAGGCCATGGCGCGCTCGCCGCCGAAATTGAGCAAGTCCGCCACAATGATCTGGTGCCCGGTACTGGAAATGGGCAAGAACTCCGTCAGCCCTTCCACCACGCCTAAAATCAATGCCTGAAAGGCCGTCCAAAGATCCATCAATCCCCCAAGAAACAATGCCCCCAGGCATGCTCCGTTAATAATTTATAAGCGTTAACTGCGATCAACCTTAGCTGAATCCCCGCGCGCACAAGATCCACGCAAAACGGTAAAAATTGCGTGAAAAAAAGACTTGGGCTCAGGTTTTCCCGTGCGGGGCCGAAATCCTATCAGACAAGCCTCGTTTACGCTGCCGCGTAATAGGACCTGAGTCGGATAGGCCCGATCGGCAAAGTGTGATTGGATGCTGGCGATCGTTTATTACAAGAACAAGAAACCGGAGTAACCGCGTTATGAACAGCTTGCGCAGTGTGTCGATCAGCCGACGCTTGTGGCTCATCTTGATCGTGGCCGTGGTGATGCTATTGACGTTGGGCGTGTTGATGCTCAAGCAGATTCACGACGACCTCTATCAGGCCAAGGCCCAAAAGACCCAGCACGTGGTGCAGACCGCCAGCGGGATCCTCACCTACTATCACGGCCTGGAAACTGCCGGCACCCTCACCCGCGATGCCGCGCAAAAACAGGCACTGACCGCCGTGCGCGGTTTGCGCTACGACCAGAACGATTATTTCTGGATCAACGACCTGACGCCCGTCATGGTCATGCACCCGACCAATCCGAAACTTGAAGGTCAGAATCTCTCGACGATCCGCGACCCCGACGGTTTCGCGCTGTTCAACGAGATGGTCGCCATCGCCAAGGCCAAGGGTGCCGGCATGGTCGATTACCGCTGGCCGAAACCGGGCGCCAGCGCGCCGGTGGAAAAAACCTCCTACGTGAAACTGTTCGAGCCCTGGGGTTGGGTGATCGGTTCCGGCGTGTACATCGATGACATGCAGGCCGAGTTTCATGCCCAAGTCTGGAAGGCCTCTTTTGTGGGGCTGGTGATTGCGCTGATCATGGCCCTGCTGGTGATCATGATTGCCCGCAGCATCGTGCGTCCGCTCCAGGAAACCGTGAACGCCATGGCCAACATTGCCAGCGGTGAAAGCGACCTGACCCGCAGCCTCGATACCCACGGTCAGGACGAAGTCACGCAACTGGCCCGACACTTCAACGCCTTCACCGCGAAACTGCGCCTGGTGATCAGTCAGTTGCAGGTGTCCGCCGGCGCGCTCGGCCAGTCTTCCAGCGAACTGGGCAACGATGCCGCGCAAGCCCAGCAACGCAGCCAGCAACAATCCCAACAAATGGAGCTGGTGGCGACCGCGATCAACGAAGTGACCTACGGCGTGCAGGATGTGGCCAAGAATGCCGAACACGCGGCCAGTGAAATGCGCAATGCCGAGTCTCAGGCGCAACAGGGCCAGGTCAATATCGACGGCAGCCTGCAGCAGATCGACAAGCTGTCGTCGACCATCGATCAAGCCGTTGAAGTGATTCGTACGCTGGCCGCCGAAAGCACGCAAATCGGCAGCGTTCTGGAAGTGATCCGCTCCATCGCCGAACAAACCAACTTGCTGGCCCTCAACGCAGCCATCGAAGCCGCCCGAGCCGGCGAGCAAGGTCGCGGGTTTGCGGTGGTCGCCGATGAAGTACGCCTGTTGGCCCAGCGTACTCAAAAGTCGACGGCGGAAATCCAGTCGATGATCGAACGCCTGCAAAGCCATTCGGAAGCGGCGGTCAAGGTGATTGGCGACAGCAGCCGTGCCTCGCAACTGACCATCGAGCAGGCCGGCCTGGCCGGCGCCAGCCTGAATGCCATCGGCCAGGCCTTGCGCAATCTCAATGGGTTGAACGCTTCGATTGCCAGTGCGACCTTGCAACAGGCCCATGTGGTGGAAGACATCAACCAGAACGTGACCCAGGCCGCAGGCTTGTCCCACAGCACGGCACTGGCGGCCGAGCAGTCGAGCGTGGCCAGCGTTCATCTCAAGGAATTGAGCGAGCAGTTGAACGGGTTGCTGAAGCAGTTTCGGGTGTAACTGCGTCCCGGCATTCCCGCTGTCCCTTGTGGGAGCGGGCTTGCCCGCGATGGCGGCGGCACAGTCAATATCGATGCCACCTGACACACCGCTTTCGCGGTGCAAGCCCGCTCCCACAGGGATTGCGTTTCATTGACTGGCATTGGCAAGCCCCCCTTCCCCACAACAAGCCCATTCCCCCGCAATCCGGGTACAATTCGCCCCCTCATTTTTACGACACCAAGGAACCTCCATGTCCGGGCTTGAACTGTTTGCTGCCGCCCTCGGCGTGATTGCCGTCTGGTTGACGGTCAAACAGAACCCTTGGTGCTGGCCGATCGGGCTGGTCATGGTGCTGCTGTATAGCTGGATCTTTTTCGAAGTGAAGCTGTATTCGGACATGCTGCTGCAAGTGATCTACGCCGGTTTGCAGATCTACGGCTGGTGGCAGTGGACCCAGGGGACCGCGACTCATGGCAAGCGGCATGTCAGCCTGCTCGATGGCAAATCCGTTGCGCTCGGACTGGCCGTCGGCGCAGTCGGCAGTTTGCTGCTGGGCTCCGCGATGGCCCACTGGACCGATGCCGCGCAGCCCTGGCTCGATGCGGCACTGACCGGTTTCAGCCTGGTGGCGCAGTTATGGATGGCGCAAAAACGTCTGCAATGCTGGCCGCTGTGGATCGCGCTGGACATCATTTTTGTTGGCCTGTTCATCTACAAAGAGCTGTACCTGACCGCGGGCCTGTATGGGGCGTTCGCACTGCTGGCAGTGCATGGCTGGCGGACATGGCGCACCGATCCGGCGTTGCGCACATGAAAGTTCTGGTACTGACGGGGCCTGAGTCCAGTGGCAAGAGCTGGCTGGCCGCCGAACTGCAACAGCAATTCGGCGGCGCTCTGGTGGGCGAATACGTGCGCTGGTTCATTGACCAGGAGGCGCGCGACACCTGCCCGGCCGATATTCCCGAAATCGCTCGCGGTCAGCTGCAATGGGAGGACGACGCCCGCGCCCTGGGGCCGTCGTTGCTGATTCTCGATACTCACTTGTTGAGCAATATGCTCTGGAGCGAAACCCTGTTTGGCGATTGCCCGGCCTGGCTCGAGCAAGCACTGCTGGCTCGACACTATGACTTGCACTTGCTGCTGTCGCCCGAACAAGTCGACTGGACCGATGACGGTCAACGGTGTCAGCCCGAGTTGGAGGAACGCCGGGCTTTTTTCAACGCGACTCAAGCATGGCTGGAGCAGCATCGACAACCTGTTCAAGTGCTTCAGGGCGATTGGGCCGAACGCCGGCTTCAGGCATTGCAAGCGGTCACGCTGCTGCTCGGGCGCTGAGCCGGACAACACCCAGATCCCTGTGGAGGGCTTGCCTGCGAAGACGGCGGCACAGTCAATATTGATGTCGCCTGACACACCGCTTTCGCGGGCAAGCCCGCTCCCACAGGGATTGCGCTTGACTTGACTGGCTTGCACACGCCTCCAGCATTTGTTGCAGTATTTTTGCAAATACGTCCGCTTCTGAAACACCGTCCCCTCTCGAACAACCCATTTCAACGCCGGTCATCGTCTTGTCATGCGATGTGTTAGAACGCTGATACATCCCGCCATAAAGCTTGGATCCAGTGCTATTGCAATCTCTTATCAATATTGCCCTCCCACTGGCTGTCTCAGACCTGAAACACCCTTTCATCGATCCACTAGCGTTGATCGATAACCCTCTGAATCAAAACGACAATCGAAAACCGGCACAGCTTTCGCTCGCTCCTTCGAAACGTTGATTGGGACCCGCCCACATCAAAGAAGGAATTGCCGCCGTGGGGACATTTGATAACAGCATCTTTAGCCTGCTACTGATCGGATGTGCACTGGGCTCAAGTGTCAGCCTGCCCGTACAGGCTGACAACGGCATCATTATTATCAAACGTGATGTCCAACCGCGCATGGCAACGCGTGCACCGGTGATTCCCGACCCTAGCCCCACGACCGCCAATGCCAACCCGTCCAGACAAGTCCTCAGGCAAACGAACGAGTTGAGCGACGGCGACTTCGCCAACGTCGCCAGCGGTGCCGGTATCTCCCGCCTGGTCACTCAAGGCACCCACAACAACCTGGGCGGCAATATCACCAACCAGACCCAGCTTTCCAACCTCCCCGCTGGACGTTCGGGAAACTCGGGCAACGGTATTGCCAACATGGTCAATTCAAATGTCCAGCAAGGTCTGGGTGCTCTGAGAGTTGTAACGGGAGACCGTTGAGATGAATCGTACGCTGCTGCTGTTGGCCCTGTTTTGCAGTGCATCGACCTTTGCCCAGCCTCCCGTCATCAATAACGCCGAAATCGACGGTTCGGGCATGCAGCACCAGGGCAACCTCTCGGTCAACCAGGCGGCGGGCGATCAGCAGCAACAAGCCAACGCCCGGGCCATCGCCATTGGCAACAACGCCAGTGCTACCACACAGATTCGCCAACGGCTGCGTACGCAGGTCGACCCCAGGATCGATGCTCGATCCAGCATTCAAGGCAACTCCTTCAGCCACGGCAACGGCGTACTGGGCGTCAACCAGAGCGCAGGCGCCAGCAACCAGCAAGCCAATGCCCTGCGGATAAGTATCAGTACACAGCCGCAAAGTATCGACGACAGCGTCCTCATGCAGCAGAACGTGACGCTGATCCACAACTCCGATCCAACTGACTCTGCACCAGGCAATCGCCAGGTCGCTACCAGCGATCAGGCCTTCACCGGTAGCCGTGGGGTGATCCAGTTGAATCAGAGCTCCGGGGTGGGAAACCGAATGGCCAACACCCTGAGCGTACGGGTCACGGATTGATCCAAACAGGTAGACACAACACTTAACCTAAAATAAGTACGGAGAATCACCATGAAACCTTCGATGGCACTCAAGCCTCTGGTTTTCGCAATTGCTGCGGTCATGGCTGTTGCTGTACAAGCTGGGCAGAACGATTGGCGTGACAATGACCACCACCATGGTCATAAACCCCCTCCTCCAACAAAGATCCCTGTCTATGCGACGGCCAATGCGTGGGATAACCAGAGCAGTACCGGCAACCGCATCCGTAATGAAGGGACTATCAACGAAGCCGAGATGAGCAGCTCTGCCACAGGCGCCAGCGGTAACGTCGGCGTCAACGTGGCGGCAGGTAGTGGCAACCAACAAGACAACGCGTCCGCCATCGCCAATGCTGCCTCAAACTCCAGTCAGGACAACAGCTTCGTGTTCGGCACTGCTGAAGCCACCGCCGACGTCACGCAATACAGCAACAACAACAGAGTCAACAACTTCGGTAGTACAGCCTCTGCCGTGATGAACGGATCGGGGAATGGTGGCAGCGGCAATATGGGTATCAACATTGCTGGCGGCGACCTTAACCAACAGAAAAACACCATGGCCATTGCCAACACCAATGCCCCGCTCGGTAACGCAATAGCCACCGCTTCTGCCGATCAACAAGGTCCTGGCCTGGTAGTGAATAACAACGCCGATCGGACAACTCGCCTGGATACGATAACCGTTACCACAACGGCCAGCGGTAGTTCCTCTCGCGACAAGTCTTCCGATTTGAGCGTCAACAAAAGCGCTTCTTCGAGCTTCGATGTGAGTGGTTCCAGGAGCGCTGATGCGAGTGGTTCCAGAAGCTCCGATGCGAGCGGCTTCAGAAGCTCGGACAGCAGCTCCAGCCGCAGTGCTTCTTTGAGCGCTGCTTTGGACGCGTCTGCGAATGCCACCAGAACTGTTACCTGGAACAATGGCAATGGCGATCGCACCCGCACCAGGACTGTCGACGTATCGGTTGACGCATCGATCGATGCAGATTTCGACGCATCGCGTGAAAGATCGAGCGACTCCTCGTTCGAAAGATCGTTCGATAAGTCGTGGGAGAGCTCGTCGGCCTCCTCGTTCGAAAAATCGGGCAGTAAAGAGTCCGAATCTTCGTACGACAAATCGAAAAGCTACAGCGAGAGCAGTTCTTTTGATTTGAGCAACACCTATTCCTATCAAGTGCTGACTCCAACTGGCTGGGCCAACCCTGTAACCAACACCGCAACCCTGAACGGCTCGGTAAATGGTGGCAGTGGCAACCTGGGCGTCAACGTGGCTGCGGGTGTGGGCAACCAACAAAGCAACTCGTTGGCCATTTCCAACAACTCGTTCTAATTGCTGTCTCTGGAGGCCCCCTTACGGGGGCCTGTTTCAACACAACCAGAAGGCGTCCTTCCATGCGCATTATTGCTTTGGCATTTTTGCTGTGCGTGGCCAGTGTGAGCGAGGCTGCACAAATGCCGCTGTCCGTCCTGCCGGGTGGCGCGGTGGTGTACAAGCCGATCCAGAGCATTCGCGAGCGTAAGTTTGCCGACCTGGTGCAACAGAAAACCGACTTCAGTTGCGGCGCAGCTGCGCTGGCAACCATATTGCGCCAAGCCTATTGGCTGGACGTGAATGAAGAACAGATCATCGAAGGCATGCTGGCACATTCCGATCAAGACCTTGTCCGTGTCCAGGGCTTCTCCATGCTCGACATGAAGCGCTACGTGGAAAGTATCGGCATGCGGGCACGTGGCTACCGGGTAGCGCCGCAAACGTTGAGCGACATCAGAATTCCGGTTGTGGTGCTTCTGGATATCCGTGGCTACAAACATTTTGTGGTCATGCAAAGAGTTCACAAGGGCTGGGTCTATATCGGAGATCCGGTACTCGGTCATAAACGCTACAAAGTTGACGACTTTGTAAAAGGCTGGAACGGCATCATCTTTGCGGTCATCGGCCAAGGCTACGACAAAGCCAATGCATTGCTCGACCCACCCATGCCACTGACCGCCAAGAACCGCATCAACGCCTTCACTCCGGTGCGAGACGCAGAATTGATGGATTTCGGCTTCATTCAAAGCGACTTCTTCTGATAACAAGGAGCACGACGCTCCGGGAGCATCACATGAAGACTCCACTCTGGCTGGCCGTGGTTTGCCTGGCCGCCAGCCTCCCGACCCAGGCACAGACGTTCAAACCCATTGAGCTGAAGGATCAGGAATTGGCGACCCTGCGCGGGCGCTATGTCATGCCGGGGCGGATCATCAGTTTCGGCATTGTCATGACCAGCACTTGGCAAAATGCCAACGGTGAAGTGATCGGGGCAACGTCCTCGATGCAAATTCAACAATCGACCATCAAGCCACAGTTCTATGTATCGATGATCAATGAAAAGGGTAATGGCTCAACGACTTCGCAAGGCACCGGCACCGTCACTGGCGGCAATGGCCTCAACAGCACCGAAGGCGTCACTCAAGTCGTGCGTGCTGCCGGCGACCATAACAGTGCCTACAACAACGTTCAGATCAACGTCACAAAGGCGAGCCAGGCGCCAGCAACGCAACAGCAGGGCCAGGCGTTGGCCGCAGGCTCGACGTTGGTCGGCGCCAATGGCGCGGGCGCGTTGAGCGTTTCCTCGACCTCTACGGGTATGCAACTCAACATCGTGGCCAACAACAACCAGGGCAGCACCGAACAACGCCTGGCCCAAGGCGGGCTGATGCAGAACACGACGTTGCTCGGTGGTGGTAACCAGGTCAACAACCTCACGTCACTCAATGTCGTGCTGCGTGACAACGCGGCAGCCGGGTCGCTGAACGGCAACCTGGATCAGCTCAAAGGTCTTCGCACTCAAGGATTCTGATCTACGCTCAGTGTCACCCGATGTAGTCAGAAGGGACGGCTAACCCATGCACCGATCGTTGACGTTCAGAGCTATCGTTTGTTTGAGTAGCCTGGCCCCGGTCCCACTGTTGTACGCAGCACCGGACCCCCAGGTCGAAGCACTAAAACAAGAACTCATGGAGTTGAAACAGCGTTACGAAGCACAACAGAACGCGCTTATGGTACTCGAGCAGCGCATTCGCCAAGTCGAAGAAACACCTGCGACGCCTGCCCCCAAACGCCTGACCAAATCCCCCGCAGAAACGCCCGGCAGTGGTCAGACAGTGGCTGCCGGTGCGCCGGGAACCACGGGCAGTTCATACGGCCAATCGCTCAAGGATGATTCGCAGCCTGCGCAAAGCGTTTCCAACCTGTATGACGAAGCCAGCGGCTTCTTCGGTGGCGGCAAGTTCAGCTTCGAGACCGGTCTGACGTACACGCACTACGATACCCGTGCATTGGTACTCAACGGCTTTCTGGCACTGGACTCGATTTTCCTTGGCAACATCAACCTCGACCGTATCAAGGCGGATAACTGGACCCTGGACCTGACCGCCCGCTACAACGTGGCACAACGTTGGCAGTTCGACATTAACGTCCCCGTGGTGTATCGCGAATCAACGTATTCCTCCGGTGGCGCCGGTGGCGCAGGCCCGGTGACGTCGGACGCAACCGTGACCCGCGACCCGACCATCGGCGATATCAACGTTGGCGTTGCCTACAAGTTTCTGGATGAGTCGGCCAATCTGCCCGACGCGGTCTTTACACTGCGCGTCAAGGCGCCGACCGGTGAAGACCCTTACGGCATCAAGCTGGTCAATGACCCGAACAACGATAACCTCTCGGTACCCGAGGAGTTGCCTACCGGCAATGGTGTCTGGTCGATCACTCCGGGTCTCTCACTGGTCAAGAGCTTCGACCCGGCCGTACTGTTCGGCAGCCTGGCCTACACCTACAACATGGAAGACTCTTTCAGCGACATCAGCCCTCAGGTCAACTCCAAGGTGCCCGGGGATGTGAAACTGGGGGATTCCTGGCAGATCGGCGCCGGTATTGCCTTCGCCTTGAACGAGAAGATGAGCATGTCGTTCTCGTTCACCGATCAGTTTGCCAGCAAGAGCAAGATCAAGCCGGACGGTGGCGACTGGCAATCGATTTCCAACAGCGATTACAACTCGGCCAACTTCAACATCGGCATGACCCTGGCCGCGACCGATAACCTGACGATCGTTCCCAACCTCGCCATCGGCCTGACCGACGACTCGCCGGACTTTTCTTTCAGCCTGAAATTCCCGTACTACTTTTAACCGTTTCACCCCCATGGAAAAGGCCCGCTGCGATGGAAGTCGCAGCGGGCCTTTTCGTTTCACCCGCCCTAGCGGATTTGGTGCTTATGCAGCAATCGGTAAAAAGTCGGCCGCGACACCCCCAGAACTCTGGCGGCGACACTCAGGTTATCGCTGTGCCGGTTCAACACATCGCACAACGCCTGACGCTCGGCGCGGGTCTTGTAGTCTTCAAGGGTGCCCATCGGCGAAGCGGTGGCGTGTTGACTGAGCAACCCCAGGTCTCGCGCCTCGATCTGCCGTCCTTCGGCCAGAACCAGCCCCCGCCGTACCCGGTTGGCTAGCTCGCGGACGTTGCCCGGCCAGTCATGCTTACCCATGGCGATCAGCGCGTCTTCGCTAAAGCTGCGCGGACGACGACCGGTTTCATGGCTGTAGAAATGGGAAAAGTGATTGGCCAACATCGAGAGATCACCATGGCGCTCGCGTAGCGGCACGGTGATGACTTGCAGGACGTTCAAGCGGTAGTAAAGATCTTCGCGAAAGCGTTTCTTCTCGATGGCCGCTTCCAGGTCGACGTGCGTCGCCGCCAATACCCGCACATCCACCGGAATAGGCTGGTGGCCCCCTACACGCTCAATGTGTTTTTCCTGCAGGAAGCGCAGCAGATTGGCTTGCAGTTCCAAGGGCAAATCACCGATTTCATCGAGAAACAGCGTTCCGCCGTTAGCCGCCTCGATCCTCCCGACCTTGCGCTGATGAGCGCCGGTAAAGGCGCCCTTCTCGTGGCCAAACAGTTCGGACTGGATCAAGTGCTCGGGGATCGCCCCGCAGTTGATCGCCACGAACGGTTTGCTGTGACGCTGGGATTGTCGATGCAGCGTGCGAGCGACCAACTCCTTGCCGGTCCCACTTTCACCGCGAATCAGCACCGGGGATTCGGTGGGTGCCAGTTTGCTCAGCAGTTTGCGCAGTTCGCGAATCGGTTTGCTGTCGCCGAGCAGTTCATGTTCAGGCTGATCGATATGAACCGTGCCCTGGCCGCGCAAGCGTGCCATACCGAACGCTCGGCCCAGAGTGACCTGAACCCGTGAGACATCGAACGGCAGGGTATGGAAGTCAAAAAACCATTCACAGACGAAGTCTCCGACATTTTGTAATCGCAGGACTTCTTGATTCAGCACTGCAATCCACTCGGTACCACTACGGGTGATCAATTCCTTGACGGCTTCCGGGCGCTCCAGATGAAAGGGCTGCAAACGCAACAGGCCAACATCGCAGGTTCGTTCAGTGGCGTTTTCCAGCGTACAGCTGTCAACATCCCATCCAACGGCGCGTAAACCCGGCAACAAGCGGTGGCAGTCGTCGCAAGGATCCACTACTAAAAGACGTCGTAAGGCAGGCGCTTCGATCATGACTGTTCCTTGACGCCAAATTTAGGAAATATTAGTAAAAACAGTCATTTGGCGGGCTTCGATGTAACACTAGCAAGAATTTGACGCGAGCTTGTATCGATTGCTTATAGGGTTGTTTGCTTATTAGTTATAAGAAGTCAGTTGGTTAGTTGCCTAACGGGTTAAACCTTTCATTCAGCTTTCAGAAACGGCCTGAATATCGAATCAATCAAAGAAAGTTAAAATTTCTTTCGATTGTGTGTGACCTAAACCCCGGTTGCGGACATCAGTACAAGTAACCAGCCGAACGGTAAGCCCAACCGACGGCACATCACTTGTTTGGGCATATAGAGAGAAGATCCCATGAACGCCCCGCTCCGTATCAACGAAGCACTTTTGATTGCCGACCGCGCATTCCAACCCTTTCAATGCGTGGCCTGGGCTCTACAAGACGGTAGCGAACTAAACCTGGCCATCATTGATCGCACCAACACGCGCATCAGCCGCAAACAAATTCCAAGCAGCGCCTACTCCGATCCGGCGCAACTTGAACATGTGCTGGAAGAAGCCCGTGCCGAGTTGAGCCAGGAAGGTTACACACTGCAATCATGGTCCATGCCGCACTAAATGTTTTCGCGGATTGCCTTCCGGCAATCCGCGCCCCCTTCTTTTTAGTTGACGATTTTCTACAGTCAGCTGCGCAAACCCTCCCCTGTTTCAACTTCTAACCGCCGGTTTACTTGGCAGGCTTTTCAGTGGTTCGAAAAGACACTGTTCTGGCACAAAACGCCCCCCCTCCGGCTCATGAAAACAGTTGTGCGCCGAGTCATTCAGGGATTGAATGTTTTACTCAGGCGGTCACCTTCCGGGCACCCGGATCAGGACGACTGGCAAGGAGATGCATGCATGTCACCCCAGACTGCTTTTGCCTTACCTGCAACCGTGAATGGCGCCGAACGGCTCGATGCGAGTTTCGCTGGCACCGGCAAGACTCAAGTGTATTTTTCCGGCAGTCTCTCCAGCATGGCCAATGACATTGCGATTGACCCTGTCGGCCGGTTGCTGGTGGCGGCAAAAGTCGGTACGCCGGGCGGCCATCGCTTCGGCCTGGCCCGTCTGCTTGCAGATGGTTCGGCGGATCTGGCATTTGGCAAACAAGGCAGCATCAGCGGGCAGTTCGCCCACGGCTTCGAAGCCATGGCCGGCAAAGTGCGGGTGTTGGCCGACGGGCACATTCTGGTGGCCGGCCTGCATTACGAAAATGCTCACCGTACGCTGCCTGCCCTGGCGATGTTCGATCAGCAAGGCTGCCCGGTCCAGGGGTTTGGCGACAATGGATACTGCGTGGTGCGCCTGCCGGGTGATCTTTCCCGGGGCGCTCGCGATGCCTGGTTACCGCGCGGCATGCCGGGCACTGAAGCCTGTGATGTCTGCGTGCAGGACGACGGTCGAATCCTGCTGCTGGCCAATCATCACTTCGACCTGGCCGATCACGCCGGCATGCTGATACGACTCAACGCCGACGGTTCGCTGGACGATAGTTTCAACGGCCGTGGTTTCGTCATGGTCCGGCACCTGTTAATGAACACCTGGCTCTGCAGCTTGATGGTGCAGCGCGATGGTCGGATCCTGGTGAGCGGAACAATCAATGTTCCCGAGGAAGGTCTGCTGGCGCGTTATCACCCGGATGGCCGGCTGGACGACCGCTTCGCCGTGGATGGTTTCATGACCTTCAAGGCACGCGAGCACAGCGCTCGGGTCTGCCAGATCGTCCAGCATGAAAACGGTGACTTGCATTGCTTTGGCAGCAGTCGCGACCCGATGCTCTGCCTGTCTCTGAAAGTTCACAGTAATGGCCGGCCGG
Source organism: Pseudomonas sp. F-14 TE3482 (assembly GCF_053629455.1). Taxonomy (NCBI): domain Bacteria; kingdom Pseudomonadati; phylum Pseudomonadota; class Gammaproteobacteria; order Pseudomonadales; family Pseudomonadaceae; genus Pseudomonas; species Pseudomonas sp. F-14 TE3482. Next base: position 4,960,832 of record NZ_JBRJII010000001.1, read on the forward strand.
ATTTTCATTGCCACGGTGGCCAGCCAAAGCTATTGGGAGTCGGCCGCAGCGACTGCCACTGGACCGCCGCCGGGGTTCAGCCGGACGGGCGAGTGCTGACCGTCGGAGCGACAGTCGGCGGGGTCGAAGCTGATCTCGTTTTTGCCCGATATTTACCCAGTGGACAGCTGGATCGCAGTTTTGCCAAGGGCATCGGCTGGTGTCGCACACACCTGAGTCGCGGTTCGCATACTGCCACTTCATTGGCCATTCAGGCCAACGGTTGCATTGTCATAGGCGGCTATTCACTGGACGGCAACTGCCGCGCAGTCGTCGCGCGTTATCGGTGTTAGGCCAACGTCATTTTCCGCACTTGATCTTCTGTTGTTCTTACGGCAACTTGCGCGCTTCTTAATACAAGGAGTAGCCGATGTCTGGTTCAATGGCCCAAGCCTTCGCGCATAATTTTCTCGGGCACTCACCTCGTTGGTACAAGGCGAGCATTGTCGGCTTCCTGATTCTCAACGCTCTGGTGTTGTGGACAGTCGGTCCGGTGGCGGCCGGCTGGTTATTGGTGCTGGAGTTTATTTTCACCCTGGCCATGGCGCTCAAGTGTTATCCGTTGATGCCCGGCGGGTTGCTACTGGTCGAAGCATTGCTGCTGAAAATGACCACGCCCCAGGTGCTCTATGATGAGCTGGTGCACAACTTCCCGGTGATCTTGCTGCTGATGTTTATGGTGGCAGGCATCTATTTCATGAAAGACCTGCTGCTGTTTCTCTTCTCGCGCTTGTTGTTGGGGGTTCGCTCCAAGGCCCTGCTGGCGTTGATGTTCTGTTTCCTGTCCGCGTTTCTCTCGGCGTTTCTCGATGCGTTGACCGTGACTGCGGTGATTATCAGTGCGGCGGTGGGTTTCTATTCGGTGTATCACCGCGTCGCCTCGGGTGGCGATCCGCGTCAGGACAGCGAAATCAGCGATGACCGGCACTTGCCCACGCTCCATCACGCCGATCTCGAACAGTTCCGCGCCTTCCTGCGCAGCCTGCTGATGCACGGTGCGGTTGGCACCGCGTTGGGCGGTGTGTGCACGCTGGTTGGCGAGCCGCAGAACCTGTTGATCGGCCATGAAATGGGTTGGCACTTCGCCGAATTCTTTTTGAAGGTCGCACCGGTGTCGTTGCCGGTATTGGCAGCGGGTCTGGTGACTTGCGTACTGCTGGAGAAACTGCGCTGGTTCGGCTATGGCACGCTGCTGCCGGACAACGTGCGTACGGTGCTGGCCAACTACGCCGCCGAAGACAACGCCGCACGCACTGCACGTCAGCGCGCTGCGTTGATGGTTCAGGGCGCGGCAGCGCTGATTCTGATTGCCGGCCTCGCGTTTCACGTCGCCGAAGTCGGCTTGATCGGTTTGATGGTGATCGTGCTGATCACCGCATTCACGGGCATTACCGATGAGCATCGCCTTGGCAACGCCTTCAAGGATGCCATGCCGTTCACGGCGCTGCTGGTGGTGTTTTTCGCAGTGGTGGCGGTGATTCAAGACCAGCAACTGTTCACACCGCTGATCCAGTGGGTGCTGGCGCTACCGACAAGTCAACAGCCGGGCATGTTGTTTATTGCCAATGGCTTGCTGTCGGCCATTAGCGACAATGTGTTCGTGGCGACCATTTACATCACCGAAGTGAAACAGGCGTTCCTCGCCGGTCACATGAGCCGCGAACAGTTTGAAACCCTGGCGATTGCGATCAATACCGGCACCAACCTGCCGAGCGTGGCGACGCCCAATGGTCAGGCGGCGTTCCTGTTCCTGCTGACCTCGGCGATTGCACCGCTGATTCGCCTGTCGTACGGGCGGATGGTATGGATGGCGCTGCCTTATACCGTGGTGATGGGCGTGTTGGGCTGGTATGCGGTGAGCTACTGGCTGTAACACCGGCCAAATGTGGGAGCGGGCTTGCTCGCGAAGGCGATATGTCATTCAACAACGATGTTGAATGTGACGGCCTCTTCGCGAGCAAGCCCGCTCCCACATTGGTTTTGTGTCGTTATCGAGGGAGGATGTATTGCTCGATCGCCTGGGCCGCGCCGTCTTCGGTATTGGCTCCGGTCACCACGTCGGCCTGACGCTTCACCGCCTCTTCCGCCTGCCCCATGGCGATCGCCAACCCGGCCCGGTGAAACATCGCCGGGTCATTGCCACCGTCACCCAGGGCGGCGGTCTGTTCCAATGACACCCCGAGAAACTCCGCCAGTGTCGCCAATGCCTCGCCCTTGTTAGCCAGCATCGCCGTCACGTCCAGATAGATCGGTTGTGAACGCGAAACCTGCGCCTGCCCTTCGACCTTGGGCAGCAACTGCGCTTCCAGTGCGATCAACAGTTCGGCGTTGTTGCTGGCCGCGACGATTTTGTCGATACGTGCAAGGTAAGGCTCGAAATTCTCGACCACCACCGGCGGATAGCCGAGGCCATGCTGTTCTCGAGGAACCATCGGGCCGTACGGATCTTTCAACAGCCAATCGCCACCACTGAACACCCAGACTTCAATGTCCGGCTGATCGGCAAACAATGTCAGCGCCGTCAGCGCCGCCGTTGCCGGCAAATAATGTGCAACCAGCACACTGCCGTCCGGGTTTACGAGGGTGCCGCCATTGAAGGCCGCCGTCGGCAGATCGACACCCAGGGCCTCGATCTGCTGCAGCATGGCTTTGGGCGGACGCCCGGTGGCCAGGCTGAACAGTACGCCAGCCTCGCGCAAGGCGCGGACCGCTTCGATCGTGCGCTGACTGAGGCTGTGATCAGGGAGCAGTAACGTGCCGTCCATGTCGCTGAGCAGAAAACGGATGGGCTGTTGCGTTATCTCACTCATCCGACGCTGTGCCAGACGCGGCCGTCGCGGGTGAGCAGCTCATCAGCAATCTGAGGTCCGTCTTCGCCGGCCGCGTAGTTCTCCACCGTTGCGTCCTGCTGCCAGGCATCGAGGAATGGCTGCACGGCGCGCCAGCCGTTCTCGATGTTGTCGGCGCGCTGGAACAGCGTCTGATCGCCGGTCAGGCAGTCGTAGATCAGGGTTTCATAGCCGGTCGATGGCTGCATCTCGAAGAAATCCTTGTAGGCAAAACCCAGCTCGATATTGGCCATGTTCAACGCCGGCCCCGGCCGCTTGGCCAGCAGGTCGAACCACATGCCTTCGTTGGGTTGAATCTGGATCCGCAGGTAGGTCGGCTGCAACTCATCGACCTCGGTGTCGCGGAACTGCGCATACGGCGCCGGCTTGAAGCAAATGACAATCTCGGTGTCGCGCGCGCTCATACGCTTGCCGGTGCGCAGGTAGAACGGCACGCCGACCCAGCGCCAGTTGTCGATCATGACTTTGAGCGCGACATAGGTTTCGGTCGTGCTGTCGGGCGCCACATTGGCTTCCTGGCGATAACCGGGCAGCGGCTCGCCACCAATCTCGCCGGCGGTGTATTGGCCGCGCACCGAGTTGGCTCGCGCTTCCTCGGTCGACCAGGGGCGGATCGCGCCGACAACTTTGGCTTTTTCGCCGCGTACCGCATCGGCGCCAAAAGCAGCCGGTGGTTCCATGGCCACCATCGCCAATAATTGGAACAGGTGATTGGGCACCATGTCCCGCAGGGCGCCGGTGACCTCATAAAAACTGCCACGGGTTTCCACGCCGACGGTTTCGGCGGCGGTGATTTGCACGTGGTCGATGTAATGGTTGTTCCAGAAGGCTTCGAACAGGCTGTTGGAGAACCGGCTGACCAGAATGTTCTGCACGGTTTCCTTGCCCAGATAGTGATCGATCCGGTAGATCTGCTTTTCCGTCATCACTTTGAGCAAGCACGCGTTCAAGGCTTCTGCGGTATGCAGATCAGAGCCGAAAGGCTTTTCGATCACCACCCTTCTGAAGGCATCGGGGGTTTCTTGCAGCAATCCGGCAGCACCGAGACGCCGCACCACTTCGCTGAAAAAGCGTGGCGCGGTGGCCAGATAGAAAATCGCATTGCCCGTGCCGCTGTCGGCGATTTTCGCCGCCAGCGCTTCGTAGGTGCGTTCGTCAAGGAAGTCGCCCTGGACATAGCTGATGTGCTTGGCCAGTTTGGCCCACAACGCCGGATCAAGGGCTTGATCGCCCTTGCCAACCTTGGCCGCCACTTCCACCCGAATGAAATCTTCGAGCTTTTTGGCGAAGGCTTCGTCACTGATAGCGTTGTGATCAACGCCGATGATCCGCAGTCCATTCCCCAGCAAACCGTCGCGACTCAGGTTGTACAGCGCCGGCATCAGCAAGCGCTTGACCAGATCACCATGGGCACCGAACAGAAACAGCGTGGTAGGCGGTGCGGGTTCTGCCTTGGATTTCCTGCGGATCACATGGGTCATTTTTTCGGGGTCTCCACATGGCCGCCGAAGCCGAAGCGCTGGGCCGAGAGAATCTTGTCGCCAAAGGTGCCTTGCCCGCGCGAACGGTAGCGCGAGAACAGCGAGTTCGACAGCACCGGTACCGGTACCGATTGCTCCATGGCCGCTTCGATGGTCCAGCGACCTTCACCGCTGTCAGCCACCGAGCCTGAATAGCCGTCGAGCTTCGGATCGCTGGCCAGTGCGTCGGCGGTCAGGTCAAGCAGCCAGGACGACACCACGCTGCCACGACGCCAGACTTCGGCGATGTCGGCAACGTTCAGGTCGAAACGCTGATCTTCCGGCAGGTTGGTGCTGGCTTTGGTCTTGAGGATGTCAAAGCCTTCGGCGAAGGCCTGCATCATTCCGTATTCGATGCCGTTGTGAATCATTTTCACGAAGTGGCCAGAACCAGCCGGGCCTGCATGGATGTAACCGCGCTCGGCGCGATCGTCATCGGACTGGCGATCCTTGGTGCGCGGGATATCGCCCATGCCCGGGGCCAGCGTTTCGAACAGCGGGTCAAGACGCTTAACAGTGTCGGCATCACCGCCGATCATCATGCAGTAGCCACGCTCCAGGCCCCAGACGCCGCCGGAGGTGCCGACGTCAATGTAGTGCAGGCCTTTTTCCGACAAGGTTTTGGCCCGGCGGATGTCATCCTTATAGAAGGTGTTGCCGCCATCGATGATGGTATCGCCCGCTTCAAGCAAGGTACTCAGGGTGTCGATGGTGTCTTCGGTCGGTGCGCCGGCGGGCAGCATGACCCACACCGCGCGTGGTTTGGCCAGGCCAGCGACCAGGGCTGGCAAATCGGCAACACCGGTGGCGCCTTCTTCAGCCAGGGTATCGACAAAGGCGCTATTGCGGTCGTAAACAACGGTGGTATGTCCGTTGAGCATCAGGCGCCGTGCAATATTACCGCCCATGCGGCCCAGTCCAATAATCCCGAGTTGCATGTACTGATGCTCCCTACTACAAATAAAGTGTGTCAAAGGTTATAGCCCAACGCGACTCATTCGAGTTAGTCCAGCGTATGGGGATGAAGTTTCCGGGCATTGTGCCCGATCCAGACTGATAACGTCGGGAATCGTACCGAAGACACAACGACCATGAAAAATAAAAAAGTTCCCTTCGGGGGCAAAAGAAATCAAAATCGGCGCCGATAGTAAGTGAGCACCCGAAATCGGGAGCGAACTTACAGTTGAGACAGCCATTTGCGAGGTGAGCAATGGGCACCGTACACACAGCACTGCCAGCACAAACCCTTTACGTCACGATCCGTCGCGATGAACTGCGCCAGTTGAAAGATGAGCGCGACCAGTTGAAGCGGGAAGTCGCCCAATTGCGCCTGCTGACCCAAGGCAATCAGGCTCAGCCCTTGCCCGTCACCCAACGCGCCCCCCACGCCTGACCCCTCGTTTGGCTCGGAAGCAGCCGCTGCTGTTTCCGACTCGCTGCAACCCTGCCAGCTCTGGCAACTCACAAAGTTTTCACACCTTCTTGTTGATACTCCGGATCATTGTGGCCGCTCGGTATCCACGCGGCGCCCGTTCGTCTGCGACAAGGAGAGTGCCGACGGCCGAAGTAATTATCAGGCTGGAGTGCTGAATGGCTTTGTTTAAACGCAGCAAAACGTCTGCGAAAGGTTTTGATTGGGCAGGATTTCTCTGGTTATTTCTGTTCTTCTGGTATTTTTCGGGCATTACCCAACTGCTGATTCAACTGACAGGTACTTCCGGTTTTGCCGGGTTCCGCCAGGCCTTTGTGATGAGCGCCATCTGGCTCGCGCCGATGCTGCTGTTCCCCAGAAAAACACGGGTGATGGCCGCACTGATCGGCGTGGTGCTGTGGGCCTGTTCGATGGCCAGCCTCGGTTATTTCTTCATCTATCAGCAGGAATTTTCCCAGAGCGTCATCTTCATCATGTTCGAATCGAACGTGTCTGAAGCCGGCGAGTACATGACCCAGTATTTTGCCTGGTGGATGGTACTGGCGTTCCTCGCCCACACCGCGTTCGCGTATTTCCTGTGGACCCGTTTGCGCCCGGTATACCTGCCACGCGGCCAGGCATTGGTCGCGGCGACGGCAATTCTGCTAGCCGTGGTCGGTTACCCGCTAATCAAGCACACCGCACGCAGCGGCAGCCTGGCGGGCGGCTTCGAGAAGTTCGAAACCCGCATCGAGCCCGCCGTGCCTTGGCAGATGGCCGTGGCCTATCACCGTTACCTCGATACCCTGGCCGGCATGCAAGACATGCTTCACAGCGCCAGCAAAATTCCACCGCTCAAGAACCTCACCGATTCGATGGCCAATCAGCCGGCGACCCTGGTACTGGTAATCGGTGAGTCCACCAACCGTCAGCGCATGAGCTTGTACGGCTACCCTCGGCAAACCACGCCGGAGCTGGACAAGCTCAAGGATCAACTGGCGGTTTTCGATAACGTCATTACCCCGCGTCCCTACACCATCGAAGCGTTGCAGCAGGTATTGACGTTCGCCGACGAAGAAAACCCCGACCTCTACCTGTCCACTCCGTCGGTAGTCAGCATGATGAAACAGGCGGGTTACAAGACTTTCTGGATCACCAACCAGCAGACCATGACCAAGCGCAACACCATGCTCACAACGTTCTCCCAGCAGGCCGACGAGCAGGTGTACCTGAACAATAACCGTAACCAGAATGCCGCCCAGTACGATGGCGATGTGATCGAACCGTTCAACAAGGCTTTGGCTGACGCGGCACCACGCAAACTGATCGTTGTGCATTTGCTCGGCACGCACATGAGCTACCAGTACCGTTACCCGCCGACATTCAACAAGTTCACTGACCGCAAAGGCGTTCCGGACGGCGTGCGTGACGATCAGGTGCCAACGTACAACAGCTATGACAACGCAGTGCTGTACAACGACTTCGTGGTGTCGAGCCTGATCAAGGACTACGCCAAGTCTGATCCGAACGGCTTCCTGCTGTACCTCTCCGACCATGGCGAAGACGTCTTCGACTCCGTTGGCCATAAAACCCTGGGCCGCAACGAGAGCAAGCCGACGGCGCCGATGTACACCATTCCGTTCATGGCTTGGGCCTCGCCGAAATGGCGCGAAACCCATGACTGGAGTTTTGCCGGCGATCTGAGCCGGCCGTACAGCAGCTCGCAACTGATTCACACGTGGGCGGATCTGGCCGGCCTGAGTTTCGATGAACTGGACCGCAGCAAAAGCCTGGTCAGCGACAGCTTCAAGCCTCGGCCATTGATGATCGGCAACCCTTATGCACGTAAGCAGAGGCCGTTGATCGACTTCAGCCTGATGAAACCCAAGGGCGCACCTATCACGCCGGAAGTCGTTCAGCAGTAATTGCACATGTGGGAGCGGGCTTGCGTGGCGAGGGAGCTTGCTCCCGCTCGACTGCGAAGCAGTCGTAAACCTTTTATATGCGGTTTAATTTTAAAATGCAGGGGTCGCTGCGCGACCCAACGGGAGCAAGCTCCCTCGCCACAAAAGCCCTCATTCCACAACAAGCTCGCTCCCAAAATGGACTGCGAATTAAAGCGCCTTGGTCCAGAACAGCATCCGGCCATGCGCCGGGTCGAACATGCCTGGCGCAAAACCGAATTTGCCATAAGCCCCCTGAGCCACCGCGTTGCCTTCCAGTACTTCCAGAGTGATTTTGCAGCAGCCGCGCTGGCGCGCGATATCCTCGACTTTGTGCAGCATCTTCTGGCTCAATCCCAACCCGCGAAACTTCGACACCACCGCCACATCGTGCACGTTCACCAATGGCCGGCAGGCGAAGGTCGAAAAACCTTCAAAACAGTTGACCAACCCTGCCGGCTCGCCGCCGACAAACGCCAGTACGCTGAAGGCATGGGGACGTTTGGCCAGTTCCCCCGGCAGTTGTCGCAATCTATCGGCGGGTAACGGGTGACCGCCGCCCATTGGGTCTTCGGCGTAGTGGTTCAATACAAGACAAATCGCCTCGGCATGCACCGGGTTGGTGTAGCTGGCCTGAAGCACAAGAATTTCTGCGGATTCCATTTCCACCCTCAATCACACAAGTTGCCCCAGCTCGCTTCTTGCGCGCTGAAAGGTCTGACGACCTTATCGCGAGTGCCGGGGTGCCGACAACCGGATCCTGTTGTGATCGCTCTCTCTCAAACGCCCCAGATCAATGCCTCGGTCCATCCCAACTCGGCAAAATCCTCAGCCCTCAGTTTTGCCTCACCGGCACAGAAAAACTCGTCCAGTTGCGGCGGCTTGACCGAGGTGCCACTGAGCATCGCGTGAACCTGCCCGCGATGATGAATCTGATGCTCGAACAAATGGGACAGCATGCGCAAACGGCTGTCATGTTGCGGGGTGTCGCGCGCGATGGTCACGAGCCGTCCGAGGTCTGCGTCGCGCAGTTGCTCGCAGTAGGCAATCAGTCGACGGTCCACCAGGGCTTGCTCGCGTTTAAGATCGATGCCATGGGTGAATGGCTCGTCTTCGTTGAAAAACACGTAGCAATCGGGATGCGGTTCGTCACCGCGCAACTCCCGCTCCAGTGCATCCACATAGAACCAGTCACAGGTCAGGATGTGATTCAGGGTCGCGCTGAGGCTGGGAAAGAAACTGACTCGCGGTGCCGCCAGTTCGGCCGGGCTTAGCTGAAGCCAAGCCTTGGCCAGTCGGTGATTGGCCCAGGCGTTCTGATAGGCCATGGTCAGCAAATGGTGGGACAAGGGCTGATTCATGTTCTCTCCTCCCGGATATCAAACCTCGGCGAAACGTTTGAGCTGCATTTCCTGCAGACGACTAAGGGTGCGACGAAACGGAAACTCCAGATAGCCCTCGGTGTACAACGCCTCCATCGGCACCTGCGCCTCGAGGTACAGCGGCACCTTGCGGTCGTAGCATTCGTCCACCAGGGCGATGAACCGCCGCACGCCATCGTCATGCACCGACAACTGCGGCAACTCGCGATCCCCCGCCGCCACCCGTTCGACGCCGTCTTCAGTGCCGCGGGCGATGCGCCCTTCTCGTTTTTGCGCGCTGAGGTTGGGCACGTCACTCAACAGAATAGCGCTGAAGGTGTCGCACAGGGCCATGAAGTCCATGGCGGCAAACGGCTGTTCGCAGAGTTCGGTGTAACGGCACCAGAGCACGGTTTGACTGGCCTTCATGACATTGACCGAACGGTAGCCGATCTTGACCGGATCGCTGGACAGCGACTGGCCGACGGTCAAGGCTTTGAACACCTCGCTCAGCGCGCCGGGCTGACCCGGTACGTTCACCCAGTAACGCTGCAGACCGGCGCCAGGATGCAGACGATGATCTTCCCCACCATCCACCGCAATCACTTGCATGTGTTGTTTGATTGCAGCAATAGCCGGCACGAACCGGTCACGATTGAAGCCATCTGCATACAGCTGATCCGGCGGTTGATTGGAGGTGCAGACCACCACCACACCCTGCTCGAACATCACCTGAAACAAACGTCCGAGAATGATCGCGTCACCGATGTCGTTGACGAACAGTTCATCGAAACACAGCACCCGCACTTCCTGGCTCAGCTCGCGGGCCAGCGCTTTCAATGGGTCGGCGGTGCCGGTCAATTGAAAGGAGCGCTGATGCACCCAGCCCATGAAATGATGAAAGTGCTGACGTCGGGCCGGGACGCGCAGGTTTTGGTAGAACTGATCCATCAACCAGGTCTTGCCCCGCCCGACCGGCCCCCAGAGGTACACACCGGTAATGGACGCGCGGTCTTCATGCAAGGCTTCATGGCATTTTTGCAGCGCCCACACGGCATGTTCCTGAGCTTCGTCCTGGACGAAGCCCTTCTGTTCGATGGCGTGTTGCCAGGCGCTTAAGGGAGAGTCGACATTCATGCGCGGCAGTATACGTCTCTGGGGCTGCTGGTGAAGCCTGATGCCAGTAGGTCAAACACACCCCCTGTGGGAGCGGGCTTGCCGGCGATGAGGCCGTGTCAGTCGCCATGCATGTTGGATGACACACCGCTTTCGCGGGCAAGCCCGCTCCCACAGGTTCCGCGCCGCGACACAACACCGGGTTACAGCGAGATGTCCAGCCGAGCGATCTTGCCCTGTTCATTGAGGCGGAACATGTAGCGCAGTTCCAGCGGGCTGCCAGGGAACGTTCCGGAGATCAGGTTGTGCACCAGCACTTTGCCGGTGCGCAGTTGAACGTCGAGTACCTCGACCCGGGGCTGATAACGTTGTGCGGTGTCTTGCATCCATTGGGCGATGGCTTGTGTGCCGACCTGATGCTGCCCCTCATCGAACACGTTGGCATCCTCAGCGAAAAAACTGGCAACCCTCGACGTGTCACGAGCATTGGCAGCGGCAATGTAGGCGGCGATGGCGGGGGCCAGTGAAGAGGCTGGATTGGACATGTTTACGGCTCCTTTTTGGGTTGATTCTGGTGCCATGCTAAAACAAGCCTGTGTCAATTCTTGTCAGGAGTGAAACGCCCTGCTTCGTCCAGTTGCATCTGCTTGCGCCAGGTGCGCAGCAGGTCGCTGCGCCGCCCCGGATAGCGTTCGCCCTGCTCGCTGGCGGCCGAGATCCGGTCGGTGCGAAACGTGCGATAGGCACTGCGCAACTCACACCAGGCGACGATGATCCGCACCTCGTTGAGAAAGCCCAGGGCCAGTGGCCAGATCAGCCGCTGACTCGGCACCTGATTGGCGTCCGCGTAGTCGATGTGCAGCTTGGCCTGATCGCGGATGGCTTGGCGAAACACGTTCAAAGGCACGGCATTTTGCGGATAGCCATAACCCGGCGGCCCCGGCAGCACCGTCGGGTTGCGCAAGGCCTCCTGGGCCGTGGGGTCGAGTACCGCAGCGATTTTTGCCAGGGCATCGGCCGCGGCTTTGCCCAACACCTCATCGCCACGCTGATCCACGTAACGCAAGCCAAGCACGATGGCTTCGGTTTCGTCGGCATTGAGCATCAAGGGCGGCAGAAACAGACCGCTGCGCAACACATAGCCGATCCCCGCCTCGCCAAAAATCGGTGCGCCGAGCGCGGTGAGTTCAGCGATGTCGCGGTACAGCGTGCGTTCGGAAATCTCCAGTTCGCTGGCCAATGTCGCCGCCGTCACCGGACGACTTTTGCCCCGCAGCACTTGTAACAAAGTCAGTAAACGGCTGGTTCGCGACACGGTCGGCAGGCTCTTTCCTGAAAAGTCGTCGGAGCTTAGCAGAGGCTGTTGTCAGAAACTGGCAGGAGCGATTGGTCGGTCTGAAAAGCTTCGCGGGCAAGCCTCGCTCCTACAGGTACAGCGATTGCCGCGTGATTTGGGCACGACACAAAACCTGTAGGAGCGAGGCTTGCCCGCGAAGGCGCCATACCAGACACCACAAAAACTACCGATCGACCTTATGCCTGGCCGCATACAAACACAGCATCTCCATGGCCAATGTCGCCGCTGCCAGTGAGGTAATGTCCGCGCTGTCGTAGGCCGGCGCCACTTCCACCACGTCCATCCCCACCAGGTTGATCCCGCGCAAACCGCCGAGAATCTCCAGCGCCTGCACCGTGCTCAAACCGCCGCACACCGGCGTTCCGGTGCCCGGCGCAAAGGCCGGGTCGAGGCAGTCGATGTCGAAGGTCAGGTACACCGGATGATCACCGACCCGGGCACGAATCGCCTCGACGATCGCTTCGCACCCTTGCCGATGCACCTGCCGCGCATCCAGTACCTGAAAGCCCTGATGATCGTCATTGGTGGTGCGCAACCCGATCTGTACCGAGCGCGACGGATCCACTAACCCTTCTTTGGCCGCATGCCAGAACATCGTGCCGTGATCGACGCGCTTGCCCTCTTCATCCGGCCAGGTGTCGCTGTGGGCGTCGAAGTGAATCAATGACAACGGGCCATGCTGACGGGCATGGGCCTTGAGCAGCGGATAACTGACGAAGTGATCGCCGCCAAACGTCAGCATCGCGCAACCGCCGCTCAAGATGTGCTCGGCGTGGGCTTCGATGCTGTCCGGCACCGACTGTGGCGTACCGTAATCGAAGGCGCAATCGCCGTAGTCGATCACCGCCAAGTGATCGAACGGGTCGAACGTCCACGGCCAATGGCGTTCCCAGGCGATCCCGGTGGATGCCGCCCGAATGCCGCGCGGTCCGAAACGCGCGCCGGGACGGTTGCTGGTGGCAGTGTCGAACGGTACGCCGCTGACCACCACATCGACGCCACGCAAGTCGCGGCTGTATCGGCGGCGCATGAAACTGGTGATGCCGGCGTAGGTGCTTTCGGCGGCAGTCCCGTAAAGACTGTCGCGGGTCATGGCCTGATCGTTCTGTGCAGGGACGTCCATGGTCTATTCCTTGTTATTGGCTTATTGGCGGCTACGGAAAGTGGTCCACAAGCGGGTGCGCTGACGCATGTCCTTGAGGCTCATGCTGCGGTCGGCGTACAGCCGCTCACGCACCTCGCTCTGCGGGTAGATGTCGGGATCGCTGCGCACTGCCTCATCCACCAACGGCGTCGCCGCCCGATTAGCCGTGGCGAAGAACAGCGTATTGGTCAGCGCTGCAACGGATTCGGGACGCAACATGAATTCGATGAAGGCCCGGGCGGCTTCGGGGTGCGGTGCGTCCTTGGGAATCGCCAGGTTGTCCTGCCACACCAGCGTGCCCTCCCGCGGAATGCGGTAGGCCACTTCGAACGGCTTGTTGGCCTTGCGCGCCTGATCGGCGGCCATGCTCGCGTCACCGTTGTAGGTCAATGCCAGGCAGACGCTCCCATTGGCCAGATCGTTGATCTGCCGCCCGGTGGCGACGTACAGCACCGATGGCTGCAACTGACGCAACAGTGCGTCGGCGGCTGTCAGATCAGCCTTCTCGGTGCTGTAGGGATCTTTACCCAGATAGTGCAGCGCCAGGCCGATCACCTCTTGGGGCGAGTCGAGAATCGCGATGCCGCAATCTTTCAACTTGCTGGCGTATTCGGGTTTGAACAACAGGTCCAGGCTGTTGAGCGGTGCGTTGGGCAAGCGCTGCTGCACTGCTTCGACATTCATCCCCAACCCGAGCGTGCCCCAGGTGTAAGGCACGCCATACCGATTGCCGGGGTCGACCGCCGCCAGCTTTTCCAGCATGTCCGGGTCAAGGTTGGCGTACCCCTTGAGGCCATCGTGAGGAATTTCCTGCAGCGCACCCGCCGCCAGCCCACGAGCCAGAACGCTGGACGACGGCACCACCACGTCGTAGCCACTGCCGCCGGTGAGCAGCTTGGTTTCCAGCACTTGCGGTGTATCGAACGTGTCGTAGCGCACGTGGATGCCGGTTTCCTTTTCGAACCGCCGCAAGGCGTCGGGCGCGACGTAATCGGCCCAACTGTAGAGATTGAGGACTTTTTCCTCGGCCTGGGCCGGCACGGCCATGGCGAGGAACAGTGCGGGTAAACACAGCTTGAAGAGCGGAGCCATGACGAACACCTGACCGGAGGAAGTGGTTGCAGGATGCGTCGTCGGTTACATTGGAAAAATACCAAGTTAATCATCCTGACTTTATTGCGGAGTAATGTTTGATGCTCGGTCAACTTCATGACCTCGACCTGCACCTGCTGCGCCTGTTTGTCAGCGTGGTGGAATGCGGTGGTTTCAGCGCGGCTCAGGGTGAGTTGGGGCTGAGCCAGTCAAGCATCAGTCAGCAGATGGCCAGGCTCGAAACCCGGCTTGGTTATCGGCTGTGCAGTCGCGGCAAGGGCGGGTTCAAAGTCACCCCCAAGGGCGAGCAGCTGCTCCTTGCCATTCGTGCCTTGTTCGAGTCGATCGAAGCGTTCCGTCATCAATCCAACGGCGTGGCCGGACGCTTGATCGGCGAAGTGCGCCTGGGCTTGTCCGAAGCACTTGATCAATCGGTGCTGCAACGGGTTGCCGAGGCGATCCGGCGCTTTCGCGAACGGGATGAATCGGTGCGTATCGAGTTGATCAGCGCCATGCCCGGCGAAATGGAGCGGCTGTTGCTGCAACAACGGCTGGACCTGGCGATCGGCTATTTCTCGCAGGCGCAAAGCGCTTTTGACTACCGCGAACTGTTCACTGAAACCCAGCACCTGTATTGCGCCCCGGGGCATCCGTTGTTCACCGATGAGGCGCCTGACGATCAGGCGCTTCAGGCCTGCGACCGGGTCGATCACCCCTACCGCTTCCTGCGCAGCGACGAGCCGTTTCAGGGGAAAATGTGTTCGGCCCGTTCCGAGCAGGTCGAAGGCACCCTCGCCTTTATTCTTTCCGGCAAGCACGTTGGCTACCTGCCCGATCACTTCGCCCGCAGTTGGGAAGACAAAGGGTTGCTGCGCGCCGTGCGCCAGGGCGACATGAGTTTTGAGGTGGCGTTCCATCTGGCCCGCCATCGCGCACAGGTGCCGGGGGATGCGCAAAAAGCCTTTGAAGAGGATTTGCTTGCGGCGTTTGCTTGAAGATCAAAAGATCGCAGCCTCGTTGCACTCGACAGCTCCTATAGGGTAAACCCATGTAGGCGCTGCCGAAGGCTGCGATCTTTTGACCTTGCTTGGTTCACCGGCGTGGAGAGTGAACCCGCATCACCTGCGGCTGTCGCACAGTTGAACCGTGCGTAATGCTCAAGAGCCGAGCCACGAGCGGCTCGGCCTTTTTCTTTACGAGAACCTGTCCATGCGCAGATTGTTTGCCCTGTCTCTGTCCCTCCTGTTGCTCTCCCTGAGCGCCTGCGCCCTGTTCCCCCAACACGACCCGCTGAACATCAACGTGGTCGGTATCGAGCCACTGCCAAGCCAGGAACTGGAAGTGCGTTTCGCGGTAAAACTGCGCGTGCAGAACCCCAATGAAACGGCGATCGACTACAACGGCGTGGCCCTGGATCTGGAGGTGAACGGTCAATCCCTCGCCTCTGGTGTCAGCGACCAGTCGGGCTCGATCCCGCGCTTTTCCGAGGCGGTGATTGTGGTGCCGGTGAGCGTTTCGGCCTTCTCGGTGCTGCGTCAGACCCTCGGGCTGGGTCAGACGCAGACACTGAACAATCTGCCTTACGTGCTTCGGGGCAAACTGGCTGGTGGCGTGTTCGGCACGATGCGTTTCCTTGATCGCGGCAAACTCCGCCTGCCGGAGCCGACCACCGGCACGTGGTAATGCTCACGGCTCGGCTCGCGGCTTAACCGGATCGATCACCTGGGTCACACAATGTTTGAGGCCTTCTATGTGCCAGTTGGCCCACAGCCGACTTTTGCCGGTGCTGTCTTCGTCCGGCTCTATCGCCAGCCAGTTTCGAGCGGCGATCAGGTAACGTCCCCGTGCACCGATGGGCAACATGGTTCCGGTGATGGCGTAGTCGATCTGTTCCTGGTGCTTGCCAATGGACTCCAGAAACTGCACTGCCAGCACCGGCGGTGCAGGATGCACGACCCCGGTCGAAATCAATTGGTAAATCAATCCCGAACCATCGTTGCGATGCCGGGACAACGTTGATTCGATCACGCAAGCCCCCGCCACATGAACATCACCGGACACCAGCGTGACCTTGCATGACTCGGCATGGGCGAAATCCAGCAGACGCATGATCAGCCGCTTGCGTTCGTCCCGGTGGGGCAGGCTTCGCCAATGATCGCGCAAATCGTCCTCGAGTTCCTGTTGCCCCGAAATCAGGTCCAGTGCCTTTTCCGCCGCCTGCAAATCAAGGTAACCCACGGGAATACTCGACATCAGCAGCAAGTGCTTATGCCCCTTGGCCTTGCCCAGCCAGGCATAAATCGCATCCCAACTGACGGGCGAAATGATCCGGGTTCGCCGGGCCGGCGCAGTCGTCAAATCCGGTGCACGTTCACTGCGCAAGTCGGGAACCAGCAATGCCAATTCACCCAAGCCGGTAAACCCCAGGTGAAAGCCGTCAGCGGTATCGGGAATCGCACAAGGGTGGGTATCAGCGGACGGTTTGAGGTGAGGATGAGTCTGGATCAGTTGTTGCTGGAAAATCCTGAAATAGCGTTTGGCCGTGGCAAACAACCCCTGGAACACCGGGCTTGAATGCAGAATCTCATCGTAGGAACCCCAGCCATCGATGATGTCGTGGTCATCCCACATCATTACCGTCGGAACGGCGCTGAGCAGCTTCGCGACCTCAGGCTGTTTCCAGCGCTCCAGGTAAAGTCTGGCGAAGAACTTGTCCAGATCGGCTTCGATCACCTTGCTGTAGACCGCCTTTCGACGGTCGGCGAAGGGTTTGGCAAACCATGTTTTCATCGACGACACACTGCTACGCATATCGTCGCTGTAAACCTGATCGCCCCCCATCAACAACAGGTGATAGGGCTTGCTTTGATGAGCCCCCCACATGTGCTCCCAGCGCTCATGGTTTCTGTCTACCTTCTCCATGTCCTTGGGGTTCGAAAAGCCGTTGCACGACACATAGGCCATGCGCGGCGACTGCCCCTCGGCCGGAACGACGAAGTTGGCCTGCGCACCCTCTATCTTGATCGTGTAAGTGCTGGCAACGGCCTGGTCTTGCAGCGCTTTTAAATCGATGCGCCAGACGCGGTACTGAGGACTGAGCAACGGGATATCGGCGATGGCCAACGGTTTGCCGGCAGTGACACCGTCGGGGACTTTTACGCTGGGTGATGACCCGCCCAAGGGTAAAACCACTAGGGCAGACACGTTATAGACATTACTGTTGATGCCACGAAATTGCAGAATCGGGCCGAGTAACAAACTCATGGACAGTCCATCCGTTGACAGGGGTGTGAACGCCTGGAGACTAGACGACAATCACACCCCCCGACGGATTATGCGTTGAACCGCACGCCCGGTTTGGCCCGCTCATCCACCGTCAATTCAAATATGTCCGGGCGCGCGTAGTGCCCGACCACGTCGTAGTCATAACGGGCGCGGATCAGATCGTCAGTATCGATTTCGGCGCACAGCAAACCCGCCTCGTCACGCAGCGGCCCGGCGAGAATGTCGCCCATGGGCCCGACAATCACGCTGCCGCCGGCAATCAACGGGCGCTCCGCCGGCCAGTTGGCGATGTCCACGCCCAAGGCTTGCGGTGAGGCCTGGACCTGACAGGCGCTGACGACAAAGCAGCGTCCTTCATGGGCGATGTGGCGCATGCTCACCTGCCACATTTCCCGCTCGTCCACGGTCGGCGCACACCAGACCTCCACGCCTTTGGCGTACATCGCGGTGCGCAGCAGCGGCATCATGTTTTCCCAGCACACCACGGCGCCGATTCGCCCGACCTGGCTGTCGATCACCGGCAAGGTCGAGCCATCGCCCTTGCCCCAGATCAGCCGTTCGGTACCGGTGGGCATCAGTTTGCGATGCTTGGCGACCAGTCCGGCCTGCGGGTCGAAATACAACGCGGTGCAATATAACGTGCTGCCCGCGCGCTCAATCACGCCGATCACCAGATTGGCCCCGGTGCGTGAGGCCAACCCGGCCAAGGCTTCAGTCTCGGCACCGGGCACGTCTATAGCGTTGTCGAAATACCGCGCAAACGCTTCACGACCTTCCGGCAGTCGATAGCCGAGCTGCGTACCGAATCCTTCGCCTTTGGGGTACCCGCCGAGCAACGCCTCCGGCATGACCACCAGCGCGGCACCGGATTCGATAATGGCGGTTTCCCAGGAGAGGATTTGATCGAGGGTTTCAGCCTTGCCGCCGGGCAAGGCGCCGATTTGCAGCGCAGCAACGATGGACTTGGGCATCACGATGACTCCGTCAGTAATGAGGTGTTGCTCATTCTCCGGCGCCACAGGATCATGAATAAAGCCCGACTCACTGCTGAATGATATGAACCAAATGAATATCGCTGCCGTCGATCTCAATCTGCTCAAAGTCTTCGAAGCCCTGCATGAGGAATCCAGCGCCAGCCGTGCCGCACTACGTCTGGGCGTGACGCAATCGGCGGTCAGCGCGGCGTTGCGTCGATTGCGCGAGGTGTATGGCGATCAATTGTTCGTGCGTACCGGCCGAGGTCTTGCGCCGACGCTCAAGGCCAACCAGTTGAAACCGGTGGTCAGCGATGCGCTGAACAAATGCCGCCAGAGTCTGGCGATGGTCGATCCGGCGGCGAATCATTACGACGGACGTTCGGTGACGGTGGGTTTGTCGGATGATTTCGAAATCGCCTACGGGCGACGATTGATTGAAGAGATCGCGGACCGCGCGCCGAAACTGCGGCTGATCTTTCGCCAGACCCACAGCCAGATCGTCGCCCAGGCCTTGATGGAGCGCAGCATCGATCTGGCGATCACGGCAGGCGGGTTTGCCGAGCGTTTGCTCAGTCGTCAGGTGCTGGGTGAAGGGGATTATCTGTGCCTGGTGGACCCCCTCAGTCTGGCCGAGGGACAAGAGACTCTCAGCCTTGAGGCGTTCGTCGCCCGCGAACACATTCTGGTGTCATCGGGCGGTTTTATCGGGATTACCGATGAAGGCTTGGCGGCGTTGGGGCTGAGTCGGCGGGTATGCGCGTCAACCACGCACTTTGCCGCGTTGCCGCATCTGCTCAAGGGCAGTCAGGCGGTTGCGACTATTCCAGCCCATGCGGCTCGAAGTATCGCCGCGCTCAGCGGATTGGCGCTGCTGCCCTGCCCTTTGGCGCTGCCACGCTATCCGATCGAGCTGGGCTGGCGCACCAGCACGCAGCTCGATCCGGTGGTGTTGAAAGTGCGCGAGGCGATAATCGCGACCTTTTCCCAACAGGGGAATCGTGTCTGGACGTTTATTTAGCGGCCATCAGGCGATTGACTTCGCTGCGCACCATGTTCGCGAATTCAGGGGGCGACATGCCGTCGAGTTCGGCGCGGACCCACTCGGCCCATTTGCCTTTGCGCTTGGCACGCTCACCGAACAACCGTGCGGCTTCGCCCTTGGATTTACCCAGGTTGTTTTGCCAGAGTTCGAACAGACGGGATTTTTCATCTTCAAGCGCCGCGCGCTCGGCAAGGGGTTTGTCGGCCAGATTGAAGCTCATGGAAGATTACCTGCTGCGTAAAATAGGCGACATCTTACACTGTAGGAGGAAATGTCCTGTCGTGGATTTTTCTTCAGAGTGGAGTCGCCACGCAAAATGACTGCAACTTTTGCCAGGGCGCCAGACTCCATTGTTCACTGCCCGTTTATCTGCAAGGAGTACTCTAATGGCCCGCAAAATCATCGATCAAGTCGCCGATGATCAAATCAAGGATCAGGTCTTCAGCGAACTTCAGGCCCTGATCGAAGAGTCGGAAAAACTGCTCAAGAGCAGTGCTTCACTGGTCGGTGAAGAAGCGGACACCCTTCGTGGGCAAATCGCCCAGAAGCTCCAACAGGCGCGGGGTTCAGTTTCCAGTATGCGTGACCGGACCAGGCCCGCGGTCGAAGCCAGTGAAATCTACATCGGCGGTCATCCCTGGCAAACCGTGGCCATCTCCGCCGGATTCGGTTTGGTGGTGGGGCTGTTGTTGGGTCGTCGTTAAGCCAAGCGCAACCTATGTGGGAGCGGGCTTGCTCGGGTAGAAACCGGAGACATCCTTTACGTTTTAAACCGGAGACATCGTTTAC
Source organism: Pseudomonas sp. F-14 TE3482 (assembly GCF_053629455.1). Taxonomy (NCBI): domain Bacteria; kingdom Pseudomonadati; phylum Pseudomonadota; class Gammaproteobacteria; order Pseudomonadales; family Pseudomonadaceae; genus Pseudomonas; species Pseudomonas sp. F-14 TE3482. The sequence goes on from NZ_JBRJII010000001.1 coordinate 4,980,757, forward strand.
AGGTATGAAATACGGTCAGGAGGTGCCTGACCATGCCCTGGAATCGAGAGTCCCCAATGGATCAGAGAGTGAAACTCGTAGGCGACTGGATGTCCGGCGCCTATTCCAAATGTGAGCTGGCACGGCATTACGGTGTCAGCCGGCCCACTTTGGACAAGTGGCTAGCGCGCTATGCTGAACGTGGCATCGACGGGCTCAAAGAGCTGTCCAGACGTCCGCACCACAGCCCCCATCAAATCAGTGAGCATGTCCTTGAGTTGCTGATCGCTTATAAGCGCGAGCATCCGAGTTGGGGACCTGAGAAGTTGGTTCACAACCTTAAAAACACGCACGCGGAGCTGCCTTGGCCCGCGTTGAGCACCGCTGGCGAATGGCTCAAGCGTGCAGGTTTGGTGCAAAAACGACGTTTCCTTAATCGCCCACCGACGGGGCCTATTCCATTACGCGAAGCCACAGAGCCCAATCAAACATGGGCGGCGGATTTCAAAGGCGACTTCGCCCTGCAATCAGGTCAGCGCTGCTTTCCTTTGACGATCTCCGATCATGTCAGTCGATTCCTCTTACTTTGTCGGGCGCAAAGCAGTGTGGCTGGGGCGCGCGAAGGATTTGACTGGGCTTTTCGAGAGTATGGGTTGCCCAATGTCATTCGCACGGATAACGGTTCACCTTTTGCCTCGACCGGCGTGTCGCGCATCTCCAGTCTGGCGGCGTGGTTCATACGTTTGGGTATCTATCCCGAGCGTATCCAGCCCGGACGCCCTGACCAGAATGGCCGCCATGAACGAATGCACCGAACCCTCAAGGCTGCGCTGCTTCAGACACCTGAGCATAATTTGGTACAGCAGCAGCTGGCGTTTGAACGGTTTCGCCACGAATACAACTACGAACGCCCTCACAAGGCCCTGGCAATGAAGGTTCCGGCGGATGTTTATGTGCCATCCAGCCGCCTCTACGACGGACGTGTGCCGGAGGTGAATTACCCTTCACAAATGCTGGTCAGAAAAGTCCGGCAAAACGGTTCAATGAAGTGGAAAGGTGGAATGGTATTTGTCAGCGAATCGCTGGTGGGTGAGGCACTAGGGCTGAAGGAGGTGGAAGATGAGGTCTGGGAAGTGTATTTGTGCAATTACCTTTTAGGTCGTTTGAAAAGCGGTGAAAACCGCCTTTCAAACCCACAAAAACGTAAAGGATGTCCCCGGTCTCGATTGTAAAGGATGTATCCGTTTCTACATCGCGAAAGCGGTGTGTCAGGCAACATCAATGTTGACTGTGCCGCCGCCTTCGCGAGCAAGCCCGCTCCCACAGGTTCCGTTTTCAGGGTTCAGAGCCCGGCCAGTTCCCGCAGATCTGCCAGCGTCTGAGCATCGAGCGCAATACCTTCGACCTTGGCCTTGGCGCGCTGTCGGTGACGTCGATCACCCGGTAACCGCTTGAGCCCCACACCGTGCATCTGCCGGACCAGTTCCTGGCTGCGCTCGGCAAAATTCTGCCCCGCCGATTTGCTCGGATCGATCACAATCAGCAGTTGACCGGTCCAGGGTGTTTTCGCCCCCGGATGGTTCGACCAGTCGAACTCAAAAGAAAAATTGCCCCCCGTCAACGCCGCCGCCAACAGCTCCACCATCATCGACAGCGCCGAGCCCTTGTGTCCGCCAAACGGCAGTAAGGCGCCGCCTTCAAGGATTGCTTTTGGATCCTGGGTCGGCTGGCCGAGGCTGTCCACCCCCATGCCTGGCGGCAAACGCTCGCCTTTGCGGGCGGCGATCTGTACATCGCCATGGGCGATGGCGCTGGTCGCCAGGTCGAAGACGATCGGAGCACCGTTGGCCCGAGGGGCGGCGAAGGCTATCGGGTTGGTCCCGAACAACGGACGATCGGCACCGTGCGGCACCACGCAGGTCATGCTGTTGACCACACTCAGCGCCACCAGCCCTTCATCGGCAAACGGCTCGACGTCTGGCCACAAGGCAGCGAAATGGTGGGAATTACGGATGGCCAGTACCGCAATGCCGGCGCTGCGGACTTTTTCGACCAGCAATGGCCGCGCCGCCGCGAGGGCCGGTTGGGCAAAGCCATTACCGGCGTCAACCCGGACAAACCCCGAAGCCACGTCCTCGACCACCGGTACAGCTTGACCATTGACCCAACCACTTTGTAACGTCGATACATAACCGGGAATGCGGAACACACCGTGACTGTGAGCCCCGTCGCGCTCGGCGCCGGCGCAGTTGAGGGCCAGGGTTTTGGCGACATCGGCCGAGGTGCCGTGGCGCAGGAAGATCTGCTCGAGCAACGCCGTCAGCGCTTCGAAGGACAGGTTTTGCGAGATAGCAGTAGACACAGGATCGTGTGGCGCAGACATCTGAAGCTCCAGAATAATTATTGGAGGGGGCAACAGCGTATGAAAACCAACCGATTAACAACGGGCGACGAGCAGCCTGTCAACCTTTCGCTTGAACCGGAGCATCTGATCAGAACCGATTGAGCCGAAAAGACGCTTTGGCGCATGTTTGCACAAACATCGGGCGGCCATGTGGTAACTATCTACCACCTTCGACTCCCCCGCGACTTTTAGTCTTGAGCCTCAACCCACAGGCGCATTCAGCAGCGCCCTGAACGAGACTCGACGATGTCCACACCTCCCGCTCCGCTGTTTTTCCCCCAAGCCCTGCACTCGCCCGGCCACTGGAATGATCTGGGTAAAACCCATGGGCTGACGCGCAAGGATTTCGAATGGTTCAGTCATCTGGAACTGGCCAGCCAAACGTTACGCAGTCAACAGACTCCGCCCATGTTTGCCGAAAAAATCCTGCTCAATGCGCAAGACCTGACCTCCATCCCCTTGGCCGGCAGCTTCGTGTTGAGCCTCACTCCAGATGACAACGGTGAGATTCTCTACACCCCGTACGCCGGCATAAAGAAGTTCCATAGCCGCGAAGCCTTGATCGAACAGCTTGAACGTCAGCTCAAAGGCGCGACCGAAGACGACGACCTGCTGGCTTTCATGTCGTTGTCTGCGCGTAAAACATTGGCGGCTGCGGCCAACATTCAGGTGAGCTTTCAGGCCATCGAGGGCGACATATTCGAAGACCAGCGCACCGTCATCGCCAATAACCAGCGAATGAACGAGCAGGCCATGCTGGACGAGTTGTTCAAGCTGCCAACGCTCACCTCGCTGCTCACTACGCTGCTTGATGAGTTGCTGCAGTCGTCATTCCCGGGCCTTGATCAAAGCCAGACCCGACTCAACTTCTACTCCATTGCACCGGCCCATGACGACAACCAGGAAAGTGCCCCGCCCCGGCGCTGGATCAACTCCATGTCCCTGAGTGACGCGGTACTGTCGTACTACCGCCATCAGCGATGGCCGATCGGGCAGTCTCATGAATTCTCCCATCCGGAAAAAAAGCCGACGAGCACTGACCAACACCAATGGGAAACCGCGGTAAAGACCGCTTCCAGCAAACTGATCAGCCTGCTTTCCGGGAAACTGCAGCGCTACTGGGACAATGCGGCGGCTGATGGGGCATCCCGCCGCGTTTTTTTCAGCCGGGCCATCCGTGAAAAGGCGCGCGCAGAGTTCCTGATCAAGCGTGAGGCCGAGATCATCAGCCCTGAACAAAGCCAGGCCTTGCACTCGTTGATTCAGCCGACGGCGAGTACGTCCTCGGCACTCAGCCTCGAGACGGTGCGCCTTTGGGAACACGCAGCCAATTATGTCGAACTGGCGGGCGCACTAATGATCAGTCACGCCAATTCCAAGGCCTTTCTTTACACCCCTACGCAAGGACTCCAGGTGCTGAAGGACTATCAGGACCTCAAAGATACCTTGCTGAGCAAATTCAGCGCGGTCGGCCACGAAGATGAGCTCTACGGCCTGCTAAGCCTGGAGGAGCGTAACCGGTTCATCGGTTTCAATCAGCCTCAGGTCTCCGGCGAGGTAATTTCAGGCTCGATATTCAAAACGCTGTTTGAGGCGATCATCACCAAGCAACGGCAAAACATGGAATACGTTCTGCAGGTTTTCCGTCACAGCGACGGCACCGTGGACCTCCATGCCTTATTCGACAAGGCACTGGATATCCGCGCCATGATCAGCGATCAATTACTGACGCTGGATGTTCAGGGACGCTGGAGTACCCGGCCGGTGTTGTCTGGCAACCAGTTGCCCTCCATGGTCTTGGCGGATAGAGCCGCGGCTTTCGTAAAAACCTTCAGCGATGTCGATTCGCTGATCAGCGCGGAATTCGCCTCCCAGCCGATCGCCTCTGGGGCCCTGCAGCGCATTTACCTGGAGAATCTGAAACCGCGCCTGGCCCACGCGCTTTCCGTGGGTGTACGGGGAGAAGCCAGCCTTCGAGTGCTCAACGCCACGCTGCGGGACGCCGACCGGGCCATTGTCGATACAGTGTTCAACCCGGATCAACCGGATCGAGAAACGCGCCTTGCCCTCAATGGTTTCAGGCCTGACGCTTATTCACTGCTCCTTGAGTGCTCCAGGCAGAAGAATCCGCTGCCCTTGGCCAATTGCGTACTGTTGACCGAACGTGGCGGGCTCGATGTTCAACATTCCGGCCGGGCAATTCTGTGGACGCCTGCGACCGGACTGGAAGTCTTCGCGACGGTCAGTAGCGCAACGACGGAATTGAACCGGCGCCTGCTCGACGCCAACAAACGCCTGGAATTGCTGGAAAATCTCAACCCCGCCCAGCGCACATTCCACCAGCGCTATACGCTCAACTCGTTGCGACTGATTGAGGGCAACGTCCTGCGGCGCCTTGCGCAATCCTCCATTGACCACTTCCTGGCCCGTTGCGAACACCTGCGCGGCCTGAAGCTGGACGCCGCACAAAAGATCAAAGCGCTTAACGAAATGACGCAACGGGTCATCGACACCAACTTGCAAAGAGCCAGGTTGATCTCGCAGGCCATCACCCGACAGCAGTCCCTGCCTGCATGGCTTGGCATGGCCCCTGTCGAAGAACAGCAGTTACACATTGAACTGCTGGAGCAATACCACAACAGTGTCTCCGACGATAAAGACTACCTGCACGGCGTCCAGACCCTGAAGTCCTATGTGCATGACCGATTGGTGTCATTGCTCGGCAGCCGATTCACAGGAACGCGACTGAACCCCGACCACATCAAAATCACGCCCAACCTGGCCCTGGCCGGGCCGGCGCGTAGCCTGACCGAGTTTGCCCTGAACCCTGTCAACGCAGCTCAAGGCATCGGCTTCAAGATTGCCTCGACAACCTCGACGGCCCTTCCCGATCGCCTGGATCAGAACGCCGTGCGCCAGCTTGTTCAGTCACTGAATATCCACAGCGATTATGCAACGCGGGTGACGGATGCGTTGACTAAAGCCGGCACCGATACCGACAAACGAAAGCAGCGTTTTATTCAGCAACTACCGTGGCAACTGTTGCAACACGCTCATGCACTGAAACTGCAGCAACATCTCAGTGCCAGCGCTTTCGACTTGATCTGGCAGGTTCTCGACATGCCGGACGCCATTGCCCGCGCGGCTGTAACAGGTGCCCACGCCATCGTCAGGCCGCTGGAACTGATCAAGACCACAGGCGCCGCGGCCGTTAAAACCCTGGGTCTGTACCTGATCGGCCCCGGTGTCGGACATCAAGGGCCGCAAATCCTGTATGCGCCCTATCACACAGGCTCCGTATTCACCGAATTCGAGAACGAAGCCAGCGTTATATCTGCGATCAATGCGCCAGGGGCACTGCAGAATCTGATCATTCGTCGGCTTCCCGAGGGTGAGCAAACCTTGTTCGGCAACCTGCTCAAGTCCACCGTCGGACAACAAAGCGAAATCACCCTCGCGTCCACCCCCATTAACGGCAACCTGCTTGCACAACTGTTCAGCGATAATGTCGGCCTTCTATCAAAAATGCTGGGCAGCCAGTCAGAGATCACCGGCCAGGCCGACTGGGAAACCGCCAAAAACCTGTTCAGCGCCGGCATCAAACTGATTTCGGGCCTGTTGCCGGGCAAACTCGCCTATGGGCAGTTACTGTGGCAAAGCTACAAGGACTTCAAGAACTCCGCCGAAGCGCTACAGGATCATCACTGGAAACAGGCATTGCAGGCGTTTATTGCCGGCACCGCGCAAATGGTGACGTTGGGCAAGTTGTCGCTGGAGGCTTCAGCGCCCCCTGCGCAAGCGACCTCCACCGCGCCTGTTGCCAAACCGGTGGCCGCCCTGCAATGGTCAAAAGTGAAACCGACGGCTCTGATGCGCACGGTGTTGCAGCCTTTCGAGACCACAGACGTTGCGTTAAAGGATCTGAAGAAGAGCAGCACCAATGGAACTTACCTGGACTCGACCAGCAATCGTACGTACGCCCCCGTCGAGGGAAAGGTTTACCCCGTGGTCAAAACCGGGCCGGTCTGGCGAATGATCAAAGACCGACAGCAGGGTCCCGCGTTGCTGGCGGCTTCCGGCCAGCAGCTAGTGATCGATCCGGACATCCACACGGTCCATTACGGCAAAGCCCTGTCGAAAATGCACAATCAATTTGTTGTTGATCGCACGGCTCGAGACATTCTGAATATCGAAGCGCGGGGAATGGAAGACATTCGGACAAAACACCCGGAAAAAGCACGCATGATCTTGCAGGCCATAGACTTGGCTCGCTATTACGCGTTTAACAGTCTGCATAATCTGGCGCAGCTCAGACACCTGAATCCGGGGACGCGGCTGGATACCTTTCTTAAAGCCTTTTTTGATGCTGATCACCTCGACGCCAGCCTCCTGGACAAAATCAAAAAGGTCATCGTTCCCATTTGCACAGCGCTGGTGGACCCAAACGAGGACTTGATGAACACCGAACGTTTTGTGGTCGGTTCAAACAAATACGAGACCAATAGCACGATCGCTTTTGTTGTGCATGACGATGCACAGAAGCGTGTGCATTTCACGGAGATGTTTTTTGACCCGCAACTCGATTGGTACAAGTCCTGTTTGACTGAACCTTTCGACGTCGACGGCCATGCCAGGGCCGCAACCCTGATTCATGAGTTCTCCCATATTTTTTCAAACACCGTAGATATTGCAACGCTTGAGGCAAGGCGTCCGTTCACCGATCTGATCGCCACCGTCATTGGTTTCGGTACGCAAACCAAACAGACTCAGCAGGACTTCCAGCGAGAGGCACTGTCCCTGGAGACCCCGAGGGAAGAACTGTTTGCCCGCTGGAACGAAACATTGCAGTCATGGATCAGTCTGGACTCGATTGAGGGGTTGGAGCATGTGGGTAAGGACATCCTCAAAACGACGAGCTGCAAAACGCTGGATGAGGCCCGCAACGCCTTCCTGAATCCACGGAAGGTGGACCTGCGAGCCGACATCATTTTGCGCAACGCCGACTCGATCGCTCACTTGATCTGTGAAATGGGTCGACAACTGGATCCGGTGCCAGCCCCGCCCACTGCCTGACATTCCGGGCGTAGCAGCTGCCGAGCTCCAACGAGGCTGCTACGGCCTGATGCAGCCTCGCTGGGGCTCGACAGCAGCTACAGTCCGGGACGGCGGGATCAGTCCTGGAGGTCTTGACCCTTTTTTCACTCCATTTATGGATACTGGCTGGTGACACCCGGCTTTCAGAGCGTCCATGTGAAAATAAGTTGTTCTTTGATGGGCAAATGCCATGACGGTTGTTCTCGCAGACTTCCCCTCAAGGTTAGAATGCAGGAAATCAGGATGAGTCAATGACCGACCACTCTCTCTCCCAAGCACAATACGACGCCATCACCGATGCCGCTGCGCACTGGTGCATGCGTTTGCATGCCATCGACTGCACAGCCGAAGAGCGTCAGGCGTTCGAGCAATGGCATGATGCCCATCCCCTGCACGCTTTCGAGTACGAAGCCATGCTGGAAATCTGGGAGGTTGCGGGCGATTTGCCTCGTCCCGAATCTCCCGCGCCGGCTGTTCGCGGCAAACCGACAATGCCTTGGCGCACTTTCGGCATTGCCGCCACCGTCTGCGCCTTGGCGTTGCCGCTGGCGGCCTATACCGGATGGAACCTGGGTTGGCTGCCCAATGCCTATCAGCATTTCGAAGCGACCGACAATGTTCGTCAGGTCACGCTGAGCGACGGCAGTCAAGTGGAGCTGAATCTGGGCACTGAACTGACGTTCAGCAATTACAAGGATCAGCGTCGTGTCATGCTGAAAAAAGGCGAAGCCTTCTTCAGCGTCAGTCATGACCTGCAGCATCCATTTATCGTCAAGGCAGCCGATGGCAGAATTCGCGTCACCGGTACCCGATTCAATGTCTGGATGTATGAAGACCAGGTACGCGTGAACCTGATCGAAGGGGCCGTGCTGGTGACCAGCAACGGTGCCTTGCCCGGCGAAGGTTCACGTCTTGAACCTGCCATGCAGGCACGTTATCGACACGGCGACTTCACGCCGCAAATCAGCCAGGTCTCTGCCGATGACCACTCGCTGGCGTGGCGCAGCGGCAAACTGGTGCTCGATGATCTGACGCTGACCGACGCCCTGCCCTTGATCAATCGTTATTTGAACAAGCCCGTCATGATCGCGGACCACAGCACCGGCTCGATTCGCCTCGGTGGTGTCTACAACATCAAAGAGCTCAATAGCCTGGTGGCTTCGTTGCCCAAGGTGCTGCCGGTCTATCTGACCCGCAACAAGGACGGCAATCCGGTCCTCAATTCGATCCCGCAACAAGCCCCAAAAAGCTGAAGGCCGCCACCCTTGCGAGGTGCGGCCTTCATGTTTCATTCGAACGCTATCGCTATTACTGCGCGGCGATCTTCCCTGCCTTCTCATCCTGCTCGCGAATCGTCTGAGCCTGATACTGCGGATCGGACGTGATCTGCTGCTCGGTGAACGGCAACACACTCAACTGCTTCTTCGAAAAGGCCAGTGTCTGGTCCCGGGAGTACTTCGACGCCGGGTCACTGGACAATGAGAATGCCAACAAACCTTGAGCCTGCGGCCCCTCGTCATCGAAAGTCACCACCTGCAAATAGCTGGTGCCACTGACGACTTCGCGCTTGCCGTCGGTTCTCGGCACGCTTTGGATCGCGTTATACACACCCAGCGTGCCCGGTCCGCCGTGAATTGGCGTTTGCTGCCCGCCACTGCTGACCACCTGGATATCGCCCCAGCGGCTATCGGCTTTCAGGCCAAGGGTTTTTACCTGTTCGACCGAGGCCAGCATCGCCGCCCGAATCGCTTTGGCGACGTCTGGCTGTTCAATTGCCAGGCCACGTGGAGTGTGTTGCGGATCCTTCGGATCGAACGCGACACGCCAGATGCCAGGGATTTGCTGCAACGGCCCCATGACATTTTGAAAATGCACAAAGCCCAATCCACTGTCCAGATTCACCCGGCGATCCCAAGCCTTGAGGCTGGCACACAACGGCGTAAGCGTCGGCGCATCGGCGCCAAGATCCGCGGCGCAGAATTGCAGCAGGTCCGGCATCACCTGGGTCGCCTGATACACCTGATCGTCCATCACCATGTGTTGCAGATCTGCCGCAGCGACAGGGCCGGCCTTGCTCAAGGTGCCCAGACGCTCCAGTGCGAAGCGCGAACGCAGCCCCAACGGTTGATTGTCCTGACTGATCAATGGCGAGAAGCCGGTAAGCGGTTGTGCCGGGTTGGCCATCCAGGCCGAATCGTTGGAATGTTGTACAAAGTCTTTGCGCAACAGTTGCGGCAACTTGTCTGCCGCATAAATACCTTTTTGCGCAGCGTGCGGGTCGATGTCCCAGGCACAGGCGCTGTTGGAACCGTCGAGCAGGATCATCTGTAATCCGGCCCGAGGATCGCTGCACTTGGCCAGCTTGTCGGCATTGACGTTCGGCACCACCGACAGGTTCATGTAAAGCGTCTGCCCCTGATCGTCCACCGCCAGGGTATTGACCCACGGAATCCCCTGAATCTTGTGCACCGATGCCTGAAAATCCTTGAGGCTGGCGGCACGGTTCATCGCATACCACTGCTGCAAGACCCGGTCGTTATCCAGATTGGCATCGCGCAGGCTATAGGCGAACTGGTTGTTCCAGTCCAGCTTGCCGGGCCATTGCACAATCGGGCCGAATTGCGAGCTGTAGACCACATGGGAAATCTGCCGGGTCTGACCATCGGCTTGCTTCACGTTCACCGCCAGCGTCTGCTTTTTCATCGGCAAGGACTTGCCATCCAGCAGGTAACGGGTCGGATCCTTGGGATCGAGTTGCAGACGATACAGCGTGAAATGCTTGGACGAATCCACCGTGTGGGTCCATGCCAGGTGCTGGTTGAAACCAATATTGATCATGGGCAGGCCGGGCAACGCGGCGCCCATGACGTCCAGTTTGCCGGGAATAGTCAGGTGCATCTGATAGAAACGCATCCCACCGACCCAAGGAAAGTGCGGATTGGCCAGCAGCATCCCGCGTCCGTTGAACGAACGTTCGCTGCCGACCGCCACGGCGTTACTGCCGCGATCCAGGGCGAAACGTTGCATGCGTGAAGCCGCCAGCTGGAACGATGCCGGATCGCCCACCACCTGCGCGACGGTTTTCGGTGGGGTAGCGCCGGCCAATGCTTCGGCAAACTGCCCCACGCCGCCTTCGACCAGCAGACGTCGGGTCAGCTTGATCACATCCTGCGCAGTGATCGCGCGCACCCATTCGCCCTGGCATTGCTGCGGCAAACCCTGGACCTGGCGCTCTGTCAGCGAACGGTTGTAACCGGCCACATAACCGTCGATGAGCTCACGAACTTCAGGCGTTTGCGCCTGCCAGAAAGCGCCGACTGCCTGCGGGGTGTTCAGCCAGTTGAAAAACAGATCGCTGGCCAGGTTCCCGCGCTCTTCGACGGTAAACTGGTCGGGGCCGAAATACCGGGAGCGCTCGCCATTGACGGTGACAATCTCATTGGCCAGCAAGCACAGATTGTCTTGAGCGTAGGCATAGCCAATGCCATAGCCGAGCCCGCGCTCGTTGTCGGCACGAACATGCGGCACGCCGAAACTGGTTCGACGAATCTCGGCTGTCGCCGGCTCTGGCTGGCTGCGCGCGTTTGCCGCAAGACTCAGCCCCAGAAACACACCCGCAAGGCTCAACCTGGTTAACTGCCTGGAAATAATCACGCTCGCTCCTGATCGAAAAGACGTATGACACGCAATGCGCCTTCCCTTAAAACGAAGCAAACAGCAAAAATTTAAGCCTTTGAGGGTGCCCCCACGCCCGGCTCACGGGCCGCTGACGTACTGGCGACAAATTTTCTACATACGGGTCTTCATTATTTGCCTGGCTCGTTCGTCTTATTGATTGAGAGCACCCATCACATTTTTCCTGATCAGGCTCTGAAAAGGAGTTTTTGCATGTACAACCCGCAACTGCCAACGGACGGTAGCCATGCGCCAAAGGCCAGCACCCTGGGCTCCGGCGTTTTCAATCAACCAGCCGAACGCCACGGCAACGAACGGATCAGGTTTCTGCTCAAGAGCTTTGGCCTGCGAACCAGTCTGATTCGCCTGAAAGTGATCGACGCCTTGCTGACGGCCGCCCAAAGCGACCGCAGCCTGGGTGTGCGTGGCGTGCACAGTCACTTGCTGGACCTGGACATTCCCCTGTCCTTTCTCAGTGTCCGTGAAGTGTTGAAACGCTTATGCGGTGAAGGCGTGATCACCCTCAATCCGGACAAAAGCTACAGCCTGCATCCACAGGCTGCCGCCGTCCTGTTTAACGAGTAATCCGGCCATGGGGCGTCGCTCAAGGCTTGACCTTGCGACGCATCACGCCATTGATCACCACCACGAGCACCGCCACGCCAATGGCGATGTACTGGAACAGCTGCTCTGTGATGATCCCTGCATTTTGCAGCCAGGAAAGGCCGAACATGATCCCCAGTACCACCAGGGAAATCAGTATCGAGTATTTCAAACGTTGCGACTGGGTCATTGCGGGTTCCTGAACCAAAAAATGTATCCGACTTGTATTCGATTGCATGCCAAGCCACTACCGATCTGCGGGAATGAGGGGCTGCAAGCGAGGTCGTATGTTACAGCCGATGACGAAATTTGACTTCATTGCGGCGATAACCATGAGGATTTTGAAATGTTTCGTCGAATCACACAGCCGATTCCCTTGCTTGCTCTCCTGACCCTGAGTGGCTGCATCGTTTTCCCCCACGGCGGCTGGCATGGCGATCGTCATTATGACCATGGCGCGCCGAGTTATAATCAGCCTCGATAACATTGGCTGGCCGGTTATATAACCGACTTATTCGCCAACACCAAAAACTTACCCCTCAAACCTCCGTATAAATGTCTGCTTTATAGCGGGCATTTTTCGTGCAGAGGATTTATTACGAACTTCCAGTCTCTTTTTCCTGAAAACCCCAATCAGACACACAATGAAAAATAGTGAAGCTTTTTGCCTCAAATAAGCACATGAAAATCCTCATGGGCCATGGTTATTCTTGTTCTGCCGTCTTATCAGACTTCCGGCATCAACAGGAACATCATGCACAAACCGTTAATAGATATAAGTTCGCCTCGACTCCTTGGCTTTTGCCTTGCAATCACTCTTTTTGAACTTCTGACTTATATGGCCAGCGATATGATCATGCCGGCCATGTTGACCGTAACCCATCAATTGAATGCCAGTGCGAGTCATGTTCCCTACGCCTTCAATCTTTATTTGGCAGGGGGCATTCTTTTGCAATGGCTTATCGGTCCGCTGTCCGATCATTTCGGTCGTCGCAGAATGCTGCTCATCGGTTGTGCGGTATTCGCTCTAGCCTGTGCTGCGGCGTTTTACGTGCAGAGCATCTTTGTCTTCAATGGTTTGCGCCTGATTCAGGGCATGGGATTGGGATTTGTCATCGCGGTCAGTTATCCAGCCCTGCAAGAAGTCTTCTGTGAAGCCGACGCTGTAAAGATCATGGCATTGCTGGGTAACGTGGCACTGCTCTCGCCGCTGCTGGGTCCTTTGCTCGGCAGCCTGATGTTGGAATGGCTCTCCTGGCGGGAGCTGTTTTTACTGTTAGGGGTCGGCGGTGCGATGGTCTGGTTGGGGCTTTACTGGTACATGCCGGAAACGGTGGGCACCTTGCGTCAGGACGATCAACGACTGGCTGCCGTACCCTTTGAATGGGGCGGCACGGTGCGCCGCTACGCCGCTTTGCTCACCAACACGCAATTCCTGCGCGCCACCGTCGCCTTGGGACTGATGAGCCTGCCGTTGATTGCCTGGATCGGGCTGGCACCTCTCTTGCTGATCCAGAACCAGGGACTTTCCACCCTGCAGTACGGCCTGTGGCAGATCCCGGTATTTGCGGCAGTCATTCTCGGCAATCTGATACTCAACCGATTGATTGCCAACATTGAACTGCCCCAACTGATTCGATACGGGCTCTGGCCGTTTTGCGGTGGGCTCATCGCATTGGCCGCCATCACTTTCACCGGTGCCTCGACGCTCCTGTTGGTCAGTTGCCTGTCGCTTTACGCCATCGGTCTTGGCATGAGCAACGCCGCGCTGTACCGGCTCGCGCTGTTTTCCAGCGATGACAGTAAAGGGCTGGTCTCAGCCGCGATCGGCATGATCTCCATCGCTGTCATGGGTGGTGGTGGCTCGATTATCGCAGCCCTGGGTGCCGGTGACAGCCTTGAGGCCTTCGCTCTGATGGCCTGTCTCATGGGGCTATTGTGCCTGGCGCCCTTGAGACTGTTTCTGCGTCGTTCTCACCTCCCGCTTGCGATCTGACACCAACCAGTAGGTCTTTTGATGATCCATCTACCCCATACCGATGCGCTTTGTGCGTTAACGCAACCCTATTGCCTGGATTCCGTGCCGGACGGTCTGTTCGACCGGGCCATGAGCGAAATCAGCCTGTTTCATTGTCATCACACACCCGGATACGAACGCTGGTTGAATGCTAATGATCTTGATGCCAACGCCCTGGAGACGCTGGATGACTGGTCAAGGTTGCCGCCGATTTTCGCCAATTACTTCAAACGTCATCTGGTGTTCGGTCCCACAGGCGAAGACGCGCTGGAGCTGACATCATCCGGCACCAGCGGCCAAAAGAGTCGCATGCGCTACGACCATCGCAGCATGGCCGCGGCACAAGGCATGGTGAACCACATTTTCCGGCATTACGGCTGGGATACACCGGCCAGCCCCTGCAACTATCTGCTCCTGAGCTATGAGCCCGAGGCCGCCATCACCCTGGGCACTGCCTATACCGATCAGTTTCTTTGCAGCTACGCCCCCGTCAACCGTGTCGCTTACGGCTTGCGCCTCACTGGCAAAGGTCATGAGTTCGATCTTTTTGGTGTGATTCGAGCCTTGCAAGAATTTGCCGAGGAAGGATTGCCCGTTCGCATTCTCGGTTTTCCGGCGTTCCTTTCCCATGCCCTTCAATGCATGGAAGACACCGGCGTGGCTGATTTGCAGTTGCCTGCCCAATCATTGGTGTTTCTGGGGGGAGGCTGGAAAACCCAGGCGGCACAGGAGATTCCCCTGCATCAATTGTATGCCCGAATCCATCGGCAATTGGGTATCGACCTGCCCCGCTGTCGGGACGGCTATGGCGCCGTAGAACATGCAGTGCCTTATATCCAGTGTGCCCACCATCATTTTCATGTACCGATCTATTCGAAGGTTTTCGTGCGTAACCCATCCGATTTCACTGTCCAGCCATACGGCAAGCGCGGCTTGCTGGAATTCGTCTCGCCGTACATTTCGTCAAGCCCTGCCCATGCCGTGGTCATGGGCGATCTGGCAACATTACATCCTGGCGCCAGTTGCGGATGCGGTCTGCCAACCGATTGGTTCGAGCTCCATGGCCGTGCCGGCACCTCCGCCAGTCGCAGTTGTGCCATGGCCGCTTCCGAACTGATCGGAGGCGCTTGATATGTACCTGATCAATGGCCAGTTGCGTGATGACATCACCCCGGAAAGTGCCCTCGAACTCCTTAAGAAACCATTGCCCCGGCTGCTTTCTTCACCGATCGATAGTGAGACCGTTATCGAGTCTGCTGTGCGCTTTGCCACGAAGTTGCAATCTCGTAGCCAGGATCTGTCCCTTGACGATGAGCAGTATCAGGGGCTGATCGATTTCTGCCAGCGCAGCAACCTGAGCACAAAACTTGAGCGAGAGCTGGGCCTGCAACCGCGTTCGCTGCGACGTATCGACTATCGACAGCCATGTTTCGAAAGCTGGCATCCATTAGGCTTGGTGGTGCATATCACCCCAGGCAATGCGCCATTACTGGCGTTCTGCGCAATACTCGAAAGCCTGCTGGCCGGCAATATCAACTGGTTGCGCCCCAGTGCCAGCGATCAGGGGTTGACCGCACAGTTGCTGGCCGCCCTTGTGCAATGCGACAGCAGCGGCAGACTGGCCGAATTCGTAGCAGTACTGCCGGTTGACACCTCACGGATAGCTCAACTTTGCGCCACGGCAGACGGAGTATCGGCCTGGGGTGGTGTCGCAGCGCTCAAGGCGATTCGTCAGCAGATTCCTGTGGGATGCCGCTGGATCGATTGGGGGCACAAGATCAGCTTCGCCTATCTGTCACCTGAAGCGGCAGAGCCCGCCGCGCTCGATGCCTTGGCAGATGAAGTCTGTCGACTGGATCAACAAGCGTGCTCCAGCCCTCAATGGGTGTTGGTGGACAGCAACGATCCGGCGGTCCTGCACGACCTCGGAGAGCGTCTGGCCGAAGCCTTCAAACGTCGCGCCCAACAGTGGCCTGCGCTAATGCCGACAGATCAGGAAGCTTCGGAAATCACCACACGCACTGCCATGGCGCAGCTTGATCAGTGCTTTACCCATCAGACCGGCCAGGTGTGGACCGGCTCCGGGTGGCGTGTCATCTGGGAGCATCATCAGACGCTCGCGCCGTCGCCGCTGTTTCGTACAGTGCTGCTCAAGCCAGTCCCACAGCACTTGCTTGCCGAATCACTGTTGCCCTGGCGAAACGTCCTGCAAAGCTGCGCACTGATAGCTTCCCCGGCAGCGACACCCGAGCTTGTTCGTACACTGGTCAATGCCGGCGTCACGCGCATTGCTCCTTGCCAGACGATTCATGATGGCTACGCCGGCGAGCCTCACGATGGTGTTTATGCGCTGTCGCGTCTGAGTCGCCGCCTCTCCGTGAGCCTGGCCGCTGATGTCTCGATTGGCCGCTCAACGCTCGACCCGGTGCCGCCTGCCCCTGACACAGCCCGTGGCCCGATCATGGACAAAGACACCTTCACGACCCAGCCGATCAGCACCACGGCACAGCTGTATTTTCGCTCCGGCGGTAGCAGCGGCACTCCGGCCCTGGCAGGTTTCAGCTACCGAGACTTCCAACGACAAATGCGCGCCGCGGCTGATGGCATGTTCGCTGTCGGGCTCGATCCGTCACAGGACCGGGTGATGAACCTGTTCTATGGCGGGAACCTGTACGGTGGTTTTTTCAGCTTTTCGAGCATTCTTGAACAGATGGGCGTTGCACATTTGCCTATGGGGGCTCCCCAGGACGACGACTTCAGCGAAATCGCCCGACTGATCGTGGAGCAACGAGTCACCGTGCTGATTGGCATGCCCAGTACGCTGCATCGCCTGTTTTTCAAGGAGCAGGCCCGACTTCGCGACTATGCCGGTATTGGCAAAGTGCTCCTTGGCGGCGAGCATCCGGGCGAGGCCAGTCGACACCTGATGGAAAGTTGTGGAGTGTCGACGATTCGTTCTGCTCTCTATGGATCCGTCGATGCAGGCCCACTGGGTCATGCCTGCCGGGCTACCGCGGACGGCGTGTTCCACTTGATGTGCGAAACCCAGTATCTGGAGATCATCCAGTTCGAACAGGATGTGCCGGTGCAAGCCAATGAGATCGGCCGTCTGCTATTTACCTCCCGCGCCCGGCAAGGTCAGCGCGTTCACCGATATGACATCGGCGACACCGGCCGCTGGCTCCCCGGAGCCTGCCCTTGTGGACTGGAAACGCCGCGATTCGAACTGCTGCAGCGGCACGGCAAGCTGGTGCGGATTGGTACGGAGTTCATCTCGCCTTCGGCGCTGGAACACAGCGTAGGAGTCCCCATTCAAGTTGTTCTGGATTACACCGCCAGTGGCGTCGAACGAATGCAGGTTCGAACGGATGCCGATACCGCCTGGGTACGAGAAAAATTGCTGACCCATGAAGCATTGGCAAATGCCACAGCCGCGGCCCTGTTAATTGTCGAAGTTACCGCCTGCGCTGAACATGAATTCATACGAAACAAACACAGCGGAAAAGTCCCACTGATTGTCGATCGAAGAATATAAAAACAGAACGTTTCAACGACCGTGTTTTTCAAACCAAAACGCCTGATTAGAAAAGAGAATCCAGTGAAATCAATTCATTCGCTCGAACAACTCGTGTCTTTTGTACGACAACACTCAAACTACTACAGCGCGCATCTGAAACATTTACCCACCACAGGTATTACGTTAAAAGATTTACCGTTAACCAATGTGACCAATTATTGGACCGGCAGCAATGATTTGAATCATTGGTCGGTCTTGACGGGAAATGTTGATGACGCGTTGGTGTTTAAAACCGGAGGTTCGACCAGCCAGGGGAAACTTGCGGTTTACTCCTACGAGGAATGGCAAACACTGGTCAGTACATTCGGAAACAGTCTCTCTTCTCAATTGAACAATGGCGACCGCGTCGCCAATCTGTTCTTTTCAGGGGATCTCTACGCCAGTTTTCTGTTTGTCCACGATTCCCTGGCCCATGTCGGACGATCCATCTGTGAGTTTCCGTTTACCGGAGACATCGAACCGGACGTACTGGCGGATGCGATCGCACGACATCGAATCAATGTTCTGGCCGGGGTGCCCGCACAGTTGCTTCGATTCGCGGCCTACCTGACGCAGCATCGGCGTGTGTTGTGCGGGGTCGAGACGCTGCTGTATGGCGGCGAAAGCCTGTTTGCCCCGCAGTTGGCAATCCTCGGCGAAGTATTCCCCAACGCCCGTATTGCCTCTATCGGCTACGCCAGCGTAGACGCGGGGCTAATAGGGGCCAGCACTCGCGACTGCGCATTGGGCGAGCATCGGGTATTCGAACAGCAAACCTTGCTGCAAATCATCGATGAACACACCGGTGAAGTGATTGAAGAATGCGATCGTGTCGGAATGCTAGTGCAGACCAATCTGACACGCCGGCTCATGCCGCTGCTGCGTTACCCGGTGGGCGACCGTGCATGTTGGCGTGAACCGACCGCCACCCCGAGGCGTAAATTCGCCCTCAAGGGGCGTAGCGCCCACAGTCAGCGGGTACGAGTCGGCGTGCTGTCGCTGTTTACCGAAGAAATACACGAGATCATTCAGCGCGTAGCGCACAGCGAGCAATGGCAATTGCTGATCGAACAGACCGGCCCCAAGGATCTGTTGAGCGTGAAGTGGGTGCCCGAACCTCAGTCACAAGCCGTCGAGCCGGTACTCCGCGCATTGCGTGAAGCTTTGCTTGCCCACTACCCTGCCATCGACGACCTGAGCCGCGAGGGGCTGCTGGAGTTTCGAGTACTCTGCTGCGCAACCACAGACCTGCAGCTTCACCCTCGCTCGGGCAAACAATTGCGAGTGCGGGATTTGCGAGTGTATGACGTCTGCTCGCAGGAGCTCGCGTAATGACCCGGTTGATATTTCGCCCCTACCGTTCTTCCGACGCAGATGCCGTGAGCCGGTTGTTTCGAGAGGTCTACGGCGATCTTTACGCTCAGCCGGATGTTTACCTGCCGAACATGATCAGTCAGCACAACGCCGAAGGCCGCTGGCAATCGATACTGGCCGTGGATGGCGCGCGGGTGCTCGGGCATGCCGCGCTGTGCCGCGACTCGCCTTCGAATACCGCGGAATTGGCGCTCACCGTGGTACATCCCATCGCCCAAGGGCAGAATCTCGCGACCCATCTGTGCCTGGAACTACTGAGGCAGTCGCGTTTTCTGGGGCTCAAGAACCTCTCGATCAAGCAAGTGACCCATCATCCCTACACTCAACGCATGGCAGGCAAAATCGGCTTCCACAGTACCGGGCTGCTTCCCGATTATGTCCCTTCGCCATTCGCTGAACCACTTCCGGAAACCATCGTGATGGGCTGTCACCTGATCGATGGACACACGCGCCCGCTCCCCGACATCCCTTGGCCCGCAAGCTGCCGGACGTTTATGCAGCATCTGTGTTCGGTGTTTGGAACCCGGCAAGACAAGGCATCACGACCCGCGATGCCCTTGCAAATAAAGCAACATCAGCATCGGTTCGACATTGTCATCCGGCGTTTGAACAGACGTTTGCTTGAGCAGATCAGCCAATTACCCCAGCACTGGCTGATCTCGGCACGGCTGGAACTGTCCCGGCACTTTGCCCGGGACATGCACAGTTTTTCGGCTCTGGGCTTCGCCTTCACCGGCTTGATGCCCACGCCAGATGATAATGGCTGGTTCGCCCTGTTTCATCGAGGCGTCCAGTCTCGCCCCCTCAACCTGCACTGCGCGCACATGCAACGATTGCATGACGACTTACAGCAAAACGCAAATGCCACGAGAACCCACCGGTACGTCGACGCCCGTACCGGTTCCCGCTCAGCCGCTTGAGTGTTTTCTATAAAAGTCACTGCTCGGCTGCGCGCAAAGCTCCACCAGCCAATCGACAAACACCCTCACCCGTCGAGACAACTGGCGGTGCGGTGGATAGAGCGCCGTCAACGGAAACGCCGGTGGCGGCACTGCCTTCAGGACTTCACACAAACGGCCTTCGTCCAGTTGTCGGGCGACGTGATAATACGGGGTCTGGACCAGACCATAGCCCGCTTCGCAAGCGGCGAGATAGCCATCGGCGCTGTTGACCGAAACCTGTTTGGGCAGATCGATCGGCTGCACCTGACCATCCACCACAAACTCCAGTCCGTAACGCTTGCTGGTGCTGCTGGAGAAATACTCCACCATCTGGTGGCCATCGAGATCGGCCAGACACTGAGGCGTTCCGTGACGTTGCAAATATTGCGGGCTCGCGCAGGTGACCTGGTCCATCATGACCAGCGGCCTTGCCACCAGTGAATCGTCCAGGGCCGAGCCTCCCCGCAACACGCAATCGACACCTTCGCGGATCAGATCCACAGGCCGGTCATTCAACCCGATTTCCAGTTCGATCAAGGGATACCGGGCAGTGAATTGCGGCAATGCCGGAATCACAATCAAACGTCCCACTCCCGCCGGCATATCCACTCGCAGCAGACCTTTGGGGTTTTGGTGAGCAGCGGAAAACACCGCTTCGGTCTCCTCCAGATCCGCCAGCAGCCGCACGCAACGCGGGTAATAGGCGGCGCCATCGAGCGTCAGGCTGATCTGGCGGGTGGTGCGTTGCAGCAGTTGCACGCCCAGATGAGCCTCAAGTTGCTTGATCAGAATGGTCACCGAAGCCCGGGGCAATTGCAGGCTGTCCGCCGCTTTGGCGAAGCCGCCCAGTTCGACGATTCGGGTGAATACGCGCATGGCGTTGAAACGGTCCATTGCTTTGGCTTACCGGCTGATTATTTAGAAATTACAAATAGTGATAGCAGTTTTAGCCGGTTTATCTTGTTTCTGTCGAGGTCAACAATGGGATTCAATTCACAGGGAGCTGATTTCATGCAAACACGTCAACTGGGCAAAAACGGTCCGCAGGTGAGTGCGATCGGTCTGGGCTGCATGGGCATGACCGATTTCTACACCACCGGCGTGGACACCCGCGAAGCCACGGCCACTTTGCACCGCGCGCTGGAACTGGGAATCAACCTGCTCGACACGGCAGACATGTACGGCCCACATACCAATGAAGAGCTGATCGGCAAGGCCATTATCGGCAAGCGTGAGCAGGTGTTTCTGGCCAGCAAGTTCGGCATTGTCCGTGACCCGTCCAACCCCGGTGCACGGGGCGTCAACGGTCGACCGGAATACATTCGCGACGCTATCGACGGCACCCTCAAACGCCTTGGCGTGGAAACCCTGGATTTGTATTACCAGCACCGCATTGATCCGCAGTTGGCCATCGAGGAAACCGTCGGCGCCATGGCAGAACTGGTGAAGGCCGGCAAGGTGCGTTACCTGGGATTGAGTGAAGCATCGGTCACCACGCTGGAGCGAGCGAACAAGGTTCACCCGATCAGCGCACTGCAAAGTGAATACTCGCTATGGAGCCGCGACCAAGAGGAGAACGGCTGCCTGGCAGCTTGCCAGCGTCTGGGTGTTGCTTTTGTGCCTTACAGTCCGTTGGGCCGGGGCTTTTTGACCGGAGCTCTGAGAAGTCCGGATGATTTCGCAGCCGACGACTACCGTCGCTTCAGTCCACGTTTTCAAGGGGAAAACTTCGCAAAAAACCTGTTGCTGGTGCAGCAGGTTCAGGCCCTGGCCGCCGACAAGGGGGTGACGGCGGGCCAGCTGGCGTTGGCATGGGTCTTGGCCCAAGGGGATTACCTGATTCCGATTCCAGGCACCAAACAGCGTAAATACCTGGAAGAAAATGTGGCCGCGCTGGACGTGAAACTGAGCCGCGAAGAATTGCAGGCCCTGGAAGGGATTTTCCCGGCCAATGCCACGGCAGGCCTGCGTTATCCGGAAGAAGTCATGAAGTTGCTTGACCGATAACAGCTGCCCGGCCCGTTCGATGGTTCGAGCGGGCCAACGCGGCCAAACATCACGCCTTGGCGTTAACGCCCTTGTCATTAGGAACCGTCGTACCGTTGCCCTTGCCGTAAGCTTGCAAGTTCTGCAGTACGTAGATCGCCGTCTTGTATTCAGGGATCAGGCCAACGGCGTACTTGTCACCCTTGATACTGTTGTTCTGAATGGTGTCCAGTTGCGTGGCGAAATACTCTAGCGCATTGAACTTCGCATCCGGGTCTTTCTGTACACCAAAACGATCAAACTTGTCACCGGCATTAAGCAAGGTCATCGAAGTAATATCGGAAATCAGGCCTTTGCCTCTCAAGAAAGCACTGAGATTGCCCAGTTGCTTGGCGGATACATTTTCCGGGTCGAAGCCCTTGATGTTCCTGTGCAGTTTCTGTTCATCCATTTTCGCCGTATTCAGCGCATTGGGATTGCTTCCCACCAATGCCAGCATCTGCTTGACCCTGGCGCTGTGGGTGACAGGCTTGCCGCTGCCGGTATCCTTGACCAGTAAACCTGCCTTGCTCGTCCATGCGCCTGTATAGCCGATTGTCATGACCGGGCTCCCGACTGCGTGACGGGATGCCGATCATCCAAAACACACAGACGTCCTTGTGAGGCGACCATAAAAGTTCCTTGTTTAACCGAGATAGGTGCGGGCGAGTATCGATGTGTGCTCTAACGTCACCAACAAATATTTCCATTTTTTACAATTCTCATACATTTACGGTACATACCAGAAAGCGTCTTGTTTCATTGGTCTACATGATCTTTCGATATTGGCGAATATCACTAATCAAGCTCATGTACGCCTTGGTTAGTTATTTGTGCGTGCCGGGCAAACCAATTTGCTGGTGCTTAATGTTCGTTGATCGCAACAGGCTGGCATGGCCCCCTCGCCACAGGGGTTTATCCAACGCTGTATCACTTCGAAACAATCCGCTGTCTCTTTGTTGGGTAAACGGGTCAAAATGCATCTTTTTGGCCACAACCCGAGACGAGATCCCCATGCGAACCCACCTGCGTCTGGCCGCCCTGAGCGCCCTTTTCATCTCTTCCCTGGCCCAGGCTGCCGAGCTGATTCCCATCGAAGTTCATCGCGATGCCAACTGCGGTTGCTGCAAAAAATGGGTCAGCCACCTGGAAGCCAACGGTTTTAAGGTCGCAGACCATGTTGAAGCCGACATGAGCCAATTCAAGCAACAACACAGTGTGCCACCTCGGCTCGCGTCGTGTCACACCGGCCTTATCAACGGCAAATTCGTCGAAGGCCACGTGCCGGCCGATCAAGTACTGGCCTTGAGCAAGCGTGACGATTTGTTGGGGGTTGCAGCCCCTGGCATGCCGATGGGCTCGCCCGGCATGGAAACGGACGGCATGAGCGATGCCTATCAAGTGATCGGTTTGAAAAAGGACGGCACTGACGTGGTGGTGGCGGACTACCCCGCCCATTGATGTTCGGCGCCTACATCGGGCTGTTTCTCGCGGCGTTCGGTGCCGCGACGCTGCTGCCACTGCAATCCGAAGCAGTGCTGGTGGGGTTGTTGCTCAGCAATCAGGATTGGCTCTGGTCGTTGTTGGCCGTCGCAACGCTGGGCAATGTGCTGGGCTCGCTGCTGAACTGGTGGTTGGGGCGCGGCATCGAGCGGTTTCGCGAGCGGCGCTGGTTTCCGGTCAGCCCTCGCCATCTCGAGCAAGCCCAAAAGCACTACCAGCGTTATGGCCATTGGTCGCTGTTACTCAGTTGGGTGCCCATCATTGGCGATCCACTGACGCTGGTGGCTGGCGTCATGCGCGAACCGATGGGGCGTTTCCTGGTGATCGTGACACTCGCCAAGGGCGCCCGCTATGGTGTGTTGGCCATGGCTACGCTGGGATGGATGGGTTGAATGATCAGGGCCATGGCGGCGCTCCCACATGATTTCGCTCGGCACTACAGCCATGACCTAATGTTTAATGTCACCCTAATCATGCCAGTCCAGCATCGGCGGATTTCCTGTGGAGCTTACCCATGTCGCCCATCCTCTCCCGCTGGTTACCCGGCCTGCTGCTGACAGCGGCTCTGCCCGTTCTCGCTCACGCCCAGAACCAGAATCAGAACCAGGCCGAAACGCCGGAATACGGCCCGCAACTTCAGGGTTTCGAGTACCCCTACACGGTCAAGTACTTCGACTTTGAGTCCCAGGGCAAATCCCTGCAGATGGGTTACATGGACGTTGCCGCCCAAGGCAAGGTCAATGGACGCAGCGTGGTGCTGATGCACGGCAAAAATTTCTGCGGCGCGACCTGGGACAGCTCGATCAAGGCGCTGAGCGAGGCCGGTTACCGGGTCATCGCGCCGGACCAGATCGGCTTTTGCACCTCCAGCAAACCGGACCACTATCAATACACTTTCCAGCAACTGGCAGCCAACACCCAGCAACTGCTCAAAACCCTGGGCATCCAGAAGGCCACCCTGCTCGGCCACTCCACCGGCGGCATGCTCGCCACCCGCTATGCGTTGCAATACCCCGATCAAGTCGAACAGTTGGCCCTGGTCAATCCAATCGGCCTGGAAGACTGGAAAGCTCTTGGCGTGCCCTATCTCACGGTTGATCAATGGTATGAGCGCGAGCTGAAAGTCACGGCGCAAGGTATCCACGACTACCAACGCAACACCTATTACGATGGCCGCTGGAAGCCGGAGTTTGATCGTTGGGTGAACATGTACGCGGGCCTGGCCAAAGGGCCAGGCAAAACAGCGGTGGCTTGGAACTCGGCGCTGATTTACGACATGATCTTCACCCAACATGCAGCAATGCTGGGATTATCCTACAGACCACGTAACAGGCAGTCAATTGAGGACATCATCCAAGCTATAGAGGTAGAAAAGCCCGCTTGCGGGGCGGGCTTTCGTTTATCAGTATGGGACGATCTGAGCATTTCAAAGGTCCAGTACATCGTAGATTCACGGTGCTACCAGACTCCCTCGGCCTGACGCCTCGTTCAGAGCGGCAAATAAGACATGTCGAAATCTGGATGAAGTACGTACTCACGACCGTCTGGAGATAAAGAAACAATCCTGTAGCCGTTGACGTAGTACTCCTGAACAAGCTTGCGTTTCACCAGCACATCAACGGCACCATCCGCTTGAACCTTCGTAAATTTGATCCTTTCACTGAGGTCTACCACATAGCACTTCTCGCCGGAATTGTCGTAATACGCGATAGCAGCAAGGGCTCTACGTTGATGCTCGGTAAGCGGTTGCACCTTGGGAGCCTGTAGGTCAGCAATCGTCACTTGGGCAATAACCAGTTCCATATTGGCAGTGTCCAGTTTGTTACGAGTGGCGATCAGTTTTGAATTGGCAGCACTCAACTCTTTGTTGGCCGCGTTCAGCTTTGCATCTACAGAGTTCAGCTCAACGTTGGCGTCTCTCGCTTTCGCATATGCCTTACTCAGTTCCGTCTTGGTGGCTTTCAGTTCTGTGTTCGCTTCGTAGATCCCCCAGATTCCAGTTGCCGCTATGAATCCCATACCGACTGTGACTGCGACAAGCACCCATAGCTGCATCGGGAAGGACTGGCTTAGCCAAGTGCCCACGCTCAGCATCCAGCCCCCAATCGCAGCCATTGATGAGCTGAAAAACGACACGTCGTAATAACTCTCCGCCAGCTTTGTGGCGGGAACCCCCAAGCCGGGTACAAGTGCCCATTTCCCTATCGTTTTGATCAGCTTCAATCCAGAGCCCTGCTTTGCGTTGTCCGTCTGCATGTCTTCACCTGTACCTGCCCAATGTCGCGGATGTTAGCTGAGTCGTTCGTCTGAAAGCCAACCGAAACGGCCCATCTGAAGGACACAACTCTTGAAGCTTGGCGAGCCCAGATATACTGTATGCACATACAGTATTCGGTATGACGCGATGAAAGACGATTTGATAGACGACATGGGCTTTGAACTTGGAATGCCAACGCATGCCGAAATGCTTCAGCACTACAACTGTCTGTTAGAAGCTGAGCTAGAGACGACTCGTCGTGATTTACGCAAGGCGCACAGGAACATTGCCGGGTTGATCGTGATGTACCGAGACAACTCTAAAGAGCTTGCAGCTCTGAAGCTGGAGCACGAGCGTCTACGTTGGACATTGAGCGATATGTATAGACGTGAGAGTGAGAGGAAAACCGCACGCATGGGCTACCAGTACGGCGACCACAGCAAGCGACAGGAACAGCCTAACTGATAGAGGCTAGTCGTATTTCTTCCCGGTAATCACCAGAGCGGATGGCCCCCATTTCTTCAGGAACGCCTCTCCCTCTCTCGTGGTGAGGCATTGAGTCTTAACTTGAATGTTAGATACCCCGATACCAAGGGTTTGTGCCTCCGCATTGAGATTCTCGACAGTCGTCTTCTCAACCGTGCTAGCAGCAGAGTAGCAACTGACCAAACTTGAGTACATTGTGTCGATCAGCCTCTCTGACTCGCATGCCGCTGGCATGCCCATAATCGAAGCACATACACTGAAAACTACGTGATAAAACATCTCGCACCTCTCCTTCTAGTGGCCAAACGATGCCAGCCTGATTCGAGCCTAGCAGAAGAAACTCACCGGGATGGCAGATTGCCGCGATGTGTAGTTGAGCTAACATCAACTGACCAGAATCTGAGGAAACCATCATGAATGCATGGACGGCGTTGTTTGGTGTGCTTGTTGGCGTATGCGTTGTTGAAGCTAGGGCTGATGAAACTAGCGGAAATGAGCAGCTTGAAATGTGTACCAAAGCACTGATGATATATGAGAGAGGTGCAGGTGCTAAGAATGTCCTTGAAGGCATGATGTTTGGAGAATGCTTGGCACACATAGAAGGCGTAAGGGATACGATGATCAACTACAATAATCAGCTCCCCAAAAGTTCTCAAACCTGCTTCCCGAAATCAGGAGGGACCAATGGGCAATCTGTGCGTATTGTGTTGAAGTATCTTAACGAGCACCCAAAAGACTTGCATGAAAATCGAACACTACTAACTATAAACGCACTGCACAGCGCCTACCCATGCAAGTAATATTACAAACTACTCTCATCATTTTATAAATAAATGATTTGCAATTAACACTCAATAGTGTTGACAAGTAAGGGTTTCATGGTACAATAGTCTATAAGGTAGAGTAAAAGATTACATAAAACTCTAACACTAATTTCCCCTTCAATAGTTGTCTCTTCTCGGTTACACACTATTGTCTTCTGTCAGGCTCATTCATGGCCTTCCTTAAGCTCCCCCGGTAGCTAGACAGACACCGGGTTATATTCTCAATTCTGTTGTCACCATTTAGCGATTGTCACAACTGAAAGACCAAAGGTCATTGGCCCGCGAAGCCGTGCAACCTCTTCAACACTTTCTCTGTAGTGTGGTCGAAACAGAGCCTCCTATTCCACGCCAAAACATCAACTCCCTCCATGGGTTGAGGTTTCCTCACGCTTCGCTTGTAGTGTGGCAAATACAAGTAGACTTACATACTAGGTGCGTGGTTGTTCTCTGGTGTGCATAAACTCTCGTCCGGGAGAGAGTCGAACCGGAACTACTTCAGAGCATGGCCCCGATATCGGTAGCGCCAGTTCAACACTAATACCAATGAGAGCGGGTATGAAGGGGCTGAGAAATTGGCCCCTTTGTTTTGTCTCGACTCTCAACCTGCACACTTTTGGTATACCTCGCAACACAATGTGACATCAGTCACGCCCTCTCTCAATATAAGGTAACAAAAACAATGATTACATTCGCTCTAATGCTTGCATGTGCTGTATCCATCGGTCTGTTCGCTTATGGCGCTCCGTCCCTCATCGCTCTATTCAGAGGCACACGTTGATGGATGCTGAAGTAATGGCTTTTATGCAAGCTTACATAAACACTCTCGACGTGCAAAAGTTTCTTGAAGCTGAAGATGTCGAGTGCTTAGGTCTTCTCCCAGATGAAGAAGACGAAAATCCATACGCTGATTTGTATGAGGACATTATCTAATGGAAGCGTTCTTCATGGCTACAGCGTTCATCCTACTAATCTCGTTTTAACAAACCCTACTCTCATATAAGGAATCAAATCAAATGACTATCCAATCCGTTCCAACCAAAGCACAAATCCAAGAAGCTAAAGACGCTGCAACGTTTGCATACCTCAACCGTCTAGACGGTATTAGCGAAGACTATAGTGCTGAGCCAAACGCTCGTGGCGATTACCCACGTAAACGTTTCATGGGCGCTCTTGAAAGCTTCACATATCCTTACGTTGACGCAATGGTTCGTGACCTTGCCGTTAAGCTGTCTGAAGGTTATACGCTGTCTGAAGTGGTTACACAGTCTGTTGGTGTTGTGCAAATCATCGTTCTTACAAAACCTGAAGCTTTAGTCGCCGAAGCACTGAAGATTATTCAAGCAGAGGCTGAAGCTGAGTTGAAATCCAAGATGTTGAAGGCTGCTAACAAGCAAATCGAAGTTGAGATTCAAGCTGCTATCGCTAAACAGATTGCTGAAGAAGAAGCTTCTGAGCAAGCCGCTAAAGCTGCTCAACGTACCCGCATTGAACGTGACATCCGTACAGCTCACGGCCTGAAATAATTAAGTTGAATGGGCTCGCATAGAGCCCTCACAGAACACAAGGAAAATATGAACATGACAATCCAAGACACTCCAGTTATTGAAATCACCGTAACCTCTGCCAGAACTGTAGAAGAGCTTATGAAAGAAATCGGCCCTGTTATTCAGTACGAAGTCAACAAGGCGGCACTCCAAAACATCACCATTGCCCACGGCATGGGTGGTGACATTCGTGTAATCAAGGGTGAGATTACAAATCTCGTTGTTGGTGACGCAGCATGAGTACCGTATTCGTTCAACTGCCTTTGCACTCTGACTTGAGCTATCGCTACAGTGCATCCCTTGAAACCGTTTCTCTTCAGTTCAAATTCTACTGGAACGAACGAGCCACACAGTGGCTTATGGATATCCGCCTAGAAGATCAAACACCAGTTATCTTGGGATACGCTCTAGTGTCTCAATTCCCAATGCTTGCAGATACAACACTAGAGTCTGTCGGCCTGAGTGGGCACTTTGAGCTAATGCCTGTGAACATCGCGGTAGCCTCTTCTATTACACTAGAATCTTCTGTAGTTCCCGAGTTCTTCAAACTCTATTACGTCTACGACGTGGAGGACGCAGCATAATGAAAAACATTTCTGACCTAGCCATTTACATTGCACAGAACGCAGCTCTGTCTGCTCGCGTGCAAGAACTGGCAGATGAAGTAAGCCTGTTGACAGAACAGCGTGACGGTTTACTTGATCTTCTAGAAGCTACAGTGCAATACACTACCAACATTCTCGAAGCAATCTGACATAAGGATATGAACGCGTGAATCACACTTCCCATTCCATCATTTACAAAATCTCGGCAATCCAAAATATTGCTAATGCAGCTGATACTCTGGTGATGGAATACAAGGAAGCTGGTTTCATGCCTGACATCCCCGGAATCAATCCTGAAGAGCTTATGACAGTTGCCCAACACGAGCGTCTAACCGCTCTGGCGATTCGTAATGCTCTCAGAGCTTCAACCATCTAACACAGCAACACGCCCAACTCTATCAAGGCTCAGGGCTTAACAACTCTGAGCCTTTTCTTTTGGTCTGGGAAAAATTTCCCCCACCCCCAAATTCAAGGAGACATTCAATGTCCAAAGCAAGAGCACTACCCGACTACATCAATGCAGTCGCTGACCCAACCCTAGACAAATACGCTGCTTATCGTTTGGTAGGCTGCAAAGACATTTCTGAAATCTTCTACGACCTGAAGAAAGTCCTCAAGATTCGCCTAGGTTCTGAAGCCTACAAGTTCCGCTACTTCTGGCTTAACACATCCATCGGTATCGTTGCCGCTTTCTCTGGTGACGCAAGGGTATTGGAAATCATCGCCAATCGCCTGTGTGATCGTAGTAGCCACTTCACACGAGCTGAACAGCTTCACAGTGGCGGTGGCCCTGTTCGTTTCAAATCCTACATGCAAGAGATTGAAATGATGTACCAGCCAATCCCACGCACACGTTCTTACTCTGGCTCTGCTGTTCAAACGAAAGCTAAGCCCCGCCAAGCTCGTACAAGCTCCGCCTCCCCTAACGTCTAAGGGCTTAGCCGCAAGGCTGGCTCTCACGCCGTACAGGCTCATATAGAGCCTTCAATACAGCCGAAAGGCTCACCCACCACAGAAAGGAACCTAGGACCATGCGAAGTCTGTCAGAGATTCTAGCGGCCTGTATCCGTTGGTTTCGTAAACACTTCGGAATGTTGGTTCTTACATTTCTCATGCTCGTTCAACACTCCTGCACTGCTCAACAGATTGAGACTGTGAGACAAGAGGCTGATTACAAGATTACTCAGCAGGCTTTGCTCATTCGCAAACAGCTTCAAGACTATCAGCAGGAAACAGCAACCGTGCTACGCGATGTAAGTAGGGCTCAAGTGAATATTGGAAAGGTTAGCAACACAACGATCAATGACCATTCCCGTATGGAGATTGGAAACGTCAACGTCAAGGTAGAGGCTCCAAACTTCGGAACTCAGACCAGAACAGAACCAACTTCCATTATCTACAAGCCAAGACCAAACACCGAAAAGCCCAAAGAGGCTAAGCCTTGATTCAAGGTTGAAGAACAACACCAATACACCCCACCACAAGAGGAATCCAAGAAATGAAAAACTGCCAATGTTGCACCCGTCGTCTAGGTGCTAGCGTTATTAAAGGTAAGTTCTGCTCTGCTCCGTGCGTATTCAAGTGGAGTCTTGTGCAGACTCTAAGACCCGACGCACGCCAGACAGTGAGTTAACATGAATAGCCCTTATAGCAACTCTCATAACATCTATGACCCCCATAGCGCTCTACAAGGTGTGCTAGCAGTTCTCGGCATTCACGCTAGTGCAATCACCTTACAGGAGCGTGTACGCATCGCTATGGAGCTTATAGAAGCTCTGAATATAAGCTTTGACGCATCAGAACGCCCGCAAGAAGACACACAAGATGGAATGCCAAGGTTAACTACTCGTGAGCAATGGGCGTTGAACAAACAATCTAGGCCACCAGTTGAACCACGAGCAACACTACGGCGTGATCCTTCAGAGTCTGGATACTCGCAATACTATGACTAACAAGCTTAGCCGACTTACAGCAACCACTACCGTTCGTCGGCATTAGTATATATCTGGCATAGATATTGATTAATTGTCCCTTGGAGGGGTTTACAACTAAGGGGTCCATGGTAATATATACATGTAGGGGAACAGCAATTGTTTCTCTCTCATCGCAATACAAGCAACACCTTCTGCTACACCAAACCCCAAATGAATCAATTCACCATCCCGATGGAGGTATTTCTATGTCCGCCAAAACCTGCACTTGCCGTAATTGCGGCAAAGCTCATGCAAAGGCTCGCCCTTCTGCATTCTGCTCTAGTGCATGCCGTAAATCTTTCAACACAAAAGCCAATCCCCCAGCAATCCTGACAGGAGCTATTCAGCATGACATCCCAAACCCAAACCGTTGTTAAAACATCTGCTACACGTCGCCCGACTTGCAAACACTGTAAAAAACGTTTCACCACTTCTGTAAAGACAGCAAAGTTCTGCTCTCGTGAATGCAAACAGGCTGGCGCCAACGCCAAGGTCAGAGTTGACCCAATGGACAAGGCAATGAAGTGTGCATTCTTCTACTACCTGGCCCGTGAGTGTATGCGTGCTGGTACGCTGGAAATCCTACGGGGTCACACCGTTGAAACCCTCTCTGCTCTACACGAACTCTACAAGGCGAACATGCGTTACAACGGCTACGGCGACCGTAACGACTACGAGCTGTCTCACATTGCCCCGGTTAAAGGTCACGCCTTCATCGGTCTTCTGTTCGCTGACAACCTTATCTCTGCCCCTAAAACCTTGAACCGCTCTCACGGAACAAAATACTTTGGTCACGGTGCCTCTATCAGCCGTGCCACCCTCGACACAAAACACGCAGTGAACAAAGAGATTGAGCAAGAATCTGAAGTTGTTACTCGTGTTCTCGCCTATATCGGCAAGGCAACCATCCTAGAAACAATCAAGGCGTGCAAGATCAAGCCTACCCAACGTTGCCAGCTAACACAGTGGATCGCCAACCACTACGACGAAAGCAACCCTGAACACGTCGCAGCCCTTCCCAACGTTGAAATGATTGAAACCCTCAAGACCAAGGCACTCCAGAACATTAAGACCCTGATGACTGGTAAAGACGCTAGCGGCTACTTCGCTTGTGAAGCTTCTCGTGTTGAAGTTGTGATGTCTCGTGAACTGACCCGCCTCTCTGAAGTTCGTCCTGAACTCGCTGTCTACGCATACGCATTTGAAGACGCTATCACCTCTCAGAAGAATTCCAGTCTGTTTACCGAGCATCATGCACAGATGTTGTTTGACGTGCTGCACGGTAAGTCGATTGCTGTTATGGGCGACACACTAGAAATGGTTATCGCTGAAAACACCGCCTACAAACACATCCACTACACAAACGGTTGGGCTGAAGCCTTTGACACTTCGCTTGCTGCATTCAAAGCGTCTGTTGTTGCTCCTGTTCGTGCTGCTGTAACTATCGAAGACTTCAACATGACTCGTGGTCCTGTTGTTTCTATTCCAATGAATCAATACAGCGACACACCTTTCTGATATTGAAACAAACTAGAAGCCCTGACCTTGCGTCGGGGCTTTCTCGTATGCGAAGCAATCATAGAAAACACTGCTGCTATAGGAGAGATTCTAATCCTCTCCGCATGCCTACAAGTCACGTTTTATAAGGGCTACACCCTGTTTTAACCTGACACATTTAAGTGTGCGACATGCATTGAAAGACATTGCCATCAGAGTCGCTTCACGTTTTGGGAAGATGTACATTGGACGGCTGGTTGAATCCTTCCCAATATAGCTGCCGCAAAAATTTGAGGCGGCTGTTTCACCAAGGGTAGTCACAACTTTCTTCATGAAGTGAGCGTGTTGAATCTCAACATATTTACTGGCTGCGCCACTGGCGTACAGGGCTGCTCGTTCCTTGTTGATCATCTCAACAATTTCCAGTGATGTGGCTCCTGACGGAGCTTATGCATGGTGTTCTGCGGGCTGATCTGGGTATGCAGAAAATTCTGCTGACCCTCTTCTCCCAAAACAGACACCAGAGATTTCTATGCTCTCTCCTATACGCTGACCTGCCTTATGACTTACAGCGACTCACATGCTTTCACAAGAGCTTACATCTTACACTCATGAAACAACTCTACACCTCCTGTATTCACTGACTAAATCACCTAAATTAGTTACACACTTAGTATTGACAATACAGCATATATTCATTGACAGAAGTGCATATGCATGAGACAATAACTTGTAGTAGAGATGAAGCTTTCTAGTACACACTGAGACATTGCTTTACCCTCCTAAGTGCCCTCCCAATCGGGTTTATAGATTGGCTCCCTCATTTAAAGAATTCCATATACTGCTTTATGGAACACTGCCCGTCTGTCTGTGACGCAAACACAACAGCGGGCTCCATTCAAGGGTTGATGAACTAGATTCATCCTCTTAGCTACATATCCTACATCGCTAGAAATTTATACTAAGGGCCAGTATACGACGGCCCTTTTTCATATTCGTTTCGCCTACCTGTACACAACGTTTAATCCCTGCACACATTACATATCCTGATAATTCAAAGGAGTCTTTACCATGCCTGTTCGCCGCACTCGTGCCCGTGTTTGTGAGTGCAAATACTGCTCACGCACATTCAACACATTCTCTACACAAACCCTCTGGTGTTCTGGCTCTTGCAGATTGAGAGCATATCGCCAGAAGAAAGCAACTGAGTAATCCCGCTACAACCCTCCCCTCTCATACAAGGAAAATTTAAATGACTATCGCAATCCGCCGTTTTAACGGGGATATTCTATGGTTCGACGCAGTTGAAGGTTTTGGTGAACAATACCAAGGTCAAACCAGCAAGCACCCTCTGGGTTCTGGGGCATTCGTCACAGACCATTACGTTATTGAAAACCCACGCTTCTCTCTGAAAGCTGTTCTATCTGATGCTGACTTTAACCTTGACCGTCCACAGCTATCCGCAACTACAGAAGAATACGAAGGCTGGCAATCTGTTACTACCAAAAAGCAGTACGTGAATAACACGCCAGTTAGTAGCCCTGTGTCGATCAACAGCAGCAAGAACACATTCAAGAGCTTCCTGCCTGAATCTATTTCTCAATTCGCATCCACCAGCATTCCTGAAGTTGTTGTAACTGAACAGCCTAAAGTAAGGTCTGCTCAAGCCATTAAGATGCAAATGGTGGCAATGCAAGAACAGAAGGAAGTATTTACGCTTGTAGATTTTAATGACAGCTATATCCGTAAGAGCTGGGTGAATTGTATTTTCACTGCATTATCTTTCAATGAAGATGCTGACACAGGTGAAGGTGTATTCCCGCTCATGGAGATTGAGCAAATCACTTTCGCAGAAGTCAGAGCTATTAAAGTCCGAATTAAGAATCAGACATCTAACAAAGGACGTCAACAAACAGACGCTTCTAAGCGTGCCGCCGTCGCTAGTGATAAACCGGACACCAACCCTACCGATTACGCCTCCCAGTCTGCATCGCAACGTGTGAACTCTCAGGGTGCTCAAAGCGGAGCATCCACGCCATGATGCTTTATGAACGTGCATATGTCCTGACAATTGGAAACTATAAGACAGGGGATGGGATTCAGCTTAAGAGCGATGGATGGGACGAAGAGTCGCAGTCTTTCACTCGTGGCCTCAACATTGCCTTCTCTTTCGCTAAAGACTCTGACAACAGTCGTACAACAAACAGTGCTGAAATCTCTGTGTTCAACCTCTCTAGGGATCAACGCAAGCTTATTGATGGAGACTTCACAGAACTAACCTTAAGCGTTGGCTACAAAGACACCGGGGCTCAGCTCATGGTGCAAGGTAATGTAGTTGAAATGTCCCATGAGAAATCTGGCCCTGACTGGATTACAACAATCAAAGTAGGTGAAGCCTACAGCGCCCTTAACCACAGAAAAGTGAAGGCGTTAGTGTCTGCTGGCAAGACTATCGAAGACTGCATTGATGTTGTCCGTGAAGCAATGGGTGGAGCTATTACCAAAGGCACATACAGGGGCGATGGATTGAAGAAGCCTGTTGTCTCTGGAATGTCTCTACACGGAACACCGAAAGAACAGCTCATCCGTCTTTGCAAGGCTAATGACCTTGAATGGAACATCACAGGAAACGTCTTAAATATCACCGGTAAGAATCAGCCATCCAGTAAATCTACAGTTAATGCTACGGTGTTGAATGAGGACACTGGACTAATCAATGTTCCTTACTACACATCTGCCGAAGGCAAGAAGCTACCAAAAGATAAGACTCGTAAACGCGGCGTCAAGTTTGAAGCTCTTTTGAATACCGCTCTTGTTCCCGGCTCAATCGTCAAACTAGAAGACCCTGACATTAGTGGTTTCTTTCGCGTTAACACATCCCATTTCTCGGGTGCGTATCGTGGGGATACATGGCAAGTCGAGTGCTTCTGTTCTGAAGTCAATGCAGAGGAACTAGTCTAATGCGAGCCCCATCTAGCGAAGACACACTAAATAGTATGATCGATCAGAAGCAAGCACGGATGTTTACATCTATGCCTGCTGTTATCACAGGCGTTAACTTGGATAGCATGAGCGTTAACGTGCAACCCGCCATTAATGAACTGTATTCTGATGGTGAAGTTGAAGAGTTTCCAGAAATTCTAAGCGTTCCACTTATCATGCCGGGTAGCCGTAAAGCTCTCGTAAGTTTCCCTGTTGAGGTTGGAGACACAGTAATGCTGATCTTTGCCCAACGCTCTATGGACAACTTCAAGCTAGGCAACGGACGTCCTACGCAGCCTAACGACTATCGCAAGCACGACATGCAAGATGCTATTGCGATCCCCGGCCTATTCACTTTCGGTAACAGTGCTAACAAGCCGTCTAGTCGTAAGTGGTCACACAATACGAAAGACGTTGTGATTGTTGCCAACATCGGCGGCAATGAAGCTGAGATTCGAATTGCTGAATCTGGCGATATCACAATGAACACTGAGTTCAAAGTAAATGTAAACGCCAAAGACATCAACCTGACCGCAACCAACGCTATTGCTATCAAAGCCGCGTCTATGTCTATCGAAGTCCCAACCACTACATGGCTTGGTGATTACTCCCAGACTGGCAATTACGACCTTACAGGCGAAGCAACATTCAACGGTATTGCGTTCTCTACACACCGTCACACAGGCGTTACACCGGGTAGCGGCACATCCGCTGGCCCTATCGCTTAAACCCTCTTATATGGGCTCTCAGGAGCCCGCAACACCCTATTCAATACAAGGAACCACACTATGAACATCCGCAAACAATTGCTCACCAATCACTTCCCTGAAGAAGTAACAGAAGCAATCTTGAAGGCTGCTGAAGAGTTTCCAGCCGATCAGTTCTACGCTACGTACAAGTTCTTGATGGCAGAGAAAGCAAGCCTTACAGAGATTTACAAGAGAGCCTTACAAGAAGAGGCTCAGGCCAATGCCTCTAATAGTTTCGATCTAACAACACAAATCCTTAAAGCAAGATATGGAAAGAAGTAATGGCTAAGCCAGTCCTGACCCTGAAGAAAAAGAAGCAAGAACCAACACAAGCACCAGCTCCCGAACTAAAACAAACAATTGAAGACATTCCGGTCAATCCTCTTACAGCGATTGAAGTGGCTAGCTGGGATTACACACCAGAAGAAGAACACTTCCAACCGCGTCAACGCAAGCGACGAAAAGATAGAGAAGTTGAGCAATACCGTAAAGAGTCTAAATGGCAATGACCGTTACCTACGAATCTGAGCCTAGTCACAACACGTTCCAAGATATGAGCCTTTCCTACTACACCAAGACTTATAACGAAGACCGCCGTGTAATGCAGGCTCGAATCTTTGAGCTTGAAATCCTTCTTTCAAACCAAGCTGAAGCTTTCGACCAAGTGCTAGAGCGAATGGAATCTGTTTACACAGACATTATTCGCTCTCTCATTTCTGAATAATCCTTTGTAACGCAGTTACAGCCCCTCTCTCATATCCCAATATTCTAGGAGTCACCTTAATGGATATCAATCCAAAGACGCTAGCCTATGCTCAAAGCATTCTAGGCAATCGCACCAGCTACTACATTGGCTACCTTATTGGTAGTTGCCCAATCAGTAAGCTGATTCAAGACATTCGTAACACAATCAATAGCAAGACTCGCAACCTTGGTCGATTCAGATACTTCTGGATTCTGACAGACAAGGGCTTAGCGTTTGCTATCGGTGGTGACGCTGCCTCTGTAGCCGCTGCTAAACAATACCTGAATACAAGTGAAAGGTTTGACTGTGCTACAGCCTATGAAGGCAAGCATGGCCGCCCAATGGGCAAGGCTCTAATCAAAGCAGTTGAAACCCACGTCACTCTCCCAACTAAAAGAACTTTCGGCGGTTCTCAAGTCCCGAAAGACAGCGAGTAATCAACCATGAGTAATGAATCTATCGGCAAGTTCTTTGGTGAGCTAGGTTTCAAAGTTGACTTCACTGGCATCAATGCTTTTGAACGTCGCATGAAAGCCCTCACCGGCAAGATCAATGCAATGGGCAATCAGTTGCAAAAGGCTTTGAATGTTAAGCCAGCAATGGCTTCCCAAACTGCACAACTGAAATCTATGCAAGGTATTGCTGCCAAGATGCAGAAGGCACAGCAAGCCGCTGCAAAGTTCAATCTGGCAGCCAACCAACAAGCCGCTAAACTCGGCCTGACACAATCCAAGGTAGCCGCACAGAACGCAAAGACTCAACAGGCGTCTTCAATGCACGCTCTGAAAATGAGTCACCAGCAACTACGCAATCAGAGCGCTAACACGCAACATCTGACACAACAGCAACGGCTACAGAAGGCTACGCATCAAACACAGCTCAGCTCCATGCGTGTAAATCAGGCAATGAACGCGGCTCAAACGAAGCGTGCAATGTCTGGTGGTCTTGGTGGCCTGGCTGGCGCCAAGGCTCACGGTTTCCAGATGCCAGCTCTTGGTGGGTTTGCTGGTGCCGTGAGCGCTGCTGCTGGTGGTGCGATGGCTCTCACGGCGGCTATGGCTGCTGCTGCATTCGCAATGAAGACATTCGTTGATGCTGCTGTAACCGCTGGTCAGACACAGCAAGCCCGGATCGGTAACTTCGCTGCTATCTACGACGATGGCAAGAACAGCAAAGAACAGGTTCAAGCAAAGGGCAAACAGGCCAACTTCAGATTCCTAGGCGTTGCCGATGAACTCGGTTTGAACGCTTCTGATCTGGGTTTGGACTATGCGAAGAACGTAACCACTATGCGTGGTGTTGGTCTGGATGAAAAGCGCTCTGAAACCATGATGCACGGCTTGCTATCTTACGCCAAAGGTACAGGCATTTCTAATGACGCTCTCAAAGGCGTTACGAAGGCAATGTCTCAATCCTTGAGTAAAGGCAAACTGTCTCAAGAAGAACTTAGACAACAACTCGCAGAACACTTGCCGGGTTCTGGTGCAATCGCTGCTGAAGCCTATCAGAAGTCCACAGGCGGTAAACTCACTGGAACGGCTGCAATGGCAGCTCTTGAAGCGGCTATCACTAAAGGCGTCAAAGGTGAAGCGAACGTCAAGTTCTGGGAAGCAATGACCCAAATCATGGAACGAGACGCTAACAAAGGTGGTCGTCTTGATGTTGCTAAGAGCAATGCTGAATCCCAAACTAACCGTCGTGCAAACGTAAGTAGCCAAGTGCTGGCTAATGCCTATACATCCGATAACGGTGCAATGGGTAAAGCTCTTGCTGAAAACAGCAAAGCTCAGATTGATCTTATCTCTAAGTTGGGTCCACTCGCTGACAAACTCGCTGGCTTTGGTACGAAGGGCATTGAAGCTTCTACTGATTTGCTCCGTGGTATTGAAAGGCTCATTCCAGCTATTGAAGGCTGGTTGAATGGTGTAGACGGTGCTGGCGTTAAGCTAGAAGCTGCTATGAAGTCTGTGACCGATGGAATCAAGGTATTCACTGATGGCTTCCAAGAAACTTTCCGCTCCATTGGTATTGATAAATGGATTGAGAAAGTTGGTGGTTTGTGGGATGCAATGGTTAGACTCAATACAGCCCTAGAACCTATCAAAGCGTTGATTGGGCTCATTGCTGGTGTAGCTGCTACGTTGGCATCTATGGGGCTTCAAATCGCTCTAACGACGCTCACAGGAGCTATTAACCTCCTTGCCGATGGCATCAACTACATCGCTGGCAAAATGGGATATGTAACGCAAGCTGAGAAGGCTAATAACGCATATAACGAAGCACACCCTAACCGTCTAGTGGATGGTAGTGGACTCAAGCCTTCTGTTATGGCTCCAGTTGCTAATGATAACGTGGTGCTTTCTCAAATGGCTAACAGCCCAATCATGGGCGGACTATTGAAGCTCCATGAGAGTAAAACCTTTGAGCGTATGCAGAATGCGACCATGCCGCCTGTAGGTGTTATGCCAGCTAGCCCAGCTACTACTGCTCCTGCTGCCCCTTCTGTCACAACAGTTAACAACGACATTAAGCTTGGAGATATGAGCTTCAATATCACATCTACAGCAACTAATGCCGCTGACCTGATGAAAGAAGTAGGGCCATTGATTCAGCAACAAGTCAAAGAGGCTGCCAAGACTGGCGTTAATAATGCTCAGTCTCGCTCTGGCACTGCTGGCATTTTTGTTAACGACGTCCGCTAACAATCCATAGCCCTTGCCCTACTCACGCAGTAGGCAGGGCTTCTATTGGAGACAATTTAAATGCTATCCAAACATACAGGAATGGTGCTGACGTTTCTGTTAACTGTGCTGCTAGGTTATACACCACTTGCACAGAACGCAGCTCAATACACACCCATCCAACAACAAACAGAATTCAGGCTTGCTCTGGTTCATCAATCCCAAGCTATCGACACGAGTATTAGTGATGCTTTGGCTCTTGCAAGAGAAGCCAGAGTATTAGCAGAGCAACTATGCATTAGTTCTGTCGGTGCTGCCAACTGCCAAAGGTGAACCCATGCAACTAACACTCAAACAACTCAAGCAAGTTTTTATCGGCCTAGGTGCCGGCCTAGCTCTACTGTTCGTAGTTCATACCGTCACAGGGCTACAAGACGCACACAATCAAGTGCGTGAGATTCCTGTCCTCATTGCTCGCGTTGAAAAACTAGAGAGCGTTGTCACCGCACTAGCAGAATCTCAGATTGCCACAAAGAAGTCTCAACAAGAAGTTGTAGAGATTACAGGACAACTTCAGGAGGCTGTCTTTCTGCTAACCCGCATTGCTGGCAAGACAGTAGGAGTAGAACAAGATGATTAAACTAGACCTTAAAGGGCTCTACTCTTTGAAGAAGAGGTTGATAGCTCTTGAGAAACGAGACGTGAAAGTTGGGTTCTTTGATGATGTATACGACGATGGTATGTCAGTTGCTCAAGTGGCAATGCTGAACAACTACGGTACACACGACATCCCGGAACGCCCATTCATGGAAGACACATTCTTGAACAAGCTCAACAAGGCACGCATTAAAGCAGCGTTGAAGGACGTATTCAAATCCGTAGCCAAGGCTAACGGTGCTTCCCAGAATGCTCTCAATAAGCTAGGTGACACACTCACTGAAATCATGAAAACAACTATTGATGATTACCCGGGACACAACAGCAAATCCACTATCGCACGCAAAGGCTTTGATGATCCTCTTTACGACACAGGCAAGATGCTTGCTTCTGTCAAGTTTGTCATTGATTCATCCAAACAACTAACGTCATAACACAAGGAACTAAACAGTGAACCGAAATTTCTACCGTGGATACACAGTAAATCCTGACGCAACCCCATTCGGATATATCCCGCCCTTCAGCAACCTGAGCATTGCAATCAACTTCACAGCTTGTCGTTCTCTGCAATCCCGTCAAGGCGACATCATCACACAGCTTGAGAATCATCTAGTCACCACACATCTAAGTGTGCTTGGTGGTGCTGGCTGGTTTGGCCCTCTGGCTATTGAAGCTCAGGCATTCCTAGACACGATTGCCCCCAGTGCAATACTCACTTCCATCTTTAACGATGGCTACGTTAAATAACACAGGAGATTAATAGTGCATTACATCCCAACTCCGGAGAAGGCTGTAGCTTATGAAGCTCTGAGTCTTCAGGAAGATCATATTGAAGCTTGTGGACATTACATCGCCAAGACATACGGCATTGACTACGTGCTAGCGTTTCCTAACACCACACGTAAGTTGTTCGATCTTGTGTTGAGCGGCTTCAATGAAGAGCAATCTCAGATGCAGCTCTATGCCTGCTTTGGTTTCCCACTCCCTGTAAAGGTGGCTGAAGTTGCTCCAGCTCCAAAGCCTAGAGCCAAACGCAAAGCCTAACCAACATCGAACACATCAACGAACATTTTCAAGAGGATTCACATAATGAGAATCAACACATGTGAGCACTGTCTGAAAGTGTTCGCTGCTAACAGATTCAAACGTCTATGCAAGCCTTCATGCATTCCCCTAGAAGCTCTTACAAGCCCGCAGGAGACGCTAGAAGCCTTCCATATAGGCAATGGCAACACTCGCACTTTGAAGCCCGTGCAATCACCTTACAGCAGCTTCTGTGCATATAGAATTCAGACACTTTCATCCTGTCCCTGTCTGAATACGAGAAAGCCCCGACATCTATAACGATGGCCGGGGCTTTGTTGTCTCCGCTGCAATCACTTCACCTCTAAGAACACCCACCCTCCGTTCTCATATCGAGCGGCATTCTCTACAACATACCCCTTTCCCTTCGCGGTAAGTTCAACACTATTACCTAAATAATAGTTTCTATGAATTTGCACAAAATCATTCTCAAAGAGCTGATTGACTGCATGATCCACAGTCAATTTATCAAGCCCGATTGATGCGTGTATCACTTTCAAACTT
The DNA here is from genome assembly GCF_053629455.1 of Pseudomonas sp. F-14 TE3482. Taxonomy (NCBI): domain Bacteria; kingdom Pseudomonadati; phylum Pseudomonadota; class Gammaproteobacteria; order Pseudomonadales; family Pseudomonadaceae; genus Pseudomonas; species Pseudomonas sp. F-14 TE3482. The sequence goes on from NZ_JBRJII010000001.1 coordinate 5,022,515, forward strand.
ACAGATTCTTGTACATCATCGGCATTCGCAAGAAAGGCTAACACCTTCTTCTGCTCATCCGTCGTTTCACGAAACGACTCAGGTGCAAGTCTGCTGGATATTGAGAAGGGTAAAGGCTCCGCAGGCGTCACTTTTACTCTCTCAAGCTTCTGATTTGTTGCAATCACGACAGCTCGAAGTACGACGCCAGCGATTACCAATGCAGCGACGATTACCAGCCAAAGCTGAACTCCTACAGGAGCTACCAACATCGCTGGAATATTCGAGAGATATTTGATAACTCCTTGGACAAAAGCAGTCTCCCAATACTTATCTAAAGCTACCGTGAAGACCGCCAGTAACAGCGCCCCGGTAATTTTCCAGAATTTACCGCTCATTACCACCGCCCCGACTCTGCCCGCGTTTGGAGCTGAGTATATCGACTCGCCTGCACAGTGACCACGCAAAGGAATCACCCTCCCTTCTAGGGTACAAAGTAATCCGCTCTAAATCGCTGAGAGCCGTAGCCCGTAAGGGCTAGAGGGTGTTTTCGTCTGACATATTTCACTAGGTAAGCGTGAGCTTACAGCTTGATCCCCTCTGAACTACGTTCAAGGCTTAGCACGGGGTAAGGCGTGAGCCTTGAGAGCATCCGTCTTGAGCTTTTCCCTCTTGAAGTAGGTATCACAATTAATTAATAAATTGGTTATCAGATTCAAAGGGGATTCACTATACGACCGTAGGTCAAGAGGTATTCACTCTGTGTCGGCAACGACACATTAATAGCCATAGAACGATAGATAACAGCTTCTAGAAACTCCTGATTACCATCAATCAACTACCTGTAAACCGTAGGTTTGATAGAACAACCTTGTGACTAAGTAAATCCCAATATATGGGACTCTAATAAGTATCAACATCATATTCCATAAGGGTTTGAATAGGATAAATGCGAGACAACTACTGACATCACTCAGATAGCAAGAATGCATGTAATACAGCTCTCTCTCCTTTTCACCTGTTGTTTACCCTGACTGGTTAAGCAAGTGCTTTTATCACAGTCAACACATATTTTCACTTTTTCATAAAATGTGTATTTGATGTCAAGGCGAGTCGCATAGGTCAAGGGATATTACATACATCCGACAAATGGTTATTGAAGCACGCCAGTAGCCCTTTCAGGTCTTTAGACCAGTCCCTTCAATATGCTGTCTCGCACTCGCTCTAGGGGAGATTCTAATCCCCGCATTTGAGCTACAGCCCTTATGCTACGTGGCGTAGAGGGGTATTCCAGATGACATAATTCGCACCTTACAGTGCTTCAGGCTGGACTTGGTGAAAGTAAAGGTATTGACGGTGTGTGCAATGTCTGAATGTGAATACTCAACACACAACCCATAACATTGTATAGACGGACGTCGCAGTGTGTTATGACTTCATGTAGAATACTTTCACACACAACGTTATGAAGGACTCACTCATGAAGCTTGTAGCCTACTACCGTGTTTCTACTCGTGCTCAAGGTGAGAGTGGTCTAGGTCTTGAAGCACAGAAGGCTTATGTAGAGACAGCCTGCAAGACTCATGGTTGGGAAGTGGTGGCTGAGTACATTGAGACTGTAAGCGGCTCCATCGTTCCCCTAGAGCGTCCTGAGTGTGCTAAGGCACTGGCTCATGGCTTGCCTATCATAGTAGCTAAGCTGGATCGCCTATCTCGTGACGTTGAACACATCGCATCCTTGATGAAACGTGTGTCTCTCAAGGTGGCGACCATGCCCCAAGCTGACAACTTCCAACTTCACTTGTTTGCAGCTCTGGCTGAGCAGGAACGAGCCTTCATTTCCCAGCGTACCAAGGAGGCTCTACAGGCTCTCAAGGAACGTGCTAACGCTGGATGTGAGGTGAGTATTCAGAAGATCGCTAATCGTTCTGCTGTGAAGCCTGAAGGCTCTAAGAACCTGGCCCTAGCTACAGCTCGTGCAGCACGTAGTGATAAGGCCAACGCCTTTGCCGTGACAGTAGAAGCAACCATTGCCCTTGCTCAGTCCAAGGGACATAGCACACTCAATGCACTTGCTCAGTTCATGAATGATCGTAAGGTCTTCACAGCCCAAGGTGGAGAGTGGTCTTCTATGCAGGTGAGCCGCGTTCTGAAGCGTTTAAACGTTGATGCTGCATGAGAGAGCATCTTTGAACTAACACGACTCCTGCAAGCTCTCAGGGCGGCCTAGTGTTATTTCTGTTTCCCGCAGCTTTTATATTTGGCCCCTTCTGTCTTGCTAAGTGAGTGTAGCCAGAAAGCCGTTTCCAGAATGACCCCCACAGTCCAGACGATTCTGAGGATGGGCCACCCCCCCCCCTCTGTGTGAAAGTGTCCATAAAAAATTTGGGCGACTGGGGAATCCTCTCAGGAACGCTCTACAGGCAACGCCATACATTATTTTCCCCAGTCACTGCATAGAACAGTGTCGAGCTGTAAGGTCTGAAAATCCGGCGACTGGGGAATGGCTACGGCGATGGTGATGTAAAAGCTAGGTCACCGGGATGTCGGTGCCCTATATTCCAGACACAAAGAAGCCCGCTCTACTTCTAGGCGGGCTTTAGGCATTCATCGTTTTAAGCTGGTTTTCCGCCACTCTTGAAACCATCAATAATCCATACGACTAATCGGATTAGGAAGTGAATAGATACAAGATAGGCAATAGTACCGCCAACCCACGCATAGACATATTGGAAGTAACGCCAACTATGGAATTCGTATATTGCAAGGTAGGCCACAAATATAGCCATCACCAGCCCAAATACCACTGGCCCTATCCTTAACACCTGGGCCAGACGCCAATAGCCCTCATGCTTGAACCAGTCAGGCCGCTTGAACAGAAAGTTTTTCAACATCGCCTACTACCCCATTCCATTCCATAGATACAGCTCCGCGTTATTCGTCTTGAGCAGCTTCAAGCTTCTGAATCTCACCCTCAATCGCTGAAAGCTGTGTACGCAGATCAGCAGCTTCACTCTTCAGGAAATTCAGGTAAGCAGCAGCTTGAGTAGCTTCGAACTTCTGACGCAGTGTCAGGCCAGTACGAGACGACGCACTAGAAGGCTTGGAGCCTGTCGCTCGTGGTGCATCATCGCCCTCAATCCATTTCTTGAACACTTGATAAGATGGTTTGCCCGGCTGCTTACAGAAGGCTGTCATTGCAGCGCCTGAGAGGTTGTATTCAGCAATCAACGCCTCCCGCTCTTCTGGTGTGTAGCGTTTGCCTTGGATGGCTTGCTTGGGAGTGCTGGCGGTGCTTTCCTTGGTCTTGCGGCGTCCGTGAAGGACTATATCGGGGCCGTTAGCTATGCCAGTCATTGTGAAGCTCCTGTGCGTGGTGATGTGTTGTATGAATGTAGCACAAATAAAGGAACGCCCACATGAGAGACTTAAAACCCTAACAGCCAAGTCACCCTACCTTGAACCTTTAAAACGCCTACAATCGCTTCTCAGGACTTTACAGAGACTTCCATAGCCAATGCTTACGCTCCCTTAGTGATAGCTACACATTCTACATTCGTTGTCACATACCAAGGTGCTGCGAGACGCTCTAACGACTTCTGAGCAATAGCAGCGGTGAACAAGCACGCCTGTAGATTCTCAACGTTGTAATCAACCTTGCGTGAGCAGTTGTAGATGTAAGCCTTGCACGTTGTCACTTGCGACACAGCACCATCACGACCATAGCCCGTTGTAGCTGTAGCAATACTAGATTGCTCTATCTGATAGGCAGCAAACGCAATGACTATAACGCCTGCGACAGCTAGTAGAATTTTCTTGATCCTGTGTTTCATATTTATAACTCCCTGTGTGTTGTTATTGTGTAGCTCATTCTACACAATTGTATACTCAAGGTCAATCAGTTGTTGACATACACGACAGGTGTGCTAGGAGCACGAGGCACGCATAGAAATATTTCTTATCTCACCCATTGACAAAGCAGGATTCTGGGATACCCTAAAAGCTCTTTATGGGTTATTGAGAATCTTTCTCATATTAGTATTACTCTAGAAGTAGTATTCTCTCCAAATAGTATTACTAATATATTATTTAATAAAAATCCTTATAAATTATAGGGTTACTAGCTCAGAAGGTATCACTTTAAAGCTCACGCTTTCCCGCGTAGCAGCTCTGCCCTTCTCACTTCTGTGCCTAGAAGCCCTGTAGTGCGTTCTGAGCGGTGCTAGTCTGATATAGCTATGCTGGCTTGTACTTGTGCTTAAAGCCGCTCCTGCGACATCTCAGATGCCTTGCCGCCTACCTCAACCCCCCCTACCACCCGTGCTAATGCCAGAGTGCCACTTTCCGCGTGCAATGCTGATAAGATCGGTTTCCCACATTGGAGACACGCAGCATGGCAACGGAAGGTAAGCATTCCCCTTTTTCGATTAAGACGATGGTGCTTTCGGGTGGTGGCTTCCTTGTCGCATGGGGCGCCACGAAGCTACTAGACACTTACTTCGATACAACACTCCTGCAAGACGCTAAGGGTTGGCTGTTGCGTGCGTGGAGCTGGCTTCTGTTAGACACACCGATGCCAAATTGGTCGCTGCTAATGATTATCGTGGTTTTAATCAGCACGCTGTCTGTCGCGATTTACTACTACCGCACCACTGACGGTGCCTATGGCGACTTACATGAAGCAGAGCTAGCAGTTTACAAAATGAACAATCCTCAGTCCCCTCAGTTGACTGATGTGCAAACACATCTGGTGGAAGCTTTGGCCTTTCATGCAAATTATGCCAAGACCGCAACTGTGGAATCAGTTTGTAAATTTAGCTCGTTAGGTAAGCTGCAAGCTGAAGCTGGTCTAGAGCAACTCGAAGCTAAAGGTCTGGTGAAGCGGAAAGTGTTCAGAGGTACATTCGCCACTACCACTTTTGAACTCACCTTGGCAGGCAAGGAGTATGCGTTAGAGCAACTTGAGCTGACCTAGCCAATACGCCCAAGTAGGGTAGGAACTAATCCGCATGAAACCGCTACAAGCCACACGGAACGTGGCCTAGAGTCACTTTTTACCTGACATATTTATCAAGATTTACCAGTCTTGATAGTGACCTTTGAAAGATCAAGCTTACCAAGTTGCGAGACATCTACAGGCTTACTCTTTGGAGCCTTCCCTTCCCGCTGGATAGGGAGTTTTACTAATTTCCCATCCGGCAATATTACCTTATGAACGTCTTCAGCTCTGCCCCAACCTTCATACATGAACACTTCATTCTCAAATATCACACGTCCGTCTGCGTGACACACAAGCTGATAGCCGACACTCTGTAGGAGTGCGTTAGCCTTCATTGGGTCTTTGGTGAAGTCAGACATATTCTTCATCTTATCCATAATGCTTGCTGACTCGCTAGTAACAAGCCCGTCTTTCTCTGCTTGTAACACTCTACGTTCATCACGCAATGTAGTCAGCATTTGCAACAGGTCTTCATTGTCGTCGTCAAGAGTTGTAATCGCAGCTACAACACGAGTGATTTTCTTAGACACTTCTCCAATCTCACCTTCAAGCTCCATGTCACGCTTCTGTGAAGCTGTGAGCTGCTGACCTTCAAGAGCCTTCAGGATGTGTTTAGCGTTCGTCAGACGAAAAGCTAGGTCAATGATAGGCTCAGGGATAGAACGATTATTAGAACAGCCTGTAGCCCCACGTCGGGCTCTACTGGAACATTCCATAGACGTCTGTCCACTTGAACGAAAGAACTTTGTGTTGAAGTTTTTCCCGCATTCAGCACACACAACAAGACCAGTAAAGCGGTGTTTGGTTGGCAGCCCTCTAGGACTGAACTTCTCTTCCATGCGCTTCTGTACGCGGTAGAACAGCTCAGGTTCGATTACAGCCGGGTACACGCTGGGAATCCCGTTCCACTCGCCTATAGCTGTGCGGTTGTTCATCCAACGTTTCACGGTGCTAGGTGCCATGCGAGCTAACAGGGGGTTATCGTTCCCTTCGAAGATGCGTTCAAAGATTCTTCTTTCGCCTAGGCCAGCCGCGTAGTCTTCAAATGCTTGTTTTACCAATGGTGCAATCTCTGGAATCAATTCACCTTCAGATGTGAGCCAAACGGGGGTGTTCCTTTTAGGAACCACTCCTTCAGCCGCTGCCTTCTTCCTAGAGGAATAGCTAGCCTTCATGCGACGGCTGAGAGTGTCTGAATATTGGTGAGCCTGTTGAACCTTCGCCACGAGTAGAAACAGATGATTACTGTTTGCAGATTCGCGGTTGTATCTGATGCCATCATCTAGGGTAACGATGTCTACGCCACTGCTCACAATGCGAGACAGGAGCGGCAACATTTCCATAGGTTCAAGACGCCCGATTCGATCCATCGCTTCAATCAGGATGACATCGCCCGGTTGTATGCTTCCATTTTCGATAGCCGCTAGGAGCAAGCCAAAGCCGCTCTTGAGGTGATCCCCGCTGAAACCCGAGATACCCAAGTCCTTAAAGCTCTCACTCGACAGGGTGAAGTCAGGGTTGGCCGTGAGCCAGCTCGCAAGCATGGATTGTTGCCGTTCATGGCTGCTACCCTTCGCCTGCTTACCAGTCGAGAAGCGTATATAGGAAATGGCCTTGGACATCGTGAAACCCCAGTGTTTTATAGCGGGACCGAGCGTAGACGGAGTCTACCACTCTTATATACATTGCCGTATTCTTCACCCAACCAGTGTACTACGAGTTCAAGGACCTGAAAGTGCCGACCCTGCTGCTGATTGGCACCCGCGACACCACGGCCATCAACAAGAACATCGCACCGCCCGAGGTCAAGGCGAAAATCGGTCATTACGACGTACTCGGCAAGCAAGTGGCGAAACTGATTCCACAGTCGACGCTGATTGAATTCCCGGGCCTTGGCCACGCGCCGCAGATGGAGGAGCCAGCCAAGTTCCATCAGGCGTTGCTCGGCTGGCTGAAACCCCAGTGTTTTATAGCGGGACCGAGCGTAGACGGAGTCTACCACTCTTATATACATTGCCGTATTCTTCACCCAACCAGTGTACTACGAGTTCAAGGACCTGAAAGTGCCGACCCTGCTGCTGATTGGCACCCGCGACACCACGGCCATCAACAAGAACATCGCACCGCCCGAGGTCAAGGCGAAAATCGGTCATTACGACGTACTCGGCAAGCAAGTGGCGAAACTGATTCCACAGTCGACGCTGATTGAATTCCCGGGCCTTGGCCACGCGCCGCAGATGGAGGAGCCAGCCAAGTTCCATCAGGCGTTGCTCGGCTGGCTGGACAAACCCAATCCCGTTCGTTGATGAGGTGAGGCTGATGGCGGTGCAGATTGCGGTGATCGATGACTGGCAGGACGTGGCTCGCGACGTGGTGGACTGGTCGGTGCTGGACAGCATCGGCCAAGTGAGTTTTATCCATGACTACCCGGCCGACAACGAAACCCTGGCCGAACGCCTCGGTGCATTCGAAGTGATCTGCGTGATGCGCGAGCGCACCCGGTTCGACGAAGACCTGCTGCGCCGCTTGCCCGCACTCAAACTGCTGGTCACCGGCGGCATGCGCAACGCTGCCCTGGACCTGAAAGCCGCCGCCGCGCTGGGCATTCAGGTGTGCGGCACCGACAGCTACAAACATGCCGCCCCCGAACTGACCTGGGCGCTGATCATGGCCGCGACCCGCAACCTGGTGGCCGAAGCCAACGCCTTGCGCGCCGGTCAATGGCAACAGGGATTGGGCGGCGACCTGCAGGGCAAGACCTTGGCGATTCTCGGTCTGGGCAGCATCGGTCAACGGGTAGCCCGGTTCGGGCAGGTGTTCGGCATGCGGGTGATTGCCTGGAGCGAAAACCTGACCGCCGAACGGGCTGCCGAGGTCGACGTCACCTATGTCAACAAGCAGGAACTGTTCGAGCAGGCCGATGTGCTGTCGGTCCATCTGGTGCTCAGCGAGCGCAGCCGAGGGCTGGTGGACGCTCAGGCACTGGACTGGATGAAACCCACGGCATGGTTGGTCAACACTGCCCGCGGGCCGATTGTCGATGAGTCAGCGTTGATCAAGGCGCTTCAAAAAAAACGCCTGGCGGGCGCGGCGCTGGATGTGTTCGAGCACGAACCGTTGCCCCGCCATCATCCTTTCAGAACACTGGACAATGTGCTGGCCACGCCGCATGTCGGGTATGTCAGCCGGCAGAACTACCAGGTGTTCTTTTCGCAAATGATCGAGGACATACAGGCCTGGGCGGCAGGGGAGCCGGTTCGGATTCTCACCTAAGACCGCGTTATCGTTCATCGCGGGCAAGCCTCGCTCCCACAGGATTTGTATCGACCGTAATACCGTGATCGACACAAATCCTGTGGGAGCGGGCTTGCCCGCGAAGAGGCCCTAAAACTCACCATACTTCCCCCAAATTCTGCGCACCACAATGGCGCACACAACCTCCCATCACGCCCGATTATCGTGACTTCCCGGTCCCGATTTGACCCACACCAGAAAATAAACCTGCCCTTCGTCGGTGCGTCTCCCCGCAAAGCTCTATGCCTGTACCCTCTTTCGACCGATTGTCGAACAATTTCACCCGTTGGCCGCCCCCGCTCTAAGTTCTGGCCTAGACTGATTTTCGCGGAGTAAAACCGGCTGGTCATTCGGTGAAAATAATCGAAACTTTTGGTGCTGGCCTCGTGTCAGGTTAAAGGTAGGGCCACAGCGACTGGTGCATTCCTTGCAACAGCCACTTCACCCATTCTGCTTCAGCGCATGGGCAGCACTTGCTCACCGATGCGTAGCGCGTTTGCGCCCGGCCACAGGATTTGGCCACGAACACCGTTTGTGCCAGGCCTAGAATTAGATCAACAACACGGGAGATTCATATGATCAGTGCGGCTTTAGATATCCAGGGAGAACGTGCTCATCAGCAGGTCGGGGAAACGAGCACCGTCGGTATCCTCAATGCCAAATCGGTCAACATGCCGACCCCCAAGACACTGGCACCGGTAGTCAGTCAGAATCCCAACAAGAAAAGAGTCCTGTTCGTCACCTCGGAGATTGCCGACCTGGTAAAGACCGGAGGTCTTGGCGACGTTTCCGCCGCACTGCCCCGGGCCATGGCGCATCTGCATGATGTGCGTGTGCTGATCCCCGGTTATCCGCAAGTAATGAATAGCGAAAACCCGATTCATATCATCGGTGAACTGGGCGGGCACGCAGCATTGCCGCCCTGCAAGATCGGGCGCATGGACATGCCCGATGGCCTGGTCATTTACGTGTTGATCTGCCCTGAATTGTACGAGCGCGAAGGTTCACCTTACGGCGCCAACAACGGCCGCGACTGGCCGGACAACCACATTCGTTTCGCCCGCCTGGGCCTCGCAGCAGCCGATATCGCCGCCAACCTCGCCCAGATTCACTGGTGCCCGGACCTGGTGCACGCCCACGACTGGCCCGCAGGCCTGGCGCCGGCCTATATGCACTGGCGTGGCCAACGCACCCCGACCCTGTTCACCATTCACAACCTGGCGTACCAAGGTGTCACCAGCCTCGGCTCGTGCCCGGAACTCGGTATCCCCATGCATGCCTTGCAACAGGAAGGCATGGAGTTTTACGGCAAGATGTCGTTCCTCAAGGCCGGCATGGCCTACTCGAGCCACATCACCACTGTCAGCGCGACCTATGCCCAGGAAATCACCACGCCGGCCTTCGGCTGCGGTCTCGACGGTTTTCTCGCCGCCAAGACCCAGCAAGGCTTGCTCAGCGGGATTCCCAATGGCATCGATGAAAGCTGGGATGCAGCGACCGATCCGCACCTGTTCCACCCGTTTGGCATCGGCGACTGGGACGGTAAAGCGGTCAACGCCGCGCATGTTCGCCGGCTGTTCGACCTCGACGACTCCGAAGGTCCGCTGTTCGCCGTGGTCTCGCGGCTGGTCTACCAGAAAGGCCTGGACCTGACCGAAGCAGTGGCCGAATACATTGTCGATAACGGCGGGCAAATCGCGATCATCGGCCGTGGCGAACCGGAAGAAGAACAAGCCATGCGTGAACTGGCGTTGCGCTTCCCCGGGCAAGTCGGCGTGCACATCGGCTTCAATGAAACCGACGCCCGCCGGATGTTTGCCGGCAGTGATTTCCTGCTGATGCCTTCGCGTTACGAACCCTGCGGCCTGAGCCAGATGTACGCCCAGCGTTTCGGTTCATTGCCGGTGGCGCGCAATACCGGCGGCCTGGCCGACACCATTGAAAACGGCGTGACCGGTTTCCTCTTCGACGAATCCACGGTGGAAAGTTATCGCGAAGCCCTGAGCCGCGCGTTCAAGGTGTTCGCCTTCCCCGGCCTGCTCAACGCGATGCGGTGCCGAGCCATGGCGGCGCCGTTCAACTGGTGCAAGGCAGTCGAACCCTACGCCGAACTCTACGAAAAACTGGTGGCTAAAGCGCTGGGAAAATCGGGCAAACAGTAAGAGGCTTTCAACGATGCCGTTACGGACCCTTGAGACCTGGCCCCACGGCGCAATCATGCTGGACGCAGAACACACGCGTTTTGCCTTGTGGGCGCCAGATGCGTTTTTCGTCAGTCTCGAACTGGAAGATGGACAATCCCTGCCACTGCTGCCTCAGGCCGATGGCTGGTTTGTGATCAACACCCGCTGCGCCGCGGGTACCCGCTACCGCTACAACATCGATGGCGAGCTGGAAGTGCCGGACCCGGCCTCCCGCGCCCAGGCGGGCGATATCGACAGCCACAGCGTGGTGGTCGATCCCCTCGCCTATCGTTGGCAACACAGCGCCTGGCAAGGTCGACCGTGGAATGAGGCGGTGATCTACGAACTGCACGTCGGTGCACTCGGCGGCTTCAGCGAGGTTGAGCAATACCTGGCGCACCTGGTTGAGCTGGGTATTACCGCCATCGAACTGATGCCGCTGGCGCAGTTTCCCGGCGAACGTAACTGGGGCTATGACGGGGTTTTGCTTTATGCGCCTCAAGCCTCCTACGGCTCGCCCGAACAACTCAAACACCTGATCGACACGGCCCACGGCCATGGCCTGGCAGTGATTCTCGACGTGGTCTACAACCACTTCGGCCCCGACGGCAATTACCTTCATCGCTACGCCAAAGGCTTTTTCCGCGAAGACAAACACACCCCATGGGGCGCGGCGATCGACTTTCGGCGGCGCGAGGTGCGCGACTTCTTTATCGACAACGCGCTGATGTGGTTGCTGGAGTACCGCTTCGACGGCCTGCGTCTGGACGCGGTGCATGCCATCGAAGACCCGGACTTTCTTCAGGAGCTGGCGCAACGGGTGCGGCGGCAAACCGATCCGGCGCGACACGTGTGGCTCATGGCGGAAAACGAACACAACCAGGCCAGCCTGCTGGAACAAGGTTTCGACGCGCAATGGAACGACGACGGCCATAACGCCCTGCACGTTCTGCTCACGGGTGAAACCGATGCCTATTACGCCGACTATGCCCGGCAGCCCACCGAACAGCTCGCCCGTTGCCTGAGCCAGGGCTTCGTGTTTCAGGGCCACATCACCCGCCACGGTACGGCACGCGGTGAGCCGAGCGGTCACTTGCCGCCCACGGCCTTCGTGCTGTTCCTGCAGAACCACGACCAGATCGGCAATCGCGCCTTTGGCGAGCGCCTGCATCAGTTGGCCCATCCTGATGCCCTTTACGCCGCCACCGCGTTGCTGCTGTTGTCGCCGATGATCCCGCTGATGTTCATGGGCGACGAATTCGCCGTCGAGCAACCGTTTCTATTCTTCACCAGCCACCATGGTGAATTGGCGGAGTTGGTGCGCGAAGGACGACGCAATGAGTTCGCAGCGTTCAGCGCCTTTGCCGATCCGCACAAACGCGAGCAGATTCCCGACCCGAACGCGACGCAGACCTTCGAAGCTTCACGGCCGAAACTGAGCGCCAGCCGCCAATCGCCGGTTTATGAGCTGTATCGCCAACTGTTGAAGATCCGCCATCAACACATCATCCCGCACCTGCCCGGCGCCCAGGCGCTGGGGGCGCAGGTACTGGCCGCGGGCGCGGTGACGGCGCGCTGGCGGTTGGGCGATGGCAGTCAGTTGCGCATTGACCTGAACCTCAGCGATGCACCCGTGGTCCACACCCCACAGGCCGACGCGACATTGCTGTTCGAACACCCGCCACAATCGGCCGGTCTGTTGAATCAGGGCACACTTGCCCCGTATTGCGCGCTAGTCAGCCTCACGGCCGCAGCCCCTTTGCTACCCCCGGATGGAGAGCGCCCATGAGCAATGCGCAACTGGAAATACTGGCCAGCCGAGCAGGCCTGGCCGTCGACTGGATCGATGCCAATGGCCGTCCACAGAAAGTGACCCCGGCGGTGTTGCGCTCGGTGCTCAGCGGGCTTGGCCATCCCGCCAATACTGCCCAGGAGATCGACGCCAGCCTGCTGCAATTGCAGGAAGTGCAACAAACCCGGCACCTGCCACCGCTGTTGACCTGCGATGTGGGCGTCGGCCTGGACCTGGCCCACTACTTCGAACCGCAAACCCCGTGTGAAATCCATCTCGAAGACGGCTCACGGATCCACTTGAAGCTCGATGACAACGCTGTGTTGCCCGGGCTGGTGCCGGTGGGTTATCAGCACGTCAGCATCGACGATCAATCCTTCACCCTGGCGGTGGCACCCCAGCGCTGCTACAGCGTCGGCGACGCGGTTGACAGTCAGAACCCGCGTGCCTGGGGCCTGAGCGTGCAGTTGTATTCGCTGCGTCGCCCCGGTGATGGCGGTTTCGGCGATACCCAGGCCCTCGAAGATCTGGCCCGGGTGGCCGGGGAACGAGGCGCCGAAGCGTTGGCGATCAGCCCGCTGCATGCGATGTTCAGCGGCGATACCCAGCGTTACAGCCCTTACTCGCCGTCCAGCCGCTTGTTCCTCAATAGCCTGTACGCGGCGCCCGGTGCGATTCTCGGTGAGCGTGCCCTGCGCGCCGCGATCGACGCCACCGGCCTTGCCGCTGAGCTCAAGCACCTTGAAGCACTGCCGCTGATCGACTGGCCCACCGCCGCCGAAGCCAAGCATCGCTTGCTTGAAGCCTTGTATGAAGGATTCACCCACGGCGAACACCCCTTGCACCCGGATTTCAGCAGCTTCCGCCATGCCGGTGGCGAAGCGCTGGAAAATCATTGCCGCTTTGAAGCGATCCAGGAAGTCCGTGCGCGGGACGGTGAAAGCCTCGATTGGCGCGAGTGGCCCGAACAATGGCGTGACCCGCGCAGCACCGCTCTGGCGCATTTTGCCGAAGAAAACTCGACCCGCATCGGCTACTACGCGTTCTGCCAATGGCTGATTGCGCGCAGCCTGGAACGCGCCCAAGCCGCCGCCCGCGGTGCCGGCATGGGCATTGGCCTGATCGCGGATCTGGCCGTTGGCGCCGACGGCGGCGGCAGCCAGGCCTGGAGTCGTCAGGACGAATTGCTCGCCTCGCTGACCGTGGGTGCGCCACCGGACATCCTCAATCGTTCCGGCCAGGGCTGGGGCATTTCCGCGTTCTCCCCCGAAGGTCTGGTGCGCAACGGCTTTCGTGCGTTCATCGAAATGCTGAGGGCCAACTTCGCCCATGCCGGCGGCCTGCGTATCGATCACGTCATGGGGCTGCAACGACTGTGGGTGATCCCCAATGACGCTCCGCCCAGCGACGGTGCCTACCTCTATTACCCGGTGGACGACCTGCTGCGCTTGCTGACCCTCGAATCCCATCGACATCAGGCCATCGTCCTCGGCGAAGACCTCGGCACCGTGCCCGAGGGTCTGCGCGAGAAACTCATCGCGCGCTCGATTCTCGGCATGCGCGTGCTGCTGTTCGAACAGGACAATACTCACTTCAAGTCGATTCTCGACTGGCCGGACAACGCCTTGGCAACCACCAGCACCCATGACCTGCCGACGCTCAATGGCTGGTGGCATGGCCGCGATATCGACTGGAGCGCGCGCTTGAATCTGGTCGACGCCCCGGGTGAAATCGAATGGCGCCAACACCGTGAGCGCGAGCGTGAAGGTTTGCGTCGGGTGCTGAGCGAGGACCCGCAGAATTTCCGCGAGGAGTCCCACGAAACCGATCAGGTGCTCGACGCCGCGATCCGCTTCCTCGGCCATACCCGCGCGCCGCTGGTACTGTTGCCAATGGAAGATGCCTTGGGGATCGAACAGCAGGCCAACCTGCCCGGCACCACCGACACTCATCCCAACTGGTCCCGCAGGCTACCCGGCGACAGCGAAGCCCTGCTCGATGATCCGGACGCCGCCCGACGCCTGGAACTGCTCGCCTGTGCGCGACTTCAGGCGGCCGAGCGTGACCAATGAATCAACCGTTCAACCAACCGCTGCGGGCGACTCTGCGGCTGCAATTTCATAAAGGTTTCACTCTGGATCAGGCGGTGCCGCTGGTGCCGTACTTCGCCAGCCTGGGCATCAGCCACGTCTATGCCTCGCCGCTGCTCGCCGCCCGCGCGGGGTCCATGCATGGCTATGACGTGGTAGACCCGACCACGGTCAACCCTGAGCTGGGTGGCGAAGCTGCGTTGCGCCGTTTAGTCGCTGCATTGCGCGTACAGAACATGGGGCTGATCCTCGACATCGTCTCCAATCACATGGCCGTCGGCGGCGGCGATAACCCCTGGTGGCTCGACTTGCTGGAATGGGGGCGACTGAGCCCTTACGGCGAGTTCTTCGACATTCAATGGCACTCGCCCGACCCGTTGATGGAAGGCCAATTGCTGCTGCCTTTTTTGGGCAGCGATTACGGCATCGCCTTGCAGGACGGTACCCTGCCCTTGCGTTTCGATGCCCGGCGCGGCGCTTTTTATGTCGAGCACTACGAACATCACTTCCCGATTTGCCCCACCAACTACGGCGAATTGCTCAAGGCCGATGATCAATTGAATGCCGGGCAGGTCGAGCAGCTCAAATCCCTGGCAGACCGCTTCAGTACCTTGAGTTACCAGACCGACGCGTACAGCCTGGCAATTGCGCTGAAAACCGAGCTGCATGAACTCGCCAGCGATCCGGCGATTCTTCATGCCATCCAGCACACGCTCGGCACCTACGACTCGCTCACCCCCGAGGGTTTCCAGCGCCTGCATAATTTGCTCGAACGCCAGAGTTATCGCCTGGCCAGCTGGCGCACCGCGGCGGACGACATCAACTGGCGGCGCTTTTTCGATATCAATGAACTGGGCGGCCTGCGTGTCGAACGTCCGGCGGTGTTCGAAGCGACTCATGCAAAAATCTTCGAGCTGGTGGCCGAAGGTCTTGTCGACGGGCTGCGCATCGATCACATCGATGGCCTCGCCGACCCGCGTGGTTACTGCCGCAAACTGCGGCGCCGAGTCGATCGCCTGGCACCGGATCGGCACCTGCCGATCTACGTCGAAAAGATCCTTGGCGAGGGCGAAACCCTGCATCGCGACTGGTCCGTCGATGGCAGCACCGGTTACGAATTCATGAATCAGTTGTCGTTGCTGCAACACGACCCCGAAGGCGCCCAGACCTTGGGTGAACTCTGGAGCCGGCACAGCGAACGGCCCGCCGATTTCCGTCAGGAAGCGCAACTGGCGCGCCAGCAGATTCTCAACGGCTCCCTCGCCGGGGATTTCGAAAGTGTCGCCCACGCCCTGTTGCAAGTGGCCCGGGACGATCTGATGACCCGGGACCTGACCCTCGGCGCGATTCGTCGGGCCTTGCAGGAACTGATCGTGCACTTCCCGGTGTATCGCACTTATATCAGCCCGCTGGGCCGAAACTGCGCCCAGGACGAGGTGTTTTTCCAGCAGGCCATGGACGGTGCAAGGCAAACCCTCGGCGAGGCCGACTGGCCGGTGCTCGATTGCCTGTCCGGCTGGCTCGGCGGTCAACCCTGGCGCAAACACCCGGTGGGCCGCCCACGCAAACTGCTCAAGCATGCCTGCGTGCGCTTCCAGCAACTGACCTCACCGGCGGCGGCCAAGGCAGTGGAAGACACCGCGCTTTATCGCTCGGCGGTGCTGCTGTCGCGCAACGATGTCGGCTACAACACCGAGCAATTCAGCGCTCCGGTGGCTGACTTCCATGCTGCCTGCATCAATCGCCTCGCCGAGTTCCCCGACAACCTGCTGGCCACCGCGACCCACGACCACAAACGCGGCGAAGACACCCGCGCGCGACTGGCGGTATTGAGCGAGCGCAGCGCCTGGTATGCCGAACAGGTCGAACACTGGCGAACCCTGGCCGACAAATTGCGCATTGAACCCGGCGCGCCTTCGGCGGGTGACGAGCTGATTCTTTATCAAGCGATCCTCGGCAGTTGGCCGCTGGAGCTGCGCAGCGATGATCAGATGGCGCTCGAGAACTACGCCCAGCGCCTCTGGCAGTGGCAACAGAAAGCCCTGCGCGAAGCCAAGTTACAAAGCAGCTGGAGCGCGCCAAACGAGGGGTATGAACAGGCCACCCATGGGTTTCTCGAACGCCTGCTGCTCAGCCCCGAAGGCCAGCCACTGCGCACGGCCATCGGTGCGGCGACGCAGAGCATCGCCGCTCCGGGTGCATTGAATGGCTTGGCGCAAACCTTGCTGCGAATGACCGTGCCGGGGGTACCGGACCTCTATCAGGGCAACGAGTTCTGGGATTTCACGCTGGTCGATCCGGACAACCGCCGGCCGGTGGAATACATCAGTCGTCAGCAGGCCATGCACCTACGGTTGGCCCTGCCCGATCTGTTGGTGAGCTGGCGTGACGGGGGCATCAAGCAAACCCTGATCGCCCGGACGTTACATCAACGTGCCGAACATGCCGGGCTGTTTCAAAAAGGGACGTATCAAGCCCTGGAAGTCCTCGGCAGCCAGGCTCACCGGATACTGGCGTTTGCTCGTGAATGGCAGGGAAAACGGGCTATCGTGATAGTACCGATACGCTGTGCCGAACTGCTGGAAAACAGTGCCGTACCACAGATTGACGCGCCGCTCTGGGGCGATACACGCGTCACATTGCCGTTCGCCGTCCCTGAAGAAAATCTGAAGGGACTTTTTGCAAGCGTCACAGTCACAAAACACAGGGAGCTGATGGTCAGCGCCGCGCTGGGGGATTTCCCGGTCAATCTCTTTATCCAAACTACCCAAGCTTGAGTTCAGTTCAGGAGCATTGCGATGAGTACCGACGATAAACGCATCCGCGAATTTGCCTATCAAATCTGGGAATCCGAAGGAAAACCCGAGGGCCAGGAAGAGCGCCATTGGGAGATGGCCCGCAAACTGGCCGACGCTGAAGCCCAAGCCAAAGCGCTGGCGCCCGGCAAGTCATCGAAAACGACTGGCAGCAAAAGCCTCGGCGCCAAGTCCTCGACCGGCAAGCCCGACGGCAAGCTCAATGCCAAAGGCGTCGACCCCAAAACCAAGGCCAAAGCCAAACCCTCTGCTTCGACAGTGACCCCGCTTGGCGAAAAAAACGTCGAGAAAAAGCCACGCGCTGCGCGCAAACCGCCAACGACCTGACGCGTTTATCGCCTTGCCTCGCTTGATTTGTGGCGTGTCTCTCGCCACCGAGGGCGCGCTCGCCCTCGAAAAAAACCAGAGCCACGGTTCATCGCAGTCGAGTACCGTCACCCCATGCAGGAGCAACTATGAGCAGTCCAAAGAAAACCGCGCCCGAACCTCGTGCCGAGGCTTCGCGAATCCGTGAAGGCTTGCCCTTCCCGCTAGGCGCGACCTGGGATGGCCTGGGGGTCAATTTCGCGCTGTTTTCGGCTAACGCGACCAAGGTCGAACTGTGCATCTTCGACGATTCCGGCGAGGTGGAACTCGAGCGTATCGAGTTACCGGAATACACCGACGAGATCTACCACGGCTACTTGCCTGATGCCCACCCGGGGTTGATCTACGGCTATCGCGTGTACGGTCCTTACGACCCGGCCAATGGTCATCGTTTCAACCCCAACAAGCTGCTGATCGATCCCTACGCCAAGCAATTGGTCGGTCGATTGAAATGGTCCGAAGCGTTGTTCGGCTACACCATCGGCCACCCTGACGCCGACCTCAGTTTCGATGAGCGGGACAGCGCGCCCTTCGTGCCCAAATGCAAAGTGATCGACCCGGCTCACACCTGGGGTCATGACCATCGCGTCAGCGTGCCGTGGGACAAAACGATCATTTATGAAACACACGTACGCGGCTTCAGCATGCGTCACCCCTCCGTCCCCGAAAACCTGCGTGGCACCTTCGCCGGGTTGATGGTCGATGACGTGCTCGAACACATCCGCAAGCTCGGCGTGTCGACCGTGGAATTGCTGCCGATTCATGCCTTCGTCAATGACCAGCATCTGCTGCACAAAGGCATGACCAACTACTGGGGTTACAACAGCATCGCATTCTTTGCCCCGGACCCGCGCTACCTGGCCAGCGGCAAGATCGCCGAGTTCAAGGAGATGGTCGCGCACCTGCACGAGGCCAATCTGGAAGTGATCCTCGACGTGGTCTACAACCACACCGCCGAGGGCAACGAACAAGGCCCGACCCTGTCGATGCGCGGCATCGACAACGCCTCTTACTACCGCTTGATGCCTGACGACAAGCGCTACTACATCAACGATTCCGGGACCGGCAACACCCTGGACCTGAGTCACCCGTGCGTGCTGCAAATGGTCACCGACTCCCTGCGTTACTGGGCCACGGAAATGCATGTGGACGGTTTCCGTTTCGACCTGGCGACCATCCTCGGCCGTTACCACGACGGTTTCGACGAGCGTCACAGCTTTCTCGTGGCCTGCCGCCAGGACCCGGTGCTGCGCCAGGTGAAGATGATCGCAGAAGCCTGGGATTGCGGCCCCGGGGGCTATCAAGTCGGGAACTTTCCGCCGGGTTGGGTTGAGTGGAATGACAAATTCCGCGACACCGTGCGCGCGTTCTGGAAAGGCGACGACGGCCAACTGGCGGACTTCGCCAGTCGCATGACCGCCTCCGGCGAGATGTTCAATCAGCGTGGCCGGCGGCCGTATGCCTCGGTGAACTTCGTCACCGCCCACGACGGTTTCACCCTGAACGACCTGGTGTCGTACAACGACAAACACAATGAAGCCAACGACGAGAATAATCAGGACGGCAGCAACAACAACCTGTCCTGGAACCACGGAGTCGAAGGCCCCACCGACGATCCCGAGATCAATGAGCTGCGCCAGCGGCAAATGCGCAACTTCTTCGCCACGTTGCTGCTGTCCCAGGGCACGCCAATGCTGGTGGCTGGCGATGAATTCGCTCGCACCCAGAACGGTAATAACAATGCCTATTGCCAGGACAGCGAGATCGGTTGGGTCAATTGGGACCTGAGCGAAGACGGCAAGGCCTTGCTCAAGTTCGTCAAACGCCTGATCAAATTGCGCCTGGCCTATCCGATCCTGCGTCGCGGGCGCTTCCTGGTGGGCAACTACAACGAAGACATCGGCGTCAAGGACGTGACCTGGCTGGCCCCGGACGGCAGCGAAATGTCCATCGAACAATGGGAAGAAGGCCACGGTCGTTGCCTGGGTATGTTGCTCGATGGCCGCGCCCAGGAAACCGGCATTCGCCGCAAGGGCGGCGACGCGACCCTGCTGCTGGTGGTTAACGCCCACCATGACATCGTCAACTTCCTGCTCCCGGAAGTGCCCGACGGCGGTTTCTGGACCTGCATGATCGACACTAATCAACCCTCGATTCGTGGCCAGGAACGCTTCGAGTTCGGTCACGAATATTCAGTCACCGGCCGCTCGCTGCTGCTGTTCGAATTGCAGCGCGAAGAAGAAGAGTAACCCCCCCTGTGGGAGCGAGGCTTGCCCGCGAAGGCGGTGTATCAAGCAACAATGATGTCGACTGACACACCGTGTTCGCGAGCAAGCTTCGCTCCTACAGGCAATACCCCCGCCCGAATGGATGGCCGGTACAGTTTCTCCGAGTATTTGCGACATCTGACACAGCCCGGATTAAAAAAACCGTATCCGACCAAAGACTGAGGCGACGAATAGCGATCCATGAGCAATACTCTGCCCGCAGCAATCCAGGGTTCGGAGCGCTGCATATTGCTATCTACCCCGCCTTCACGGGTCTGCCAGGCTTGCACCCTCGCAAGCATTGCGCACGACTGAGGGCCAGACAGAACAAGGACGTAGCGCCTATGAAAACGGTTTCCATCAGCGAAAGTGGTCTGCCCGTGCAGATCTGGAACAGCGCCCAGCAACTGGACAACATCCCTGTCATCAATACCGAAACCCTGGTCCCGGCCGGCGCTCGCGCAGTGGTGATCGCGCCGCATCCTGGCGATGAAGTGGTGACCTGCGGCGGCCTCCTGCAACAGCTGTGCGCCCTTGGCCATCCTCTGCAATTGATCTCGATCACCGACGGTAGCTACAGTCATTTTGGTTCGCGACAGTGGTCACAGAAACGCCTGAGCGTATTCCGCCCCCAGGAAAGCGTCGAAGCCTTGCGCCGGCTCGGAGTGCCGATGCACAGCCTGAAGTGGATTCGCGCCGGCTTCACCGACAGCGGGCTGGCCGAACGGGAGTCTGAACTGACCCAATTCATCGTTCGCTACCTGCGCCCCGGCGATGTGGTGTTCACCACTTGGCGCGAAGACGGCAACCTCGACCACAACGCCGTCGGCCGCGCCAGCGCCAGGGCCGCAGCGCTGGTCGGTGCGACGCTCAACGAAATACCGGTTTGGGCCTGGCACTGGCCGACACGTGAGCATGGGCTGATCCCCTGGCATCGCGCGCGCAAGGTACGCCTCGACACCTGGACCGTCGCGCGTAAAAGCCATGCCACCTACGCCTACGCCAGCCAACTCGACGGTGAGCCGATGATCGGCGCCTCCCCGTCAGTGCCCCAGGTGCTTCTGGAGCGCATGCGTTTGCCGTATGAAATTGTGTTTGTCTAAGTCATTCGAGGAATGTTTTGGCGAGAGCGCCTTTGTGGCGAGGGAGCTTGCTCCCGCTGGGGCGCGAAGCGGCCCCAAAAGCTTTGCGACTGCTTCGCAGCCGAACGGGAGCAAGCTCCCTCGCCACAAAAGCCTCGCCACAGTCGCCTGCTCCCACATTGGATTGGCGTCGCTCAAACTGAACTGCACGCCCATGCACCAGTCGCATGCATACATCAGCCTGATTCAGAGGAGTGAACGTGACCAGCGATGCCGAACGACAAGCCGTCGAATCAATACCACCGAACACGCCTGCGGCGGTTCATCGACTCAGAGTGCTGACGGTCAACACCCATAAAGGCTTCACTGCCCTCAACCGGCGTTTCATCCTCCCGGAGTTGCGTGAAGCGGTACGCAGCACGTCGGCAGACCTGGTGTTTCTGCAGGAAGTGGTCGGTGAGCACGACCGGCATTCTTCCCGCTACAACGACTGGCCACAGACCTCGCAATACGAGTTCCTGGCCGACAGCATGTGGAGCGATTTCGCTTACGGTCGCAACGCGGTCTACCCCGACGGCCACCACGGCAATGCCCTGCTGTCGAAATACCCGATCCGCGAATTTCGCAACCTCGACGTCTCGATCACCGGCCCCGAGCGGCGCGGGTTGTTGCATTGCGTACTGGATGTGCCAGGGCATGCCGAAGTACATGCCATTTGCGTGCACCTGAGCCTGTTGGAAAGCCATCGACAACTGCAGCTGCAGTTGCTCTGCCTGTTGCTCGAATCGTTGCCCGATAACGCCCCGGTGATTATTGCCGGCGACTTCAACGACTGGCAGTTGCAAGGCAATGCCGCCCTCGCCCGGCGCGACTACCTGCATGAAGCCTTCGAACGCCATCATGGCCGACCGGCGAAAACTTACCCGGCACGTTTTCCCCTCCTGCGCCTGGACCGGATCTACCTGCGTAATGCCAGCAGTCATGAACCGCGAATACTTGGCCACAAACCCTGGACGCATCTGTCGGACCATTTGCCGCTGGCGGTGGAAGTGCGCCTGTAACACCGTCAAATGACAGTCGCCAAGGATGCCACCGCTGACAGAAAAAATGACAGCAATGGCGCGCCGACGCCGTTTGTTTATCCTGCACTGGATCAGCCGCCGAACAACCGATAGCCCCCTACCAAACGCGTCTGGCCCGCGCCTTTCTGGATGATTTTTCGCACAAACAACAACTTATATACGCGCCAAAAATCAGTCACTTACAACACCTAAAATAGCCATACCGCTTATCGGCCACTTTCTTGACGCAGCGTCAGCAGTCTTCTTAGCTAGTGCTTACTACCCCCGGAAATCCATCAGGGGCAAGCCACCAGACTCCTGTAAAAAAAGGCGGGTCTGACCCTGCCCCAATCCATTCGGTCGCCCCTCATTCGGGGTAGGAGAGACGCCAAAGCGAGATACGCATGCCATTGCAAGGTAGACCTCCATGAAAACTTCATTCACCCCACAAGAGATCAAAATCACTTTTTGCACCGTCACGAGTTCACTCCTGCTGTGCTCATCCATGGAGGTGCAGGCCTCGTCTGCCGAGGATGAACCAACGCTTTGGTATAACCAGGCACTGCCGACCCTTACCTTGCCCACCGGCTCCGCCACGTATCCCGGCCATTCACGTGCCAATCCAGACTTACAAAGCTCACGCCTGACGGTCGAAGACGCCGCGCCTTCGGCTTGGGACCACGTCTATGGAAAGACCTCGCGGCAGGCCCAAACCGACTATCTGGCCCAAGGCTCTTCCATCCCTGGCGCCAGCGAATTCAAAAGCCCGGCGCTGCTGACCGTCCAAAGCAACAGCGGCCATACCCAGCGGGTCGGACTGATCGGCGGCACCACCCAATTCCAGGGCAATGACAACGGTCTGCTGACCAGTCGCGCCCTCGCCGACCCCGGTCATGACACGCTCAACCTTCAAGGCCAGAGTCTCGGCGCCTACTGGAGCCTGACCGGCCCACAAGGCTGGCACGTAGACTTGAGCGCCAGCGGCGGCCGGGTCAACGGCTACAGCCGCAATGACCAGGGCGCGCGACAAGCCGCCGAAGGCAGCGCGGTGACGCTGTCGGTGGAAGGTGGTTTCCCGATTGGCCTGGGTAATAACTGGGTGATCGAACCCCAGGCGCAGTTGATCAATCAACGCATTACGCTGGATACGCCCTATGCCGGCTCCGGCAACGGCTCCTCCAGCGACATGTCGTCCTGGAGCGGTCGGGTCGGTGCACGCTTGAAAGGCAGTTACGATATCAACGGCCTGCCGGTCGAACCCTATGTGCGAACCAACGTGTGGCACACGGTATACACCGGTAATACCGTGAGCCTGGATCAGGTCGACAAAATCAGCAGCAGCCGCAAATCCTCAACGGTGGATGTGGGTTTGGGGCTGGTCGCCAGAGTGACGCCTTTGGTCAGCCTGTACGTCAGCGCCGATTACAGCAGCGATGTGGATGACAATGATTTGAACGGGTTGATTGGCAGTTTGGGGGTGCGGATGCGGTGGTGAAGCCTGGCCGATGATCGTTCCCACGCTCCGCATGGGAATGCCTCAATGGACGCTTTGCGTCCGCTCTTGGGACGCGGAGCGTCCCGGCTGCATTCCCACGCAGAGCGTGGGAACGATCAGGACGCGATTTTAGATCAACCCTCCGGCCGCAAAATCAACACCCCCAACGGCGGCAAATTCAACTCCAGTGAGAGGGCCTGGCCATGGCTCGGTTCTTCGTCGGTGAACACCCCGCCGCCATTGCCGTAATTGGACCCGGCATAGGTGTCGGCATCGCTGTTGATCAACTCGACCCAGCGCCCGGCAAACGGAACGCCTACACGGTAGGACTGACGCGGCACCGGGGTAAAGTTGGCCACCACCAATACCGGCCTGCCCTCCTTGCTCCAGCGCAGCCAGGCGTAAACGCTGTTGACCGCATCGTCGCCGATCAACCACTGGAAGCCTTGCGGGGCATCGTCCTGATCGTGCAGCGCCGGTTCTTCGCGATACAACCGATTCAGGTCACCGACCAGTTTGCGCACCCCCTGGTGTTCCGGGTATTGCAGTAAATACCAGTCCAGTTGCTGATCGTGATTCCACTCACGCCATTGGCCGAATTCGCAGCCCATGAACAACAATTTCTTGCCGGGATGCGTCCACATGAAACTCAGATAAGCCCGCAAATTGGCAAACTTCTGCCAGCGATCCCCCGGCATCTTGTCGATCAGCGAATGCTTGCCATGCACCACTTCATCGTGAGAAATCGGCAGGATGAAGCGTTCGGACCAGGCATACACCAGGCCGAAACTCAGCTCATTGTGATGATGGGCGCGGTACACCGGATCCTGCTGAATGTAATGCAGCGAGTCGTGCATCCAGCCCATGTTCCACTTATAGGCAAAACCCAGCCCACCCTGTTGCGTGCTCTGGCTGACACCCGGCCACGCCGTGGATTCTTCGGCAATCACCAGCGCCCCCGGTGCTTCCAGGGCCACCACATCGTTGAGATGGCGGACGAAATCAATGGCCTCCAGATTCTCCCGACCGCCGTGACGGTTGGGCACCCACTCGCCGGCCTTGCGCGAGTAATCGCGATACAGCATCGACGCCACTGCGTCCACGCGCAGGCCATCGACGTGGAAATGCTTGAGCCAGTGCAGCGCCGAGGCCAGCATGTAGCCGTGCACCTCGGTGCGGCCCAGGTTGTAGATCAGCGTGTCCCAGTCCTGGTGAAAACCTTCCTGCGGGTTGCCGTACTCGTACAACGCCGTGCCGTCGAACTGCGCCAGCCCGTGGGTATCGGTGGGGAAATGCGCCGGCACCCAATCGAGGATCACGCCAATCTCGGCCTGGTGACAGGCATTGACGAACGCGGCGAAGTCATCCGGCGTGCCGTAACGGGCGCTCGGGGCGAATTGCGACAGCAGTTGATAACCCCAGGAACCACCGAACGGATGCTCCATGATCGGCATCAGTTCGATGTGGGTGAAACCCAGCTCCTTTACATAAGGAATCAGCCGCTCGGCCAACTCGGGCCAGGTGTACTGACGGGCGACCTCGCCCAGATCATCCAGCTCGCATTGCCAGGAACCGGCGTGCAACTCGTAAATCGACAGCGGTGCGCTGGTTCGCTGACGTTCGCCCCGCGACTGCATCCAGTCGTGGTCCTTCCAGTCGATTTTCAGCGGCGCGGCGACTTTCGATGCGGTGTCCGGTGGCAAAGCGGTGGCCAGGGCCATCGGGTCGGCCTTGAGCGGCAGAATGCCGTGGGCGCCGAGAATTTCGTATTTGTAGGCTTCCCCCGCTTGCAGGCGCGGAATGAACAACTCCCAGACACCGGAAGGATGGCGCAGACGCATCGGATGACGACGACCGTCCCAGACGTTGAAATCACCAACCACCGAGACCCTTTTGGCATTCGGCGCCCATACGGCGAAGCGCACACCCTCCACGCCATCGACCGTCTTCAGTTGCGCGCCGAGGCAACTGCTCAAGTCCCGGTGATTACCCTCGGCGAACAGGTACAAATCCATCTCGCCGAGTAACGGGCCAAAGCTGTAAGGATCCTCGGCGAGTTGCTCGCCACCGGCCCAACGGGTTCGCAACAGATAGGGTCGGGCCCGCTCGAAGTGCCCGACGAACAGCCCCGGGGTTTGGGTGGTCTCAAGGCTGCCGAGCTCTTCCCCGGATTCCTTGTCCACCACCTGCACACTCAAGGCGTCCGGTAGATAGGCGCGAATGAATTGCCCGCCAGCGCCATCGCCGTGCGGGCCGAGAATTGCGAAGGGATCCCGATGCTCAGCGCGTACCAACGCATCGATATCCCGTGCCCTGGGCAGCAGCGCCTGTTCCACGTGCCCCTGTTCCTTGTTCGAGATACTCATGACTACTCTCCACCAAGATCGGAAAAGGGTTTGAGCCCACTCAATAACCCGTACAGACCGTGCAACGGCACGGGCAGCCAGGTGGGGCGATTTTCAGCCTCATAGGCCACTTCATAAGCCGCCTTCTCCAGACCGAACAACGCCAGCGCGGCGTCCT
Organism: Pseudomonas sp. F-14 TE3482; assembly: GCF_053629455.1. Classification (NCBI taxonomy): domain Bacteria; kingdom Pseudomonadati; phylum Pseudomonadota; class Gammaproteobacteria; order Pseudomonadales; family Pseudomonadaceae; genus Pseudomonas; species Pseudomonas sp. F-14 TE3482. The sequence goes on from NZ_JBRJII010000001.1 coordinate 5,048,462, forward strand.
CGCCTTCAGGATCTTGCCATGCATGAGCAAGACTAGCTGCCGCCAGCCGATAAGCGTCGACAAATGCTTGCCGCGCCTCTTTCAGATAACGATCGGCGACCCGTTGACGCGCCGCTTGGGCGTCGGCAGTGTTATCGACGTTGTGCACGTTGATCGTCATCGCCGCCGCATAATCGAAGGAGCGCAACACGCCGCTGACATCTTTATAAGGGCTGTGTTTGCCTCGGCGCTCATGCAGCGGCCGCGCCGGTTCGCCCTCGAAATCGATCAGGTAGGCATCGCCCTTGATCACCAGCACCTGCCCCAGGTGCAAGTCGCCATGGACGCGAATACGTAACCCGCCAGCAGCCTTTTTACCCAGTTCCTGGACATGGCTGAGGATGGCTTTTTTGTTGTCCAGCAAACGATTGACCAATGCCTGATCCGCGGTGTTCAGTTCAGTTTGATGCTGCTTGAGCAGCTTCAGGGCATGCTCCAGTTGCGCCGCCACGTCCTTGGCCGAGGCCAGGGCATCTTTCTGGGTGGTGATCTGTGGGGCGAAGTCCGGGTTAGCGCTCGGGGCCGCCAACACCTGATGCATTTCCCCCAGGCGCTGGCCGAGCATGCCGGCAAAATCCTTCAGCTCGCCGAGGGCGTTGTAGTGCTGCTCCTGCTCCGACACGGCATCAGCGAGTTCGTCGCGAAGTGCCCGTTCGAGGTTGTTCTGGGTCCACTCCCACGCGTCGCCCTGATTGCTCAAGTAGCCTTGGGCGATCATCAACAGCGTGTCCTCGCCCGCTGCATCGCGACGAATCACCGCGCCCAGCAACGGCGAAATATTCTGGAAACCGGCATGGGTCAGGTACGCGCTCATTTCCAGTTCCGGGTGCACGCCTGACGCGACCTTGCGAATCAATTTCAGCACCAGGCTGCTGCCGATCACCACCGAACTGTTGGACTGCTCGGCGGACAGGTACCGCACCTCCGACTCGGCCGTCAGGCCAAGCCTGGTCAGTTCGTCGGTCGGCTCGAAACAGATCTCGCCACCGTCTGACGGCAACACCATGCCGGCCTGCATGCTCTGCAACACGGCATGAACAAAGCTGTCGAGGCTGAAGGCATCGGTGATCAAGCCGACCTGACGACCGCGCCGGACCCGGGCCAGTGCCAATTGCTGCGGCAACGCCGCGCCGACCTGTTCCTCGGAGATAAAACCGAATGGCAACTGGTAACGGCTGGTCTGACCGCCGCTGGTGACGTCGATCTCACCCAGCAGCACGGGATGCTGTGGGTCGCCGAAACGCACGCCGTAAGCGAGGTTGACGTTATCGATGATGCCGTCCTTGCCGGCGTACCAGCGGCGGTTCTGCAACCAGCTCGGCAGAATGCCCTGCTCCAGGGTGTGGCGGGATGGCGCTTCGAGCAGCTCTTCCATGCGTTTCTTCAGCACCAGGGTGGTGAAGTCCGGCAGGCTTTGCGCCGGCTCCACGTGCCAGCTCGGCATTTGGTTTTCCGCCGCCAGCCCGAACCAATAGAAGCCATAAGGCGCCAGCGTCAGCAGGAAATTCAACTGGCCGATGGGCGGGAACGCATTGCCGCCGAGCATCTCCACCGGAACCATGCCGACATAAGCCGACAGATCCAGCTCCGCCGCCTGCGCGCTGCGGGACACGTTGGCCACGCACAGAATAATCTCGTGCTTACCGTCCGGGCCGGTGAATTCGCGGGTATATGCCAGAATCCGTCGATTGCTCGGTGAGAGCATCTTCAGCGTCCCACGACCGAAGGCCTTGGACTGCTTGCGCACCGCGAGCAGACGCCGGTTCCAGTTCAATAACGAATGAGGGTCACCGGCCTGGGTTTCGACGTTGACCGACAGGTAGCCATAGAGCGGGTCCATGATCGGCGGCAACACCAGACTGGCCGGGTCGGCGCGGGAGAAACCGCCATTACGGTCGATCGACCATTGCATCGGCGTGCGCACACCGTCGCGGTCGCCGAGGTAGATGTTATCGCCCATGCCGATTTCATCGCCGTAATACAGGGTCGGCGTGCCGGGCATCGACAGCAGCAGGCTGTTAAGCAGCTCCACGCGACGACGATCACGTTCCATCAACGGCGCCAGACGCCGGCGAATCCCCAGATTGATCCGCGCCCGACGGTCGGCGGCGTAGTAATTCCACAGGTAATCGCGCTCCCGGTCGGTGACCATTTCCAGGGTCAGCTCATCGTGGTTGCGCAGGAAAATCGCCCACTGGCAGTTGGCGGGAATTTCCGGGGTCTGGCGCAGAATGTCGGTGATCGGGAAACGATCTTCCTGAGCCAGCGCCATGTACATGCGCGGCATCAGCGGGAAGTGAAAGGCCATGTGGCATTCGTCGCCGTTCTGGCCGTCGGCAGAGGTGTTGCCAAAGTACAACTGAGTGTCTTCCGGCCACTGATTGGCCTCGGCCAGCAGCATGCGATCGGGGTAATTGGCGTCGATCTCGGCGCGGATCTGCTTGAGGACATCGTGGGTCTCGGGCAGGTTTTCGTTGTTGGTGCCGTCGCGCTCGATCAGGTACGGGATCGCGTCCAGCCGCAGACCGTCGATGCCCATGTCGAGCCAGTAACGCATCACCGACAGCACCGCTTTCATCACTTGCGGGTTGTCGAAGTTCAGGTCCGGCTGGTGGGAATAGAAACGGTGCCAGAAGTACTGACCGGCCACCGGGTCCCACGTCCAGTTGGACTTTTCGGTGTCGAGAAAGATGATGCGGGTGCCATCGTATTTTTGATCGTTATCAGACCAGACATAGAAGTCGCGGGCCGCCGAACCGGGCTTGGCCTTGCGCGCGCGCTGGAACCACGCGTGCTGGTCCGAGGTGTGGTTGATGACCAGTTCGGTAATCACCCGCAGGCCGCGTTTATGGGCCTCGGCAATGAAGCGCTTGGCATCGGCCATGGTGCCGTAGTCAGGATGCACGCCACGGTATTCGGCGATGTCATAGCCATCGTCGCGTCGTGGCGAGGGGTAGAACGGCAACAGCCAGATGGTGTTGACACCCAGATCGGCAATGTAATCGAGTTTGGCGATAAGGCCGGGAAAGTCGCCGATCCCGTCATTGTTGGAGTCGAAAAAAGACTTAACGTGAACCTGGTAGATCACCGCATCCTTGTACCAGAGCGGGTCCTTGATAAAGGTGGCTGACCTGGGTTTCTTCGCCATTTGTAACTCCTGTTCAATTCAATAAAGCCACTAAGGCGAAACACTCTGCTGCCGAGGGCGGCTCTTTGTGGCGAGGGAGCTTGCTCCCGCTGGGTTGCGCAGCAACCCCATTGCAGTTCATCAGTTGCACCGTATTCACCGGGTTTGCGACTGCTTCGCAGCCGAGCGGGAGCAAGCTCCCTCGCCACAGGAAGCGCGGTGTATTCAAAAGGCGGATATCCTCCAAATCCCGAACGGCAGATGCCACGGTTCGATCCGCATGAACTGGTACTTGCCGTGCCAGGTCCAGCGGTGGCCGTTCATCAAGTCTTCGCCCTGAGTGACGGCATCATCGGGCAGGCCCATTTCCCACAGCGGCAATTCGAAGTTTGCCTCCTGGGCGTGATGCGGATCGAGGCTGACCGCCACCAGAATGAAATTGCTGCCGTCGACGCTGCGTTTGCCGAAGTACAAAATATTGTCGTTCCACGCGTTGTAGACCTTCAGGCCCAAGTGCGTGTGCAGCGCCGGGTTCTGCCGGCGGATGCGGTTAAGCTGGGCGATTTCGGCAATGATGTTGCCCGGCGCATTGAAGTCTCGTGGGCGGATTTCGTACTTCTCGGAATTGAGGTATTCCTCCCGGCCCGGTACCGGTGCCGCTTCACATAGCTCAAACCCCGAATACATGCCCCACAGCCCGGAACCCATGGTCGCCAGCGCGGCACGGATGAGAAAACCGGCGCGCCCGGATTCATGCAGGAACGCCGGGTTGATGTCCGGCGTGTTGACGAAAAAATTCGGCCGGTAGCATTCACGCCACGGCGACTCATTGAGTTCGGTGAAATAGGTCGCCAGCTCGGTCTTGGTGTTGCGCCAGGTGAAATAGGTGTAGCTCTGGGAGTAACCGACCTTGCCCAAACGCGCCATCATCGCCGGGGTGGTAAAGGCTTCGGCCAGGAAGATCACCTCGGGGTACAGCGCCCGCACATCGGCGATCATCCACTGCCAGAATGGCAACGGTTTGGTGTGAGGGTTATCCACGCGAAACAGCTTCACGCCCTCCTCGACCCAACCCACCACAATGTCACGCAACTCGATCCACAGGCCGGGAATCGCGTCCACGGCATAGAAATCGACGTTGACGATGTCCTGGTATTTCTTCGGCGGGTTCTCGGCGTATTTGATCGTGCCGTCCGGCCGCCAGTTGAACCAGCCCGGATGCTGTTTGAGCCACGGGTGGTCCTGGGAACACTGAATCGCAAAGTCGAGGGCGACTTCCAGCCCGTGCTCGGCGGCGGCCGCGACGAGCCGGCGAAAATCTTCGCGAGTACCCAGTTCCGAGTGAATCGCCTCATGCCCACCCTCTTCGCTGCCAATAGCGTAGGGGCTACCCGGGTCGTCCGGGCCGGCGATCAACGAATTGTTCGGGCCTTTGCGGTAGCTGCGGCCGATCGGGTGGATCGGCGTGAAATACAGCACGTCGAAGCCCATGTCCTGGATCATCGCCAGCCGCGAATGCACGTCGTTGAAAGTGCCATGACGAGCCGGATCATCGGTGATCGAGCGCGGAAACAATTCATACCAGCTGGCGAACTGCGCAAGCGTGCGCTCCACGTCCACCGGGTATTCAGGGCTCAGGCTCAGGAAGGGACGATGGTCAGCCTGGGCCATCAAGTCCGCGCTGCGTTGGTGCAGAAACAAGGCGACCTGCTCGGTTTCGAGCAGACCGGACAGCTTATGGTGTAACGCCGCCAGTTGTTCACTGAGCGGGCCTTCAGAGCGTTCGGCGGCCTGTTGGACATGGGTGCGCCCTTCCTGCAACTCCAGGCTGACCGAGACGCCGGCGTCGTGCTTTTTTTTCAGCTCATAACAAAAGCTGGCGAACTGATCGATCCAGGCTTCGAGGCAGAACACATAACGCCCCTGCTTGTTGACACGAAACTGGCCCTGCCAGCCGTTATTGCCCAGCTCGGCCATCACCTCGCTCTGCCAGTCTTCGTCGCCATCGGCACGCCAGCGGATGCGCACGGCCAGTTTGTCGTGACCGTCGGCAAACACTTTGCTGGTCACCACCACGTCCTGATCAATCACGGCTTTAACGGCGAATTGCCCGCCATCGAGGGTCGGCATGGTGTTTTCGATCACGATCCGCGGTAGCAGTAACGCCTGCGACAGCGGTATATGCGGGTTGTAGCTCAACTCTGTGGGTTTCTCAGCGGTCATCGAGCATCTCTCCTTAACGCCCCAAGGACGCTCTTGTGCCTGGTCGTCGTTCACACGAAGCGGTCTGCCCCGACATGAACTCACTTAAGTTCCGAACAGCAGGCGTCGGTAAAAGTTCAGAGGGATTTGCCAAGTCTTTCGGGGAATCAAATTCCCTGTGTACGGGTCAACCAACTTAAGCACGACTCACGCCATCTGCCACTGGAGACTGTATCGATGAGTATTCCAATCCCGGCCGAGACACCCGATCCGAACATTGATGAGCCGACGGTACCGCCGATACAGCCAACACCGCCGACCGAACCCGCCCCCGTCCCTGAACAGGAACCGCCAGGCACTCACCCACCACCGCGCGAAGAGCCACCGACTGTGCAGCCACCGGAAATCGTCACCCCTGAGTGATCAGTCGCGCGGGGGGCGTTCCTTTTCCAGCTGGCGCACCACGACCGGCATCACACCGAGAATCACCAACGCCAGCAACGTACTGAGCACCGCCGTCGCCTCGCGGCCCATTCCGGCCGAAACACCAATGGCCGCCGTCATCCACAAACCGGCGGCGGTGGTCAGGCCTTTGACATGACCCTCGTCGCCATCGGTGTTTTTCAGGATAGTCCCGGCACCGAGAAAGCCGATGCCGGCGATCACGCCCTGCACCACCCGGCTCATGGCGTCGGCCTGGGATCCTGACATCTGCGGCACCAGCACAAACAATGCCGCACCGAGCGCCACCAGCATGTGGGTGCGAACCCCGGCGGCCTTGCCCTTCTGTTCACGTTCGAAACCGAGAATGCCGCCCAGCACGGCGGCCATCAGCAATCGCACCGTAATGCGCGTCAGTTGCGAAGCATCGCCGATGTCGGCGAACTCCGCTTGCAACGTCACCCAAACCTCGTGCCACCAGGCATCCATGGCGCACTCCTTGTGATGATGTAATGACTCGATAGAGGATGGACCGCCCCACCATTAATCGGTTGCACAGAACGATGACCGGCAGATGCGCCCTAACACTTCAGAATCCGCCGAAAAAGGACGCCTCCATGACCGTGCGCATCGAAAACCAGACCTGCTTCTTCATCACCCAAAACGGCGAAGAAATCCGTCTTTGCCCCGACGTGACCATCATCACCGACGGGGAAAAATCCATGTCGGCGGTCGACCTCAACGGCCAGCGCATCTACATCACCGAAGCAGAAGCCGATGCATTGACCGTAGCAGGCGCAGTGGACAGTCGCCGACATTTGAAGGCCACGGACAGTGATTCGGTGATTTGACTGACCCGCATCAACACACACCACAAACAACTGGCACAGGTGTTTGTGGCCAACCATTGCGGGTGCATCAAGTTGTCGCAGGCGGGTGCGGACAACCCATCTGATCCGCTTTTTATTGCTTTAGCTGAGTCTGTTATGCAAACAGATCGCTGGTCATAGTGCTCAGGCCTGATGGAGGCTGATGAGCGAAAGACCATGAGCGATAGAATCCCCGTCCGAACCGTTGAAAATGCCTCATTTTTAAAAAGCAATGAGCCATTGCGTCCAAAGATAAAGGCCAAATCCAGCGACAACCTGATCCATACCCGCAGCTTCACGGGTGTGTTCCGCACCCTGCGCATGAGTGGCGCGGGGGTTCTGTTTCTGCTGTTCTTCGGTACGGTGTGGCTGAACTGGGGCGGCCGTCAGGCAGTGCTCTGGGACCTTTCCGAAAGCAAATTCCACATCTTCGGCGCGACCTTCTGGCCACAGGATTTCATCCTGCTTTCGGCGCTGCTGATCATCGCTGCGTTCGGCCTGTTTGCGATCACCGTGTTCGCCGGCAGGGTCTGGTGCGGTTACACCTGCCCGCAGAGTTCATGGACCTGGATCTTCATGTGGTGCGAGAAAATCACCGAAGGCGAGCGCAACCAGCGAATCAAGCTGCAAGCCGCCCCCTGGGGCCTGAACAAACTGATCCGCCGCTCGGCCAAACACACCCTGTGGCTGGCGATCAGCCTGCTCACCGGCCTGACCTTCGTCGGCTACTTCACGCCGATCCGTCCGCTGGCCGAAGAATTGCTGACCTTGCAAATCGGCGGTGTCAGCCTGTTCTGGGTGCTGTTCTTTACCGGGGCTACTTACATCAATGCCGGTTGGTTGCGCGAAGCAGTGTGCATGCACATGTGCCCGTATGCGCGGTTCCAGAGCGTGATGTTCGACAAGGACACCCTGACCATTTCCTACGACGTGGCCCGCGGCGAAAACCGTGGCCCGCGTAAACGTGACGTCAAACCCACCGAGGTCGGGCTGGGTGATTGCATCGATTGCCAGCTGTGCGTGCAGGTCTGCCCGACCGGCATCGACATTCGCGATGGTTTGCAGATGGAATGTATCGGTTGCGCCGCGTGCATCGACGCCTGCGATTCGATCATGGACAAAATGGGCTACGCCCGTGGGCTGATCAGCTACACCTCGGAGCATGAACTGCAGGGCGGAAAAACCCACCTTTTGAGGCCGCGACTGATCGGTTATACCGCCGTGCTACTGGTAATGATCGGCGCCCTCGCCCTGGCGCTGGTGGAACGGCCGATGGTGTCGCTGGACGTGAGCAAGGACCGTGGCCTGTTCCGCGAGAACAGTGAAGGCCAGATCGAAAACATCTACAGCTTGAAGGTCATCAACAAGACCCAGCAACGTCAGGATTATCGATTGACGCTGGTCGATGGCGATGGCTTCCAGCTGCAAGGCAAGACTGAACTGAGCCTGGCACCGGGCGAGATTGTGGATGTGCCGGTGTCGGTGGCGATGACCACGGAACGGCCGAGCAGCAGCTCGCAGACGATCAGTTTCAAGATTGTCGACAGTGATGAGCCTGAGATTCATAGCGTGGCGAAGAGCCGGTTTGTTGCGCCGATGAACCGTTGAGCCATTAAGATGCAATCCTTTGTCAGATGCAGTCCTTTGTCAGATGCGATCCTCTGTGGCGAGGGAGCTTGCTCCCGCTCGGCTGCGTAGCAGTCGTAAATTTTTGGGGGCGCTACGCACCCCAGCGGGAGCAAGCTCCCTCGCCACAAAAGGGCACCACATGAATAACTTCAACCGGGCACTCGATGAAACGCTACGAAAAATTCGCCGACGACATCGCTGAACTGATCCGCTCCGGCGTCCTCGGTCCCGGCCAGCGGGTGCCGTCGGTGCGCTACGCCAGCCAGACTTACGGGGTCAGCCCGTCCACGGTGTTCCAGGCCTATTACCTGCTTGAGCGCCGTGGCCTGATCCGCGCCCGGCCGCGCTCCGGCTACTTCGTCAATACCCATGCACCGAGCCCGTTTTCGGAGCCGGTGATCAGCAGCCAGGTCAACGAGTCCACCGAAGTCGACGTCAGCGAACTGGTGTTCTCGGTGCTGGACTCGATCAAGGACCCGAACACCGTGCCCTTCGGCTCGGCGTTTCCCAGCCCCACGCTGTTTCCGCTGCAACGCCTGTCTCGCTCACTGACCAGTGCCGCCCGGGAGATGGACCCGCGCATGGTGGTCACCGACATGTCGCCGGGTAACCCGCAACTGCGTCGACAAATCGCCCTGCGCTACATGGTCGGCGGGCTGATGCTGCCCATGGAAGAGTTGCTGATCACCAACGGCGCCCTCGAAGCCTTGAACCTGTGCCTGCAAGCGGTCACCGAACCCGGCGATCTAGTGGCCATCGAAGCCCCGGCGTTCTACGCCAGCCTGCAAGTGCTGGAACGGCTGAAGCTCAAAGCAGTGGAAATTCCCGTGCACCCGCGCGACGGCATCGACCTCGGCGTGCTGGCCCAGACGCTGGAACGGCATCCGATCAAAGCCTGCTGGTGCATGACCAGTTTCCAAAACCCCATGGGCGCGACCATGCCCGAGGCGAAGAAGCAGGAACTCGTGGAGTTATTGCGCAGTCACCAGGTTCCGCTGATCGAGGACGACGTCTACGCCGAGCTCTACTATGGGCAACAGGCGCCAAAACCGGCCAAGGCTTTCGATACTGAGGGTCTGGTGATGCACTGCGGTTCGTTCGCCAAGAGCCTGGCCCCCGGTTATCGCATCGGCTGGGTCGCGGCCGGGCGATATGCGCAAAAGATCGAGCGCCTGAAACTGATGACCTCACTCTGCGCCTCGATGCCCGCCCAGGCCGCCATCGCCGACTACCTGCAACACGGCGGCTACGACCGGCACCTGCGCAAACTGCGCTACGCCCTGGAAGAACAGCAAAGCGCCATGCTCGCCGCCATCGCCCGCTACTTCCCGGCCCAGACGCGCGTCAGTCAGCCGGCGGGAGGGTACTTTCTGTGGCTGGAACTGCCGGCGCAGATGGATTCGTTGAAGTTGTTTCAGATGGCGCTGGCGCAAGGGATCAGCATCGCCCCGGGACCGATCTTTTCACCGACCCAGCGGTTCAGGAATTGTATTCGGCTGAATTACGGGAGCCCGTGGACTGAGGATTCAGAGAAGGCGATGGAGACGTTGGGGCGGATTGTGCGGTCGTTCTGAAAGTTCGATGTTGCCGCCCCCGGCCTCATCGCGGGCAAGCCGCGCTCCCACAGGATCTGCGTCGTTCACAAGCTTTTTGACCAACACAGTTCATTGTGGGAGCGTGGCTTGCCCGCGAAGAGGCCAGCCGGGACAACACAAATTCGGAAATTAACGCCCACCACCCAGATCGACGAAAGTCCCGGTCGCATAAGAAGCCTTATCCGACAACAACCACACAATCGCCTCCGCCACTTCATCCGGCCGCCCACCCCGGGCCATCGGGATTGCCGACTCCAGCTTGCTGACCCGGTCCGGGTCGCCGCTCAATGCATGGAAATCGGTGTAGATGTAACCCGGCCGCACGGCGTTGACGCGAATACCCTCGCCCGCCACTTCCTTGGACAGACCGATGGTGAAGGTGTCCAGCGCGCCTTTGGACGCGGCGTAGTCGACATATTCGCTGGGGGCGCCCAAGCGGGCAGCGACCGACGACACATTGACGATGCTGCCGCCCTGCCCGCCATGTTTGGGTGACATGCGCAGGATCGCGTGTTTGGCGCAGAGGATCGGCGCCAGGACGTTGGTCTTGAGGATTTTCAGAATACGGAATTCGGACATTTCGTCGATCCGCGACTTTTGCCCGACAGTGCCGGCGTTGTTCACCAGCGCCGTGACCCGACCGAGTTCGGTGTCTACACGGTGGAACAGGCCGATCACCTCGTCTTCGATGCTGACATCGGCGCGTACCGCAATGGCTTGGGCGCCGAGTGCGCGGACTTGTTCCAGCACACTGTGCGCCGCCTGTTCGTCGGACTGATAGTTGATACAGATCCGATAGCCCTGCTCTGCGGCCAACAGGGCCGTGGCGGCGCCAATTCCGCGGCTGCCGCCGGTGATGACGATGACTTTGTCCATGCTGGCATTCCCCCGTTTCAAGCGTAAGCAGTCGGGGCCAAGAATAACCGCCATTGCGCGGTTTTGCATGAACCTGCGTCAATGGCTGCACTGATGGCAATCTGAAGTGAACCTATTCCTGTGGCTGAAGATGCTTCTGTGGCGAGGGAGCTTGCTCCCGCTGGGGCGCGCAGCGGCCCCCTCATTTTTTCAGACCCACCAGGCCGACTGGTTTTGCGACTGCTTCGCAGCCGAGCGGGAGCAAGCTCCCTCGCCACAGGTCTGCCCCCAATAAGCTGCCCGGTTTCAGCCAGCCGCCAATTGCTCCCCTCGGTGAATATCGGCCATGAAGCGATCGGCCGGCAGCGGATGCCCCAGCAGGTAACCCTGCAACGAGTCGCAGCCCAACTGGGTCAGGAAGTCTTGCTGGACACCGGTTTCAACCCCTTCGGCGACAATCCGCAAGCCCAAGGCCTGGCCGAGGGCGACGATGGCCGAGACGATGGCCGCGTCGTCGCTGTCGTGTTCCAGATCGCGGACGAAACCCCGGTCGATCTTCAGTTCATTGGCCGGCAGGCGCTTGAGGTACATCAAGCTCGAATAGCCGGTACCAAAGTCATCGATAGACAGGTCGACGCCCATCTCCGAGAGTTCCTGCAGCACCGTCATGCTCGCGTCGGCATCGCTCATCGCGGTGGTTTCGGTGATTTCCAGGGTCAGGCTGTTGGCCGGAAGATGATGAGTGGCCAGGGCCTTGGCGACGCTCTGGACCAACCCGGCGTGGCAGAACTGCAAGGCCGAGAGGTTCACCGCGATGCGCCAGTCGGTGTAACCGAGCACGTACCACTCGCGCATCTGACGGCAGGCTTCATTGAGCACCCACTCGCCGATCGGAATGATCAGCCCGGTCTTCTCCGCAAGATCGATGAAGCTGTCCGGCTGAAGCATGCCCTGGGTCGGGTGTTCCCAGCGCAGCAACGCCTCGGCACCCACCGGTCGGCCATGGCCGGCGTCGAACTTGGGCTGGTAATAGAGGCTGAATTGCTGCTGATCCAGGGCGTTGCGCAAGTCCTGAAGCAATTGCAGCTGTTTGCGCGCGTTGCTGTTCATCGAGGCGTCGAAGAAGCTGTGGCCATTTTTCCCGGCGCCCTTGGCGTGGTACATCGCCGCGTCGGCGTTCATCAGCAACTCTTCGGCGGTCTGACCGTTGCCCGGATAGAGCGCGATGCCGACGCTGGCGGAAATCTGCAAGTCATGTTCCGCGACACGGAACGAGCGCGCGATCAGCCCCACCTGTCGCGCCGCCAGGTTCAGCGCGTCATTGGGCTCGGCGAGTTGCACCAGCAACACAAACTCATCGCCGCCGATCCGCGCCAGAGTGTCCTGGCTACGCAAATCTTCACGCAAGCGCAGGCCGACCTCACGCAGCAACTGGTCGCCCATGTGGTGCCCAAAAGCATCGTTGACCGGTTTGAAACCATCCAGATCAATGAACATCAACGCAAAACAGCCACCCTGCTCCTGCACCCTCGACATCGCCTGATCGATACGGTCGGCCAGCAACACACGGTTTGGCAGCCCGGTCAGGGTGTCGTGCAGCGCCAATTGGGTGAGTTCGCGATTGGCCTCGGTCAGCGAGTGAGCCAGATCCGCAGTGCGAGCCTCCAGGCGTGCATCGAGGATCGAGGTCAGCAAGGCAATGCTCAATACGGCAAGGGTGGTGATCAGAACAAGATTGTCCAGGCCTTCGCCGTTCAGGCCATCGGCCGCCGCGCCACAGAAACTGCCGTCGGCAAAGCGTGCCGCGGCCATGCCGGTGTAGTGCATGCCGACGATGGCGATGCCCATGATCACCGCAGCACCGCCGCGGATCAGGCGAACATAAGGCGCCTGGCGACGCAGGCGGAAAGCGATCCACAATGCCGCGCCCGACGCGACGACGGCGATCAGCAATGAGGCGCTAAACAGTGCAGGGTCGTAATCAATACCCGGCTGCATGCGCATGGCGGCCATGCCGGTGTAATGCATCGCACTGATGCCAGCGCCCATCACCAGCGCACCGAACGCCAGTTGCCAGGCCGGCAGTTGTGGCTGGCTGACCAGCCACAGAGCAAAACCGCAGGACAGGACCGCAATCAATAGGGACAGCGCCGTAAGGGAAACGTCATAGCCCAGGTCGATCGGCAATGTGAATGCGAGCATGCCGATGAAATGCATCGACCACACGCCAACCCCCATTGCAAAAGCGCCGCCCGCCGTCCACAGATGCACCGCCCGGCCTGTCGCCGTGGCGATGCGACCGGTGAGGTCGAGCGCGGTATAAGAGGCAAGTATCGCCACACAAAGCGATATGAAAACCAGCGTAAGGGAATAACTACCAATGAGCATGGGACTTCTCGCGACCGCCCCCGCTGTGCTGTGTTCATTCTCGGGGAGCAAAGTCGGCGATTGTACTGATTCCGCGGACGAACGCACTCACAAAGTCATCAAAAGGCCATCAAGGTGATGAAACGTTTATGTGGTCGTTGCTCACGACTCGATGGCCAACAAATCATTGTGGCGAGGGAGCTTGCTCCCGCTCGGCTGCGTAGCAGTCGCAAACCGGAGATGCGTTTTGTCTGAACGTACGCGTCAGCACTTTTGGGACGGCTTCGCCGTCCAGCGGGAGCAAGCTCCCTCGCCACAACAGCCCTCACCACAAAAGCGCTCGCCACTGCTTCCCTCATCACAGCAAGCCCCCTCACCACAGGGGCTGTGCTATTGCTTGTCGCTCACCTGAAGCTGCCCGTCCCACCCGCCGCCCAGTGCGGCGATCAATTGCACGCTGGCGATCAAGCGGCTCTGCAGCAAGCTCAGCACGTTGCGCTCGTTGCTCAACGCCGTGGCCTGAACCACCACCACATCCAGATAGGCAATCAGCCCGGCCCGGTACTGATTCCGGGTCAAACGCAAGGATTCGCGCGCCGCTTCAAGGGCTTCCTGACGCACCTTGGCTTCGTCTTCCAGCACCTTGAGCTGCACCAGATAGTTTTCCACTTCACGGAAGCCGTCGAGCACGGTCTGGCGGTACTTAGCGACGGTTTCGTCATAGGCCGCTTCGCTGCGATCGACTTCCGCCGAGCGCTGCCCACCGTCGAACAGGGTCATGGCCAGTTGCGGGCCGACTGACCAGAAGCGGTTCGGCACGCTGATCCAGTTGTTAGAGGTGCTGCTGCTATAACCGCCGTTCAGGCTCAGGGTCAGGTCTGGGTAGTAGGCGGCTTTGGCCACGCCGATATTGGCGTTGGCGGCCATCACCGAGCGCTCGGCGGAGGCGATGTCCGGGCGGCGTTCCAGCAACTGCGAAGGCAGGCTCAACGGCACCTGCGGCAATGCCGGGATATCTTTGGTTTCAGCCAGCCTGAACTCGGCCGGCGGCAGACCAATCAGTACAGCGATGGCGTTCTCGAACTGCGCGCGCTGCCAGATCAGGTCGACCATCTCTGCCTGGGTGCTTTTGAGCTGCGTGGTGGCCTGCGCCACAGCGTCCTTGCCGGAGACACCGGCGCGGTACTGGTTTTCGGTCATGGTCAGCGAGCGCTGATAAGCCTCGACCGTCGCTTCCAGCAGGCGTTTCTGTTCGTCGATCACCCGCAGTTGCAGGTAGTTCTGCACCAGCTCCGATTGCTGGCTCAGGCGCATCGCCGCCAGATCGGCAAAACTCGCCTCGGCGTTGGCCGTATCGGCCTCCAGGCCTCGGCGCAATTTGCCCCAGACGTCCGCTTCCCAACTGACCCCGGCCTGCGCGGTGTAGGTGTCGCGAATACCGCTGGAAGAACTGCTCAGGCTCGAACTGCTGCTACCGGTGCCCTGGCTGGAACGGGTTTTCCCCACGGTCAGGTCCACCGTCGGGAAAAACGCCCCCCGGGCGCTGCGCACCAAGGCCTGGGCCTGGCGGTACTGGGCTTCGGACTGGGCGACGGTCTGGTTGGCGTTGTTGAGTTGTTCGATCAGGCCGTTGAGCTGCTGATCGCCATACAGTTCCCACCAGGCACCACGGGCCAGAGAATCGCTGGGATTGGCCTGACGCCAGCCAGCCGCTTCCTTGTACTGTGCCGGCGCGGAGGCTTGCGGGCGCTGGTAATCCGGGCCGATGGCGCAGGCACTGAGCATCGCCACGCACAGCGACAGGCTCAGCAAACGCGAGCGCTGCGCCTTGAACAGCGCTGTGATCAGCGGTGCAGCCAGGTTGATAAGCGAACGGTCAGTCATAGCGGAGTTTCCAGAGCAGCATCGGTACGCACCCCACGCCAGCGGTTGAAGCGATGGCGCAGATTGTCGAGATAGAGGTAAACCACCGGGGTGGTGTAAAGCGTCAGCACCTGGCTGAAGACCAGCCCGCCGATGATGGTCAGGCCCAGCGGCTGACGCATTTCCGCCCCTTCGGCACGGCTCAGCAACAACGGCAAGGCGCCGAGGATTGCCGCCAGGGTGGTCATCAGAATCGGTCGCAGCCGTTGCAGACAAGCGCTGCGGATCGATTCCAGCGGCTCCATGCCTTGATGCCGTTCCAGTTGCAGCGCCAGATCGATCATCAGAATCGCATTCTTCTTCACCACGCCAATCAGCAGGAACAGCCCGAGCAAGGAGATCAGGCTGAACTCGCCGCCCAGCACATAGATCGACAGCAACGCTCCGACCCCGGCCGACGGCAAGGTCGAGAGAATGGTCAGCGGGTGGATGTAGCTTTCATACAGCACGCCCAGCACCAGATACACCGCCACCAGCGCGCCGAGAATCATCCACGGCTGGCTCTTCTGTGTCGCGGCGAACGCATCGGCGGTGCCGGCCATTTTCGCGATGACGTCTTCCGGCAAACCAACCTTGGCAATCGCCCGCTCAATGGCCGCCGAGCCCTGCTCCACCGTCACGCCTTCGGCCATGTCGAACGCGATGCTTTCCGAAGCGAACTGGCCTTCGTGACTGACCCGGTCGTCTTCCAGGCTGTTTTCATAGTGCGCGATGGTGGACAACGGAATCCGCGCACCATCGGCTGTGATCACCTGCACCTGCTTGAGCGTGATCGGGTCCTGGGCGTATTTCGGGTTGACCTCCATCACCACCTGATACTGGTTGAGGCTGTCGTAGATCGTCGAAATCTGCCGCTGGCTGTAGGCGTTGTTCAACACCGAAGTGACCATGTCCATGTCCACGCCCAGACGCTTGGCCTGATCGCGATCGACGATCAGGGTCACTTGCTGGGCGCCACGGCCTTCGCGTGCGTCGATTGCCGTCAGTTCCGGCAGCGCCTTGAGGGCGGTGACGACTTTCGGATACCACTCGCGCAACGCGCCGAGATCGCCGCTTTGCAGGATGTAGGAATATTGCGAGGAGGTTTGCTCGCGGCCGCCGCCGAATTGCAGGTCCTGATCCGCCATCAGCATCAATTGCGCACCCGGCACCTTGGGCATTTCCTTGCGCAGGCGTTCGATGACTTTCTGCGCGGACAGGTTGCGTTCCTTGATGGGCTTGAGCCGCACCAGCATGAAGGCATTGTTGGTGCCGTTGCTGCCACCGATGAACCCGGCGACGCTCTCCACTGCCTCATCCTTGAGCACGGCGCGGCGGAAGATTTCCATTTTCGGCTGCATCACGCTGAACGACAGCCCGTCGTCGCCGCGCACGAAACCGATCAACTGGCCGGTGTCTTGCTGAGGCAAGAAGGTTTTAGGAACAACGACATACAGCGCGATGTTCACGCCAATCGTCACGAACAGGCTGAGCAGGGTCAGCCGACGGTGACGCAATACCCAGTCAAGGCTGGTGGCGTATTTGCCGACCATCCATTCGTTGGTCTGCTGGCTCCAGCGCTGCAGGCGGTTTTCCTGCCCCGGCGTGTGCGGCTTGAGCCAGCGCGCGCAGAGCATCGGCGTCAGCGTCAGTGACACCAGCAACGACACCACAATGGCCGCCGCCAGGGTGATGGAAAACTCGCGGAACAGGCTTTCGATGATCCCGCCCATGAACAGGATCGACAGGAACACCGCCACCAGCGAGACGTTCATCGACAGCAGCGTAAAGCCGACTTCCTGGGCCCCGAGGTAGGCCGCCTTCATCGGCGGCACGCCCTTGTCGATGTGCCGGGAAATGTTCTCCAGCACCACGATGGCGTCGTCCACCACCAGCCCGGTGGCCAGGATCAGCGCCATCAGCGACAGGTTGTTCAGGGAGAACCCGTAGAGGTACATCACCGCAAACGTGCCCACCAGCGATACCGGTACCGCCAGGGTCGGAATCAGCGAGGCACGCAAGTTACCGAGGAACAGGAACACCACCAGAATCACCAGCGCCACGGCAATCAGCAGGGTCATTTCAGCTTCATGCAGGGTGGCCTTGATCACCGGCGAACGGTCCATCGCCAGGTTCAGCTTGACGCTGGCCGGCAGCACCGCTTGCAACGCTGGCAACTGAGCCTTGATCTCGCTGACCGTCTCGATGATGTTGGCGCCGGCCTGGCGGTTGATCACCAGCAACACCGCCGCGTCGTCATTGAAGAACCCGCTGTTGTAGCGGTCCTCGACGCCGTCGCTGACCTTGGCCACATCCTTCAGGCGCAGGGCCGCGCCGTCCGCGTAGTGGATGATCAGCGACTCGTAATCCTTGGCTTTTTCCAGCTGATCGTTGGCCTGCACCTGCCACAGCCGCTGGCTGTCTTCGACCGAGCCCTTGGGCCGGCGCACGTTGGCGTTGGCGATGGTGTTACGCACGTCGTCCAGCGCCACGCCGTATTGGTTCAGTGCCTGGGGTTCGAGTTCGATGCGCACCGCCGGCAACGAACTGCCGCCGATCTGCACTTCCCCCACGCCCTGCACCTGGGACAGGCTCTGGGACAGGATCGTCGAGGCGAGGTCGTAGAGCTGGCCTTTTTCCAGCACATCCGAGGTCAGCGACAGCACCATGATCGGCGCCTGGGACGGGTTGACCTTCTTGTAGGTCGGCATGCTGCGCATCCCGCTCGGCAGCAGGTTGCGCGAGGCGTTGATCGCCGCCTGCACTTCCCGCGCCGCGCCGTTGATGTCGCGGTCCAGGTCGAATTGCAGAATCACTCGCGTCGAACCCTGGCTGGAACGACTGCTCATGGTGTTGACCCCGGCGATGGCGCCGAAGGAACGCTCCAGTGGCGTGGCCACCGTCGAGGCCATGACCTCCGGGCTTGCGCCGGGCAAACTGGCCTGAACCACAATCACCGGGAAGTCCATCTGCGGCAGCGGCGATACCGGCAACAGGCCGAAGCTCACGCCGCCCAGCAGCATGATCGCCAGGCTTAACAACATCGTTGCGACCGGGCGCTTGATAAAAGGTCCGGACAGGTTCATGGCTGTTCTACCGGTTCCACAGACTCGGACTTACTTCCCCAGCGCCGCCCGAGGCGATCGAAGTACAAGTAGATGACAGGCGTGGTAAACAGCGTCAGCACCTGACTCACCAGCAAGCCACCGACCATCACCAGACCCAAAGGCTGGCGCAGTTCCGCGCCGGAACCGGTGGCCAGCATCAGTGGCACCGCGCCGAACAACGCCGCCAGGGTGGTCATCAGAATCGGCCGGAAGCGCAGCAGCGCGGCCTGATAGATTGCCGTTTCCGGGTCCATGCCCTGATTGCGTTCCGCCTCGAGGGCGAAGTCGATCATCATGATCGCGTTCTTTTTCACGATACCGATCAGCAAAATGATGCCGATGATCGCGATCATCCCCAGGTCATTGCCGCTCAACAGCAACGCCAGCAAGGCGCCGACCGCCGCCGAGGGCAAGGTCGAGAGAATGGTGATCGGGTGAATGTAGCTCTCGTAGAGCACGCCAAGCACGATGTACATGGTTACCACCGCCGCCAGAATCAGCAGCAAGGTGCTCGACAGCGACGCCTGGAACGCTTCGGCCGCTCCCTGGAACTGGGTCTGCACGCCAATCGGCATCCCGATGTCTTTCTGCACCTGATCGATGATCTCCACCGCATGCCCCAGTGCCACGCCGGGCGCCAGGTTGAAGGACATCATCACCGCCGGAAACTGGCCGATGTGAGTGATCGCCAGTTGCGCCTGACGTTCCTCGACATGCGCCAGGCTGGACAGCCGCACCTGACCGCCATCGGTGGTCTTGACGTGAATCTGGTTCAGCGCATCCGGGCCGATCTTCTCGCCGGACTGCGATTGCAGCACCACGCGGTATTGGCTGGCCTGGGTGTAAATGGTGGAAATCTGCCGCTGACCGAAGGCGTCGTACAGTGCGTCGGTGATGTTCGACACCGATACGCCGACCCGCGATGCCGCATCACGGTCGATCACCAGATACACCTGCAAGCCCTTGTCTTGCAGGTCACTGGCGACGTCGGTCAGCTCCGGCCGTTGCGCCAGCGCTTCCACCAGACGCCCGCTCCACAGGCTGAGCAACTCGGAATCCGGCGAGGACATGCTGAACTGGTACTGCGTGCGGCTGACCCGGTCTTCGATGGTCAGGTCCTGCACCGGCTGCATGAACAGACGAATGCCGATCAGCTTGTCCAGTTCCGGTTGCAGACGCGCAATCACTTCGGTGGCACTCAGGTCGCGATTGCTGTGGGATTTGAGGTTGATCAGCAGCCGGCCACTGTTCAACGTCGAATTGTCGCCATCGACCCCGATATAGGACGACAGGCTCTCCACCGCCGGATCCGCCAGGATCACTTTGGCCAATTCCTGCTGGCGCTCGCTCATCGCCGCAAAGGAAATCGACTGCGGCGCCTCGGAAATACCCTGGATCACCCCGGTGTCTTGCACCGGGAAGAAGCCCTTGGGCACCACCATGTACAGGAACACAGTCAACGCCAGCGTGCCGATGGCCACTATCAGTGTCAGCGGCTGGTGCTTGAGAACCCACTTTAACTTGCGCCCGTAAGCCGCAATCATCCAATCAATTGCGGCGCCACTGGAGCGGTAGAACCGGCCCTGTTCTGCTTCCTTGGGCTCACGCTTGAGCAGCCGCGCGCACATCATCGGCGTCAGGGTCAGGGAGACGACAAGGGAAATCAGGATCGCCACCGCCAAGGTGATCGCGAACTCGCGGAACAAGCGCCCCACCACGTCGGCCATGAACAGCAGCGGAATCAGTACCGCGATCAGCGACAGGGTCAGGGAAATCAGAGTGAAGCCGATCTGTTTGGCACCCTTGAGCGCGGCTTGCAGTGGGCTGTCACCCTCCTCGATGAAGCGGGAAATGTTCTCCAGCATCACGATCGCATCGTCCACCACGAAACCCGTGGCGATGGTCAGCGCCATCAGAGTCAGGTTATTGACCGAAAAGCCGGCGAGGTACATCACGCCGAAGGTGCCGATCAACGACAGCGGCACGGCCACCGATGGAATGATCGTGGCGCTGGCCCGCCGCAGGAACAGGAATGTGACCATCACCACCAGCGCGATGGCAATCAGCAGTTCGTGTTGCACGTCGGTGACCGAGGCGCGAATGGTCTGGGTACGGTCGGTCAACACGGTGACTTCAAGGCCGGCCGGCAGGTTGTCGGTGATGCTCGGCAGCAAGGCCTTGATCCGGTCGACCACTTCGATGACGTTGGCGCCGGGTTGGCGCTGGATGTTCAGCAGCACGGCCTGGTTTTCATTGGCCCATGCCGCCAGACGTTCGTTCTCGGCACCGTCGACGATCTCTGCCACGTCCTTGAGCCGCAATGGCGCGCCGTTGCTGTAGGCGAGGATCAGGTTGGCGTAGTCCTTGGGTGACGTCAGTTGGTCGTTGGCGTCGAGCATCGACACCCGGGTCGGGCCGTCGAAGTTGCCCTTGGGCTGATTGACGTTGGAGGCGCCGATCAACGTGCGCACGTCCGACAGGTTCAGGCCGTTGGCCGCCAGGGCCTCGGGGTTGACCTTGATGCGCACGGCCTGACGCTGGCCGCCGGCAATGCTGACCATGCCGACGCCGCTGATCTGGGCAATTTTCTGCGCCATGCGGGTGTCGACCAGATCATTGAGTTTGGGCAACAGCATGGTTTTTGAGGTAATGGCGAGGGTCAGCACCGGGGTGTCCGCCGGGTTGACCTTGTTGTACACCGGCGGTGCCGGCAAATCCTTGGGCAGCAAGTTGGTCGCGGCGTTGATCGCGGCCTGCACCTGCTGCTCGGCGACGTCCATGTTGATGTCGAGGCTGAACCGCAGGGTCAGCACCGAGGCGCCGCCGGAACTGGTGGATGCCATTTGGGTCAGCCCGGGCATCTGCCCGAACTGACGCTCCAGCGGCGCCGTCACGGCGCTGGTCATGACATCCGGGCTGGCGCCGGGATAGAGCGTCATGACGCGAATGGTCGGGTAATCCACCTGGGGCAATGCCGACACCGGCAGCAGCCGATAAGCGATCACACCGGCCAGAATAATGGCCAGCATGCTCAGGGTCGTGGCGACCGGGCGAAGGATGAACAGCCGCGAGATGTTCATGCGCCGCCCTTTTTCGCCTTGTCGGTGGTCGCGGGTTCAGTCGCATCGGCCGCCGATTTGCCTTGCAGGTGCTCGGTCGGAGTGGTCGGCACATCCTTGCTGTCGTTGACGACCTCCACTTCGCTGCCTTCTTTCAGGCGGTCGGTGCCTTCCAGCACCACCCGATCACCAGCGGCCAGGCCCTCGGTAATCACCGTGTTGTCACCGTCACTGGCGCCGACTTTCAACGGGCGGATGGTGACCTTCTTGTCGCCATCCATGGCATAGACGAACGTGCCGTTGGTGCCGAACTGGATCGCCGCCGAAGGCGCAAGCACCACGCCTTTGAGGGTGTCGGCCAGCAAGTGGACGTTGACGAACTGATTGGGGAACAGTGCTTGATCACGGTTCTCGTAACGGGCCTTGAATTTCAGGGTGCCGGTGGTGACGTCGATCTGGTTGTCCAGGCTCTGCAACACCCCAGTGGCCTGCAATTGGGTATCGCCACGGTCCCAGGCTTCGGCGGGCAGTTTGGCGCCGGTGCGATAGCGGGCCAGCACGACGTCGAGGCTGTTTTCCGGCAGAGTGAAGGCAACGCTGATCGGTTGAGTCTGGGTGATGATCGCCAGTGCCGTGGTGTCATTGGCTGCAACAAGGTTACCGACGTCCAGTTGACGCAAGCCCACACGCCCGGCGATCGGCGCGCGAATTTTAGTGAATTCCAGATTGAGCTTGGCGTCATTGACCGCCGCCTGATTGGTCTTGACCGTGCCCAGGTACTGGCCGACCAAGGCTTCGGCGGTGTCCAGGGTTTGCTTGGCGATGCTGTCTTCGCGGTACAGGCCGCGATAGCGCTCGACATCGACTTGGGCATTCTTCAGTTGTGCCTGATTCTGCAGCAAGGTGCCTTCAGCCTGGAGCAAGGCGTTCTGGTAAGGACGCGGATCGATCTCGGCCAGCAGGTCGCCCGCCTTGACCATTTGCCCTTCTTCGAACGAAATCTTGATCAGTTCGCCGCCCACCCGGCTGCGCACATTGATGGTGTTCAGCGCGGTCACGGTGCCCAGCGCCTTGTAATACAGCGGGAAATCGCCTTTGACCGCTGGCGCCACGCGCACCGGGACCGGACCGGTCGACCCGCCGAACCCCGGACGCATCCCTCCCGACCTGCCGGTGTGTCCGGCAACGGCTTTCTGCCCTGCACCCTCCTTCGGACTGCTGCCTGCGGGCCAGAACTTCCAGCACAGGCCAGCGATGACCAACAGGACAAGCAGGCCAAACAGCCAGCGACGGGGATTACGGGAAGCGGAAGATTGCATTGAGTGATCAACCATTGGGCGCGTGGGCTTTTTTACATGAGGCTGAACGATAAGCACTGGCGGGTATTAAGCAAAGCGCCTTTACCGGCAATTTACCTTTGGCTTACGTAACAGAAGATTTATCTAAGACACTGAAGCACAAATGAAAACGGCCTGGACAGAGGGGGCGTTCTCAATTAATTACCCCGCCGCGCCGGGTCTGCTGTTGTGCAGGGCAAGGCGCGAGAAGCGTGGTTTGGTCATTCCAAATAAGCTTTGAGCAACGCAGCCCTGCACAACAGCAGGCCCGGCCCTTCGGGTTGTGCCTTAAAGCGGGCCAGGCTGCGTTGCAGGCCTTGGAAAGGGAACAACCATTCCCAGCGGCCTGCGCCTTGCCTGGCCCGCTTTAAGGCGACAACGCGGCGGGGGAATTAACTGAGAACGCCCCCTAGGCCGTTAACAATTGTAAAAGTATGCTTATTTCAGAGCTGCGAGAGCAGCTTCGTAGTTCGGTTCTTCAGCGATTTCCTTGACCAGTTCGCTGTGCAGAACCTTGTCGTTCTCGTCCAGCACCACGACGGCACGGGCGGTCAGGCCTTTGAGTGGGCCATCGGCAATCGCCACGCCGTAGTTCTCGATGAACTCGGCACCGCGCAGGGTCGACAGGTTTTGCACGTTTTCCAGGCCTTCGGCGCCGCAGAAACGGGCTTGGGCGAACGGCAGGTCAGCGGAGATGCACAGCACGACGGTGTTGGCGACGTCGTTGGCCTGGGCGTTGAACTTGCGAACCGAAGTGGCGCAGGTCGGGGTGTCGATGCTTGGGAAAATGTTCAGCACTTTGCGCTTGCCGGCGAAGCTCGCCAGGGTCACGTCCGACAGATTGCCGGCAACCAGGGAAAAGGCTGGCGCCTTGGAACCGGCTTGTGGCAGTTGGCCGTTGACTTGAACCGGGTTGCCTTTAAGAGTGACTTGAGCCATGAACGGAGTCCTTCTGAACGTTGATGTAGAGAATTTTGACGAGGCCGAAGTTAACCACGAAATGGTCTGGCGACCTATGCCCAAATACAAAGCAAATTGTGTTGCAGAACCTCACAAACTACACAACCCCCTGTAGGAGCGAGGCTTGCCCGCGAAGAGGGGCTGTCAGTTGCATCAATGTTGCCTGACACACCGTCTTCGCGGGCAAGCCTCGCTCCTACAGATAAATGTCAGCCCAGCAATCCAAGCATATTACGATGCCGCGCTTCGAAAATCCGCCGCATGTAGGCATTGACCACCAGCCACTCCAACGGCGCGCCACCCATGGCTGCATAGGCCACACGGTCGGTGTACAGCGTACCGCCCTCACCCGCCGCCACCCGATGTTCATGACGAAAGGCAGCCATTGGCCCCTCGAGCATTTCATCGATGAAATGGTGCTCTCCCACCTCGCGGATCACCACCGTCCAGCTCGACGGGATCAAGTTGAACATCCAGTGCCGAAAGCGAAACTGGCGACCGGCTTCGATGCGCAAGTTGTTCAGGTCGATATCACCCTGCGGCGTGACCCGTTCGGGGAAGATCTTCGGGAAGTTGACGCCTTCCAGGCAAAAGTCGAGTACTTGCTTGGGTGTGCGGTTGGGGATCAGGGTGGTGAGTTCCAGAACGGGCATGAATGATGGCATCCCATCGGCCAGGGGATTGGCAGACTACCATCACGCTAAAATCCTACCTATCCCCCGTAGGAGATAGGGGCAGAAGGTTTGTAGTGATTTTCCTTGGGCCGCATTGTCGATTTGGCCCATGGCCATTCGACTAAACAGTGAGTCACTCACATCCAGCGGAGACAAAACCATGCGATTCATGATCATTGTGAAAGCCAGCCCGGATTCCGAGGCTGGTGTGATGCCCAGCGAAGAACTGATGGCCGCGATGGGCAATTTCAACGAGGAACTGGCCAAGGCCGGCATCCTCATCGATTGCGACGGCCTGCAGCCCAGCAGTAAAGGCGCCCGCGTACGTTTTTCGGGTGACGAGCGTACGGTGATCGACGGCCCGTTCGCCGAAACCAAGGAGCTGATCGCTGGCTACTGGTTGTGGCAGGTGAAGTCGAAAGAGGAAGCGATCGAGTGGGTCAAGCGCTGCCCCAACCCGATGCCGGGTACAGAGGCCGAGATCGAGATTCGCCAGGTGTACGAGGCCGAAGACTTCGGGGCCGAGTTCACACCGCAGTTGCGCGAGCAGGAAGAACGAGTACGTGCGCAGGCGAAGAAGCACTGAAGCAAAACTGATGCACCTGATGCACCTGATGCACCTGATGCACCTGATGCCGCTTCGTAGATACCGTCTTGAACCTCACCGAGCAAGCGCAAGTTTCGGGTCATAAGGCTGGCCCGATTTGAGCACGCCATAAACGAAGTGCAGCAGCTTGCGCATCGCTGCACAAATGATCTGCTTGGGGGCCTTGCCGTTGGCCTTCAGGCGGTCTTTCATGGCTTTGATCGCCTCATTGTGTTGCAAGGCCACCAGGCCTGGCATGTAGAGGCCCGCGCGCACACGCACTGAGCCGATTTTTGAAATCGTAGTGCGCCCCTTGAGCAGGCCCGAGTCGTGAAGCTTCGGGTTCAGCCCTGCGGCAGCAACCAGTTTGCGAGGATCGTCATACTTGCGCAGGTCGCCCAGTTCGGCCAGCAGCCGCTCAATCGTTTTTTCCCCGATACCATCAATGGTCACGATCAAATTACGCATCTCGCGCATATCCGGGTCGTCGTCGATATGTTTTTTGATCGCCTTGTGGGTTTCGGCGATTTCCTTTTCGATATGGTGCAGCACCGAGTTGATCGAGGCTTTAACCTTTTCATCGGACACGTCCAGACGATTACGCTCCATTTGCTCCATCTCTTGGAGATCGTCCAGGCGGCGCACCAAGGCTTTCAACTGGCGATACTTGAGCGGCTCCGGAGCCCAAAGCTGAAGCTTCTCACTCTTTTCGCGGGCGAAGTCAGCGATCAGTTTGGCATCGCTTTTATCGGTTTTGATCCGACGCAATTCACTGCCAGCGTAGGCATGGGTCGTGGCCGGATTGACCACACAAACCCGATAACCTTTGTTGTAGACGAACTCGGCTAACTCCAGGTGATAAACGCTGGTGGCTTCCATCACGATCAGCGCCGAAGGTTCGACCTGCTTCTGCAACCAGGCTTCAAATTCCTTGAAACCCTTGGGGTCGTTGGCCAGTTTGGCCTTGGTTTTGTGTTTGCCGTTTGGCAGATGAGTGGCGATATCAAAGGTGTTTTTAGCGACATCGACACCGACAAAACTGGACATAAGCGTCTCTCCATTGATCCGTTTTCGATCATCACTGCACTCTGTCCAACCTTGTGAATGCGGGCTCTCGCCAAAGACGGGCCCAAGATACCGTTCGAACTGTACGAGTGAGTGTGGAGGGTTGGAGCACAATCTACATCACAGGCAAAAAGCCTAAGGAGCTGCACGGCTTCCAGGTCCCTCCCTCGATGATCAGTCGAGAACTATCGCTCCTGACGGAGCGATAGTCGAGATACAAGGAGCTGCCGAAGGCTGCGATCTTTTGATTTTGTTTTTGCGGCCCTCGAAAAGAGCAAGATCAAAAGATCGCAGCCTTCGGCAGCTCCTACGCGGGGTATCGGGATTGCGGGGGGGAATTAGTGGTACCCGGAGACCGCTTTCGCGAGCAAGCTCGCTCCCACATTTGATCTCTGGTGTACACAACATCTGTGATCGAAACAGAATCAATGTGTGAGCGGGCTTGCTCGCGAAGAGGCTCTCAGCCCCGCCGCATTACTTGGACTTGAGTTTCAGATACGACTGATGCATATCCGATGCCCAGCCATCGATCACGTTTTTCACGTCACCGGCCTTCATCACCTGATCTGAGTTTTCCAGCGGTTTGCCAATGCCCTTGCGCACCACTTGGGCCACGACTTTGTTGTTGCCACCATCGAGAAATACCGCTTCGGTGGCCAGATTGGTTTCCTGGTCGCGAATGCCGCTGGCTGTACTGACTGCCGCCGCTACCAGGGCGATCGGGATCACTTCATAAGGCTGGAGGCTTTCGGTCTTGCTGGTAACAGAGGTGATCGCCGCACGCACCACCATAACGCCTGGGCCGGGACCATTGGCCAGTGGCAGGGATCTGCCTATTTCGCGTTTAAGTGCTTGATCGTAGTAACTGGTGATGCCGTTCAGTGTGGTCTGAGGAATTTTCACCGTCGGTTGCGGTTTGGGGTAGAGCTGCGTCGGCTCGATGTAGACACTGGTGAATTTGTTGATATCGAGCTTGGGGTCCATCCAGCGCATTACCACAGCGCCCGATGGCGACTTGGCCTCCTTCAGCTGACTGTAGTTCTTGAGAAAACCGGAATACTGGTCCGGCTCGACGACTTTGCTCGAGCAACCTACCACCCCGATCGAGGCGATGCACAGTGTGCTCATCAGTAACGCAAGCTTCATGCTGTAACTCCTGTCAGAAGGCCGGGCAACAATATTGAATACGGGAATTACAGGTATAGCCAATGCTCGGCACTTTGTTATCAAAAAGCACAATATTCATCTATTGCTGAGGTGATCGCGGCCATATTCAAAGGCCTCTTCGCGGGCAAGCCTCGCTCCTACAGGTCCGGGTTGTATGAACCAAAACCCTTGCAGGAGCGAGGCTTGCCCGCGAAGACATCAACTCGAACAACACAAAACCTCATCTGGAAAAACCTGGCCGATCACCACGAAGATCCGCTTTCCGCCGCCAGTTCCCGCCGACCATTGGCGCGCATCGCCTTGATCAGCGACACCGTGCCCACCAGGATGATCACCGCCGCGAACAGGAAGTCGATGCTGTACAGCTGAAAGTCGTTCAACGGCCCCACCAGAAACACCCGGATCGCACCAATACTCACCAGCGTCGCGAGAAAATCGATGCCCGGCTCATCGCGATAAAACACGTGCAGCAGCGGCAGGCACATCACCAGCAACAACAACAGCACAATCACCTTGAACGAGCCCTTGCGCTCGACACTGAACGCGCATTCGTTGGCGCCGTAGGGCTTGTAATCCTCCTCGCGAATCAACGAATTTTTCTCGTTGATGTACTCGACACGGTTGTACTTCTGGATTGGCGTAAAGGTGTTCGACATCTCCATGCCAGTGGTGATGTGCCTGAATTTCAGGTCAATGCGCTCATTGCCCTTGAGGATGTACAGCACCGGTTTGTAGCCGTAGCGATAGGTGTCGAACGGAAAGTCCGTCGACCGCCCCAAGACCCCGATGGGTCTGGACTCAAGTTCCGCGTAGGCACTTTTATCGGTCGAAGACAGGTTGCGGCTCAGGGGCTTGATCCTGACCTGCTCCATGAGAATCGGCGCAATGCCGTAGGACCACTGCAGGGGTTCCATGCGCAGCCGCAGTTCGTTGCGGCCCAGGTCATAGCGATCAAAGGTTCGCTCGGAGACAATCACCGCGCCCGAGAGCATGAACTCGCCATGAACGTTGTTGGTGATGTGCAGCGACATTCGATCCCTGCCCGAGCCTGTGGCATCGCTGGCCGGTGGCGTGCCACACCAGGCGTAGCTGCTGAAGGTCTCCCCGAGCTGGCCGGTACGGTTCTCTTTGAACACATAAAAGTAACTGCCCCACAGGGCCGCCATCAGCAGCAACGCGAAAAGCCCTAAAATCTTCTTGCCCACGCTCAAACCAGACTCCTTTCTTTGCTGACTCCCTATGAGGCGCGGACTCTATCAAAATGCCATCATTGGCCCAAGCAAAAATACCCAGACAAGAGAGATCCCTGTAGGAGCGTGGCTTGCCCGCGAAGAACGATGACGCGTAATACCTGAAAAACCGCGATGCATTCTTCGCGGGCAAGCCACGCTCCCACAGGATTTTCGTCGCTCAAAATTCTTGACTTGCCACAGGCTTCAGCGCCGCCTGAACAGCGGTCGCGGCTCAATCACCGAGCGTCCGTACAACACGCTCATCCCCGCCAATCCCTTCAGCGCATCTTCAGCGGATTTATCTTCACGCACGGCGAAACTGTCGAAACCGCATTGGCGCATGTGGCTGAGTTGATCGCGCAGCACATCACCAATCGCGCGCAATTCGCCTTGCCAACCGAAACGCGTACGCAGCAAATAGGCCTGGCTGTAGGCGCGGCCGTCGCGAAAACTCGGGAAGTCGAGGGCAATCAGCGGCAGGTCGGGAAACCACGGGGTCAGGTTTGTCACTTCCTCGTTAGGCCCCAGCCAGACGCCTTCGAGCGCTGATGTCCTGTCGGCATTAAGTGCCAGCCACTGGGGTAACGGCAGTATCAGCGGTCCGGCCGGCAACTCATCCGTTGCTTCACGAATCAACTGCCACGGATCATCGCGCACCCACTCGGCACCGCCCTCTTGCAAACGCAGCAGATTATTCATGCCGACACCTCCAGCATTTTCGGGTAAACCCGTTCCTTGAACGGCTCCAGACCGATGCGCGCCAAGGTATCGACGAACAGTTCCTCGCTCTCGCGGTAGCGGACAAATGTAGCGATGATCCGCTCGATCACCGCGGGCACTTCAGCGGCGCTGAAGGACGGGCCGATGACTTTGCCCAACGCGCTGCTCTTGCCCTGGGCGCCGCCAAGGGTGATCTGGTACCACTCGCTGCCGTTCTTATCGACGCCAAGAATGCCGATGTTGCCGATGTGGTGGTGGCCGCAGGCGTTCATGCAACCGGAGATATTCAGACTGATGTCGCCCAGGTCATGCAGGTAATCCAGGTTCTCGAATCGCGCCTGTATCGCTTGTGCGACGGGAATGGATTTGGCGTTGGCCAACGCGCAGAAGTCGCCGCCGGGGCAGGCGATGATGTCGGTCAACAAGCCGATGTTGGCGCATCCCAGGCCTTGCTCGCAGGCCAGGCACCACAGCGGGTAAAGATCGGTCTTGGGCACGTCCGGCAGGACGACGTTCTGTTCATGGGCGATGCGAATTTCGCCGAAGCCGAACTGTTCGGACCACTGGGCCACCGCCTCCATTTGCTCGGCCGTGACATCCCCCGGTGGCGCGGCGATGCCCGGTTTGGTCGACAGCACCACGCTGGCGTAACCCGGCACCTTGTGCGGTTGAACGTTGCGCGTCACCCAACGGGCGAAGGCCGGGTTCTCGGCCAGACGCGTGCCGAAATCCAGGTCGGTGCCGGCCAGTGAACGGTAATCGGGCGGCACGAAGGCACTGGCGACACGCTCATACTCGACGTCGGTCAACTGCGCCGGACCGTCCTTGAGGTATTGCCACTCCTCCTCCACTTCCTTGGCGAACGCTTCGATACCCAAAGCCTTTACCAGAATCTTGATCCGCGCCTTGTATTTGTTATCGCGCCGCCCGTGGCGGTTATAGACCCGCAGCACCGCCTCGACATAGGACAGCAGGTGCTGCCACGGCAAGCCATCGCGAATCTGCAAACCGAGGATCGGCGTGCGCCCCAACCCGCCACCCACGATCACCCGCAAGAGCATTTGCCCGCTGTCATCGCGATAAAGATAGAGGCCGATGTCATGCATCATGATCGCCGCGCGGTCCTGCTTCGCCGAGCAGATGGCGATCTTGAACTTGCGCGGCAGGAACAGGAATTCCGGGTTGATGGTCGACCATTGCCGCAGGATCTCTGCCAGTGGGCGCGGGTCCATCAACTCGTCCGCCGCGACGCCGGCGAAGGCTTCGGTGGTGATGTTGCGCACGCAGTTGCCGGAGGTCTGGATCGCGTGCATTTCCACTTCGGCCAGACGTTCGAGAATGTCCGGCACCTGGGCCAGTTCGATCCAGTTGAACTGCATGTTCTGCCGGGTGGTGAAGTGGCCGTAGCCACGATCGTAGTCCCGCGCAATGCTCGCCAGAATGCACATTTGCTTGGCGCTCAGCGTGCCGTAAGGAATTGCCACGCGCAGCATGTAGGCATGTTTTTGCATGTACAGGCCGTTCTGCAGGCGCAGGGGCAGGAACTCTTCTTCACTCAACTCCCCGGCCATGAAACGTTCGACCTGATCGCGAAACTGCGCAACACGCTCGAACACCAGGGCCCGGTCATAGTCATCGTATTGATACATGTGGCTGCCTCATCAGGAATTTTGCACAGAACCTGTGGGAGCGGGCTTGCCCGCGATGACGGCGGCACAGTCAATATGGACTTTGACTGACACTCCGCAATCGCGGGCAAGCCCGCTCCCACAGGAACTGCGGTGTATCGAACTCTGCGGTTCGCTCTTGGGGTGCAACTATGCGACAGCAGCGCAGCACGTTACAGATTCAGCTAGACACTAAAAAACCGTATCAGGGCGCGGCCTATGGCCGCAGACCCGCATCGCATCTGATCCGCATAAACCCGGTTTTTCTGAGTCTGTTTTGTTTGCGGCAGGGTTTCTACAGTTCATGGCATGCCAGACCGGGTGGCCTGGCAAGACTTTGCAACCGTGGAAGAATTGACCATGAGCACAGCAACAATCGGGCAGGCCTATAACTACAAGGTCGTTCGCCAATTCGTCGTGGCAACCATTGTGTGGGGTGTCGTCGGGATGGCGATGGGGGTGTGGATCGCCTCGCAACTGGTGTGGCCGGAGATGAACCTCGACCTGCCGTGGACCACCTTCGGCCGCTTGCGTCCGCTGCACACCAGCCTGGTGATTTTCGGCTTTGCCGGTAGCGCCCAATTCGCCGCCAGTTACTACGCGGTGCAACGCACCTGCCAAGTGCGGCTGTGTTCCGACAAGCTCGCCGCCTTCACCTTCTGGGGCTGGCAATCGGTGATCGTGGTGATGCTGATTACTCTGCCGCTGGGCTACACCACCACCAAGGAATACGCCGAGATCGAATTCTCCGGCGCGGTGTGGATGACGGTGGTCTGGGTCGCTTACGCCATCGTGTTCTTCACCACTGTGGTGCAACGCAAGACCAAACACATCTACGTCGGCAACTGGTTTTTCGGCGCGTTCATTGTGGTGATCGCCATGCTGCACGTGGTCAATCACCTGTCGATTCCGGTGGACTGGTTCAAGTCGTATCCGGTGTATTCCGGGGCCACCGACGCCATGGTGCAATGGTGGTACGGGCACAACGCGGTGGGGTTCTTCCTGACTACCGGCTTCCTCGGAATGATGTATTACTTCGTGCCAAAACAGGTGGGTCGGCCGGTGTATTCCTATCGCTTGTCGATCGTGCATTTCTGGGCGCTGATCACCCTGTACATCTGGGCAGGTCCCCACCACTTGCACTACACCGCGTTGCCAGACTGGGCACAGTCGCTGGGCATGGCGATGTCGCTGATCCTGTTGGCGCCGAGTTGGGGCGGCATGATCAACGGCATGATGACCCTGTCGGGCGCCTGGCATAAGTTGCGCACCGACCCGATCCTGCGCTTTCTGGTGCTGTCCCTGGCCTTCTACGGCATGTCGACGTTTGAAGGGCCGATGATGGCGATCAAGACGGTGAACGCCCTCTCCCACTACACCGACTGGACCATCGGCCACGTTCACGCCGGAGCCCTGGGCTGGGTGGCTATGATCACCTTCGGCGCCATCTACCACATGGTCCCGAAAGTCTTCGGCCGCCCGCAGATGCACAGCATCGGCCTGATCAACGCGCACTTCTGGCTGGCGACCATCGGCACCGTGCTGTACATCGCCTCGATGTGGGTCAACGGCATCACCCAGGGTTTGATGTGGCGCGCGATCAACGACGACGGCACGCTGACCTACTCCTTCGTCGAAGCCTTGCAGGCCAGTCATCCGGGGTTTGTAGTGCGCTTTGTCGGTGGGGTGTTCTTCCTCAGCGGCATGTTGCTGATGGCCTACAACACCTGGCGCACGGTGCGGGTGTCGGACGTGAGGATGGCTGAACTTGAAGCGCAGATTGCCTGAGGCAAGGAGCCTGACATGATCGAGATGGCGCTGAATCTATTGGGTGTTTTGGGGCTTTGGCTGGCGGTCGAATACTGCCTGAAACACCAGACGGCCGAGAGCCTGGAGGATGCCAGCCTGATTCCGTTCGCCGATGACCCCGAGGTGGCGCGGCGGGTGGAATTGGCGACGGGTAAGACTGTGAAAGCGGTGGCGCCGGAAGAGGTGAAGCCGGGTTGGGGCAACCTCGAAATTTGATACATCCCGCTCCCACAGGTATCTGCTTCGGCCAAAGATTTGGTGAACGACACCGATCATTGTGGGAGCGTGGCTTGCCCGCGATAGCGGTGTCTCAGGCGCAGAAAATGTTGAATGGGCTGACGCCATCGCGGGCAAGCCCGCTCCCACAGGGTTAGGTGTCGATTACTCCGGTCAGCCGCGCTCGCGGGGAATCAGGCTCTGCAGTTGCTGCGCCAGGAAGTTCGCATCGAAGCCAAAGGTATCCGGGTCTTTCAAACCATTGGTCTTGCGCCATTGCCAATTGCTGGAGGGCGGCAGGCACACCAGCGAAATGCTGCCATAACGCGCGGCGGTCAAGCCCATCACGGCAAGGGAAATCTGCCCACCCGCGCCCATCACGTCCGGCACGAACTCCACCGGTTTACCGGCAATCACAATAGACAGTTTCTCGGTCTTGAACGGCGACGTCTCGAGCGGCACGCTCGGCCCGGACGCGACATACGCCTCGCGGCTCACTTCCAACAGATTCGGCGTCAGGACCGGAGCCAGCCACTGCTGGATCTGATCGAACAACTCACCAATGCGCGTCGCCCACACGGCCGATTGCGACTCAAACAGTTGCTTCTTGTGCGCTTCGCTATCTGCATAGTGGCGAAGCATCTCGCCCAGTTGCTGTACATCGTCCATTGCGGTGTTCCTTTTGGTTGAAGCGATGTTGCGAATGTCGATCATGGCAGATGCCGACAGCTCGCGTACGGCAAAGGTGCGAACGGCTACAGAGCCTGGGCAGATGAACGCGACGAATGGTCGTGTTTTACCTGCTTTTCAGGGGAGCACCTGTCAGATCTGACAGTAGCCAACATCCATATCCGGGGTGTTTGATAACACTGCCCAACGCGGGAGTAAAACATTCAATCCGTACAGTCAGGAGCACACATCATGAACAGTGGGAACGATCGCACCAAATGCCGGGTAACCAATTATGTGACCATCAAAAAAATGATCGTTTACGGATTGACTCCTCCGTTTACCCAGCCTGCGAATCCCATAGGCGGAATGAACAGTGCGAGCGTTGATAACAGTCTTTTCGCAATCGACAAAGTGATCATCCCCGGCTGGAAACAACCGGTTATCCATCCCGAAAACCCTGAAGGCGGCATCGGACTAGCGCTCATCGTAAATGGACTGATGCCCGTCTGGATCGACCCCTGGTTTAATTTTTCGGAAGGTGACAGGGCGGATTTACTGCTGAATGAATCAGAGACGGCGATAGACGGCAAAACCATTCAGCCGGATGAAGATGATGATCCGCAACGATTCATTCTGAACGTACCCGGCGGACTTCTGCGCAATGGCATTAACCGTCTGCGCCTGAGGGTGAAGCGGATCAGCCAGCCAGAAGAAACCTCTCTGCCACGCGTCGTACTCTTCAATACCCCGCGTCCTGGCGGCGAGGTGACAGGCTCGGGAGACAACCCCTATCTGCTGATGACGCTTCCGGCAGATGTCATCGCCAATGGAGTGGATGCCGCTCGCGCCGCGCAAGGGGTAGATGTCACGTTGACCTATAGCTACATGCGCGAACACGACGTCATTACCCTCGATTGTGACGGCCACGAAATCCCCCACACCGTCACGGCAGCCCAGGCCACGGCCGGCATCGTACAGCTGAAGCTGTTCGCCGATGCGTTTCAGAAAGGTGACAATCCCCGATTTGCCATGCGCTTTCGAGTGAGAGACCAGATCGGCAACAACTCAGGCCCACTCGCAATCTGGTCAAAAACCACTTATATCAATGTGCACATCCAAAAACCCGTTCTGGATCTAAAAGCGCCCGAAGTCTTGGAAGCGTTGGAACTCAACGGCACTCGATTGAACTTTGAACGGGATTTTTATGAGACCAAGTTCGCCACGGTAAAGGTCGCCTACACCGGCTCCGCCCCCGGGCAAACTGTCAAAGTCTATTGGCTCGGGCGCAATTCGACTTATGGCAGCGAGATTCGAACCGTTGCCTATGCCGGAGAGGTATTGAGATTTCTGGTGCCCAGGCAGGAAGTGGTTGATTGCATCGGTAGCGGTGCGCAGATCAGTTACACCGTGAGGCTACCAGGTACCACCGAGAATCTACCCTCCGAAAACCTGCGTATCACGGTCACCGCGCAAAAACATCATCTACCGGAACCGACGCTTAATTCGGACAAAACCAATCTCAGGGCTTACTACCCAACGCTGGAAGCTACTTACTCTGTGCGTATGGCCCTGTTCGGTATCACCACTCGCTATGGCGATGAAGTCACTATCACACAACCCGACTTCACCAATCTGCCTGTGCCGCCGGCATGGATAACAGAAAATCGGGGTAGATCCGTCATGTTCAATTACACCCTGCATAGAACAGACACTACCGAAAAACTGATTTTTTCATGGTTCCTGAGACTGACCCTGTAGCGGGCTCACCTTTGGCAACACCACTGCGTAACCCGATCACCCAAAACTGTTTGGCGTTTATATGGACGAGGGATTTGTCATGCACAAAATAATCGGTGTTCTGTTAATCGCGCTAATGGTGGGTTGCACTCAGGTCGATATAAAACCATCGAGTGAAGTAGGGACGATCAATAATGTCCAGCCCCTGAATGGCCCCGCCGTCGCCACTCAACTGAACACGCTTTACAACCGAAAATCAGCCACTTTCACCTATGTCGCCGCAGATCAGGGGGTGGCTCAATGAACACCCTACTGTGGCGCACGCTCGGCAATGCTCCGCGCATTCTCTTTCATTCGCTAACGGGGGTCGGTTTGATGCTGAGTATCAACTCGCCCCTTTATGCGCAAACAGCAACAGAAACCCCTGACAGCTACATCCTTACCGTGGAACGTTGTGTGAAATATGTCGAAAGTGCGCAATGGGTGTATCGGGACTATCAGTGGTCGTTTTCCATCACGCCCACACCCTGTGCGCGGCGGACACAACCGGAAGGGACACCCTTCCTTTGGGACGAACTTTCCCGTGACTATTCCAATAGCAGCTACTGGCAAAATACCCATGGCCTGCGCCACCAACTGATTTGTCATCTGGCGATTGCGAGGGACAAACCGCAGTGGAACCTGGAACCGTGGCGGCCAGATGTGGGGTATGCACAAACGTTGGCTGCCGGCTGCAATCATGTCGTCCCCTTGCCTGAAAAAGCACCATGACACTTCAATGAAAGATGAGCATTACAGTTGATTTATCGCTGGTGTCCGCCATCGAACAAATGGAAACTCCCTTCAGGCTTGGCTCATCGACCCAGGCCATAGCCTGAGGAAATCCAATGCGCACCATCGGCCTTATCGGCGGCATGAGCTGGGAGTCCAGCGCCGAATATTACCGTCTTATCAACCAGCAGGTACGTGATCGCCTCGGGCCGTTGCGCTCGGCGAAACTGTTGATGTACAGCGTCGACTTCGGCCCGGTCGAACAGGCCCAGCATGCCGGGCGCTGGGACGACGCCGCGGCGATTCTGGTGGATGCAGCCCAGCGTCTGCGGGCGGGTGGCGCCGAGTGCGTGGTGCTGTGTACCAACACCATGCACAAAGTGGCCGGGCAGATTCAGGCAGCGATCGATATTCCGTTCCTGCACATTGCCGATCCGGCGGGTCAAGCGGCATTGGACGTCGGTGCGCTGCGCGTGGGTTTGCTGGGGACTGCGTTCACCATGGAGCAAGACTTTATCAAGGCACGTCTGACGGCCAAGGGCCTGACGGTGTTGGTACCGGAGGCTGAGGAGCGCCAGGCCGTTCACCGGATCATCTATGACGAGTTGTGCGTCGGGGTGATCAGCGAGGCGTCACGCCAGGTCTATCAACGGGTGATCAAGTCGCTGACCGAACGCGGCGCCCAGGCGATCATCCTCGGCTGTACCGAAATCGGCATGCTGATCAAACCCGAGCACAGCGCCCTGCCCTTGCTCGATACCACCGAACTGCATGCGCAGGCGGCGGTGGCGTTCGCGTTGGGCGACTGACTCGCGCAGAACCTGTAGGAGCGAGCGGTGCGGCGATCCGACTTGCCCGCGAAGAATGCACCGCGGTTTTTCAGGTATTACGCGTCATCGTTCTTCGCGGGCAAGCCACGCTCCCACAGGATGTTCGTCGCTCACATTTCTTGACTTACCGGCGTTGGGCCTCGGGCGTGCGACGCAGGCGCGCCATGCTCAGGGTATCGACCAGCCGACCGTCACGCACGGCGTAATCGCGGAACAGGCCTTCGGTCTCGAAACCGAATTTCTGGTACAGGCCGATGGCCGCTTCGTTGTCGGCGTACACCGAAAGTTCTACCCGTTGCAGGTTCATCCAGTTGTCGGCGACGTCCAGCGCTGCTGCCAGCAATTTCGAACCGACACCCCTGCCCTGCCACGCCACGGCGACACCCATGCCGAAGCTGCCGGCGTGGCTGCGGCGGATCCGCGAAAACTGTTCCAGGCCAATGTTGCCGATGACCGATCCCTGGTGCAGCGCCACCAGTTTCACCGCCCGCTCGTTGTCCGCCATCAGGCGTTGGCGCCAGACCTCGGTGGACTGAAACGGCATTTGCAGCACCTGCCGGGCCACGGCGGGGTCGTTGTAGAGCGCGGTGATGCCCTCGATGTGGGATTCGCTGAAGCGTTCGAGGTGAATGGCGGGGTCGTGGTCAGGCATGGCGGTGTTCGTCCTTGATCGGTGTGTGACCGGTCACTCTAAACCGCGATCCCCATGAGTGGCGAGATCAAAATGTTGCTCCCACATGGATCTGTGTCAACTCTGGATCGCGTCTGTCGCTTGTTGAAGGCTGCGATCTTTTGCTCTTGATGGCAGGCTGTGGCGGTGTTTTGTGTCCCTTGGCGGTTGCCGAGATGCGTGCTGCATGCAGAGCGGCATGGCTAGACCGTTGACGCGACAACCACCTGCTAGAGTAAAAAGCATACCCATCGACTATCCAGCACCGGAGTTGTGCACCGCCACCTGGACGTTCGACTAGAGAAACGACGTTATTCGCCGGACTGAATGTCACCTTTGGAAAATGAGGAAATTTCTATGAAAGGTTTGCTTCGCGCCGCAGGATTCAGCCTGATGGCGTTTTTCGCAAGTTGTGGTGTTGGTGCTCAGACAGTGCACAGTCATGCTGCGCCGCCTGCCTTCACCGCCACACCGGCCGATATCCAAGCGGATAGCCAAAGAAATTGATCGTTCCCATGTTCCACGGAGGGCATGGGGACGGTCTTGCTCGCGAAGGCGGTGTGTCAGTCGACATCAATGTTGCCTGACGCACCGCCTTCGCGAGCAAGACCGCTCCCACATTAGTTAGTCATCAACTCTCGAACCACTCCCGCCGCGCGTTGAAGGTGTTGTGGATCAGCTCGACGATGCTCTGCACCTCACCTTCATCCCGGGAATCGGCATTGACCGCCATCCACACCTGGCGCTGCATCGGTTGCTTGAAGAGCCCGGGCAACGCCACCAGCCCCCGGTCGAATTGGCTCATGTAATGCGGCAATAAACCGATGCAGGCGCTGCAGCGGATCATCTCCAGCATCAGCTCATAGGCATGCAGTTGCACCACGCCGGCCAGGCGCTGCTCCACCAGACTGTTCCACGGGCCCAAAGCGGCGATATGGCGGTCGTGCTGCCATTGCACCAGCATGAAATCGGCCAGGTCACCCAGGCTGTCCGGCCGCGCCGCGACCCGTGAATAGCGTTTGGCGATGTGCGGCAGATAGTCCAGCCGTGCCAGTCGCTGGGGCTCGCTGATGGCAAAACTGGGGCCTGGCGACGGCGAATCTGTGCCCGCGAGCCATACCACCACATCGGCGCTGATCGCTCGCAGGGACAGTTCGCTGTCCAGGGAAATGATGTCCAGGCGCACACTGGCGTTGCGCCGCAGCAGCGAGACCAGATCACGACCGAGGATGTCGTGCAGGATCGACTCGGCGACGGCCAGGCGAATCAAGGGCTGCTCGATCACGGGCAAGTCGCGTTCACGGGCCAGGGCAATCAACTGCGCCTGAAGCTGCAAGCCGTCACGACTGAGTGCAAAGCCATTGCCGGAGTGGCTGAACAGCGAACGCCGCAGTTGCGCTTCAAGTTGTGCCAGTTGTTTACGCAATTGGGTCGATTTGATGTTGAGACTGCGGGCCGCTTGCATGAAACAACCGCAACGGGCACAGACCCGGAAAGACTGCACCAGCACCGGATCGATTCCGGCCAGTGAGTGTAAGGATTGGTTTTGTTCTACGGGCCAACGGTACGCGGTCACATCCTGACGATCAGTGGGTTCCATGAATGCCATTGATGACTCCCTGTCGATCTGTCCTTGAGCGTTTTATCCTGCTGACTGTTTATGAACTTGATGTGACGGCCGCACAAAAAGCGAATTAACCACCGGGCGTTTGCCGAAAGCTCACCGCCAGGCGATTCCAGCTGTTGATGGTGCTGACGGCCATGGTCAGGTCGACCAGTTCACCTTCGCTGAACTGCTCCCGGGCCAGGGCGTAAACGTCGTCCGGCACGTGGCTTTGCGAGAGCAGGGTCACCGCTTCGGTCCAGGCCAGGGCGGCTCGCTCCCGAGGGTTGAAGAAATTGCTGTCGCGCCAGACCACGATCGCATACAGCCGGCGATCGCTCTCACCGAAGCGGCGCGCGTCCACCGAGTGCATGTCGGTGCAGAAGGCGCAGCCATTGAGCTGCGAGGCGCGGATTTTGATCAGGTTCAGCAACGCCTGTTCGATGCTCAGGTTGCTGGTCAAGGCCTCCATCGCGATCATGGCTTTCATCGCTTTGGGCGATGCGTTGTAGTAATCCAGGCGGGCGTTCATGGCGGTGCCTCATGGCGCTGATCAATGCCTCCACGGTAGGCGCCGATGCACGAGGGTTACAGACCCAATTTGGCGAAAAAACCATGGACCGCCCGGCAGCAGGCCAATCGCAGGTTTTTCGGCGACACAACTTCTGCGCAGCCGTTCATGCGGGTAATCTGGCGCGACGCACTGTCGCCTCAACCGCCCCAGGAGCCCCGCCGGTATGGAACTTCATGTTGTCATCAACGGCCGCAAGGACCTGGCAGGCCAGTTGTACCGGCAACTGCGCGACGCCATTGAATCCGGTCGCCTGACAGCCGGGACGCAACTGCCGCCCAGCCGCTTGCTGGCCGAACAACTGGGGATCTCGCGCAAGACCATTTCCGACACGTATGCGCAACTGACCTACGAGAACTTCCTCACCGGAGTGATCGGCAAAGGCACTT
Organism: Pseudomonas sp. F-14 TE3482; assembly: GCF_053629455.1. Taxonomy (NCBI): domain Bacteria; kingdom Pseudomonadati; phylum Pseudomonadota; class Gammaproteobacteria; order Pseudomonadales; family Pseudomonadaceae; genus Pseudomonas; species Pseudomonas sp. F-14 TE3482. Next base: position 5,088,330 of record NZ_JBRJII010000001.1, read on the forward strand.
ACGTCAATGCCCGGGCGGCGAAAATCGTCCACAAGCAGAGCCATTCGGAGCTGGCCAGCTTTGATGTGATCGAACGCTGGCGCAACCTGCCGACGTTCTTGCGCCACCCGACACTGGAAGGCTCGCTGCGTTACGAGTTCATCGGTGGCGCCACCAGCAAGGGCCAGTTTCCGCAGGACGATTGGCGCCGCTGCACTTCCCATGCCTTGCGCCAGATGGCCGGTTCCAAAGGTTTCTATAGCCTGCCCGAAGGCCTGCCGGCACTGCGCAATGCCATCGCACGGCACATTGCGTTTTCACGTGGGGTCAATTGTCAGGACGAAGACGTGGTGGTGTGCAACGGCGCGCAACAGGCGCTGGACCTGATTTCCCGGGTGTTGACCCAACCGGGCAGCCTCGTCGCCATGGAAGACCCCGGTTACCCGCCGGCGCGTCTGTTGTTCGGGAGCCATGGCGCAACGGTGGTTGGCGTGCCGGTGGATGCGCAAGGCATTCAGGTCGAGCACATTCCCGATGGCACCCGGCTGATTTACGTCACCCCGTCCCACCAGTTCCCCTTGGGCATGCCCATGAGCCAGGCCCGGCGCGAAGCCCTGCTCGCAAGGGCCTATGAGCTGGGCGCGATCATCATCGAAGACGATTACGACAGCGAATTCCGCTACGAAGGCCGGCCCACCGACTCGCTGCAAAGCCTGGATGAGCGAGGCATCGTCGCCTACGTCGGCACTTTTTCGAAGACCTTGCTGCCGGAACTGCGGCTCGGGTACGCGATATTGCCGCCGGCGATTCTCGAAGCGGTGATCCGCGCCAAGCAGCTCACCGACCTGCATACCTCCACCCTGCCCCAATGGGCGCTCGCCAAGTTCATCGCCGAGGGCTGTCTGCTCAAGCACATCAGGCGCTGCCATACGATTTACGCCGGGCGCCGTGAACGGATCCTGGCGCGCATGGCCGGCGACCTTTCACCGTGGTTCGAAGCGGTGCCAACCACGGCCGGGTTCCACATGGCGGTGCTGTGCAAGGTGCCGGTCGATATGCCATTGGTGATCGAATTGGCAAAAAAAGTCGAAGTGGGGCTCTATGCCCTGGACAGCTTTTTTTACCAGCAAGCGCCGCGGGCCGGGCTTTTCCTGGGGTTCGGCGCGATCGAAACCCTGGACATCGACATCGCCCTGGACCGGTTAAGGGATATCTTGCAGCAGCTCGACTGAGGGATTGGTCTGCGGCTTTATCCGGTGATTGGCTATTGGCGGTCTGGGGGTGCAGGCCTATCCTGATTGGGCGTTATCCCTCAATGAGCAGGATTCGTCCGGCCTGATTCAGGAGTGTGAGCAATGTCCAACGAAGTGATTACCACCGTAAAGGTGCAGGCGGCCGCCGGCCGCTCGGACGAACTGGGTAAGCAACTGCAAAAGATTGTCGACACCCTGCGCGAACTTCCGGGCTGTGACTCCTATATGGTCGACCGCTGCCCCGAGGACGACACCCGCTGGACAGTCAGCGCCCGCTGGCAATCGGAAGCGGCCATGCAATCGCATTTCAACTGCCCCGAAGTGCAAGGCTTTATCGGCCTGATCGACAGCCGGTTGGCCAATGCAGTCGACTTCAACAGCTTTCCAATCGTTTAAAAGCAAGATCAAAAGATCGCAGCCCCGTAGCAGCTGTTGAGCTTGCGAGGCTGCTGCTACAACTCAATTGATGGCCTCTTCGCGGACAGGTTTTGTGTTGAACGCCGATTTTGTGGACACCCGCAATCCCTGTAGGAGCGAGGCTTGCCCGCGAAGAGGCCCGACCAGACACAACAAAACCTTCAGATAAAAAAAAGCCCCATCTCTTTCGAGACAGGGCTTTTTCATTCAACGCTTATCAGGCAGCCGGTTCCAGCTCGGTGCTGACAGCGACAGCCGCAGTGGCAGGCACCACCGCTTGACCGCTCAACGCCAGGTCCAGCAGTTCGCGGTTGGCCACCGCGTACATGGCATAGTCGGTGCCGCTGGCGGCACGGATTTCCACCAGCATGGCGCGCCAGCGTTCGATCATGCCTTCGTGCTCTTCCATCCACAGCGCCAGGCGTGTTTCCACGTCCTGGGTGCCGTCGCCCTGTTGCAGGACCGAGATGGTGATCGCACGTTGTTGCCAGTCGACGTCATCACGGAACGCTTCACGGGCCAGGGCCTGCCAGTTGTTTTCAACCGGCAGAGCGCTGATCTGTTGCAGGTACCAGGTGATGTCCAGCGCGCTGCCCACGGCGAAGTAGGCCTTGGCCACGTCCGCTGCGTTCTGGCCGGTCACATCCGAAGCTTCGATGATCGGCAGCAAGGTGTACAGGTGAGTGGTGCCTGCAACCATGCGCGCCAGCAACTCAGGCACGCCAGCAGCGACGTAAGCCTGGTAGCGGGTCTGCCAGCCTTCGCGGGTCGGGCCTTCCAGCAGTTCGTCGAGCTTGAGGCCCAACGCCGCCAGGTGCGGACCGAAGTGCGCGACGTCACGGGCAGCGTTCTGCTCGTTGCGACGGCTGCGCAGGAACCAGCGCGTAGCGCGGCGACCCAGGCGCATCAGCTCGTCCATCAGCTCCAGTTGTACGTCGGCCGACACCTGATAATCCAGGGCTTCTATCTGCCGGAACCAGTGCGGGAGGTGGAAGATATCCCGAACTATTACATAGGCCCCCGCAACATTCGCCGGGCTCATGCCGGTCGACTCTTTGAGTCGTTGAACGAAGGTGATGCCCATGTGGTTCACCAGATCGTTGGCGATCTGGGTGCTGACGATTTCGCGCTTCAGACGGTGACGGCGCATGGCAGCGGAGAACTTGCTCACCAGCGTCGGTGGGAAAGCGGTTTCCATGTCGCGGGTCAGGTAGTCGTCGTCCGGCACCAGGGAGTTGAGCAGCGCTTCCTTGAGGTCGATCTTGCTGTAGGAGATCAGCACCGACAGCTCGGCACGGGTCAGGCCATGGCCTTCCGCGAGGCGTTCGTTGATCGCTTCTTCAGCCGGCAGGAACTCGATGGCGCGATCCAGCTTGCCGCGGCTTTCCAGATCGTTCATCAGACGTTTGTATTCGGCAATCCGCACGAAGGCACGACGTGCCGCCAGGGACAGGGCCTGAGTCTGCTTGTAGTTGTTACCAAGCACAAGGTTGCCGACTTCGTCGGTCATGCTCGCCAGCAACTGGTTACGTTGCTTGTCGGTCATGTCGCCGGCGTGCACGACTTCGTTCAGCAGGATCTTGATGTTCACTTCGTGGTCGGAGCAGTCCACACCACCGGCGTTGTCGATGAAGTCGGTGTTGGAACCGCCGCCATTGAGGCCGAATTCGACACGACCCAGCTGAGTCATACCGAGGTTACCGCCCTCGCCCACGACTTTGCAGCGCAGTTCGTTGCCGTTCACGCGCAGTGCATCGTTGGCCTTGTCGCCGACATCGGCGTGGCTTTCGGTGCTGGCTTTCACGTAGGTGCCGATACCGCCGTTCCACAACAGGTCTACCGGTGCCTTGAGCAAGGCATTCAGCAGTTCGGTCGGGGTCAGCTTGTCAGCCTGAATGTCGAAACGCTCTTTCATCTGCGGGGAAATCGCGATGCTTTTTGCGCTGCGCGAGAAGATCCCGCCGCCTTCGGACATGATGCTGGTGTCGTAGTCCGACCACGCCGAACGCGGCAAGTCGAACAGACGCTGACGCTCGGCGAAGCTGTTGGCAGGCTCCGGGTTCGGGTCGATGAAGATGTGCAGGTGGTTGAAAGCAGCGACCAGTTGCAACTTGTCGGACATCAGCAAGCCGTTACCGAACACGTCACCGGCCATGTCGCCGACGCCCACCACAGTGATGCTGTCTTCCTGAACATTGATGCCGCGCTCGCGGAAGTGGCGTTGTACGCCGACCCACGCGCCCTTGGCGGTAATGCCCATTTTCTTGTGGTCGTAACCAGCCGAGCCACCGGACGCAAAGGCGTCGCCGAGCCAGAAGCCGTAGTCGATGGCGATGCCGTTGGCGATGTCGGAGAAGGTCGCAGTGCCCTTGTCTGCCGCCACTACCAGGTACGGGTCATCGTCGTCATGACGCACGACGTTGGCCGGCGGTACCAGCGCGCCGTCTTTCAGGTTGTCGGTGATGTCCAACAGGCCCGAGATGAAGATGCGGTAGCAGGCGATGCCCTCGGCCGCGATCTCGTCACGACTGCCGCCCAGCGGCAGGCGACGCGGCAGGAAGCCTCCCTTCGCCCCCACCGGCACGATGACCGAGTTCTTCACTTGCTGGGCTTTTACCAGGCCCAGGACTTCGGTGCGGAAGTCTTCTTCACGGTCGGACCAGCGCAGACCACCGCGAGCAACGTTGCCGAAGCGCAGGTGCACACCTTCGACGCGAGGCGAGTAAACGAAGATTTCGAACTTCGGTACCGGCTTGGGCAGCTCTGGAATCTGGTGCGGGTTGAACTTGAAGCTGAAGTAGGACTTGTTCTGACCGTGGGCATCGGTCTGGTAGAAGTTGGTCCGCAGGGTCGCTTTGATCAGGTCCAGGTAACGACGCAGGATGCGGTCTTCGTTCAGCACCTGAACATCGTCCAGTGCTGCCAGAATCGCGTGTTCCAGGCGTTGCTGCTTGTCTTCCAGATCGTCGCTGGCAAGCTTGCGCGCCAGGTAGAAACGGGTCTTGAACAACCGGGTCAACTCGCGAGCGATGTCGGTGTGGTTGTTCAGGGTGCTGGCGATGTAACCCAGGTCGAAGCCCAGGCGGATCTGCTTCATGTAACGAGCGTAGGCACGCAGCAGCGCCACATCGCGCCATGGCAGGCCGGCGGTCAGCACCAGGCGGTTGAAGGCATCGTTCTCGGCATCGCCACGCACGATGTGGACGAAAGCGTCCTGCAAGGTGTCGTTGAGTTGCTGGATGTCGAGTTCCAGGCCTTCGGCGGCGGTGAACGCGAAGTCGTGAATCCAGAATTCGCGGCCGCTGTTGTGGCGCAGGCGATACGGGAACTCACCCAGCACGCGCAGGCCGAGGTTTTCCAGGATCGGCAACACGTCGGACAACGCCAGCGGGGTGTCGGCGTGATACAGCTTGCAGTGCAGCATGCGCTGACCGGAGACCTGGGCCAGCGGCTGATAGAAGCTCATGACCAGCGGATTTTTTTCGCTCAGGCTCAGCAGGTGCTGCATGTCGACCACAGCTGAGTGGGCGGCGAAACGCTCGCGGTAACCAGCCGGGAAGCCTTTCGGGAAGTCGGCCAGCACGTTGGTGCCCTGGGCTTCGCCGAAGCTCTCGACCACCAGGCTCGCGTAGTCGTCCTGCCAGCTGCGGCAGGCCTGTACCACTTCTTTTTCCAGCAGAACCGGGTCGATGTCCAGACGGTTCTTCGGATCGACCCGCAGAATCAGTTGCACACGGGCCAGCACAGACTCGGAGAAGAAGGTCCAGAACTCGCAGTCCGAGGCTTTCAGGCGATCCATCAGCACTTGCTGGATCTTCTGGCGCACTTCGGTGGAGTAGATGTCGCGCGGCACGTAGGCCAGGCAGTAGCAGAAACGGCCGTACGGGTCTTTGCGCAGGAACACACGGATCTTGTTGCGTTCCTGGATCTGTACGATCGACATCACGGTGGTGAACAGCTCGTCCACCGGGGTCTGGAACAAGTCATCGCGGGGCAGTACTTCGAGTACCTGGGCCAGTTCCTTGCCCAAGTGAGCCTTGGCCTGGAAGCCCGAACGCTGTTCGATGATCTCGACCTTACGACGGATGTAAGGAATGACCCGCACGCTTTCGCCATACACCGACGAGGTGTACAGGCCCATGAAGCGGCATTCCTTGATGACCTTGCCATCGGCATCGATCTGGCGGATCGACACGTAATCCGGGTAAGCCGGACGGTGGACACGGCTTGGGTGTGCAGCCTTGGCGAACGACAGCGGTGTCGGTTCGCGCAGGTAGTTCACGGCGTAGTCTTCGATGCGCAGATCGTCGACGGTCAGGCCGGCACGCAGCAGTTTGGTCAGGCCGAGGAACGAGTTCTGGTCATATTCGATGTGACCGCCGTTCTGATCCTCGCCCACCACGAATTCTTCGTAGCCCAGGAAAGTGAAGTGGTTGCCCACCAGCCATTCCAGGAAGCTCTTGATTTCGGACTTTTCGTCGGCGTCGATGATGAATTGGCTGTTGTCGATGCCTTCGATCAGCTCCTGGACCTTGGCTTTCATCGGTTCGAAATCGGCGACCGCGACGCGGACTTCACCGAGAACCTGCTCCAGCTCTTTGGTCAGGACGTTCAGTTCGGCCGTGTTGGCGCAACGGTCGATTTCCAGGTACATCAGCGATTCTTGCAGAATGCCTTCGCCCTGGGTGCCTTTGGGCAGGATTTCCAGCAGCTCGCCCTTGCTGCCGCGACGCACGCTCAGCACAGTGGTTTGCAGGGTATGAATGCTGTAGCCGCGACGGTTCAGCTCGGTGCGCACCGAGTCCACCAGGAATGGCAGGTCGTGGTGCAGCACTTCGACCGCGGTGTGGGTCGACTGCCAGCCGTGGCGTTCGTAATCGGGGTTGTAGACGCGCACTTGCGGATGCGCGTGATCGAAGCGCTCAAGCAGGCGCCACGCAGAAAGGGTGCAGCCGGCGAGGTCGGACAACCGACGCTGGGTCAGCTCGTCCAGGGAAATGATGCCGAAGAATTGTTCAGCGAACAGCGCCACTTGTGGCAGTGCCTGTTCACTGATGTGCTGCGCCAGTGCCGCTTGCAGTTGGTGCTGGAAGTCGGCTTTGCTGGCTGCGGTGAAGAACGCCATCTGTGGTACTCCGCTTGGGCTTGTTATTGATGGAAGCGTCGCGTGCAAACCCCTTTCGGGGCAATCCGTCACCCTGTTCCTGATTCTCGGGCAGAGGAAACAGGATGACAGGTGGATGAAGCTGGACGAGACACTCAGGTCACATTCACCTTCCAAGAATGGGCATCTGCAAAAACGACTGCCAAGGCAACAGGCAATGCCTTTACGGGTGCTCATCCGTTGCGCAGCTTAACGACTGCGGCAAGGGCCATGCTTGCAGCGCTGCGACATATTCGGTCAACGGTACGCAGCGCGCGGCAGGTGCCTCGAACAACATTAGCAGCCGTGTCGCAAAACGGGCGTTTTATGCCCGGTTTTACGGTACATGCGTGCCAATAATGACCAGTAACACCCCGAATGTTCACGACACATCTTCTGACACTCAGCCGAGCAGAAATTCCCCAGGGCTGGCAGAATTGCTTTTTGTAACGTTCACCACGCTCGCCGAGCCAGGATTTTCCCCATGCAAATGACAACTGACCTCTTGATCGTCAACCCGTGCGACGAAGAAGAAGACAACTTGGCCATGCTCTGCTGCACCAGCGCCGAGGGCGAAATGTTCCTGATGAGCCGCTTTCCGGACGAGGATGAGCTGGAGATCATCTTCCACGACAAGCCTTCGGCCCTCAACGGAGTGAAAGTCACCCTCAGCCCTGACCGTCTGCTGATCGAAATCGCCGCCGCGGACGCCGATGTGCTCGATGGCGAAGATTCGCTGGAAATCCTGCACAGCACCGACGCGCAGGATCTGGCGGAAGTGGAAGAGACCTTGCAGAACATCCTTAAAGGCACCGGCACTTACATCAGCCAGCTCTGATGGTATTCGGGCGGGCCTCATCGCGGGCAAGCCCGCTCCCACAGGGCCTGATGTGTTGCATAGATTGCAAGCACACCACTGAAACTTGTGGGAGCCGGGCTTGCCCGCGATGAGGCCAGAACAGCCACCGCCCGGCCCACCCTACAAATTTCCAACAATTTTGCCCATCAATTCCCGCACTTTGCACAAAATGCCGTTAGTCGCCGCACCCCGCGATGGATTAAAGTAACGCCCCCAGCCCTGGCGTTATTCGAACGTCTTCGGTCACCCTTTCCAGGAACAGTCATCGATGGAACATCGTGAAGCGCTGCTCGCGCTGCGAACCTTTCTTTCAACGCAGATTCTCGGCCAGGAAAAACTCATCGAGCGCTTGCTCATCGCCTTGCTCGCCGACGGCCACATGCTGGTCGAAGGCGCCCCGGGCCTGGCCAAGACCAAGGCCATCAAAGAGCTCGCCGAAGGCATCGAAGCACAGTTCCATCGCATCCAGTTCACCCCCGACCTGCTGCCAGCCGACATCACCGGCACGGAAATCTATCGCCCGGAAACCGGCAGTTTCGTATTCCAGCAAGGCCCGATCTTCCACAATCTGGTACTGGCGGACGAAATCAACCGTGCCCCGGCCAAGGTTCAGTCGGCCCTGCTTGAAGCCATGGGCGAACGCCAGGTCAGCGTCGGGCGCAGCACCTACGACCTGTCGCCGCTGTTTCTGGTCATGGCCACGCAAAACCCCATCGAGCAGGAAGGCACCTACCCGCTGCCCGAAGCCCAGCTCGACCGTTTCCTGATGCACGTGAAAATCGGCTTCCCTGATGCCACCGTCGAGCGCCGGATTCTGCAACAGGCCCGCGGTGAAGCGCTGCACGGCGAAACCAAACCCGAGCGCCGGGTCAGCCAGCAGGCGATTTTCGCCGCGCGCAAGGAAATCCTCGGGTTGTACATGGCCGACGCCGTGGAGGAATACCTGGTGCAACTGGTCATGGCCACGCGCATCCCCGCCAAGTTCGACCCGGAAATGGCCGAATGGATCGCCTATGGCGCCAGTCCGCGCGGCTCCATCGCCCTGGACCGTTGCGCCCGGGCCCACGCCTGGCTGGCCGGTCGCGATTTCGTCAGCCCGGAAGACATTCAGGCGGTGCTGTTCGATGTGTTGCGCCACCGCATCATTCTTTCCTTCGAAGCCGAAGCCGCTGGCATCGACCAGGACCGGGTGGTCCAGCGGATTCTCGACGTCGTAGCCGTCGCTTGACCCCGATGAACGCCCTCCTGCCGCCCGAGCCGGGCATCCGTGTCAGCCTTTCCGAGCTGATCCAGATGCGTCATCGCGTGCGCGAAGTGCAGTTGTTTTCCACGCCGAGCCAGCGCAGCCCGCTGATCGGCCTGCACCATTCCAAACTGCGCGGGCGCGGAGTGGACTTCGATCAGGTGCGGGTGTATCAGGCCGGCGATGACGTGCGAAGCATCGACTGGCGCGTCACCGCCCGGACCCAGGAGCCCCACACCAAGCTGTTCCACGAAGAACGCGAGCGACCGATTTTCATCATGGTCGAACAGAGCCGCCGGCTGTTTTTCGGCTCCGGACTGATGTTCAAATCAGTGCTGGCCGCCCAGGCGGCGAGCCTGATTGGCTGGGCCGCGCTGGGCCATAACGACCGGGTCGGCGGGCTGGTGTTCGGCGACGACGAGCACTACGAGATCAAACCGCGACGCAGCAAACAGAGCCTGCTGCAATTGCTCAACCGACTGGTGCGGGTCAATCAGTCGCTGCACACTGAACGCGAGCCAGACCGCGACGCCTTCGGCATTGCCCTGCGCCGCGCCCGGGAAGTGTTGCGTCCCGGGAGCCTGGTAATCGTGATCTGCGACGAACGCGCCTTGTCCGACGGTGCCGAGCAACAGTTGAGCCTGTTGTCACGTCATTGCGACCTGTTGCTGCTACCCGTGTCCGACCCGCTGGATCACGCCCTGCCCGCTGCCGGGCTTTTACGCTTTGCGGAACGGGGAGCGCAACTGGAACTCGACACATTGAATTTCGACTTGCGCCAGGCCTATCGCGCACAAGCGGAAGCGCGCATCGCCCGGTGGGAGCTGCTGGCGCAAAAGTTGCGGGTATTGCTGATGCCTTTGAGCACCCAGAGCGAAATGGTCGAGCAACTGCGCGAATACCTGAACCCGCAGCGTCCGGGAAAAAGTCGATGAGCAGCCTCGACCAACTGCAACCGCTGATTTCCCCGCCACCGATCGGCTTCTGGCCACCGGCACCAGGCTGGTGGCTGCTGCTGTTATTGCTGCCATTGATCGGTTTCGGCCTGTGGCAGTTGCGCCGTTTCATTGTGAACAAACGTCCTGTCGTGCGCGCCGAACAACCGCTGGACCCGGTGCGTCTCGCGGCCTTGGCCGAACTCGCTCTGATGCCCAAACCTTACGACGGCGCCCCGGCCGGTGCCTGGCTGCAGCAACTCAATGGCTTGCTCAAACGCCTGTGTCGCAACCATTACCCCTACAGCCAGAGCCACACCCTTAACGGGCGCAAGTGGCTGGCGTTCCTTGACAACCGCTGTCCGGCCGCCGGCCTTACGCGCTGGATGGTGCTGGTGGAAGGCGCCTACAAACCCGAATGCAAACTCGACGACAAGGCCATCGCTGGCCTGACTCAAGCGGTCGACACCTGGATTCGCAAACATGTTTGAGTTCGCCTGGCCGTGGATCTTCGCCCTGCTGCCACTGCCCTGGCTGATGCGGGTGCTGCTGCCGGTGGCCGACAGTGGCGAACCAGCGCTCAAGGTCAGCTTCCTCAACGAACTGGAAGGCCTCGCTCGCCGCCGCGCCCGGGCGAATCTGCCGGCGTGGCGCCAGCAAGCCCCATTCATTCTGCTATGGCTGTTATTGCTGATCGCTGCCGCACGCCCGCAATGGCTCGGCGAGCCCCTGCCGATTGCCGCCAGCGGCCGCGACTTGCTGGTGGCGGTGGACGTGTCCGGCTCCATGGATTTCCCCGACATGCAGTGGCAGAACGAAGACGTCAGCCGACTGACACTGGTGCAACATCTGCTCGGTGATTTTCTTGAAAGCCGCGACGGCGACCGGGTCGGCTTGATCCTGTTCGGCAGTCAGGCCTACCTTCAAGCGCCGCTGACTTTCGACCGGCACACCGTGCGCGTGTGGCTCGACGAAGCGCGGATCGGTATCGCCGGCAAAAACACGGCCATCGGCGATGCCATCGGCCTGGCCCTCAAACGCCTGCGGCAACGCCCGGCCCAAAGCCGTGTGCTGATTCTGGTCACCGACGGCGCCAACAATGGCGGCGAGATCGACCCGCTGACCGCCGCCCGACTGGCGGCCAACGAAGGGGTGAAAATCTACCCGATCGGTATCGGCGCCGACCCGGAACAAAGCGGCACCCTGGGATTCCTGGGCATCAACCCGAGCCTGGACCTCGACGAACCGGCCTTGAAAGCCATCGCCCAAGCCACCGGCGGCCAGTACTTCCGCGCCCACGACGGCGAGGAATTGCAGGCGATCAAGCGCACCCTCGACAAACTGGAACCGGTGACCCAGCAACCCACTCAGGCCCGCCCGGCCCAAGCGTTGTATCACTGGCCTTTGGCAATGGCGCTGCTGTTGAGCATGCTGCTGGTGATCCGCGAGCGCTGGCCGGACAATCCGTTGCAACGGCTGCTTACCAAGAAGCTGTTTAACAAAGAGCGGTTTCTGCAAACCCAACTGCCCGACTGGCGTCAGCGGCTTAAACGCCTGCGTCTGCGGAGGCGCCGATGATTGCGCTCTGGCCGCACTGGTTCCGCCCCTGGTGGCTGCTGTTGCTGCCGTTGCTGGGCTGGTTGCTCTGGCAACTCTGGCACCGGCAAAAACGCGCCGGGCGCTGGCAAATGATTCTGCCACCGGCCTTCCATGCCGCGTTGCTCAGCGGTGGCAGCGGTCGCGAAAGCAGACTGCCATGGGTCGCCCTGGGTCTGGCCTGGGTGCTGACCGTGCTGGCCCTGCTGGGGCCGAGCTGGCAGCGCGTCGAACAAACCAGCCAGAAACCCGCCGACCCGCTGGTGGTGTTGCTTGAGCTGACCCCGGAAATGCTCGCCACCGACAGTGCGCCGAACAGGCTGGAACATGCCCGGCGCAAACTGTTCGACCTGCTGCAAAACCGCAGCGACGCGCAGACAGCAATCATCGTCTACGCCGGCAGCGCCCACACCTTGGTACCGCTGTCGGATGATCTGTCGACCAGCCGCAACCTGGTGGATGCACTCAAGCCGTCGCTGATGCCCCTGGCCGGTCATCGTGCCGATCTGGCGGTGACCAAGGCCCTTGCGCTGCTGGATCAGGGCGCCCTCGGCCAGGGTCGGATCCTGCTGATCGGTTCGTCGCTGACGGAACAGGAGCGCCAAGGGATTCGTCAGGCGCTGGACGACAGGTCCACGCAATTTCTGATGCTCGGTATCGGCACCGCCGAAGGGGCGCCGGTCGCGCAGGATGACGGCAGTTTCCTCAAGGATGACCTGGGCGCCATTCTGGTGCCCCGCCTGGACGGCCCCAGCCTCAAAGCCTTTGCCAACGGCCTGGGCGGACGTTATCGCCAGGCGCGTCTGGACGATGCCGACCTGCGCGGCCTCGGCCTGCTTGATGGCCCACGGGATCTGCGCAACGACGGTCAGACGTTGCGCCTCGACACTTGGGCCGATCAGGGCTATTGGCTGCTGCTGCCGCTGTTATTGCTGGCCGCCTGCGCCGGGCGCCGTGGCTGGCTGTTCTGCCTGCCGCTGCTGTTCCTGCTGCCGCAACCGAGCTACGCCTTCGATTTCGAGGACTTGTGGCTGCGTCCCGATCAGCAGGGCCTGCATTTGCTCAAACAAAAGCGCCCGGCCGAGGCCGCGCAGCATTTCGAAGACCCGCAGTGGCAAGGCGTGGCGCTCTATGAGGCCGGCGACTACAGTGGCGCCGCCCAGCGGTTTACCCAAGGCACCGATGCCCACGCCCACTACAATCGGGGTAACGCCCTGGCCAAAAGCGGTGAGCTGGAAGCGGCGCTGGATGCTTACGATCAAGCACTGGAACGTCAACCGGATCTGCGCCCGGCCCTGACCAATAAGACACTGGTGGAAAGCCTGCTCAAGCAGAAAACCTCAGCGCCGCCCGTCGAGCCGGACAAAACCGCCGATGGCAAAACCGAAACCATCACCCAGGAACCGCCGCCGGGCAGCGCCACCCAACCCAGCAATGGCGAGCCGAAAACCGACGCCGAGCAGAGCACGCCGGACGCCGGGCAGCCGCCCACGACGCCACCGCAACCGGGCGCCAATGAAGTCCCGGGCAGCGAGTTGGGCGATGAGCAAAGCACCACGCCACCGCGACGCCCGGCCAGCGACACGATTGAAGGCGAACAGCGCCAGGCGCTGGAGCAATGGCTGCGCAAGATCCCGGATGACCCCGGCGAATTGCTCAGACGCAAATTCTGGTACGAACAGCAACAACATCAGGATCAGGAAAAAACTCGATGACCCGCTTCACCGCCTTCTTGCTCGCATTGTTGCCCGCCCTGTTGCTCTGCACCGTTCAGGCCCAGGCTGCGGAGCTGGTCGCCAGCGTCGATCGCAGCCGCCTGAATTCCGGCGAGACGGTCGAACTGACCCTGGAGACCAGCGACGTGACCCAGTTCGGTAAACCCGACCTGACCCCACTGGAGCCGCTGTTCGAAGTGCGCGGCACCCGCCAGGTCAACCAACTGAACACCCTCAACGGCGACACTCAGGCAACCACCCGCTGGATCATCACCCTGCTGCCCCGGCAAAACGGCAGCGTGGTGATTCCATCGCTGCAACTGGGCGACGTTCAGAGCCAGCCGATTACCGTGCAGGTGATCGAGAGCGAAACCCAGGACAGCAGCAACACACTGGCGCCGGTGTTCATCGAGGCCAGCCTCGACCAGAACAGCGTCTATGTACAGGCTCAGGCGATCCTGACCTTGCGCATCTACCATTCGGTGTCGCTGTACGACGACAGCAGCCTGACCCCGTTGCAGATTCCCGATGCGCGCATCGAACAGCTGGGCGAGTCGCGCACCTACGAAAAAGTCATCAACGGATTGCGCCATGGCGTGATCGAAATGCGCTACGCGATCTACCCGCAGCACAGCGGTGAATTGACCATTCCGGCGCAGATGTTCAGTGCCACGCCGGTCGATACCCGGCCGTCCCAGGACGCAACACCTCAAGGGCCGAAACCGGGCAAGCAGATGCGCGTCAAATCCGCCGAGATCCCGCTGACGGTCAAGGCCAAACCCGGCACGTATCCGGCCGATGTGCCCTGGCTGCCGGCCCGCAGCCTGAGCCTCGGCGAAAGCTGGAGCCCGGAACCGGATCATTTGCAGGTCGGCGACTCGCTGACCCGCAGCTTGACTCTGAACGCCGAAGGCCTCGCCAGTTCGCAATTGCCACCGTTGCCCGCCACCGAGATCAACGGCCTGCGGCGCTACCCGGATCAACCGGTGCTGGGCAACCAGAGCAGCGAGCGCGGCTTGATCGGCAGTCGCGAGGACCGTGAAGCCCTGGTGCCGACCCGCACCGGCAACATTGACTTGCCCAGCGTTGAAGTGGTCTGGTGGAACACCTTCGAGGATCACCTGGAACACAGCAGCCTGCCGGCCCGTACGCTGCAAGTGGCGAGCAATCCAAGCCTGATTGTCGATACCCCGGCGGGCAGCCCGCAGGTGATGTCCGGTGCCAACAACGAAGCCCTCTGGTGGAAACTCAGCACCGTGATCCTGGCCTGCACCACCCTGCTGGGCTTCGGCCTCTGGTGGCGCGCCCGCTGGCAACCGGCGATCCTGCGGGCGGCGCAGACCGGCCCGAGCCCACGCACTCTGCTCGACGACCTCAAGCGCGCCTGCCAGGCCAACGACTCCCACGCCACTCGCCAGGCCCTCGACGCCTGGGCCCGACAACAACCGGAAACCCTGGCCGACATGGCGGCGCGTTTTGTACCGCTGTCCGATGCACTGGACGGCTTGAACGGCGCGCTGTACAGCGAAACCGGCCAGTACTGGCAGGGCGAGGATCTCTGGCGCGCGATTCGTGCGATCCCGACGGCCGAAGGGGTTCAAGACCTGGTTGGCGATACCGGGTTGCCGCCGCTTTATCCGAAATAATCATTGTCCCCTGTGGCGAGGGAGCTTGCTCCCGCTGGGCTGCGAAGCGGCCCCAAAACCACATCACTCGTTTCTTCTGGCATAACGCTTCAGCCATTTTGCGCCTGCTGCGCTGCCGAACGGGAGCAAGCTCCCTCGCCACAGGTCTTCGGTTCGATCAGATCCATCGCGCCATCCCATGTGTTTGCCAGTAAACTCTCCCCTCTTTAGCCGCCATCATTTTCCTCGCGGCCATCACCTTATTTTGTTGCGGAGTACGCCTTGCGCCTGTTTCACACCTCCGACTGGCACCTTGGGCAGAACCTGCACGGCCAGGAGCGCGATTTCGAGCACGCCTGTTTCCTTGACTGGCTGCTGCGTCAGCTGAAGCTGGATCAGCCTGATGTGCTGCTGATCGCCGGCGATATCTTTGACACGGTCAACCCGCCGGTCAAAGCCCAGGAACGCCTCTACGATTTCATCGTCAGCGCCCACGAGCAGCAGCCGTTGCTGACCATCGTGATGATCGCCGGCAACCACGACTCCGGCTCGCGCATCGAACTGCCCGCGCCGTTGATGCGGCGCTTGCGCACTCACGCCCTCGGTCGCGTGCTGTGGCTCGATGACGGGCAACTGGATGCCGAACGTTTGTTGTTGCCGTTGCCGGATGCCAGCGGCGAAATTGCCGCCTGGTGCCTGGCGTTGCCGTTCCTGCGCCCGGCCGAAGTGACCGGCGCGCATTTGGGTGATAACTACTTGCGCGGCATCGGCCAGGTTCATGAATGGCTGATCGAAGCGGCCAACGCCAAGCGCAAGCCGGGCCAGGCGCTGATCGCCATCAGCCATGCGCACATGGCTGGCGGTTCGGTCTCGGAAGACTCCGAACGCAGTTTGATCATCGGCAACGCCGAAGCCCTGCCCGCCAGTCTGTTCGGGCCGAGCATCAGTTATGTCGCCCTCGGGCATTTGCACAAGCCGCAGAAGGTCAACGGTGAAGAGCGCATTCGCTACTGCGGCTCGCCGATTCCCTTGTCGTTCTCCGAGATCAATTACCCGCATCAGATCCTCGACATTCAGCTCGATGGCGAAACATTGGTCAGTGTCGAACCGCGCCTGATTCCGCGCTCTGTCCACTTGCAACGCCTCGGCTCCGCGCCGTTGGCAGAAATCCTGTTGCAACTGGCCGACCTTCCCAACATCGACCTGCTCGCCGATATCCAGCGCCAGCCGTGGCTGGAAGTGCGGGTCCGTCTCGACGAACCGCAACCGGACCTGCGTCACCAAGTGGAAACCGCCCTGCAAGGCAAAGCCGTGCGGCTGGTGCGGATTGCCGCCGAGTACGCCGGCAACGGCAGCCGCGACGGCGTCGATGACGGCACAACGTTGATCGAACTGGATCAGCTTTCGCCCCAGGAACTGTTCAGCCGCGCCTGGCAGGACAACTATGGCAGCGAGGTCGACGAGCAAACGCTCAAGGACTTCGCCGAGCTGTTGCAAGACGTGCAGATGGAGAGCGAACAGCCATGAAAATTCTCGCGATCCGCCTGAAAAACCTCGCCTCCCTGGCTGGGCCGTTTGAAATCGACTTCACTGCGGAGCCCTTGGCCAGTGCCGGCCTGTTCGCGATTACCGGGCCGACCGGTGCGGGCAAAAGCACACTGCTCGACGCCCTGTGCCTGGCGCTGTTTGGCGCCGTGCCGCGCCTCAGCAACACGGGCCGGGACGCCAAAGTCCCGGATGCCGATGGCGAAATCGGCACCGGCGACCCGCGCACCCTGCTGCGTCGCGGCACCGGCGAAGGCTATGCAGAAGTGGATTTCGTCGGCATCGACGGTCGCCGCTATCGCGCTCGCTGGGAGGCCAATCGCGCCCGGGAAAAGGCCGGCGGCAAACTGCAAGCCAGTCGCCAGAGCCTGCGTGACATCGATCAGGATCAACTGCTGGCCAGCCAGAAAGGCGAATACAAAGCACAGCTCGAAGCCGCGCTGGGCCTGAACTTCGAACAGTTCACCCGCGCTGTAATGCTGGCTCAGAGCGAGTTCAGCGCCTTCCTCAAGGCTGACGACAACGACCGCAGCGAGCTGCTGGAAAAGCTCACCGACACCGCGCTCTACACCCGTCTCGGTCGCCGCGCCTTCGACAAGACCAAGGAAGCTCGCGAAGCCCACAAGCTGTTGCAGGATCAGGCCACCGGGGTGACGCCTCTGTCGCCAGAAGCCCGGGCCGAACTCGATGAGCGCTTCAACGAGGCTCAGCAGCAACTCAAGACCCAGCAGGCGCAGCTCAAACAGTTGGAGTTGCAACACACCTGGCTCAAGGACCTGCGCCAGTTGCAAGACTCGCAACAGAGCGCCACCGAGCAACTGCAATCTGCCCAGCAACACTGGAACAGCCTGGCCGGCGAGCGCTTGAAGCTGACTCGCCTGGAGCAATTGGCCCCGCAGCGGCATCAGTTCGCGCGCAAGACCGAACTTACCGCCCAGCTCACGCCGTTGGCGGCGCAGATTCAGCAACACACGCAACAGCAAAGCGAGCTGAGCGAGCGACAGGCTCAACTCGAACAGAGCCTGAGCGCTGCGCAAACGGCGCTGACCCAAGCGCAAAGCCAACACACCTCCAGTGCACCCCTGCTGCGTCAGGCCTTCGAGGAGCAAAGTACCCTCGCCCGCCTGGTCAAGGACGCCAGCCTCAGTGCCGACCTCAAGCAGCAGGCAGAACAGGCCTGCACTCAGGGCCAGGGCACGATTCAGGGTTTGCTCGACCAACAGAAACAGGTCGCCGAACGGTTGCAACGGATTGCCGGGGAGCTTGAGCAGAGCACCCATCTGGCGCCATTGAGCGATGCCTGGAACGCCTACCGCGATCGCCTGCAACAACTGATGCTGATCGGCAATCGCCTGAACAAGGGCCAGGCCGAACTGGCCGCCCTCGAGCAAAGCGCCGCTCGTGCCGCCGACGAACTGGCCACCCAGCGCCAGAGCCTTGAGGTGCTGTACAAAGAAGCCGGCGCCGAGCCTGAAGCGGTGGCCGAGCAGATTCAGATCCTCGGCAGTCTGCTGCAGGACAACCGCAAGCAACTGCGGGCCTTTGAAGAGTTGACGCGGCTATGGGCCAGCCAGCAGGAACTGGACAAGCGCGGTGCCGAGCTTCAGCAGCGGCAACTCGCCGCTCAGCAAGACCGCGA
The DNA here is from genome assembly GCF_053629455.1 of Pseudomonas sp. F-14 TE3482. NCBI lineage: Bacteria > Pseudomonadati > Pseudomonadota > Gammaproteobacteria > Pseudomonadales > Pseudomonadaceae > Pseudomonas > Pseudomonas sp. F-14 TE3482. Next base: position 5,106,279 of record NZ_JBRJII010000001.1, read on the forward strand.
TCGTCTGACCCAGGACGGGGTGAAGACCAAGGCCGAACTGAGCGTCGCCGAACAGACCCTGACCGTTACCCGCGAACTGCTGGAGCGTCAGCGTCTGGCGCGCAGTGCCAGTGTCGAAGAACTGCGCGCGCAGTTGCAGGACGATCAGCCGTGCCCGGTTTGTGGCAGCCCGGACCATCCTTATCATCAGCCTGAAGCCTTGCTGCAAAGCCTCGGCCGCCATGATGAAAGCGAACAGGCCAACGCTCAGAAAACGGTGGATCTGCTCAAGGAAAAACTCACCGATCTGCGTGCCGAAGTCGGCGGTTTGATTGCTCAGCAAAAAGAACTGCTGCAACAGCAGGAACAGCTCGCGAGTCAGCAACAAGGCCTGACGCCGAGCCTGGAAGCGCACCCACTGTCCGCGCAACTGTTGGCCCAGGACGCAAGTAAACGTGATGCCTGGCTAACGCAACAAAGCAGCCAGTTGAACCAGAGCATCACGCAGGACGAACAACGGCAAACCGCCCTGCTCACCCTGCAACAGGATGCCGCACGCCTTGCGCAACAACTGCGCAGCGCGGAAACGGCGAGTCAGCAAGCCACACAACACCTGATCAACCAACAACGTGAATTGAGCAGTGATCGCCATCGTCTGGATGAAGAACTGAAGGCGTTCAGCACCCTGCTCCCGGCTGACACGCTGGAGGCCTTGCGCAACGAACCCGCCGCGACCTTCATGCAGCTCGACCGGCAGATCGCCCAGCGCCTGCAACAACTCGACCAGCAGCGCGAAGAACTCGGCGAACAGCAACAGCGCCAGCAGACGCTAGAGAAAGAACAGTACCAACAGCAGACCCGCATCCAGCAACAGGAAGCTGCGCAGCAGCAGTTCACGGCGCTGACCGGGCAGCAACAGGCTTGCCAGGAAAAACTGACGCAACTGCTGGGCGAACATGCCAGCGCCGAACAGTGGCAGCAGCAACTGGATCAGGCCGTCGAGCAGGCGCGCACTGCCGAAGCGACGGCCAATCAGGAACTGCAAACCGTGCGCACGCGGCTTGTGCAACTGGCCGCTGAGCTGAAGGCTCAGCAAGAACGACTGCTAGCGCTGGAAACCGAAGACCGCGAGCTGAGCGCCAAGATCGCCGACTGGCGCGCACAACATCCAGAACTGGACGACGGCGGACTGGAAGATTTGCTCGGCATCGACGACCAACAGGTCAGCGAACTGCGTCAACGATTGCAGCAGAGCGAAAAGGCCATCGAGCAAGCCAAAGTGCTGTTGCAGGAGCGCGATCAACGCTTGCTCGATCATCAGGCGCAGCACAACGGCAATCTCGACGCCGAACAACTGGCCACGACGCTGGTCGAGCTGCAAAACCTGTTCGCTGCCAGCGAGCACCGATGCGCCGAATTGCGCGCCGAACAGGCCGAGGATCAACGTCGACAGAATGCCAATCAGGCGCTGGCGCAGCAGGTTGCCGACGCCTACGCCGAGTACCAGCGTTGGGCACGTTTGAGTGCGCTGATCGGTTCGGCCACCGGCGACACCTTCCGCAAAATCGCCCAGGCCTACAACCTCGATTTGCTGGTGCATCACGCCAACGTCCAGCTGCGCCAACTGGTGCGGCGCTATCGCTTGAAACGCGGCGGCAGCATGCTCGGGTTATTGGTGATGGACACCGAGATGGGCGATGAACTGCGTTCAGTGCATTCGCTGTCCGGCGGCGAGACGTTCCTGGTGTCGCTGGCCCTGGCGCTTGGTTTGGCGTCGATGGCTTCGAGCACGCTGAAAATCGAATCGCTGTTCATCGACGAAGGCTTCGGCAGTCTCGATCCTGAATCCCTGCAACTGGCCATGGACGCTCTCGACGGTCTGCAAGCGCAAGGACGCAAGGTCGCGGTGATTTCCCACGTGCAGGAAATGCATGAACGGATCCCGGTGCAAATCCAGGTTCACCGTCAAGGCAACGGCCTGAGTACGCTGGAGGTGAAATGAATACGCTGTATTCGTTCCGCCGCTGCCCCTACGCCATGCGCGCCCGCATGGCCCTGCGCTATTCGGGGGTTGCGGTGCAGATCGTCGAGGTCAGCCTCAAGGCCAAACCTGACGAAATGCTTGCACTGTCGGGCAAAGGCACGGTACCGGTGCTGAGTGTGGATGGGCGGGTGATCGATGAGAGCCTGGACATCATGCGCTGGGCGCTGGCGCAAAACGATCCGCAGGACTGGTTACTCAAGGATGACCCGCAAGGACAGCAACACAGCGCCGCGTTGATCGAAGAGAACGATCAAGTGTTCAAGGTGCATCTGAATCACTACAAGTACGCCGAGCGTTATCCCGAGCAGCCGATGGCTGTTTATCGCGCCGAGGGCGAGGTGTTCTTGGGCAAGCTGGATGAATTGCTGGAGGGGCGTGACTACTTGCTGGCCGATCACCCGAGCCTGGCGGATATCGCCCTGATGCCGTTCGTGCGGCAGTTCGCCCACGTGGATCGCGAGTGGTTCGGGCAGACGCCTTATGTGCGGTTGCAGGCGTGGTTGCAGCGCTTCATCGACTCAGATCTGTTCACTGGTGTGATGCAGAAATAACACCGCGCACTTGTGGCGAGGGAGCTTGCTCCCGCTCGGCTGCGTAGCAGTCGTAGATCAGCTGATGAAGACTGTCTGAAACAATGAAGTGGCAGGTTTTGGGGCTGCTGCGCAGCCCAGCGGGAGCAAGCTCCCTCGCCACATTAGACTGGGGACTCAGGTCAACACCGCGCACATCCCCAACGCCGAGCAATCCACCTGGAACGGCCCGAAGAATTCACTATTGGACTTGATCGGCGGATTGCCCACCAACAGCTCCAGAGCCTTGGCGGTCTGAATGTTGTGGGCGATGTTGTGGTTGCATTCGATAGCCCGCGCCACCGACCCCGCCGAGCCCTGCCCGATCCCAAGCAAAGAAGCGCCATTGGTCATGAACGCCAGGAAGGCGATGACCCAGAGCTTGCGTCCTTTCATGCCCCCACCACTCCCGCCATGTCGGCATGATCGACCACTACGTTTGGCTCGCGGTGTTCGAATTGAATGGCGGGATAAGCGACCTGAATCGGTGCTTGAACGCTTTGTTGCGATTGAGCCGAAAGGCTGACGACCAACACCATGGCCACGTAAAAACCGATGGCCAGGTAGGCGCCGTATTTGGCAGAAGTAATGATTGCGCTGGCCATGGTGTTCTCCGTGGGCATGTTTCAGTGCCCACAGAATCGATCAAAAAACAGAAGATAACTAGCGAGCTTTATGCATAGTAGCTATCAGTTTTATTGATCATGAACCCAGCGTGTTTCAGTCCTCGATAAAACTCATCAAGCGTTCGCGGGCCGCATCCGGCTCGTTGGGAACGGGCTGGGCAGCCGACAGAATCGGGGTGGAATAGAGAAACAGGAGAACCACTGCCAGACGCATCGCCATGCTGTCGATCCTTTTAGGGAAGGAGTCAAAAAATCAGCGTCAAATTTAAACTCATGGCCATATGATATCAAGCAATACATTGATAGCAATATGATGCTGTCGTAAACGCGTTATGCAGGAGCGACATCACTTCAACGCTCTTCGATGCTTACAGCTCGATCGGCAAGTGACTTCGCTCCTGCATAAAAGGTGCAGGGTTCAGATTTCAGTGTTGGGATTTGTGATCCAGTGCGGCGTAGAAGTTGGCGCTCTGTTGCAGGTATTTCTGGGTATAGCTTTGGGCGTGGGATTTTCTGTCGCTGATTTCAACGTTGGCGCTGGCAGGCAGTGCAACAGTGGCAGAGATAGCGGAAGCGGCGATGACAGAGAAGACATTGAAGTTCATGGCGGTATTCCTCGGGTTCAGTTGGCTTGCTTGCCCGGTGGGGCCGTGAAGCAAACTTAACTCCCGAGGGTCGGCGCCTTGAAATGCTTTGCAACATTAGCCGATATCAGTCTCATTAATAGAAGGTTGCAGACCCCATCAACCGGGGCCTGCGGTCTATTGACGCACCAGGAACTTGAGATCGCTGGGGGCATCCATCGGCAGTTTCTGCACGGTTTTACCCAACAGCCCAGTCTTGGCATCGCGCTCGACGACGACAATCTGGTTGCTCTTCTGGTTGGCAATCAGCACAAACTTGCCACTCGGATCGAGGCTGAACTCGCGCGGGTGATCACCGTCTACGGAACGGCGCTGAAGCTCCTTGAGATGCCCGGTCGCCGGGTCGATGGCGAACACCAGCAACTGATTAGTGGTGCCACGGTTGCTGACATAAAGGAACTTGCCATCGGCGGAGGCGTGAAGCGCAGCCGCAGCCTTGCCCGATGTCGGCAGGCCCGCCGCCAGATCGACCAACTGCGTTTGCTCAAGCTTGCCGTCGCGGTAATCGAACACTGCGACCTGCGCGCTCATTTCCATGGTCAGCCAGGCGTGCTTGCCATCGGCACTGAACAGCAAGTGTCGCGGCCCGCTACCAGGTGGCAACTGGACGGACGCAGGTTTGGCGGCGGTCAACGGTCGTTCCGGATTGGCCTTGGGATCGAAGCGATAGACGAAAATCTTGTCCGCTCCCAAGTCGTTGGAAAACACGTATTGACCATCTGGCGATGAAACCACCGAATGCACGTGCGCCGACTTCTGCCGCTCGGGGTTGACCCGGCTGGACGGATGACTGCTCATCTGCACCACGGGTTTTAGCTTGCCATCGGTGCCCACCGGTAACACCGCCAGGGTGCCGCCCGGGTCTTCAGCCACCGAGTAGTTGCTGACAAACACGTGACTGGCATCGCCGCTGACGCTCGAGTGCGTCGGCTCGTTGCCCAGGGTTTGCACCTGACTGATCAGGTTCAATTCATTGGTCTTCGGGTCAATTGCATAACTGCTGATACGCCCTACCGGATCCGCCTGGCCCGGGCCGTTTTCGTTGACCGCGAACAGGCGCTGTTGATCCTTGGATACGGCGAGCCAGGACGGGTTGGCGCTCTTCACCACCTGCAGGGGTGTGGCGTCGATCTGCCCGGTGCGACTGTCGAAACCCAGACGATAAATCCCCTGGCTCTGGCCGGCGGTGTAGGAGCCCACCAGCAATTCGTAACTGTCGACCGGGGCCGCTTGCACGCCCATTGCGCCGACGCTGCCAGCCATCAACAGTGGCCAGAAGTTACGCATCCTCATTCGTTCCGTCCTCATCATCACCACCGCCGTACGCTTCCATAGGCACCAGCCGGTGCTCGCCGGAATCGCCGGTAATGATCCAGCTCTTCAAGTCGGGATCGAACGTCGCCGCCGCGATCTGCGCCATGCTGAACTCCCAGCGCTTGAGCGCCCGACCGTCCATGCATTCGATGTGCAGGTTATCGTCTTCATCGAGGGAGAAGTCGAACGCGTGCAGCCCGTCGATTTCAAGCATGTCGCAGTGTTCGAGGGCGCTGAGCAAGGTGTTGGTTACGGCAGTCATGGTAGTCATGTCTTTCAGGGGGAAAGCGGCAATGATAGCTCATTGTTGCAGCAGAACCCTGTGGGAGCGGGCTTGCCCGCGATAGCGATCTGTCTGGCACATCAATGGTGAATGTGCCGCCGTCATCGCGGGCAAGCCCGCTCCCACAGGGACTGCGTACAACCGTTAGAGAGCTTCGCGCGATGGCTTGCCGTCGACCAGGCGCTGGATGCGCAGCGGATTGCCATTCTTCAGCGCTTCCGGCAGCAGGCTGTCGGGGTAGTTCTGGAAACACACCGGGCGCAGGAAACGGTCGATGGCCAGGGTGCCCACCGAGGTGCCGCGCGCATCGGACGTCGCCGGATACGGCCCGCCATGAACCATCGAGTCGCAGACTTCCACGCCGGTCGGATAGCCGTTAAGCAGGATTCGTCCGACCTTCTGCTCCAGCAATGGTGTCAGTTCGCCGAATTGTTCAAAGTCTGCCGGCTCACCGATGATCGTTGCCGTCAGTTGCCCATGCAGACCGTTCAACGCGGCATTGAGTTGCGCCTGATCCGCCACTTCGACGAACACCGTGGTCGGGCCGAATACTTCCTCTTGCAGCACTTCATCTCCATCGAGCAACAGGCTCACATCGGCCTTGAACAGTTGCGGTTGCGCCTGATTACCTTGTTGCGGACTGCCCGCCAAATGCTCGATCTTCGGATGCGCGAGAAGGTTCTGCAGGCCCTTGCCATAGCTGCTCAAGGTGCTGGCATTGAGCATGGTTTGCGCCGGTTGATCGCCCATCAGCCCCGCCACCTGCTGCACGAACGCGCTGAACTGCGGCGAACGAATACCGATCACCAACCCCGGATTGGTACAGAACTGCCCACAACCCTGCACCACCGACGCCGTGAGGTCTCGGGCGACGCTTTCAGCACGAGCTTCCAGCGCTTGAGGCAGCACGATCACCGGGTTGATGCTCGACATCTCGGCGAACACCGGAATCGGCTGCGCACGTGCCGCGGCCATGTCGCACAGCGCACGGCCACCTTTGAGCGAACCGGTAAAACCGACCGCCTGAATGGCCGGGTGCTTGACCAGCGCTTCACCCACCCCGCCGCCGTAGATCATGTTGAACACACCGGCAGGCATCGACGTTTTCTCGGCAGCGCGGATCACGGCCTCGGCCACCCACTCAGCAGTTGCCATGTGGCCGCTGTGGGCCTTGAACACTACCGGACAGCCAGCGGCCAATGCCGAAGCGGTATCGCCGCCCGCCGTGGAAAACGCCAGCGGAAAGTTGCTCGCACCAAACACCGCGACCGGCCCGAGGCCGATGCGGTACTGACGCAAATCCGGACGCGGCAATGGTGTGCGCTCAGGCAGCGCCCGATCAATCCGCGCCCCATAGAAATCACCACGCCGCAGCACCTTGGCGAACAGACGCATCTGGCCGCTGGTGCGACCGCGCTCTCCTTGAATACGACCGGCCGGCAACGCAGTTTCGCTACAGACCACGGCGACAAAGTCATCACCCAACGCGTCCAGTTCATCGGCAATCGCATCGAGAAATTGCGCACGTCGTTCGGCGCTCAGGCTGCGATAGGCCGGGTAAGCGGCGGCGGCAGCCTTTGCGGCGGCGTCGACTTCTTCAAGGGTGGCCTGATAGAAATCGTGAGGCAAAGCCTCGCCAGTGCTGGCGTCGATGCTCTGGAGTTTGACGGTGCCGGTAGCGCTGCGCTGACCGCCAATGTAGTTGTGACCAAGAATCCGGGTCATGGGTATCTCCTTAAAGTGTGCCGACGGTGCCGGGCTCGAACGCCGCTTCAACGGGCTCAATGCCGTTGATCAAGGGTGCGCCGAACTCGGCCTGGCTGATCTCGAACACGTCACCCGATTGGGTGCGAATGCCATCGGCGAAGGACAGGGTCGCGGTGCCGAAGAAGTGAATGTGTACGTCGCCGGGGCGCAGGAACTGGCTGTACTTGAAATGGTGGTACTCGAGGTTTTCCAGGCTGTGGCACATGTTCGCTTCGCCACTGAGGAATTCGTTCTGCCACAGCACTTCACCATCGCGCAGGATGCGGCTGGTGCCGGCCAGATGCGGGGGCAATTCGCCGACCCGAAGCTCCGGGCCATAACTGCAACTGCGCAGTTTCGAATGGGCCAGGTAGAGGTAATTCTTGCGCTCCATCACGTGATCGGAGAACTCGTTGCCCACCGCGAAACCGAGGCGATAGGGTTTGCCGTCGTGGCCGATCACATAGAGGCCGCTGAGTTCAGGCTCCTCCCCGGCATCTTCGGCAAACGGCGGCAGCGGAAATGGTTTGCCCGGACGCACGACAATGCTGCCGTCGCCCTTGTAGAACCATTCCGGTTGCACGCCGGCCTGGCCGGTCGCGGGTTTACCACCCTCCACGCCCCACTTGAAGATGCGCATGGTGTCGGTCATGGCGGTTTCGTCGCCGGCCTGCTGATGCATTTTGTCCCGGGCCGAAGCGCTGCCCAGATGGGTCAGGCCAGTGCCGCTGACCAGCATGTGCGCCGGGTCCGGGTGATCCAGCGGCGGCAGGATTTGCAGATTGGCGAGCAGCGCTGAATAGTCATGGCTGATGCCCAGCCCCAGGGTTTGAACCTGTTGCTCAAGATTGACCCCCGCCTCGATCGCCGCCAACGCCAGATCCCGCACCGAGCGCGCATCCTGCACTTCGCGCACCTGGCCGTCCTCGACCACGCCGACGCGGCGTTCGCCGTGACTCAATTCGAACTGAACTAAACGCATGATTTTCTCCCGTTAATGCAGAACTTCAAAACACCACCGGCCAATGTGGGAGCGGGCTTGCCCGCGATGACGGCGGCAACTTCACCATTGATGCGTCAGGTAGATTGCTATCGCGGGCAAGCCCGCTCCCACAGGATCGGTAGTGATCGCCTATTTCGTGTCAGGTGCGGGTAGCCCCACGCGCACTGGCCGCAAACTGGTCGGCCGGCAGCACATGCTTACGCTCCAGCAACCGATAAACCACACCCGTCAACACCAGGCCGAACACCATCACGCAGGACAGGAAATACAATCCCGACGCCAGATTGCCCGTGTATTCCTTCAACGCACCAATCACGAACGGACCGATGTAGCCGCCGAGGTTGCCCACCGAGTTGATCAACGCGATCCCCGCCGCCGCACTGGCGCCGGCAAAGAAGCGCCCCGGCAAGGTCCAGAACACCGCCGTGCAGGAAAACAGCGCGAACGCCACCAGGCACAGCGCCGCCAATTGCAGCACCGGCACGGTCAGCCAGGCGCTGAGGAACAGGCCGATGGCGCCCAATACATACAGCACCGCCAGATGGCCATAGCGATCATTCAAGCGATCGGAACTGCGCGGAATGATCAGCAAACCGACGATCCCGAAGATGTACGGCACCGACGACACGAACCCGGTCACCAGGTCAGTGCCACCGAACTGCTTGATCAACGTCGGCAGCCACAAACCAAGACCGTAGATGCTCAGCGTCACCGGCAGATAGAACAGCGCCAACAGCAACACGCGCTTGTCCTTCAGTGCATGCAGCGGATTGCCGTGGCGAGTCTGGCCGTACACCTCCAGGTCCTTTTTCAGTTCGCCGGTCAGCCAGTCTTTCTCAGACTGGTCCATCCATTTCACCTGTTGCGGGCCGTCCGGCAGGTAACGCAGCACCGGCCAGGTCAGCAGGATCGCGGGTGTGCCGATGACGATGAACAGCCACTGCCAACCGTGCAGGCCAAGAATGCCGTCCATGCCCAGCAAGCCGCCGGACACCGGGCCGGTGATCATCATCGCGATGGGTTGGGAAAGGATGAACAACCCGAGAATCTTGCCGCGATGGCGAATCGGGAACCATTGGGTGATGTAGTACAGAACGCCCGGGAAGAAACCGGCTTCGGCCGCGCCGAGCAGAAAGCGCATCACATAGAAGCTGTTCGGTCCCTGGACGAACGCCATGCCGATGGTGATGGCACCCCAGGTGACCATGATCCGCGCAAACCAGCGTCTTGCGCCGAAGCGGTCGAGCATCAGGTTGCTGGGGATTTCCAGCAGGAAGTAGCCAATGAAGAACAGCCCGGCACCCAGGCCATAAGCCGCGTCCCCCAGACCGATGTCGGCGCCCATGTGCAGCTTGGCGAAACCTACCGCGGAGCGATCCACATAGGCGATCAGGTACAGCAGGATCAGGAAGGGAATCAGTTTCAGCGTGATGCGACGGATAAGCCGCAGTTCCTGGCTCATGAGTTCGGTCTCCGATTGTTGTTGTTATAGAACCTCGGGGGACGCCTCTCGCAGAAAACTGCCAGGGCCATCCCTCCGTTGAAAATGACTATATAGTAATACTATTTAACCAACAACCCTTCCAAACAGACGAAATTGCGCTTATGTTACGCCAGAGCTCGAACAATATAGTCATACAATAAGAGAACCGATCATGTCTGATAAGAAACCCACCCTGCGCTCCGCCCAATGGTTTGGCACCGCCGACAAGAACGGCTTCATGTACCGCAGCTGGATGAAGAATCAGGGCATCGCCGACCACCAGTTCCACGGCAAGCCGATCATCGGCATTTGCAACACCTGGTCGGAACTGACCCCGTGCAACGCGCATTTCCGGCAAATCGCCGAGCACGTCAAACGCGGGGTGATCGAAGCCGGCGGCTTTCCAGTGGAATTCCCGGTGTTCTCCAATGGCGAATCGAACCTGCGCCCCACCGCCATGCTCACTCGCAACCTGGCGAGCATGGACGTCGAGGAAGCGATTCGCGGTAACCCGATCGATGGCGTGGTGCTGCTCACCGGCTGCGACAAAACCACCCCGGCGCTGCTGATGGGCGCGGCCAGTTGCGACGTGCCGGCGATCGTTGTCACCGGTGGGCCGATGCTCAACGGCAAGCACAAGGGCCAGGACATCGGCTCGGGCACGGTGGTCTGGCAGCTCAGCGAACAGGTCAAGGCGGGCACCATCACCCTTGACGATTTCCTCGCGGCCGAGGGCGGCATGTCACGCTCGGCCGGTACCTGCAACACCATGGGCACGGCCTCGACCATGGCCTGCATGGCCGAAGCACTCGGCACTTCCCTGCCCCACAACGCGGCGATTCCGGCGGTCGATGCACGCCGTTATGTGTTGGCGCACATGTCCGGCATGCGCGCGGTGGAGATGGTCCGCGAAGATTTGAAACTGTCAAAAATCCTCACCAAGGAAGCCTTCGAAAACGCCATTCGGGTGAACGCCGCCATCGGCGGTTCGACCAACGCGGTGATCCACTTGAAAGCCATCGCCGGGCGCATCGGCGTCGAGCTGGACCTGGATGACTGGACCCGCATCGGTCGCGGCATGCCGACCATTGTCGACCTGCAACCCTCCGGGCGCTTCCTGATGGAAGAGTTCTACTACGCCGGCGGCTTGCCCGCGGTGCTGCGTCGCCTCGGCGAAGCGAACCTGATTCCGAACCCGAATGCCCTCACCGTCAACGGCAAAACCATCGGCGAAAACACCAAGGACGCGCCGATCTACGGCCAGGACGAAGTGATTCGCACCCTCGACAACCCGATCCGCGCCGACGGCGGCATCTGCGTGTTGCGCGGCAATCTGGCGCCACTCGGTGCGGTGCTCAAGCCCTCTGCCGCGAGCGCCGAATTGATGCAACATCGCGGGCGTGCGGTGGTGTTCGAGAACTTCGACATGTACAAGGCACGGATCAACGACCCGGAACTGGACGTGGATGCCAACTCGATTCTGGTGATGAAGAACTGCGGACCGAAGGGTTACCCGGGCATGGCCGAAGTCGGCAACATGGGGTTGCCGGCCAAGCTGCTGGCCCAGGGCGTGACTGACATGGTGCGGATTTCCGACGCACGCATGAGCGGCACCGCTTACGGCACCGTTGTTCTGCATGTGGCACCTGAAGCCGCAGCGGGTGGACCTTTGGCGACCGTGAAGGAAGGTGACTGGATCGAGCTTGATTGCGCCAACGGGCGTTTGCACCTGGACATTCCGGATGCGGAGCTGGCAGCGCGCATGGCGGATCTGCAACCACCGCAACAGTTAATCGTGGGCGGTTATCGTCAGCTGTACATCGACCATGTGCTGCAGGCGGATCAGGGTTGCGACTTCGACTTCCTCGTCGGGTGCCGAGGGGCCGAGGTGCCGCGCCATTCTCACTAATCACCCCCTCCTGTGGGAGCGGGCTTGCCCGCGATAGCGGTGGATCAGTCGCCATCAATGTTGAATGTGATGGCCCCATCGCGGGCAAGCCCGCTCCCACATTTAATCCTCATCCGCTTCAGGACTGTGCTTGCTCTGGCGACCGTCCTCGCCGCGCCTGCTATCATGCGCGGCACCCCATCGCACAGGATCGCGCCGTTCCCCATGGATTACCGCAAACCCTCCGACCGCAAAAGCATGCACTCGCGCATCGTCCAGGAATTGGGCATGCAGATCGTCTCGGGACGGTTCAAGCCGGACGACAAACTGCCCGCCGAAGCCCTGCTGTGCGAGGAATACGCGGTCAGCCGACCGGTGCTGCGCGAAGCCACTCGCGTATTGGTGGCCAAGGGCCTGGTGTATTCCCGTCCGCGGGTCGGCACGGTGGTCAAGCCGCGCAAGGAATGGCACATGCTCGACCCGGACGTGCTGCACTGGCTGATGCAAAGCAGTCCGCAAAATGAATTCTTTGATCTGCTGACCAGCGTGCGCAGCATCATTGAGCCGGCCGCCGCCGCGTTGGCCGCGCAGTTCGCCACCGACGAAGACATCGCCTCCATCGGTGAAGCCTACCAACGCATGGAAGCGGCACCGACGCCTGAAGCCTTGCTGCAACCGGACCTGGATTTCCACAGCCGGATCGCCGACGCAACCCATAACGACTTATTGGCGAACCTGTGCAACATGTTGTCGGTGGCCATTGCCGAAGCCTTGAAGCATTCCAACCAACGGCCGAATCTGCATGAACTGGCGCTGCCACGGCACAAGGCGATCCTGACCGCTATCGAAAACCGTGACGCCCTCGGTGCCCGGCATGCAACGCTGGTACAACTGGATGATGCGCGCAGTGCGCTAAGCACGGTGCTCGGTCAAGTCTTGTAACCACACGCCATAACCCATTCCGCACGGGCGGTGACAGAATGAGATTTCCTGCTCAGGGCCGATGATCCGGCCCAGAGGGACGGACGCTATGACAGCGCCGACCTATAACACGAAAAGGATTTCGTCATGCTCACCCCTGTTGCACCGGTATCTCCTCCATTCAGCCAATTGCCCGCCCGGGCGGTTCAGCAGCGATTCGCCAGTCGACCGACACTGCTTTCTGTGATTATCAATGCATTACGCGACAGGTTGCTGGAGCATTACCCCACACTGGATTTCGATCCGATAAAGATCAAGCTGGCCAGCCCCGCTGTCGGTGGCCATTGGGATCTGAAGCCGTTGAGCCAAGTGGTTATCGACCATCTGGTCAACCCGCAGATGCTGGACTTCACCCCACAGGACTCAAGGGCGTTTTTCCTCACGCAAGTACCACCCAAACGCCTGGACACCGCAGCCAGGCCACACGTGGACATGCAAATCATTGCCAGCATCATTGCCGAGTTGCCATCGACGCTTTACCTCGATTACCAGCAGGCATTGGCTGACTACTGGAGCCTGACCGACGACAGCGGCATCAGTCGCTGGCAATGGTTCAGCGAGTTCCTCCATGACCAGTTGAAAGCCGCAGCCTTATACGCCTCGAATCTGAATGACGAACAGCGAGACATGGTGCGGCAGGTCACGGACTGGCCCGACAGAGTCGAGCGCTCGCCCAAGACCAGCAAAACCGTTTACGCCTGCTTTCTGGAAACGACACTCGGCAAAGACGATAACGAAATACTTCTGCTCGGGCCTGAAATTCTGCTGATGCGTGAGAAACAAGTATTGCTGTGCAGCGTTGACGGCCACGTCCAACCTTTCGATTCCCTGAATGACTTCGGCAGCGCCTGGGGGAAGAAGATGCAAAGCGAGTTTTTGATCGACCGTCTGACCTGGAAACGCTATGAGCCCAATGGCAACCTGTTCGAGCTCCAGGCGGGCCTGATCCTTAATCGGCAGCTCGAAAACCTGGCCGCATTGTCATTTTCCAGTTACCCGAGCGAGCAGGACCTGGCGCAACGTCTGGACACCCTCACGGATCCGGCAACGCTGTTCATCCGGCAATCGACAGCGCCACCAACGATGCTGGCACAGCTGCACTCGCAACTCCCCGACTGGTTGAAACAGGCTTCGGCCACTGATCGCTTCGCCTATCGACAGCACTTGCTCGACCTCGCAAACGTCACCGCTCAAAGCCATGGACAGTCATTTAATGAAGGCATCGAAGATATCCGAAGCTTCAGCCGCGAGGCGCTGCGAGCGCAGATAAAGCAGGATCACGACGTCGACTACAACTCCGACGATCTGGTGCTGGACTTCGCCGTCGCTGCTGGCTATCCGGGAGGTGCCGGTTTTATCGAACATGTGCGCATGTCCCTGACTGATCTGGCCCTGAAGAATCTCGCCGGCAAGCCCCGTGGCCGCCTGCGGGTTTTGCGCAAGGACGGACAGACTCCAGAAGACTGGTTGAACGAGGACTATATACTCGGCAGCAAAGGCCTTATCCAGCGCGTCGACATCGGTACGGTCTATCCGCAAAGGATCAAGACGTTATTACTATCGGACACCGTGGATGCCCGGCGCCGAGAAGCCCTGTTTACCCGCGAACTGCGAGTCCAGTTACCGATGCGCGCGCTGGAGTACAAGGTCAGAAAACAATGTGGCTTGACCGACAAGGGTTATCGCTACGTCAAGGCGCTGATGGGGCAGACACCTTCGGAGCGCAAAGTCGACGAACAGGACATCGTCATCCGCCCGCTGGCGTTTCACAGAAAGTCCGGTGCCAAACCCGATACGGTGGACAACATGTTCCTGATCGAACCCCTTGATCCGAACGTTGGCCCACATCTTCTTTATCGTCCGTTGTACGCCGAAGCCCTGCTGGAGTACCCGTCGCGCCAGGCCGTCCTCGATGCCATCGCCGAATCCGGCGCATTGCAAACCAGCGTGCTTACATGGATGGCGGACAACGTACGAGGCATTTACGACAATGACGGGTTCAAGGAACCGCACATTGTTCGCTTTCACTTGGCCGACGAATTCGAACGTCCACGAAAACCTGCCCCCACAACCTTGGCCAGCAATGAGGGTGCAGAAGTATTGCGCCAGTCGCTGCACGACGGTCGACTGCTCAACGACCTATTCACCAGCACCGCTCGCACCTTGGTCGATCTGGCCGAGCGTGAGTCGGTGTCCAACAGTGAAAGCCGTTGGGCCGTTCTCATGGAGGGTGCATGGTTACTCTTCAATACGCTGCTGCTACCGCTGACGCGAGGGCCGCTGATGCTTGCCGGATGGATGACGGTACTGATCACCAGCCTCAAACAGGACCTGCCCGCCCTCGACAGCGACGATCCGAAAGCCAAAGAGTTAGCGCTGATTGATCTGCTACTCAATACCGCGATGGTGCTGTTGCACCTGGGAGCCAGCTCGGAGAGCGCCCATCAGCAGCCATTGCCATCGAAACTCCCTGAACAAACCGCCCCGCGCCTGAAACCCTGGCGCAGACTGGCAAAGCACGTAGAACCGATGCCTGCCGCTCTCGTTCATCAAGGTTCGCCGGGCATCCCACAGGAACCGGTAGGTGGCAGCCATACGGTGCTGGATTTCACCAGCTCCATTGCCACCTCTAAAGCGGCCGACAAGCTGCTCAATGCCTTGTTGGACTTTCACGTGCCATGGCCGCAGAAGTTGCCACCGGCCGAGAAAAACGGGTCTCTGAAGGGACTTTTCCGGATCGACGATACCTGGCACACCAGCATTGGCGGACTTTTTTTCCAGGTCAGCGTCGTGCCGGGCTTCGCAGAGGTCTACCTGGCAGATCCGGCCCATTCCGATCGCCCCGGTTTCAAACTCGCCAGCGACGGCAAGGGGAACTGGCGACTGGATCGGGGATTGAAGCTTGAAGGCGGCATGAGGGGGCGACTCCAGGCGGTGCGCGATGAAAACCGGCTCCGGCTACATGAACTGACCACTCATAAGGATCGTCTGAAGCAGGCACTCGCGCCATTGGTACTCTCTCAATCAGAGGCGAGGAGATCATTATTTTCAGCGAGGGAAATGCTCGACGCACAAAAGAAAAAGCTCAGGATCGTATGGGAGTTGCTCGGCAAGGCTACACCAGAGCAGAAGGTCCAGCTGACCTCGCGTCATAGCCAGGAAGTGCTCAAGACAGCAGAAGCCGCCGCTATACATGACAGAGAACTCAATATTTACAAGGAGCGCATTGACACGTTGAACGCCGAGATGCCGAAGTTGACCGACGCGTACAACGCCTTGATCGAAGTCGACAGAACCAGGCCTTATGAGAGCGAACGTGATAATGGGCTTTTACTCATCTGGGACGCTCTGGATATCGTTCATGAGCAAATAAAGCTGTTGGGGCGCGATCTCCTTCAGGCCAGGAACGGGGAATACCTCAATGAACTCGTCGCCCGTTTTCCTGAAGAATTGGGCCAGGAAATAACGACAGCCTATTTCGAATTTGTCGACAACCGGCGGGCAGAAATCGAGATAACCAACAGGCTCATCGAGTCCGCCAAAACACTTGAAACGACCCAGGAACAGGCAGGTGAAAAACTGCGCAGTCGAAAAATAGTGAAGCACTTGTTCAATGCCGAAAACTACCTCCCCGCTTCCATCAAGTTACATCAATTGCTGTCGCTTAAAGAACTGGTTCTGGAACGCAGTTGCCGCTCCAGAGACCCGGCAGAGTATCCCTTTGTAATGCGACTCGTCGGCTCTTCAATGGACAGCACAGTGCTGTCCCACATGGAGATCTGCAGCAGCTCCGGCTACGCAACCGCCGAGCAGATAGCCGTCCTTGAAAACATCCTCAAGCACTACGAGGAAATCGACAATGCTGTCCGTTCGTTGAATGAAATGGCATCTGGCTTTGTGCGCACTGAATATCAAACACCGTTTCTGAGCCAACTCAATGAAGCGCACGTCAGCGCCGAAGAACAACTGGCTGCACTGATTCGAGAAAACGAAGGGGTCGCGCCCCAGTCCGCACATATCAAACCGATCAGGGCCAAGCCGTCCACCAAAAGGGTATTCAAGTCCCGCAACAAAGGCACCCTGATCGGCGACATCAGACCCTCCCGGGAAAACCATCAAGGTCGTTTCATCGATGTTCAAGATCCGATTACCGAACAGAAGATTGCCAGCTACATGGAACACCCCGAGGAAGGTGTCTGGGTTGAAGTCGTGCAGGGCACGCCCACTCAACCAACATTACCGCCAGGGTCGCGACCTTTATCGGCAATAAAAAAGGAAATGCATGCGCTGATTGGCCAACGGGCGGGAATCGAAAACTCGATACGCTTCCAACAGAAAAAGCTACAGGACCCTGGTCGGCTCGAAAGCCTCAACCCCTTGGACTGGAATGACATGCTGGTCCAGTACGCCGACAAGCTCAATGCCTTGGCCCATGAAATTGATAACACCCATTCTGCTGCGCCGCAGGCCCCCCAACTGAGTGAAACCCTTCGTAACGAGGCACTCGAAGCAACTCGCCAGGCACGCCTGTATTGCAGCGAGGGCTACAAAAAACAGCTGCCCAAGGCAGAAAACATCCACTACTTATGGAAGAACGGTTTCGTTGACATCAATCTGGTGGGGCGTTTGATACCGACGGCTGCCGGAGACTATCTCACCGAATATGCGGTCCGCGAAAAGAACACATTTAACGTTTTATGGTATGCGCACTTTCATTACGCCAGCCTTGATATGCCTCGACCGGACTACAGCATTGGCCATTTAAAACTACCGGAGCAGCGCTTTCTGACACGCAAGGATCTTATCCGGCAAGCCGCCGCCGACAACCGTGCCGTGGCCAATCTGGAGAAATCGCTGATCAAACCGCCACTGGATGAAACACTGTTCTTAAAACTCTGAATCCAGTTTCCAGCCCCGAACAACACGCGATAAAAAAAGCCGCAACCCATGATTGCGGCTTTTCTGTTTCAGCCAGGGATCAGTGAGCAAACAGCGAGTTGCCCTTCTGCCCTGCCAGTTTCTCCGGTTTGATCAGGAACCGCGCCAGCGCTGGCAGCAGCCACAACGCGCCGAACATGTTCCAGAGCAACATGAAGGTCAGCATCAGGCCCATGTCGGCCTGGAACTTGATCGCCGAGAAGATCCAGGTGCATACACCGATCGCCAGGCACAGGCCGGTGAACAGCACGGCTTTACCGGTGGACTTCAGCGTCTGGTAGTACGCCTCTTGCAACGGCAGGCCGGCACGCAGGAAGCTTTCCAGACGGCTGTAGATGTAGATCCCGTAGTCCACGCCAATCCCCACCCCGAGCGCCACTACCGGCAAGGTCGCCACTTTCACGCCGATGCCCATGAACGCCATCAATGCGTTGCCGAGGACCGAGGTCAGTACCAGCGGCAGCACGATGCACAAGGTCGCCGCCCAGGAACGGAAGGTGATCATGCACATGGTTGCGACGCAGATGTACACCAGGACCAGAATGGTCAATTCGGAGCGTTTGATCACCTCGTTGGTGGCCGCCTCGATCCCGGCGTTACCGGCGGCGAGGATGAATTCCAGGCCTTCCTTGTTGTTCTCTTTGGCGAAGTCCTGCACCGCATGCACCGCCCGGTCCAGGGTTTCGGCCTTGTGGTCGTTGAGGAACACCAGCACCGGCGCCAGGGAGCAATTGTTGTTGTACAGGCCATCGGCACGGGCGATGGAGTTGTTCAGCACGTCCGGGTTGCGCGACAGGGTTTCCCATTTCAGGTTGCCCTCGTTCATGCCCTTGATCATCTGCTTGGACACGGTCACCAGGGAAATGGCCGACTGCACGCCCTCGGTGTTCTGCATCTTCCACATCAGCTCGTCGATCGGCGCCATGGCCTCGTAGCGCGAGCAACCTTCAGACTTGGTCTTGACCATCACCACCAGCACGTCGGAACTGGTGGAGTAGTTATTGATGATGAAGCTGTTGTCCTTGTTGTAGCGCGAGTCCGGACGCAGTTCCGGCGCGCCCTGGTCGAGGTCACCGATTTTCAGGTTCTGGCTGTACCAGAGGCCACCACCGAAAGCGATCAGCGCCAGGGCAATAGAGATCGGGGCGACTTTGGGGCTGGCAAAATTCGACAGCAGGCGCCAGAAAGGATGCTCGCGGTGCGCGTCTTTCTTGCTGCGTTCGACGGCGCGCTTGCTGATACCGACGTAGGAAATCGCCACCGGCAGCAGGATCAGGTTGGTGAACACGATCACCGCCACGCCGATGGACGCGCCGATGGCCAGTTCACGAATCACCCCGATGTCGATGATCAACAGCGTGATGAAGCCCACCGCATCCGCAAGGATCGCGATCATACCCGGCAGAAACAGCTGACGGAATGTGCGCCGCGCTGCGGTCAGAGCGTTTTCCGCCTCGCTGGACTGCAAGGCGATACCGTTGATTTTCTGCACGCCGTGGGAAATCCCGATGGCGAAGATCAGGAACGGCACCAGCATCGAGTACGGATCAAGCCCGAAACCGAAGAAGTGCATCAAACCCAGCTGCCAGACCACCGCCACCAGCGTCGTGCTCAATACCGCAATGGTGCTGCGCATGCAGTTAGTGAACCAGTACAGCAGGATCAGGGTAATGACGAAGGCTACGCCGAAGAACATCACCACCATAACCAACCCATCGATCAAGTCGCCGACTTTCTTGGCGAACCCGACAATATGGATCTTCACATTGGGGTTTTGGGCTTCGAACTTGTTGCGGATCTTGTCTTCAAGTTCGTGGGAGAACTTGCGGTAGTCCAGCGCCAGCAACTTGCCCTGATCCTGTGGGTCCGGGTAGGACTCCAGCAGCGGGATGTCGACGATGCTCGACTTGAAGTCGTTGGCCACCAGGCGCCCGACTTGCCCGGACTTGAGCACGTTATTACGCAGCAGGTCGAGGCTTTGCTGGGAGCCGTTATAGCTCTGGGGAATCACTTCACCACCGGCGAAGCCCTCCTCCGTCACCTCGGTCCAGCGCACGCTCGGGCTCCACAACGATTTGAGGCCGGAACGGTCGACGCCGGAAATGTAGAACACCTCGTCGTTGATCTGACGCAGGGTCTCCATGTATTCCTTGGAGAAGATGTCGCCGTCGGTGGCTTCCACGGAAATCCGCACCGTGTTGCCCAGGTTCGCCAGATCGTTGCGGTGCTCCATCATTTTTTCAATGAACGGATGCTCGAGCGGGATCATTTTTTCGAAACTGGTGGACGGCCGGATCAACGTTGCCTGCCAGAACAGGAAAACACTGACCAGCAGGCAGATGACGATGACTGCCGGGCGGTTGTTGAAAATCAGGCGTTCAAGAAACGTCGCCTTATCCTGATGAGGAGTGCTTAAGGATGTCATAGACCCGCCTTCTTGTTATTTGCCCGGCTCATTTGGACGACCCGTTTTTTCCATTCTCTGCGCCGGTGGGCGAAGTGACGCGAACGCCACCCTGTCCTGCCAGAATCAGATTGCCGTTGCCTGCCGCAGTCACCGCCGAGACGGAAATGCGATCCGGACGGTTGAACACGCTGAAGGTTTCGCCGTCGTCGGTGCTGCGAATCACGCTGCCGCCATTGCCGACGATCACGATGGAACCGTCATCGAGCAGCGTGGCGCCAGACAAGCCGAATTCCAGTGTGCCACGTGCAGCCTTGAGCTCGACCTGCTCCCACGTGCTGCCGAAATCCGTGGAACGGTAAAGATTGCCGCGCAACCCGTAGGCCAGCAGCGTGGCCGGTTGCGCGGTGCCAATCACACCGAACAGCGAGCCTTCGTAAGGGCCCTCAAGCTTTTCCCAGGTCTGCCCATCATCGGCGGAGCGGAACATGCTGCCCTGTTCACCGACGATGAAAATGCCGGAATCCTTGACCGCGGCAATCGCGTTGAGGTGGAACTGGTCTTCGTTGTCGAGGCGATCGCTGACGTTTTCCCAGTTTTTACCGCCGTCGGTGGTTTCCAGCAAGGCACCGTAAGCGCCCACGGCAAAGCCGCTGTTAACGTCCTTGAACCAGACGTCGAGCAGCGGCGATTCGCGTGTCAGGTCTTCGAATTGTTTGCTCCAGGTGACGCCGCCGTCTTCGCTGGCGAGGATCTGCGCGTCATGGCCAACGGCCCAGCCGTGTTTGTCATCGACAAAAAACACCGCCGTCAGCAGTTGCCGGGTCGGCACCTTGGCCTGGATCCAAGTCGCGCCCTGGTCGTCGGAATACAGAATGTGCCCGCGATCGCCAACCGCCACCAGGCGTTTGCCCGCGTGTACGACATCGAGCATCAGGCCTTTGCTGGCCTTGGCGGATTCAACGGAATAAACCACATCGGAGGCCGACGCGGCAGCGGCCAGCGCAGGCGCCGACAGCACGGTACAGCCCAACAGCGAGAGCGCTGTAGCCAGCAACGCGAACCGGCGTAACGCTGGCGGGCGGCAAATACTCACACCCATGACAGGCTCACTCATAGACCTTCCCCCACATTATTATTGTTAGGTCGTTCAACCCTTCAGGGCGCCGTAAGGGATGCGCATCGGGATTGACCTATTCAGGAGCATAGTCCTGAAACCCGCAATCCAGAGCCCCTTCGGAAGCTGGCTTATCCTATCGGGGTTTGGAAAGGTCTGACAATCGACGCCACGTTATGTTTTGTTAACTGGAGGGGATATGGGTTGTGGGTGAATGAGGAGGTATTCGGAGGGGTGATGGGGGTTTGGTGTACATCAAAAATCCCGGTCGGCTATCAGGCCGCCATCGCAGGCAAGCCAGCTCCCACAATTGAACGACGTCGATTACGCCGCCGCCAACCCCTTCCCCGCCCGCTCCAGATTGCGCCACAACCAAACAGGCAACACATCAGGATCCAGACTGTCGATCAGATTCTTCAACGCCAGCCCAAGTTCGGTATCACCCTCAATCACCAAACGCCGGCGAAAGAACAGCGTATCTGGATCCTCCTGACGACTCGCCAACAGTAAAAACTCCCGCCAGTTGCCACTGATCGTCACATGCGCCACGGCCTGCTCGGCAATCCGCAACCCTTTACCGCTAAGGGTCAGGTACCAGGACAACCCCAGATCGGGAATCCGCAAGCACAACCAACGCCCACGCAAAACCTCGAACTCACCATCGCGCAACGGCCCGGCGAGGCAGCGATTCAGCGCCTGTTGCAACGCCAGACGCTGCACGGCAAAAGGCACCCGGCGCACCAGCGGCAGTAACCGGTCGGCACCTTTCAATAACCACTTTTTTCGATTCAACACAGGCCGACCTCCTCGACGCGCAGCATGCCGGCCTGGCCATGCCAGTAACCATTGCACCCTTCGACAAACAGCGGCGGTGTCTCGCCCAGACGAACCCGTTGATAGGCGGCAATCACTTCGGCCATGCCCTGAGCGCGAGGGCTCAAGCGCAACAGATCGGCACCGCAGGCCACCAGCCCGGAATAATCGGCCAGCAGATTGGTCACCTCGGCCGACATTGTCTGAATACCGTTGATGGTGAACAGCGCCTGCCCTTCCTGGCTGGTCAGCGCCAGGCCGTCGGGGTAGTTGATGCAGCAAAACTGGCAGTCATCCTTGGGCCGGTTTTCCGCTCGGGCCGTAAAGCAGCGGGCGGAATAGGCCAATGGCAAATGCCCATAGGCGAAGATTTCAACTTCCGGCACTGCACGACCCAGTTCGCGTACCTGTTCGATCACATCACCAATCAGCGCCGCCGAACATTCCACGGGGGGCACCCAGCGGGTCATGCCGCTGTCGAGCAGTTGCGCCAATGAGTAACCGTTGTACAGATTGAGGGCCGGGCCGCCCACGAACGGCAACTTGCGTTCGGCCAAAAACTGCACTGCGCCCATGTCGTTGGCTTCCACCAACAATTGGCCGTTGTCGCACAGCCGACGCAGGCTGGAGAGTTCAGACGCCGCTTCGATCAGCGTCAGGCTGGAAAGCACCAACTGCGCCTGGCTGCATTCCTGCAACTCACGGCCCAGCCCCAGCCATTGATCCAGCGAAAAGGCTCGGCGTTTCGAGCACACGGTTTCCCCCAGGTAAATCACATCCAGGGGCAAGGCCGACATCTCGGCGTAAAAGTGGCTGAGTTGTTCCTTGTTCCAATAGAACAGGACCGGTCCCAGGCTGAGTTTCATGTCGAATCCCTCATTGCCATGATCGATGATAAGCACCCAGGGTGGTCTGGCTGCCTTCGGACAAACCGGCCAGCACCTGACGCCATTCCTCCTTGACCCGAAAACTGCCCGGCGCGCCGCGATGGGCGTCCAGTGCCGCGCGCCAGACACGGGTGACTTGTTCGACATAGGCCGGGCTGCGTTGGCGGCCCTCGATTTTTACTGCTTCGACGCCGATGGCCGTCAGTTCCGGCAGTAAGTCCAGGGTGTCGAGGCTGGTGGGCTCCTCCAGCGCATGAAAGCGTTTGCCGCCGACCAGGAAACGGCCCTTGCACAAGGTCGGGTAACCGGCCGGTTCGTCAGGGGTGTAGCGATCGATCAGCACTTCGCTGAGGCGCGCGCTCAAGCCTTCGGCGTCCTCGCTCCAGCGCACCGCCTTGGCTGGCGAACAGACACCGCACAGGTTCGGCGACTCGCCGGTAATGTAGGAAGACAGATGGCAACGCCCTTCTGCCATGATGCACAAGCTGCCGAAGCCAAAGACTTCGATGGGAACCGGGCTGCTGGCGGCGACCTGGCGTACTTGCGCCAACGACAACACCCGCGGCAGCACCGCGCGCCGAATGCCGTAGCGCTGCGCATAAAACTCCAGCGCGGCGGCATGGGTCGCTGAGCCCTGGACTGACAGGTGCAACGCCAGTTTCGGGTGGCGCTGACTGGCGTAGTTGAGCACTCCGGGGTCGGCGGCGATCAGTGCATCGACGCCGAAATCGGCGGCACGATCCACCGCCCGCTGCCAGCGCTCCCAGCCCTTGGGTTGGGGATACGTGTTGACCGCGACGTAGAGTTTGCGTTGATGCTGGCGGATGTGGGCGACCGCGGCGTCGAACTGTTTGTCGTCCATGTTCAGCCCCGCGAAATGCCGGGCGTTGGTGTCATCGCGAAAGCCGACATAGACGGCATCGGCGCCTTGGCGCACCGCCGCTTTAAGCGCAGGCAGATTCCCTGCCGGGCAGACCAGTTGCATGGGTAATCCTCACGAAAAAACGCAGTCCGAGGCCTAATCAGTCATGGTTGGAATGCGCTTGTGGCGAGCGAGCTTGCTCCGGGCGGCGTTCCGACGCTGGACTGCGCAGCAGGCCTAAATAACAGGGCCGCTTCGCGACCCAGCGGGAGCAAGCTCCCTCGCCACACAGTCTAGCGAGACCGGCAGGCACGGCCTTGACGGCAATCAAATGCCATCAATGCATCAGGTCGGCGAAGGACAGGAACATCACGTTGTCGTGCTTGAGCACTTGCTGCTCGCACTCGATCACCGCCAGCCCATCGGCCCAGCACGCGGCGGTCAACATCGCCGAGCTTTGCTGAGGGTGCAGTTCCACGCTCAACTGGCCGTCGGCGCCGGGCGTCAATCGGGCCCGCAGGTACTGCCGACGCTTGTTACGCTGCAACCAGTCGAACCCGGCTGGCACGGCCAACGGCACCGGCAGTACGTCAGTCACGCCTTGGGCCCTGAGCAGGAACGGACGCACCACCACCAACGCGGTAATCAGCGCCGCCGAAGGATTTCCCGGCATGCCGATCCAGGGTTTGCCGGCCACTTCACCAAAGGCCAGTGGCTTGCCCGGCTGAATGGCCAGCCGCCAGAAATCGACGTTGCCCAGTTCCTCGATCGCCTGTTTGAGGTGGTCTTCCTCGCCCACCGACACGCCGCCGGAACTCAACAGCAAGTCGCATTCCGAAGACGCCAGGCTCAAGGCATGCCGGCTGGCCGCCAACTCATCGACCATGACGCCGTAGTCATGCACCTCAACGCCCCAGCCGCGCAACAACGCGGCGAGGCAATACCGGTTGCTGTTGTAAATCTGTCCCGGCGCCAAGGGATCGCCCGGCTCACGCAGTTCATTACCGCTGCTGAGCAGGCACACCTGCAACGGCCGATAGACCTCGACCCGCGCGATACCAGCGCCAGCCAGCAACCCCAGTTCTTGTGCGCGCAGGCGTTTACCGGCCTTGAGCAACAGATGCCCGCGACGAACTTCCTCACCCTCCTTGCGCACGTGATCGCCCACGGACACGGACGGGAACCAGACGCGCTCGCCCTCGACCCGGCAGCGCTCTTGCGGCACCACGGTATCGGCGCCCGGTGGCAATGGCGCGCCGGTAAAGATCTGCACCGCCTGCTGCGCGAGCAAGGGCGAGCACGCTTGATCCCCCGCCGCAATGCGCCCGCCAATCGATAAACAGCCACCCGCCTGGGGCAGGTCAGCCGCCCTGAGGGCATAACCGTCCATGGCACTGTTGTCCCAAGCCGGCAGGTTCACCGGGGAATGAATGTCCACCGCCAGCACCCGCCCCATGGCTTGATCCAGAGGAATCATGTGCGACAAGGGCGGCGGCGGTGCCTGATCCAGCAGACGGCTGATGGCCTCGTCCACGGGTATCAGGTGGCCAAGGTCACACACCCGGCCAGTCATGAGCGAGTCCCACAGGCGTCGATGACCCGCTGCGCTTGCGGTTTCAAATGCGGGGCGAAATTGCACGGGCCGGTGCGACTGTCCAGTTGTTCGATCAGGATCTTGTTCCAGGCCGTCCGGCAGGCACCCGGCGAGCCGGGAACGCAGCACACCAGCACGCCGTTACTCATGCCGGCCAGTGCCCGGGACTGCAGGCTGGACATGCCGATTTCCTCCAGAGACACCTGGCGGAACAATTCGCCGAAGCCTTCCACATGCTTGTCCAGCAATGGCAAGACTGCTTGCGGCGTGTTGTCGCGAGCGGTGAAACCGGTGCCGCCGGTCATCAACACCACTTGCACCTTGGGGTCGGCGATCCACCGGGAAACGGTGGCGCGGATCTGATAAATGTCGTCCTTGACCAGATCACGATCGATCAACACATGCCCGGCTGTTTGCAGCAAATCCGTCAGGGTCTGTCCTGAGGTGTCGGTGTCAAAAGTGCGCGTATCGCTGATGGTCAGCACGGCGATGTTCAGGGGTTCAAACGTGCGTTGCGCCAGATGGGCCATATCCAGGTCTTCCCGTAGATGAGGGTATGGCCCGAAGCCTGAACCGGAATGGTGAGCGAGCCTATTCCTCCAAGGAGGTACCTCGTCGGGGACATAGAGAGAATGTGCCGGACACAAAACCTGTGGGAGCGGGCTTGCCCGCGATGGCGATACTCGACTCAACACATGTATTGACTGAAATGACGCCTTCGCGGGCAAGCCCGCTCCTACACTGTCCCCATCGCCTTCAAGGCGCCAACCGGCTTCGCTTCCACAGACCATCGCGCAACCGGTAATCGAGTCGATCATGCAAGCGGTCGGCCCGCCCCTGCCAGAACTCCAGACGTTCAGGGTGCAGGCAGTAGCCGCCCCAATGCTCGGGACGCGAGACGGTCTGGCCAACGAAGCGTTTGATGGTTTCAGCCAGCATGGATTCCAGGGCTGCACGACTGGCCAGCGGACGGCTTTGCGGTGAAGCCCAGGCCCCCAGGCGACTGGCCATGGAACGGGAATCGAAGTACGCATCCGACAACGCCGGATCGAGTCTGGACACCTGCCCTTCGATTCGCACCTGACGCTCCAGCCCCGGCCAGAAAAACGTCATCGCGGCATAGGGATTGGCGGCCAGTTGCTGACCCTTGTCGCTCTGGTAATTGCCGAAAAAAGTAAAACCTTCATCGCTCAACCCCTTGAGCAGCAGAACCCGACAGTGCGGCCGTCCTTCAGGGTCGACCGTCGCCAGCACCATGCTATTGGCCTCGACAGGCGCGCACTCGGTGTCGCGGGCCTGTTGCAACCACTGCCGGAACATCGCCAGCGGATCATCCAGCGCAGCCTCATCTTGCAGGCCATTAAGGGTGTAGTTACGGCGCATCTGAGCCAGGGAAAGCGGCATGACGGTGATCTCCGGAAGGTTTTACGCAGTGTGCGAGGCACTGCGCAAAGCCACCTTGACCGCCATCAACACTGTCGCCTACTTGAGGCGCAGCCGCCGCGCCAGTTTGTGCAGGTTGCTGGGGTCGACTTCGAGGATTCGCGCGGCGCTGGCCCAGTTTTCCCCCGACAGGCTCAGGGCCTGGAGGATTTTCTTGCGCTGGTAATCGTCGACGGCTTCGCCCAAGGGCTGGAACGGCAAATCAGCCGTAACGTCCGGGGATGGCTCGACCACCGCCCCCGATGCCGCCATCGCGCTGTCGAGATCGAGAATTTCAGGCTCCAGCGTCATGATCAACGCGCGACTCGTACCGCGACTGAGCTGCTTCAACGCGGCCCGACTGATCACGTGTTCCAGTTCACGCACATTGCCCGGCCAGGTATAAAGCAGCAGCGCGCGTTCGGCCGCCGGCGACAGGCGCAAACCACGCAGGCCGAGCCGCGCCCGATTGAGTTCAAGGAAATGCCCGGCCAGCATCAACACATCGTTACCGCGCTCGCGCAGGGGCGGAATCGGCACCGGGTACACCGAGAGCCGGTGATACAGATCGGCGCGAAACAAGCCGTCGCGGATGCTGTCCGGCAGATGCCGGTTGGTGGCGGCGATGATCCGCACATCCACGTGCAGCGGCTTGTCGGCGCCTAGGCGCTGGATCTCGCCGTTCTGCAGGGTGCGCAGTAACTTCGCTTGCACGCTCAAGGGCAACTCCCCGACTTCATCGAGAAACAGCGTGCCACCGTTGGCGGCATCGAAGCGTCCGGCACGGTCACTGGTGGCGCCGGAAAAGGCGCCTTTGATATGCCCGAACAACTCACTCTCTGCCAGCGACTCCGGCAAAGCGGCGCAGTTAACGTGTATCAGCGGTTTGTGATGGCGCCTTGAAAGACGATGCAAGCGCCGGGCGAA
Source organism: Pseudomonas sp. F-14 TE3482 (assembly GCF_053629455.1). Lineage (NCBI taxonomy): Bacteria > Pseudomonadati > Pseudomonadota > Gammaproteobacteria > Pseudomonadales > Pseudomonadaceae > Pseudomonas > Pseudomonas sp. F-14 TE3482. The sequence continues at coordinate 5,133,803 of NZ_JBRJII010000001.1, forward strand.
CAGCTCTTTGCCGACGCCGGTCTCGCCCAACAGCAACACCGGCAGATCGGAGTCGGCCAGTACATCCAGCTCATTGAGCAACTGATGCAACACCTCACTCTGCCCGAGGATCTCGCCCTCCTCGACCGGCATTCGCAAATCCTGGGGATCGCTGCGGGACAGACGCAAGCTGCGGTTCTCCTGTTCCAGACGGGTGACCCGCACGGCGGCTTCGATTTGCAAGGTACAGCGCTTGAGCTCTTCCCGCGCCCGGCTGTCGAAGGTCCCGGCGTGCAGCGCATCGAGGGTGATCGCGCCCCAGATCCGCCCTTCGACATACAGGCTCACGCCCATGCAGTCATGCACCGGCAGCGGTTCGCCGACGTGGTTGTCGAGCAAGCCGTCGTAAGGGTCCGGCAGGCGACTGTCGGGTTCGAACCAGGTCGGCTCGCGCGACGCCATGATTGCCGCCAGCCGGGGATGCTGGGCGATGACGAACCGGCGCCCCAACGCTTCATGAACCAGCCCCACCGTCGCAACGGGCCTGAGGCTGTCGTCATCCAGACGCAACAAGCCCACGGCACCACTGTTGAAGTATTCGCGCAGGGTCTGGACCAATCGTTGCAACCGCACGGCATTGGGCAACTCGACGATCAGGTCGGCTGCCAGGCTTTCTCGCAGCATGGTAGTAATCACCCTCTATGGTTGGATTCACCCTAAAGCGTCAGGGTGTCTATCACCACAACTAAAAATAAATCCATGTTTTTCAATCATTTAAATATGGCATGCCGGATGCAATGAGCCTGGGGAACCGTTGAAACCCAAACAAGGAACCCTGATGAGCCAGACCCTATTGGAACAAAGCCTCGGCCAACTGGCCTGCGACATTCCCGGTGCCACCCGGATCTTCCATACCTTCAAACTGGACTTCTGTTGCGGCGGGCATAAAAGCCTGCGTGAAGCGGCCCTTGGCAAAAACCTCGATCCGGTCCTCATTGCCGACGCCCTGAACATTCTGCAAGACGCCGGCGAAACCCAGCACGACTGGCGCAACGAACCTTTGGAACTGTTGATCGCCCACCTTCTGGCGCGCTACCACGCCCGCCACCGCGAGCAACTGCCGGAACTGATCCGTCTGGCTCGTCGCGTCGAGCAGGTCCATGGCGCGCGCAGCAGCTGCCCCAATGGCCTGGCCGATCTCCTGACCGACATGCAGCAAGAACTCGAAGGCCACATGCTCAAGGAAGAACAGGTGCTGTTCCCGATGCTGCAACAAGGCATCGGTGCTCAAGCGGCTCCGCCGATCCAGGTGCTGCGTTTCGAACATGATCAACATGGTGAAGCACTGGAGAAAATGCTCGCCCTGACCAATCACATCATCCCGCCTGCCGATGCCTGTAACACCTGGCGCGCCCTCTATCGCGGGCTGCTGGAATTCAAAGACGACCTGATGCAACACATCCATCTGGAAAACAACGTGCTGTTCATCAATGCCCTGAACCCTCGTCACTGATCGATCGCCAGTCACACCCAACCCGCGTCAGCCCATCGGTTGGCGCGGGTTTTGTTTATCCTGGACTGCTTGTGATCAACCGTGCCAATAGAACATCGCCTTGGCCAGGATCACGATCAACACCATGTGCCCGAGGATGCTGCGGCGAATCCAGCTGGCGCGAGTCGCGGTCAGGCGCGCATGGGTCAGCCAATAGGCCAGCAGCAAGTAATGGCCGATGATGCTCAGGGCCAGCAGGATCTTGAGGCTCAGCAACAGGCCAAAACTGCTGGCCAGCGGCTGACCCAATGCGCCCCGGTACTGCCACGCCAGGCCGATGCCGGCGCCATACAACAGCAACACCACGCCATGCAGTACCTTGCGCGAACGCACGGCAATCGCCTGATCTGCCGTCACTTGCGATACGTCCGCCAACTGCTGGCGTGCGCGATGCCAGATGACCACCTCGAAAAACAGTGTGCCGATGAAGGCAATCGCTGCCAGCAAATGCGTGACCAGTAAAAAGGGATACATCAGCGCCAGCCTCTGTCCGTTCGCGTGCTCATCCCGGATGACCGTCCACCCGGGCCCGCAGCAGCATCGGCCCATAGCGCCAGGCATATAGCGCAAACGCCAGCGCCCAGCACAGACCAGCCAACCACAATGCCGGCAAGGGAAAGAACTCGATCAACACGACCCGACTCAGGCACGCCAGATTGAGCAAGATGAACGCCAGGGTCATCCCCGACGGCGGCTCCAGCGCACGGCCGGTATGCCCAAGGCTGACCCGCGCGATCATCGCCAGCACCAGGCCGCCCATGGCCCCGATGGTCAGGCAATGCACCGCCAGACTCGGGTTAATCGGCGCGCCGAAATGCCACAGCGCCATCCCGAGACAGGCCACCGCCAACCAGCCATAAGCCAGGTACAACGACCATAACAACGGCACGTGCCAGAGGGCGCGATCATGCCAGCGAACCAGGCGCACCAGATGCCCTACGGCCAACACGGCGAACAACAGGCCCACCCAGAAATTGGGGGCAAGCGCAGGTCCGGCGGCATATAACAACGCCACGAGGGGCGAGCCAATCAGCAGCAGCCAATCCAGCCAGGGCCAAGGGGCAACGCCATCGACCTTACCGAGGCCACGCTGGATGAAGAACGGAATCACCCGCCCACCGATCAACCCCATCATCGCCGCCACCAGCCAGATGCCGGTCAGCACGCCCTGGCGCTGCCAGCCTTCATGCCCCTCGACCAGGCCGTACAAGGACAAACCGTCGGCCACGGCCAACAACAGCAAGACCACCACAATCGGATAGTTACGTTTCTGCCGCACCTTCCACAAGGTAAAGCCCATGAGCACTGCCACCGCCAACGGGAACGCCATTTCCAGCACCGCGAGCAACGGCCACGACACGTTGGCCAGCCAGGCCACTCGCGCCAATAACCACAGTAACGCCAGAGCGGCCAACGGCTTGCCGCTGAGGCCGGGGCGACCGGTCCAGGTCTGCACGGCCGTCAGCAAAAAGCCCGCGATAATCGCCAAGCCGAACCCGAACAACAATTCATGCCGATGCCAGCCCAGCCAACCGCCTGCCGGCTGCCAGTCGGACATCGAACCACTAAAAGCCGCCAGCCACAGCGCAATGGCCAGCACCGCCAACAGGCATCCAGCAAGGAAAAACGGCCGAAAGGCCAGCCGTAACAGCGGCGCGATGGCCATCGCTTTACGGCGGTCAAGCACTTGCATAAAGCCACTCCTCTACCTGTTTGCTGACCTGGCGCCAACCCGCACGCGCCGAGGTAAATCCAGGGGCAATCATCGGGTATTACCGATTCATTGCCTTTGTCGCAGATCAAGTGTGCAAGTGGCGTGCCCCGATGCCGAGCGCGCGTCCTTTGTGGCGAGGGAGCTTGCTCCCGCTCGGGTGCGCAGCAGCCGTAAACCGGCTGATGCGCTGTATCTGAAGAATTGCGATGGCCGGTGTTGGGAGTGCTTCGCACTCCAGCGGGAGCAAGCTCCCTCGCCACAAGGTGCTCCCGACCAGGGTAAAAATGACCATTTCAGGGTTATTTAAACCTTATACAGCATAGTCTTTTTTACCCTCATGCTTGAGAACCCCCATAAACAAGGCCCTCCAAGCCTGGCCCGCGTCTTGCTCTGCATGGGCAACCTTTTAGAAATCCTGGATCCCTTTCGATTACCCGGAGTCGTCATGAAAAAAGTCATCCAGCCACTGGCCTGGTTTGTTGTGTTGACCTCAATCCTGGCCCTGGCCAGCGGCGTTTCTCTAGGTCTCGTCTGACCTGATCCTCCTTCTCTCTCTTCAGGATGAATTCTCATGGTGCTTCATCGCGTCCATCACCAGATTCTGCGCAGTCATCACTTGTTCGAGCCGTTGAACGAAGAACAGCTGGATGAACTGATGAGTACCAGCCACTTGCTGAGCATCGACAAAGGCGAGCCGTTGTTCCGTCAAGGTGAGCCGGCCGATTCGTTCTATTTCATCATTGCCGGCGCGGTGAAAATCTACCGGCTGACACCCGATGGGCAGGAGAAAGTGTTCGAGGTCATCAGCGATCGGCAAACCTTCGCCGAGGCGATGATGCTGATGGACACCCCGAACTACGTGGCCTCGGCCGAAGCGATCTGCCCCACCCAGCTCTACCGGTTATCCAACAGCACCTACATGCGCCTGCTGCAGAGCAACAGTCGGCTGACCTTTGCACTGCTGGGCAAGCTCTGCGTTCGCTTGCATCAACGGGTCAATGAAATCGAAACCCTGTCATTGAAAAACGCCACCCACCGCGTCGTGCGTTATCTGCTAACGCAACTGGTGCGCCAGCAAACCGTTGACAGCCAATTCGAGCTGCCGATGGCCAAGCAGCTGATTGCCGGTCATCTGTCGATCCAGCCGGAAACCTTTTCGCGGATCATTCGCCGCTTGATCGATGAAAACATCATCACTCAGGACGGCCGTCAGATCGCCATTCTTGATCGTCTGCGCCTGGAACAGTTCGAGTGAGTGCCATGCCCGTCTGCCTCTATTGCCAACATGCCAACCCACCACAAGAAGTCGAGTGCCGCCAATGCGGCATGCCCCTGCCGGCACTGGCTGAACGCGCCGGAGAACGTCGGCAGCGCCGATTCATGTGGTTCTGCGTTGGCCTCACGATCTTCTGCGTGACGATGTTTTTCTGGCTGCCGCGCAGCATCAGTTGATGCTGTGTTGATCAAACCGGGGTTCAAGGTTGAGTCAGCTGGCGATACAACTGCGGCAAGCGCAGCGGTAACTGCTCAGGCTGGCGGATCAAGGTGTAGCCATTGGCGCCGAACATGTACGGCAGGTAATCCCCGGCTTCGCGATCGATCGTGATACAGAACGGCGTCAACCCCTGACGCCGCGCCTCCAGCACCGCCTCGCGGGTGTCTTCAACACCGTATCGCCCTTCATACAGATCCAGATCATTCGGTTTGCCATCCGTGAGCAGCAGCAACAGTTTGCTGCGCCGCTTGCTGGTGCCCAATAGTTGCGTGGCCTGGCGAATGGCGGCGCCCATGCGCGTGTAATACCCCGGCTTGAGACCTTGAATGCGACCTCGGGTGGTGTCGTCATAACGCTGGGTGAACGCCTTGAGTTCCTGCATGCGCACTTGCTGACGGCGCAGCGAGGAAAACCCGTACAGGGCGAAATCATCGCCCAGCACCGACAAGGTTTCGCCGAACAGCAGCAGACTGTCGCGGATGACGTCGATGACGCGGTGCTCATCGTTAAGGTGGGCGTCGGTGGACATCGACACATCGGCCAGTAACAGGCACGCGAGATCGCGGCGGGTCTGCCGCTGCTCCATGAACAGACCGCGTTCGGCACACTGGCCATGCTCGCGCTCAACGTAAAAATCCAGCCAGGCCTGCATGTCCAGCTCAGAGCCCTGGGGTTGCTGGCGTAACCATTGGCGGTCATTACGCAGGTGCTCGAACTGACGCCGCAAGCGGTGCGCCGAGGCCTTCAACCGTAATGGCAACGGCTGCGCCTCGCAGTCGCGGGGCACCATCATTTGCAGATTGACGAAGCTGTCCTGCATTTGTTGTTTGCGGTAGTCCCACTCCGGCAACTTGATGCCCTCGCCCAGGGGAATATCGTCGACATCGGCCGGTGGCAAATCCAGGTGCAGCTTGAGCCCGCCGCCCTTGCGCAGACGGGTGCGAGATAGCGTCAGTTCATCCAGGTCATCGGCAACCCGGGCGGCGTCCGGGTCTTCGCTGTCGTCCGACCAGCGATCCAGGTCCACGTGTTCGGTCCAGCTGAACAGGTTCTCCAGACGCACCACCAACAGCCCGCCTTCACGGGTGCTTTCATCGATCCGCGTTGCGCGTTTACGCCCGCTTTTCTGTTCGCCGGGCGGCGTGGTCAACGACTCTTCGGATTCATCGCCCAGATCGGCCGCCTGCGGGCTGGCAAGGTTTTGCGGCGGGTACAACCACAGCGGCAGCGGCCAGGCGGCCCGTTCGCTGCGGGGAAAATGTTCGACACTGCCGGGTTCGCGCAGCGCCTGGCATAGCGCCCGTTCCAGTGCCGCTTCGCTGGCGTTCAACGAGGCCGGATCGGGGCGCAATTGCAGATGGGCATCGACCAGTCGTTTGTAACGAGCACGCAGCGCGGGATAGCGCCGCAACAGCTGTTGCGTCCAGCGTTGATTGTCCCGCCCCCAGTGCCGCATCTGCCCGGCCTGGGCCGCCAGCAACGCGAGCCAGCGATAGAGTTCCTCGTTCAGTGCGACTTCAGGGAAGACCGCCAGGCTCGATGGCAGCCGCAAATTACTCGCGTCACACCACGCCAACGGCACTTGTTTGCAGGTGCCGGCGATCTGCTGCAACACGTTTCGGCGCAGCAGCAGATCGCGGTCGCTGGCGGCCTCCACACCGATGCCATTGGCACCGCCCATGGCGCGAAACAACAGCGCCAGCGGGCGTTGCTGGCTGGCCAGTTCAACCCGTGCTTCAGGGAAGTCCGGGCTGGCACGCCGGGTGATGAAACGATGCCAGACACTGCCTACCCACTCTTCCAGTTCGACGGTAAACGCCATGATGCTTGCCCTTCCCGGAAACCAAAAAAACGGCCCGCTGTATCAGCCGGGCCGACCTTTTCTAGCCATTGCACTCGTTCATGAAGGTACAACCGCAGCCGGGGCGCGCAAGGCGGCGCGGCTGCGTTGCTTGAAGCTGAACAGGTAACAGAGCAAGCCGGCGAAGAAGCCGAGACCGGCGCCCAGACGCGCCCAGAACAGCACCTGCAGATGTTCGACCGTGGCCATGAATGGCAACGCGATCCCGTCGGCCTGCCAGCGTTGCAGGTAAACCTGGACGACACCGGCAGCGGTGAGGAACAGCGTGATCATCACCATCGACAGGGTCATCAACCAGAAGCCCCAGATTTCCAAGGTCTGCGAACGCTCGTCAGCGGCTTCACCCAGCCCGCGCAAACGCGGCATGGCGTAGCTGATCAAGGTCATCACGATCATCGCGTAAGCACCGTAGAAGGCCAGGTGACCGTGCGCCGCCGTCAGTTGCGAACCGTGGGTGTAGAAGTTGACCGGTGCCAGGGTGTGTAGAAAACCCCAGACGCCCGCACCGAAGAACGCGGTGACCGTGGTGCCTTTGGCCCACAGCGTGGCGGCGCGATTCGGGTGTTGCCGGCGACGGTTCTTCACCATGCTGAAGGCGAAGATCACCATGGCCAGGAACGGTAGCGGTTCGAGTGCCGAGAAGATCGAGCCGACCCACAACCAGACCTCAGGCGCACCGATCCAGAAGAAGTGGTGACCGGTGCCGATGATCCCGGTAATCAGCGCCATGGCGATGATCACGTACAGCCATTTCTCCACGACTTCCCGGTCGACACCGGTGATCTTGATCAGGACAAAAGCGAGCATCGAACCCATGATCAGTTCCCACACGCCTTCCACCCAAAGATGCACCACCCACCACCAGTAGAACTTGTCGCGGGCCAGGTTGCCGGGGTTATAGAAGGAGAACAGGAAGAACACCGCAAGGCCGATCAGCCCGGTCATCATCACCATGCTGACGGTGGTCTTGCGACCTTTGAGCAAGGTCATGCCGATGTTGTAAAGGAAGCCCAGGCACACCACCACAATGCCCATCTTGGTGATGGTCGGCTGCTCCAGGAACTCCCGGCCCATGGTCGGCAGCAACTCGTTGTGGGTCAGCTTGGCCAGGCCGGCATACGGCACCAGCAGGTAGCCCAGGATCGTCAGCACGCCCGCGGCGGCGAATACCCAGAACAGAATGATCGCCAACTTCGGACTGTGCAGTTCGCGGTCGGCCTCTTCCGGAATCAGGTAGTAGGCAGCGCCCATGAAGCCGAACAGCAGCCAGACGATCAGCAGGTTGGTGTGCACCATCCGCGCCACGTTGAAGGGAATGATCGGGAACAGAAAGTCCCCCACCACGTATTGCACACCCATGATCAAACCGAACAGCACCTGACCGAGAAACAGCATCAGGGCGAACACGAAGTACGGTTTGGCCACGGCTTGCGAGGCGAATTTCAGATGCGGATTAGCCATGCTCATCTCTTAGCCCTCCTTGTTTGGCGGCCAGCCATTGGTGTTGATGTTCGAGCTCCATTTGAGGAACTCGGCGATGTCATCCACCTCTTGCTCGCTCAACTTGAACTGCGGCATCGCGCGCCGGCCCGGTACGCCCAGCGGCTGCATTTTCATCCAGGCATGTAGAAAGGGTTTGAAACCCGCCTCCCCGCCGCGCCGCTGGAACACGTTGCCCAGCTCAGGCGCAAAGTAGGCGCCCTCGCCCAGCAGCGTGTGGCAGCCGATGCAGTTGTTTTGCTCCCAGACCGTCTTGCCGCGGATCACTGATTCAGTTAACTGCGCCTCATTGCTGCGCTCTGGAAAGGTCTGTTCCGTGTGATAGGTCAAGGCCAGGAATATCAGGAAGAAGAAAATGCTTCCCCCGAAGTAGATATTCCTGGCCATGCCTTTGGTGAAGGTCTCTGACATGGTCGCTTCCTCTTTGCTTGGCGTGCCCATGATAGGAAGCGAAGGGTTGAAACCTGCTTGATGGCGATCAAGAAAGGCAGATGGTTTTGGTCGGGTATAGGCACCAGGACGCCAGGCACCAACCTGTGGCGAGGGAGCTTGCTCCCGCTGGGGCGCGCAGCGGCCCTAAAACCAGTCACCGCGCATATTCAGATAGCGCGATTATTCAGATAGAAAGCAGGCACAGGTTTTACGGCTGCTTCGCAACCGAGCGGGAGCAAGCTCCCTCGCCACAGTTCGCAGCCTAACGGGAGCAAGCTCCCTCGCCACAGGTAATTAACCAATTGAAACCAGCGTCATCCCCACAACCACCGCCAACACCACCGCCCAGCTCACCATCAACAGGCGCCACAATCGCGGGGCATGGCGCATTTCCATAAAGCCATCGGCAATCAGCCAGGCCTTGCCGACCGCCACCAGCAAAATGGCCACCGACAGCAGCCATGTCGCGCCCATCTGTGCCAGCACCACCGTGCACACGCTTAACGTGGCCAGCGCTGCCCAGCAGACCAGCAAAAACCTGGAAGCCGACATCAGAACCCCCGTCAATTCAGAACGTAGACCAGCGGAAACAGCACCACCCAGATCAGATCGACCATGTGCCAATACAGCACACCCGATTCAAGCCCGCTGCGGTTGGCGGCGTTGTACAAACCACGACGGCAGCGCTCGGCGAGCCACCCGAGGATGACCATGCCGAGCAGTACATGGAGAAAATGAAAACCGGTGAGGATCCAGTAGAGGGTGAAAAACGTGTTGTGCTCCATGCCCAGCCCCGAGGCCAGCAAGTGCCGGTATTCCGTGATCTTCAACACCACGTAGACACTGGCGGCGAGCAACGCTGCCAGCAGGTAGACAGCGCCGTGGCGAGACCGGGAGCGCTTGACTTGCTCTTGAGCCAGCGCGGCGAACAGCCCGGCGGTGAGCAGGCTCAGGGTCATCGCCAGGCCGGTAGAGGTGTTGAGCAACTGACGGCTTTCACCGAACAGCTGCGGCTTGAGTGCCTGGGTCACGGCGAACGCCAGAATCAGAATGGCGAACACCGACAGCTCGGCCAGAATGAAAAACCACATCGCCAGATCGCCTGGCAAGTGCCCCGGCGCAACGCGTCTGGCCTCAGCCGAAGTGGACATCAACCACGCCCATCAGCGCCGCAACCGTCAGCGGATCATCGCTCAGCGGCTCGGCCAGGCAGGCCATGCACGCTTCACGCGGGCTCATGCCGGAGCGGATCATTCGCGCGGTGAAAATCAGCAGCCGCGTCGAGGCGACTTCCTCCAAATCATGTTGATCCAGCCGGCGCAGTGCCTGCCCCAGCCTCACCACTTGCGCCGCCAGCGCGCTGTCCACCTGCGCTTCCCGGGCGACAATGCGCTCTTCATCGGCCACCGGCGGATAGCCGAAACGCATCGCCACGAAGCGTTGTCGGGTGCTGGGCTTCATGCCTTTGAGCAGGTTCTGGTAGCCGGGGTTGTAAGACACCACCAGCATGAATGACGACGGTGCCTGCAGCACTTCGCCGGTGCGCTCCAGGAACAGCTCGCGACGATCATCGGCCAGCGGATGCAACACCACCACCGTGTCCTGGCGCGCCTCGACCACTTCGTCCAGATAACAAATGCCGCCTTCACGCACCGCGCGGGTCAGTGGCCCGTCCTGCCACCAGGTGCCTTGGGCACCGATCAAATGACGGCCAATCAAGTCGGCGGCGCTCAAATCATCATGGCAGGCCACGGTGTACAGCGGCAGTTTCAACCGATGGGCCATGTGCTGGACAAAGCGGGTCTTGCCGCATCCGGTCGGGCCTTTGATCAGTACCGGCATGCCGTGTCGCCAGGCTTGCTCGAACAGCACCTCCTCATTATTGAGCGGTTGATAGAAGGGTTCGCAAGACTGGATTCGGTCCATGGGCTGTCTGTTCCAAAAGCGGATTCAAGCCACACGCTACGGGCCCCTGCGACAACCTGGCAAGTGACATGGCCGGCAAACTTGATCGCGGTCAAGCGAGCATTGGCCTGCTCGGGCATAGCCTTGCACGGCACTAAGAACCTGCGTTCTGCGCTGCCGTTTCAGCACATCGCAAAGGTCTTGCCTGAGGAGAAATGGAATGCTGATCAGCAATAGAAAAACGTTTGCTCTGACTGTCGCCACATTGTGTTCGACGCTGGCCCTTGCGGTGACTCATGCGGCCCGGGCCGACGAGCCCGCTGCCGCTGCGGCCAGCCCACTGATGGTCAAAGCCACCGGGGCGCCCGACATGAGTCAGGCCGAGTTCGACTCATCCAAGGAAATTTACTTCCAGCGTTGCGCCGGCTGCCACGGCGTTCTGCGCAAAGGCGCCACCGGCAAGCCACTGACACCGGACATCACCCAGTCTCGCGGGCAACCGTTTCTGGAGGCGTTGATTACCTACGGTTCACCGGCGGGCATGCCGAACTGGGGGACGTCCAATGCGCTGACCAAGGATCAGATCACGTCAATGGCCAAGTTCATTCAGCACACGCCGCCGACGCCGCCGGAATGGGGCATGGCCGAGACGCTGAAAACCTGGAAAGTGCTGGTCAAGCCTGAGGATCGTCCGAAGAAGCAACTGAGCAAACTCAACCTGCCCAATCTGTTTTCGGTGACGTTGCGCGATGACGGCAAGATTGCCCTGATCGACGGTGACAGCAAGAAAATCGTCAAGCTGATCGAGACCGGTTACGCGGTACACATCTCGAGGATTTCTGCCTCCGGTCGCTACCTGCTGGTGATTGGTCGAGACGCGCGGATCGACATGATCGACCTGTGGCCGGTGGAGCCGACCAAGGTCGCCGAAGTCAAAGTGGGCATCGAGGCGCGCTCGGTGGAGACCTCCAAGTTCAAGGGCTACGAAGACAAATACACCGTCGCCGGCTCCTACTGGCCGCCGCAATTCACGATCATGGATGGCGAAACCCTGGAGCCCAAACAGATCGTCTCGACCCGTGGCATGACCGTCGACAAGCAGGAATATCACCCTGAACCCCGGGTCGCGGCGATCATCGCCTCCCACGAATGGCCGGAGTTCATCGTCAACGTCAAGGAGACCGGCAAGGTCATGCTGGTCAATTACCAGGACATCAAAAACCTCACCATCACCTACATCGATGCCGCGCCCTTCCTGCATGACGGCGGTTGGGACAGCACCCACCGCTACTTCATGACCGCCGCCAACAACTCCAACAAAGTCGCGGTGATCGACTCCAAAGATCGCAAGCTGGCAGCGTTGGTGGAGGTCGGCAAAACCCCTCACCCGGGGCGCGGCGCCAACTTCAACCACCCGACCTACGGCCCGGTCTGGGCCACCAGCCATCTGGGTGATGACGGCATTTCCTTGATTGGCACCGACCCGGTCAAGCACCCGCAATTCGCCTGGAAACAGGTCGCCTCACTCAAGGGCCAGGGCGGCGGATCGCTGTTTATCAAAACCCACCCTGATTCCCGTCACCTGTATGTCGACACCACCCTCAACCCCGACGCCAAGCTGAGCCAGTCGGTGGCGGTGTTCAACATCGACAAACTCGACGCCGGCTACACCGTGCTGCCCATCGCCGAGTACGCCGGCATCAAGCAAGGCGCGATGCGGGTGGTACAGCCGGAATACAACAAGGCCGGCGATGAAGTCTGGTTCTCCGTGTGGAGCGGTCAGTCAGAGGAATCGGCGCTGGTAGTGATCGACGACAAAACGCTGAAGCTCAAATCAGTCATAAAGGACAAGCGACTGATCACACCCACCGGGAAATTCAACGTCTACAACACCCAACACGACATCTATTGAGCTCCATCAATGCAAGGAATCCCCATGAAAAATACTCTGTTTTCACTGTTCGCCCTGACCGCTGCGCTGAGTGTGCAGCCGGCCATGGCCCAAGACGGCCAGGAGCTGTTCAAAAGCAAACCCTGCGCCGCCTGCCATTCCATCGACACCAAGCTGGTCGGCCCGGCGCTCAAGGATGTCGCGGCCAAGAATGCGGGCGTGGCCGGGGCCGTGGACACCCTGGCCAGCCACATCAAGAACGGCACGCAAGGCAACTGGGGCCCGATGCCAATGCCGGCCAACCCGGTGACAGATGAAGAAGCGAAGACACTTGCAACCTGGGTCCTGAGTCTCAAATAGCCAACTGGAGGGCGTCATGAAGGTTTATCGACACGCTGCGATTCTGGCGGCCCTCCTCCTCATTTGCGCAACCACGGTTGCCGCGCCCGATGCCAAGCGTCAGGCACAACTCGAACACCTGCTGGCCCAGGACTGCGGCGCCTGCCATGGACTGCACATGACCGGCGGGCTGGGTCCCGACCTGACCCGCGCAACGCTGGCGGGCAAGTCCAGGGACAGCCTGATAGCCACCGTCAGCCAAGGCCGGCCCGGCACCGCGATGCCCGGTTGGGCCCCGCTGCTCAGCCCGGATGACATCCGTTGGCTGGTCGATCTTCTTCTCCAGGGATACCCCGCACCATGATCCGTTCAACCCTGCTTTTAGCGGCGACCGGGCTGTTGTTGTCCGCGTGTGCTCAGCCACCGTTGCGTGGTACCGGCGATCTGGGGGTGGTGGTGGAGCGCGCCACCGGTAGCGTGCAAATCATCGAAAGCGACACCCGCACGGCACTGGTCCGACTCAAGGGTTTGGGCGATCTGTCCCATGCCTCGGTGGTGTTTTCCCGCGACCAGCGTTATGCCTATGTGTTCGGCCGCGACGGCGGGCTGAGCAAGATCGACCTGCTGACCCAACGCATCGATCAACGGCTGATACAGGGCGGCAACAGCATCGGCGGCGCGATCAGTCAGGACGGCAAACTCATCGCCGTGTCCAACTACGTGCCCGGCGGGGTCAAGGTATTCGATGCCGAAACCCTGCAACTGGTGGCCGATATTCCGGCGACGCCCCTGGCCGATGGCAGCAAGCGCTCACGGGTGGTCGGCCTGGTCGACGCGCCGGGGCAACGTTTTGTGTTCAGCCTGTTCGATACCGGCGAGATCTGGACCGCCGATTTCAGTCAGGGCAACACGCCGCAAATCAGCCGCTTCACCGACATCGGCCAGCAACCCTACGACGCGATGGTGACCCCGGATGGTCGCTATTACATGGCGGGACTGTTTGGCGAAGACGGCATGGCGCAACTCGACCTCTGGCACCCCGAGCGCGGGGTGCAGCGAGTGCTCGGTGATTACGGACGCGGCCAGGCGAAATTGCCCGTCTACAAAATGCCGCATCTGGAGGGCTGGGCCGTCGCCGATCACCAGGCCTTCGTGCCCGCCGTCGGCCGGCATCAGGTGCTGGTGATGGACTCGCACACGTGGAAGCAGACCGCTGCCATCCCGGTGGCCGGCCAACCGGTGTTCGTCACGTCGCGGCCGGATGGTCGGCAGCTGTGGGTCAATTTCGCCTACCCGGACAACGATCGGGTACAGGTCATCGACAGCGAAACCCATGCCGTGGTCGCCGATCTGCGACCAGGACCGGCGGTGCTGCACATGGAATTCACCGCTCGCGGCGATCAGTTGTGGCTGTCGTTACGCGATGGCGATCAGGTTCAGGTTTGGGACCCGTACAGCCTGAAGCAGCTGAGCACCCTTCCCGCCACCGCGCCGAGCGGCATCTTCTTCAGCAGTCGCGCGCAAAAAATGGGCTATTGAAATGAACCTCGACCTGCTCAGCCGCCAACTGATCGACCGCTTCCAGCACGGCATGCCGCTGTGCGCGGAACCGTACAAGGAGATGGCGCGGATGCTCGGTTGTTGCGAGGCCCAGGTGATGGCTTGCCTGGAAACAATGGATCAGGCCGGCACCCTCTCACGGATCGGTCCGGTGTTCGAACACCGTCGTGCCGGGGCCAGCACCCTCGCCGCCCTCGCCGTGCCCGCCGAACGCTTGCAACAGGTCGCCGAACACGTCAGCCAGTATCCCGAGGTCAACCATAACTACGCGCGGGAGCATTTCTACAACCTGTGGTTTGTGCTGACCGGCCCTGATCGCCAACACATCGAACGCGTTCTCGAACAACTTGAGAAAGACACCGGCCTCATGCCGCTGGATCTGCCGATGCTGACCGCTTACCGCATCGACCTCGGTTTTGCCCTGGGAGAAAGCTCATGACACCGGGGTTGAATCCCAAACAGGCACTGGCGCTGCGTCGGCATCTGGAAGGCGGATTGCCGCGGGTATCGCGCCCCTATCAGGCCCTCGCCGAACGGATAGACGCCGACGAAAACCAGGTGCTCGCGCAAATGCATCAGTGGCACGAGCAAGGACTGTTTCGCCGGATCGGCCTGGTGCTCAACCATCGCGCGCTGGGCTTTACCGCCAACGCCATGCTGGTGCTGGATGTTCCGGACGCGCTGATCGACGAAGTCGGCCAACGCCTGGGCCGGGCGCACGGCATCACCCTCTGCTACCAACGGCCGCGGCGCCTGCCGCAGTGGCGCTACAACCTGTTCTGCATGGTTCACGGGCGCCAACGCGCGCAGGTCGAGGCGCAGATCCAGGCGTTGCTGGAAGAACACCTGCTGAGCGACCTGCCCCACCAACTGCTGTTCAGCACTCACGCATTCAAACAGTGCGGCGGACGCTTTACCCCCTCACCAACCGGAGCCCCCACCCATGGATGACCTCGACCGTCGGCTGATCAACCGCCTGCAACTGGGCCTGCCGCTGGTGCGCCACCCGTGGCAGGCACTGGCCGCCGAACTGGAGAGCAGCAGTACCGAACTGCTCGACCGCCTTCATGAACTGCTGGAAGACGGCATGCTCACGCGCTTCGGCCCGATGTTCGACATCGAACGTCTCGGTGGCGCCTTCACCCTTGCCGCATTGGCGGTGCCGGAGGAGCGTTTCGAAGACGTCGCCGAGCAACTGCATGCACTGCCTGAAGTGGCGCACAACTACCGACGCGAACACGCCTGGAACATGTGGTTCGTGCTCGGCTGCCCGACCGAACAAGGTATCGCCGAGACCCTGCAGCACATCGAAACCCTGACCGGCCTGCCGCTGCTCAACTTGCCCAAAGAGGAGACCTACCATGTCGGTCTGTACTTCCCGGTCTGAAGACACCCTGGCTCAGCGTCTGATCGAGCTGACCCAGGCCGGCCTGCCGTTGCTGGACGACCCGTGGGCCTGGCTCGCCGAACAGCTGGAGCTGAGCATCGAATCCACCCTGGACTTGCTCAAACGCTTGCAGGCCGAGGGCGCCATCCGGCGTATCGCCGCCGTCCCCAACCACTATCGCCTGGGCTATCGCCACAACGGCATGACGGTCTGGGATGTGCGCGACACGGACATGCCGCGCCTCGGCGCACTGATCGGTGCGCAGCCCTTCGTCAGCCACTGCTATCGACGCCCGCGCCAAACCACGTGGCGCTACAACCTGTTCGCCATGGTCCACGGTCGCAGCCGCGAGGAAATCGACAGCTACCGCGAACACCTGCGCTACTTGCTGGGCGACGCCTGCGTCGCCGACGAGATGCTGGTGAGCAGCCGCATCCTGAAGAAAACCGGTTTGCGGCTGCCGTCAGTGCCACGCTGAACACGCGCTTATAAGGAGATTTGCATGTTGAGGATCAGCCAATACCTACGTGCCCTGACCGGCCAGGCGCCTGCCCCCAGAACCAGCCCACCGGGCAGCAACCGGCCGCCGGTGGTGATCTGGAACCTGCTCAGGCGCTGCAACCTGACCTGCAAACACTGCTACGCCACGTCCGCCGACAGTGTCTTTCGCGACGAACTGGATACGCCCGCCGCACTGACCGTGATCGACGACCTGCACGACGCCGGGGTGAAGGTGCTGATTCTTTCCGGCGGTGAACCGCTGTTGCGCGACGATCTGTTTGTGCTCAGCGCCCACGCCCGCACCAAGGGTTTGTTTGTCGCGTTGTCCACCAACGGCACACTGATCAATGAGCAGAACATCACGCAGATCCGCGCGGCGAATTTCGACTATGTCGGGATCAGCATCGATGGCCTGGAAGCCACCCATGATGCGTTCCGCCAACTCAAGGGCAGCTTCGCCAGCTCCATGCGGGCGATCCGCCTCTGTCGTGAACAAGGCATTCGCGTCGGCCTGCGCACCACCCTGACCCAAGACAACCATCAACAATTGCCGCAATTACTGGCGCTGATGCGCGAGTACGACGTGCAGAAGTTTTATCTGTCGCACCTCAATTACAGCGGTCGCGGCAAACGCAGCCGCAAGCTCGACGCCCGGCAGCAGATGAGCCGCGAAGCGATGACGTTGATCTTCGAACAGGCCTGGGAAGACATCGAGCACGGTCGCGACAGCGATTTTGTCAGCGGCAACAACGACGCCGACGCGATTCTCTTGCTGCAATGGGTGGGCCTGCGTCTGCCCGAACATTACCCGCGCCTGGAACACCTGCTCCGGGCCTGGGGCGGCAACGCCTCGGGCAGCGGCATCGC
Organism: Pseudomonas sp. F-14 TE3482; assembly: GCF_053629455.1. Taxonomy (NCBI): domain Bacteria; kingdom Pseudomonadati; phylum Pseudomonadota; class Gammaproteobacteria; order Pseudomonadales; family Pseudomonadaceae; genus Pseudomonas; species Pseudomonas sp. F-14 TE3482. The sequence continues at coordinate 5,150,786 of NZ_JBRJII010000001.1, forward strand.
CAACATCGACAACACCGGCGAAGTGCACCCCGACACCTATTGGTGGCAGCACTCGGTGGGCAACGTCCGGCACACGCCGTTCCGCACGCTCTGGCTGGACCAGCCGGACGCCTTGTTGCAGCAGTTGCGTGTGCATCCGCGCGTCGTCGGTGGCCGTTGCGGCCAATGCCGCTGGTTGAACATCTGCAACGGCAATACCCGCACCCGTGCCTGGGCCGAAGGCGACCTCTGGGGCCAGGACCCCGGTTGCCACCTCAGCGATGAAGAAATCGGCATACAGCCATTACCGACCATCCCTTGCGTCATGCACTGAAGCACCCGCCTGGCGAGCCATCTGGCAAAGGATGGGGCCGGCCCACCTGATGAAGAACCAAGGACGTCCCATGCACCCATCGATTGTTTTACCGGCCGCACTTGCGTCCCCGTTCAGACCGGGCGAAGTGGCCCTGGTCGGCGCGGGCCCCGGCGATCCACGCTTGCTGACCCTGCGTGCCTGGAGCCTGTTGATGCAGGCCGACGCCGTGGTTTACGACCGCCTGATCAGCCCCGAGCTGCTGACGTTGATCCCCCTCACCTGCGCCCGGCATTACGTCGGCAAGGCCAGCGGCTGCCACAGCCTGCCCCAGGAACAGATCAACGAACTGCTCGCCGACCTCGCCGATTCGGGGCAGCGCGTGGTCCGGCTCAAGGGCGGCGACCCGTTCATATTCGGCCGTGGCGCCGAGGAGCTGGAGTATCTGCTGCAACGCGACATTGACTGCCAGGTAGTCCCGGGCATCACCGCCGCCTCCGGGTGCAGCGCTTATGCGGGCATTCCGCTGACCCACCGGGACCTGGTCAACTCCTGCCGCTTCATTACCGGGCATTTGCAGCGCGATGGTGAGTTGCAATTGCCCTGGGGCAGCCTCGCCGACAGCAGCCAGACCCTGGTGTTTTACATGGGGTTATCGAACCTCGGAATTATCGCCCAGCGCTTGATCGAAGCCGGAATGGCCGCCGATACACCGGCAGCGCTGATCAGCAATGGCACGCGTCCCGACCAGCACGTCGCCCGAGGCATGCTGCACCAGTTGCCGACCCTGGCGCTGGATTGCCCACCGGGTATTCCGACGCTGACGGTGATCGGCAAAGTGGTCGATCTGTTCGCTACCCAACAGCAGGAATACCCGGCGCGCTTTTACTCCGTTCCCGTGTTGCAACGCCACGGTAAGGTGGCGATATGAGGCGCATGCTGCTTGCCCCATTGTTATGGATCGGTGCAGCCCATGCCGGTGCAGCGCTTCCATCCTCCGACGCGGCCGCCGACCTCTACCAACAACATTGCCAGCGCTGCCATGGCGCCAACCGTTTCGGCGGTACGGGGCCGGCCTTGCTGCCGGAGAGTCTGAGCCGGATCAAACCCGATGAAATCCGCAGTGTCATCCAGAATGGTCGCCCCGCGAGTCAGATGACCGGGTATGCCAATGTGTTCAGTCCAGCACAGATCGACGCGCTGGTGGATTACCTTCAACAACCACCCGCCACCCCACCCACCTGGAGTAACGACGACATTCGCGGCAGTCATTCCATCCTCGCCGATATCAGCAAACTGCCCGACACGCCACAACATGGCGCCGATCCGCTGAACCTGTTTGTGGTAGTGGAAGCCGGCGACCATCACATCAACATCCTCGACGGCGATCGCTTCGAAGTGCTGGCGCGGTTTGCTTCGCACTTTGCGGTGCATGGCGGGCCGAAGTTCTCGCCGGATGGACGCTTCGTCTACGTCGCCTCACGGGATGGCTGGGTCAGCCTGTACGACCTGCACAACCTGAAGCTGATCGCCGAGGTCCGCGCCGGGCTCAATACCCGCAACCTGGCGGTGAGCAAGGATGGCCGATGGGTGCTGGTGGGCAACTATCTGCCGGGCAATCTGGTGGTGCTCGATGCCCGCGATCTGTCGCTGGTCAAAACTATCCCCGCAATCGGCCAGGACGGCACCGCGTCACGGGTCAGCGCGGTCTACACCGCCCCGCCACGGGACAGTTTCATCGTGGCGCTCAAGGATGTGAAGGAAGTCTGGGAGCTGTCGAGTGCCGGCACACCGGACTTCGAACCACGACGGATCCAGGCCGAGGATGTGCTGGACGACTTTTCCTTTTCACCGGACTACAAGCAACTGCTGGCCACGTCGCGCAAGGCCAAGGGCGGCCAAGTGATCGACCTCGACAGTGGCAAGGTGGTCACCGACATACCGCTGCCGGGCATGCCGCATCTTGGGTCGGGGACCTACTGGAAACGTAACGGTGAATGGGTGTTCGCCACGCCGAACATCAGCAAGGGACTGATCTCGGTCATCGATTTCAAGACCTGGAAACTGATCAAGGAAATTCCGACCCTGGGGCCGGGGTTCTTCATGCGCAGCCACGTCAACTCGCGGTATGCCTGGACCGACGTGTTCTTCGGGCCGGACAATGATGCGATCCACCTGATCGACAAACAGACTCTGGAAATCGCCCACACCTTGCGCCCGATGCCAGGCAAGACCGCCGCCCATGTCGAGTTCACTCGCGATGGGCGCTACCTGCTTTTGAGTATTTGGGCCAACGATGGCGCGTTGATTGTGTACGACAGCAGTACCCTTAAAGAGATCAAGCGACTGCCGATGAATAAGCCGTCGGGTAAATATAACGTGGGTAACAAGATTGAGTTTGTGGAGGGGACTTCGCATTAGGGCTTGGGCTTGGGCTTGGGTGTATATCCGTTTCTGCGGTAACGGCTGCTATTGGTTCCGCTCTTACAGCGGGTTACTTGGAAAAGCGCCAAGTAACCAAGCGCTTTTGCCCCTTTCGTTCGGTGCCTCGCCCAGGCTCGCCATGCCCTCGCTCCGGTCCTGCTCCGTGGGCCCGCCGCGATCGGCCATCCATGGCCGTGCGCGGCTAACCCGGCATCCATGCCGGGTTGCCCACTGCACAGAACCTCCGCTCGGCCTCTCGAGGGGGCGAGTACCGCAAAAGCACCGCGAGGCGGCCTACCGGCCGGCCTTTCTCTTCAAGCGCACGCGCTCCCACAGTTGGATTTATTGATCGTTCCCACGCTCCGCGTGGGAATGCATCCCGTGACGCTCCGCGTCACCAGTGCGCAGGACTCAAGCCTTGCGTCCCAGAGCGTCCCCGGCGGCATTCCCACGCGGAGCATGGGAACGATCAGTGGGTAGGCGCTGACTGCTGTTGATCTTGCTTTGCTTTGGCTTTGGCTTTTGATCTTGATCTTGATCTGCCCCGTCGGAAGGCCGAGCGCAGGTTCTGCGCAGTGGGCACCGCGGCAAGGATGCCGCGGTAGCCGCCCCCGGCCATGGATGGCCGATGGCGGCGGGCCCACGGAGCAGGACCGGAGTGAGGGTACCCTGAGCCTAGGCGAAGGGCCGTACGTCAGGGGCGAAAGCGTTTTGGTTACTTTGGCGCTTTTCCAAAGTGACCCGCCGTAAGGGCGGAACCAATAGTAGTCGTTACCGCAGCAACGGATATGTACACCATCAAAACCTATGTCACCGACACGCCGCTTTCGCAGGCAAGCCAGCTCCCACAAGGGTCCGGGAACATCCGCAAAATTGTGTGTTCACCCATCACCCCAAGGTATAACCGTTATCAACCTTCCAATCCTGCCCATAGACACCCCGGGCGCCTTGGGACAGTTGAAAAATAATCACATTGGCCACCGCCGACGCATCCAGAAAATGCCCCGGCAGCAGACGTTTGCCCAAGGTGTCAGCGACGTCATCGAGCTCACCATCGCTCAACCCCAGGTTGTCCCACATCGAGGTCGCGGTCGGCCCCGGCGAGACCAGATTGATGCGCACATCGTAACGCGCAAACTCCACCGCCAATGTGCGTACCTGAGCCGCCAGCGCGGCCTTGCTGGCGATACAGGCGGCCAGACCGGGAAAGCTCGAACCGGTCAGGAAACTACCGACAAACACCACCGAAGCCGGGCTCGCCAACTCACCGCGCAACGCCGCCAGGGTGTTCAACGCCCCGGCACCGTTGACCGCCCATTGGCGCTGGAAGGCCGGCATGTCCAGGCTGTCGGCCATTTCGGCAATGCCCGCGTTGGGCACCAGATAATCCACCCGCCCCAGCGCCGCTGCCCGCCGGGCCAGCCCTTGCAAGTCTTCCTCGCGCGTGACGTCCCCGGCACACCATTGCAGCCGTTCACCGTAGATCTGCTGCAAGGCTGGCAAATCACCGGCAGTGCGTGACATCGCCAGCACCTTGACCCCACGCGGCAACAGCGCGGCGCACAACGCCAGGCCAATCCCGGAACTGGCACCGGTGATCACCGCCAGACGATCCTGAAACTCGGTTTGCATCATGTTCTCCTGGGCATCGTTAATGCCAAGCACTGGGGACGTTGTGAGCCCCTATCTTTGAACAGACGCAGAAATACTGACTTGACGGCGATCACTTTTCTCGATGGCGCGCCGATCAATGAGTCGCGTGCGACATCGCTGGCTGCTGAAGCACCGCCTGATCGATTTCGCTGAACCGCAGCACACGACCGCCCTGGTCGGCGGCCAGTTTTTCCGCAGCCTGTTGGCTGGAGAAGGACGCCAACACCACACCCATTGCCCCCTTGAGCTGGGTGCCGACCACGTAAAACGCATCCTTGGCATCGATCAGATGGGAGTCATTGGGTGCGTTCCACGGGCTACGGCCCATGTCGTGGACATACAACCGGGCCTCGCCATGATGATTCTCCGGTTGCAGCCACCAACCGATCATCTCCGCCGTGGAGCAGAATTTCTTGATGCCGCTGCGCTCGACCAATTCGCCCTTGGGCCCGGGGAAGCCGTCGATGATCATGCCGCAAACATGGCATTCATCACTGGGATGGAAGGCAGTGGCGGCGTCGCTGTAGGTGGCTTGCACGGGTTTGTCACAGGCCGCCAGCAGCAGACAGACCATCAGGCCCGCCGCGGCGCGTACCGTCGTCGAATACAGATTACTCATCGTCAGGTGCTCCAAAAACCAAGGTGTGAATTCATGTCGCCCGTCGACGGAACAGCAACCAGGCCAAGCCCAAAGGCACTGCCACCCACAGCAACAGGCACAACCAGAGCATCGAGCCCGGTACAGGCAAATCACTGCCCAAGGTCAGCACACCAGCACTACCGGCACCGGGCTCGAAACCGGAGAGATTGATCAGGCGATAGACATCGGCGGGGTTGAGCAGCAGCAACCACGGCAACACCTTCGGGTTGAACTGCCCTTCGCTGAGCACCAGCAGTGCCAACAGTGCCAGGTCGAACACCAGCACGAAGAAGAACCACACCCCCAGCGCCAGACCGGCGGCGGTGGATTTCTCGGCAGACACACTGCTCAGCACATAGGCCAGCCCTAGAAAGCCCCAACCCAGTAACGTCGACGACAGCATGAATCGTCCAAACGCCCAGAGCAGCAGGTTCAGTTCAACGTCCTCCACCAGCACCGCAATCGCGAGCATCGCGCAGCCGAAACCGATGAGGGTCGCCAGCGCCAGGATCAATCCGTGGCCGACGAACTTGCCGAGCAGAATGTGCCCGCGCCCCAGCGGATAGGTCAGCAACAGCAGCAACGTGCCGCTTTCGTCTTCGCCGACGATGGCGTCATAGGCCAGCAGCAAGGCAATCAGCGGCATCAGGAACGTCGCCAGGCTGGCCAGGCTGGCGATGGTGGCGGGCACCGAAGTGAAGCCCAATTGCCCGGAAGCCGCCGCCCCCAACCAGGCGATGCCGGTCGCCAACACGGCGAACAACAGGCTGATCGCCAACAACCAGCGGTTGCGCAAACCGTCATTGAATTCCTTGCGGGCCATGTTCCAGATCGGGTTCATATGGTCTCTCCACTGGGGGTCGCACCGGCCCGGCCCATGTAATAGCGGTAGATGTCCTCCAGGGACGGTGGGTCGATTTCCACGTCGGCCGGCTCGTGTTCATTGAGCAGTTGGCGCAACAGGTCCAATTTGTTGCCATTGAGCGCAGCCACTTCAAGGCCCTCCACGCCCCAGCGCTGAGTGACATGCCCGGCGTTGTTCCAGGATCGCTGCAACGGCCCGGCGTGCTTGAGCCCGTTGGCGCGAATCAGCGTCGGCAATCCGGCTTCCTCGCGCAAACTGCGCAGACTGCCGAGGGCCAGCAGGCGCCCCTGGGTCAGAATCGCGGCACGGTTGATATGCGCCTCGACCCCCGGCAATACGTGGGAACAGAGAATGATGCTGGTGCCTTGGCTGCGCAGCCGGTCGAGTAACCGATAGAGGTCTTGAGTGGCAATGGGATCGAGGCCGACGGTCGGTTCGTCGAGCAGCAGTAAACGCGGCTCGCCGAGCAAGGCTTGCGCCAGTCCCAGGCGTTGGCGCATGCCTTTGGAATAGGTCTTGACCCGTCGATGCGCCGCGCCCGCCAGGCCGACCTCCTCCAGCAGCACGTCCACCTGCGCGGGCGCTGCGCCTTTGAGTCGGGCGAAATGCCGCAAGGTCTCCAGGCCGCTCATCTGCGGATAGAAGGTCACGTTCTCCGGTAAATAGCCGAGCAAACGCCGAACCTGCGGATCACTGGGCGTGCGGCCGAACACCCTGACCTGCCCTTCACTGGCCTGAAGCAGGCCGAGCACCAGTTTCATGCTGGTGGTTTTGCCCGCGCCGTTGTGCCCGAACAAGCCGAGCACTTCGCCTTCGCCCAGGCTTAGGTTCAATTGATGCAACACGGTGGTGTACCCATAGCGCTGGCTGACGCCTTCCATGTCGATGACGTTCATGCGGTGGGCTCCTGGGTCAGGGGTTGGGTGGTGGGATTCATCAGCGGATGGCTGTCCAGGACGCCCGGCGACTTCATCACCGGAAAGGCCCGTTGCACCCAGCGCAGCAATTCGATCCCGGGGCTGTTCATCAACAGCCGCACCTGCGGGTACAGCCACAGCAGGCGGTCGACGTTATCGTTGGGTTCATAGGCGATATCGCCCAGGCCATCGTTGTTGCGATCCCAGCCCAGGTAATCGCTCCAGTAATTGCCCCGACCATCCGCCGACCATTCCTGCAAGCGGGTGGCGACGTATTTGACCTGCCGTTGATTGCCGACAAAGGCGTTGTCGGCGATGCGGTTGTCTTCGGAACCGGCGGTGAGGTGAATGCCCACGGCGCTGTGCTCGAAGTGGTTGTGTTCGATGCTGTTGAACAACGAGTTGTAGATGAACAACGCCTTGCCCTCGGCGCCGCTGATCATGCTGTCGCCGGTCGAGCCGTCGCGCACGTCCGTGACGAAGTTATCGCGCAAGGTTGAATAGGTGATGTAGTTCATCAGGATGCCGTAGTTCTGATCCTGTTCGGAGCGGTTGCCGATCACCGTGAGCTTGCGGCTTTGCATCAAGGCGTAGCCGGTACGGGTACGGCGGGTGGTATTGCCGATCAACCGGTTGTCGTTGGCGAACATGTAATGCACGCCGTAACGCAGGTCTTCCAGGGTGTTGCCCTGCAGCAGGTTGCCGTTGGAGGTGTCGATGTAGATGCCATCGCGGGTGTCGCGCACCTGGTTGCCGATGACCCGGGCGCCATGCACCGCATACAAGTGGATACCGTTGCCGCGATCCTGGGAGCGCAGCGCCGGATCCCCCTGGATACGGTTGTCGATCAGGCTCGCATCCTGCGTCCCGTCGACCCAGATACCGAAACCCTGGCCTTGCAGGCGATTGCCTTTGATCACCGCGCCACGGGCCGTGGGCTGGAGGAACACCGCCGAATTCATGGCCGTGAGGTCGTGCCCCCAGTCCAGAAAGGTACAGCCCTCGATGCCGACATCCGGCGCACTGATGATCAAGCCATTGCCCTGCCCCTCGCCCTGAAATACCGCGCCCGGCTCGCAGACAATCTGCATCGGCTGATCGACGCTGAACGAGCCACGGTATTCCCCGGCCGGCAGGTGCCAGCGTTGATCGGCGTCCACCGTCAACGGCAACGTGGTGATGGGTTGCACCGCCAGCGCGCCGCCGGACATCAGCAGGAGCGCAAGCGCAATGACCTTCACCGGGTTTCCCTTGCTATCAGTCATTGCTTCGCTCCTGTCGATGGACAACGGTCAGGCCTTCTCGACCTTCATGCGACCGACCATTTCCATGTGCAGTGCATGGCAGAACCAGCTGCAGTAGTACCAATGCAGGCCAGCCTTGTCGGCGATGAAGGTGATCGATGAGGTCTGCTGCGGGCTGATCTCCATGCTCACGCCATGGTTGGTCATCACGAAGCCGTGGGTCACGTCTTCAATCTGGTCGATGTTGGTGATGGTCACCGTGACCTCGTTGCCCTGCTTGACCGTGAACTCGGTCAGCCCATAGGCCGGGGCCATGGAGGTCATGTAGACCCGCACATGATTGCCGTCGCGGATGACCTTGTTGTCGGTCTCCAGGTTGATCCCGTCTTTCTTGGCCAGCTCCACGGTGGCGGCGAAGAACGGGTCGTTGCGTTTCCAGATCTTTTGGGTCTTGATCTGGTCCCGACGCGCCAGGATGCAATCGTGGGGTTCGGCAAACGCAGGGCCGTCATGCACCAGCTTCATCTCTTCGCCGGAAATATCGATCAACTGGTCGTTCTCCGGGTGCAGCGGCCCGGTCGGCAGGAAGCGGTCCTTGGAGAATTTGCACAACACCACCAGCCACTTGCCGTCCGCTTCACTGGTTTCGGTCAGCGAGGCGTGGTTGTGGCCGGGCTGGTAATGCACGTCGAGCTTCTGCTTGATGTAATTGACCTTCTCGCCCTTGTAGGCACGTATCGCTTCCTCCATGTTCCACTTCACCACCTGACTGTCGATAAACAGCGTGGTGTAGGCGTTGCCGCGACCGTCGAAGGTGGTGTGCAACGGGCCCAGGCCCAGTTCCGGCTCGGCGACGATAACCTCGCGCGGGTCCTTGAATTTATCAGCGAACAGGTCGTCCAGCCGGTCGATGGCAATCATCGATACCGTTGGCGACAGCTTGCCGTTGGCAATGAAGTACTTGCCATCGGATGAGGTGTTGAGGCCGTGGGGGTTCTTCGGCACCGGGATGTAGCGAGTGAACTCGGAGTCCTTGCCATCGGTTTTACGACCGTCGACCACCGGCACTTTCGAGTCTTCCAGGGTGATGAATTTGCCAGCCTTGATCGCAGCCTCGATGCGCGGGATGTTGAACACCACGACCCAGTCGCGCTCGTTGCGCATCATGCCGCCAAGGTCGTAAGCCTTCTCCGAGTTGTAGCAGGTGGACGCGGCGTACTTGCCGGTGTAATCGGCGTCGGAGTTGTCCAGGTTGCCGTCGACAATGACCTGGAAGGCCATCTCCATTTTCTCGGCATCGATGGCGTTGAACATGGTGAAGCTGTTCTTGTCTTGCAGGTCGAAGGTGCGGCCATCATTGGGGTGCGGGATGACGAATTCAGCATTGGCGAACACGTACTTGGTGTAAGGCACTTTTTGCAGACGCAGGCCGTGGATGGCCTGGACGTTCGGCACGGTGAGGATCTTGTCGCACTTCATGATGTCCAGGCGGATACGCGCGACCCGGGAGTTGGCCTTGTCGTTGATGAACAGGTATTTGCCGTCGTACTTGCCATCGGTCATGGAGATATGCGGGTGATGGCAATCGCCGTTCTGGAACTTTGCACTGTCGCCCAGGATCCGTTTGCTTTCGTTGGTCAGGCCCCAACCGGTGGCCGAGTCGACGTTGAACACCGGAATACGCATCAACTCACGCATCGACGGCACGCCGAGCACCCGCACTTCGCCCTGATGACCGCCGCTCCAGAAGCCGTAGTATTCGTCCAGCTCACCGGGGCCGACATGGATTTTCGCCTGCGCATCCTTGACCGCCGCGGCCCACGACTCGCGGCTGAACACTGCGCCGCCCAACGTCGTCGCACCCGCCAGCACCGCACCGGTGACGGCGCTGCTGCCCAGAAAACCGCGACGGCTGAGTCCCGCGTGTTCTTCTTCCTGCACGGGTTTTGTGGATTCTGTGTCAGTCATGTTGCGTACTCCTTGAAGGGATAAAACGGTCACTGCGCAGGTGCGCTCGCGAGCTTCATTCAGCCGCCTGCAATTCCACGACGGGTATCAGCTGCACCGCCACGGGTGCCGCTTTGCCGCGCTTCTTGCGCTTGTTGATCAGCGGCGGGCATTTGTCTTCGTTGTGGTAGGTCATCTGGCAATCGAGGCAGTAGTGACACTCGTTGGCATTGATCCGGCCATCAGGGTGAATCGCCTGGATCTCGCATTCCTTGGCGCACAACTGGCAGGGGCTGCCGCATTCCTGGCGGCGCTTGAGCCAATCGAACAAGCGCAATTTGGTCGGGATCGCCAGCGCTGCACCCAACGGGCAGATGTAGCGGCAATAGACTTTGCGCGTGAAAATGTTGATCACGAGCAGCGCCACCGCGTAGAGCACGAACCACCACTGGCGGTCGAACTTGAGGGTGATGGCGGTTTTGAAGGGTTCCACCTCGGCGAACAGCTCGGCGGTGGACATCGATTCCAGGGAGATGCCGAAAAGCAGCAGCAAGATGATGTATTTGATCGCCCACAGCCGCTCATGCACCGCAAAGGGCAATTCGTACTGGGGGATTTTCAACTTGCGCGCGGCTTCGTTGATCAGCTCTTGCAAGGCGCCGAACGGGCACAGCCAGCCGCAGAACACGCCACGGCCCCACAGCAGAATGCTCCCGGCGGTAAAGACCCAGAGCATGAAGATCAGCGGATCGGTGAGAAACAGCTCCCAGCGAAAGTGCTCGAACAGCGCATGCACAAAGGTCAGGACATTGACCACCGACAACTGCCCCAAGGCATACCAGCCCAGAAAGACCACGGTAAAGAGCAAGTAACCACGACGCAGCCAGTGCAGAAAGCGTGGCCGGCGAGTGAGCTTGTCTTGCAGGAACAGGATGGCCGTGAGCAGCAACAACGCGCTCGCGAGGACGGCGATCTGGAAGTGTTTCTGGTACCAGATGTTCAACCACATCGGCCGGCTGGCTTCCTCGATGGCCGCCCGTTCTTCGGCACTGGGCGCAGGTCGCTCAAGGTAGGGTTCGGGCAGTTGATAAGGCAGTTCGAAGCTGCTGAAGGTGCCGCTGACCGGTCCCGTCTGACGCCGCACCAGGAGTTCCAGGGACCAGGGTGATCCCGGATCGAACCCCGCCGGTTTGCGCACAATGAACACCGACATTTCAGTGAACTCGGGCATGCCCTTGGCAAATACGTCAGAGAGCCGCTGATGGTCCATGTCGCGAAAGCTGATAACGTTGCCGAACTGGCGCAATTGCACCCGATCGAAAATCCCTCCGCGCACATAACCCGAGCCTTTATAGGAAAACAGCCCACGCCCCAGCACCACGATGGCCTGTTCGCCGGGTTTGAGTTCCTGCATGAGGAAGCGATATTGATTGTCGCCCAGTAGCGCACGGCCAATGGTCGGTGGGTTCAAGTCGGCGGTGTACAGCTCGATAAAGGTGTCATCGACTTGATCCGGGCCGGCGTTGTCGACGCCTTCGGCGTCGGTGCCCTTGAAGGCGGCATCGACCTGCCCACGGGTCAGGTTCAACCGGCGAATGGCGCCGTTACCGGTCAGTTGCTCCCAGGTGGCAGGCTCGTAAAAATCCTGGCGCACGGTGGCAGGTTTGTTTACCACCCCGCCCTTGTCCTCGATCAGCTTCAGCGATACGGCCACTTCATGGGCGGCACGCATGATGACCTCATTGACCACCATGGCGGTGACGGTTGCACCGGCGATGGCATCCACGGTGACCGCGCTCGGGTCGCTGGAATGCCCGACGACTACCCGCTGGCTGACCTTGATCCCTTTGTATCGGGCGCTGAAGCCGTGGAGTTTTTCTTCGGGGATGCCGATCAGTAGAATCGGTTCGTGGTGCTCCAGCACATAGGCGTCCTGAATCACCCCGGCGGTGTCGAGGATCACCTGGGTGTTGATGGGTTTGCCCGAGTAGGCCGGAATATCCACCACATCCAGGCTCTGGAACACATACCCGATAACCTTGCCGGCGGCGGACAGCGTGCGCACCTTGAACGTGCCTTCGGCGGCGGACACCGAATCGGTTTGCGGGAAAACCTTCTCGATGCGCTGCTGCTCAATGTCGCCGTATGACTTGGCCTGCACCGTCGCGAACGCGGCGATCATCAGCAAGACCATCACCGCCAGCCCGACGCTCCAGATGCGCAGGTTGCCAGGTGTCGAAGGCTGATGGCTTGTCATGAGCACGCTGATTTCAAAGGGGCTTGCGGCCATGTTAGGGAGCGCTGTGTGCCTCGCCCTTGATTGAAATCAACTCGATAAAATTCCTCGAGCCAAGCGTCCCGACGCCTCAAACGGTGCGGGAAAACCGGCCTTTTTGCTCCCCTCCCAGATAGGCGTCAAATGCCATCGCGGCACTGCGCATCATCAAATGCCCTTGCGGCAACAGCACCAATTCGTCGCTGTGAATCTGCAACAGTCCGTCGCGCACCTGCTCGTCCAGTTGCGCCAGCGCATCGGCAAAATACTCGGTGAAGCAAATACCATGACCCGCTTCGAACTTGGCGAAATCGATCCTGCCGTGGCACATCAGGTCGCTGATCACCTCACGGCGCAGCAAGTCGTCGGCGCTCAAGCGGTAACCTCGATGCACCGGCAACAAGCCTTGATCGATACGGGCGTAGTACTGCGAAAGCTCCTTGACGCTCTGGCTGTAGCTGTCGCCGACCTTACCGATCGAAGACACCCCAAGGCCGATCAGGTCGCAGTCGGCATGGGTCGAGTAGCCCTGAAAATTGCGTTGCAACGTGCCATGGGTGCGGGCCAGCGCCAGTTCGTCGTCCGGCAAGGCGAAATGATCCATGCCGATATAGACATAACCGGCTTCGGTCAGCCGGCGGATGGTCAGCTCGAGCAACTCCAGCTTGCGCTCCGGTGGCGGCATGTCAGCCGGGCGAATCAGCCGTTGCGCGCGCACCAGCTCGGGTAAATGGGCGTAGCTGTAGGCGGCAATCCGGTCCGGGCGCAGGGCGATGATCTTGTTGAGGGTGATGTCGAAACTCTGCACCGTTTGCAGTGGCAGGCCGTAAATCAGATCGACGCTGATCGACTTGAATTGCGCCTCACGCGCCGCCGCGACCAGCGCGTAAATCTGTTCTTCACTTTGCTGGCGATTGACCGCCGCCTGCACGTCGGGATCGAAGTCCTGCACGCCGAAACTCAAGCGGTTAAAGCCCAATTGACGCAGCGACTGGATCTGCTCGGTGTTGATGGTGCGCGGATCGACCTCGATGGAAAACTCATGGTCATCGCTGTCGTCCATGTCGAATGCCTGGTGCAGGCAGTCCATCAGATCCGCCAGCTGCTCACTGGTCAAATACGTCGGCGTGCCACCGCCCAGGTGCAGTTGCGTGAGTTTGCGCGTGCTGTCGAACAACGCCGCCTGCATGACGATTTCACGTTTGAGGTACGTCAGGTATTCGACGGCCCGATGGGTTTTCCGGGTAATGATTTTGTTACAGGCGCAGTAGTAGCAAAGGCTCTTGCAGAACGGAATATGGATATACACCGACAACGGCTTGGGCACCGACGCCAGGTTGCTGTCGGAGGCGGCACGCTGATAGTCGTCGACGGCAAACGCCTGATGAAACTGCGGCGCCGTGGGGTAAGAGGTATAACGTGGCCCTGGGCGGTCATATTTTTCGACCAGGGCTCGATCGAAATCGAATGCAGGTTTCATGATCAATCAACTCGCAGGTGGGTTAATGCCTTGCACTGCCCGAATCCTTTTCAAACAGGTTGCAGATGGCATCCACTTCCGGCCGGCCGGCGGGAAGAATGCTGATGAAACGGTCCGACAATTCAATCAACCCCTCACGACTCAATTGCTCCAGCAATGGCCAGACAGATGAAAAATACTGATGGAAAATCAGCCCATAGCGCCGCTCGATGGCGCGGATATCCAGCTCTTGATCACACGCCAGACGCTCCATGACCATGTGCCGTATCTGATCCCCCGCCTCGAAACGCCAGCCACGAGACGTCGGCAATTGGCCCCGGTCCAGTTGCTGCTGATAGCGCTCGATTGCGTCGGTGTTTTGCGTGTACAAATCGTCGATCTGACTGATAGCCCCCAAACCGAAGCCGATATGGTCGCAATAGCCGTGACGGGTAAAACCGTCACACGTGCGACGTAACCGGCCGCGCTCCTGAGCGATCGCCAGATCATCGTCGGGCCGCACAAACTGCCCCATACCGATGTAGTGATAGCCCACGGCGATCAACTGTTCGAAGGCGATCTGGCGCATCGCGCCTTTATCGTCCTGGCTGCACAGTTCCCTGACCTTGTCGCCGAGCCTTGGCCGATAGCGGCGTGGTGGTCGGGCATAGTCGAACACCATCAGCCTGTCCGGCTCCAGCTCAATGATCGCCGCCAGCTTCAGCGCGAAGCTTTCTGGCGTTTGCCAGGCATGGCCAAAACCCAGATCGACATTGATCGATCGATAACCAAAGGTGCGGGCGGCATCGATCAGTGAATGAATGGGGGCCGGATTCTGATAGCAGGCCACCGACATGTCACAGTCGGTGTCGATATCCGGAATGCCAATGCTGACATGATTGAATCCCTGGTTGCGCAGCGCGCCCATGGTCGTCCAATCGGTATGGTGAAGGTCGACGTCAACGCTGTAGTCGCCGCACTCATGTTCGAGAAAGTTGAACCGGCCACGCAGATGATTCATCAGCCGCTCGAGATCAGCGCTGGTGGGTGTTCCGCCGCTCAGATGAAATTGTTCGACCCGCTGCTCCGAACTCAGGTGACAACCGACGAGGTCGATCTCGTGTTCCAGGCGCTGGAGGTACTGTTCGATGTCGCCATGCTCGCAGGAGGCATCGTGCGGGGAACAAAAGGATGGCTTGAGCCGGGAAGGCAGCTGCACGTTCAGGGCGATCGGGCGTCGTTTCTGGCGGCTGACGCGCAAGGCACGGAGCAAATCCAGAGAGCCGATACCGTCATGAAACTTTTGCGTGTCGGCATGGCAGTTGGGGTCGAGTACGCCCTGATCGCACCGAGCGATCAGCTCGCCGGGGGCGTGAGAAAAATCGAGCATGACAGGTCTCCGAGACTGGCTGCGGATCAACAGTGTCCGGGATTGGCGATCCATGCTCCTTGACTTGTATCAAGCGCAAGCCAAGTGCTTGCAGGACAGACCTTGGGGCAAGGCCGCTCACCACGTCAGGTAAAACATCCCCTTGGCCAGCAGCACAATGACGACCATATGGCAGAACACACTGCCATGGATGAAATGCAGGTATCGAGCGTTCATTCGGCCGCTTTTGAACAGAAACATGGCGGCCAGGAAATGCAGCAGCACGCTCACAGCGACCATGATTTTCAACAGCAACAAGGTGCTGAACGATGAGGCCATTGGCGTTGCAAGAACGGGCAAATAGCGCAGCCAGACCATGCCCAGCCCCGCACCGAACAGTACCAGCAGCACCCACGGCATCAGGGTGCGGGCGCGGCGGCCAATACCCTCCTCGACCAGCAGCATCACTTTGGCGGGCAACTGTTTGCGGATGCTTTCCAGGAACAGGACTTCGAAGAACACCGTGCCGATAAAGATCAGGGCGGCAAACAGATGAAAGGTCAGAAACAGCGGATAGAGCATGATTTTTCGCCCTCGATTCAGCTGTCGGTTTCTGCGCAGAGTACAGAGCAGGTCGACTCAGGCGATTGACATCAATCAAGAAACCCGCGAATCCCCGATGTGGGCTGGGCCGCGAGCGGCGACTCTGTTTTTTTGAAGGCGTTGCTGGTTAAACAGCCTCAACGCTTCACCTTGAAACTATTGTCTAAACTTAAGCTTCAGCATGAGGGCTCAGCCATGTGCGGACGACTTTCGCAGTATCGAGGTGTTCACGAGTTCGTGGCGGCGCTGAGCATGCCCAACGCCCTGGTCAACAATGCTGGCGACCAGCCGCTCGAGCTCTACAACGCCGCGCCGTCGACTCAGCTCGCCCTCTTCCACGAGGAAAGCGGCATGTTGCACGCCGACAGGGTTCGTTGGGGCTGGCGACCGCATTGGGCCAGGGATCACGCGACACCGATCAACGCCCGGGTTGAGAAAGTCGCCCACGACCCGTTCTTCAAGGAGATATGGCCGCACCGGGCAATTATTGCCATCGACAACTGGTTTGAATGGGTTTACGAGGGCGGTCCGAAGAAACAGCCGTACCTGATCCGTCGCAAGGATCACGCGCCGATCCTGTGCGCCGCCATTGGTCAGTATCCAAGGTACGAAAAGGAGCCGGAAGAGCATGACGGCTTCGTAATCATCACCGCGGACAGTGAAGGCGGCATGGTGGATATTCATGACCGTCGGCCTGTGACGCTCAGTCCCGAACTGGCTCGGGAATGGATTGACCCCTACACGCCCAAGGAGCGCGCCGAACAGATAATCCTGCAGGAACGCGAACCCTGCGACGTCTTCGAATGGTTCAAAGTGGACATGGCCGTGGGCAACGTGAGGAACCAGGGCTCGGAACTGATAGAGCCGATCTCGCCACCATGACGAGTGGAGACAAAACAATCTGAACCCGCCCTTCCCCTCCAAAGTCGAAAACATTGGCAGCCCTTAATCACTGAAGCATCACTTTAAAGGAGTCTTTTCATGAAGATTTCGGAAGTCATGACGAAAGATGTTTTAACAGCCAAACCAAGCCAGACGATCCAGGAGGCCGCGAACATGATGGCCAGGATCGATAGCGGCGCCATCATGGTTGAGGAGCAAGAGCGTTTGGTTGGCATGATCACGGACCGGGATATAGCCATTAGGGCCGTAGCCGAAGGACTCCCCGGCAAAACCCCTATCAGTAAAGTAATGACTGGCGGCATCCGCTATTGCTTTGAGGATGAAGACATCGAGCACGTGGCTAAAAACATGGCGGACGTGCAACTGCGCCGTCTGCCCGTGCTTAACCGGGACAAGCGTCTGGTGGGCGTCGTATCGCTGGGAAACATTGCCAGCACTCGATCTCAATCCGCCGCTGCGACGGTTTTGCGCGGAGTGGCACAGGCTCATCATTAACCGGGCCGCTAAGCGTTCATCAGGATTAAAACTCGCATGGATCTGGCACGCTCGCCTGGTCTGGAATCCGGTTCGAAACCCGTCTTCAGAGTCAGGCGAGTCCTTGTGCACACATCCACCGCAACCGTCTCGCAGAGATAACCTTCCCACACCCGGTGCGTCGTTGGCTGGGTCGCATGCTTATTGCACGACACATCAGTTGGGCTCGACTAGCAGGTCTTCGTCCTCCGCGCCTAGCGCCGGCTCTTGATCTTCCAATTCGTCGGTTTCACGCTTCTTTTTCAAGCGGGCTCGAGCGCGCTCGGTGTCATAGATCTTTCCCTCGGCCAAGCCGCTCAGGGTTGTTGAAATTCGATAGAAACCACCGCACGGCTCGCAATGAATGCGCAAGCCACTCCCGTACGAAGAATCTTCCAGCGCATAAGTATTTCCACAAAGCGGACAGTTCATAGCCACCTCCTGATCATTCAGCCATAGCCGCTTCAGCCCGCCATCAACGCTGACAACCTGGATAGGGAGAGTGACAAATAGCGGGGATGCTCTTCTGAAACTTGTTCCTCATCGACCTCTCGTCCGAAAGATCGAGCAAATGCCCGCGCTGACGGTGTTACAGCCAGGACCTAATCCGAAGTCAGCGGCTGCCTGGAGCGAATCGGCGCGATGACCGACCTCACCTCGGTGTCGCGATGCAATAAGGAAACGTGGTAGTCATAGGTGGATATCAACGGCACCGGCTCATCGATGCGTGACATCTCAAGCCATCGTCTTGTGCGTTCGATGTCAAAGAACTCGTTCTTGAGTTTCATTTTCTCCACTAGGTTCGCAGAGACCTTGTAGCGTCCACATCCGGCCGGGCATTTGATTTCTGACCAGTCGTCAGCCGCATGAACAGTATTAGAGGCAGCCTGACAAATTAGGCACTTCATGTTCGATCTCCGTATCCATGAACTACCAACTGTAGACGATCCGCGACCAAGGAGCGTTCACTTCGCAGAAAGATAAAAGCATCAAAAAGCGAAGAGCCCAGCGCAATGGCTGGGCTGCGGTTATCTTCTGTTTTCCAGCATCTTATCGGCGAGTGCTTTGGCCCTTTGGATTAACAGATTCTGCCTGTCTTCGTGGGTGGCTTCTCCTACCACCGGTGCCGTCAGATGGCTTTCGGCAATCAACGCGGCACAGAAGTATTGATCCCAAACAGCGCCTTGCTCCGACTCCTGTCTGTTCATTTGATCGGCGATCATATGCGGCTCCTTTTGATGAGGTAGCCTTTTAAGTTTACTCCCGAATCGTGGACTACCCGCGTCGCGAAGGATGACCGGCACTTCATTGCCATCCGCTCACTGGCGACAAGTCGTTTCCTCAACTAGGATTTTTAGCGCACAGGACTTCGCCCACTGTATTGTCGGGCGACTCATCAAAGGAGAGATAGATGACATCTACTCGAATTTCCGAGCAAACCTATCGTGGATGGTCCAACCCCATCTTGCTCGAACTCAAGGAGAGAGAACATCAGCTAAGCCCTTCGGCACGCCAGGCCCTGCAAAATGTCCTGGTGGAAAGAAGGCTTCTTGACACTGGCAATCCATCCGGCAGCGATCGGCGCAAGGCTGATCCAGTCGGGTAACGACAGGCATCAATAACGTTTGTCCATCATGCTCATCATCGACGCTGCTGGCTCTCTGCCGGCAGCGCGCTCATAAGCCATTCCAAATTCCAGACAAAAAAAAGCCCAGGCAGCTGATGGACGCCTGGGCTTTAAAAATGCATAAACCGTGGTGGTGAACGCGAGGCAATATTACCCAATCGCGGGACTTGTAACAAGATATTCTGACTCACCATCCAGTTACTAAATCTCCTAACTCATTAAATATCCACACTATTTTTAAGTCATCTACTGACTGTTCCGCTCCCGACACCATCGCTTGCAGCGGAAAAAGCTCCCCTTGCATCGCGCACCAGCTCACGCCATTCGGCGTTGTTGATGAGCCCGGCCCCTTCCATTTCATCCGCCGCCTTCAGCAGTTTGTCGTAGTGTTCTTCACAATCCATCCCGGCCTCCGGTTCTCTCAAGAGCCGGTACCAGGCATCGAGGGCTGCCTTTTTCCGATCATCATTCATAGCCAAACTCCCTGGGACTGTCAGCTCTTGGAAGTTGATTCAGGAATGACCGTTCCTCAGTTCCGACATACGGCAGCTGCGGGCGTTATAAACAATCCCGGACAGCCTGGCGCAGCGCCCCTGACTTGGCCCACGGAGGCCCTTGGTAAAGCGATACCCGGCTGCCATCCTTCGATTTCACGATAACCAGAATTTCGTCAGCTGTAATGACACTGGGTGCGGTGATCCGATAGCCATTGGAAATCGGCGATTGCGTCGATCCCGGAATGTCCTGACGCCATAACGGCAATACACACGCGGCATATTCCTTGGGCGCCTTATCGCTGTATTTGCTGATATTGGGCTCGCCGGGCACCACGGATGCGGGTAATGAACAGCCCGCCAACACAGCCACCGCTATTCCCGCTATCAACATGCGCATAAACGCTTCCCTTCCTGAAAAACGGGAAATGTAGCCTGTACTTGTGCAGACATCCAGCGGACACCCGACGCTCTCTATACAGGGGCTTCGCCCTGCCCCGGCTCGGCCCCCGAGCCGGACTCGGGATACGATCTCGCATTGAGGTACGTCATCCATCGCTCGTACGCTTCATGCTGCCATTTCATGACCCGCTCCCATTCCGGACCGCTCATCTGATGGGCCGAGATCAGTTTCATCATTTCCGTGGTGGCCGCATCCAGGTCAACGATCAGCTCATGTGCATGGTGTTTGAAATCATCGGTAGTCGTCATTTTCGAGATAGCCTCGCCCCAGCGAATAAATCACTACCTCAATACGACAGCAGAGCTGTTATCTCACGTTAATGTTCCCGACCAATGGAAGCACCTTCCATCACTATCCCTTCACGCAGACCACCTGCCGCAAAGTGTGCAGCACTTCCACCAGATCACGCTGTGCGTACATGACTTTATCGATGTCCTTGTAGGCCATCGGAATCTCATCGATGACCGCCGCATCCTTGCGGCACTCCACATGAGCGGTCGCGCGAATCTGGTCCGCGACAGTGAAGGTATTTTTGGCTTTGGTGCGGCTCATGGTCCGACCGGCACCATGGCTGCAGGAGCAGAATGATTGCTCGTTGCCAAGCCCGCGAACGATGAAGCTTTTGGCGCCCATGGAGCCGGGAATAATCCCCAGTTCGCCCTTCTTCGCCGACACCGCGCCCTTGCGGGTGACCAGGACGTCTTCACCGAAGTGCCGCTCTTTCTGCACGTAATTGTGGTGGCAGTTCACAGCCTCCAGCGCGACCTCGAAAGGTTTGCGGATCACTTGCCGCGCTGCCTGAATCACCGCCTGCATCATCAATGCCCGGTTCTGCCGAGCAAAGTCCTGAGCCCAGCCCACCGCTTCGACGTAGTCATCGAAGTGCCGGCTGCCCTCCTTGAAATAGGCCAGATCGCGGTCCGGCAGATTGGCGATGTGCTGGCGCATGTCCGCCTGGGCCAATTGAATGAACAGGGTTCCGATAGCATTGCCAACGCCGCGAGAACCGCTGTGCAGCATGAACCAGACGCGGTTGGCCTCATCCAGGCAGACCTCGATGAAGTGATTACCGGTACCGAGGGTGCCCAGGTGCTGACGGTTGTTGGTGCTGGCGAGTTTCGGGTATTTGTCGGTGATCGCCTTGAACCGTGAGCTCAGAGCCGCCCAGGCTTGATCGGCCTGGTGTGGAACGTGGTTCCAGGCGCCTTCATCACGGCGGCCACGGCTCAACGTGCGGCCATGTGGCACGGCTTTTTCGATGGCACTACGCAGGCCGTGCAGGTTGTCTGGCAAGTCGTCGGCGGTCAGTGAAGTGCATGCGGCAATCATGCCGCAGCCGATATCCACGCCCACGGCTGCCGGAATGATCGCGCCCACAGTGGGGATCACACTGCCGATGGTGGACCCTTTGCCCAGATGCACGTCCGGCATCACCGCCAGGTGCCTGAAGATAAATGGCATCTTCGCGATATTGATCAATTGCTGCCGGGCTTCGCTTTCAACCGGCACTCCCTCGGCCCAGAGTTTGATCGGCTTGCCGTTGGCGACTTCCAGCAATTGGTAGACAGGTTTTTGCATGATTTCGACTCTCTTGCGATCAGACGAACATAACGCTCCAGACAGGTAAATAGGACTACTATTTCGTAGCGGGGAATTGCAGGAGGTCATCATGTGGCTTAACGAATATGAACAGCAACTTCGGCGCGACCTGCAAGGTGTAGCCTCGGACCTGAGGTGGTCGGCGGTAGAGCTTTTGCGCATCGCAGAGCAGTTGCGCCTGGCCGGCAATGATGTGGACGCAGAGGCAACACTAAGGCTGTGCGCGTTGTTCCAGGGCGATGAAGAGCGACTGGCGGGCTATGCTGAAGAAGTAAAGGCAAAATCCATCAGTCGAACGAAAGCTCACTAGAGAGCGCTGCCATGAACAAGCGTCTATGCGCGCTGATCGCCGTGCTGGCGGCGTCAGGTGGCTGCAACACGGAATCACATATTTATCGAGACCAACCGCTGGTCGCCAAGGTCGAGACTGGCATGAGCAAGGAACAAGTCCAGCAGATTGGCGGCCAGCCTTTATCGATCACCAAGCGTACGGTGGAACCTGGTACCTGCTTTGACTACAAGCTGACCCAGGCCGGCCATCAGCAGCCGTACAACGTCAGTTTCGACAAGCTGGGCAAGGTCGACCACAAAAGCTTCATGACCTGTGCGCAATGGAGTCGTGCCCAACAAAAAGCCAGAGAATATTCCCCTTCCACAGGCGGGATGGGTGGCGGCGGCTACTGATTCCACCGTGTAGCAGCTGCCTCGCAGGCAGGCTCGGCAGCTGCTATAGCGCACTATTTGTCTGGTTTGTGGCTGCGCGACGCTTTACTCGACCGCGGTCTGTAGGCAGGAAGCGAAGCCGCATAAGCCAATGCTTCCTCTCTGCTGCCAAAGGCTCCAAGCCGGTCACCTTTGGTGCATACCCGCCAGGGGCCGTTGTTCACGCTGAGTACGTCATAGCCGTTCATGTGCATTTTGTTCAGCATCGGAACGCTCATAGTCACCTCCATTTCGGCAGTGATAGTCCTGGATCGACTCAATTACCTTACACCCGACCTTCACTGAAGTGCCAACCAGACGTCGCGTCGGTATTCCGGCATTCCAATCGCACTTTCAGCGACCCTGTCGACTCCAACCCTTCAAACAGATACTTCTGCGGACTTCGGCCTGAATATTGCATTTTTATGACTGTTTTATGACAAATAGCAGTCGGGTAACTCATGAAAGTACGTGCCACGGTCATTTGCGAACAGGATCGACATATCCTCCTGGTGCGCAAGCCCAAGTCTCCCTGGACCTTGCCCGGCGGAAAAGTCGAGCCTGGCGAAACCGCTGCGGACGCGGCCATGCGAGAGCTTTACGAAGAAACAGGACTTGGGGTCGACGGCCTGCTGTACCTCATGGAGCTGGAAACAACCAGCACTCGGCACCATGTGTACGAAGCGTCGGTCGTAAATCTGGCGGTGGCTCGTCCACAGAATGAAATCTTCGACTGCATCTGGTATCCGCTGGAGGCCGTCCACAACCTGAAAATAAGCGACGCCGCGCTCAGAATCGTCAAAGCGTTTCAGCGTCGCTTGTAGATCGCAGGTATTCAGGCCTTAGCCGATGTCATCTGCAAGCTTTTCAGCCCAGATCGCCGCCTCCGACCGGCATGATCATCCCGGTGATGTAAGAGGCTTCGTCGCTGGCCAGAAACAGGATAGCGCTCGCCTGCTCATCCAGCGTGCCGTAGCGCTTCATCAAACTGCTGTCGAGGGTCTGGTCGACAATCTGCTGATACCAGAGCTTTTCCTGCGCGCTCTGTTGCGCGGTGTTGCGTGGGATCAGTCGCGGTGGCGCC
The DNA here is from genome assembly GCF_053629455.1 of Pseudomonas sp. F-14 TE3482. Classification (NCBI taxonomy): domain Bacteria; kingdom Pseudomonadati; phylum Pseudomonadota; class Gammaproteobacteria; order Pseudomonadales; family Pseudomonadaceae; genus Pseudomonas; species Pseudomonas sp. F-14 TE3482. The sequence continues at coordinate 5,173,859 of NZ_JBRJII010000001.1, forward strand.
TCGGTGCCACCGGGGGCGGTCGCGTTGACCCGCACGCCACGACCGGCCGTTTCGAACGCCAGGCAAGCGGTCAGCGCATTGACCCCGCCCTTCGCCGCACCGTACGGCACGCGATTGACGCTACGGGTGGCAATGGACGAGACGTTGACGATGGCACCGCTGCCTTGTTCGAGCATGAACGGCAGCGCGGCATGGCAACACCATAATGTCGGAAACAATGATCGGCGAACTTCGGCTTCGATCTGCGCCTCTTCATAGTGCTCGAAAGGCTTGGCCCAGATCGTGCCGCCAACGTTATTGACCAGCACGTCGAGGCGACCAAAGCGTTCGACAGCGGTGCGCATCACGCGCAAGCATTCGCTGTATTGCTCAAGGTCGGCGGTCAGGGCAAGTACCTGGCTGCTCTGCCCCAGTTGTTTCTGGAGCTCGAACACCAGATCAGAGCGGTCGACCAAAATCAGTCGCGCACCTTCGGCGGCCATGCGTTCAGCCACACGCCGGCCGATGCCTTGGGCGGCACCGGTAATCAGCGCGACTTTTTCGTGGAATCTGTTCATGTGTACCTCGTGATGAAGGATGCCGGCCAGTTAGTTCTGTGGGAGCGAACCAGGTAAGTTAAAACGCAGAACCTGTGGCAGCGTGGCTTGCCCGCGAAGAACGATGACGCGTAATGCCTGAAAAACCGCGGTGCATTCTTCGCGGGCAAGCCACGCTCCCACAGGATTTTCATCGCTCCCTCCAGCCCGGCTCAGGCCGCGCTGGCGGCAAATTTCTCGTAGTAGAAGTTCGCAGGCGCAATGCCTTGTTCGCGGATGAACTGGCTGACCGCTTCGACCATCGGCGGCGGGCCGCACAGGTAGACGTCGACATCGCCATCGTTCAAATGCCGTGGCTCGATGTGTTGGGTCACGTAACCCTTGAGCGGGTGCCGGCTGTCGGGATTGGCCACGCAGGCACTGAAGCTGAAGTTCGCAATTCGTGCGGCGAAGGCTTCGAGTCGATCGAGTTCCACCAAGTCGAAATCGTTGGTCACGCCGTAGATCAAATGCAGTGGATGCTCGCTGCCCTGTTCGGCGATTTTTTCCAGCATCGCGGTGAACGGCGCCAGGCCGGTGCCACCGGCCAGCAACAACAATGGACGGCGGATGTCGCGCAGATAGAAACTGCCCAACGGTCCGGCCAGGCTCATGCTGTCACCGGCCTTGGCCATGCCGGTGAGGAAACTGCTCATCAAGCCGCCGGGTACGTTGCGAATCAGAAAACTGACTTCGCCGTCCCGCTGCAACGAGCTGAACGAGTAAGCCCGAGTCTGCTCGCTGCCGGGCACCCCGAGGTTCACATACTGCCCCGGCAGGAACGCCAGCTTGCTCAGGGCTTCGCCCTTGATCGACAGCGCGATGGTGCTGTCGGACAACTGACGCACGGCGCTGATGGTGGCGTCGTAACTGGCCTGACGGGTGCGGCAGACATCCGATGAAACCGGCACCCGCACCACGCAATCGCTCTGCGCCCGCATCTGGCAGGTCAGGACAAAACCCTGTTGCGCTTCGTCGGCGCTGAGGGCGTCTTCGATGTAGTCCTCGCCCAAATCATAGCGGCCAGCCTCGGCGAAGCACTTGCAGGTTCCGCAAGCGCCGTCGCGGCAGTCCAGTGGAATATTGATGCCCTGGCGATACGCGGCATCGGCCACGGTTTCGCCGGCGTTGGCATCGATGAATCGGGTGACGCCGTCTTCGAAATTGAATGCAATGGAATGAGTCATGACGCCGCCTCAGAGGTGGTAGACATCGATGACCTGGCGAACGTAGTCGTTCTTCAGGATCACTTTCTTGGCCTTGATCAACGGGTTCTCACCGCGCACATCCAGGGTGTAGAAACTGCTGCCGAAATAGCTGTCGACGGTCTTGTAGCGAAAGCTCAGGGTGTGCCAGTTGAAGCGCACCTTGCATAGCCCGTCGGCCTGTTCGAGCAGCTCGATATTGCTGAGGTTGTGCGAGGTGCGGGTGTCCGGCACGCTGGCACTGGAACGCTCGGTCTTGATGCGGAAGATGCGGTCTTCCAGGCCGGTGCGGTTGCCGTACCAGATCAGCGAGATTTCCCGCTGCGGGTCTTCTGTCAGCTCGTCGTTGTCATCCCAGGACGGCATCCAGAATGTCGCGTCCGGCGCGTACAACTCCAGCCAGTCGTCCCATTGTTTGTCGTCGAGGTAGCGTGCTTCGCGGTAGAGAAAATCGCGCACCGCGTCATAGGTAATGGTCATTGCACGGCCTCCACTGCAATCAGTTCGGACTGCTCCGCGGCCAACGCCTTGAGCATCGTTTGCTGCCAATACTTGTGTTGCAACACGAACAGGCCTTCGTCCTCGGTACGCACGCCGCTGAGTAGCGGATGCAGGTCGATTTCCTTCGCCGCGTCATCAGCGCCTTCGACCCAATGTTCGGCGCCACGGGACATGTCGTTCCACGTGGTGACGCTGCCCTGGTAACCCGTCTGGCAGGAGCGAAACTCTTCCAGATCATCCGGGGTCGCCATCCCGCTGACGTTGAAGAAGTCCTCGTACTGACGAATCCGGCTCGAACGGGCGTGGTCGCTTTCGCCTTTGGGGGCGATGCAGTAAATGGTGATTTCGGTGCGGTTGACCGAGATCGGCCGAGCGATGCGGATCTGCGAGCTGAACTGGTCCATCAGGTACACGTTCGGGTACAGGCACAGGTTGCGCGAGTTCTCGATCATCCAGTCGGCGCGAGCCTTGCCGAAATCCCGGGCCAACTCGTCGCGACGCTCGTACAGCGGACGGTCCTCGGGGTTGGACCAACGGGTCCAGAGCAGCATGTGGCCCTTGTCGAAGGAATAGAAACCGCCGCCCTGCTTGGCCCAGGTGCCGGCGCTCATGGTCGGATTGCAATCGCCGGCTTCGCGCTGTTTGCGCTGGTTCTGGGTCGCCGCGTAGTTCCAGTGCACCGAGCTGACGTGATAACCGTCGGCACCGTTTTCGGCGGTGAGTTTCCAGTTGCCTTCGTAGATGTAGCTGGAGGAACCGCGCAGCACTTCCAGGCCATCAGCGGACTGGTCGACGATCATGTCGATGATCTTCGCCGACTCGCCCAGGTGCTCAACCAGCGGCACGACATCGGCCTTGAGGCTGCCAAAGAGGAAGCCGCGATAGGATTCGAAACGCGCGACTTTGGTCAGGTCGTGGGAACCTTCGCAATTGAAGCTCGCCGGGTAGCCAGCCGCTGCCGGGTCCTTGACCTTGAGCAGCTTGCCGGAGTTGTTGAAGGTCCAGCCGTGGAATGGGCAGGTGTACGAACTCTTGTTGCCGGTCTTGTGCCGGCAGAGCATCGCGCCACGGTGGCTGCACGCATTGATAAAGGCGTTCAGTTCACCGTCCTTGTTGCGCGCGATGAAGATCGACTGACGCCCCATGGTGGTGGTGTAGAAATCGTTATTGTTGGGGATCTGGCTTTCGTGGGCGAGGTACAGCCAATTGCCTTCAAAGATGTGTTCCATCTCGAGGTCGAACAGCCGCGGATCGGTGAACATCTCGCGCTTGCAGCGATAGATGCCCTGCTCAGGGTCTTCTTCAAGCAGGGAGTGAAGGTATTCGGGTCGCAGGGACATGGCCGCCGCCTCCATTGTTTTTATTCAGGCAGGGCCATGCTAGGACGCGGGGATGGGGCGGACTATCCGCCGGGTGCAGACCTGTATCCGTTTTGTGCAGAGAGCGGTCGGTGGTTGACGCTTGCCAATGTGGCGAGGGAGCTTGCTCCCGCTGGGCTGCGAAGCGGCCCCACTCTCTTCCTGAAAGAATGGGACTGCTGCGCAGTCCAGCGGGAGCAAGCTCCCTCGCCACAGGTTACTTATCGCAACCTATTCAATGACGGCGCTTGAGGGTGTCGGAAGGCAATTCGCCGAACTGTTTGCGGTAGCTGTCGGAGAACCGGCCCAGGTGCAGAAAGCCGTAATCCATGGCCACTTGCGTGACGTTGCGCACGTTGCAGGTCGGGTCGCTCAGGTTGGCGTGAATGCGTTCGAGCTTTTTCTGCCGGATGTAGTTTTTCGGCGTGTCCCCTGCGTTGCGCTCGAACAACCCATACAGCGAACGCAGGCTCATCCGCGCCTGGCGCGCCAGTTCTTCGCTGTCGATGTCCTGCTTGAGGTTGCACGCGATGTAATCGACCAGCGCCTCGAACGTGGCCGAGGGTGAGCCGGGATCGGTGCGCATGACGTTGGTCTTCATCAGGCCAAGCATTTTGCTGACCACGATTTGCGCATAGTGCTCCTGCACCCTGGGAATCTGTTCGGTGGCTTCCGCCTCCTGGCAAATCATCGCCAGCAGACCGACGAAACCTTCCAGTTCATTGAGTTGATAACGGTTTTCCAGAAACCGTACGCCCTGCCCCGGATACCGCCAGCGCTGCTCTTCGCACACCGACTCCAGCAGCCGCGAGGGGACTTTCAGGATGAATTTTTCGCAATCACTGGAATAGGTCAGATCCACTGGATCGTCAGGGTTGATCAGCAGCAACTCGCCGGGAGCGAAGTAATGTTCCTGACCATGGCCACGCCACAGGCAGTTGCCGCGCAGCAGCACTTGCAAGTGATAGATGCTGTCCAGCGCATGGGACATAACCCGCACGCTGGCGCCGTAACTGATGCGGCACAGGTCGAGGCTGGCGAATTTGCGATGATCGAGGCTGGCCAGCGGCCGGCCGGCCCTGGGCATCCGCAGGCAATGATTGCCGACATGCTGATTGACGTAGCCCGACACCGCGTAGGGGTCGGCATGGTCGAAGACTCTGCTGCGATGACTCAACAATTGCGCTTGCATCATCGGTTCACTCTCATTGTTGTTATCGGTGGCGCCGACATTCTAGGGTACTGGCTGTGATGCAGAAGGCCACGAGATAAACGGTCGGTTATCTCGTGGCCCGGATCAGCTCGCAGTGGCGTCAGTCCTCGAGCGCACGAACCCGTTCGTGGCGTTGCTGCTCCTCAGGCTGGGCAGACGACTGCAGGGTGAAGTCAAAATCGATTTCGGCAAAACGCCCGCTCACGCCATGAGCCGCCGCTCGCTGCGGATCGTCACTGAAGGTGATTTTGGCAATCAACTCATCACGGGTGGCATAGGCGAAATCGTCATGCAGGTACTGATCGCCGTCGAGGTTGATCTGGGTGGTCAGGTGACGATGATCCGGCGCGGAGATGAAGAAGTGAATGTGCGCCGGACGCTGGCCATGACGGCCCAGTTGATCGAGCAATTGCTGGGTCGGACCGTCCGGCGGGCAGCCGTAGCCCGACGGCACGATGCTGCGAAAACGGTACCGGCCCTCGGCATCGGTGACGATACGACGACGCAGGTTGAATTCCGATTGAGTGGTATCGAAGTACGAATAAGTGCCGCCGGTATTGGCGTGCCAGACATCCACCACCGCGCCGGCCAACGGTTCGCCGGCGGTGTTGCGCACTTGGCCTTGCATGAACAGCACCACACCCGGATCGACGCCGTCATCCAGCCGCGCTTCGCCTTCCGACAGTGGCGCACCCGCCACGTACAACGGCCCTTCGATGGTCCGCGGTGTGCCGCCGGCTTTGCCGGCCTGCTCGTCTTCGGCGTCCATCAGCAGGTCGAGGTAATGCTCCAGACCGAGCCCGGCCACCACCAACCCGGCCTCTTGACGCGCACCCAGCACGTTGAGGTAGTTGACGGCTTTCCAGAATTCTTCCGGGGTCACGGCCAGGTCTTCGATGATGTTCACCGAATCGCGCAGGATGCGGTAAATCAGCGCTTTGACCCGCGGATCGCCGGCTTCGTTATGCAGACCGCTGGCGTCTTCGAGAAACTTCTGGGCACTGGCAGTGTGGGAAATCTTGACGTTCATGGTGGTTCCTCATCTTGTAATTATTAGCGTAGCGAACTGAACAGGCTGGGCTCAGCGGTCATCCTCGCGAATGGAAGAAGGATGCCGGCACATCGCGGTGACTTCGATGGCCATGTACGGGTACAGCGGCAATTGCATCAGCAGGTCATGCAGTTCCTGAACGCTGTCGACATCGAACACGCTGTAATTGGCATAGAGCCCGGCGATACGCCATAGATGACGCCACTTGCCTTGCTCTTGCAGGCGCTGCGCCAGGGCTTTTTCGTCGGCCTTGAGCTGAGCGGCGCGTTCCGGGTTCATGTCGACCGGTAAATTCACAGTCATTTTTACGTGAAACAGCATGATGCCCTCCTCAGGCTTGATGAACGGCAGTGGATGTGGTCCTGGAGACTTTGTCCCGACGGAAAAAAGCCAGGCGCTCTTCATCCAGGCTCAGGCCCAGCCCCGGTGTTTGCGGGACGTGCAGTTGGAAATCGCGGTAGACCAATGGCTCGCTGAGAATGTCTTCGGTAAGCAGCAGCGGGCCGAACAGCTCGGTGTCCCAGCCCAGTGTGTTCAGGGTGACGAAGGCATGGGCCGAGGCCAGCGTGCCGATACCGCCTTCGAGCATGGTGCCGCCGTACAGGCCAATACCCGCCGCCTCGGCAATCGCGGCGGTTCGCAACACGGCACGTGGGCCGCCGTTCTTGGCGATTTTCAGGGCGAATACCGAAGCCGCGCCCTCGCGCGCCAGGTTGAAGGCATCTTCCACGCATTCGATGGATTCATCGGCCATGATCGGCGCCGGGCTCACGGTATTCAGGCGCACCATGCCGGCGCGGTTATTGCGCGAGATCGGTTGTTCGATCAGGTCGATGCCGTTGCTTCCGAGGATCCGGCAGGCCCGCAGGGCAACCGCTTCGTCCCAGGCCTGATTGACATCAACCCGCACGCTGGCGCGATCGCCCAGTGCCTTTTTGATCGCAATAACGTGGGCCAGGTCGCGGTTGACCTCGCCTGCGCCGATTTTCAGCTTGAAGATCCGATGCCGGCGCAGGTCGAGCATTTGTTCCGCTTCGGCAATGTCCTTGGCGGTGTCGCCGCTGGCCAGGGTCCACGCCACCGGCAGCGCATCACGAACGCGACCGCCCAGCAGCTCGCTGACCGGCAGGCCGAGGCGCTTGCCCTGGGCGTCGAGCAAGGCGCTTTCGATACCTGACTTGGCGAAGGTGTTACCCCGAATGCTGCGCTCCAGGCGCAACATTGCGGCATTCACATTGCCGCTGTCCTGGCCGAGCAGCAATGGCGCGAAGTGTGTATCGATATTGGTCTTGATGCTGTCCGGGCTTTCGTTGCCATAGGCCAGACCGCCAATGGTGGTCGACTCACCGACACCCTCAATGCCGTCGGCACAGCGCACACGGATGATCACCAGGGTCTGGTTTTGCATGGTGTGCATCGCCAGCTTGTGCGGGCGGATGGTCGGCAGATCGACGATGATCGTCTCGATCGATTCAATGGCAGTTGCACGCATGTCGATACCCGTCAGGTTCTTAAAGTTCTGGAACGGATTCTCGTACGGCTTTTTCCGGGCGGCCAATATAGAATTGGTCTGGCTCGATACCTTAAAGGTATTTAACAAATCAGCGTCCGGAGGCCTCATGGAACTGCGTCACCTGCGGTATTTTCAGGTGTTGGCTCAAACCCTCAACTTCACCCGCGCGGCCGAGTTGCTGCACATCGCCCAACCGCCGCTGAGCCGGCAGATCCAGCAGCTGGAAGACGAACTCGGGGTGCTGCTGCTGGAGCGCGGCCGACCGCTGAAGCTGACCGACGCCGGGCGGTTTTTCCATGAACATTCCACCGCCCTGCTCGAACAACTGGGCAAGGTGTGCGACAACACACGGCGGATCGGGCTGGGCGAAAAGACCTGGCTGGGCATCGGCTTTGCGCCATCGACACTCTATGGCGTGCTGCCGGAACTGATTCGCCGACTGCGCAGCGGTGAGCCGCTGGCGCTTGAGTTGGGGCTCTCGGAAATGACCACGTTGCAACAGGTGCAGGCGCTCAAGGCCGGGCGCATCGACATTGGTTTCGGGCGAATCCGCATCGACGACCCGGCGATCATCCAGACTGTTTTGACTGAAGACCGGCTGGTCGCCGCCCTGCCCGCCGGCCATCCATTACTGGCCGGACCGATCAGCCTTCGTGACCTGGCAAAAGAACCCTTCGTGCTCTACCCCGGCAACCCGCGGCCCAGCTACGCCGACCACGTGATCGCGTTATTCGAATCCTATGGCGTGCATATCAACGTGGCGCAATGGACCAATGAGCTGCAAACAGCGATCGGTCTGGTGGGCGCGGGAATCGGGGTGACGTTGGTGCCGGCCTCAGTGCAGTTGCTGCACCGCGACGACATTGGCTTCACCCCGGTGCTGGAAGACAACGCGACCTCGCCGATCATCCTCAGCAGGCGCGTGGGCGATGTATCGCCGGGGTTGAATCATTGTTTGCAGATGATCGATGAACTGCTGCCGCGCGAAGGTTCGTCAATCAGGCCATGACCCCGGCCAATGCTCGGCGCCCGGCGCGCATTTCGGTGCGAAGTTCGCCGATCAGGTTGGAAATATCGCGGACACTGGTCAACTCGTCGGGCGATACGCCGGTAATCAACAGTTCAATCCGCCCAGTGCTGTGATCGAAGACCTTGATCCGCAATGTTTCATCGCGATTCACGGTGCATTCGCAGGACAACGGTTTGAAACCGGACTCCACAATGCTGCAAAGCTGGGGAACTGGAATCATGACGAGCGCCCTCGGGGACGGTTTTCCGATTGGATCCACTCAGCGTAGATCAACTTCAATAAACCCGCGCCAGCGAACGCTGACAATTAGTGTTAGCTACTTCTCACTTTGAACAATTAATCGCCCGACATCGATCAGTGGGTATCTGCGCCCCATAACCAGTTCCAGATGCCTGGCAACTCAACCGCTTCTGAACTGTCACGGACAGTACGCGCCATGGCCGCCCGTTGCAGCGCTGCCGTATCGTCGTAAAACGCTTTCTGCGCCGTGGCCAGACCGGTGGCACTGGCACTGTCGAGGAGGATTTGCAGGTATTCCCGGGTATGCCGGGCGGTGTAGCGATTCAGGTCGTGAAAGGTCACTACCACCGGAATCACTCCGTCCACCGTCGGCAACTCGCCGAGGGCAATGCGCTCTCGGACTTCGGACAGTTGCCGCAGCATATTGGCCCGACGACGGGGGCTGGCGTTAAAGCCCCAGATCTTGCCGTCATTGGCGCTCAGGTCAGTCAGCAATACGTGCATGCCATGCTGTTGATAGGCCGCAAAGGTGCGCTTGTCGTAGTTCCAGAATGGCGGACGCACCAGGGTCGGCGTGGTTTTGCTGATCGCGGCGATGTCTGCACTGCCATCAGTGAGCGACTGTTCCAGCTCTTCCGGGTCCAGAGAACGATGGTTGGTGTGCCGGCGCGTGGCGGTGTGGAAGCCCAACAGGTGACCTTCGGCGTGTTCGCGACGCATGATCTGTCGACCCGCTTCACTGCCGCCGGCGCGTGAGTCACGGGTCTGCACGAAGAACACCGCTTTAATGTCGGGTTGCAGCGGATTGCGCGCGAGGCTGTCGAGCACGGTGACGGTCGGGTTGTAAAAACCCGACGCGCTGGGCCCGTCATCGAAGGTCAGCAAAAAGCGGATCGGCGCTTGCTCGCGCAGACTTTGTTGCGTCTGCGGCGTCATTTCAATGGGCGCGGCAATGCAGCCCAGCAGGCCGACTGCGATGGCGAACGCGGAGAAAACCTTGACCAGCTGCTTCATGTTTTGCCTTGGACCAGACCTTGCGGTCATCACGTTTAATGGCAAAAACCCCTCGCCCATTCATCCCTCGACCGGCCCGCAGATCGCTGCAAGCCGAGGTTGGATAAGGGTACACAGTGTTTGGTTCCGGGGGGCGTCAAAAGGAGGATGAAGACTCTGTGCCATGTTCTGCAATTGATTGCATTTCAGGCATTGGAAGCTAAAAAGCCCCGCCATCAGTGGCAGGGCTTTTGGCATGTGCAGTTGTCAGGGTTTCAGCGGACGCTCCTGATCGCGGTCCGACAGTTCTTTACCGTCGTCAGGATGCTTCCAGTCCGGTATCGAACGCCTCTGCTGCTCGAGCTCTTCCTCCGTCGGTTCATCGATGTCCTCATCCGGGTCCGGACGCTTTGGTTCAGTGGCCATGTCCACCTCCATTCCTCAAGGGATCAGTCATCTTCCTTAAGCGTAGAACAGTTTCGCCGGGGACGACTCAGAGCCACCACCGCAGCAAAAAGAAGAACCCCATGCTCAACAACATGCTGAGCAAGGTGTTGCGGGTGTAAAGGACCAGGCCCACGGCCGCCAGCGAACTGATCAGGTACGGGTTGTCCCACTGCAGGTTCAACTGCTTGTCGGGCATGAACACGATTGGCCCGCAGATGGCGGTAAGCATGCCCGGCACTGCGAAACCGAGGAACTGCCGGGCATTGCTGCTCAAGCGCACCGGCAGCCGAGGCTCAAGAAATACGTAGCGGTTCAGGAACACCAGCAGGCCCATCCCGATAATCACAGCCCAGACCATCATGTGCGCCCCACATAGAATTTGTTGCAGATAAAGCCTGCGGTCATGCCCGCCAACCCCGACAACACCAGGGCCGAGCCCCATTGCCAATAGCTGAACAGCACCGAACAGAACAGTGAAACCGCCACGCAGACCACCGTCGGAACATTGCGCACCACTGGCGTGATCAAGGCGATAAAGGTCGCCGCGATGGAGAAGTCCAGCCCCAGGTGTTCAAGGCCCGGAATGCTGCTGCCCAGCACAATGCCCGCCAGGGTGAAGAGGTTCCACGCGATGTAGAACGTCAGGCCCACGCCCAGGGCGTACCAACGATTGAACTGCTGTTTGTCATGCTGACTGGTCAGGGCGAACAACTCGTCGGTGAGCAAAAAGCCCAGCCCCACACGCCAGCGGCCCGGCAACGGGGAAATCACTGAACGCATGCTCATCCCGTAAAGCAAATGCTGGGAGGTCAGCAACAAGGTGGTCAACAGAATAGAAAAGACCCCGGCACCGCCCTTGAGCATGCCGATGGCAACCAATTGAGCCGCGCCGGCAAACACGATGCTCGACAGCCCCTGGCCTTGCAGCGGTGTGAGGTTGGCTTCGATGGCCATGGAACCGGCCAGCAACCCCCAAGGCGCGGTCGCCAGGGACAACGGCATGATGGCCGCGGCACCGCGAAGGAATGCACTGCGCGGCATAAGTGAATTGGACATAACGCTCTACAACCAGGGAAAGACTCCAGACTGTGCCAGCAGTCACGGCCCATGGCTTGAACTATCTTGCGCACTTTTGGCGATTATCCGGCGCGAGTACCATGGAGCGATTCACATAACGCGTCAGGGAATCGACATGCTTTACCGAATCGCCGCTGACGGGCTGGTCCTGTCTCACTTGTTGTTCATTCTGTTCGTGCTGTTCGGCGGGCTGCTGGTGCTCAAATGGCACCACCTGGCCTGGTGGCACCTGCCCGCCGCCGCGTGGGGCGTGATCGTGGAAGTTTTCCACCTGACGTGCCCACTGACCGATTGGGAAAACCTCATGCGCCACGCGGCCGGGCAAACCGGTTATGGCGGCGGTTTTATTGAGCATTATGTGTGGCCGATTATTTATCCGGCCGGGCTGACACCCACGATTCAGCTAGGGCTGGGCAGCGTGGTGCTGGCGATCAACGTGCTGATCTACCTGCGGCTGATCCGCTTATGGAAGCTGCGACATCCGACTCATTCAGGGCAATAACCGCTCTGGTTGAGTTCAGTTGGCAATGACGCTCATGTTCCGACCACTGGCCTTGGCCACATACAGCGCTTTGTCTGCTGCACCGATCAAATCTTCGGGCTGGCTCTGCGCCGTCTGGTTGTAGGCACAGACCCCCAGGCTGACCGTGACGAGGCCTTCGGGGCTGCCGCTATGCTTGATGTCGATTTGCTGAACCGCGCGACGGATCTTTTCCGCCACCAGAAACGCCCCCACATAATCGGTGCCGGGCAGCACCACCGTAAACTCCTCACCACCGAATCGGGCAGCAAGATCGCCGGGGCGCTGGATGTTGTCGGTGATGATGGTGCTGATCTTGCGCAAACACTCATCGCCTGCCAAATGACCGTAGTGATCATTGAAACTCTTGAAATGATCGACATCGATCATCAGCAACGCAAGGCTGGTGTGGGTACGCCTGGCACGGCCCATTTCCGCCAGGATGAACAGGTCGAATTGACGCCGGTTGGAAAGGCCGGTCAGTGCATCCTCCAGAGCCAGCAACTTGAGGCTATGGTTGACCTCAAGGAGTTTTTCCTGAGCCTCCAGCAATTCGTTCTGAATAGTATTCTGCTGCTTCATGACACGGATCAGGCGATAGCCGAGAACGCTCACAAACCCCAGCAGCAATGCGACGATCCCCGCACTGAGTATTGATTCCTGCCGCCAACTGGCCAGGACTTCTTCCTTGTCGAGAGCGGTAAAAACGATGAGCGGATAACCCTCGACCCGCCGAAATCCCACCACCCGCTCCACCCCGTCCACGTAGGATTTGACGATGGCCGTTCCGGAATCGCCCTTGGGCAACAGCTGGGTAAACAGCGGCCCCTTGGCGACATTGGTGCCGATATCGGCTTCATTGAACGGTCGGCGAACGACGATGGTGGCGTCGTCAGCGATCAGATTGACTACCCCGTTACTGCCCATGTCGATGCTGTTGTACAGGTTCAGGAAATGATTGAGATAGATCGAAGCCGCCACCACGCCAGCAAACCGCCCATCGGCGTGATTGATCCGGCGTGACACGGTCATGACCCACTCACCGGTCGAGCGACTTCTTATCGATGGACCGATATGAGGGCCGCGTTCGGGATGATCACGGTGGTAGATGAAGTATTCACGGTCGGAGTTATTGGCATTGGCCAGCACCGCGTTATTGGAGTTGGCGAGCCAGCGTCCTTCTTCGTCGAAAACGAACAGCCCATGGATCTGCGCCAGTTCATTGCGCTGGGCGTGGAGCAAACGTTGCAGTCTGGGAATTTTCGCTGGTTCCATGCCATCGTTTTCGAGGCGGTCCACCACGGCAAACAGCAGCGTATCGGCCTGTTTGATCGATGCTTGTGCCTGCGAGGCCAAGGTTTGCGCCAGGTTGGACATTTCCACTTCGCTACCGTGCAAATGATACTGACGGGCGTTCCAGCCTTCGCCGATCGCAATGGCCGTCATGGACAGGCACACCGCAACGAGCAGGAAGACTGCGTATCGAACCTTGAGTTTCGACTCAACCTGCCCGGGTAACCAAGGCGTGGCGAGTCGGGTGCTTTCGATACGATCTTTGACGGACGGATGCCCCATGACGCTCCCTTAATCCCTTATGACATGGCGAATTTTCCCGTTCGCCCTTTTAGCGCCAGCCAGCCGTGGCTGGCGCTCAGACCACTATGACTCATCAACGAATACGATAGGTGATTTGCGCGAAAATGCTCATCGCCAACAATCGCAAGGCTACATCTGCGTCTGTTTCACCGCCTCAAGCCAGGCCGGATTCAATTGCGTCTGTTCGGTCTCGATACCCAGCGCTTCCATCCGCGCCTTGTGCTGGTCCATTTCACGGGTCAGCTGGCTATGGTCGCTGGAGTTGCCGTCCAACTGGTGCATCTGGCTCAACCCCAAGTGATAAAAACGCAGCAGCTTCATGGCGCTCGGATCGCCCTTCTCCACTGCCGCCGTGACCTGGTGCATGACGTTGGTGATGCTCATGAGGCTGCGCTTGAGCTGCCAACCGTAGACCGCTGGCGCCATCCATTCCTGGGTCCAGAACTTGCCGCGCATCAGCGCCGCCATCAGCAATAATGCGGCAAACACGCCGCCCACGTTGAAACGCAGATTGTCGCCGCCGGGCTCGCCGAACAGCGCCACCGCCGCCGTGGACAGCACCATCGCCAGCGCCAGGAACATCAGGGCGATGATCACCGTGCTGCGCCGCGTCTGGCGTCGATAGGTTTCGGCATTCATTGGCTGGATTTCGAACATCGCGACGGGGTTCCTTGCATCAATGGGAAAGGCTCTGTGGCAAAAAGACTGCGGGGCATTATCGCCTCCCCGAAGGATTTAGCTATGCTGGGGCTCCTTTTCATCTTTCCATCGTCAAACGGGGAACATGGCGATACAGCGCAGTTCGTGCCATCTTCATCATGGATACACACTATTCGGATGCCATGCGCCTGCCGGCGGGTGACATCGTTTTAAGGATCATTGAATGACCCAACGACATGTAATCAACGCCTCGGTCAGCCCTAAAGGCAGCCTGGAAACACTGTCCCAACGTGAAGTACAGCAACTGAGCGAAGCCGGAACCGGCCTCACCTACACCCTTTTCCGCCAGTGCGCCCTGGCCATCCTCAATACCGGCGCCCACGTCGATAACGCCAAGACCATACTGGAAGCCTACAAAGACTTCGAAATCCGCATTCACCAGCAAGACCGCGGCGTACGCCTGGAACTGCTGAACGCCCCGGCCGACGCGTTCGTCGATGGCGAAATGATCGCCAGCACCCGTGAAATGCTCTTCAGCGCCCTGCGCGACATCGTCTACACCGAAAACGAACTCGACGCCTTGAGCATCGACCTGAGCACCTCCCAGGGCATCAGCGACTACGTCTTCCACCTGCTGCGCAACGCCCGCACCCTGCGCCCCGGCGTCGAACCGAAAATCGTGGTGTGCTGGGGCGGCCACTCGATCAACACCGAAGAATACAAATACACCAAGAAAGTCGGCCACGAGCTCGGCCTGCGCAGCCTCGACATCTGCACCGGTTGCGGCCCGGGCGTGATGAAAGGCCCGATGAAAGGCGCGACCATCGCCCACGCCAAGCAGCGCATCCACGGTGGCCGCTACCTCGGCTTGACCGAACCCGGGATCATCGCCGCCGAAGCGCCGAACCCGATCGTCAACGAACTGGTGATCCTGCCGGACATCGAGAAACGTCTGGAAGCGTTCGTGCGCGTAGGCCACGGCATCATCATTTTCCCGGGTGGCGCAGGCACAGCCGAAGAATTCCTGTACCTGCTCGGCATCCTGATGCACCCGGACAATGAAAGCCTGCCCTTCCCCGTGGTCCTCACCGGGCCGAAAAGCGCCGCGCCGTATCTGGAGCAGTTGCACGCCTTCGTCGGTGCCACCCTCGGTGAAGCCGCGCAGCAACACTACGAGATCATCATTGACGACCCGGTTGAAGTGGCGCGGCAAATGACTCAGGGCCTGAAAGAGGTCAAACAGTTCCGTCGCGAGCGCAACGACGCGTTCCATTTCAACTGGCTGCTGAAGATCGACGAAGGCTTCCAGCGCCCGTTCGACCCGACCCACGCCAACATGGCCAACCTGCAACTGAGCCGCAACCTGCCGTCCCACGAACTGGCCGCCAACCTGCGCCGCGCGTTCTCCGGCATCGTCGCCGGCAACGTCAAGGACAAGGGCATCCGCCTGATCGAAGAACACGGGCCGTACCAGATTCGTGGCGATGCTGCCGTCATGCAGCCGCTGGACAAACTGCTCAAAGCCTTCGTCGCCCAGCACCGGATGAAACTGCCGGGCGGCGCGGAATATGTGCCGTGTTATCAGGTGGTGGCGTAACAATATTGATGTGAGCTTTAACACCCACACTTTGACAAGAAACCCCGCGTGCTGCGGGGTTTTGATCGTTCCCACGCTCTGCGTGGGAATGCCTCAACGGACGCTCTGCGTTCGGCTCTGGAAGGGACGCGGAGCGTCCCCGGGCTGCATTCCCACGCAGAGCATGGGAACGATCATCCTCGCTAACCTCGCGGATCGAGGTTATCCAGCACCCGATTCACCGCCAACTCCCCGAGCATGACCACCGATTGAATCCCCAACATCATGTTGCGATGTGGCATGTCCATCAACCCGGCGAACTCACTGAGCATCATGCTCGCTGACGCCAGGGATTCGCAGGCGTTGACCAGTAGAGTTTCGTTATCGACCTCGGCGCCGACATGGTAAATGGTGCTGGGTTTGCGCTTGGTGTCTTTGGGGATGGGCGGCTTGAGGTAGTAATCGAGGGCGCGGTCGGCGGCTTCGTTGAGTTTTTTCGAATCGAGGGAATCGTAGGGGGATGTTGGATCGGTTTCCGGTGGGTTGGGTGTGGCTTTGAACATGGTAATGCTCCTTGATTAGTGGAGCCGCCACGGTTCGCTGCGAAACGAAGATAGGTGGCAGCTGTACGCAGGTTCGCAGACCGGGAATCAAGGAACCCGGCAGACCCGAAGATCTCCCGCGCACAGCCGCCATAACGCAATTCAGCGAACGAAAAACGTCATCTGAAAAGGAGCGGTGGCGCTGTGCGCCTTGATTGACCCGGGCTGCGAAACCCGATCGCTGATTCGTCAGCAACCCGGAAACGATAGAGCCCGGCCTCAAGGCGCACAAGCCGGCGGATTCTGGCGTAGTCGTAGGCAGCGGCGCAAGAATGTGTAGCCTGAGTGAGTATCTGGAGATGTCGATTAAACATCGCCTGTTTAGCGGTCTCACGTCGGGTTTTGCGGTGGATGGGCCGCCCCCTTCCGCCATAACTAATAGCGAATCCACTTTCCCGTACTTATTATTTCTGGACTATTACAATCCACCAAATAAAGCCATTCTGGATCATGCCCTACCGTACCTACCAAAACCCCTAGCGTGTCAGGATGATCGGGCATCGCACCGGTGTGAATTGCTCCAATATAACTATTTTCACCCTCGGGATTGTGCAGTTGAAAACGCAATGACCCGTCGGCATTGTAGATCGCAGCATTATCGGGAAAACCAAAAAACCAGGGAGCTTCAGGGCAACTAAATTTTGAAGGTTCTTTATCAAAAACAACCAAAACCCCAGTTCTATCAGGCAGTATGCAGGGGGTACCCGCAACAGGAAACTCGACAGCCGCCCCCCCTTCAGACACTACAAATTTCATCACCTTCACGACTGGACTGACCTTCACATACCTGAGGTGTTCCATTTCAACTTCAAAATCAGTTCTGCCACCCTGCCAATCATAGAACTCCTCGAAGACTGCTCCATCAGCATGAGTCACCACACTCCTTACACATGCAACAAGACCACTCATTTCAACAACCTCAAACTGCCAACATCAACATTATAGAATTCAGGATTTTCACGAGGAGTTTTATCCATAAAATTGACTTGATTTGCTCCACCCGGCAGCCTTATTTTTTGAGTGGCATCCCACATATCACCAGCAGTGCCCTCACGAACTCCGACACCTGGCCTTATAGTGAACTCAACTTTATACAAATTCCCGTCTTTAAATTCGCTGGAAATCGCCAGTTTATTTCTAACATCCGCTATCGAATTTACCGGAAAATCTGTAGCCCAGCCCCCTAGAGAAGAAGCCGGATTTGATCCGGTTTTTTCGCTATTACGCATAGCGTCGTATTGTCTCTGGTCTATAACCATAGTCATGGTACGCGGCTGCTCTAAAACCTTATCGGTCACTATTGTTCCTTCTTTCCAGGCCGCGCGCTGCGTTCCCCAATAGGGAGGTTTTACCCCACCCGCTTGCTCCGTCAAAAGCAGGTCGTTCGCTTTCTTCTCATCATCGACACGTGGAAGGCCATCACGGTCCGTAACCTGCCCTGCGTTGATGTTTTCCGCACGATGCTCCTTTCCTGGAACGAAGTCACGCTGCGCGGTCTGCCCAAACCCTTCAGCGTCACGAGTAGAGTTCAACTCGATGAGGCGCTTCTCCAATACCGTTTTCTCAGCTTTCGCCAAGGTATCCCGGGCGACCAGCTCCTTCAAAACCGCAAGAAGGCTGCCCTTGGCCATCTTGCCGGCCGGCATCACCTCAAGAAGCAACTCGAGATCAATATTCGAATTGACCCCGCCACTCGCCAGAACACGTAACCGGTCCATTTGCTCTGCTTGGGTCCCGGCATCGGCACTGAGCGCACCAATTTCAGGAAGCTTCCTGATAGCAATGGACTCTCCATATTGCTCAGCCCACTTGTCCGGTACTACACCCATGCCATCTGGGGCGTTGTTGTAGGTGGAGTTGCTCGAAGGATTGAAGAGACGCGAGTCGTTGTACTGCCTGTCCGTAGACGTGAACGCAACGACCTTGTCGCCGTTCGCGACGATGGGGCTCCCATCCGCCCACGTCAAAAGCACCTTCTCGTTCTGCAGTTGAGTGACCACTCCTCGGGCAACACGCAGATCGTCAGCCAAGTGCTGACCCTCTGGGTTATTCGGGCTATAGCCGGACAGAATTCCCTGTAGTTCATTGTTGGTCTGCTTATCGACCTCACCACCTGCTACGAATGTCAGTAGAGCGTTCCATTCGAAGCCAGATTGGCTTTTGCCAGTTGAGGCATCTAAATTCTTGGCCTCAAGAGCAAGTCTTTTCTCTTCTTGAACGTGTAATTTGCGGTTGTAAGACTGCGCATTCCCGGCGATTTCCGAGCCTAGAGAAACGTCGCCATCAACACTGGCTGCCGCCAGCAACCCCACCAGTTTGGACGCAGCGTTTACCAACCGGTCGTGCTCTGCGGGATCATCGCCACTGAGTAACGGTGTTTTATCCAAGGTCGCGATAAGCGCCTCATTAGCGCCCGCAGCGATCGCCCCCGTTTTAAAATCGCCACCCATTGCTTCTGAAAGCAACCCACCCACGACAGCATGCAGGGCGGTTTTACTTAGGCCGCTGTCTTGAAGTTTGAAGGCATCGCCAAAATCACCAACACCTGTGAAAGCAGTAGCCTGAAGCACATCGAAGACGCTGCCCTTCATTGCGTCCTTGAAGCTGCCTTGCCCAAGGGCTTCGGAAAGCGTTCCGCGCACCGCTCCGCCCGCCAATTGGATCGTACCGAACCGACCAATAGCTGCCGGGTCGTTCCAATGAGGTACTACGCTGGGACCACTCACTTTGTTAGTGATAGGGTCGCTCTGTGCGCCAAACCAGTTGCCACTGGCGTAATTCACAAATCCTGCTGAGGCGCCCGCGATCAGCGCTTGTTTCATGCTGTCGCTACTGAAGGTTTCCTTGAATGCGGCTCCCAGGTTGCCCTTGTTGTTTATCGTGCTGACCACGCCCGTACTGGCAAGGGAGGTCAACGACGCGGTGGCAATGATGTTTCCCAGACCTGCTGCCGTACCTGCGACAGCCGCACTGGTCGTCGTTGCAGCTGTGGCTGCCGTTGCCGCCGCCATAGTCGAGCCGGCGCCTGCAGCACTACCGGCTGCTGCCGCAAACGTACTGGCGGCACCTGCCGTCAATACCGTTACGACGATGATGATCGCAAGCATCGCCCCCTGACCAAGGCTGGAATGGCTGTACTTGAAGGAATCATGCAACTCCTTCACATGCCGCCAATCCACATCCCCGCGTTTCTCAGCCTCTTTCAACCAAGCCAATTGCGGATCAGCCTTCACCATCACATCAATGGTCTGGCTAACCGTGTTCTGATTAATCTGTCTGATATCAATCTTCAAGCCATCTACGGCCTTGATCGCCAACTGCCCCTGCGCCACCAACTCACTCTGGCGCAGCGTCTCGTCGGTATTGCCCTTGCCCTTGGCGCTGGTCCACGCCAGGTCACTCTTACTCTTCTCGTGACTCTCCTGATGCAGGTCCTTGACCGCCTCAAACGTCACCGCGCCGCCGCTGGCAATCGTCAGGTCGTTACCACTATTGAGCTTGGCCCGCTGATACAGCTGATCGCCACCACTGGCCAATGTCAGGTCGCCACCGGTCTTGATTTCTGTCCCTACGTTTGTGACGCGGGTAACTTCATCACGCTGGGTTTTCTTGGCGCCCCAGCCGCCTTTTTCTTTCATGTCGTAGAGGGTGTAGGTGCTGTTCTGCGCGGCCAGCAGGTTCAACCTATCCCCGCTGTACAGATACGCCTCATTTCCCGCTGATCTTGCTCGCCACAATCGTCGTGTCGCGCCCAGCCTGGCTGGTGAAGTTCCTGCCCGCCGTCAGCACACTCGCCACTTGCGTCGTCTGATCATCCGAAGTCTTGATGCGCTTCTTGCCGTGCTTTTCCTTGCCCTCAACGTTGTGCATATCGCTGACCGACACGATGTTCAGGTCGCGCGCGGCCTGAACGTTCAGGTCTTTGCCGGCGGTCGCGGTGCTGCCGATAACGTTGACGTCTTGCCCGGCCTTCATGTTGAGGTTGCCGCCGACAGTAACGGTCGCGGCGAGGTTCTTCACGTCAGTGGTGATGCTCGACTTGTGGCCGCCGTCGCTGAATTCGTGTTTCTCGCTGGTATCGGTTTTGGCCGCCAGGTTGATGTCCCGGCCCGCCGTCAGGGTCGCGTTGCCGCCACTGCTCAAGGCGCCGTGGTTGGTCAGGTCGCGGCCGGCCGCAACGGCCAGGTTTTCCCGGGCGCTGATGCTGCTGCCCGCGTCGGTCAGGGTGCGCATGCCGGACCCGTCACGAACCTGAATCGCGGTGCGGTCGTTGATGATGTCGCCCTTGAGCGCGACAAGGCTGACCTGGCTGGCGCGGATCTCGCCGGCCATGGCGTTGCGAATGCTGTCTTGCGCCAGTATTTGCAGGTCGTTACCGGCCTCGACCAGCCCGCCCTGGTAGACGCTGCCGGCGCTTTGGACGTTGAGGTTGTTGCCGGCGCGCAGCGTGCCGACGTTGACCAGATCGCCGCCGGTGAACAGGTTCAAGTCCCGACCCTGGATCAGGCTGCTGCCGCGTACGTTGCGGGTATCTGCCTGGGCCAGGTACAGCACCGGCACGAGGACTTTTTGCCCGTCGACGATGCGGTTTTCCATCCAGACAATGTCATGGGTCAGCGCGCTGACCTGCTCGCCCGTCAACGAGACGCCAAGGCTCAGGCGCAGTGCGTCTTTGCTGGCGAGGGCGTTATCCATCAGGTAGCGGTATTGCTCGTAATCGCTGGTCAAACCGCCGGCGAGAAAACGCTGGCCGGTTTTCGCCAGCACCGCATCGCGAATCAGGCGCTGCTCGTAGAGGCCATCGCCGAGTCGACGCCAAGTGCTGTCGGCGTTGACGTTCAACAGCTTGAGCAGGTAGTCCGAACCAAAGAACTGCGACAGGTTCGTGAGGTTCGGGTTGGTCTCGATCAGGTAGCGGCTGGTCGGGTCGGGGTTCTTGATGAACAACCCGTAATCGCCCTTGGGCGTTTGGAAATTCGGCCCGGCCGTCGGATCCACAGAGGTGAAAGGTAGCCCGCTGTAATCCACCGGTTTGAAGACGGTCTGTACGCTGCCATCCGCCGCGATACGCTCGATGGGTTGCACAGCGGCAGGCGTCACGGCGGCGGCACCGGTCGCCTGCGGGGTGAGGTTGATATTGACCTCACCTACCCCGACGCCGGTCTGGTCGTCGCCCAGCGTACCGGTCAGTTGTTCGAGCGTGTTCTGGTGCAGCGTTCCGTTTTGCACGGTACGCGTGACGTTGAGGTTGACGGTGGCGCCGGCCTGAATCGTGGCGGCGTAGGTCGGCTCAGGGTTGTCGGTCCAGACGGTGACGTTGCTGCGCTCCTGGAAGCGGCTGTCGCTGGAACGCGATTTCAGCAGTTCGAAGCGGGCGTCGTCGTAGTTCCCGGCGGCAACGGCCGCGTTGAAGGCCGGGACGTCGACGTACTCCATCTGATCCCAATAACCGGTGGAAATGCGCCTCGGTGTACGGATCACGATGGTGTTCTGCCCGGTGCGGGTGGACGCGCCCTGGTTGAGCAGGTCATCGGCAATGATGGTCAGGTTGTTGTTGGCGGCCAGCAGGCTGTAGCGGTTCTGCACGCTTGAGGCCTGGATGTTGAGGTCTTTGCCTGCAACCAGGCGCGCCGAAGCAGAGTCTTTGATGGCGCGCTCGATGAACGTTTGGCCAATGGTGATCCAGCCGCGTTTGAAGGAGTCATGTCCGCCACAGTGTTGGCTGCACGCCCACTTCAAGGTGCCGCTCACCCGTTGTTGGTCCAGCTCGAATTCGGCTTTGGCATTTTCCAGCGAGACGGCGTGAAGGCTGATATTGCCTTGGCTTTCGACGGTCCCGGAGAGGTTTCTGAAACTTTGCGCGGCGGCGCCGTCGATGCCGGCGAAGCTAAGATTGCCGGCGCTGTAGAGGTCGCCATACCAGTTGAGCAGGCTACTGGCGCGCAAGGTCATGTCGCCGCCGCTGAACAGCAATGTATCGGCGCCGTTGGTGATGCCGCCGGTGGCGGTGAGGTTGACTTTGCCTTGGGCACCCAGTGTGCCGTGGTTGTCGATTTGCGCCGCGTCGATGCGCAGGTTCTGGCGGGCAGTCAGGTAACCGAGGTTATCCAGCGTACCGCTCAGGTTGAGGCGTGTGTCGGTGCCGGCCCCCATGCGTCCGCCGTTCTGGCGCACGTCATGAGCGGTGATATCCAGCATTTTTTGCGCGGATAACCGACCACTGTTGAATAGATCGCCCGTAAGGTTCAGCGTGAGGTCGCCATCGCTGAGCAGTTCGCCGCCGTTGCTCAGGCTGCCAAGGTTGAGCACCAGTGCGGTGCTGCTGGCCAGGCGATCGCCGGACTGAAGCGTCAGCGAATCGCTGGTGTAAGTCAGGGCCTCGTTGAGCTGTGCACGCCCCAGCCCATCCACCGCGCCAAAGTTCCAGTCGCCGCTGCCCAGGCCGGTGATATCACCACCGGCACCGGTCAGGCGATCGAGGTGCAGGGTAAATAACCCGGTGTTGGCGTGTTCGAGGGTCCCGGTACGGTTATCCAGCGTGCTGGATTTGAAACTGAACGACGAGTTACCGACCTCGATGGTGCCGTTGTGGTTATTGACGGTGTCGCTGAAATCGAGCGTGCTGATGTCGTCTGTCGAGACGCGAAGAGTACTGACGTTGTTGCCCAGCGCACGGATTCGCCCGGAAGCGCTGTTGTCCAGCGTGCCGCCCTGGAGTGCAAGCCAGGTGTTGGATTCGATCAGGCCACCCTGGTTGGTCAGTTGGTCGGCCGTCAGGTCCACGGTGTTGCCACTGAGCTGTCCGCCGCTGTTGTCCAGCGTGGAGCCTTTGAACACCAGCGCGGTCTTGGCGAAGAGTTTGCCGGCGCGGCTGGTCAGTGAATCAACGGTCAGCTTCAGTTCGCCCGCCAGGCTGGCGATCATGCCGGCCTTGGTGCCGTCGCTGCTGTTATCGAGATTGCTGGCGGTCACCTCGACGGTGTCGCCCTGGATCGTGCCGCCCAGGTTGCCGATGCGGCCCTTGCCGAGCTTCAGGCTGGCAAGCCCACCGTCGGCGAGAATAACGCCGCCGCTGTTGTCCAGTCGGTTCCCGCGGTAGGTCAACCCACCGGCCCCTGCGACCAGTTGCCCCTTCTGACCGTTGAGCAAAGTGCTCGCCTGAAGGTCCAGTCGCTGGCCGCGAATCGTGCCGCCCTGGTTATCGATCAGGCTCGCGCCGGTGACGGTGGCCGTGTTGTTACCGGCATCGATCACACCGGTCAGGTTGCTCAACAGGTTGCTGACATTCAGGACAACGTCGCCGCCATTGCTGACCAGTGCGCCCTTGCCGTTGTTGATCAGGCGTTGAGCATCGACCTGGATGGTTTTACCGAGCACTGTGCCCGCGCTGTTGTCCAGCCAGCCACCTTGCAGCAAAAGGCCGCCGTCGCTCTGAATGTGCCCCTTGTTATTGAGCAACTGCGCCTTGATGGCCGCCGGATCGAAGATCAGGCTCATGCCCTGGGCGCCTGCCGCCAGCAGCCCCGCGTTGCTGTTGTCGAGCCCCGAGGCGTTCAGATCAATGCGCTCGCCGACGATTTTCCCGCCGCGGTTGTCGACCTGCCCCCCCGGCGCGCGAATGCTGACCTTGGACCCCAGCACGCTGCCGAGCTGGTTATCGAGGCTCGAGGCTTTCAGATCGAGGTCACCGTTGACCGCCAGCAGCCTGCCGCCCTGGTTGATGACCTCCTGGCCCGTGACTGAAAGCTGGTTTTTCGCCTGGAGAGTGCCCGAAGTGTTGTCGAACCTGCCACGCGTGTTCACCCGCGCATTACCGGCGCTGGCAGAAAGCAGGCCGGAGCGATTATCAAGCGTGGTGGTATCGACAATAAGGCCGCCAGCGTCGATTTGCCCGCCACGGTTATCCAGCTGGCGGGCGGTGATTGTCAGGCTGCCGCCCAGCACCTGGATCAGGCCTTCGCGGTTGTCCAGGCTGTCGAGTTGCAAGGACGCCGCCTGCCCCGCGCCAAAGCGGATCACCCCTGCCAGGTTGACGATGGCCGGTGTATTGATCACCAGCGACTGGTCACCGACGATTCGCGCAGCAGCGCCCTGATTGGTCACCCGGGCGCTGGTCAGATCGACCGCCGCGCCCTGAACCACGCCTTGATTGGTCAGGGTTGTGCCCGCACGGATACTCAACGAGCGACTGGCTTCGAGACTGCCGGTGTTGGTCACGGAGGGGCTGGTGATGCTCAGGTCGCCCGTGGTGTTGCGGCTGTTATCGGCCTCGATGCCCGCGGCAATCACGCCGGAGTTACTGAGTTTTCCCGCATTGATGTCGATGCGGTTGCGGGCGGCCAGACTCTGCCGGTTGACCAGCTCGCCGGGCGTACGTACATCGACGCTGCCGGCGTAAGCCTTGCCGGTCATCTCGACACTCTGCGCGTTGACCCGCAAGGCACCTTGGGCCGATGTCTGCGCCATGCTCAGATGGCCACCGGCATCGATTTTAATATCGCCGGCACTGGCGGCCATGTTGCCCGCCAGCTTGACCCCGACGCCCTGCTCGGTGCCCACCAGTTTGATGGTGTTGGCATACATCCCTCCCAGCGCCGCCGCGTCGATTGCCAGTTGAGGCTTGTCGGCATCACGGGCCGCGCGAGGGGTGGTGGCCAGGCTGTCGGCGTTGACGTTGTTGGCACCGGTAATGACATTCAATTGCCGGGCATGGATGTCTGCGTTGATCTTCGCCGAACGGGTAATCAGGTCGAATTGATCAATGTTGGCCGCATCAAGCCCCATGCCATCGATGGTGATGCTGCCGCCATCAACCTCGAAGTGATCAAGCTTGCCGCTGCCGTCGAGTACAGGCTTGCCGGTGCTGAGGGTCACGCGCGGCGTGTTGATGAAGCCGCAACCGTTACAGCTCACGCCGTAAGGGTTGGCGATGATGACCCGCGCTGACTGGCCTGCCACTTCGGTGTAGCCGTTGAGCTGGCTGGGGCTACCGCCGTTGACTTCGTTGAGGATAGTGCCGGCTGCCCGTCCACCGAGCTGGCTGTTGCCCAGGATGTGGCCGCCCAGTTGGGTGTTCTGCACCGCGTTCGTCGCGTTGTTGAGGATCACGCCCTGGCGACCGACGTTGTAATCCTTGAACTGGTTGTGCGAGAGCCCGGCACCGTTGGGCGCGGCAATATTGATCACCGGTACGCCGTTGCCGGCCTGCCCTATGCCGGTCTGGGTGTTGCCACTGACGGCGATGCCCTCGGCCTGGGCCCAGATCGGCTGCCAGAACATGACGTTCGCCAGCAGCAATGCCAGCAAGCGTTTGGGCATGCCCAGGAAGTGCGTGCGAGGGGCCACGGCAGCCGAAGGCTGGCGGGACAGAAAGGCAAGCTGGTGAACGTCCATATTCAGAATCTCGACGCGATAACAAATGAATTAAAGAAACAGGTCGACCTGGAAGTAGATCGGCGCCTCGCGCTCGGTGAGCACGGTGGGGCGTTCCAGCGAGTGGGCGAACGTCAGGCGAGTGGCGAGGTACTTGCCACGGGCGAAGAGTTCCAGAGAGTTGCTGGACATTCGGCCATGCACTTCGCTGTTGTATCGGTCATTGCTGATCACGCCTTGGTCATAGCCGACACTGGTGCCGTACTCGCTCAGTGCCGGGCGCAACCAATCGACAGTCACCGGGCGGGTCCAGCGCAGCTCGTTGCGCCAGTAGCCGCCGCTGTCCCCGGATAAAAACTGGTCTTTATAGCCACGCACCGATGAGCTGCCACCCAGGCTGATGCGTTGCGGGCTGAACAACACGTCTTCACTGCGCTGGCCCGTGGCGAGGCTGCTGAACGTGAAGGACTCGCCCAGCCAGTTGAACGGCAACAGGTAACTGGCCGTGGCGGTGTACTTTCGATAGCGAGCGTTGGCGGTAAGATTGCCGGCATCATCACGACGCTGGTCGTTGCCTTGTGCATCCAGCGCGCCGATGCCCTGCTGCATGCCCAGGTCCAGGTTGACGAACGACTGGCCAATACGCCGGCCGTGGTTGATACCCAACTGGGCTTCGGTAATACGCTGGCTGCTGTTATCCAGGCGGCTATCTTCGATGTAGTTGTTAGTGCGCAGATGGGCGAAGCCGGCATTGATCGAGGTTTTGCTCACCGCATCGCGATGGACGAGGCGCTCGGCGCGAAATTGATGATTCTCGCTGTCGCCGCTCTGGCTGAAGTTGAAACCATTGCCTTGGGCCTGGGAGCGGTATTCGCTCTGGCTGTAGGTATAACTGAAGTTCCACCAGCCCCAAGGCACGTTGTAATAGAGCATGGCGTTTTTCGAGGTTTTCTGGTGATCGCTCACCGCGTCATGGCCGCCGCGCAACATCAACTGGTCGGCCAGCCCCAGCGGGCTGTCCCACTCAAAGCCTGCGCCCCACTGCTGTTCACCGGTGCTTTTCTGACCGTCGTTGTTACGCGACAGGCTGGCCCGCCAAGGCTTTTGCGGGGTGTTCTTGACCAGCACGTTACTGCCGCCGACCTGAACGCCGGGGGTCAGTTCCATTTGCGCCTGGTTGGAGGGCAAGCGGTTCAACTGATCCACCAGTTGTTCTATTTCACGAAGATTGAGCAATTCGCCCGTTTTACCGGGGAAGGTCATGGACAGTTCCCGATCGGAGATATGGCTGTCGTCAGCGCCCTTCAAACCCTCGAGTTTGCCCTCGACTACAAACACACTTAAGTGGCCGCTGGAGAGGTCTTGCTGCGGCAAGTAAGCGCGGCTGGTGATCATGCCCTTGCCGATGTAATGGTCGGTGATGACCTTGAGCAATTCGTTGAGTTGCGAGACGCCCAGGCATTGACCGATATAAGGCTTGAGCAAGCGCTCGCGGTCGGCAGCGGACAGACTGTCGGCGCCTTTGAGTTCGATGTCTTTGATAGGAAAGCAACGTGTATCCACCGGGGCGGTCGGTGTTGCGGGCAATGTTGGCTTGCCCGGCAGTTCCTTGAGTTCTTCCAGTCGACGCTGCTGTTCTTCAATCAGGCGGTTCTGGCGATCGCGGATCAGGTCCTGGTCGCCCGGCGTTGGCAGGCTGGCGCCATCGGCGCTGCTCTGTGTACCCAAGCCAAGCAATAGCGCGCACAGCACCGGCCACATCCGTGGGGAGATAAGCATAACGCTCCATGTCATAAGTGCTGAGGGCGTACATTGATGCCCGCAGGGGAAGGGTCGTGGTCACCCTGAAATTGATGTCAGAGATACTGGCTAAATGACGCCAGCCATCACGGACGGTAAACAGACCCCACACATTTTGAAAAATTCAGCCGACAAGGAAATTAATATCAAATGTGTCAGACCAACTGAACCACGCGGCGGGCTCGATACAGCAGCGAGAGGCTTGCCCCCGTTGGGTTGCGGCCAGCAGGGTTTCGTTATCGACCTCGGGGTCGACGTGAAAAAGAGTGTCGTTTAAACAATGCTTGTTTGGTGGCCTGAGCGTTGTAGTGACTGTACTGGCCTCTTCGCGAGCAAGCCCGCTCCCACAGGGGATCTTCGGTGAACACACTATCTGTGTACGCCTGAGATCAAATGTGGGAGCGGGCTTGCTCGCGAAGAGGCCCGAAAAGGCCCCCTCCAACTTTCGGTCAATCCACCAATCGCGCCGCAAGAGACTTGGCCTGGCTCGCCACGTCGGTCACTGCCGTGCTCTCCCACCACATGCCGCGCAGCGGCGGGCCCATGGCGAATAAACGGCTGGCGACCTGCCCCTCGGCGCTTAGCACCGCGCCGTCATCCGCGGCGGCAATGCCCAACGCCAGTGGCCCCGGCCGCACCAACCCGCGCGCCAACAGCTGCTGCGGCAATGGCCGCGCCACCCGCCGCCAGTCGTATTCGATGCCGCTGGAATTGATCAGTGCCGCGCCATGCACCACGCAGGTTTCGGCCTCACCACGGCGACGGATGCGGATACTCACCCCACCGCTCAACGAAGGCTCCAACCCTTTGAACGATGCAGCATGAATCCGCAACCGCCCTTCCCCGTGCAGCCGCGCCACCAACTCGGCACTCAACGGCGGAGAGCGATGGTGATGGCTCTCCCACCACGGCCGCACATGGCGCACGAATTGCCGGCGTTGCACGTCCGTCGCCTGGTTCCACAACCGTCCGATGTGCGCCCGCACCGTGTCGAGTGGCGCTTGCCAGTCGATGCCTTGGGCGATGGCGTCGCGGCAATGCCGACGCAGTTCGCGCATCAGCTGACGCGGTGTGCGAATGCTGTGATCCTTGGCCAAAAAATCCGCCCAGGCCGGCGGCTGCCTACGCACGTGAGGCAGCAGACCATGACGGGAAAACACTTCGATCGGCCCGCGATGCCCGGCCTGCTCCAGTGACACCACGGCGTCGACCATGGTCAGCCCGGAACCGATGATCAGCACCGTCGACTGCGGATCGAGCTGCCGCATGGAAGCTACGTCCCACGGGTCGAGGGCGGCGGCGTTCAGGCCGCTGGATTCGGTCTGTGGCGTGCGTGCGGCGGGGAACATACCGGTGGCCAGTACCGCATAGGCGCCTTGCAAGCGTTGTCCATCACTCAAGGTCAATTGCACTGAATCGTCCCCGGCTTGCAGGTCCACCACTTCGGCACGCACATGTTCGACGGTCGAACCGTGGCGCTCACCCACGGCCTGCGCTTCGGCCAGACGCTGCTGCACATAGACCCCAAACAGCCCACGCGGCGGGAACAATTCACTGACTGGCACATGTTGCTGATCCGACTCCGGCCATCCACCCGTCGCGATGTGTTTGGTGAGCCATTGGGTCAAATCATCAGCGTTGTCGGGATCGACACTCATGCGCGCCGCGTTGCCGTTAAGCGTATGCCCCAGTTCGACCGCGCTATAGGCCTCGCCCCGACCGAGTTCGGCGCGGGGCTCGATCACCAACGCCTGACGCTTGCCCGGCAAACGCAACAACTGCGCCGCCAGCATCGCGCCGCTGAGGCCGCCGCCGATGATCAGGATATCCGCGTGGCGGATGGGTTTGGTCGCCTGTCCGCTTGGGGTGTCAGTCATGGCGCTCTCACTGGTCAATGTTTACCTGAATAGACATCGGGCATATCGCCCCATGCAGTCACATCGGCGCTGCCGGACAGCCCAGCGTAGAAGAAAACACATCAACTAAAAAATGCAAGATGTTCCACTGTTGCCCCGCCAACAGCCTGGCCTGTCTCAACAACGCATCGATACGCCCAAATCGAGCACTTCGCTTTTATGGAATGGATCGTCGACCCAATACCGCATCTGCATTCCCCCCACCCACAGACTGTTAATAAATGCGCAAGCAGGAATCAAGAATGATGCTCGTCCCTCTTGAAGTGGAATCACTAATCTATTGGGAGTGTTGCCAACCTTGTATTCAAGGGTCACCTGCGTGCCCGGATAGACGTTCCGGTTCAATTCAATATCGACCCGGGCACCGGCAATGACATCTTCGAGAAAGACATTGTCGCCGTAGGCCACTGGTAGTACGGGTGCAGGTAAAAGCTCTGACGGCTTTTTGTGATTAATAGACATGTCTGAATCCGATTTTAAGGAGTGGGCCGCCATTCGCCGGCGCACTCATCATTGTTGGATCCGAGGCACATCGTCTACTGTGAGAAGCAACAGGTATATACGTGTTTTACGCGACAAAATCGGCACCGATCAAATCACCACATTACGCACAAAGCGCGCCGCCACGTCCCCCTCGTTGCGATAGGAATGCGGCTGATTACTGGCAAACATAAAGAACTCACCCGCCGCGATTTTCTGCGGCTCGTTGCCGAGCATCAGGGTCAGGCAGCCTTCAAACACATAAATCTGTTCGCTATAGCCATCGGCATCCGGCTCCGAGGGGTAATGCTCGCCCGGCTCAAGGCGCCATTCCCAGAGTTCCACTTCACGAGTGGCGATAGCTTTGGCCAGCAACACCGCTTTACTGCCAGGGATCGTGCCGGCCCAGGCCAGTTCATTGATGCGGCTCGGGTCGCGGGCTTCAGGGGCCTGGATCAAATCGCTGAAGGCTACGTCCAGCGCTTCGGCCACGCGGTCGAGGGTGGTCAGGCTGACGTTCTTCTCGCCGGCCTCGATGGCCACCAGCATGCGGCGACTGACACCGGATTTTTCGGCCAGGGCAGTCTGGCTCATGTCGGCGGCGTGGCGCAGACGTCGGACGTTTTGGCTGACGTGCTGGAGGACCGACGCCCGTTGGGTGGAATCTTTGTGCACTATATTGCTCACTTGATGGTGTTGCGCAGTATACTGCCCAACTTCCGGCGCATTGTGCGTCTCCCTCAGGTAGCACGCAAGGCCATGACGTCGGTGAACTCCTCCCCTGCTTCCTCCCGTTTCTCACGGTTCAGCAAAGCTGAATGCGTGTTGGTGCTGATCACTATGGTCTGGGGCGGCACCTTTTTGCTGGTGCAGCATGCAATGACCGTCAGCGGGCCGATGTTTTTCGTAGGCCTGCGTTTTGCCGCGGCAGCGATTATCGTTGCCCTGTTCTCCTGGCGTCATCTGCGCGAACTGACCCTGTTCGAACTCAAAGCCGGGGCGTTTATCGGCTCGGCGATCATGCTCGGGTATGGCTTGCAGACCGTGGGCTTGCAGAGCATTCCCAGCAGTCAGTCGGCGTTTATTACCGCGCTGTATGTGCCGTTCGTGCCGTTGCTGCAATGGCTGGTGCTGGGGCGGCGTCCGGGGTTGATGCCGAGCATCGGGATCATGCTGGCCTTTACCGGGTTGATGCTGTTGTCGGGGCCGTCCGGCGCTTCGTTCAATTTCAGCCCCGGTGAAATCGCCACATTGATCAGTGCCGTGGCGATTGCAGCGGAGATCATTCTGATCAGCACCTATGCCGGTCAGGTCGACGTGCGCCGGGTGACGGTGGTGCAGCTGGCGGTGACTTCGGTGCTGGCGTTTCTGATGGTGGTGCCGACTCAGGAAGTGATTCCGGGGTTCTCGTGGTTGCTGTTGTGCAGCGCATTGGGCCTGGGCGCGGCGAGTGCGGCGATTCAGGTGGCGATGAACTGGGCGCAGAAGAGTGTTTCGCCGACTCGGGCGACGTTGATCTATGCCGGGGAGCCGGTGTGGGCCGGGATTGTCGGGCGGATCGCCGGGGAGCGGTTGCCGGCGATAGCGTTGGTTGGCGCGGGGTTGATTGTCGCGGCGGTGATTGTCAGTGAGTTGAAGACCAAGGGTAAGGTGGTTCTTGAGGTTGAGGACGATCTGGATCGCGAAGCCGAGCACTGATCGTTCCCATGCTCTGCGTGGGAATGCAGCCCGGGACGCTCCGCGTCCCAAGAGCGGACGCAGAGCGTCCATTGAGGCATTCCCACGCGGGAGCGTGGGAACGATCGATAGCGATCTGAAACAATGATAAACACGAATTTGCCGTTTACTTTGTAGGATTCTGCGACAGCTTGGCGTTTGGTGATCGGGGAGCTGGCACGTATGATGCTTCACAAACTTCCGCAGATTAGAAGCCTATGTCTCTGATAGTTCTACTGCTTCTGCCTTTTATCGGCAGTTGTCTGGCAGCCTTGCTGCCGCACAACGCGCGTAATACCGAATCGCTGTTGTCTGGCCTGGTTGCCCTGATCGGCACCGTCCAGGTCGCGCTCTTGTACCCGCAAATCGCCGATGGCGGCGTGATCCGCGAAGAGTTCTTCTGGCTGCCCAGCCTGGGCCTGAACTTCGTTCTGCGCATGGATGGTTTCGCCTGGCTGTTCTCGATGCTGGTGCTGGGCATCGGCACGCTGGTTTCGCTATACGCCCGCTACTACATGTCGCCGGACGATCCGGTGCCGCGTTTCTTCGCGTTTTTCCTGGCGTTCATGGGCGCCATGCTGGGGTTGGTGATCTCCGGCAACCTGATCCAGATCGTATTTTTCTGGGAGCTGACCAGCCTCTTTTCATTCCTGTTGATCGGCTACTGGCACCATCGCGCCGATGCGCGACGTGGTGCCTATATGGCATTGATGGTCACCGGTGCCGGTGGCTTGTGTTTGCTGGCGGGGGTCATGCTGCTTGGCCATGTGGTGGGCAGCTATGACCTGGACAAGGTCCTGGCCGCCGGCGATCTGATTCGCGCACATGCCCTCTACCCTATTCTGCTTCCCCTGATCCTGATCGGCGCCTTGAGCAAAAGTGCGCAATTCCCCTTCCACTTCTGGCTACCCCACGCCATGGCGGCGCCGACACCGGTCTCGGCGTATTTGCACTCGGCGACCATGGTCAAGGCCGGGGTCTTCCTGCTCGCACGCCTGTGGCCGTCGCTGTCCGGCAGTGAAGAATGGTTCTACATCGTCAGCGGGGCCGGCGCTTGTACGTTGTTGCTCGGCGCTTACTGCGCGATGTTTCAGAACGACCTCAAGGGCCTGCTGGCCTACTCGACCATCAGCCACCTGGGCCTAATCACCCTGCTGCTGGGGCTGAACAGTCCGCTGGCCGCCGTGGCCGCGGTGTTTCATATTCTCAACCACGCCACCTTCAAAGCCTCGTTGTTCATGGCCGCCGGGATCATCGACCACGAAAGCGGCACCCGGGACATTCGCAAACTCAGCGGCCTGATCAAACTGATCCCGTTCACCGCCACCCTGGCCATGGTCGCCAGTGCCTCCATGGCCGGCGTACCGCTGCTCAACGGTTTCCTGTCGAAAGAAATGTTCTTCGCCGAAACCGTGTTCATCAACGCGACGGCCTGGATAGAGATGACCCTGCCGATCGTCGCGACCATCGCCGGGACGTTCAGCGTGGCTTACTCCCTGCGCTTCACCGTTGATGTGTTCTTCGGCCCGAGCGCCACCGACCTGCCGCACACCCCGCATGAGCCGCCACGCTGGATGCGCGCGCCGGTGGAGTTGCTGGTGTTCACCTGTCTGGTGGTGGGGATCTTCCCCGCTCAAGTGGTCGGCCCGTTGCTCGCGGCGGCGGCATTGCCGGTGGTGGGCGGTACGCTGCCTGAGTACAGCCTGGCGATCTGGCACGGCTGGAACGCGCCGATGATCATGAGCCTGATCGCCATGTCCTGCGGCATCATCCTCTATCTGCTGTTGCGCAATCAGCTCAAGCGCGGGCGTTTCTCGCACCCGCCGGTGATCAGCCACTTCAATGGCAAGCGCCTGTTCGAGCGCAGCCTGGTGATCATGATGCGCCTGGCCCGTCGCCTGGAGCGGCGGGTCAGCACCCGGCGCCTGCAAACCCAACTGTTTCTGGTGGTGCTCGCCGCGGTGCTGGCCGGGTTGATCCCGATGCTGCACAGCAGCCTGAGCTGGGGCGACCGTCCGAAGATTCCGGGCTCGATCGTGTTCGTGATCCTCTGGCTGCTGGCGATTGCCTGTGCCCTTGGCGCGGCGTGGCAAGCCAAGTATCACCGGCTCGCGGCCCTGACCATGGTCAGCGTCTGCGGCCTGATGACCTGCGTGACCTTCGTCTGGTTCTCGGCGCCGGACCTGGCGCTGACGCAACTGGTGGTCGAAGTGGTGACCACAGTGCTGATCCTGCTGGGCCTGCGCTGGTTGCCGCGACGGATCGAAGAGGTGTCGCCGTTGCCGAGCAGTCTGCGCAAGGCACGCATCCGCCGTATCCGCGACTTGCTGCTGTCGATCGCGGTCGGTGGCGGCATGGCGTTGCTGTCCTACGCGATGCTGACCCGCCAGACGCCCAACGACATTTCCTCGTTCTACCTCAGTCGCGCCCTGCCCGAAGGCGGCGGCAGCAACGTGGTCAACGTGATGCTGGTGGACTTCCGTGGCTTCGACACCCTCGGCGAAATCACCGTGCTGGTGGCGGTGGCCCTGGCTGTGTTCGCCCTGCTGCGACGCTTCCGCCCGCCGAAAGAAAGCCTGCAACTGCCGGCCCAACAGCGCTTGCTGGCGCCCGACGTGGTCACCGACCTGGTCAACCCGCGTCACGCCAGCGACACCGCGCTCGGTTTCATGATGGTGCCAGCGGTGCTGGTGCGTCTGCTGCTGCCGATTGCGTTTGTGGTGTCGGTCTACCTGTTCATGCGCGGGCACAATCAACCGGGAGGCGGTTTCGTCGCCGGTCTGGTGATGTCGGTGGCGTTGATCCTGCAATACATGGTCGCCGGCACCCAGTGGGTCGAGGCACAAATGAGCCTGCGGCCGCTGCGCTGGATGGGCACCGGGCTGCTGTTCGCCACGGTCACCGGGCTCGGGGCGATGGTGGCCGGGTATCCATTCCTTACCACTCACACCTGGCATTTCGCATTGCCGCTGCTCGGCGAGATTCACATCGCCAGCGCGCTGTTCTTCGACATCGGTGTGTACGCCGTGGTGGTCGGCTCGACGCTGTTGATCCTGACCGCCCTCGCCCACCAATCGGTACGCGGTCATAAAACCAGCGCGCAACCCAAGCCCATGGCCAAAGCGGCTGCCACGCAAGGAGCCATCTGATGGAAGAAGTCATCGCAATCGCCATTGGCGTGCTGGCCGCGTCCGGCGTGTGGCTGGTGCTGCGACCACGGACGTTCCAGGTGGTCATGGGCCTGTGCCTGCTGTCCTACGGCGTCAACCTGTTCATCTTCAGCATGGGCAGCCTGTTCATCGGCAAGGAGCCGAACATCAAGGACGGCGTGCCTCAGGATTTGCTGCACTACACCGACCCGCTGCCGCAAGCGTTGGTGCTGACCGCGATCGTCATCAGCTTCGCCATGACCGCGTTGTTCCTGGTGGTGCTGCTCGCCTCCCGGGGCCTGACCGGTACCGACCATGTGGATGGCCGGGAGCCTAAAGAATGAATCCGATGGCGCACCTGATCGCAGCCCCCATTCTGCTACCGCTGCTGACCGCCGCGGTGATGCTGATGCTGGGCGAAAAACACCGCCCGTTAAAGGCCAAAATCAATCTGTTCTCCAGCCTGCTGGGGCTGGGCATTGCCGTGATGCTGCTGCAATGGACGCAAACCACCGGCGTGCCGGGCTCCATCGGTGTGTACCTGCCGGGCAACTGGCAGGTGCCGTTCGGTATTGTGCTGGTGGTCGATCGTCTGTCGGCGCTGATGCTGGTGCTGACCGGGATCATCGGCGTCAGCGCCTTGCTGTTCGCCATGGCCCGCTGGGACGGTGCGGGTTCGAGTTTCCACGCGCTGTTCCAGATTCAGTTGATGGGCCTGTATGGCGCCTTCCTGACGGCAGACCTGTTCAACCTGTTCGTATTTTTCGAAGTGCTGCTGGCCGCCTCTTACGGGCTGATGCTGCACGGTTCGGGCCGGGCGCGGGTGTCGTCGGGGCTGCATTACATTTCTATCAACCTGCTGGCCTCGTCACTGTTCCTGATTGGCGCGGCGCTGATCTACGGCGTCACCGGTACGCTGAACATGGCCGACCTCGCGCTGAAAATCCCGCTGGTGCCGGAAGCCGATCGCGGCTTGCTGCACGCCGGCGCGGCGATTCTGGCGGTGGCGTTCCTGGCCAAGGCCGGGATGTGGCCGCTGAACTTCTGGCTGGTGCCGGCCTACTCCGCGGCCAGCGCGCCCGTGGCGGCGATGTTCGCGATCATGACCAAGGTCGGCGTCTACACTTTGCTGCGTTTGTGGACGCTGCTGTTCTCCGGCCAGGCCGGGGCATCCGCGTATTTTGGTGGCGACTGGCTGATCTACGGCGGCATGGCGACCATCGTTTGCGCCGCCGTGGCGATCCTCGCCGCGCAACGCCTGGAGCGCATGGCCAGCCTGAGCATACTGGTGTCGGCAGGCATTCTGTTGTCGGCCATCGGTTTCGCCCAGCCGAACCTGATCGGCGCGGCGCTGTTCTATCTCGTCAGCTCGACCCTGGCCTTGAGCGCGCTGTTCCTGCTGGCCGAGTTGATCGAGCGTTCGCGTTCAGCCAATGAAATGCCACTGTTCGATGATGGCGAGCTGCTGCCACGGCCCCTCGAATCCTTGCAGCCGCCCAAAGGCTTCAACCTTGATGACGAACAGAAAGCCGTGGTCGGACAAGTGATTCCCTGGACCATGGCTTTCCTCGGTTTGAGCTTCATCGCCTGCGCCCTGCTGATCATCGGCATGCCGCCGCTTTCCGGGTTTATCGGCAAACTCAGCCTGCTCAGCGCCCTGCTCAATCCGCTGGGTCTGGGCAATGGCAACGACGAACCGGTGTCGAACCGCGCGTGGGGGTTGCTCGCCCTGTTGATCTTGTCCGGTCTGGCCTCGTTGATCGCTTTCTCGCGTTTGGGCATCCAGCGTTTCTGGACCCCGCAAGAGCGGCCGTCGCCCTTGCTGCGGCGCCTGGAATGCGTGCCAATCGTCGTTCTGCTGGGGCTGAGCATTGCGCTGACGTTCAAGGCCGAACCGCTGCTGCGCTACACCCAAGCGGCGGCCGTGGCATTGAACAACCCTCAGCAATACGTGATGGCGGTGCTCGAAACCCGTGTAATTCCAAGCCCGCAAGCCAAGACAGCGCTGCTGGAGGTGCAACCATGAAGCGCCTGTTTCCTGCACCTTGGTTGTCGTTGGCGCTGTGGCTGCTGTGGCTGGTTTTGAACCTGTCGATGAGCCCCGGCAATCTACTGATGGGCGCCATGCTGGGGTTCTGCGCGCCGTTGATGATGCGCAAACTGCGGCCACTGCCGATCCGCATTCGTCGGCCAGGGGTGATCCTGCGTTTGTTCTTGCTGGTCGGGCGCGACGTGATCGTGTCCAACCTCGCCGTGGCCTGGGGCGTGCTCAACGCGGGCCGTCGTGCGCCCCGCTCGCGGTTCATCAAGGTGCCGCTGGATTTGCGCGATGCCAACGGCCTGGCGGCGCTATCGATGATCTGCACAGTGGTGCCCGGCACGGTCTGGTCGGAACTGGCGCTGGATCGCAGCATTCTGTTGCTGCACGTCTTCGATCTGGATGACGAAAGCCAATTCATCCAGCACTTCAAGACGACCTACGAGCGCCCCTTGATGGAGATCTTCGAATGAGCGCATTGCTGTCGAACGCGATCCTGCTGAGCCTGTTCATCTTTTCGATGGCAATGATTCTGACCCTGATCCGGCTATTCCAGGGCCCGTCGGCCCAGGATCGGGTTCTGGCCCTGGATTACCTGTACATCATCGCCATGCTGATGATGCTTGCGTTGGGTATTCGTTATGCCAGTGACACTTATTTCGAGGCGGCGCTACTGATCGCCCTGTTCGGCTTCGTCGGCTCGTTCGCCCTGGCCAAATTCCTGCTGCGTGGCGAGGTGATCGAATGAGGCCTGAATTGTCTCTGTGGGTGGAAATTGCGGTGGCGATTCTGCTGGTGCTGAGCAGCCTGTTTACGCTGATCGGCGCGGCCGGACTGCTGCGGATGAAGGATTATTTCCAGCGCATGCACCCACCGGCGCTGGCCTCGACCTTGGGCGCGTGGTGCGTGGCGCTGGCTTCGATCATTTACTTTTCGGCGCTTAAGTCGGCGCCGGTGCTGCATGCCTGGCTGATTCCGGTTCTGCTGTCGATCACCGTGCCGGTGACCACGTTGCTGCTGGCCCGGGCGGCGTTGTTTCGCAAGCGCATGGCGGGGGATGATGTGCCGGCTGAGGTGAGTAGCCGGCGCACGGAAACCGAGAGCTAAGTTCAAACGTTTTTGTGGATTGGGCTGACCTCATCGCGAGCAGGCTCGCTCCCACATTGGATCTTCAGTGTTCACAAAATCCCTGTGGGAGCGAGCCTGCTCGCGATGGCAATAGTCAGGTCGGCTCAGACCCAGGCCACTGCCAACAACCCCGCGCCCAACACCACACACAGCGGCGAATACGCCCATGTGTCGAGCCGGGCAAACTTCGAATCCTTGACCTGCTTGAAGAACCCCACCAAATTCGAATCGCCGATCGCCCGGGCGAACATCAGCATCGCAATCGCGCTGATCACCCATTGCAGCGACCAGTGATGCACCGTGGGCAGATACAATCCGACCCGCAGGCACACCAGCATCGCGATCAGCAGTAAACCCACCGCCACCAGCAACGTGGCAAAGCCCGACGGCTTGAACGCCGGCCTTGATGCCTCACCGCCCTCCCCGGGCACGCGCGGCACCGCCGCCTCGCTGCCCCATTTGCCACCCGCCGCCCAATACAGGTGGACCAGGCTGATCAATAAAAAGATTGCAGCAATCCATTGCGCGACCAAAAGACTCATATTCAGGCATCCGGTGTGAAATGTTGCAGCAGGATGAACTTCCTTACGCGTTTTTGTAAGGCTATTCGTCATTGACGGAGTTCCCCTTGTGGGAGCGGGCTTGCCCGCGAAGACGGCGGCACATCCAACCTGGAGGTGACTGACGAACCGCTTTCGCGAGCAAGCCCGCTCCCACACTGGATTCGCGTCGGCCAGGAATACCGGGATCAATCCAGTCCTCTGCCCCCTCTATTTCAGGGCGGCAGAAACTTTATCCGCCACATCCTTCGGCACCCAGGCCTGCCATACGTCCGGGTGCGCCTTCATGAAAGCCTCTGCCGCTTGACGTGGCGGGGTGTGTTTTTCGCTCATGTCAGCCAGGGCCTTGTTCAACGCTTCGATCGGTAAATCGACCTTGGTGAAGAACTCGGTAATCTGCGGGTATTGTTTTTGAAATGGCGTGGACACGCCGATGGACAGTTTGGAGGGCAGCGAGCGCGTCGGTTTCGGGTTGGGGTTGTCCGCGTCGGTCAGGGTTTTCCAGGCGTCGGCGTCGAACGGTGGCTCTTGCAACTGAATCAGCTTGAAGCGACCGAGCAACGGTGTCGGCGACCAGTAATAGAACAGGACTGGCTTGCCGCGACGAATCGACGAACTGATCTCTGCATCCAGTGCCGCCCCGGAACCACTGCGAAAATTCACGTAACTGTCGTCCAGCCCATACGCCTTGAGCTTCTGCTTGTTGACCACTTCCGACGTCCAGCCGATCGGGCTGTTGAGAAAACGCCCCTTGCCCGGGGTTTCCGGGTCTTTGAACACGTCTTTGTAGCGTGGCAGATCACTGATACTGCGCAGATCCGGCGCCATCGGCTTGATGCCCTTGGCCGGGTCGCCCTTGATCACATACTCCGGCACCCACCAGCCCTCAGTGGCGCCCTTGACCGTATCGCCCAGGGCAGCGACTTTGCCCTCGGCCTCAGCCTTGACCCAGACCGGACTGCGACCGGCCCATTCCTCGCCAATAACCTGAATGTCATTGTTGGCCAGCGCGGTCTCCAGGGTAATGGTCGTCCCCGGCAAGGTGTCGGTCGGCAAGCCATAGCCCTTCTCGACGATGATCCGCAGGATATCGGTGATCAGGCTGCCGCTTTCCCAGTTCAGGTCGGCGAAATGGATCGGCGCCTGGGCAGCGAACACCGGAACGGGTGAAGCCAATAAACCGAACGTGGCCAGGGTAGCGGCCAGCAACCGTCGAAATCCCCTCATGCTTTTGCACCTCGCGCTGTTCACAGCAATAGCAGGATGGCCTGACAAAGAAGACCGCAAGCCTCTGGATACTCAGTCAATTGACTGTAGTAGAGGTTCCTGCTTTCGAGGGGACTGGATTACTTTTCGCAAGGTTCCTGCAAGCGCGCAAGCTCTCTTCTGACCATGCTGGCGTACGCCGCCGGACGCAGCAGGTAGATCTGTGACGCCACCCAATTCAGCCAGCCCCCCTGCAGAACGGCCTTTTGAGCCAACAGGCGCTGCGCCTCGGCGTGGGCACTGGCCTGGTTCTGCTCGTGGAAATCGGCGCGGGTCAGGGTCATTACTCGCTGGCCTTGAAGGTCACCAGTTCGCCCTTGCGCCACTTGGCGGCCTTGGCGGTCACCGCTTTCAGGGTTTTGGTCAGGCCTTCCTGCAATTGTTGATGGGCCGCAAACACCATCACCACGCTATGACCTTCCTTGAACACAATGCCGTGGCCGTCTGCAGTGGTCACGAACGCGTAATCCCCCAGCCCGTACACCGTCAGTTTGATTTCGCGGAACTTGATGTCCAGCTTGCCGCCTTCGCGACTGGGCAATACGGAAGCGCTGAAATGATCGCCGACCTTGAGTTTAAGCCCTGGCTTGTCATCCACCACCAGCGCTGCTTCGGTGTCGAGCTCGGCAATGTAAATGCCTTCAGCGTTCTGTTCGGTGATGTAGACGAAACGTGACTGGAACTGTTTAACCAGCTTTGCGCGCAAATCACCCAGTACGAACAAAGCATGCATATCGAGATTACTTACTGCCAAGGAAACATCCCCACATCTGAAAATGACGCCATACGCCGGAAACGCGCACAGCAGAAAAAAGCGGCAATGCCGAGGTGTAGCCAAATGACCCGGGTCGAATCCTGGAATGAGCAGAGGGCCCATTCATCGCGAGGTTTGAGAAGATTACTGGAACATCCCTCACGTCGTCCTGCCTGGCGGTCGTCAGATGTTGAAGGAAAACGTCCTTCTGACGGCCAGAAAAAACCGGATTACCAACTTTAGGGAAAAATCTCTTTAAAAAAAGCACTTTTCCGACATATCGCCAGTAAAAAATTGCTTTAGATGGGCATCAATCGCCAACCATCAATGGCGATTCTAGAGCAGCCATGCTCACCGAGACTACCCATAACACCGTACACACGTCGGTAAAACCACGAAAAGGACTTCATATGTGCACACTGACTCACTTTGCCCAGCCTCACATCCGACACACAAATGGCTCGTCATCTCTGCATTCGATGGTGTTCCACGAGCAGGATTTCCTGCCTGAAGAGCGTCTGCTCCCACGTTTTCAGGTGGTATTGGCCGGCAACGCCTTTTTCCACATCAGGGAAATATCCACCGGACGTGTAAGAGGTTTCCGCGGCAATCATAACGATGCCTGCGCCCTTGCCCGTTTACTCGAGGCACGCAGTTGAGGCACCTGCAGCGCTCACTTCTATAGACGTTTCGTCACACCGGTGACTTAACTCAGCCGCCGGCAGGCAACTACTGCCATACTGCCCGACCAATGAAACCCGCCCCCAGGGCGGACGGCGTTCAACACAACAACTATTTCCAAGGGAAGACTGCTACGTGACGGAATTTGATATCGGTGAATTTTTTATCCGGGGCGAAGCCAGAGAGGTCGAAGGCGAATTCCAGGCAGTCATTATCATGCGCGCCAAACCGCCGTTGACCACTGTGACGTCTCATCAGGTCGAAAAGGATCGCTGGTTCAAGACCGCGGATGTCGCGGCCGTTGCCGCCCAGGATGCCGCCAAGGCGCTGAAGCTTGCCGTCGATGAAGGTGCATTGAAAGCCTGATCACCGGATTTGCAGTCTATGCTCATCCCTGCTTTTGAATATCGCTATCGAACTCCTGAAGCGCGGTTCTCTCAGATGCCTCTCAGCTGCAATGAAGCCGCACCTCGGATCTCGCACTCGACGCGACGAATTATCTGCAAGGAGATGAAGATGGACTCACCCACACATGATTTGAAAGGCCTGTTCGACCAGCTCGGTCTGGACTCCAGCGAAAAGGCCATCGACGATTTCATTGCCAGTCATTCCCCCTTGGCCGATGACAAGAAACTCATCGACGCCGAGTTCTGGACCCCGCAACAAGCCGGCTTCCTCAAAGAACAACTGCGTGAAGACGCCGATTGGGCGCATGTGGTCGACGATCTGAACCTGCGCATGCACCAGATCCACTAATAACCGATAACAATTGCCGGGCCTCGTCAGCGAGGACTTTGCGGCTTGTAACCCAGGCGCAAACCACCCCAATGCCGGCCCTTGAGCATGATCGGCACCGACAGGTCGTGCATCAGTTCACCGGTATCGCGTGTGTAAGTCTGCAACAACACGGCCTGTTGATGGCTGCCACAGCGGATCCCGGTGCGGTCGGCGAATTTGCGCTTGGTGCGGTTGTGCAGGGTATCGACCTGTACGTCACCGGTCAGCGGCTGGCTGAACACGGTGTTGTGGGTCGGCACATAACCCTGCTGCGTGCAGGCGATGGCG
The DNA here is from genome assembly GCF_053629455.1 of Pseudomonas sp. F-14 TE3482. Classification (NCBI taxonomy): domain Bacteria; kingdom Pseudomonadati; phylum Pseudomonadota; class Gammaproteobacteria; order Pseudomonadales; family Pseudomonadaceae; genus Pseudomonas; species Pseudomonas sp. F-14 TE3482. Next base: position 5,215,941 of record NZ_JBRJII010000001.1, read on the forward strand.
AACACCAGGCCTTCATGGCGCGGCAGCAACGGTTCCTGAATCGCCGGCAATACCTGATCGGTGTAGCGGTCGAAACGGGTCTGGTATTTGGCCGGGCTGGTGTTGGGGATCGTCTGGTAACTGCGATCAAACAGGTCATCGAGGCTGATCCGGCCCTGATCGATATCCGCTTCAAAGCGTGCAGCAATCTGACTCGCCCCTTCGCGGGCCAGGTCGTAAATCCGCTGGTGATAGTCATCCAGCCCGACTTCGGCCAGGCGTTCGCTGATGGTTTCGGCCTGCCCTTCCATTTGCACCGCTGCCAGGGCGAGCCGCTGGGTCTGCTGGTCGCTGATCGCCAGATCGCTGCGCATCTGTTCGATGGCGTGGAACAGACTGTCGAGTTGTTCGCGGTTGGTGTCTGCGCCCTGAGCGATTTCCCCGACCTGCCTTTCGACCCCGGCGGCCAGGCGCGCGATGTTTTCCAGGTGCTGCCCGGTGTGCTCGACTTGCGCAACACCGGTATTCAGATCGCTCGCCAGTTGACGAATCTGTTCCACCACTTGCGCGGTGCGCTGCTGAATGTCGGCGACCATTTCCCCGACTTCACCGGTCGCCGTCGCCGTGCGCGCGGCCAGCCCCCGCACCTCATCGGCGACCACCGCAAAGCCGCGACCGTGCTCGCCGGCCCGCGCCGCTTCGATGGCCGCGTTCAGCGCCAACAAATTGGTCTGGCTGGCGATGGACTGAATCACCAGCGTGACCCGCTGGATATCGTCGCTGCGCAGGCTCAGCGCTTCGATCAGCTCGCGACTGCTGCTGGCACGCTCACTGAGTTGATGCATGCGCGCAATGGACTCGACCAGTTCCGTGCGCCCTGCCGCGCTGCTCTGATGAGCTTCGCTGGCCGCGCCCAAGGCTTCCCGACTGAGTTTCGACGTAGCGTGCTCGGTGGCGATCATCACTTCAGCGCTGCTGACAATCTGCGCCGCGGCGTTGAGCTGCGATTGCAGCTTGTCTGCCAGCTGCTTGACCGAATAGGCCACGCCGGCAGCCGACAAGGCGTTATGACTGGTGGTGTAGGAAAGATCGCGAGTCAATTCAGCGATGGCGCTGGAACTGTCTGCGGGGGTTGCGTCAGGGAGAGTGCGCGAGCGCAGGCGCGGCAGCCAGATAATCAGCACGGCCAACGGCAGGCCAAGGTAAAGCGACCAGCCAGCCAATACCATGCCGCACAGCAATAGCATCAGGGCGATGCTTTGCAGGGTCGGCGTCAGCCAAAGGTTTTTCGGCAAAAGTGCTGGTGCAGGCATTGCCCCAACCAGAGATCCGTCCCTCGTCATCTTCGTCACCCCACACGTCTTCTAGTTGTTGTAATCGCATTAAACGCCACTACAAAGCCATTATCTATGGTCCGTTAGTAGTGGGGGTTGCAGCAGATCAACAGAAGTGAGTGAGATTTTTCGCAGACGTCGAAAAGCAAAGATCGCAGCCTTCGGCAGCTCCTACAGAGGTTCGCATAAACCTGGAGCTGCCGAAGGCTGCGATCTTTTCAAGGCAACCCACCTTCAATGGGTTGCCTCATTGAATCAAGCCTGACGCTGGTGCTTGTCGATCTGCTCGTGACGCTCTTGAGCTTCGATGCAGTACTTGGTGGTCGGGCTGATCAGCAGGCGTTTCAGGCCGATGGCCTCGCCGCTGTCGTCGCACCAGCCAAAGCTGTCTTCCTTAATGCGTTCCAGGGCCTGTTCCAACTGAGGCAGCATGCGCTGGTCGCGATCGATCGCGTTCACCAGCCAGGTGCGCTCTTCTTCGACGGAAGCCGCGTCAGCCGGATCGGCCGGGGTGTCCAGGCTCTCGATGGCGATGCGATTCTGCTCGATGCGCTCATGGGTTTCGACTTTCATGTTCTGCAACAGCTCAGAGAAAAAAGCATGTTGCTCGGCATTCATGTAGTCATCCGCCGGCATGGCCAGCAACTTGTCCTTTGTCATTGATATCTCTATAAAAAAACGTGCATTAAGGCGAATTAGGGAGCGATCCGTTGAACCTGAAGCGTTCATTGGAAAGGCGCCGTTTATTCCAAGCGCCACCCGGCACTCAATTTACGAGGGGCGGCAGTCTAAGGCCGACTTGAGGCCTCAGCAACTGAAAAGACAGCAAATCTGTCCGACAAAGCCCTGAAAGTGCGCTACGGCAGGCTTTGAGCCGCTTATCGGAGTGCGTTTATAGCAAGAAATTCAGTCGAGCGGCTGTATATAGAAGACAAACGGCTGCGCCACGCGGGTCAGGCGTGGCGCATTTTCGTGTTTCTTCCGGCTTCAGCGCTTGAGTTTGCGCTTGTTGCGGTATTGGTCGATGACCACCGCCACCACAATAATCAGCCCTTTGATGATGTCTTGAATATAAGCATCAACACCGACAAAGGTAAAGCCGCTGGCCATGACCCCGAGGATCAACGCGCCGATCACGGTGCCGGTGATCCGCCCTACGCCACCGGCCAGGCTAGTGCCGCCGATGACCGCGGCGGCAATCGCGTCCAGTTCATAAGACATGCCCATCCCGGCCTGCCCGGTCGCGGCCCGCGCCGACGCCACCACTCCTGCCAGGCCTGCAAGCAACCCGGCGATGCTGTAGACGATCACAAGATGCCGCTTGACGTTGATCCCGGAGGTGCGCGCCGCCTGCATGTTGCCGCCGATGGCGTAGGTGTACTTGCCGTACTTGGTGTAGCGCAGGGCGATATGAAAGATCACCGCCACCACCAGAAAGATGATCACCGGCATCGCGCCGTGTCCGATGGCCGTGTAGGAATCCGAGAGCATGCTCACCGGCTGACCTTCGGTGTAGTAGCGCGCCAGGCCCCGGGCCGAGACCATCATGCCGAGGGTGGCAATGAACGGCGGAATCCCGGTGATCGCAATGATGCTGCCGTTGATCGCGCCTGCCAGCAATCCCACCCCGAGCCCGACGATCACTGGAATCCACACCGGCAAGTCAGTCAGGGACGGAAACACCGCCCGGGCAAAGTCCGAGGTCTGGGCCAGGCTGGCGGCAATCATCGCCGACAGCGCCAGCACCGAACCGGAAGACAGGTCGATACCGGTGGTGATGATGACCTGGGTCACCCCGATCGCCAGCAGGCCGATGATCGACACTTGCAGGATCATCAGCACCAGACGCTGAGAGTTCATCAGGAAGCTCTGGTCCCGCACGATCCAGCCGAACATTTCGAAGACCAGGCCGATGCCGATCAGCACCAGGAAGATACTCAACTCGGTCGGAAAGCGCCGGCGACTCTTGACCGGTACCGCTGCAGGCTTGTTTTCCAGTATCGCGTTCATAACCACTCACCCTTCTATTGCGTCGCGACGGCGGCCATGGCCACCGCCAGCATCCATTAGTGAACCGCGGACATGCCCGAGGCCAGTTGCATCACCCGTTCCTGGGTCGCTTCGCTGCGGTCGAGAGTGCCCATCAGGTCGCCCTCGTGCATGACCATGACCCGGTCGCTCATGCCCAGCACTTCCGGCAGTTCCGAGGAAATCATGATCACCGCCATGCCTTCGCTGGCGAGGTAGGAGATAAGCCGGTAGATCTCGGCCTTTGCGCCGACATCGATACCCCGGGTCGGCTCGTCAAGAATCAGGATGCGTGGATTGGTCATCAGCCAGCGCGCCAGCAAGGCCTTCTGCTGATTACCACCGGACAGCGTGTCGATGCATTGCTCCAGCGACGGGGTTTTCACCCGCAGCTTCTTGCACATGTCTTCACACAACGCCCGCAGGGCTTTCTGCTGGATGAAGCCGTTGCCGACGTAATGGGGCAAGACTGCCATTTCCATGTTTTCCAGCACCGACAGACACGGGAACAGGCCGCTGAGCTTGCGATCTTCGGTTAACAGCGCGAAGCCCTTCTCGATCGCCATGTGCGGATCGCTGATGCGCACCACCTCACCGTCGAGGCGGATTTCGCCACCGTCGCTTGGGGTGATGCCGAAAATCGCTTCGGCGACGTTGGTCCGCCCTGAGCCCATCAACCCGGCGATGCCCAGGATCTCCCCGGCATGCAGGTCGAAGGAGACGTCCTTGAAAATGCCGTCCAGCTTGAGGTCGCGTACCGACAGCAACAGATCACCAATTGGCTTCTCGCGCACCGGGAACAACTGGCTCAGCTCGCGACCAACCATCATCGAAATCAGGCTGTCGCCGTCCATGCTGTCGGCCCGCTGCAAGCCGATGTAGGCGCCGTCACGGAACACCGCCACTTCATCGGCGATGCTGAACACTTCGTTCATTTTGTGGGTGATGTAGATGATGCCTTTGCCCTGGCTCTTGAGGTCGGCAATGATCGAGAACAGATGGGCGACTTCCTTATCGGTGATGGCCGAGGTCGGCTCGTCCATGATCAGGACGTCGGAATCGTAGGACACAGCCTTGGCGATCTCGACCATCTGCCGTTCGGCGATGCTCAGGTTACCCACCTGCTCTTCCGGATCGAGGTTGATCCGCAGGCGTTCCAGCAGTTTGGCGGTGCAACGGTGCATCTCGCGATGGTCGATCATGTGCAGACCGTTGAGCTGTTCGCGGCCGATCCAGATGTTCTCGGCGATGCTCATGTGCGGCATCAGGTTGAGTTCCTGGTGGATCATCGCGATCCCGGCCTGGAGCGCAGCCAGTGGTGTTTCAAAGACCACCGGCTTGCCCCGCAGGCGCAACTCGCCGGCGTCCGGCTGGTAGATGCCGGCAATGATTTTCATCAGGGTGGATTTGCCGGCGCCGTTCTCGCCCATCAGCGCCAGCACGGAACCGGGACGTACCCGCAGCTGTACGTCGGACAAGGCCACCACACCGGGAAACCCCTTGCTGACGTTGATGATCTCCAGCAGGTACGGCTCATCGACAGGTGTTGCAGTTGGCTGGACACCCATTAACGGGGTGCTCGAAGCAGTCGCTGAAGCGAACATGATCAGGTACTCCATCAGCAAGGTCGCGTTGCAACCTTGCGTGCTTATTGTTGTTATCGAACGGACAGACTATTTGAAGGTGTCGACGTTTTGCAGCGTGATCAGGCGGTATGGCACCCACACGGCCGGCTCGACCGGTTCGTTTTTGGCCATTTTCACCGCCGTGTCGATCGAACCGTCCGCCTGACCCTTGGCGTCCTGGAACACCGAGACCAGCAGAGAGCCCTTCTTCACCGCGTTCAAACCGTCGGGCGTACCGTCGACACCGGCGATCAGCACACTGCCTTTGGCGACGCCAGCCTGTTGCAGCGCCATTGCCGCGCCAATCGCCATCTCGTCGTTGTTAGAGACCACCGCGTCGAATTTTCGGCCCTGGGTCAGCCAGTCGTTGACCAGGGTCATGCCCTTGTCCCGCGACCAGATGCCGGACTGCTCTTGCTCGATCTTGATGTTCGGGTACTTGGTCAGCACCTCTTTTACGCCCTTGGTGCGGTTGGTGGTGGAGTTGTTGGCCAAATCACCGAGCAGAATCACGATGTCGCCCTTGCCGCCCATTTTTTCGGCCAGGTACTGCATCTGCATCTGGCCGGCCTCCAGATCGTTGGAGGCGACAGTGACCACGCCTTTGGGCAGGTTCAGGTCATCGGGACGGCGATTGACGTACACCAGCGGAATACCGGCCTTGACCGCCGCTTCAGTGATTTTTTTGGTGGCGGCGGTATCCACCGGGTTGACCACAATGGCGTCGACCTTCTGACTGATGAAGCTTTCTACCTGGCTCAGCTGCCTGACCACGTCGCTGCGGGCGTCTTCGAACTGCAGCTTGACGCCATCGGGATAGGACTTGGCTTTGGTGTCCATGGATTCGCGCAGGTAGGTCAGCCAGGTGTCATCGAACTGCGACATGCTGACGCCGATCTTCATGTCAGCGAGTGCGGCGCCGCTGGCGAACATCAGGGACAAGGCCAGCGAGGCGAAACGGATCTTGGTCTTCATGAAAAGTCTTTCTCCACATTCTTGTTGGTTTTATGGATAAGGCGTGACGATTTCAGTGAGCGGGCAAGCGGACAATCGGTGCACCCGGAATACAGCAGACCAGGGCGCCGTTGCGTTCGACGCAAAGCAAGCGAAAGAAGGAATGAAACGAGACGCGAGGCAGGTCGCGAGAGAGGTGCAGCGCGGAACGTAAAGCATGCAAAGCAGGGTTGAAGGTTTTCATCGACGGTACCTGGCTTTTGTTTCTTGTTTTTGGTGCGTCCTTCACCCGTTCAAGGCCTGCTTGAGCGTGATCGGACGTTGATAGTCGGCAACCTGGAAATGACTTTATTGGAAAATAATTTCTATATCAACTCATTTTAGAATTTTATTCTGATTTTATTCCATGGCTCTCAAACGGGCTCAGTGCCACCACTTGATGTCGCTCGAAGCTGAGCCGCGCAGCGTCTAGCACGCGGGTGGTCGCCAGTGCATCACGTGCCTCGACCGGCAGTGGGCCACCGCTCTGTAACGCGGTTTGTAGCTGCAAATAGAACTGATTCCAACAGCCACGCTCGGACGGCACCCGCTCACGCACCTCGCCCTGCTCGAACCAGCCCCAGCGCCGGTGCTCTTCGACGCCCCAGCGCTCGCCTTCGGATTTCGGCGAGAGCCCGGCGAGGGTTGACGCCTCCTGCCCGTCCAGACCATCGACGCTGTAACAGCCCTGGGTGCCGGTCACGCGAAAACGCGGGCCGGGGGTGTTTTGCAGGCAACTGCCGCCCAGGTGCGAGATCACTCCGTTGGCATGGGTCAGGGACATAAAGAAGCCGTTGTCGAAGGTCTGGTCTTTTTCGAGGTAATCCAGTTCGGCGTAAACCCGGGTGACGGGGCCGAACAACAAGAGCGCCTGATCCACCAGATGACTGCCTAGATCGCGCAAAAAACCGCCGCCGCTGCCGTTGTTCACCGACTGTGGCGAATAGCGCTCGATCCGCGATTCGAAACGGGTGACCTGACCCAGCGCACCGGACTCGATGAGTTTGCGCACGGTGAGAAAGTCCGAGTCCCAGCGCCGGTTCTGGTAGACGCTCAGTTGCACGCCTTGGCGCTCAGCCATGGTGATCAGGGTTTGCGCTTGTTGCGCATCAGCAGCGAACGGCTTGTCGCTGACCACCGCCACTTCGTGTTCGATGGCGTCGAGCACCAGCGCCGGGCGACCTTTGAGTGGCGTGGAGATCACCAGCACATCGACCCCGGCTTCGACCAGTTGACCGATGCTGTCGAAGGCCGGCACACCGGGATGTTCCGTGGCCAGCAGTTGTCGGCGCTCGGCAGAACGGGTGACCACGCCTACAAAGGTCGCCGCCGGCAAACTGCTGATCAGCGGAGCATGAAAAAACCGGCCGCCATGGCCGTAACCGACAAGTCCGATACGCATGAATCAACTCCTCTTATGATCGTTCCCACGCTCTGCGTGGGAATGCCGCCATGGACGCTCTGCGTCCGCTTTGTGACGCAGAGCGTCACGGGATGCATTCCCACGCGGAGCGTGGGAACGATCGGTTACGGGGTTATTGGCAGAGTTCGCGGGTCACGCGTTCGAGCATCATGCGGTTGGACTCGTCCGGCCGGTCTTCCCAGGCGAATACCGAGACGGTCGCGATGCCATCGAACTTGATCTCGCGCAAAGTGCCGAAGAACGCTTCCCAGTCGACCTCACCCTGGCCGATGTCCAGATGCTGGTGCACGGTGGCGGTGACGCCCGGCGGGTTGACGATGTAGCGCAAGCCCGAGGACGCCTTGTGGTTGTAGGTATCGGCGATGATCAGGTGCGTCAGTTTCGAGCCGGCGTACTTGAGCATCGAGGCGATGTCACCGACACCGTCGTCATAGAAAAACGTGTGCGGCGCGGCGTAGAGGTAGTTGATCCAGTCACGGTCCAGACCGCGAATGATGTCTACCGACTCATTGTTGCGCTCGCAGAAGTCATAAGGATGGGCCTGGATATCGAGCTTGATGCCTTCGCGTTCGAACTCGGGGATCAGCTCGTCCATGGAGCGCATGAACTGGTTTTCGCACACCAGCGGGTTGTCCGACTGGCCGGTGAACTCGGTATTGACCAGTTCGCAGTCCATCTCCACGGCAATCTGGATCGCGCGCTTCCAGTTACGCACGGCGGCCACACGCAAACCTTCATCGGCGGCGGCCCAGTGGTACATCGGTAACAAGGAAGAGAGTTTGACCCCGGTGTCGCTCAAGGCTTTGCGAAATTCCTTGATCCGCGCCTTATCAACCCGTGGGGCTTTATAGAACGGCAAGAAGTCTTCCCGGGGCGACAGCTCGATGTGTTCGTAACCGAGCTCGGCAACCTTGTCGACCATCCTGCCCAGGGACAGGTTGCGGTACATGTAGGGATCAAGTGCGATGCGCATTTTTTTTGTTCTCCATCACCTTACGCTGATCGTTCCCACGCTCTGCGTGGGAACGCCGCCATGGACGCTCTGCGTCCGTTTTGTGACGCGGAGCGTCACGGGATGCATTCCCACGCAGAGCGTGGGAACGATCAGTTACAGAGGATCAGTGGTTAGCCGTAGAAATGGGGGCGGTCTGGCAGGCCGACTTTGACGATCTGGCCGCTGTTCTGCGCTTCGATGCAGGCATCCGCCGCCACCGCTGCCGCGAAACCATCCCATGCCGATGGCCCGCCGACCTGCCCGGTCCGCACGCCATCAATGAACGCCTGCAATTCGACGTCATACGCGGCGATGAACCGGTCCTTCCAGTCCATCAAAATTGCATTGGACAGCTTCGCCCCGCTGCGCAATTGAACCTGCGACGGCTCCGGCAGTTTGGCGATGCCGGTCTCCCCCACCACTTCGCACTGGATGTCGTAGCCGTACTGGCAGTTGACGAACACTTCCACATCGATGCGCGTGCCCTTGGCGGTTTCCAGCAGCACGATCTGCGGGTCTTTCAAATGGGCGTGGGCCTTGCTGGTCTTGCGCGGGAACACCACTTGCACCGACACATAATCGTCGTCGAGCAACCAGCGCAACACATCCAGCTCATGGATCAGCGTGTCGGTGATCGCCATGTCGGTCTTGTAGTTTTCACCCACGGTCGGGTTGCGGTGGGCGCAGTGCAGCATCAACGGTTCGCCGATCTGGCCGCTGTCGATCACTGCTTTCAACGCCCGATAACCCTCATCGTACGGGCGCATGAAACCGACCTGCACCAGCCGCTTGCCGTGGGCCACTTCGGCCTCGACGATCTTGCGGCAGCCTTCGGCAGTGACCGCCAGTGGTTTCTCGCAGAACACCGGTTTGCCGGCGGCAATCGCTGCCAGTACAAATTCTTCGTGGCTCGGGCCCCAGGAGGTCACGAGGATCGCTTCGACTTCCGGTGCCTTGATCAGCGCATGACCGTCGGGATAGACCTCGGCAGTCAGTTTCAGATCGGAAACGACCTTGGCCGCTTGCTGCAAATTGATGTCGGTGACCGCGACGACCTGGCTGTTGAGCAAGGTCTGGCTGCAACGACGGATGTGGTCCTGGCCGATGGCCCCGGTGCCGATAACGCCGATCCGCAACGAATTGGAAAGCAAAGACATATAAACACTCCTGTGGGTTCGTTCAGGGCAATCAGTATTGACGGGCCTTGGCCAGTCGTTCGTTCAGGGTCTTGGCCACCGCATCGGTGCGGGCGCTGGTGGAGACTTGCGCCACCCCGACCCGCCACCACGACAGGTATTTGTGAATCATGGTTTTGGGCAAAACCTTGATATCGATCAGCGTCGACACCGTCTGCAACCGCGCATCCGCCAACGCAGCTTGCAACTGTTCAACGGTGTTCACTTTGTAAGTCTTGCAGCCGTAAGCCGCCGCGCTCATGGCGAAATCCACCGGCACGAAACCGCCATCGAGCTTGCCGGTTTCCGGGTTGCGAAAACGGAACTCGGTGCCGAAGCTGTCCATGCCGTGTTCCATTTGCAGGTTGTTGATGCAGCCGAAGGTCATGTTGTCCAGCAGCACCACGTTGATCTTGCGCCGCTCCTGGATCGAGGTCGCCAGCTCCGAGTGCAGCATCATGTAGGAGCCGTCGCCCACCAGTGCGTAGACCTCGCGCTCAGGCTCGGCGAGCTTCACGCCCAGTGCGGCGTTCACCTCGTAACCCATGCACGAATAACCGTACTCGACGTGGTAAGTGTTCACGCCCTTGCTGCGCCAGCTGCGCTGCAAGTCACCGGGCAAACTGCCAGCGGCGGCGACGATCACGGCGTCATCGGCCAGGGTTTCATTGAGCACGCCGAGCACCCGGCTCTGGGTCAGGCAGGAGCCGGTCAGCTCGATGAATTCGCGCAGCACCGCCGGGTCCAGGTGGTCATTGATTTCCGGGACGAAATCTTTGGCCTGGTATTCGACCTGATAAATGCGATCGACTTCTTCATCCAGTTGCGCCTTGGCTTGACGGGGTTGATCACCCCAGCCCGAGCGGTAATCGCCCAGTGCTTCGGCCAGTGCCTGCAAACCGGTTTTGGCGTCTGCCAGCAGTTGCACGCCGTCGAGCTTCAGCACATCGCAGGGGCTGATGTTGAGGTTGAGAAATTGCACGTCCGGGTGCTTGAACAAGGATTTCGAAGCGGTGGTGAAATCGCTATAACGAGTGCCGACACCGATGATTAAATCAGCATCCTTGGCCAACAGGTTCGCCGCCAGGCAACCGGTTTCACCGATCCCGCCAACGTTCAGCGGATGGCTGGACACCACCGCGCTCTTGCCGGCCTGGGTTTCGGCAAAGGGAATATCGAAGCGCTCGGCGAACGCCTGCAACGCTGCATTGGCGCCGGAATATCTGACCCCACCGCCGCAGATGATCAGCGGCTTGCGCTTGCCTTTGAACAGGGCCAACGCATCACCGAGCATCGCTTCGGTGGCCGGACGGCGTTCGATGCGGTGTACGCGTTTTTGCAGGAAGTAATCGGGATAGTCGTACGCCTCGGCCTGCACGTCTTGCGGCAAGGCCAGGGTCACCGCGCCGGTTTCGGCGGGGTCGGTGAGCACGCGCATGGCGTGGATCGCCGCGGTCATCAGTTGCTCGGGGCGGTTGATCCGGTCCCAGTATTTGCTCACGGCCTTGAACGCATCGTTGGTGCTGATGCTCAGGTCGTGGAACTGCTCGATCTGTTGCAACACCGGGTCCGGTTGGCGGCACGCATAAACGTCACCGGGCAACAGCAGCAAGGGAATACGGTTGGCAGTGGCCGTCGCGGCAGCGGTCAGCATGTTCGCCGCCCCCGGCCCTACCGATGAAGAGCAGGCGTAGATCTTGCGCCGCAGGTGTTGCTTGGCAAAACCGATGGCGGCGTGGGCCATGCCTTGCTCGTTGCGACCCTGATGGACGATCAGGTCGCCGCTGTCCTGTTCCAGGGCTTGCCCCAGACCCAGCACGTTACCGTGGCCGAAAATGGTAAAGATCCCGGCGACGAATTTGCTCTGAACCCCATCGACCTCGATGTACTGGTTATCGAGGAATTTCACCAGGGCCTGGGCCATGGTCAGTCTTGTTGTGGTCATGTCCGATCCTTCAATACGTGAAGAAACCCTGTGGGAGCGAGCCTGCTCGCGATTGCGGTGTGTCAGGCGATATCAATGTTGAATGTGCCGCCATCATCGCGAGCAGGCTCGCTCCCACAGTTGATCTCCATCAGCCCAAAAGTGTTGTCAGGCCAGGGATTTCTGCAGGTGGTCCATGCTCGCGCCAATCGCCGTCTGGATATCCGCCAGGCCATGGACGCTGTCGGCGAACGGTTCGAACGACAGGTAGCCGCTGTAGCCGCTACTGAGCAAGGTGTCGATCTGCGCCGCGTTACCGAGGATGTCGCCCTCGCCCACCAGCACCCGGTGGCCGTCGCGGATGGTCGCCAGTGGCGCCTCGGCATCTTCGACGCCGGAGATGTGCACCAGCCCGGTCAGCTCGGGGAAGAATTCATGTTCGCTGGCCAAGTGATGGTGAAAGGTGTCATGCACCAGACGGAACACATCCAGCCCACCGATGGCCTTGATCGCGTCGACCGCCGTGCGTTTGCGCCGTAGCGAGCATTCTTCGAAACCCAGCGGCTCGATGAAACCGAGGATGCCGTGATCGCGCAGGATCGGCGCCAGTTCACTCAACGCCGTGCGCAGCCCGGAAGCACGCTGCGCCTCGGTTCGTGGATCGGCACGGTCGTTCAACGGGCACATCACCAAACCCTGCGCGCCACAATCACGGGCATAAGCGGCGAGCTTCAGGGCGTGTGCACGGCGCTCGTCATTCCACACATCGAACGGATACAGCGCGTTGATCGACAATACGGTGATGCCTTTGGCCGCGCACAACTCACGCACGTGTTCGGGCGCGGTGCCGTCCTCGATCTCGACACCCTTGAGGTCGTTGCGGATCTCGATGGCGTCAGCCTTGAGGGTCACCGCCAACTCGATGAACGCGGGCAGGGACAAACGTGGGGCGACCATACGATTCAGGGCGAAACGCAGGGGTTTGCTCATTTTTTATTGTTCTCCGCACAAGTGAATTATTTGGCTGTCGGCATACTGAATTCAGGGCCCTTGGCGATGCTGTCAGGCCAGCGTTGCATCACGCTTTTGTAGCGGCTGTAGAAGCGGATGCCTTCTTCACCGTAAGCGTGGTGATCACCGAACAGCGAGCGCTTCCAGCCGCCAAACGAATGCCAGGCCATGGGCACCGGAATCGGTACGTTGATGCCGACCATGCCGACCTTGATGTTGCGGGCAAACGAGCGGGCGATGCCGCCATCGCTGGTAAAACACGACACGCCGTTGCCGAATTCATGGGCATTGATCAGCGCCACGGCGCTGGCGAAATCCGGCACGCGCACGATGCCCAGCACCGGGCCGAAGATCTCTTGCTGGTAGATGCTCATCTCGGTCGTGACCTTGTCGAACAGCGTCGCGCCGACGAAGAAACCGTTCTCGGCCCCCGGCACCTTGAAGTTGCGCCCGTCGACAATCAGCTGCGCACCCTGGGCCACGCCTTCACCGATAAAGCCCTCGACCTTGGCCTTGTGCTCGGTGGTCACCAGTGGCCCCATGTCGCTGTCGCCCTGCATGCCATCGCCGACTTTCAGTTGATCGATGCGCGGCAGCAGTTTGGCAATCAGTTGGTCGCCGACATCGCCGACCGCCACGGCAATCGAAATCGCCATGCAGCGCTCACCGGCCGAGCCGTAAGCGGCGCCGATCAACGCATCTGCCGCTTGATCCAGATCCGCATCGGGCATGACGATCATGTGGTTCTTCGCCCCGCCCAGCGCCTGTACGCGTTTGCCGCGCGAGGTCGCTTGCTGGTGGATGTACTCGGCAATCGGCGTCGAGCCGACAAAGGAAATCGCCTCGATGTCCGGGTGTTGCAGCAAGGCGTCGACCGCAGCTTTGTCACCCTGGACCACGTTGAACACACCGTCCGGCAACCCGGCTTCGGTGAGCAAACGGGCCATCAGCAAACTGGCCGACGGGTCGCGCTCGGAAGGTTTGAGGATGAAGCAGTTACCGGTGACCAGCGCCAGCGGGATCATCCACAGCGGCACCATCACCGGGAAGTTGAACGGCGTGACGCCGGCACACACACCCAACGGCTGGCGCAGGCTCCAGTTGTCGATGCCGCCGCCGATGTTGTCGCTGAAATCGGTTTTCAGCAGGTTCGGTGCGCCACAGGCGTACTCGACGATTTCGATGCCGCGCGTCACTTCGCCCTTGGCGTCCGAGAACACCTTGCCGTGTTCGCGGCTGATGATTTGCGCCAGTTCATTGTGATGACGGTCGAGCAGTTCCTTGAACTTGAACATCACCCGCGAACGGCGCAGGGACGATTGCTCGGACCACGCAGGGAACGCCTGCAGGGCCGAGGCGACGGCATCGTCCACGGTCTTCTGGCTAGCCAGCCCGACCCGCGCCTGTACCGCGCCGGTGGCCGGGTTGAAGACATTGCTGAAGCGTTCGCTACCACTGTCCTGTACCTGACCGTCGATGTAATGGCCTATTACCGGGGCATCGCTCATTGTTCTTGTTCTCCCTTTGAATGTTGAAATTCAGAGATCCAACAGCCAGCTGTGCTGCGGATCGTTGTGGAACTGCCAGACGCGTTTCGGCCCGGCCATCACGTTCAGGTAATACGACTCGTAGCCGTAGGGCACGCTGACCGGGTGATAGCCCTTGGGCACGACGACCAGGTCGCTGTTTTCCACGGCCATGGCCTGGTCGATGCTGCGATCGTCGGTGTAGACCCGCTGGAACACGAAGCCCTGGGGCGGGTTGATCTGGTGGTAATAGGTTTCTTCGAGAAAGCTCTGGTGCGGTAGATCGTCGGTGTCGTGCTTGTGCGGCGGGTAGCTCGAGGAGTGCCCGGACGGCGTACGCACTTCCACCACCAGCAGCGAATGGGCCGGTTCGGTGTCCGGCAGGATGTCGCAGACGTAACGGGTATTGGCGCCCTTGCCGCGCACGCTGCGTTTCATGCTGTCGGGTTTGATCAGCCGTGGGCTGTGATTTTCGGCGGTCGAACCGGGCGCGGCGCAGACGGCGATCTGCACGTCGCTGAGTGCGACCACTTGCGCCTGACTGCCCGGTGGCAAGTACGCGGCGAATGGCGATTTGTCTTCGAAGACCGATTGGCGATCGCCGATGTTGTCCCAGTCAAACGCGCCCTGCCCCGGAGCTTCACCTTTGATGCTGACCCGACCGCTGAGCAGCACCAGACACAGTTCCTTGTCACCGGCGCTGACCGGCAGGGTTTCGCCGAGGCTCAGGCGGTAAGCGGCGAAGCCGACGTATTCCAGTTCACCCTGCCCCAACTCGACCATGGTCCGCCCGCGTGCATTACTCTTGACCAACAGGCTCATCACTTAATCCTCTCGTCGAGCAGCGCACGCAGCGTGTCGTAGCCTTTTTTGGCATAGACATAACTCGGTGCCACCGCCGGATCCTGCTCGGCCTCGACCACCAGCCAGCCGTGGTAATCGGCGCCCAGCAGGACGTCGAGCAAGGCGCCAAAATCGATATCGCCATCGCCGGGCACGGTGAACGTGCCATTGATGATGCAGTCCGGGAAGCTCCACAGGTTGTTGCGCGCCAGTTGCACCACCGGTTTGCGCACGTCCTTGAAATGCACGTGGCAGATGCGTTCGATGTGTTTGCGCAGCACCTGCAAGGGCTCACCGCCGCCCATGTAGCAGTGGCCCGAATCGAACAGCAGGCCGACTTCGCTGCCGGTCAATGCCATCAGTTTGTCGATGTCGGCCGGGGATTCGACGTAGGCGCCCATGTGATGGTGATACGCCAGACGCACGCCCTGGGACAGGGTGAAGCGTGCCAGTTCGGTGAGTTTGTCGGCGTATTCCTGCCAGGCCTGCTCGGTGTGAAAACGTGGACGCTCGACCAGTGGGATGCGCTGGCCTTGAATCGAGTCGGCGACTTCGCCATAGACCAGCACCTTGGTGCCGTTCTTCGCCAGCAGCTCGACATGGCTGGCGATGGCGTCGATTTCCTCGGCCGCGGAGCGCCGGGCCAGACGGCTGGAATACCAGCCGGACACCAGCGCCAGATCGTAGGGCCGCAGCACGTCGCCGACGCCTTTGGCGTCCTTGGGGAATTTACCGTTGAGTTCGAAGCCTTCGTAGCCGATGTCCTTGCCTTCGCTGAGGGCAGTGCTCAACGGCGTCTCGCCACCGAGGGACGGCAAGTCGTCGTTGCTCCAGGAGATCGGGTTGATGCCAATTCGGATAGCGGGCATGGCTGCACCTTTTATTGTTTTTACTAAAATGTTCAACCGATCACATGTGGCGAGGGAGCTTGCTCCCGCTCGGCTGCGAAGCAGTCGCAAACCTGTGAATGCGGTTTACCTGATGCACCGGGCTGGTTGATTTGGGACTGCTTCGCAGTCCAGCGGGAGCAAGCTCCCTCGCCACAAAAGCCCCATCAATCAGCTAATTTGTTCAGGCCCGGGCCGTGCGCCAGGCCTCGATCAATTCGACGAACGTGCCCTGCACCTGGCGGATCAGCGTTTCGTCGTCGATTTCACCGGCCATCCACGCGCGGCTCGGCTCCTGGAAAATCGTCCGGCCTACGGCGAAACCACGACAGGTCTGGCTCTGGCTGGCCTGCTGAAACCCTTCGGCCAACGCTGCCGCCGGTGCATTCAAGCCCAGCAGCACCACGCCGCGGCAATACGGATCGCGTTCCTGAATCAGCTCGTCGAGTTGTTTCCATTGCTCGGCGCTTTGCGCTTCGATCTTCCACCACGCCGGGTAGATACCCAGGTTGTAGAGGCGTTTCAGCGCGCGATACAGCACGTCTGGATGCGCGGACGGGTGATCCTTGGGCGGAATGATCTCCAGCAGCAGTTCATGACCGCTGACTTGCGAGGCCTGATACAAACCCTTGATCTGCGCTTCCTGCTCCAGACGCAGCAGTGGCTCGTCGTCGGGGTGGAATTGCACCAGGCATTTGATGATCTGCTCTTGTGGCCAAGCGATCAGGTTGCTGCCGATCGAGCGACCGTGCTCAAACGCCAATGGCCGCGAGCCCTGCACCTCCACCGGCCGTGCCACCCACCAGCCGCGACCGGTGGCAGCATTCAGCGAGTCCTGACCGAAACGTTGATCGGCCAGCAAGCCAACGTCAGCATCGACGCCCTGCTCACGCAGATCCGCTTCGACCCGTTCCACGGCCTGGATAAAGAGTTGTTTGAGTTCGCCGATCGCGTTCAGGTCGCGACCGCCCTTGTGGGCCAGCTCCACCAACTGCCCGCGATGATCGAAAGCGAAGATGAACAGTTGCTTCCACTGTTTGCGCGGCACGCTGACCTGATGCAGGCGCTGCAACACGGCGTCCTGATCCGGCCGGGTGATTGGCACCGGGCTGTTGAATAGATAGTCGAGTTCGGCACGGGTCGGCATTGCCGGGGCGCAGGCATGGCGTGACACCACCAGAGCGCCACAGGCATTGGCCAACTGGCAGCAGCGCTCGTCGCTGGCATCCTCCAGCCAGCCGCTGAGGAAACCCGACATGAAGGCATCGCCGGCCCCCAGCACATTCAGCACTTCGACGCGCACGCCGGGGTAGATCGCGCCGTCTTCGAGACGCGCCGGAATCACTCCGTGAATCACCGTGCAGCCTTGCGGGCCGAGCTTGACCACCAACGTCGCCGCGCTCAGGCGCCGGACGTTTTGCAATGCAGTGAGCAAATCCTCGGAGCCCCCGGCAATCAGGAATTCTTCTTCAGTGCCGACGATCAGGTCGAAGCGCGGGAGGATTTTCTGCACGTGCTGGCTGACATTCTGGTCGGCGACGAACCGGGTTTCGCCGTCTGCCTTGCCGGCCAGGCCCCAGAGCACCGGGCGATAGTCGATGTCCAGCACCCGTTTGACGTTGTGCTTCTCGGCATAGTCCAGCGCCTGAATGCTCGCCTTGTAGACGCCATCGGTGGAGAAATGGGTGCCGGTGATCAGCAGGGCTTTGCTGGAGGCGATAAAGGCTTCGTTGATGTCTTCGGCGCGCAGCGCCATGTCGGCGCAGTTTTCGCGGTAGAACACCAGCGGAAAGGTTTCGCGGTCCTTGAGGCCCAGCAGGACCATGGCGGTCAGGCGTTCCGGATCGATCTTGATGCCGCTGACGTCGCAGCCTTCGCGGGTCAGCGATTCAACGAGGAAGCGACCCATGTGGTCGTCCCCTACCCGGCTCAGCATCGCCGACTTCAGACCTAGCCGAGCGGTGCCGAAGGCGATGTTGGCGGACGAACCGCCGAGGTATTTGGCGAAGCTGCTCACATCCTCCAGCCGCGCTCCGACTTGCTGCGCATAGAGGTCGACGCCTAGGCGCCCCAGGCAAATCAGATCCAATTGACGCCCACTGGCAAAACGAGTCTGGCCCATGCTGGCTCCTGTTATTTTTATCAGCCTGCGTTCGGGGCGATGAATGCGCCGAACACTCTTGGTGGATGCAGACTAAAACGACCGGGACCGAACAATCAATAATTATTCTAAATATTTTTTACGTGGAATATTTTTTCCAATAAACTTTTACACAAGCGTTCCAGACACAGTGCATCGTTTCAGCAGACCCCATGGCAGCCGCAAGCTCAAGATTTTATTCCGGCCTACCCTGTAGACTGCGCACAGCCAACCTATTGTCAGGGGATGACGCGACCTGTCATCTCTATAAGCACAAGCCAGAAGGATTCCTTATGTCCCGCACCGATCAGCCGGCTACGACCGAGAGCACGCCCGACAGCGATCTCGCCAGCCCCCCGATCAATGCCGAGCGTTTGTTGCAGCTGATCACCGATGAATACGAAAGCCTGCCGCGCCAGCTCAAGCGCATCGCCAGTTACATGAGCCAGCAGAGCGACCGGATCATGGTCGACCGCATCAGCGACATCGCCCGCGAATGCGAAGTACACCCGTCGGCCATCGTGCGGTTTTCCCAGCGTTTCGGCTTCAGTGGTTTCAGCGAAATGCAGGCGCTGTTTCGCGAGGCCTACACCCACAAAACCACGCCGGTGCAGAATTACCAGCAGCGTATTCGCAGCATGATCGCCAACAAGTCGCAGAAGGCCAGCGGCGGCGACCTGGCGCGCGAATGCATCAACGCCACCCTGTCGGGCATCGAACGGCTGGGGCTGGAACTCGATGACCAGGCCTTCGACAAGGCCGTGGACCTGGTGGTGAATGCCGACAACATCTACGTGGTCGGGGTGCGCCGCTCGTTCGCGGTGGCCGACTACCTGGTCTACAACCTGCAACACACCAACAAGCGCATCCACTTGGTGTCGGGTCTGGGCGGCAGTTACCGCGAGCAGATGCGCAGCGTGCGCGCCAATGACCTGGTGATCGCCATCAGCTTTACGCCCTACGGCAAGGAAACCCAGCACTGCCTGCGTATTGCCCAGCACCATCAGGCGAAAACCCTGATCATCACCGACAGCAACCTTTCACCTTTGGCCAAGCGCGCCAACACGGTGCTGTTGGTCAACGAAGGCAGTTCGTTTGCCTTCCGTTCGTTGAGCGCGACCTTGTGCCTGTGCCAGGCGCTGTTTATCGCCGTGGCTTATCGACTGGAGTTGAAGGTCGATGAGATTCATGAGCAGGTGGGGTTTGAGGATTAGCCTTTGAGGATTAGCGCGAGGCCGTTTGCAGGTTGCTGAACCTCAGCTAAGGTTGTCCATCCCCCAAGGACCGTCGAGGAGAGGCTTAATGAAACTGATCGGCATGCTGGATTCGCCCTACGTACGGCGCGTCGCCATTTCCGCCAAATGCCTGGGCATACCACTGGAGCACGAGTCGGTTTCGGTGTTCAGAAACTTCGAGCAGTTCCAGCAGATCAACCCGGTGGTGAAAGCGCCGACCCTGGTGCTGGATGACGGCGAGGTGTTGATGGATTCGACGCTGATCATCGACTACCTGGAAGCTCTGGCCGCGCCGGGTAACAGCCTGATACCCAACGATCTGCAGCAACGCTTGCGCTCGCTACGGCTGATCGGCCTGGCGTTGGCAGCATGTGAGAAGTCGGTGCAGCTTTATTACGAACGTAACCTGCGGCCAGCGGAAATTCAGTATGCGCCTTGGGTGGAACGGGTCGAAGGGCAATTGGCCGCGGCGTATTCGGCGCTGGAGCGGGAGCTGGAAAAACAGCCACTGAAGACCGACGGTTCGATTGCGCAGGACGGGATTAGCCTGGCGGTGGCCTGGAGTTTTACCAACCTGGTGGTGCCGGATCAGGTGGAAGCCGCGCGGTTTGCGCGGATCAGCGCGTTCACGGCGTATGCCGAGGGGCTTGAGGTGTTTGTCGGTACGCCGATTAACTGAGCCACAACGATCGTTCCCATGCTCTGCGTGGGAATGCATCCAATGACGCTCTGCGTCATATCGGACGCGGAGCGTCCGGGGCGGCATTCCCACGCGGAGCGTGGGAACGATCATCACAGGTCATCGCCGATCATGCGGGCTACCTGTAGGAGCGAGCGGTGCGGCGATCCGACTTGCCCGCGAAGGCGTCCTCAAGCATTCCATTTCTGCCGCGCTCGGCACCGATCTTCAGCTGGAAAACACGTAATGCCCTTTGACCTTCTTCGAGCCCAGGAAGCCCAGATCCGGGAACAACAGCGTCTTGAGGTAAGCGACAAAAAACACCATGCCCAGGGTGATCCCGGCACCGACGAGCGTCAGCAACGGATCTTCCTCAAACCCCTGAAACATGCGTGGAAACTGGCTCAGGGACAGGATCACGTAAATGGTGTAGGCCTGCGCAACGTTCCTGTAAAAACCCCAGGCGAACAGCAGCGGCACCCCTGCGGCAAACAGGGTGAAAAACACAGCGGCACCTGGCCCGATCATCGAGCCGAGGAAGAACCCGAAGACTGCACCGAGCAACGCTTGAGCAATCGTCAGAAACAGTAATGTCTTGATCTTGCCGGAGTGCCGCTGACACAGCGCAGGGTCCGCATAGGCACCGATCCAGTACGCCAGCACCCGATCCTTGACCTCCCCGCCGGACAGCGTCTTGAAAATTTCGGTCTTCGAACGCCCGCTTTCGAGCATCGTCACCAGTTGCCGTTTGCTTTCCTTTTTGTCCAAGGTATTTCTCCTGTCAGGCAACACAACATTAAAAGTGGGAGCGGATGAGCTCCTGCTGGGGCGATTCTCGCTGCTTGGGCATCCGAAAAGCAAAACGCCGCTTCTACCGGAGATAGAAGCGGCGCAGGCAAGCGTCTCAAAGGGATCACGTCAGCAAGGCAATCAGAATGATGATCGGGATCGGTACGCCGAGAAAGAACAGCAATATAGAGCGCATGAGGGTTCTCCTGGGTTAGCGAACAGGTGGCAGCGTCGTGGTTGTGGTGGTGGTCACGTAGGCATCGGTTTCCAGGTACTCCACGGCATCCCGACGACGACCGCCGAAGATCGCGGCGAGGCTGGCAAAAAATGCACCGGCCAGCAGCGCGACGAACATCCACAACGCGGTCAAGGCTGCGACTTTAGCTGCGGTGTCAGCCGCTTGTTGCGCCGCCAGTTTGGCGTCGGCGACGGCTTTCTGGGTGCGGGCATAGACTTCATCGACACGGCGTTCGGCGTCCGCTTGAGTGAGGTTGGTCCGCTGGGCGACCAGTTGTGCCAGGTAGGTCCGATCCTCGGGCGCCAGTTGACCGTCGTTACGCAGGCTGCGCGCGAAGATCCGGGTGACGGTGCCATTGACGGCGTCCTCGCTGACAGCGACGGGTCGATCATCACGAAACAGGCTGTCGATGAAGTAACCGTACGGATCATTGTCGGTATTACCGACCGCGCTACCGGCAGCCTGGGTCATGGCGCTGGCGGCACCGCCGGCGACCGTTGCCCCGGCCTGCACGCCGCCGCTGACGATGTTGCTGACCGAACCGACCACCAGGGTCGCGGTCACCAGCGTCGCGATACACCAGGCCAGGAAGCCATGGGCGGTGTCACGGAAGTAGACCTCATCGCCGTGCAGGTAGGCCCACCTCACCCGCAGGCGACCGGCGATGTAGCCGCCGAGCCCAGACGCCACGATCTGAGTAAAGGCCAGCCAGATAATCGTCGAGATACCCAGGCCCTTGGCGCTGACGCCTTCATGGGCCCACGGCGAAACCGCCGAAAAACCCAGGCCAAAACCAAGCAGTACGAGAATCAGCGACAACGCCGCAGCCGCCGCAGCCCCGGCGAAGATAGCGGCCCAGGACACGCCCGAGAGCGTGCTGAACTCATCTGCGACAGGATAAAAACCATCAGAGGATCTGTTCATTGTTGTAGTGCTCCAGGCAGGTGTTACAACTCGTCAAACGAGCAATTGCAGTCAACGTGCCAGACGCACTATTTAAATAAATCTTTCTATTTCAAATAGTTGAAAACAATGAACTTCTCAGGGTCATGCAGTTTGCAAGGAGCCGGCCATATCGGCGGGTTTTATGCATTGCGCTAAATGAATTACTTGCGCTTGTAGCTCTTGTTGCCGCTGGGCGTCAGGCAATACACCCCGCCTCTTGGCCCGGTGCAGAACGTGCCGGTGCCGCAGGCGCAGCCATCGGAATCCTGCAACAGCGTCTGCGGTCGCGCTTGGTCTTTACTGCCAAACATCGCCGAGCAACTTTTCTTCGAACCACTGATGGAGCCGTCATTGCACAGGAACAGATCGCCGTCGCAACGATCGATGCCGCCCTTCTTCCCCGAACATGGCGTGTTGGCAGCCCAGGCGGAGGAGCCGAACATGCACAACAACAGCAAAAACATCGGCATCCAGCCACGAACCATTAAAGTGCGCACAGTGCAGCTTCCCTTTAGAGTTATGGCCGGATGATATCAACGTTCCGGGCAGGCTCACGAGGCAACATGAAAGTTAATTTAAAAAGCCGCGCGTAATTCTTGGCAAAATGAGCCCCACTTCGTATTGAACCGATTATCAGGCAAGCCCTATGACCCGCATCTTGACCATCGAAGACGACGCTGTGACCGCCCGGGAAATCGTCGCCGAACTGAGTAGCCACGGCCTCGACGTGGATTGGGTCGACAATGGCCGCGAGGGGCTTGCGCGCGCGGTCAGCGGCGACTACGACCTGATCACTCTCGACCGCATGCTGCCGGAGCTCGATGGGCTGGCGATCGTCACCACCCTGCGCACCATGGGCGTGGCCACGCCGATCCTGATGATCAGCGCCCTCTCCGATGTCGATGAACGGGTGCGCGGCTTGCGCGCCGGAGGCGACGATTACCTGACCAAACCATTCGCCACCGATGAAATGGCCGCCCGGGTCGAAGTCTTGCTGCGCCGGCAGAACACCGTGACCGCCCAGGCCACCACATTGCGCGTGGCGGATCTGGAGCTGAACCTGATCAGCCACGAGGCCAGCCGCGACAGCCAGTTGCTGACGCTGCTGCCCACCGAATACAAGTTGCTGGAATTTCTGATGCGCAACACCGGGCAGATTCTGTCGAGGATGATGATTTTCGAAGAGGTCTGGGGTTATCACTTCGACCCCGGCACCAACCTGATCGACGTGCACATCGGCCGTCTGCGCAAAAAGATCGACCCGCCCGGCAAAGCCCCACTGATTCGGACCGTGCGAGGCTCGGGTTATGTCATTGCTGAACCCCTCTAAAGGCTGGCGTTCCTCCAGCAGCCGCTTGCTGGCGCTCTACAGTTCGCTGTTCGTGGCCTGGAGCGGGATTCTCATGGGGGTCATGTACTACGAGGTGTCCAGCTACCTGGACACCCTGGCCAAGCATTCGTTGATGCAACGTCAGCATCTGTTTTCCCGATTCCAGGGCGCGCAACTGGAGGACGCCCTCGCCGCCAGCGTGACCTTCGACGTTCGCGGCATTGATGCCTATGGCTTGTTCGATGACCAGCGGCGCCACCTCAGCGGGCCCTTGCGCCAGATCCCTCAAGGCCTGCCGCTGGACGGCAAGATTCACATCCTCAGCGATTGCGTCGACGCCGACGACCCGACCCTGCCCGCCGACAGTTGCGATGCCACGGCAACCCGAACCCTGGACGGACGCTGGCTGGTACTGGTGCGGGACAACGGTTCGTTGTTTGCCGTGACCCGGATCATCCTGCATGCGCTGCTGTGGGGCGTGTCGCTGACCATTCTGCCCGGCATCGCCGGCTGGCACTTATTGCGACGGCGCCCGCTGCGGCGGATCCGGGCGATCCAGGCCAGCGCCGAAGCCATCGTCGCCGGTGACCTGACCCGGCGCCTGCCGCTGTCCAACCGCCGTGACGAGCTGGACATGCTCGCCGCCATCGTCAACGCCATGCTCGAACGCATCGAACGCTTGATGAACGAGGTCAAGGGCGTGTGCGACAACATCGCCCATGACCTGCGCACACCGCTGACGCGCCTGCGGGCGCAGCTGTACCGGATTCAGCAACAGGCCGATGACGGTTCGACGCTGGCCGTGCAACTGGATTCCGTGCTCAGCGAGGCCGATACCTTGATGGCGCGTTTTCGTGGGCTGTTGCGGATTTCCGAGCTGGAGGATCGCCAGCGCCGTTCGGGTTTCGTGCAACTGGACCCGGTGCCGTTGCTGCAAGAGTTGCATGACTTTTATCTGCCGCTGGCCGAAGAAGGCGAACTGACCTTTGAACTGCAACTGCCTGAGTCCCTGCCCAAGCTCAACGGCGACCGGGCGCTGCTGTTCGAAGCCGTGGCGAATTTGCTGAGCAACTCGATCAAGTTCACGCCGCCGGGTGGCAAGGTGATTTTGCGTGGGGTGAATGACGCCGGGCATACACGAATCGAAGTACTCGACTCCGGCCCCGGCATTGCGCTGGCCGAACGTGAGGCGGTGTTTCAGCGCTTCTATCGCGCCGAGGGCGGTAACCCGCAAAGCGGATTCGGGCTGGGCCTGTCGATCGTCGCGGCCATCGTCAGCCTGCATGGGTTTACGCTGGAAGTGGGCAGCAGCGAACTGGGTGGTGCGTTGTTGGTGCTTGATTGCCGGCAGAGTTTGATTGCTCAGGCCTGACCCAAATCTCCTGAACTGACACATAACCTGTGGGAGCGGGCTTGTGGCGAGGGGGCTTGCCCCCGTTTGAGTGCGCAGCACTCACAAGATATTTGGTACATCAGAGATTTTGGGGCTGCTTCGCAGCCCAACGGGGGCAAGCCCCCTCGCCACAGGTCGCTCCCACAGGGATTTGCTTGCGCAGGGGAACTCAACTCAATACCCCGGAACCTCGCGCAGAAACACCGGCAGATCAGTGATCGGCGGCAGGGCCGGAATCTCGACGTACATCTGGACCACCCAGCCTCGGTGATAACTGGCGTGGTTGACCACATGCAACAGCATCGCGCCGGCGCTCATGACCCCGCTTTCCCCCGCGACGGAGGTGAATTCGATGGGTTGATCCAGCGAATCGTCGGTCTGGGCCGCACTCCATCCACAGAACCATTGATCGATCTCCTGTTGCGCCATTCGCAGCTCGGGGAGTTCGGTATGGAGCAGGTCATGTGAGGTTTTGAAGTCGTGCCCTCGGCCCTCCAGGTGGGCTTGCCAGATGCAGTCCACCACGTAGATATGGTTCAAGGTGCCGATGATGTTGTTGAACACCGACACCCGTTTGCGGTTGAGCTCTTCCGGTGGCAGCGCCATGAGGCTGTCAAAGAGTCGCTGATCGGCCCAGTGCCTGTAATCGGCGAGCATGCGGGCAGTGCGTACGTTGATCATCAGAGGTCTCCCATGAGGATGGGCGCATTGCCAAGAATAGCCCTCGCGGTGAATGGCATCGCAGACACTGATAACCGGCACCTTCACGACGACCTGTGTAGCAGCTGGCGAAGCCTGCGTTCGGCTGCGCAGCAGTCGTAAAACCTGCCCATGCGGTTTACCTGATAGACCGCAGTGCCTGAATTCACGACTGCTTCGCAGCCGAACGCAGGCTGCGCCAGCTGCTACGAGGAATGCGGAGCGGCTAGTATTTTTACCACCCGGTCGGCCAGCGCCAGGCAACTGGTCAGCCCCGGCGATTCGATGCCGAACAGGTTGACCAGCCCCGGCACGCCATGCACATCCGGGCCGCTGATGATGAAGTCTGCGGCCGGTTCGCTCGGCCCGCTGATCTTCGGGCGAATCCCGCTGTAGGCCGGTTGCAGGCTGTTATCGGGCAATGCCGGCCAGTAACGCCGGATCGCCTGATAGAAACCTTCGCTACGGCGGGGATCGACGCGGTAATCGACTTGCTCGACCCATTCGACATCCGGCCCGAAACGCGCCTGACCGCCCAGGTCCAGGGTCATGTGCACGCCCAGCCCGGCGCTTTCCGGTGCCGGGTAAACCAGATGCCGGAACGGCGCCCGGCCGCTGAAACTGAAGTAACTGCCCTTGCACAGCCAGGCCTTGGGAACGTGCTGCGCTGGCAAGCCTTCGATCCGGCTCGCCACGTCAGGCGCGGACAATCCCGCGCAGTTGATCAACTGACGACAGCTCAACGTCATCGGCTGGGCTCCACCCATGTGCAACTCGAAACCGTGCCCGGTGCAACGGGCCGATTCCAATGGCGTGTGAAAGGCTATCGAAGTACCGCACGCTTCAGCATCTGCCTGAAGCGCCAGCATCAGGGCATGGGAATCGACGATGCCGGTGGACGGCGACCAGAGTGCGGCAACACAGGATAACGCCGGTTCAAGCGCCCGCGCCTGCCCGGCATCCAGCCATTGCAGGTCATCGACACCGTTGCGCCGCCCCTGCTCCAGCAATGCTTGCAAGGCATGGCACTGACGTTCATCGGTGGCCACGATCAGCTTGCCGATACGCCGGTAATCGACGCCGCGTTCATCACAGAAGGCGTACAGCCGTTGCCTGCCCTCCACGCACAATTGCGCCTTGAGACTGCCGCTCGGGTAATAGATACCGGCGTGGATCACTTCCGAATTACGCGAGCTGATGCCCACGCCAATCCCCTCGCCCGCCTCGACCAGAATCACTTCTCGCCCGATCCGCGCCAAAGCCCTGGCCACCGCCAGCCCGACCACACCGGCCCCGACCACCACGCATTCGATATCGACGCTCACCTGCCCTCCACCCATTCAAGCCATCCCTCGCTCCCGATGATCGACCACGCTGGAGATTATCGCCAGCATGCCCATGAAGATCCCGTCACGGGTTACCTACGGTCTATGTAGGGTCGGGTGTTCGTCAGATACCACGATCCGGCTGCGTGATCAGTGCCTGACTATGGCGCAACCGTGCGGTTCTGAGCGCTCATCTGTGCCTATATCGAATCGGCAGGGAACTCCTGAGCGCTGCCAGGCATCCTAAACTATGTGTTACTTCCTTTCCGCTTTCGGAGGACGCCGTCATGCGCCGTCTGTTGCTCATATCTTCACTAGTGCTTTGTTTGCCCGTTGGTTCGGCCATGGCCGATGTAGATGCAAAAGATGTCGCCACTTCGGCCGGGGTCTCCGCATCGCTGTACTCGACGTTCAAGGATGACAAAATCGTGATTCCCGCACGGGATGATGCCTCTAGCTTCGTGGCGAGTGGCGGTACGATTCGCGGCGTTTATCTGGAGTCGGTGCTGAAGGAAATTCGACAGAATCATCCCGACCTCAAGGCAAGCGATGAGGACCTGGCCAAAGCGATCCTCGCTCAATAAAGTCCAGTCAGTCGCTGAAACCTGTAAAAGTCAGCCGTGGGGCTCGCAACACGGGATAGTGTTCGGGCCCTAGGTTGCTTGCGCCCCAGCGGACAGGCGCGCCCAGCCGGCGACCAATTGCGCGCTGATGCTGACGCCGCCGCACACCACAATCACCACATCATGGGCCTCGGCGATCGCCGGATGGTCGAGGTACGCCACCGCCAATGAAACGCCGCACGCCGGCTCGACCAACTGACGCAAGTCGTTGGCGTAACGGACCACGCCCATGATCGCCTCATCATCGCTGAGCACCACGCATTCGTGCGCGAAGTCGAGAATGTGCTGCACCGGCCAGGCTGCCACCTGCGCCGCGCCAAGTGACGTGGCGACGGTATCGATGCGCGGCAATCTGACCGGGTGGCCGGCACTCACGGCGGCCGCGAAAGACGCTGCGCCCTGGGTTTCGCACGCAACGATTCGACAATCCATGCGCTGATGACGAATCAGTCCAGTGAGCAGGCCCGCCAGCAACCCTCCGCCGCCCACCGACGTCACCAACACATCGACCTGAGGACAGTCCTCGAGAATTTCATCGATCATCGTGCTGTGCCCTTCCCACAGCACCGGATGATCGAAGGCAGGCACGTATTCGGTGTCCGCGCCCTTTGCGAGTTCTTTCGCCCGTTGATTGGCTTCGTCCCAGACCTTGCCATGAACGATCACCTCGGCACCGACTTTCCTGATCCTGGCGCGGGTGGTTTCCGGGGTGGTGTTCGGCACCACGATGCAGGCTTTCAGCCCAAGGCTGGCGGCGGCCACGGCGGTGGCCAACCCGGCGTTACCCCCGGAAGGACAGACCACTTTACGCTTGCCCTGCTCCGCGGCCTGACTGCACAGCAGGCCCATGCCGCGCAGTTTGAACGAGCCGCTGGGTTGCAGGTTTTCCAGCTTGAGCCAGATTCGCCGGGTCGGTGTTGACAGGCCTGGGTGCAGAATCAGGGGCGTTCTGATGTGAAGCATCGTGTGCTCCTTGTGACGCTCCCGGCCCAGCGAAATGTTCAACGCGCCGGGAGTGAATAGATAGAATCATCCTTATCCAAGCTTAGTTCACCCAGCCCGGCGGCTATCGTTGTGGCGATAACGCGGTACCGCGTCGAATGACCGAACAACCACTGTCGCAGGCTGCGATCTTTTGATTTTTGAGCGATATTGTCAGGGGCAAAATCAAAAGATCGCAGCCTTCGGCAGCTCCTACATGTCCTTTGCGAAGTCAGTCATGAAAATCTCTGCCAAACTCGCGTTTTTCGCCCTCGTCAGCACCCTTGCCTACCTCGCTCTGGCGGTAGTCGGGCTGGGCGGGTTGGCAGCTTTTTTCTCGCACCCGCCGCTGGTGGTCATTGCGTTTGCAACCCTGGTGATGGCGATCGTGTCTTTGTTCAGCGAGGGCAACCTGAGCTCCGGCGAACGTGAAGACCGGGCCAATCGCTGGGTATTGCCGGTTTTCGGGGTACTTGGGCTGTTGAGTGGGTACCTGCCAGCCTATACCGACCGGATCGACTTCTGGACCTTCGGTGGCGAGGGCGTGCGTTGGCTGGGCGCGCTGTTGTTCATCGGCGGCGGCGCACTGCGGATGTGGCCGGTGTTTGTATTGGGCAAACGCTTCAGCGGTCTGGTGGCGATTCAGCCGGGGCACCGCCTGGTCACCGACGGGATTTATCGGACCTTGCGCAACCCCAGTTACCTGGGGCTGCTGATCAATGACGTGGGCTGGGCGCTGGCCTTTCGCTCCGGCGTCGGGTTGCTTCTTGTGGCGCTGACGTTGATCCCGCTGATCGCCCGCATTCGCTCCGAAGAAGCGCTGTTACGCGCGCAGTTTGGCAGTGAATATGAGGCTTATTGCAACAGGACTTGGCGGTTGATTCCCGGGGTTTACTGACTCACATCAATCATTGTGGGAGCCGAGCTTGCTCGCGATGGGGCCTCTGCGGTCTGCCAAGGGATTTATGTTGTCTGTGCCGACGCCATCGCGGGCAAGCCCAGCTCCCACAGGGGACGCGGTCGATCAGAAAGAATGCAGGCAGATTCGACCATCGGCGTCCACACGGGCCTCGACCAAGTCGTAGCTGGCCAGGGTGGCGTGCGGGGTCTGGAGCGGATGAACATGGGTCGCGGTGATGACCATGACGTGGCCGCCCGCCGCTTCACCAGCACGAATCCCCACGGCGGCATCTTCGAAGATCAGGCACTCGGTGGGCTCGACCCCTAACCGACTGGCGGCCAGCCGATACCCCGCAGGGTCGGGTTTGCCGGCGCTGACGTCTTCGGCGGTGACCATCACCAAAGGCTCGGGAATGCCTGCCGCCGCCATTCGGCGCAGGGCCAGCGCCCGTGGTGCGGAGGTGACGATGGCCCATTGATTGGCGGGCAGCGACTTGAGGAAACTCGCCGCGCCGGCCACTTCGACAATCCCTTCCACATCCTCGATTTCCGCTTCGGTGATCCACGCGGCTTCAGCTTCCGCGTCCACCCCGGGCAAGGCCAGACGAGTGATAGTGTCGATGGCGCGTACGCCATGGATGGTCGGCAGGAAGGTATCGACATCAACACCGTGGCGCAGGGCCCAGGTGGTCCAGATCCGCTCGGCGGCGGCGATGGAGTTGAGGACAGTTCCGTCCATATCGAACAGAAAGGCGCGGTACGACGTGTTGAACACGGATGCTGACAAAGGGCGATTTCCAGAACCAGGCGAATGTTGTCAGGCAAATGTACATCACTCACGCAGGAGCTGCCGCAGGCTGCGATCTTTTGATTTTGCTTTTAGAACGAAGATCAAAAGATCGCAGCCTTCGGCAGCTCCTACACGGTCCGGTTCGAATGCAGGGCGTTTTGCACACAATCGAGCAATTGCCCCACCGCCCAGGGTTTCTTGATGAACGCAACCGGATGCTTGACCCCGGAGCTTTTCGGGGTTTCGAAGCCGGACATGATCATGATCGGTTTGTCTGGCCAACGGTCGCCGAACTGATTGGCCAGGTCCGCGCCATTGAGTTTGCCCGGCATGGTGATGTCCGTCAGCAACAGTCCTACCTCCGGCGCGTGCTGCTCCAGAAACTGCGACGCGGCGTCCGCGCTGATCTTTGGTTCAACCGCAAAGCCCTCCTCCTGAAGAATTTCGCAAAGAAACTCCAGAATCAACGGGTCGTCCTCCACCACAAGAATCAATCCGTCAGACAAGTGCGCGCCCGCCGTTGATACTGGACCCATGACTGTGCCACTCCCTGATTACGTAAAAAGTTCGCAGGCTCAAATCCGCCACCTACAGGTATGAGCAGCGGACTTCGTGGAAATTCATTTTTGATACAACCGGACGACGAAATCGGGCGAACTGCAAGCCTTGAGCCCTGTATCGATACGATGTTCAGCGAGTCCTTGCTCTTGCGTTCGCATCAGACTTGAACGTCGCGCAGCAACATGACAGCATTCGCAATTGCAACAACTTCCCATTTGCGAATTATCTTCGTTCGAGGTTTCGTCGTGTCGGGTCAGTCCGCTTCGTCTCTTTCCGAGCTTTACCGTGGGCATCATGGCTGGCTGTTCGGCTGGCTGCGCAAAAAGCTCGGCTGCCCCGACAATGCCGCTGACATGGCCCATGACACCTTCGTCAAACTGCTGGGCCTGGATGCTTTGCCGACATTGCAGGAACCACGGGCCTATCTGCTGGTGGCAGCCAATCGTCTGTTGATCAATCAGTATCATCGCCGCCGGGTCGAAGAAGAAACCCTTCGCAGCATGGTCGTTCTACTCGATCAGCAGACCCAACAAGGCCCGGAACAGATCATTGCCGTGCGCCAATTGCTCGGCAAAGTTCTGCTGCTGTTGCTCGAAGAACTGGAAGAGAAACCGCGCAAGGCTTTTCTGATGGCGCGTGTCGATGGCTGTTCCTATGCCGAAATTGCCAGACACCTTCAGGTCTCCGAAAGCAGCGTCAAGCAGTACCTGGCGAAGTCGCTCGCACACTGCCATGCCCGTTTGTTCGACGCGTTGCCCGAGGGGTTGAGCAATGACTGAAAGCCTCACCCAGGATCAGATCCGCGAGCAGGCGGCCCATTGGCTGGTGCGTCTGGACGAGGCGCCCTCAGCTGAAGTTCTGGCCGAATTCAACGCTTGGCATGCTGCCGATGCGCGCCACGCGCAGCTGTTCGAACAACTTCAGCAGCTTTGGCAATCCTTCTCTCCACCACCAAAAGCCCGGCGCCGTCGTGCCCACCTGATGGGCGCAGCTCTGGTGTTACCGGCGGCGATCGCCGTCGGCCAGTGGCTGCCCGTGCAGAGCTGGATGGCGCCCGCCACGCAGGCAACCGCTTCGCTCCCCGCCCGGCTGATTTTCCACGACAGGCCGCTGCCCGAAGTACTGGCCGAAATTGATCGGCATCGTCGGGGAGTTATCTGGGCGTCAGATGCGCAATTGCAAACCCTGCGCTTCACCGGCGTGCTGCCCGCGCAAGACAGCGATGCCGCACTGGCCTTGTTGCAGGCGGCCTTGCCGATTCGTATCGAGACTTACAGCAAATACCTGGTGCAGGTGCGGCAGCGCTGAGCAAAAAAAATCTTCAAGACAACTGCCCGATTTCATTTCAGCCCGGTCATTGGAGTTAATACAGTCGATTCCATGAGCAACAACAATGACCCACCAGACCTTCTCCCTCTTTCGCCTGAGCGCTCTGGCACTTGCCTTGGGCTGCGCCGTTCCGGCCTTCGCCGACTCCGCGACAGACACCTATCACTTCGAACTGGGGAACCAGCCGCTGGACACGGCACTGACGGCACTGGCTACGCAGACCGGGCTGTCGATCGGCGTCGACGCGGCGCTGCTGCGTGGCAAAACAGCGCCGTCACTCAAGGGCGATTACAGCACCGAACAGGCACTCAATAGCCTGTTGCGCGACAGTGGCCTGCAATGGCGCTTCAGCGGAAAAAACAGCGTCACGCTACAACCGGCTCCGGTGCCGCTGGAACTGCGCAGCGGTTCGCTGTCACTGTCCGACACCGTGGTGTCCGCCACACGCAGCGAGGCCAGCATCGCCTCGATTCCCGGCACCGTGCAGTTGATTCAGGCAAAGGAGATCGCGCAACAATCCGCTGCCGGGCGCAAAGTGGCCGATATTCTCGGCACGCTGGTGCCCGGTCTGGCGCCCTCCTCCGGCACCATGAGCAACTACGGCCAGACCATCCGCGGGCGTAACGTGCTGGTGCTGATCGATGGTGTTTCGCAGAACGCCAGTCGCGACGTTTCACGCCAGCTCAACAGCATCGCGCCGTCGAGTATCGAACGCATCGAGGTGGTCTCCGGTGCCAGCAGCCTCTATGGTGCGGGCGCCTCGGGCGGCATCATCAACGTCATCACCAAGCGTAACGAGGGGCAATCCCTGGCGATGAGCAGCCGCGTAGGGCTCAGCACCGCCGACAACCTCAATCGCAAAGGTTTTGCCTACGAAGTGTTCCAGAGCGTGACCGGGCGCCAGAACGCCTTCGACTGGTACGTGTCCGCCGACCTGTTGCAACGCAACGACCAGTTCGACGGCAACGGCAACCGCATCGCCCAGGAAGCGTTTCAGGGCAGCAACATGGACACCGAGAGCCATGACCTGCACGCCAGATTCGGCTTCGATCTGGATGACGATCGACGCCTGAGTCTGTCGGTGCAGGAATATGAGGACAAGCAAGACACCGGCTATGTGGCCGGTTCTCGCAATGGCGAGTCAGTGGCGATCAAAGGGTTGCAGTTGAGCGACCAGCCGTTCACCCATAACCAGGCGGTGAACTTCAATTACAGCGATCGCGATCTGTTCGGCCAGCACTTGATGGTGGAAAGCTACTGGCGCAAACAGCAGGCACGGTTCTTCCCCTACAACTGGGGTGCCAACGCCGGGGTCGTGGCTTCCGAGAGCGAAGCCGATGTCTATGGCCTGCGCACCGCCGTGGAAAGCACCCTGCCCTCGATTGGCAGCGCCACCGGCAACTTGGTCTGGGGCGCTGACTTCGAGAACGAACAAATCAGCCAGCAGGGCGACCGTTATCGCGTCGACGGCTTGGCCTACACGCCGACAGGCCAGCGCTATGCATTCGGCCCGGACATTGAGACCAACACCACGGCGCTCTTCGCTCAATCGAGCTGGGATATCGGCGACTGGACCCTGCGCGGCGGTGCGCGGCACGAGTGGATTCACAGCGACGTCGCCGACAGCGTCGCCTTCGGTGGCATCTGGCAAGCAGGCGTGACTGAGGTGCTGCCCGGCGGCACGCTGAAGTACGAAGACACCCTCTACAACCTCGGTGCGGTCTACCACATCAGCAGTGCGCAGGATGTGTTCGTCAACTTCAGCCAGGGCTTCTCGCTGCCCGATGTGCAGCGCTTCCTGCGTGATGTGCGCGGCAGTTACAACATCCAGGACCTCAACGCTCAGGCGATCAAGGTCGACAGTTACGAACTCGGCTGGCGCGGTGACTGGGAGTCGTTGCAGGCCAACGTCACGCTGTTCGAGAACCGCTCGGACGTGACGCAGTACTACGACTCCGTCACCCGTGCGCAACGGTTGATCGATCAGAAAGAACGCGTGCGCGGTGTCGAGACCAGCCTGACTTATCACCTCGATCAAGCCTGGTCGCTGGGCGGAACCTACGCCTGGACCAAAGGTGAAACCCGTCAGAACGGCGAATGGTTCGACCTGCCGGCCACGCGCATCTCACCGGCCAAAACCACCGCCTTCGCTGCCTATGAGCAAGAAGACTACAACCTGCGGTTGCAGGCGATGCGCCTGGACAGCTACGACGCCGGCTTCAAGGATGGAAACGGCCGTAAAATCGAAGGCTATACCACGGTCGACCTGCTGGCCGGCGTGGAATTGCCGGTGGGCAAACTGGACATGGGCGTCTACAACTTGAGCGATCGCAACTACGAAACGCTCTACATGCAAGCCAATGCGGCCGCGCCTTACCCTCATGCCGAAGGGCGTCGATTGGCGGTCAGCTATTCGGTGGATTGGTAAACGCGCGCCGTTCGTTCGTGGGGGGCGAATTGTGGTTAAAATGCCGCCCCCCCATGCATGGCCGACTTTGCCCGATGAACCCAGATGCCCTCTCCGTCCTCCACGACCATTTGCTGACTGCGCTTGCGGCAGCGCCCGCCGAAACCCGTCGGCTGTTCCACGGCCGTGGCCGCTGCTGGCCGGGGCTGGAGCAATTGACCGTCGACTGGCTGCAAGGCGTGGTGCTGGTCTGCGTGTTCAAGGAACCGCAAGCGTCGCAACTGGACGATTTGAAGCAGCGGCTGATGGCGATCACGCAGTCGCCTGCATGGGCGACATCCGGCGCGCATACCTTGCTGCTGCAACATCGATACCTGCCGGAAAGCACCACCGAATGGCTGCTAGGGGAGCCGATCGACGAGATGACAATCACCGAGGGCGGCCTGCATTATCGCGTGGACCTGGGCCGCAAACAGAACACCGGCCTGTTCCTCGACATGCGCTACGGCCGCGATTGGGTGCGGGCCAATGCTGATGGCAAGCGGGTGTTGAACCTGTTCGCCTATACCTGCGGGTTTTCGGTGGCCGCCATTGCGGGTGGCGCTACGCATGTGGTCAATCTGGAC
Source organism: Pseudomonas sp. F-14 TE3482 (assembly GCF_053629455.1). Lineage (NCBI taxonomy): Bacteria > Pseudomonadati > Pseudomonadota > Gammaproteobacteria > Pseudomonadales > Pseudomonadaceae > Pseudomonas > Pseudomonas sp. F-14 TE3482. The sequence goes on from NZ_JBRJII010000001.1 coordinate 5,250,673, forward strand.
ATGGCTCGCTCGGCCCTGAGCCGTGGCCGCGACAATCATCGGCTCAATGGGCATGACTTGAGCAAGGTGAGTTTTCTCGGCCATGACCTGTTCAAGTCCTGGGGCAAGGTGATCGGCAAGGGCCCATATGACCTGGTGATCATCGACCCGCCGTCCTTTCAGAAAGGCAGTTTTCTGCTGACCAAGGATTACCAGCGCGTGCTGCGCCGCCTGCCGGAATTGCTCAGCCCTCAGGGCACGGTGCTGGCTTGCATGAACGATCCGGCTTTTGGGGCGGACTTCCTCATCGACGGCGTCACCCGCGAAGCGCCGAGCTTGCGGTTTGAGCAGCGGTTGGAGAATCCGCCAGAGTTTCCCGATGCCGATGTTGAGTGCGGGTTGAAGGCGCTGGTGTTCAAGCTGGGGTAGTTGCAGATCAAAAGATCAAAAGATCGCAGCCTTCGGCAGCTCCTACGGGGGTTGGGTACACCCATTACATTGAGGTTGCATACGGTAAATGTAGGAGCTGGCGAAGCCTGCGATCTTTTGACGTTCAACGCGGCTGCAACACCAGCGCAAACAACTCTCCATGCCCACTCACATTGAGCTTGTGATAGAGATTGCGCCGATGCACCTTCACCGTTTCCGGGGAAATACCCAGTTGCTGGGCGATGGCTTTGCTGGAGAAGCCCTGGAGAATCAGCCGCGCCGTTTCGACTTCGCGCACCGACAAACGCGCATCGAAGCGATCCAGCAGGGTCGCCAAGTCGCCAGCCACGGCCTCGGCGGTCGGCCCTTCCGGGGGCATCAGTTGCAGGTGACGGCGCATGGCCGCCAGCACCCAATCACGCACACACAGCAGACGGCCCTGCTCTTCAAGGGTGAACGTCGTCGAGCGCCCCAACGATAAACCGAGCACCGCACCGTCGACGTTGACCATGAACTGCAACTCGTCGCGACCCACCACCGAGTGGAAGTAGCTCAGGTAATACTCGCTCTGCTGAAACTGGTCGGGAGCCACGGCGGCCAGGCTGTGCAAGCCATCGGCAATACCGGCACAAGCGGCCTGGTAGAACGGATCGAGCAGGTACATGCCGGCGCTGTAGTCCGCCAGTTCTTCATGCTCGTCGGCGCCGCCCTTGGAGTCGAAATCAATCAGCAGCCGTGGCACCCGCCCCGATCGCATTACCGCGACCAACGCGTTATCCAGCGGCACCAATAGCCGTAGCGTGTCCACCAGCGCACGCCAGAACCCGTCCTGACCCAACGCCGCAAAGACCCGCGCCAGCCCCTGGTGCACCGGCAATTCCTTGAGCAACGCGTCCACGCCCTACCCCTTTCGAGTAACCCATGATGGGAATGGGTGAGTCCCCCGCCTGCCGATACGCTGCAAGCACCTGATCATCACCGGCCTGCAGCAGGCCAGGAGTGCCGCATCATGAGTTGTCATCGCTCGCATATCAACCTGGGACTGGGCGCCTGTTTGTGCGCTTCACTCTCGGCGGTCGCCGCTGACGCCCCCACCGTGAACGTCTACAACTGGTACGACTACATCGGCCCCGACACCTTGCAGGATTTCAAGCGCGACACCGGGATCCAGCCGGTTTACGACACCTTCGACAGCGCCGAAGTCCTGGAAGGCAAACTGCTGACCAGCCGCAGCGGTTACGACGTGGTGGTGGCCAGCAACTTCAGCCTGCCGACACTGATCAAGGCCGGGGCGCTTGCCCCCCTGCCTCGCGCGCAAATGCCTGACTACAAAAACATGGATACCGCGCTGCTGGCGAAACTGGCCAACAACGATCCGGGTAACCAGTACGCTGTGCCGTATCTATGGGGCACCAACGGCATCGGCTACAACGTCGACAAAGTCCGCGCCGCCTTGGGCGACAAGGCGTCGGTGGACTCCTGGGAGCTGGTGTTCAACGAAGCGAACCTGGCCAAGCTCGGCGAGTGCGGCGTGGCGATGCTCGACTCGCCTTCGGAGATGCTGCCGGTCGCGCTGCATTACCTGGGCCTGCCGCCCAACAGCACCAACCCCGAGGACTACAAGAAAGTCCAGGCGCTACTGCTCAAGCTGCGCCCGCACATTGCCTACTTCAATTCTTCAAAATTCATCAGCGACCTGGCCAACGGCAACATCTGCGTGGCGGTGGGTTGGTCCGGCGCGATGCTGGAAGCCAAGACCAACGCCGAACAAGCAGGCAATGGTGTGAAGATCGCCTACAGCCTGCCGAAGGAAGGGGCGCCGGTGTGGTTCGACACTTTGGTGCTGCTCAAGGACGCGCCGCATCCGCAGCAAGGCCTGGCGTTCATCGACTACTTGATGCGCCCCGAAGTCATCGCTCCGGTCTCCGACCATCTGTCTTACCCCAACGGCAACCGCAACGCGACCCGCCTGGTGGCCGAGGCGACTCGCAACAACCCTGCCATTTACCCGCCGGCCGAGGTCTTGGCCAAGCTGTTCACCCTTGAACCTCTGCCCAAGGCGACCGAGCGCGTCCGCACTCGCGTCTGGAGCGCCGTGAAGAACGGTCAGTGATCCTACGCAATCCATGTGGGAGCGGGCTTGCCCGCGAAGAACGATGACGCGTAGTACCTGAAAAACCGCGGTGCATTCTTCGCGGGCAAGCCACGCTCCCACAGGTTCTACGTCGCTCAAATTCCTTAACTTACCTGCATTAACCAATAAGCCTCTTTTTTTCAGACCAATCGAACATGAGAACCACCATGAAACCACGTGCCCGCGACCTGAACATTCAGTTCGGCCAACTGCAACCCGGCCCCCTCAACGCCATCACCGATGTGCCCGGCGTACGGGTCGGCCACAGCAATGTGCGAGGACGAACCGCCAGCGGCCGCGACATCCATACCGGTGTCACGCTGATCGAGCCGCGTGACGGTTCCGCCAATCAACAGCCATGCTTCGCCGGCGTCCATGTGCTCAACGGTAACGGCGATGCCACGGGGCTTGAGTGGATTCGCGAGGCCGGCCTGCTGACCAGCCCGATTGCCTTCACCAACACCCATAGCCTGGGCATCGTGCGCGACGCGCTGATCGTTTTGGATCGTCAGGACCAACCCGACAACGGGCGTCTTTACTGGAACATGCCCGTGGTGCTGGAAACGTTCGACGGCTTGCTCAACGACATCAACGGTTTTCATGTACGTCCTGAACATGTGGCCGAAGCTCTGCACGCAGCCGTCGGCGGCCCGGTCATCGAAGGCGCAGTGGGCGGTGGCAGCGGGATGATCTGTCACGAATTCAAGGGTGGGATCGGCACCGCCTCGCGACGGCTGAATGGTGCTCAAGGAGGCTGGACCGTCGGCGCAATCGTCCAGGCCAACCACGGCATTAGTCACGAATTACGTGTCGACGGTTACCCCGTGGGGCGTTACATGGAGCAGGTCGACTCGCCCTTCCTCAAAGCCTCCCTGCCCCATCCGGGCATGGGCTCCATCGTCGTCTGCCTGGCCACCGACGCGCCTCTTTTGCCACACCAATGCACGCGCCTCGCGCAACGTGCCAGCCTCGGCCTGGCTCGCACCGGTGGCGGCAATGAAGACCACAGCGGCGACATTTTCGTGGCCTTCGCCACCGGCAATCAGCACGTGCCGCCAGCAGCTTATGAAGGCAAAGGCGCCCCCACCTGCGACCACCTGAGGATGGTCAACAACGACCACATCAGCGAGCTGTTCCTGGCCGCCACCGAAGCCGTAGAAGAAGCCATCATCAACGCCCTGTTGGCCTCGAACACCACCGAAGGCAACGGCCATACGGTGCCGGGCCTGGATGCCAACACCTTGCTCAAAGCGCTGCGCCAGGCCGGTTGGCCGGGGGGATTAGACTAATGGTACTTGAGTGCCAGCCACCGGCTTCTTACGATATTGGTACGTAGCGGTTGGAGGTTTAAAGCCGTTGCGTAGGTGGTGAGTGAACTGAACCCCAATAAGCTCACCACTTGTTTCATGCGCATCTTGAGCCTCTGGCTCTACTTCCTCCCCATCAAAGAGCTTTGAGGCTCTTTTTTTGTCTGTCAAAAAGCATTGGCGCTGGCCGGTTGGCAAAGATGAACATCCCGGGCCGCGTCGCTGCATCTGGATGCACCGAAAAGATCACGACCGATCACCCACGCAGCCTCCAGGTGAACCGTCGGCTCCTGGATTTCCGAGTCGAGCAGCAGCTCGGACGTCACAACGCTGGCACCGCAATAATCGAAGATCCCATGGTCGATCTGCGTTTTCATGGCATCGGCATAACCATGGCGTGCATAGGTTCCCGCGTCGGCGCCACCAACGCCCACAAGATGAACCTGCAGATGGCGAAGCTTCTTCTCCAACTTGGCATCCGCACTGAAATCGAATGCCCAGCCATTGGCGAACACCCGATCGATCCAGCCTTTGAGCAGCGCCGGCATCGACCACCAATAAACCGGATACACCAGCACCAGCGCATCGGCGCCATCGATTCTCGCCTGCTCGGCGGCCACATCGGCGGGGGGCGGTGCTTCCCGATGATGGACGGCGAGATCGGCCGCGCCGAACCTCGGATCGAATCCTTGCGCCCAAAGGTCCGCGATCTCGAAAGAGTTATCGGAATCAGCTGCGCAGACACCTTCGCCGATCTGCCTGGCGAGGCTATGGGTGAGCGACTGTAGATCATGGTGAGCGACAACAATGAGTGCGTGCATGTCGAAAACTCCTGCTACGGAATGAGTGATTGAGGGCTAGAGACGAGCCTTATATACTCTTGGTAAGTTACGATCAGTAAGCTACTTTTGGTACATAAGCATGTCAAGCAGCGAAACACCTGAGCAGGATTCCAGCCCGCAACCACGTCGCCGGATGTCACGGGAAGAGCGCCAGCGCCAGTTGCTGGATGTCGCCTGGCAGCTGGTTCGAGAGGAAGGCACGGAAGCGTTGACCCTGGGCCGGCTCGCCGAACAGGCGGGGGTGACCAAACCGGTGGTTTACGATCATTTCACCACCCGTCCCGGGTTGCTGGCGGCGCTATATCAGGAGTTCGACGCGCGTCAGACCGCGCTCATGGACGCCGCGCTTCAAACCAGTGAACCGACGCTGGCGAGCAAGGCAATGGTCATCGCGTCTTCATATGTTGATTGCGTTCTTCTCCAGGGCCGCGAGATACCCGGCGTGATCGCGGCGTTGACCAGCTCGCCCGAGCTGGAAAAGATCAAGCGCGAGTACGAAGCGATCTTCATGGACAAGTGCCGCAACGCCCTTCTCCCCTTTGCCGGAACGGGTGAAATCGCGCCAGCGAGTCTTCGGGCGATGCTCGGTGCAGCCGAGGCGCTGTCCCATGCCGCCGCGGCTGGCGAGATCACGCCAGTGCAGGCACAGGAGGAACTTTTCGCAACAATCGTGGCGATGGTCGAAAGGAGCGCACGCCTCGGGGTCGGCCTCGAAACCTGAACGGCTGGCCCCGCCAGGACAGCAGCGTAATGCCACCTATACTCCAAACCACCTTCCCCCACGGGGGGCTGCGCTACCAACAATAAAAAGCAGAGGTGGAACATGGTCTGGCAGCAAATCTACGACCCTTTCGATAATCCCATGCTATCAACCATCATGGCGGCGGTGCCGGTGGTGGTGATGCTGGCCTCCCTGGCGTTTTTCCACATCAAGGCGCATCTGGCGGCGTTGTTGGCCCTGGGCTCGGCCTTGTTGATTGCGATTTTTGCCTTCGGCATGCCGGCGAACATGGCAGGCTCGGCCGCGCTTTACGGCGCCGCCAACGGTCTGCTGCCGATTGGCTGGATCGTGCTCAACATCATCTTCCTGCACCGGCTGACCACCGAGAACGGCTCGTTCAAAGTGCTGCAAGACTCCCTGGCGCGCATCACTGACGATCGACGTCTGCAACTGCTGCTGATTGCCTTCTGCTTCGGCGCTTTCTTCGAAGGAGCCGCCGGTTTCGGCACCCCCGTGGCGGTGACCGGGGCCATTCTGATCGGGCTGGGCTTTTCGCCCCTGGCCGCGTCTGGCCTGGCATTGATCGCCAATACTGCACCCGTGGCATTCGGCGCCCTGGGCACGCCCATCATCACCCTGGCCAAAGTGACCGGGCTGGATGAAATGGAGCTGTCGATGATGGTCGGCCGGCAACTGCCATTTTTCTCGGTGATCGTCCCATTCTGGCTGATCTGGGCCTTCGCCGGCTGGCGCAAGATGCTGGAAATCTGGCCGGCGATCCTGGTCGCCGGGGTCAGCTTCGCCATACCGCAATTTCTTGTGTCCAACTACCACGGGCCGATGCTGGTGGATGTAATCGCCGCGCTGATTTCCATGGCCTGCCTGACCGGTTTCCTGAAGGTCTGGAAGCCGGTCACTGTGTATACCTCCGCCGCGTTGTCAGGCCGGGCCGACGACTCCAGAGTAGAGCCTGACCCGGACGAGAAGCCCAGCGCGACCTTTGCCAGCGATGCAAAACCTGCCGTGATGCGGGCATGGTTGCCGTGGATCATCCTCACGGTTTTCGTCTTTGCCTGGGGCACCCAAAGCTTCAAAAACCTGTTCGATACCCGCCCGGCGATAGATCCGCAAACAAGCTCCGCCAAGCTCGATCCTCAGGGTAAGCCAATGCGCGAGGCGAACCCGATCTTTGCCCCGACCTTGACCTTCACCACCATTCACCAACAGATCGAAAAGGTCCCGCCCGTGGTGCCCGTGGCTAAAACCGAGGACGCGGTCTACAAGTTCAACTGGTTCACCAGCACCGGCAGCGGCATCTTGCTGGCGGCAATCCTTGGCGGGCTGCTGATGGGCTATTCCATCCCGCAGCTGCTGCACCATTATTTGCGAACGCTGTGGGTGGTGCGCTACTCGCTCATTACAATTGTGGCCATGCTTGCCCTGGGCTTCCTGACCCGCTACTCGGGCCTGGACGCCACGATGGGGCTGGCCTTCGCCGCAACGGGCATTTTCTACCCCATGTTCGGCACGTTGCTCGGCTGGCTGGGTGTTGCCCTGACCGGCTCGGACACGGCTTCCAACGTACTGTTCGGCGGCTTGCAACGGGTAACGGCCGAGCAGTTGGGCCTGAGCCCGGTCTTGATGGCGGCGGCCAACAGTTCCGGCGGGGTCATGGGCAAGATGGTCGACGCCCAGTCGATCGTGGTCGCGTCCACCGCCACCCGCTGGTACGGCCATGAAGGGGAAATCCTGCGCTACGTGTTTTTCCACTCCGTTGTGCTGGCGATTCTGGTCGGCGGGCTGGTGACGTTGCAGGCCTATGTGGCGCCGTTCAGTCATATGGTGGTGGGCGGGAATTAACCCAGGCGAGCGCTGTTAACCATGGCCCGGCAACGCAACCCGGGCCATGGCTCACGCCAGATAACCGCCGTTCACATCAGGCCGAAACTTGCGCATGGCAACAGTAGGCTAAGCTTTCAGCAGCTCATTGCTCACGATGCTCGATTCTGCAGGGTTTGGTTTTTTCTGGAGAGCGTCAGCAACAGCTACTTCAGACAGGCCCAAACCTTTCACGCAGGATTGACGTGATGACCGAGCCCCTCCTCAGCTTTGATGCACTCAAGCGCGCCGCTGCCTCTGGCGAAATCGATACCGTGTTGGTTTGCATGGTCGACATGCAAGGACGACTGGTTGGCAAGCGATTCCAGGTCGAGTTTTTCATCGACAGCGGCCATGAAGAAACCCACTGCTGCAATTACCTGCTGGCTGACGACATCGACATGGAACCGGTGCCGGGTTACGCCGCTGCCAGCTGGAGCAAAGGCTATGGCGACTTTGTACTGAAACCCGACATGGCCACCTTGCGTCGCGTGCCCTGGCTGGAATGCACAGCGCTGGTGCTCTGCGACGTGCTCGATCATCACCACCGGCGCGACCTGCCGCACAGCCCGCGGGCGATTCTGAAAAAGCAGGTCGAGCGCCTGCGCGAACGTGGCTATACCGGCATGTTCGCCTCGGAGCTGGAGTTCTATCTGTTCGACGAGAGCTATGAGGCGATCCACGAGCGCAACTACCACAAGCCGAAGACCGCCGGCCACTACATCGAGGATTACAACATCCTCCAGACCACCCGCGAGGAGCCGGTACTGCGGGCGATTCGCAAGCATCTGCAGGCCTCCGGCATTCCGGTGGAAAACTCCAAGGGTGAATGGGGGCCGGGGCAGGAAGAGATCAACATCCGTTATGCCGACGCGCTGACCATGGCCGATCACCATGTGATCATCAAACACGCCTGCAAAGAGATCGCGCAACTGCAAGGCAAGGCGATCACGTTCATGGCCAAGTGGCGCTATGACGCCGCCGGTTCCAGCAGTCATGTGCACAACTCGCTATGGGACAAGAATGCCAAGAAGCCGCTGTTCTTTGATCCCAAGGCCGAGTTCGGCATGTCGAAGCTGATGCGTTCCTGGGTGGCCGGGCAGCTCAAATACGCCAACGACATCACCTGTTTTCTTGCGCCCTATATCAATTCGTACAAGCGCTTTCAGGCCGGCACCTTCGCGCCGACGCGGGCCGTATGGAGTCGGGACAATCGCACCGCAGGCTTTCGCTTGTGCGCGGAAGGCAGCAAGGCCATCCGTATCGAATGCCGCATCGGCGGTGCCGACCTCAACCCCTATCTGGCCTTCGCCGCCTTGATCGCTGCGGGCCTGGCCGGTATCGACGAGAAACTCAACCTGGCGCCGCCCTTCGAAGGCGATGCCTACGTCGACGAGCACTTGCCTGAGGTGTCGAAAACCCTGCGCGAAGCCTGCGCCGCGCTCAAGGCCTCGAGCATGTTGCGCGAGGCGTTCGGTGATGAAGTGATCGACCACTACGTGCACACCGCCGAGTGGGAACAGAAAGAGTACGACCGGCGCATCACCGACTGGGAACTGCAGCGCGGCTTCGAGCGCTATTGAGCACGCCATGACTGAGATCGTTCAACTCATCTCCCCGGTCGATGGCCGGGTCTACGCCGAACGCCGCCGTGCCGATGCGGCGCAGCTCGACCAGGCTCTGACGGCGGCCGCAGCCGCCCAGGCGCAATGGCAGCGCCGACCACTGAGCGAACGCGCCGCGTTTTGCAGCGCCGCCGTGGACGCGATGCTGGCGATGAAGGCCGAGATCGTGCCAGAGCTGGCCTGGCAGATGGGCCGCCCGATACGCTTCGGTGCCGGCGAGCTTCGCGGTTTCGAAGAACGTGCGCGGCACATGATCGCCATTGCACCTGAAGCGTTGGCAGCGATTGAACCTGCGCCTGTCGCCGGTTTTCGGCGCTGTATCAAACGCGAGCCGTTGGGTACGGTGCTGGTCGTCGCACCGTGGAATTACCCCTATCTGACGGCGGTGAATACGATCATCCCGGCGCTGATGGCCGGCAACAGCGTGATCCTCAAACACGCCACACAAACGCTGCTGGTGGGCGAGCGTTTCGCCGAGGCCTTTCGCCGCGCCCATCTGCCCGAAGGCCTGTTCCACAACGTGCTGCTCGATCATCAGCAGACTGCCGCGGTCATCGCTTCAGGACGCGTGCAGCAGATGAACTTCACCGGCTCGGTTGACGCCGGCAAAGCCATGGAAAGCGCCGCCACTGGAAGCTTCCTCGGCGTGGGCCTGGAACTTGGCGGCAAAGATCCGGCCTACGTCCGGGCAGACGCCAATCTTGAGCATGCGGTGGAAAACCTGGTGGACGGCAGCTTCTTCAACTCCGGGCAAAGCTGCTGCGCCGTCGAGCGTATCTATGTCGATGAAAAAATTTACCCGGCCTTTGTCGAGCGCTTCGTCGCCTTGACCCGCCAATACGTACTCGGCAACCCGCTGGACGAAGCCACCACCCTCGGCCCCCTGATCACACCGAGCGCCGCTGAATTCGTTCGCGGGCAGATCGCCGATGCGCTGGCACAAGGGGCCAGGGCATTGATCGTTCCACAGGACTTTCCCGCCGACGTGCCGGGCAGCGCCTACCTCGCGCCGCAGGTACTGGTGGACGTCACCCATCAAATGTCGGTGATGCGCGAGGAAAGTTTTGGCCCGGTGGTCGGCATCATGCCGGTGGCCAGCGACGACGAAGCCATCGCCTTGATGAACGACAGCGAGTTCGGGCTCAGCGCTTCTATCTGGACCCAGGATCTCGCCGCCGCCGAACGCATCGGCGACGAGATCGCCACCGGCACCGTGTTCATGAACCGCTGCGATTATCTGGACCCGGCCCTGGCCTGGACCGGGGTGAAAAACAGCGGGCGCGGCGTCACGCTGTCGCGCCTTGGCTATGAACACCTGACCCGCGCGAAATCCTTCCATCTGCGCCACGAGATCTGAGCCATGAGCCTGACCGCGAACTGGAACTACCCCACGAGCATCCGCTTCGGCGTTGGCCGCATCGCCGAACTGGCCGAGGTCTGCCGCAGCCAAGGGATCCAGCGACCGTTGCTGGTCACCGACAGCGGCCTGGCGCGTGCCCCGATCACCACCGCGGCGCTGGAATCCTTGCGCGCTGCCGGCCTTGGTGTAGCGCTGTTTTGCGACCTCAAGCCGAATCCGATCGAAGCCAATCTGGCAGGAGGACTCGACGCCTGGCGCGCCGGCAAACACGATGGCGTGGTCGCCTTCGGCGGTGGCAGTGGCCTGGACATGGGCAAGCTCATCGCGTTCATGAGTGGCCAGACCCGACCGGTTTGGGATTTTGAAGACATCGGCGACTACTGGACACGCGCCGACGAAAGCAGCATCGCCCCGGTCATTGCGGTGCCGACCACCGCCGGCACCGGTTCCGAGGTGGGCCGTGCGGCGGTGATCATCGACGAGCGTACGCACACCAAACGCATCATCTTTCACCCGAAAATGATGCCGCGGGTGGTCATCAGCGACCCGGCCCTCACCGTCGGCATGCCGGCAAAAGTCACCGCTGGCACCGGCATGGATGCGTTTGCCCATTGCCTGGAATCGTACTGCGCTCCCGGCTTTCATCCGATGGCCGAAGGCATTGCGGTGGAAGGCATGCGCCTGGTGGCCAATGCGCTGGTACGCGCCGTACATACTCCCTCCGATCTCGACGCGCGTGCGCAAATGCTGGCGGCTGCGGCGATGGGCGCTACCGCTTTCCAGAAAGGCCTGGGTGGCATGCACGCACTCGCCCATCCAGTGGGCGCTCTGTACGACACCCACCACGGCATGACCAATGCCACGTTCATGCCCTATGTGCTCAAGTTCAACCGCCCGGCCATCGAGGAACGCATCACCCGCCTGGCGGCTTATTTGCGCCTGCCCTCCCCGGGCTTCGACAGCTTTCTGGCCTTCGTCCTCAAGCTGCGCAAAGACATCGGCGTGCCGCATACGCTGTTTGAACTGGGGGTGGATGACAAGCAGGCCGATTTGATCGCGGACATGGCGATTGTCGACCCCTGCGCCGGCGGCAACCCGTTGCCGTTGACACGAACTGGCGCGGCAGAAATTTTCGACGCGGCGTTCCACGGCCGTCTCTAGAGCAATCGTCTGTCCATGGCCAACGTGTGAGCACGCGACCTGGATGGATTTCAACCGTTAGAGGCAGGAGCAGTACGACAGGGGGTTGAAGACGAACCCATTCGGCACGCACCACGCGGATGGATGTGGATCAAAACCTGAACAAGAGCACACGTTATGAGTCCAGTAAGCCAACCTGGCGCCACCGCGCCACAAGACGACGACATCAAGGTGTTGCACAGCATGGGCTATGCCCAGCAGCTTTCGCGACGCATGGGCGTTTTCTCCAACTTTGCCATTTCCTTTTCGATCATTTGCATCCTCTCGGGTGGCATCAACTCGCTGGCACAGGGCACCTCGGGTGCAGGCGGTGCAGCCATCGGTATCGGCTGGCCACTGGGCTGCCTGATCTCCGGGGTTTTCGCCATGGCCATGGCACAGATTTCCTCGGCCTTCCCCACCGCTGGCGGCCTTTATCACTGGGGCTCGATTCTCGGCAACCGCTTCACCGGCTGGCTGACGGCCTGGTTCAACCTGTTGGGGTTGATCACGGTGCTCGGCGCGATCAACGTCGGTACCTATTACTTCTTTTTCGGTGCCTTCGGTCCGGCCCTGGGAATGGAAGACACCATCACCACACGGATTACTTTCCTGGCGATCCTGACCGGCCTCCAGGCCTTGTGTAACCACTTCGGCATCGGCCTGACCGCAAAACTCACCGACTTCTCGGGCTACCTGATCTTCGCCACGGCGCTCGCGCTGACCATCGTCTGCCTGATCGCCGCACCCAGCTATGAGTTCGCCCGACTGGTGACCTTCAGCAACTATTCCGGCGAGGCTGGCGGCAACGTCTGGCCACAGGTGTCGAACAGCTGGATTTTCATGCTCGGCCTGCTCTTGCCGATCTACACCATCACCGGCTATGACGCCTCGGCGCATACCTCCGAAGAAACCCATCAGGCATCCGTGTCGGTACCGGTCGGGATGGTCAGCTCGGTGGCCTGGTCGCTGCTGTTCGGCTGGGTGATGCTCTGCTCGTTTGTACTGATGCTGCCAAGCATGGACGAAGCGGCGAAGCAGGGTTGGAATGTGTTCTTCTGGGCGATGGACACTCAGGTGAACCCGGCGATCAAGATGGCGCTTTACCTGGCCATTTTCATCTCGCAGGTTCTCTGCGGGCTGGCGACCGTGACCTCGGTTTCGCGCATGATCTTCGCGTTTTCCCGTGACGGCGGCCTGCCCTTCTCCAAAGCATTGGCCTCAGTCTCACCGACCCATCGCAGCCCCGTGCCAGCGATCTGGACCGGTGCCACGCTCGCGGTGTTGTTCGTGTGGGGATCGTCCCTGGTATCGATCGGCGAAACGCCGGTTTACACGATCGTGGTCTCCTGCACGGTGATCTTCCTGTTCTTCTCTTTCATCATTCCCATCGTGCTGGGCCTGTTTACCTACGGGACTGCGAAGTGGCCGACCATGGGGCCGTGGAACATGGGGCGCGGGTTTTACTCATTGTTCGCCATCCTCTCCATCCTTTCGATGGTGCTGATCTTTGTCATCGGCATCCAGCCACCGAACGATTGGGCGCTGTACATCACGCTCGGTTTTCTGATTCTGACGGCGATTGTCTGGTTCGCCTTTGAAGCCCGGCGCTTCCAGGGCCCACCCGTAGGCGACATGATCATCAAGCGTCAGGCAGAAATTGCAGCGGTTGAAGAAGCGTTGAACAAACAGGCTGGGAGCTGATTGCCATAGCCATGAACAGCGGGAGGGCTGAACGCTAATGCCAGTCAGTTAAGCGATCCATGTAGGAGCGGGCTTGCTCGCGAAAGCGGTGTATCAGGCGACGCCACTATTGACTGTGCCGCCGTCTTCGCGAGCAAGCCCGCACAGGTTCCGCATGCTTAACGGCCACAGCCCTCCCCGCCGGTTACCTGGCTTGATTTTTCAAATACGAATAATGGCGATAAGGAACTTGAAGCTTATGAAGAAGTAACTGAACAGTGTTGCCTTCATCGCCAATCTTAATATTGAACACACGCCTTCTAACCCATCGCGATTAATAAAATAATATAAAAAAATTACTCTTCCATTGCCCATTGCATATTTATCCGCGCCTGCTTAACTGCAAAAACTGCTGATCACGGCAGTGCCCGCAAAACACCACGGAAGGAATCGTTATGAGCAGTTCAACTCGCCATAGCATGCCCCCCTATGGGGTGGCCATACAAAGCGCGATCAAGGCAGGCGACCTGCCGCAAATGAAGACGCTATTGAAACAACGCGATGCATCCACACCAGAAAACAAAGAGCTAAGTAACGCTTACGAGCAGCTGGCCAAGGAAGTCGCACGCCTGGAAAAGCACTAACAGCTATTTCCGCTCCCCTTATTGCAATGGAGGCAATAACCATGTCTGGTTCTAATCAGCAACTTGTCGGTTTGTTCCCGCTCGGCTACCGAATTGGTACTTCGATGCCGGGTGCACAAAGTCTGGCACTCAATCTCCTGGTCTTTACCCCTGATGAGACTGTAATCGGCACCGCTGCAATCACTCAGGCGACCAACCCGCCGCTGGATGTGCATTCCGATGTCTGGGGCGAATACACCTACCTGACGGTCATGTCACCCGGCGTCAGCAAAATCCTGATCACCGCCCAAGGCAATCACGGCGGCTCGGGCTCCAATTCCATCGTGAATTTCAAGTTGCGACTGGTGGTGGGCACCGACTGGAAAGAAGGGGTCGCCAACTACTCGTACTTGAATGGTCAGCAGTGGGTCGAGGTCAACAATGCTCCCGCCCACCTCATTGAGGCTGTGCCGTCCCACGTTTCCCCACTGCCGTTGGAACCCAGCCCGGTGATTCCGCCGGAGTCATCGTATCCGCCAATCATGCCGCTGTACGCCGCACCGATTCAAAGTGCAATGGCCAGTGGTGACCTGGCCCAGATGAAAAACCTGTCGCGCCTGGCCCAGCAGCAACTGGATCAGCAACCCCAACTGCAGACGGCGCTTGAAACGGCCAAGGAAGAAATCAGCCGGCAGGAACGCCGCTGACTCGACCACGAAACATGCCCGACTTGTCTTGAACACAAATAAGGGAGTAGCACCATGTCAATCGGACTTTTTCATACCCGCCTCAACATCAGCAGTCACCTGCTGGGCGCACCGGTTTTAACCCTCGATTTGCTGGTGGATACCGCAAAGAAAAAAGTCAGCGGGATTGCGAGTATTTTCCAAAGCACCTACCCACCCCTCAACTTCCGTGCCCGTGTATGGGGTGAGTACTCCGAGGCCAAACTGGTGCCGACGGCGGAGAACCACATCATCCTCACCCTGGCCGGCAGCCCGAGCGGCCCTCTCAGCCAGATTGCCCAGACCTTCGGTTTGAAGGGCATTTTAGGCGGCGATTGGGCGAGCGGTTATGCCGACTACAAGTACGAGAATCAGGGCCAATGGCATTACGTGAAACACGCAGCGGTCAGCCAGGCTCCCGTTATTGTGCGCCCAGAGCATCCGCACCATGCGGTGCCGCTCTACGCCGTCGCGGTACAGCAAGCGCAAACCAGCGGTGACTTGGCGCAACTGAAGGCCGTGGTCAGCCAGGGTGAACAGCAACTGGCTCACAGCGGTGCGCTGCGCAACGCACTGGACCAGTTGAACGTTGAAATCGCCCGGCTGGAGGCTCGCTAACCCGCACCCGGTAATGCCAGTCAGGCAAGCACAATCCATGTGGGAGCGAGCTTGCTCGCGAAAGCGGTGTGTCAGGCAACATCAACATTGACTGTGACGCCGTCTTCGCGGGCAAGTCGAATCGTCGCACCGCCGCTCCCACAGGGTTCCGCGCTTAACTGACTGGTCCGGCTCACTTCAACAACAAAAGGTAAATCCGGTCGCGCCACTGCCCCAAGGAAGGCGCGAACACTTCGATGGATTCGTGCCGCGCACGCGTTGTGCGCAAGGATTTCCCATGTCAGACACTCGCCCTGCCCGCTACCTCAGTGAAACCGACCTCAAACGCTACGTGCCCGTGCATGTGGTCTGGGAAATCACCCTGGCCTGCGATCTCAAATGTCTGCATTGCGGCTCACGCGCCGGCCACAGACGACCCGATGAACTGAACACCCGGGAATGCCTGGACGTCATCGATTCCCTGGCCGCCCTCGGCACTCGCGAGATCACCCTGATCGGTGGTGAAGCCTATTTGCGCAAGGACTGGACGCAGCTGATCCAGGCCATCCACGATCACGGCATGTACTGCGCCATACAAACCGGTGGACGCAACCTGACACCGGCGAAAATGCAGGCAGCGGTGGATGCCGGGCTCAATGGCGTGGGGGTTTCACTGGATGGATTGGCCCCGCTGCATGACGCGGTACGCAATGTTCCGGGCTCCTTCGACAAAGCGGTTGATACCCTGCGGCGGGCCAAACAGTCCGGGCTTGCGGTGAGCGTCAACACCCAAATCGGCGCAGCCACGTTGCCCGACTTGCCCGAGTTGATGGACCTGATCATCGGCCTCGGCGCCACTCACTGGCAGATCCAGCTGACGGTCGCGATGGGCAATGCCGTCGATCACCCGGAGCTGTTATTGCAGCCGTATCAGCTGCTGGAAGTGATGCCGTTGCTGGCGCGTCTGTATCGCGAAGGCGTCGACCGCGGTCTGCTGATGAACGTGGGCAACAACATTGGTTACTACGGGCCTTATGAACACATGTGGCGTGGTTTCGGCGACGAGCGCGTGCATTGGAGTGGCTGCGCTGCCGGCCAGACTGTGCTGGCGCTGGAAGCCGACGGCACCGTCAAGGGTTGCCCGTCATTGGCAACCGTGGGGTTTTCGGGCGGCAACGTTCGCAACATGAGCCTGCACGATATCTGGCACTACAGCGAAGGCATGCACTTTGGCCGCCTGCGCGGTGTCGACGACCTGTGGGGTTATTGCCGAAGCTGTTACTACAACGACGTCTGCCGTGGCGGCTGCACCTGGACGTCGCACTCCCTGCTCGGTAAACCCGGCAACAACCCCTACTGCCATTACCGCGCGCTGGACCTGCAAAAACGTGGGCTGCGCGAGCGCATCGTCAAACTCGAGGACGCGGCGAAGACCTCCTTCGCCGTCGGACGTTTTGACCTGATCACCGAACGCATCGACACCGGCGAGACGGTCAGCAGCGTCAGCGACAGCGGCCAGGTGATCAAACTGGCCTGGGCAAACCAGGGCCAGAAATCGCCGGACGAAGGACGTATTCCACCGCAACTGGCGCTGTGTCGCGGTTGCTTGCAGTACATCCATGCGCACGAAGTGACCTGCCCTCACTGCAACGCCGATGTCGCCGCCGCAGAAGCCGTGCACCAGACAGACCGTGCCCGACAGCAAGCGATTATCAACACCCTGACTGGCCTGTTGGGGATGCCGCAAAATACCTTCTTGAGTCAGTGAGAAACCTGTGGCGAGCGAGCTTGCTCGCGCTTGAGTGCGTAGCACTCACCAAAATCGGTAATTGTTGTCAGATTTTGGGGCCGCAACGCAGCCCAGCGCGAGCAAGCTCGCTCGCCACAAAGGTAGGCATGACTGAAGAGTCGCGTTTAAGTGGGAGTGGCGCTTGGTGTATTTGCAGGGTTGACCCAAGGTGGCCCTTGCGCAAATCTGCCCTCCAGCCATTCCTTGAATGCCATGAGCGTCGCCGGCGTGAAAGCTGCTGACGCTCGCACCAGATAAATCCCGCCCTGAGCATCCAGATCCCACTCCGGCAGAACGCGAACCATCTGGTCGTTGGCGATTTCCCGGCTCATCAGCCACTCGCCAGCGCCCAAAATACCGACGCCAGCCTTGGCCGCGGCGAGCAACGCTTCGCCGTCGTTCGAGGTCAAGGTGCCCTTGGTGATGACCCTCTCCTGCCGATCACCCTTCGACAAACGCCATTCAGGAAACGCCGCGAGGCCGGTGAAGCCCAGGCAGTTGTGCTCGGTCAGTTCTTTCGGGCTGGCCGGTAAACCATGCTGTTCTATGTAACTCGGTGAAGCGCAGAGAATGCGGCGATGATCGCTGAGCTTCTTCGCGACGAGGCGGTTGTCGTTCAGTTCACCGATACGAATCGCCGCATCGAATCCTTCACCAATGATGTCGACCACGCGATCGCTGTAATCCACCTCGACGGAGACCAGCGGATGAGCCGCCAGAAATTCCGGCAGCATCGACGCCAACCACAGGCGCCCCATCGCCGCAGGAAAAGCCAGGCGCAAGACGCCACGAACCTGCGCCGCGCCCAGTGACGCTTCCTGTTCAGCCTCGATGATCAACCCCGTGGCGGAGCGCAGACGTTCGACGAGACGGTTGCCGGCATCGGTCAACCGCACTTGACGCGTCGTACGCTCCATCAACCGCACGCCCAGGCGCTTTTCCATGGCCGCCAGGCGCTTTGAAATCACCGTCGGATGGCGTTGCAGCAGACGTCCGGCGGCCACGAACGAATGCGCCGAGGCGACCGCAAGAAGCGCTGCTATTTCATCGATGTGGCGGCTGTCCAGTGGGTTCACAAAACACTCTTTTTTTCAGGTAACAGATGATCAGGGTTTGAGGACGATCGTTCCGCGAGATTGGCCGCCTTCCAGATCGGCATGGGCCTTGGCCACATCGGCCAATGCATAGCGGCCCCAGATGCCGGGCTTGATTATGCCCGCCTCGACCGCGGCCAGTACATCCTCGGCCCGTTGCCGGTATTCGGCGATATCCGTGGTGTGCGCGGCGAGTGAAGGACGGGTCAGGAACAACGAGCCCTTGGCATTGAGCGTGCCCACTTCGACCGCTGTCGGCGCTCCGGAGGATGCCCCGAAAGACACCATCAACCCACGCGGTCGCAAGCAGTCGAGCGACGCTTCGAACGACACCCGCCCGATGGGATCGTAGACCACATCGGCTTTCTTGCCGTGGGTGATCTGCGCGACGTCCGCAGCCAGTGTCTGGGCATTGAATACCAGCACCGCATCGCAGCCCAGCGCCTTGGCTGTCTCGACACTCTCGGCCCGGGACACAATGCCGATGACAAAAGCCCCCAGGTGTTTGGCCCACGTCGCCATGATCTGCCCGAGGCCGCCCGCTACGCCATACAGCACCAGAATGG
Source organism: Pseudomonas sp. F-14 TE3482 (assembly GCF_053629455.1). NCBI lineage: Bacteria > Pseudomonadati > Pseudomonadota > Gammaproteobacteria > Pseudomonadales > Pseudomonadaceae > Pseudomonas > Pseudomonas sp. F-14 TE3482. Next base: position 5,269,204 of record NZ_JBRJII010000001.1, read on the forward strand.
TGCCGGGGCCGACCGGATATGTCGTCTTCAGCAGGTATTGCGCGGTAATGCCTTTGAACAACACCGCGGCCGCCTCTTCAGCCGTCAATGCGTCCGGAATCGGCACCAGCCGCTCGGCCGGAAACAATCGCGCACTGGCGTAAGCGCCGATAGGCCCTGTTGCGTAGGCCACCCGATCACCCACCTTGACGTTGTTCACTCCCGCGCCGATGGCGGCAACCCGGCCCGCCCCTTCAAGGCCCAGCCCCGACGGCAATGGCAGCGGTACGGCGCCCTTGCGCTGACTCACATCGAGGAAGTTGACGCCAATCGCCTCCTGCTCCAGCCAGACTTCACCCGGCCCCGGCTCACGCGCCGTCACCTGCTCGATGGTCATCACCTCAGGTGCGCCGGTGTGGGCGATACGAACGACAGAAACCATTGCCTGACTCCTTCACTTCAGCGCAGCCCATCTGCGCCATGTGGGGGAAGTATCGGCATTCGATTTAACGTGAACAATACGACCTCACTGCAGTTCATTACTGCATGCAGTGCAGCAGTGTGAAACTCGCAGCGTCAACGCGACAGCAAGGGCCAGGACGATCAACAGCATGGCGACGGCAAACGTTACCTGCATACCGTTGGCGATGGCGGCGGGAGATGCCGTGGTGATGTCTGCCGTCGCCGACGCAAAGGCGAACACCGCGCCCATGACCGAGGCTCCGGTGATCAGTCCGAGATTGCGCGACAGGCTGAGCATGCCGGCAATCACGCCGCGCTGGTCCGCACGGATGTCGGTCATGATCGCGGTGTTGTTGGCCGCCTGAAATAACGCATAGCTGGCAGTGATCACCGCGATGGGCGTGAGGTAACCGAGGATGCCGAAACCCGCCGGCATCATCGATAAAGCCCCCGTGCCGAGCGCCATTGCCACAAGCCCGAGAAGGGTCATGCGCCGAGTGCCAAAACGATCCACCAGGCGACCGGCCGGTATACCGGTCAGCGCCGCCACCAACGGCCCCACCGACAAGGCGAAACCGACAAGTGCCGTGCCGAGCCCAAGCGCACCCGAGAGATAAAACGGCCCGACCACCAACGTCGCCATCATCACCGTCGAAACGAGCGTGCTCATGGCCAGGCTGGCGCTCAATCCTGGCTCGCGGAACAGCGCCAATTTAATCAATGGCGAGGCAACCCTGGCCTCAACAAATATGAAAATCCCGGCACCGACAACAGCCGTCAGCAGCAGCGCGATGTTGACCGGCCCAAAATCACCCTGCCCGATCGTCATGGCGAGCGCATACGCCGCGAGCGTCAACGCCAGCAGCAACGTGCCTGCCTTATCGAAACCCGTCCGCCCTGCTTTCTCCCGCAGTGCATCCGTCGGCAAATAGCGATATGCGAGCCAGATATTCAGAACACCCAGCGGCACGTTGATCAGAAAAATCGCCTGCCAACCGAAACCGGAAATCAGTAACCCACCCAGTGACGGCCCCAGCGTGGTGCCGACCGCCGACATCGTGCCAAGCAGCCCCATGGCGCTGCCGGTCTGGGCTTTCGGCACCGTCTCCCCGACAAACGCAACGGTCAGCGCCAACATGATCGCCGCCCCCAGCCCTTGCACTGCCCGGGCACCGACCAGCCACCCAAGCGACGGCGCGACACCACACGCCAGCGATGACAGGGTGAAAATGCCGATACCCGCCAGCAGCAAACGTCGACGGCCGACGAGGTCACCGAGTCGTCCAACGCTGACAATCAGCGTGGTGATCGCCAGCAGATACGCCAGAACGATCCACTGCACTTGTTGAAAAGACGCATCGAATGCCTCGGCCAATGTCGGCAACCCCGCATTGGCGATACTGGTGTCGAGTGAGGGCATCAACATCGATAGCGAAAGGCTCGCGAGCGCCCAGCGGACGGAGCCTGATTGGGTGATGAGTTTCATGGTTTGGCCACATCTGAAAGGTAGATCAGCAGCGTATGCCCATGCGTAACATGGCGGAAGGCGCACCACTTGCACTTGATAGTTGCGTTTGACGCCATATCACCCACACGCCGTGCTAACGTGGAGGCATGACAACTCCCGACCTGAATTTGCTGATTACCCTGGATGTGCTGCTCGCCGAAGGCAGCGTCGCACGCGCCGCCCAACGACTGCGCCTGAGCCCGTCGGCCATGAGCCGGGCGCTGGCGCGATTGCGCGAAACGACGGGCGACCCGCTGTTGGTACGGGCCGGACGCGGGCTGGTGCCGACGCCTCGGGCGCTCGAATTGCGCGAACAGGTCAGTCGATTGGTGCAAGACGCCGAAGCCGTTTTGCGCCCCGCCGAACAGCTTGATCTCAAACAACTGGTCCGGACGTTCACGCTGCGCACCAGCGACGGTTTCGTCGAGAACTTCGGCCCGGCGCTGATTGCCCGCGTCAGTGAACGAGCACCCGGCGTGCGCTTGCACTTCGTGCAGAAGCTGAACAAGGACAGCGCCGCCCTTCGCGACGGTTCCGTCGACCTGGAAACCGGTGTGGTCGGCGGCACTACAAGCCCGGAAGTGCGCACCCGTGCGTTGTTCGAAGATCATTTCATCGGCGTCGTGCGCACGGGGCATCCGCTGAGCCAAGGCGAAGTCACCGCCTCCCGTTATGCCGCTGGCAAGCACATCCTGGTCTCACGACGCGGGCTCGATAAAGGGCCGATGGATGAAGCCCTGGAAGTGCTGGGACTGGAGCGTGAGATCACCACCATCGTCGGCGGTTTCTCGGCCGCGCTGGCGCTGGCTCGCGCCTCGGACCTGATTGCCACCGTGCCTGCACAACACACACGAAACCTGCACGCAGGCTTGTACAGTTTCGACCTTCCGTTCGACCTGCCGCCGATCACCATTTCAATGCTCTGGCACCCACGTATGGATGCCGACTCAGCGCATCGGTGGCTGCGTGAATGTGTTCGGGAGGTTTGTGCGCAGCCCCATGAGCTGGTGAAGTCAATGTCAGCCACAACGCACGCTTTGTAGTTGCGCTACTGTGGCGAGGGAGCTTGCTCCCGTTCGGCTGCGAAGCAGTCGTAAATTGGTTTTGGGACAGCTGCGCTGTCCAGCGGGAGCAAGCTCCCTCGCCACAGTAGTGCAGCCTTCGCCAGATGCTATAGATCGCATTACGGCTTGCTGACGGGCATTACCCTCAAACACTCTTTTTCTGCAGCCCCTTCAACCGCAAACTCGCCCGCTGCGCCGCCGCCATTTTTTCCGGACGCTTCATGCGCTTCCATTTTCTGATGTCGTCCTTGGTGCGGCCACAACTGACACACAGCTCACCACTGAGCTGGCAAATGGAAATACACGGATTTTCGATATCCTTGGCCACGCTTCAACCCCGCGTCGAGCGCTTGGGCGCCAGGCGTTGCTGCCAGTTGCCGGCATTGACGCGCTGACATTGCTCTTCAGAATCAAACTGCACATGGGCCGCTACCGGGCTGATGAGTACATCCGCTTCGCTGAACGCCACGGCCGTCAGTTCGACCATACGCTCGCCCTGCCCGCTCGCCAGCGCCTGATCCTTGTTGGCCTGCGTATCGAAAACCCAGATCACCCGCAGACTGGAAGGAAAGACCGCGTAATCGACTTCGTGGGTCAGCCAGCAGAACCCGACTATTTCCGCCTTGGCGGTTTCACACGCCTCGGTCAGGGTGGCGACCAGGCGACGTTCGATTTTGGCCTGATCGCGTTTGCTTAAAGACATCGGGTAAGGAATCCTTGGGTGGGCGTCGATGGAAAGGGCTCATCATACCTTCGGTCGCTCGTTTCCTCTCTGCGTCATTGCCCGCCTAAGACCCCGGTTGGTGTTCAGTGACAAATAGCGCGGCAGACCTGAAAGCTTCTGTGTTTGTGCTTGCTCGCGAAGAGGCCCGATTAAACAGCACAAATCCCGACCCGAAAAATATTCAGAGCCGCCCGTGGCTCCCAATCTTTTTCATTTGTATGAGCGCTACACGGCGCCCATCCGGCGACACTCGCTCCTCAACCCCAAACGGCACAAATCCAAGCTGCGGATACAGAAGCAGCCCCGCCGTATTCTCGTTGAAGCACGAAATCTGTACCTCGCTTGCCCGATGACGCTCAAAGGCCAGCTCCACCATCGTCTCCACCAAAAACTTCGCGACACCTTTCCCCCGCGCCTTGGGCGACACGATCACATTGCCGATCGCGCAAACGCCATCGCGCTCAAACGCATAAAAGTTCGCAAAGCCAACAACAGAACCGTCCCCCTCAACCACCGTAGAGTCTGAACGTAGAGCAATCGATGCACGCAGTTGATCTTCCGTCAGCGGGTAGTGCGCCTTCGGGAACATGTAAAACAGTTCTTGGGCGTTTTGCGGAAAGTCGCAAACAGTCAACACATCTTCAGCATCGACGGGGCGGTGGGTGAGTAGCATGGGTTGGGTTCCATCCAAAGGTCGGTGCGACAGATTACGTTTTGCCTATGCTGGATAAAAGAGACTCGTATCAGCGGTTCCATTTCGAGGGCTCAGGTAAAAGATTCTGCCTATCAAGCGTGAATACCCCACCTATTAGCTGACTGCTTTATAGGCGTCTAACCTTAATGCAGCGCTGGCGTGAGCCGGCCGGTTGAGACTTGATAAAAGATACGAATGAATCAGAAGCGTACTAGGCTTGCCGTGGGCCACCGTATAGGCAACTCGATTTGCCGCTATCCAGATTCCCCTGTGACCACGATGAACGGTTGATCGAACGGCTACAGCCTATGTCATTGATTTCGCTCGTCGCTATTGCGCGCCCACCCCGGGCCGGATAGCCGGATGAATACGACCAAAGGTAGCGCACACATGGCAAATGAATCGAAATGCCCGTTCAATCACGCCGCCGCGGGCGGTGGCACGACAAACCGCGATTGGTGGCCGAACCAACTGAACCTGAAGATCCTGCACCAGAACTCGCCCCTGTCCGACCCCATGGACAAGGGCTACAACTATGCGGAAGCATTCAAGAGCCTCGACTTTCAAGCGCTCAAGCAAGACCTGCACGCACTGATGACCGATTCGCAAGACTGGTGGCCTGCGGACTTCGGTCACTATGGGCCGCTGTTTATTCGCATGGCCTGGCACAGCGCCGGCACCTATCGCGTTGGTGACGGTCGTGGCGGTGCTGGCTCCGGTCAGCAGCGCTTTGCACCGCTCAACAGCTGGCCGGACAACGTCAGCCTCGACAAGGCGCGCCGGCTGCTCTGGCCGATCAAACAAAAATACGGTCGCAACATCTCCTGGGCCGACCTGATCGTGCTCACCGGCAACGTCGCACTGGAGTCCATGGGCTTCAAAACCTTCGGCTTTTCCGGTGGTCGGCCGGACGTCTGGGAACCGGATGAGGCTGTCTACTGGGGCTCCGAAAACAAGTGGCTGGGCGGTGACACCCGTTACGAAAAAGACAAAAAGGAACCCATGCAAGAACCCGGCGAAGGCCCACTCGTTGCTGAGCCGGGGGAAAATGAGGACAGCCGTACCGACGGAGGACGCAATCTGGAAAACCCGCTCGCCGCGGTGCAAATGGGCCTGATTTACGTCAACCCGGAAGGCCCGGAAGGCAACCCCGATCCGGTCGCTGCTGCGGTGGACATCCGCGAGACCTTCGGGCGCATGGCGATGAATGACGAAGAAACCGTGGCACTGATCGCCGGTGGCCACGCCTTCGGGAAGACCCACGGCGCCGGCCCTGCCGACAACGTCGGCGCCGAGCCCGAAGCCGCTGGCCTCGAAGCTCAAGGCCTGGGCTGGAAGAGCACCTTCGGCAGCGGTAAGGGCGGCGACACCATCACCAGCGGCCTGGAAGTGACCTGGACCACCACGCCCACCAAGTGGAGCAACAACTACCTGGAAAACCTGTTCGGCTTCGAGTGGGAACTGACCAAGAGCCCGGCGGGTGCGAACCAATGGACGGCGAAAGGCGGCGCTGGCGCGGGCATCATTCCGGATGCTCACGACCCGTCGAAGCGGCGTAATCCGACCATGCTGACCACGGACCTGTCCCTGCGATTCGACCCGATCTATGAGCCGATTTCACGGCGCTTCCTGGCGAACCCGGACCAGTTGGCCGACGCATTCGCCCGCGCCTGGTTCAAGCTGCTCCATCGCGACATGGGCCCCCTCTCCCGCTACCTCGGCCCGGAAATGCCCAACGAAGAACTCCTGTGGCAAGACCCGATTCCAGAGGTCGACCATGCCTTGGTCAACGACAGCGACATCGCTGCACTCAAAGGCAAGCTCCAGTCCTGCGGCCTATCTGTCTCGCAACTCGTATCGACTGCCTGGGCGGCAGCTTCCACCTTCCGCGGCTCCGACAAACGCGGCGGCGCCAACGGTGGACGCCTGCGCCTGGCTCCGCAGAAATTCTGGCAAGCCAACCAACCTGAGCAACTGGCGAACGTGCTGGCGAAACTCGAGAGCATCCAGAACGAGTTCAACAGCGGCGGCAAGAAAATCTCGCTGGCAGACCTGATCGTGCTGGCCGGCTGCGCCGGTGTCGAACAAGCGGCGAAAAATGCCGGTCACACCGTCACGGTGCCTTTCACGCCGGGCCGGATGGACGCCTCGCAAGAGCAAACGGATGTCGAATCCTTCGGGTTCCTCGAACCCGCCGCCGATGGCTTCCGTAACTACCTCAAAACCCGCTACAGCGTACCGGCCGAGGCCTTGCTGATCGACAAAGCACAACTGTTGACACTCACCGCGCCAGAAATGACCGTGCTCATCGGTGGCCTGCGGGTGTTAAACACCAACGTCGGACAAACTCAGCACGGGGTGTTCACGAAGCAGCCAGAAGCGTTGACCAACGACTTCTTCAGAAACCTGCTGGACATGAGCGTGGAATGGAAACCGGTGTCGCAGGCCAATGAAGAGTTTGAAGGGCGCGACCGGAAAACCGGCGACCTTAAATGGACGGGTACGCGTGTCGATCTGGTGTTTGGCTCGAATGCGCAGTTGAGGGCCTTGGCTGAGGTCTATGCCTGCGACGATGCGAAGGAGAAGTTTGTGAAAGACTTCGTTGCGACCTGGGACAAGGTGATGAATCTGGACCGGTTTGACCTGAGATGATCTGAGCAATACTGCTGAAAACCCGCAACGCCTCCCTGTGTGGAGGCGTTGTGGTTTTTGCTGATCTGTGGCCCTGATCGAGTCGACCGTCGACAGCGGTCATTCCTCTCACCTGCACGTTGGCGCTCCACAAGATTCTCAAGCTCCGCTACTCTGCGCGCACATGCTCCAACACCACTTCAAGTGGGTGGCGCAGCTGCCTGTTGGCGCGACGCTTTACCTGACTGCGACAGGAGTAACCCGTTGCCAGTGCTTCTCCCGCCTTGTCCAGCTTGCCGGCCCATGACTGCTCGAAAATGGTCCGCGAGGTGTCCTGGTTGCGGGCTTCATGGCCATAGGTTCCGGACATGCCACAACAGCCCGTCGCCTCCGTCACCAACTTGAGGCCAAGCCGGGCAAACACTGCTTCCCATTGCGAAGTACTGGCCGGCACATTGGTCTTCTCGGTGCAGTGCGCCAGCAAACGGAATGTCTGAGTAGCGGGATGCGGGTTTTCAGGCAACACATCGAAGAGCCACTCCTGGGGTAGCAAGACCTTTGGGCAATCATTGAGCCCCGGCACTTTCTGGTATTCCTGGCGGTAGACCAGCGTCATCGCCGGATCCAGCCCCACCAGCGGTACCTCGCAGTCGGCTAGCGCCTTGAGTTGACTGGCGTTGCGGATCGCCGCTTTGGCGAATGCGCCGAGGAAGCCTTGTACATGCAACGGCTTGCCGTTGGCACTATAGGGCGCCAGAAACACACGATAGCCCAACTGATGCGCCAACTGGATAAAGCTCGCCAGCAACGGTGTTTCGAAGTAACGGGTGAAAGCGTCCTGCACCAACACCACGCTGCGCTGACGTTGCGCGATGGTGAGTTCGCGCAGGGCTGGCACGCTGGCGACCACCACCTTGCAGCGGGTCAATGTGGCCTGCAAGTCGTAACGGTTGATCAGCGGGCTGTCGAGCATGCCGACGTGTCGCGCAAGCAAGCGGCTCATCCATGTTGAGCCCATTACCGCGTTGTACAGGCCCGGCGCATAGGCCATATAAGGAATGGTGAACTCCAGCGAGCCGATCAGGTAATCGCGAAGCGGACGTTGATAGCGACCGTGATAGAGCTCCAGAAAACGCGATCGGAATTCCGGGACATTGACCTTGACCGGGCATTGTCCGGCACAGGATTTACAGGCCAGACAGCCCGCCATCGCGTCGTAGACTTCGTGGGAGAAATCCGCCTCGCCGCGCGAGCGTGCCAGGTTATTGCGCATCCTCGTTGGCAAGCCGCTCAACCACGACAACTTGCCCCGCGCCGCTTCCAATACATCGATATTGGCCGCGCCTTGCAGACGCAACCATTCGCGAATCAATGACGCCCTGCCCTTTGGCGAATGCTGGCGTTCACGGGTGGCTTTCCACGACGGGCACATTGCATCGTCGGGGTCATAGTTGTAACAGGCGCCGTTACCGTTGCAGTGCACAGCGGTGCCGAAACTTTGCCAGACACGCTCGTCGATTTGCCGATCCAGCTCACCGCGCAGCGTCACTTCGTTAACCTTGAGCAAGCCTTGGGCGGCATCCGGCGGAGTGCAGATCTTGCCGGGGTTGAGCTGATTGTGCGGATCGAACGCGCCCTTGAGCAATTGCAGCGCCGGGTACAGCTCGCCAAAAAACTCAGGGACATATTCCGAACGCAATCCCTTGCCGTGCTCGCCCCACAGCAAACCACCATAGCGCCGGGTCAGCTCGGCCACGGCATCGGAAATCGGCTTGACCAGCGCGGACTGGGCCGGGTCTTTCATGTCCAGCGCCGGGCGCACATGCAACACACCCGCGTCGACATGCCCGAACATGCCATAGGCCAGGCCATGGCTGTCGAGCAAGGCGCGGAACTCCGCGATGTAGTCGGCCAGTTTCTCCGGCGGCACGGCGGTGTCTTCCACAAAAGGCTGCGGGCGAATCTCGCCGTCGACGTTGCCCAGTAGCCCGACCGAGCGTTTACGCATGGCGTATACGCGGGTCACTGCTTCGGCACCTTCGGCCAACGTGTGGCCCAGCCGTTCGATCGTCGTGTCGGCCTGCAGATGCGCCACAAACGACGCCACGCGAGCCTTCACTTGCGTCAGGTCTTCCCCGCTGAACTCCACCAGATTGATACCCAGCGTCGCGCGCTCGGCGTCCGTCGGGAAATACTCGGCGACGCTGTGCCAGACAATGTCTTTCATTGCCAGCATCAACACTTTGGAGTCCACGGTTTCGATGGACAGCGGCTTGTGCGCCAACAGCGCATTGGCATCGCGCAACGCATCCATGAAGCTGGCGTAGCGTACGTTTACCAACACCGAGTACTTGGGAATCGGCAGCACGTTGAGCTTGGCTTCGACGATGTAGCCCAACGAACCTTCCGCACCGCACAGCACGCTGTTGAGGTTGAAGCGTCCGTGCTCATCACGCAGGTGCGCCAGGTCGTAACCCGTCAGGCAGCGATTGAGTTTGGGGAACACCGACTCGATCAGGTCGGCCTGGGTTTCCTGAATGTGCCGCGCGGTGCGGTACACCTCGCCGATGCGGCCGGGCTGCGTACACACCGCCTCCAGCTCCGCGTCGGACAGAGGCTGGCTGTGCAGGCGCTCACCGCCGAGCAGTACGCTGTGCAATTCCAGAACGTGATCGCGGGTCTTGCCATAGGTGCAGCTGCCCTGGCCGCTGGCGTCCGTGTTGATCATGCCGCCCACGGTGGCGCGGTTGGAGGTCGACAGCTCCGGGGCGAAGAAAAGCCCATGAGGCTTGAGCGCGGCATTCAGCTGGTCCTTGACCACGCCCGCCTGCACCCGCACCCAACGCTGGGCGACGTTGATTTCGAGGACAGTGTTCATATGCCGCGACAAGTCGACCACGATGCCTTCGGTCAATGACTGGCCATTGGTCCCGGTGCCACCGCCTCGCGGGGTCAGCTTGATCTGGCGAAAGCGTGGTTCGGCCATCAATGTCGCGATGCGCACGATGTCGTCCGCGTCCAGGGGGAACACCGCCGCTTGCGGCAGACGCTGGTAAATCGAGTTGTCGGTCGCCAGCACGGTCCGAGTGGCATAGTCGGCGCTGAGCTGACCGCGGAAGCCGCTGGCGCGCAGGGCTTGCAGAAATTCCGGGTACTGTGCCGCGGGTTCAACGGTCGTCAACTGGGCGATCATCGCAGGATGGTCTCTTGTAGGTCTAATCACGGAAAAATCAAAACACTTGTCGCCTGAGCATTAATGGGTCAGCCTCAGGTGGTCGGCTATGCCAATGATCCTGCAGGCTCGGGCACCGGACAAACGGATAATCCTGCCGCTATTGATGACTTTTACGAATGAATTACCGTCACCTCACCCCCTCGATGTCGTTGCTGCTAGCCTTTGAAGCCGCCGCCCGACATGAAAGCTACACCCACGCTGCGCTGGAACTCTCCCTGACCCAAAGCGCAGTCAGCCGCCAAGTCCAGGCGCTGGAGCAGCAACTGGGCCTGACGCTGTTTCGCCGTGAAGGCCGCCAGGTGAAGTTGACCGATGTCGGTCGTCTTTATCAGCGGGAAATGAGCGAAGCGCTCGGACGCATCCGTAGCGCCACGTTGCAGGCCATGGCTTATCAATCCGGCAGCGGCACATTGCGCCTGGCCACATTGCCGACCTTCGGCTCGAAGTGGTTATTGCCGCGCCTTCATGACTTTTATAAAAGCCATCCTGGCATGCTGGTGCACATCAACTCCCGGATCGACGCCATCGACTTTGAAACCAGCGGCATTGATGCTGCGATTGTCGTCGGCAATGCTGATTTACCGGGCCTGATCAGCCATCGGCTGCACACGGAAGAACTGATGGTGATCATTTCTCCGCAAGCGGCCAAGGCCCATGACGCCTGGCCTGCGGAGCGCATTGGCGGGCAGACGCTGCTCAATGTCGCGAGTAATTCCAACGTCTGGGGCGAGTGGTTCAGCCACCACGGCTTGCCCCATCGAATGATGCGCCTGGGGCCGAGTTTCGAACTCACCTCACACTTGATCCAGGCCGTCAGAGCCGGCATCGGAATAGGTCTGGTGCCTCGTATTCTGGTGGCCGATGAATTGGCCAATTCAGAGCTGATCGGCCTGGACCTGCCCTTCGCCAGTCAGCGCAGTTACTACCTGACCTACCCGCCGCGCAACGAAATACTGCCGTCACTCATCGCGTTCCGTACCTGGTTGCTGGAGCAGATATGAACGCCCGGGATCTCAAGGCGAGAGCCGCCCTCTCACCTACACCGGAGAGATCGTGGCAAGCGCACCAATCAAAATGGTCAACACCAGAAATCCACCCAGGAAAAATGCCATCTTGCCCATTGGGCCTCCTACGTTATGAGTTTGCGGTGCAGCGGCTACCGCCGCTGCTGACCGTGCTGTCATTGTGAGCCGCAGGCTGATCCCATTACAGGTGCAGATGGCGAAGTAAAAACCGTATCAGCCCCAACCTTGACTGATTGACCTGGACAAGAGGACGACTCATCGCGCCACTTTCCGGTTAGCGTTTACCTTGGGAGCGGTATGGCGGGAACGCACGATGGGCCAGAACAATTCTTCTTTCCAGCTTATCGGTGACACGTGTTCGATGCCGTAGGCTGGCGGACGTCGACGGGTAATTTTTGCGGTTCCGAACAGGATGTCCCAAAAAAATAACAGGTTGCCGAAATTGCCTTTGTAATGGGTAACGCCATCCTCGGCCGTCAAACCGTGATGCGCAGAGTGAGTGGAGGGTGTGGAGAAGGTTCGTTCCAAAACCCAGACAACCGGGCGTAATGCGCGGATGCGATAAAGTTTGTCGTCCCACGCAACGCTGCTGTGTGCCGCGAAGATCACGGTCATTTTCAGAATCAGATAACCATAATAAACCGGCGCAAGCCCAAGGTAGATCAACACCCCGGATAACCAGATGCCGGGCATCAGAAGATAGTAAAAACTGTTGTTGCGATAGACGATGCGCACACTCATATAGGGTGCGGAATGATGCGCACGGTGCAATGCATAAAGTGCGGGAACCCGGTGAGTCAGGCGATGCCACCAGTATTGGGTCATGTCATCGAACAGTAAAAACAAGACAAATCCTGCAATCCACGGGATTCCAGCCAATGCGTCCTTCATCTCCGGTACAGCGTGACTTAGTATCTTGCCACTTAGCCACATGACTAAAGGGAATGTGACCGCCACCAGGATGCCGGAGCCGACGACTTCAATGAGTACGTCACGTTTGCCGCCTGACGACTGACGAAACGAAGAACAGGCCAGTTCCAGCAAAATGAAGGCAAGGAAAATCCCGGCCACGATTACAGCAGGGTTATTGGCGAGCATTGTTATATTCATGGCACTCTCGATTCAGGCCCTTGCGGGCAATGCCATGTCATTAGAAACCCAGGAGCCAGCCCTCCCAATGCGCGAAATGGACAGAATCGAGCTAGAACCGGCCAATCGCCCGCCCCAGCGCTTTCATCGAGGCAGGCTGGGCCAAGTGCTGGAGCGCTTTCTTGACAGCCAGGTTTCCCGAAAAAGCACGGATTACAGCCTGATCGAACTGGATCAGCTTTGGCGCGAGGCGGCGCGCATTGATCCGGCGATCGGGTTAAAACTGTTCGCGCTGTTCACGCCTCAGGACTGGCACGTTCTGGCTTATCTTTGCCTCTATAGCCCCGACGTTTTGTCGTCCATGCACCTTTGGGCCCGGTACGCACCGCTTGCATCGGACACCGACAACGTGAGGTTGGTGAATGACGAAAACGGCGTCGGAATCGAGCTGTGCGTCGATGCGCCAGGCGAGTTGGCGCGGTATGTCATCGAACACTACGGCGTGATGTCCATCGCGCAATTGCGACGTGGAACGGGGCAGGATGTGCAGCCGATTCTGGCAAAATTCATGCATTCGCGTCCGTCGTATTACAAGCAATACACCCAATGGTTTGGAGACCGCATCGAGTTTGACTGCCCGGTTAACCGCTTCTATTTCCATGCGCAAAGCTTGAGCCTGCCAATGCAGACCCGTCATCACGGGATGCTGGAGTTATTGACTCAGGAACTGGATCGACGGATTGCCGCGCATCGCAATTTCAGCGGTTGGTCAGCCAAGGTTGCCGAAGGTGCGCGACGCTCTCTGGCCAGAGGTGAAACGCCAAATCTGGACAATCTGGCAAAGACGCTGCACCAGACGCCCAGGACATTACGCAGACGCCTGGAAGAACAAGGCACGACCTTCAGGCAATTACTCGATCAGGTTCGTGCAGAACTGGAACTGCATCTTGAATTGCAAGGCGAGTCGTTAACAGAGATTGCAGCTCAATTGGGCTATAGCGATTTGACGGCCTACCTCCATGCCCGAAGTCGATGGCGTGACAGGAAATAAGGTGGCGGCCAGATTATTTCGAGCCTGTCTTTTGCTTTATCTATCCTGCCCTCAAGTCAACTCCTACGCCGACCGCATGCACCCCTGAGGTGCGCCATCATTACCCCGCCCGCCACCAAACGACCATTCATCTGCCGCGGTAGTGGTAATCACCACCATGATGTCTTCAGAGTCGATGCCTGGTGCTCGACTCAGTCTCTCGACCAGGTTGCGATAGAAACGCTGTTTCGTCTCGATGTCCCGAGGGCGGCCGGCAGTAATCGCGATCAGCACAAAGTCATGGCTGCGCGGACCGCCCAGGTAGCCGGGATCAAATATCCGGTTTGGGCCTCACGTTGCGAACCCGCATTGGACTGCCAGGACATCTCGCCGTCATTGCCGGCCTACCCACGCTGCCGACCCTCGGCTATGTGCTTTATCGTGGAGCAGAACACCTGGCGCCTGCCACCCGACAACTGGCTGCGTTGATACAAACCAGTCTGGAAGAGCAGGCGTTCAGTATCACCGCAGGCGCCACCGTATGATGCTGTCTAAAGCAAATCGCCCAAGGTGTCGTACTTGTAATACTGGCTGTAATTCAGGACATCTCGAGGTGTCACCTTTTCCGGAAAAGGGCTGTACATCGGGTCATCAATCCGATGGAACTTGAGCGTATCCGGGGCATTTCCCGCAGGTACGTATGCGGCGGCGGGATGCTTCGCTTGCCATGCAGCCCAGAGCCGGTCGACGTTGCAATGATGCAGAAAGAACACTGGATCGTTCGGCGAGGACGACAATCCCATGTCACCACCGACCCACACATGAACGTTGTTATGAATGTGTTCTTCGCCCGCCCATCCCTCGATGCTGTTGCGCGCACCACCGGTGGACTGCGCCGCGTTGTAGGGCGCTTTGTCATACACCGGGTTTTCATGGATGACCTTGCGCACATTGGCTCGGCTGGGCAGTGACCCACCTCTTCCCAGATAGCGCACCAGGGGGCGGTTTACCCCGTCGAGTTCCATGGTGCGGCCATTACCCGTCAATCGCACCCGCCACTGCCCATTCACGAACTGCCCAAGGTATTCATCCGACCAGATGAGTGAAGTCCTCGGGTCCTGAAGTTCCGCGTCAGTGTTCCAATCCCAGTACGGGACTCGAAAGTGTGGGTCGTTTATCGCCTTGCGAAGCAAGGTTTCCAGGCGCACGAGAAAGTAGCGGTGCCACGGCAAGAATGATGGCCCGCCATGCGCAGCGTTCCTGGCCATCTGTCCCGCAGGCGTTGAAATCATCATGGCCCGGTGATGCCAGGCCACGAACGAATCATAAATCGAGAGATTGGCCTGCCCGGGCCACGGATTCTGCGCGGGATCCTTGAGTCGCTTTACCCCTTCGACGTATTTCTTAAGCGCCGGGAGATCATTGACAGCATTAGACCTGATCATGATGTGCTCCGTGGGCATGGTGGTCGGGCTGCTCTCCCCCGTCGCCATCGCCCTTGGCGAAGGATTCTGGATAGGCGTCGATCACCGCGGTCATCAAGTCGAGAGCCGATCCGTAAGTGACGAATGGGGTGGCGTGCGTATGGACCTGGCCCGCATCGTCCACAAACAGATGCGCCTGGACCGGAGCCCCATCAACCTCCACCTGGTAGGTGGTCACGATCCGGACAACATGCCCTTTGTGGTTAATCTCGCGAACCGTCCTGGTTTCATGTCCTGCATGCGGGTCCACGTACTCAGGGAACTGCTCCTTGATCCACGCCGGGTGCGTCTTGTCAGGATCGGTGATGGATATCTTCGCGAGAGCATTTATGTCAGGCAGGCTCAATAGCGCATTGGGTTTCGTACCCGTTGGTTCGGGGCTGGAGACATTTTTCCGTGTCATGATTCCTCCTGGAGTGTGCCCCGGACGGTTGCCCGGATTGGCTGGAGAAAGTGTAGTTGGTCGCTGGCAGGTGGGCTGTCTCACGCTACTGCTCGTGAAGCGCGCACTTTCTCGTATCGTGCGAATCCGATCTTGATGCCGACCAGAATGGGGGCAGCGATTACAAACAGCAGGGCCACGGCAACGAACGCTGCGTCGAAGGCAATCACCGTGGACTGACTTGTCACCAACCGGCCCAGAAGGCTCGTCGCTGCCCGGCCCGCGGCCACTGCATCCATTCCTTTCGCGCTCAGCATGGCTGTCGTGGTCGTCATCCGCTCGATGACCGCGGCCCCGCCTGGGGTGACGTTGGCGCCGAGGACCACGGCATTGGTGACGACGTTATGGTCGATCAGTGTCTGGAGCCCTGCGACCCCAATAAGGCCACCCAACTGGCGCCCTGTATTGAAAAGGCCTATTCCACTCGCAAGGTTCCGGCTGTTGAGGTGGCTGAAGGCGATCAGCGTGATCGATAGAAACAGGAAGCCAAGCCCCAACCCGCGCAACAGGATAGCCCCCATCATGTCGTCCGCGCCGCTTTCGCTGGTCGAACCGGACAGCATCCACATCGCCACCATAATCATCAGGATTCCAAAGGGCACGGTGGCGAACGGCGCAACGCGGTGGGCCTGCATGAGATAAGCAGATATGAGAAGCGCGCCGACAAAAAATGCGCCACTGGGCAACAGCAGCTGACCGGCATCGGTAGGCGTGAACCCGAGGACCGACAGGGCGAACGCCGGAATCAGAAACGCGCTGCCGAACAAGGCGGCGCCGGCGACAAAACTGACGATAAAGGCGAAGGAAAAATCGCTCGTTTTGAACAGGGTGAAGTCGAGCAGGCCCTGCCCTTTGGCCAACACTTGTTGGCCGAGAAATGCCAGCAAAGCCGCTGCGCCAATCACGGTTAGCCACAGGATGCGAGGCTCCTCGAACCAGTCCCATCGGCTGCCCTGGCTGAGAACATAGGTGAAACACAACAGCGTGGTGGATATCAGCAAGAAGCCGATCCAGTCAAACGGACGCTGCCGGACCTTGGCGGGCATTGGGCCGTCTGCGATCAGCACAAGCCCGCTAGCCGCCAAGGCAATCGGGACAACGCTGAAGAAGATCCATGTCCAGGATTGGCTATCGATCAACCACCCTTGAAGCGCCGGGGCAAGCGTCGCGGGCGCGACAACGGAGCCCATGGCAAACAGGGCCTGGAGGATGGGCTGACGGGACCGCGGAAAAGCGCGAAATATGATCGCCTGGCCCCCGACCAGCAGGGTGCCGCCGGCGAAGCCCTGAATCACCCGAAGTGCAACCAGCAGATCCAGCCGAGCGGTGATGGCGGCAATGCCACACGCCAGGCCCATGACCAGGGTTGAGCCGATGATCACATGACGCGCAGCGAAACGGTTCATCAGCCAAGGGGCGGTCATGAACCCGATCAGCTTGAGCACGATGTAGCCGATATCCAACCAGGCAAACTCATCAGGCGTTGCATAGGTGTCGCCGATGATGTCGCTGCGTCCGAGCGACAAAACGGTGCTGGCGATCGCTTCCGTCAGCGTGGCGAGCACGATGCCCGCCATGAGCAGGACACCGGTCGTAGCGCTAGCGTTGCTCCGCGTGGCGCTGGCAACCGTGTTCATGAGCCGCCCCCTTGCGCAACCTCAACACGCGCGGACAAGCCAGGGACGATGCGGCCCGGCAACGGGTTGTGGGCAAGCCGGATTTTTACCGGAACCCGCTGCACGACACGCACAAAGTTCCCTGTTGCGTTGTCTG
The DNA here is from genome assembly GCF_053629455.1 of Pseudomonas sp. F-14 TE3482. Lineage (NCBI taxonomy): Bacteria > Pseudomonadati > Pseudomonadota > Gammaproteobacteria > Pseudomonadales > Pseudomonadaceae > Pseudomonas > Pseudomonas sp. F-14 TE3482. Next base: position 5,286,343 of record NZ_JBRJII010000001.1, read on the forward strand.
TGGGGAGCAAGCTGAACGCGGACCCGCTACCCGGAGCAAAGCTGTCGACCACGCCTTCCAGTACCCCGTCGGGATAACCATCGACCGTGATGCGCACACGCTGACCGGGGCGGATATGTTCGAGCTGGGTTTCCTTGAAGTTCGCCACGACCCACACATCATCGACCGGCACGATATCGAGCAACGAAACACCCGGCGTAACGAATCGGCCGACCCGGACCTGACGGTTACCGATAACGCCATCAACAGGTGCGTGGACCACGGTGCTGTCGAGATCGATCTGGGCCAGATCGCGCGCGGCCTGTGCCTGGGCCACAGCAGCAACGGCAGTTTCTCGCTGGGCCACAAGGACGGCGATGCGTTGCTGTTGAGCTTCTACCGTTGCCGACGCTGCCGAGACCGTCGCCTCGGCTCTGGAACGTGCCGTGCCGGTTTCATCGACGAGGGCCTGGCTGACCGCGTTGCTGACGATAAGTTTGCGGCTGCGATCATGGGTCTTGGTTGCCAGATTCATCTCGGCGGAGGCCGAGCGTCGCTGGGCTTCGGCCTGTCGAATCAGGGCACGCTGAAGCTGGGTTTCGGCATCGACATGGGTCAGGCGAGCCTCGGCAGCGCTGACATTGGCAACGGCCTGCGCAAGCCGTGCACGATAGTCCCGATCGTCAATCCGGAACAGGACGTCACCCGCCCGGACGGTCTGGTTGTCCTCTACTTCTACCGCCGTGACATAGCCGGCAACCTTGGCGGCGAGCGAAGTGAGGTCGCCGCGCACATAAGCGTTGTCGGTGGAGGTCGCACCGCTCGAAAACGCCATGGCCCATCCGCCAGCCAAGACCACCACGGCACCGATGCACAGCAGGATGCCGATCATCTTTCTCTTGCTTTGCCGCGCCACCACGACAGGGATCTCATCGCTTGCGCCGGTGGCAATGGCGGCCTTGTCCTGAAGCGAGTTCATGTTCTTGTTTCCTGTTCCATGCCAAGGACCTGCAACAACCGCAGGACGGCAGTGACCTGCCGCCCGGCTGTCGAGCGTCGATGAGCGCGTTGATCGGCTCACTTTTTAATAGGTGTAACGAGTTCCTTTTCGTCGCTGTCGAGGACGAACACGGCCAGCAGGCGTGCAGGTTTCGTGTCGCTGGCGTTGGCGCTGACTTCGTGCACGGAGCCCGGCTCCTCTACGAAATTTTCGCCGACGTTGTAGATCTTTTCCGGCTCGCCTTTGACTTTGATGCGAAACGAGCCCTCCAGGACCGTTGCATAAATGAAGGCCGTTTTTGGATGGGTGTGGGACGGCGACGCGGCGCCCGGCCCATACTCGACCAGCACGCCCTTCATGCTCTTGCCTGGGAGGTTGGGAATGGGGCGGTCGAATACGACCGTCACCTTGCCTGCGGGCGGCTCGGCGGCCGACGCTGCGCTGATCGACAGTGCCGCGAAGGCAGCGGCCAAGAGAAATCGGGTAACCATGGCAATGCTCCTTGGTGCGTAGGTGGTGTGAGCGCGCGGCCCGATACCGGGTCGCCGCTTTCCTGATGTGTCTTGGGTAGCCTCAGCGCGCCGCTTGGGCCGTCGACTGACCGAGCCAGTCCTCGAAGCGGATCGCGCCCAGGCGCGGGTTCTTGCCGGGCGTCAGCGATTGATCGTCGAGCACCGAACCGAAGTAGCGCGCGTGCACATCCGGCACGACCTTGCGCGTGTCCTGAGTGGCCCGCAGGAAGCGCCTGACCAGTTCGTCGAGCGGCATGGCCTCGGGACCGGCGACTTCGACCGTGCCATTGACCGGCGTTGCCAGCGTGACCTCGGTGAGCGCCGCCACCACGTCGTCGGACGCCATCGGCTGGATCAGCGCCGGCGACAGGCAAATCTCCTCGCCGACGGTGGCCGCCTGCGCAATGCCGCCGACAAACTCGAAGAACTGTGTGGCACGCAGGATGGTGTAAGGAATGCCGGACGCCTTGATCAGGTTTTCCTGCGCGACCTTGGCCCGGAAATAGCCATTCTCGGGAAGCCGTTCACTGCCGACGATCGACAGGGCCACGTGATGGCGAACGCCAGCGGCCGCCTCGGCAGCCAGCAGGTTACGGCTCGACGTTTCGAAGAACTCGAGAACGGCCTGGTCTTCCCACGAAGGCGCGTTCGCCACGTCGACGACAATATCGGCGCCATCCATCGCCTGGGCCAGGCCCTCGCGGGTGATGCTGTTCACGCCCGTGCTAGGGGCGGCTGCGAGCGCGTCATGGCCGCGCTCGCGGAGGTTCTGCACAAGTTTCGATCCGATGAGGCCGGTGCCTCCAATGACGACGATCTTCATGGTTTCTCTCCGCTTCTCGACGGCAACCATTGCTGTCGATGTAGATCGAGAATGCCAGCGTGCGTCAGGGACGTCCTTGTGCCTGCCTTGAGTTTGCCTTCAGGGAAGCTTGGTTTTTCGTCCAGAAAAACAGTTATTCGACGGGTCTCCCTTGCCGCAAACGGTGCAGCGGGCCAGGCGCTGCCGTATTATCGATACCTCTTACCAACCGCCAGCTCAGACACGGAGTCGGGGGCGCTCGACCAGGGGATCCTCACCTTGCAATTCGTGTTTGAAGACTACGTGCTCGATCAGCAGCGCCGGGAACTGACCTTGCGCGGGCAAGTCGTGGCTGTCGGGCCACAAGTCTTTGATCTATTGCTGCAGCTCGTCAGCAACCGCGATCGCGTCATGAGCAAGGACGACCTGCTCAAGGCCGTGTGGAGCGGTCGGATCGTCTCGGAATCGACGATCACCAGCCACATCAATGCGGTGCGCAAGGCCATCGGCGATACCGGCGAAGAGCAGCGACTGGTGCGCACGGTCGCCCGCAAGGGATACCGCTTCGTCGGCGAGATCAAGGTGGATGAGGTCGGGGAAACGCCACAGCCTGACATCGAAGAACCCACCCCCGTGGACCTGAAGCAAACGCCTGCGCCCACCCTCGTCCTGCCGGACAAACCCTCCATTACTGTCCTGCCCTTCCACAACCTGAGCGGCGATCCGGAGCAGGAATATTTCGCCGACGGCATGGTGGAGGACATCATCACCGCCCTGTCGCGTATCCGCTGGCTGTTCGTCATCGCACACAATTCAAGCTTCACCTACAAGGGTCGGGCCGTGGACGTCCAGGGCGTCGGCCAGACGCTCGGCGTGCGCTACGTGCTGGAAGGTAGCGTGCGCAAGTCCGGGAACAAGGTACGTATCACTGGGCAACTGATTGACGCGACAACCAGGATGCATATCTGGGCGGAGCGCTTCGAAGGCATGCTCCACGACATCTTCGAGCTGCAGGATCAAATCGCCGAAAGCGTCGTCGGCGCCATAGCGCCGCAGCTGGAACGGGCGGAAATCGAGCGCGCCAAGCGCAAACCAACGGAAAGCCTGGACGCCTACGACTATTACCTGCGCGGAATGCCGAAACTGCACAACGGCACCCGCGAAGCCATCGAGCAAGCACTGCCGTTGTTCTACAAGGCCATCGAGCTCGATCCGGAATTTGCCTCGGCCTACGGTATGGCAGCCTGGTGCCACTTCTGGCGCAAGTTGAATGGCTGGATGACCGATCGGACTCAAGAGATCGCCGAGGGCGCACGACTTGCGCGTTTGGCGGTGGAACTCGGCCGGGACGATGCGGTGGCGCTGACGCGAGGCGGACATGCACTTGGCCATCTCGCCGGCGATATCGATGGCGGCATTGCCCTGCTCGACAGGGCACGCCTGCTCAACCCCAACCTCGCTCCCGCCTGGTACCTGGGCGGAATCCTGCGCGCGCTGCGCGGTGAAACAGACACCGCCATTGCGGATTTAACCCATGCCGTTCGCTTGAGTCCGCTGGATCCGGAAATGTTCAGGATGCAGGTCGGGATGGCGCTCGCACACTTCTTCGCCGGGCGCTTCGATCCCGCTTCTGCCTGGGCGGAAAAGGCGCTGGGTAACCTGCCCTGCCTCCTCGTGTCGGTTGCCCTGATGGCGGCCAGTCATGCGCTCAGCGGACGCAAGGACAAAGCGAAGCAGGCGATGCAGCGATTGCACGAGCTGGATCCGTCCTTGCGCGTCTCTAACCTGAAGGACTGGCTGCCAATCCAGCGTCCTGAGGATTTTGCACGGTTTGCTGATGGGTTACGGCTGGCTGGGTTGCCTGAGTGACTGCGGTCCGGTGAACTGCGAATGGCTTGCCAAAGCCAACGCGGGAATTCCCTACCGAGCTGCCGAAGGCTGCTAATGCGAACTGCGATCTGTAGCTGGCTTCGCCAACGCTCCAAGGAATGCGCAGGCTCGCAGATTGCAATATACGAATGGAAGCTACACTGAAGTTGCTTGAATCTTGCATCCCCTCTTTCGGGAGAGCCAGGTGGATCTAACGATCGAGCCAGGTTCAAAGCAGCAGAAGCCAGTTTTGGCTGGTACGAAACTGCGACTTAAATGCGTTTTAGTTGTTTGTGCCCAGCTGCGGGGGGCAGTGACATCAACCCCATTGCCGCAGCGAAAAAGCAGTCTGTTCGGTGGCATGCGTCACTCGAAGGGGTCATGCAGTGCATTAGCGACCATCTCTTGTTAGCCCGTCACCTCTTGAACGATTCCGTTTCGGTAAGGAGATTCAGATGGTCGACTCCGTCAGCAACATCGACAAAGATGCCCTGCCTCACAAAGATACCCAGATCTCTGCCTCAAGCGATAAGTTGAAGTTCGGAGCCTTGATCGCTCTGGTCGTCGGCTCCATGGTGGGCGGCGGGATTTTTTCGCTACCGCAGAACATCGCTAAAAGTGCCAGTGCTGGCGCCACGCTGATTGGCTGGCTGATCACTGGCGTCGGCATGCTGATGCTGGCATTCGTCTTCCAGACACTGGCCAACCGCAAGCCCAAGCTCGATGGCGGGGTTTACGCCTATGCCAAGGCCGGTTTTGGCGACTACATGGGTTTCTCATCGGCTTGGGGTTACTGGATCAGTGCCTGGATCGGCAACGTCAGCTACATGGTGTTGCTGTTCAGTACCCTCGGGTTCTTCCTCCCTATGTTCGGAGAAGGCAACACGCTACCGGCAATCATTTGCGCCTCCGTGCTGCTCTGGCTCCTGCATTTTCTGGTTCTGCGCGGAATCAAGGAAGCCGCCTTCATCAACGTGATCACAACCATCGCCAAGATGGTCCCGCTGGCGCTGTTCATTGTCATTGCCGGCGTGGCCTTCAAGATGGATGTTTTTACCAGCGACTTCTGGGGCGCTGGCAACAGTGACCTGGGCACGGTGATGAATCAGGTTCGCAACATGATGTTGGTCACCGTCTGGGTGTTTATTGGCATTGAAGGGGCCAGCATCTTTTCCGCCCGTGCTGAAAAGCGCAGCGACGTCGGCAAGGCGACTGTGGTTGGCTTCGTCGGGGTGCTGCTTTTACTGGTTCTGGTTAACGTGTTTTCTCAGGGGATCATGGCCCAGGCACAACTGGCCGGCCTGAAAAATCCTTCCATGGCGGGCGTACTGGAACATGTGGTGGGTCACTGGGGGGCAGTACTGATCAGCGCAGGGCTGATCGTCTCGCTGGTCGGTGCGCTGTTGTCTTGGACACTCCTCTGCGCGGAAATCCTCTTTGCCAGTGCCCGCGACCACACCATGCCGGAGTTCTTGCGCAAGGAGAACGCTAATCAGGTCCCCGCCAATGCGCTATGGCTATCCAACGGGCTTATCCAGCTGTTCCTGATTATCACGTTGTTCAACAGTTCCACCTATTTAAGCCTGTTGTACCTGGCAACCTCGATGATCCTGGTGCCGTACTTCTGGTCCGCCGCCTACGCTTTACTATTGGCCTGGCGTAACGAAACCTATGAGGAGGCTCAAGGCGAGCGGACCAAGGACCTGATAGTCGGGGTGATCGCTGTGCTCTATGCCGTATGGCTGGTGTACGCAGCCGGGGCGCAGTACCTGCTGCTGTCTGCACTGCTTTATGCTCCCGGCGCAATCCTGTTCGCCAAGGCCAAGCGCGAACTGGGCCAACCGGTGTTCACCTCCATTGAAAAGGTCATTTTCGTTGCCGTGATGATAGGTGCGCTGATCGCGGGTTACGGCCTCTACAGCGGCTTCCTCAGCCTCTGAAACAAGGGTTTGCATGGCGGATGGAATGCTCCGTCCGCCATGCAGCTTCAATGAAAACCGAGGCGGACTTCTTCAATGGCATAGGCCATCAGCAGTCGGTCGTCCGTCACTTAGCCTGATTCGATGGATAAAGACCGGCAAAACGAGCGATTACAACACCAACGTAAAAGACGCCTGAAAACTCTTCGACCATTACCAGTGAGCGGGCGTGATTGGTCAACGGGAGAATATCTCCGTAACCGGTGGTTGTGAGCGTCGTGAGGCTGAAATAGATTAATTTGAAGAACGTACCAGGCTGTGCGAAGTCGAGTTGGCCAGGCCCGAATGAACCAGCGCTGGATATCTCCACCAGGGCATAAACGAAGGACCAAACGAAAGCCAGCATGATGTAACCCGCCAGCGCACCATGCAGCTTGCCAGCTGTAATTGGCCCGCGCTTGAGAATGTAGAGAAGCACTCCGCTAAACGAGACTGCAAGAGACGCCGTATACGCTATCCCGGCAAGGCCAAGAATCGCGATACTCTCAGTCCATAACGCCGTCCATTGAAGGCCAACCCCAAGCAACGCCAGGCCCAGTTTGAGAATGAACCCCCGCCGAGTCTGCCTGGTGGCGAAAGCCCCCACGAGCAGCACGATCGAAAAAAGAATGCCGAGCAAGGTACGAGCAAATATACCTTCCTCAAGAAAGGGAAACAGAAGGATCAACCCTAGCAAGAGCAGCAATAGATAGGTGTAGGGACCTTTCCCCATAATCACCCGAGCTAAATCCTCGTCGGGTTCGGCGTTATTTTGAGGATTTGTCATATCGGTTTCCCAGAGGCAAAAGTAACGCTCGATATCTGACTGTGCACCGTTGAAATCTGGCTTGGTTTTAGAGTAGTCGGCGGTGAAATCCTTGAGTGGCGGAATGGGTCGAATTCTGCCAGTCAGGAAGGGCAGCAGTCGGGTCAGAAGCGGCCATTTTCGGTCAGTTGTGACAGGCTAAAGTCGTCAGTGTGCTTCGCTGCGACTCCAGATTTTTGTCCTGAGTGGGAACCGAGCGTATCGGATTTACCTCCCTTCTTTCTCAATGCCACATCTGTACATCTCATGTCTCAGATAACTGAGTACGTGCGACAGTTTCACGCCCGAATTAGTCGTCGCATAACTCAGAAGTTATGCGATGGCATTTTCATATCCGCTGCACCAGTATCAAAGCGCAAGGCCCATCGTAAAAAGTTAACTCACTCATCTTAAACGCTGCCCCCCTAAATTCATAAGTTCGTTAGTCATCATCAGCCATATGACCATGGTGTATTGCCGCTTACCTCACGTAAACTCCCGAGACGGTTCCCCATTAATATGTATGGATTGAGTGAGGCAGTATCCACGATTTCTGACTGCGCGAAAGAGATACCTACCTCCAGCGCTTTTCTTGAACTTTACTTGCAGCCTACTCAAACTCATCTCCAGGCCACGATAGAGGCCAGGCTCTCTCCCAATACTACTAATTAGCTCTGCCCTACTGATTATGCGCTCCTCCTTGAGGAGCATGTTCTTTACAATGATGTTCTCAATATTTGTCAAGTGTATTTGATTGGCACCGTCAAACAGGATTCGATTATTTATATCGAGCATCCAGCATTGAGGGCATTGAAGTGATATCTTTGCAAAGTTTGTCATGGTTTTTGATTGTACAATTTATGAATATAACAAAAAAACAAATCGCAAAAACTATTACTTATTTTTATCTTCAGCAATGTGATTTAGGAACGCTTTTTAAACGTAAGCTTTATTAGGGCGACTGCGCAGCCAGGCTGTTGACTTATAGCAATATATTTGTAAGTTAGATATTAATCACTTATAGTTTGTTAGTTTGTTAGTTTGTTAGTTTGTTAGTTTGTTAGTTTGTTAGTTTGTTAGTTTGTTAAAATTCTTAATTATCCAGATTCAAAGTTGATGAATAATTTTCAAATATACAAAGCATACTAATAGATAGCCAGCTTATGATCTGTGGCAGTCTACTGCTGTTTTGGTAACAATGTGCCGTCCAACCGACAGCGCACTAGTCGGGGAGGACGCAGAAAACGGAGATTTTTGCCATCTGCTCGCGCTGCCCCCAAGACTGCCGCAGCATGCAAAGCGGGGCCCCTAGAGCGGAAAAGAACTGCGTTATCGACCGCTCACTCATTGTCTCTTCTCCATTCGTAGGAAATGCGCAGATTTCTCCAAAGACGTTTCGCGTCCGTGAGCGCCAACAGCCAAATAGCTGGGCTTGCTGCGCAAGCTTGAGGAGGAGTTTATAGACGTGGCGTGCGCCAGCCTTTCATTTGGCGACAGCGTTTTTTCATTTCATGACAGCCCATAACCTTCGATCTGACATTGCACATAGCGTTGTTTGAGTCAGTTTTTGCGTGGTGGTCATGCCACTCTCCAGACCTACCAATATGTCGTCAGTGGTTTGCAAATTCGCGGATGGGGTTTGAGAGTACGAAATCCTGACGGACTATCTATATTGGGTCGATTCTGTTGCCCTTCGCGACCGGCAAGAAACCACACAGCGGTCATTGGTTGCCTGGAGGACAGTAGTTAGTCAGCGTTACTCAAGTGGACGGCGACCGGCAACTACCATAAAGAGGAAGACGATCGGCTATAGGGAGAGCGATTCTCCGAAAACCAGCCTTGTTTTACAGTCTATTTCGGGATGTGTTTGGACAGGGTCGCCTTAAGCGCTTCGGTGACAAGAGCAATCAGAATTGGCTGGGAACTCGCCTGCATATCTCTACCAATTTCGGATTGCTGTTCTTTCACTTTTCCCGCTTATTTTGCAATCGGCCAAAACGGTCATCCGTGCGTGTCGTCCAACGACGAAGCAAGTCAGCGCGCTTTGTGCAACATCCATTTATCCCCTCTACGACTGAATCTACGATTGAACAGATAATGATGCGGTCATTTGCGCGTGACACACCGCCAGAATTTCATCGGCCAGCGCCGAGTCGTCAGGACAGGCGCGCGATAACATGATCGCGCCGACCGCGCGCGCCAGCAGGTCGATCATTTTCACCCTCGCCTCACCCGGCGCCGCATCCGGCCCGGTCGGGTATTTTTCGCCGAGCGTTTGCAACGTGCGCTCGATGCCTTCAGCGAATGCCGACTTCAAATCGCCTGACTGACGCGCCGCGTCACCGCACAACGCCGCCATGGTGCAACCCGTGGCGCGCCCGTCGCGATGATCCCTGGACACATACACATCGATGAAATCCTTCACGCTCAATGCTTCGGCGCTGGCCAGTGACTGCGCAAGACTGTTGGCCGAGGCTTCGGCCATCAGGTCAGCCTTCGAACCGAAATGTTTATAGAAACCGCCGTGGGTGAAACCGGCGGCGGCCATCAGGTCGGCCACGCCGACACCGTCAAAACCGCGCTCGCGAAACACGACTGAGGCCGTTTCGACGATGTGCTCCCGATTTGCCTGGGCCTGGGCCTTGGACACTCGCATGTTCGATACCTCGCTACCGCTGGAAATTCATCACCTGATGATACATAGATGTTGACCATAATCAAAACCATTGACAGTTTAGATTTCGATCATCATCCTAAATGCCAGCCATTTGAAATTCACCAACGGGCACGGAACACACACCCATGAGCGACCAGAATCTGTTTACCCCTTACACGCTTGGCGCCCTGACGCTGTCGAACCGCGTGGTTCTCGCTCCACTGACGCGCAATCGCGCAGGCAAAGGCTTTGTGCCGAGTGAATTTGCTGCTGCCTATTACAGCCAGCGGGCCAGCGCGGGTTTGCTGATTTCCGAAGCCTCGCAGATATCCCAGCAGGGACAGGGCTATCAGGACACCCCGGGCATTTACACGCAGTCGCAGATAGAGGGATGGCGCAAGGTGACCGATGCCGTGCACGCCAAGGGCGGGAGAATTTTCCTGCAGCTGTGGCATGTGGGCCGTGTTTCCCACGTGGATCTGCAACAGCAAGGCGCGGCGCCGGTAGCCCCTTCCGCGCTTCGTCCCGCGACCAAGGTGTTCGTCAACAATCGCTTCGAGGACGTTTCCGAGCCGCGAGCGCTGGAGACTGACGAACTGCCGGGCATCGTCAACGATTTCCGCCAAGCGGCGGCAAACGCCATTGCGGCAGGCTTCAACGGCGTGGAAATCCACGGTGCAAACGGCTATTTGCTGGATCAGTTCATTAAGGACGGCGCCAACCTGCGTACTGATGCCTACGGCGGCTCGATCGCAAACCGTGCGCGTCTGCTGCTGGAAGTGACGGCTGCCGTGGCCGCCGAGATTGGTGCTGATCGCACGGGCATTCGCCTTTCGCCTGTCTCTCCGGCCAATGGTGTATCGAGCAGTGATCCACAGGCTCAGTTCGATTACATCGTCGATCAACTCAATGCTCTGGACATCGTTTATCTGCACGTCGTCGAAGGCGCGACCGGTGGGCCACGCGACGTGGCGCCCTTTGATTTCGACGCCTTGCGCCAACGCTTCAAGAACACCTACATCGCCAACAACGGCTATGACCTGGACCTGGCCACGGCACGCCTTACGCATGACAAGGCCGACCTGATCGCCTTTGGCCGCCCTTTTATCGGCAACCCTGATCTGGTGGAGCGGCTCAAGAACGGTGCGCCACTGTCCGCCTTCGACCCCTCCACGCTCTACGGCGGCGGTGCGGCGGGATACATCGACTACCCGACGCTTGCCGAATCAAGCGCTGCCGCGAACCAGGCACAAGCTGATCGGGCCTGATTTCGATCGTGCATCCATCCCCATTCATGTTCCCGAAAAAAGAGCTGACATCATGACGACTCACCCTACCGTTCTCATCACTGGCGCTTCCACCGGCATCGGCGCGGTTTACGCCGAGCGTTTCGCCCAACGCGGGCATGATCTGGTGTTGGTCGCCCGCGACCACTCGCGCCTGGAAACGCTCGCCGCAAAGTTGCGTGGCGAACACAACGTCGCCATTGAAGTGCTTCAGGCCGACCTGACTCAACTCAGCGACCTGCACACCGTCGAAGCGCGCCTGCGGGATGACGGGCGCATCGGCATCCTCGTCAACAATGCCGGCGCCGCACAGTCCGGCAACTTTATCGAGCAGAGCACCGACAGCGTTGCGCAACTGGTGGCCCTCAACACCACTGCGCTGGTGCGGCTCGCCAGCGCCATCGCGCCACGCCTGGCCAAAGCAGGTGAAGGCGCCATCATCAACATCGGTTCGGTGGTGGGTCTGGCGCCTGAGTTTGGCATGTCGGTCTATGGGGCGACCAAGGCGTTTGTGCTGTTCCTGTCCCAAGGCCTAAGCCTGGAACTTTCGCCTCAGGGTGTTTATGTGCAAGCCGTACTGCCCGCTGCTACCCGCACGGAGATTTGGGACCGCGCCGGTATCGACATCAACACCTTGAGCGAAATCATGGAAGTGGGTGATCTGGTCGATGCCGCACTGGTTGGCTTCGACCGTCGCGAACCGGTGACCATTCCTCCGCTGCATGAAGGCGAGCGCTGGGATGCCCTGCAAACCGCACGTCAGGGTCTTTTGTCGCAGATCAGGCAGTCCGCCGTGGCGCAACGCTATTTGACTCAAGCCTGACCCATGTCGAGCAGGTCGGCCTCGCCCCGCAATCGGACGGAATAAACATGACTGTTTTGGCTAGAAGCAATCATCCAGGTTCGCAGTCGTTATTTATCAACGCGGCGAACCAGTCGGTTCTGGTAGGCGGGATCCCCTTCGCCTATCGTGACCTGGGACCCAGGACGGAGGTCCCGCTGGTCATGTTCAACCATTGGGGGGCAGTGTTGGATAACTTTGACCCCAGGATCATCGACGGTCTGGCAAAAAACCGGCGTGTCATCACCACCGATTACCGCGGTATCGGTGGCTCGGGTGGCGCCGCGCCATTGACCGTCGGTGAAATGGCTGACGATGCAATCGGCCTGATTCGGGCGTTGGGTTTGGACAAGGTTGACCTGCTCGGCTTTTCACTCGGCGGCTTCGTCGCTCAAGACATCGCCCTGAAAGCTCCCGAGCGCGTGCGCAAATTGATCCTCACCGGAACCGGACCGGCTGGCGGCACAGGCATCGACAACGTCGGCTCGGTGACCTGGCCGTTAATGATCAAGGGGCTGCTGACGCTACGAGATCCCAAGTTCTACCTGTTCTTTACCACCGCGGCCAACGGCCAACGTGCCGCGTCCGAGTATTTGCAACGTTTGAAAGAGCGCCGGCAAGACCGGGACAAAGGCCCGACACCCCGCGCGTTTTTACGGCAGTTGAAAGCCATAACTGCGTGGGGCAAGCAGGCGCCGCAAGAACTCGGTCGCCTGCGTATGCCGACGCTGATAGCCAACGGGGACAACGACATCATGGTGCCCACTGTCAACTCGCTTGAGCTGGCAAAGCGAATCCCCAACGCGCAGCTGATCATTTACCAGGACGCTGGGCACGGCAGCATTTTCCAGCACCATACCGATTTCGTGGCCAACGCTTTGGCGTTCCTCGATGCCTGACAGCCTGCACGTCTAATCGCATCAACGTTGTCGGGGCCGCGCCCCATTCTCATTCCACCGACAAGAGCAGCTGCAACATGAAGGCATTTTTTATCGACCGCTACGGCAAGCAGAACGGAACGATTGGCGAAGTGCCCGACCCTGCGGTCGGTGTGCATGACGTTCTGATCCAGGTGCATGCAACGAGCGTGAACCCGTTGGACTCGAAGATCAGAACGGGTGAGTTCAAACTGATCCTGCCCTATACATTCCCATTGGTATTGGGCAATGACCTGGCCGGAGTGGTCGTTCGCACGGGCTCGGCGGTGAAGCGATTCAAGCCAGGACACGAAGTCTATGCACGCCCTCCCGAGGCACGGATCGGGACGTTTGCCGAACTGATCGCCGTGAACGAAAACGCCCTCGCGCTGAAACCCTCGAATCTCGATATGGCCGAAGCGGCGTCCGTCCCCTTGGCCGCCTTGACGGCCTGGCAGGCGCTGGTTGAGACCGCCCAGGTGAAAAAAGGCCAGAAGGTGTTGATTCATGCCGGATCCGGCGGTGTCGGCACGTTTGCCATCCAGCTCGCCAAACACCTCGGCGCCTTCGTTGCGACGACCACCAGTACGGCGAATGTCGAATGGGTGAAAGCACTCGGGGCGGATGTGGTCATCGATTACAAACAGCAGGATTTTGCAAACGAGTTGCGCGACTTCGACGTGGTGTTGAACAGCCTCGGTGCCGATGTACTGGAGAAATCGATCAAGGTTCTCAAGCCTGGCGGACAGCTCATTTCCCTCTCCGGACCACCGACAGCAGAATTTGCCCAAGAGCAAGGCTTGTCCTGGATGCTACGGCAAGTCATGCGCCTGCTGAGCAGCGGTATTCGCAGAAAAGCCCGCAAGCATGGGGTGAGCTATGCATTTTTGTTTATGCGTGCCGACGGGGTACAACTGCAAAGAATCACCTCGCTTATCGAAGCTGGCGTCATCAAACCGGTCATCGATCGTTCCTTCCCTTTTGAATCGACTGCAGAGGCGTTGCGGTACGTCGAGCAGGGCAGATCAAAAGGCAAAGTCACCATAACAATCAAATAAGCGCACTACAAAAAATGTCAGTAGATAACGTGCATGCCACCAAGTATCAGACTCCAGCGCCTGAACCAGAGGAGCAACCACCGCACAACAGGCCCACACAGGAGCAGTTGAAACCAGAAGTCGTGCCTGTAGAAAAGCCGATGATCATTTGGCGTAGCTTGATGCTCGAGCAGTAACGAGAAATGGTTGAAGCCACTCCTCAATCGAAACAATGCTCACATCGCCACAAGCTCGGAGCGAATGGCAAGTTTGCATCAAAAGCGGATGTAGGCCGAACGTCCGCTAAGTGGCCGATTTCTGCCCGCTACGAAGCACAGCTATCGGCCCAAGATCCAAAACGCGGTCAGCACAATGACTTCTGGTAATAGAGCCGGGTATGTCCCGGTGGATAGTCTGCCAGGCGTCCGAATTCGGAGTAACCAAGTTTTCGATAAAACCCGGGAGCCTGAAAGCTGAAGGTCTCCAGCCAGATACCAATGCAGTGTTTTTTCTGCGCAACTTCTTCAGCCATGCGCATTAGCCGTTCTCCGATACCCTGACCACGCATCGACTCGGGAACGCTGATAAGATCGATGAGCAGCCATCGATAAGAGACCTTGCCGTACAGCCCGCCAATAACTTCATTGCTGTCAGCGTCTCGTAGCAACAGAGCAAAAGTTTCATGGGCGTCGTCTCCACCGTTGGCCAGGTTATGGGCCAGCAATGGGGTCAAAATTCCTAACCGCTCTGCTTCAGAGGCATTTTCCGAAAGGTGAACTTCTACAGACATGGCGCTCTCCCTGAGCAATGAGTAACTGGCTCAACAAGGTATCCCATTCAGTGAATACAACAAGTCATCCGTTTTATTGATGGCCTGAATGACTCCTTTTGGCCGATTCTGTTGAAAAAGTAGCTCCCCCGTCTGGCCTGCGGCAAAATTCTCGCATACCCTCGGCCAGAATCGGCTCCCAACGATCAATACAAGAAGTAGCCGTTGCGCAGGTCATGTCCCCTTGCCAACCAGGCACCGTGCGGCTACTGTCGACTTTATGAATCAGTTACGCATTGCCTCGACCACCACTACCACGACCGCCCGAGGCGGGTCGTGAGAGGTGTCGTGAACCAATAACGCACGAACTTCAAAGGCCCGCCAGCGATGGATAGGGCCTTTTCTTTTGCCCTTGTGTCGTTGGTCCAAACGCAAGGAAAAGCACTATGCATGCACTGTTGATTCTCGATATGCAGGTTGGATTGTTTCATGGCCCGGATAAACCATGGGATGGCGAAGCGCTGCTGAATACTTTGAACAGCCTGTTGAGCAAAGCCCGCAGGGCAGGCGCGCCTATTTTTCTTGCTCGCCACGTAGGTCCGCCCGGCTCGCCTATCGAACCTGGAAGCCCGTTGACGCAACTGGTGCAGGAACTGTTACTGGAAGGCGACGAGGTGATCTTCGAAAAAAGCCGACCCAACGCTTTCTACATGACTGATCTGGCCGATCGGTTAAAAGCTTGTGGATCTCAGGGCGTGGTTATTGCCGGAATGAAGACCCAGTATTGTGTCGACAGTACCTGTCGCGCTGCACGCGATCTTGGATTCGATGCGGTGCTGATCGCCGATGGTCATACCTGCGCCGACACTCCTGCGTTGAAGGCCGAAAATATCGTCGCTCATCACAACGCAACCCTGGCCGGCCCATTCTGTCGTGTAGTGCATGCTGAGGACTGGCGTTTCTAACCGGCATTGATAGATCGGCTCAAGACTGGGTCGATCTCCACTTTGGGTCGATTGCAGCCCTTTGCGACCGGTTGAATCCACCACCCAAAGCAGCCCTTGATGTATGTTTGTTGTCGCCATATGTTATTGGCATTCATGGAGGATTCTGACTGATGGCACGCGTGGGATTGATACTGACACCCGGTTTTGCGGACTGGGAATATGCTTTGATTGCTGGAACTGCGTCCCCGTTTTACGGGATCGACGTCAGGTTTTTCGCTCCTGCTACGGGGCAGTTCCGCTCGCAGGGTGGATTGGCTGTAACGGTTGATAGCAGTTTGCAACAATGTCTGGACTGGAAACCGGACGTTGTTGTCGTCATTGGAGGAATGGTCTGGGAACGTGCAGAAGCACCGGATATTCGAGACTTTCTTCATGCTAGTCGTTCAAGTGGAGCGACAATTGCCGGTATCTGTGGGGGAACGCTGGCACTTGCGAGGGCCGGGCTTCTCGACACGGTTCCTCATACCTCGAACAGCGCTGACTTCTTACAACAGAATGCCGTAGGTTATGAGGGGCGCACGCTTTATCGAAGCAGTCCAGTGGCTGTGGTTGCAGACCGCATCATAACTGCTCCAGGCCCTGCACCCGTTAGCTTCACCTGCGCAGTGTTCGAAGGTGCCGGGCTATCTTCAGAGATCATTTCTCAGTTCAGGTCAATGTTGGCAGCGGAACATCGGTGACCGCTTGGTCCTACAAAACAGCCGATCAGGTGATGTGTTCGAGTGGCCGCTCATGGCTGATAGCGGAACGTTCATGACTGACCGCTTGCGGCCCGAACGCTGACACGTGAAACGAGATGAATCTGCCCTTTGCAGCAAACACTCCCCCACAAAAAAGCCCACTGACCGTCTCCGATCCAGTGGGCTTTGCGATTACGCTTCTACTTACAAAGCCATATCCGTCGCAGCATTAGCCTTCGGCGCCTTGGCAGGAGCAGCCGGAGCAGCAGCCGGAGCCGCCACCTGACCAATCGCCGGCGGCGGAGTCAGCTCCAGCACCTTGGAGGTGTAAGCCCACTCTTCAGCCACTTTCGCAGGGTTGCTGTTCAGCTGAGTGCCATAGCTCGGCACGATCTGGTGCAGCTTTTCCTGCCAGGCTGGCGAGGCAACCTTGTCCTTGAACACTTTCTGCAGCACGGTCAGCATGATCGGTGCGGCAGTCGATGCGCCTGGCGATGCGCCCAGCAGACCAGCGATGGAGCCATCGGCAGAGGCAACAATCTCGGTACCCAACTTCAGCACGCCACCAGCGGCTTCATCACGCTTGATGATTTGCACGCGTTGGCCGGCTTGCCACAGGCGCCAGTCTTCGGCTTTGGCGTTCGGGAAGTACTCTTTCAGGGCGTTGAGGCGGTCTTCATCAGACAGCATCAGTTGGCCTGCAAGGTACTCGACCAGCGGGTATTCCTTGATGCCGACCTTGGTCATTGGCCACACGTTGTGTGTGGTGGTGGTGGTCAGCAGGTCCAGGTACGAGCCTTCTTTGAGGAACTTGGTGCTGAAGGTCGCGAATGGGCCAAACAGGATGACGCGCTTGCCGTCCAGGACACGGGTGTCCAGGTGCGGAACCGACATGGGTGGTGCGCCAACGGAGGCTTTGCCGTAGGCCTTGGCCAGGTGTTGTTCGGCGATGGTCGGGTTTTCGGTCACGAGGAACGAGCCGCCAACCGGGAAGCCTGCGTACTCCTTGGCTTCAGGAATGCCGGACTTCTGCAGCAGGTGCAGTGCACCGCCGCCCGCGCCGATGAAGACGAACTTGGCGTCGGTTTCGGTTTTGGTGCCGTCTTTCAGGTTTTTGTAGCTGACGCGCCAGCTGCCGTCTTCGTTCTTGGTGATGTCTTGCACTTCGCTAGACAGTTTCAAGTCGAACTTTGGCGTGGTTTGCAGGTGTGCGACGAACTGGCGGGTGATCTCGCCGAAGTTGACGTCGGTACCGAGCGGGCTCCAGGTGGCCGCGACTTTCTGGTTCGGGTCACGCCCTTCCATCATCAGCGGAACCCACTTCTTGATGACAGCCGGGTCTTCGGAGTACTGCATGCCGGCGAACAGCGGGCTCGCTTGCAGGGCTTCGTAGCGCTTCTTCAGGAACTTGATGTTGTCATCGCCCCACACAAAGCTCATGTGCGGAGTGGAGTTGATGAACGAACGCGGGTTCTTCAGCACGCCTTGCTGAACTTGCCAGGCCCAGAACTGACGGGAGATCTGGAAGGCTTCGTTGATTTCAACGGCTTTCGGGATCTGGACGTTGCCCTTGTCGTCTTCCGGGGTGTAGTTCAACTCGGCCAGGGCGGAGTGACCGGTACCGGCGTTGTTCCAGCCGTTGGAGCTTTCCTGGGCGACGCCGTCGAGGCGCTCGACCATTTCCATCGACAGACCAGGTTCCAGCTCATTGAGCCAGACACCCAGCGTTGCACTCATGATGCCGCCGCCAATGAGCAGCACATCGACTTTCTTTGCCTCTTCCGCGTAGGCGGACGTGATCCCCATCGACAAAGCCAGCCCCAGCAGGGCCGTGTTCAGTTTCTTAAACATCTGTAGCACCTATGATAAACGCCATCCGCCCTCAATCCTCAACATGAGCAACCCAAGAGTACGGGTACGCAGGCAGCGTGCCGTGGGTTCCTGCATCTACAAGGATTTGAAGGTGGGCACACAAGGCCGACGTGTCTCCATCGACCTCAGTTATATGTCCCTCGTGCACTGACTTTTTATCATTATTGGCTCAGTTACTTGAGCGACATTGATTCTGTCGGACGTCTGTGGACGTACGAACCGAATAAGTCAAACCAAGTTAATGCGACAGAATATCACGCCTCGGCCAGCCTGCGCGCCCGAAAGGACTCAACAGTCTAGTCGGGACGAGGTCCGCTCACGGCGTCTTTGCTCAAACGATCAAGCACAAACGCCTTGGCGTTGCGCGTCATCTGGTCGAGATGCCGGTCGCGCTGCTTCTCTGCATCGATCATCGCCCGCTTGCCGTGTTTGTGCAGCAGATACGTATGTATCTGCCGCACCTCCAGAGAACTGTAGATAGATGTGACATCCAGTAAGCCCATCAAGCCTTCGGTGCCGTGATCACGGGTGTTCATCAGCACCTGAGTGCCGCGCACGCCCAGCACCTGGAAGCCCATCGACTCGAACCAGGGCACTTTGGCGACCGTGCAGGTGAGTTCGGCATGCGGGTAGCGGCCGAGCATGTCTTGCAGCATCGCCCGGGCGACGCCCCGCCGCCGGTGGCTGGCCTGCACCGCCATGTACGCCACGCCGCACGCCTCGGGGTCGTCCTTGACCGGCAGGTACAGCAGAAAGCCGATGACCTGCTCAGGGTCTTCATCATCCGTGGCGACGATCAGTTCGACCGCAATGCCTTTGGCGCCGCTGAGCGCTTCGAGGTAGAGATGAACCTCGTAGCCCACCGCGTATTGATAGACGTTGTACAACGGGTTGCTCGGCGCGATGCCCACCATGCTGATGTCGGTCAGGTTGTCGACGACCATCTGCAGAATCTGGCTGTTGATGGGCTCTGGGCATGGGGTGGCAAAGTGGGTGAGCTGGGGCATTGCGTTTTAGACTCCGGGTTAAGCCCGCTATTGTCACAGATCGAGCCCTCGCAGGAAAATCAACGCTCGGGCGCGACGATGCGAAAGCGGATGTTGATGTCGTTGGAGACAACATTGTCCGCCCACTCCCCTTCCCCGATCTTGAAGTCCCTGCGTTTCACGATGATGTCGCCATCGAAGATGCCGATGGCCTTCTCCGGCTTCAGCAATACCTTGACCTGCAACTCACGCGTCATGCCCCTGAGCGTGAGGTTGCCGGTGATCAAGTAGCGATGGTCGCCCAGCGCTTTTACCCCGGTTGATTCAAAGGTCGCCACCGGATACTCCGCCGTGTTGAACCAGGCAGGCTTTTGCAGCTCGCTGTTGGCATCGCTGCCCCCGGCGTCGATGCTGGCAAGGTCGATGGTCATCTTGGCGTGGGCCGCGGTGGGGTTCGCCGTGTCGAAATCGATTGTGGCGTCGAATTTGCCGAAGGTGCCATATGCCCTGGAGCCGAACTGGTTATAGGTGAAAGAGATCTTGCTGGCGGTGGTGTTCACCTGGGTGTATTCGACGGCGTGGGCGCAGGGCAAGGTGCCGACCAGGAGAATGGCGAGCAATGCGGCGAAACGCGGGAATCGAGGGGGCATGGGATTCTCCGGTTGAAGCGCCTTGGGATTCAATCACCGCACAGGTGTGTCAGTGGACTTAAGCAAATATTCGATGTTTATTCCAGTGGAGCAGTGCCCCTGCGCCTCAAAACCCCAGCCCTACAGCCTTTGGACTCGCAGGAAAGCCCCATGCGCCTAAAGTTGTGTTCTTGGCCGCCGACTCCCTTTTGTTAATCCCTCTTGCGAAGGACCGTAAAGTAATGAACCTGCAGCGTAAAATTGATGAGGTTTTCGCGGGAAAAGCCTTCGAACGGCCGCTGTTCTATTCCTGCCCGGGAGGTTTGCGATTTAGCCTTTCCGAAAAGGGAACTGCCATTGAACAGTTTCTTCTCGCGCTTCAAAAAGCACGATGCATTTGCGAGGACATTTTCCCTGACGAAGGATCGCTCGTTGTGTGTCTTCGTGTTCGCTCCGGGACAAATCCTTTTGCACTCCGACCTGTTTTAGCAGAGCTTCGGGCCGCGGGCATCAGAATTCCCTCGAATCATTCCCGATGGCATAACCTCCTTCATCCGGACGATTGGTTTGATGAAAGTGAAGAAGAGTATTGGGTAAATGTCGCCTTTCATGCCCCTTTGTCGCTACTTCAGAATTTTCTATGGTGTGCATTGGCGAGGGACTTCGGAGACATTCGGCCCCGCCCGTTTTGTGACATCTACTTTTTCAACCTGAGCCTGCAGGTTATGGCATTTCCCTACGATGATCGCGGCATGGATGTCGTCGGTCCGAATAGGACTCCCTTGGCGCAGCTGTATCAGAAACATCAGCGTTATTTGTTAGCCCATGATCGGCCAGTGATGGATGAGACATTCCGCGTTTAGAATCTCATCGTTGATAACGCTGATCAACATCATCAATCAGACCGACTTGAACCCGAAAGCGCTGACAACAATCCCTAAACGGTCCTTTACCCACCGCGCCATTACTGGATAATGCCAAGCTGGCACCATCAGGCCCTGACCTTGATTTTTTCAAGGTTTTTATTGCTACAGCCTGACAGTCGCCTTCAAGGATGGACGATCGACTACGGAACAAGGAGTCAGCACTGTGATGTCACCGCAAGATTCAGCAATACCGCTTACCCGCACTCAGAAATTCACTTCATTGATCACCCGCGGCATGGCAGGCCTCGGCGTCGTGCTGGGCGCCATGTGGGCGTTGATCACCTATGCCGTGCCAGACCCTAGCGTGTTCGGTTTCAGCTTTATCAGCTGGAAAAACGTGGTGTTGCTGGTGAGTACTTTTTTGTTTCTGGGGGCCGTTTCAATCGGCTGGCAGATTCGTAACTTCACGCCGATGCTCCGCGGCACATTGCAGTTTCTCATGGTTGCCGGCTTGTCTTTTGGCTTCTTCATCTTGGGCACCGAATACTCCAAGCCCTCTTTCGAGTTCGCCAAACTGCAAGCCAGGATCGTCGAAAACGAAGGCAACAACCTGCTCGGCAAACGCATGGAAGTGCTGGATAACGTACGCATAGAACTGGAGGGCTGCGAAAATATCGGCCGCTTGCCCACTTGCACATTTGAACTGACCAATCTGAACGTGGACCGCAGCTTTCGCTTCGACGACGGCACCCGACTATTCGACGAGTCTGGTGGCCCTCTCAAGTTCGAGTCGATCCGGGTAGGCCAGGTCGAGGACAACGCCTGGCTACGCTTCCCGCTGATTCGCAATGTACCGACACGGGTTACGCTGATCTTCCAGCAGAGCAACAGCAAGCTGAGCAAAACACCTGCGATCAAGTTAGTGTTTCGGGATGGGAATGATGAGGCGCTTACCGTTAAATTCAGTGAGATTGTAATGCGCTAGTTGTTGGAATAAAGGCACTCTACTGACCACTGGAAAGCCCTCGACGTTGAAGACTTTCCGGGTTTCAAACGGTAGCATCACCCACCCGAGGGATCAGACGATCGGGTGAGCTTGGTAGATCTTGCTGACGATGGCCCGAGAAGAGGGAGTGTCAGTCGACATTGATGTTGCTTGGCACTGCGCCTTCGCGGGCAAGCCCGCTCCCACAGGTATTGCGCTTGGCTGACTGGCATTAGCGCCGTCCCCCTGCTGATCAGTGCGGCGCAGGCACATACTCTTCGGTAATAACGAGACTATGTGTAAGCCCCAATCATCCACTTCACTTTTTCCAGCGCCTCCCTCAATGCACCCATCTCCACGGAGCCCAGTGCCAGACGAAACGCATGCGGGACGTTGGCCGAAGTGGCGAACGGTTCGGCGGTGGAAACCGAGACGTTTTCGCGCATCAACGCCATGGCGATCTGGTCCGCCCTTGCGTCTTCCGACAATGGCAGCCAAAGAAAATACGACGAGGGATGGCGAATGCAGCGCAGCCCCGCCAGTACCTCGCCGGCCACGACTTGCCTTGCTTGCGCGTCGCGACGCTTTTCGGCTTCCAGTTGCATGACGGTGCCATCGTCGAGCCAGGCAGTGGCGATTGCCGTCATCACGCCCGGGGTATTCCAGGTGGTCGCTTTGATCGTGCGCTCCAGCGCGGGCACGTGTTGAAGGGGGGCGACGACGAAGCCGACGCGCAGTCCGGTGGCCACGCTCTTGGAGAGGCCTGATACGTACACCGTTCTCTCAGGGGCGAGGTCCGCCAGTGGTGCGGGAGGATTTTCCGCGAGGAAGGCGTAAGCGGCGTCCTCAATGATCAGCAGCCCATGCCGACGCGCAATCGTCACCAGGTATTCCCGTTGATCGGCACTCATCACCCATCCCAGCGGGTTGTGCAGGGTCGGCATCGTGTACACGGCCCGCACGCGCCTGTGCCGGCACAGGCTTTCCAGCGCCTCCAGATCAGGGCCGTGATCGAGCACCGGAATGGGCACGATTTCAAGGTGCAGTGAGTCGGCCAGGGCCTTGAATCCTGAATAGGTCAAGGCGTCCGACGCAATCACGTCACCGGGTTGCAACAGCGCCATCATCGTCACGGCCAGCCCCTGCTGGGCACCGGTGACGATCAGCACCTGGTCCGCCTCAACCGCCAGGCCTCGGACGCGCAGATGGCGCGCCACAGAGGCACGTTCATGCAGGCGCCCCGCGTGTGGCTGATAGCGCAGCAGCGATTCCAGATCGCCGGCCGATGCGAGCTGGCGCAGGGCATTTCGTAGCAGTTCTGCCTGCCCGGGAAGCGCCGGATAGTTGAAGTTCAGGTCCGTCATGCCAGCGGCAACGCTATGCTGGTCGATACTCTGGCCCGGTGACCACGACGTTTCCCTGACGAAAGTCCCCCGCCCCATCTCTCCGCTGACCAGGCCCATGGCTTCCAGCTCCGCGTAAACGCGGCTAGCCGTCACCAGCGCCAGGCCTTCCGTTGCCGCCAACTGACGGTGGGTCGGCAAGCGCGTGCCCGGCAACAGTCGTCCTGAGCGGATGTCCGCGGCAAATTCATCCACCAGTGATTTGTAGCGTGAACGAGGCATGCGCAAGTGTATCCATGACAATATTTTGATTGTATTGAGTTTCGTCCATAGGATGCCTCCCATGCAACCGGCATAAAGGGAGTCCTCAATGGAACGCACATCGAATCTGCAAACCCACACCACGGAAAAGACCGCGAGCGGCTGGCTCAACGGGTTCATCGGCGTGCTCATTTTCAGCGGCTCGCTGCCCGCGACACGGGTAGCCGTTCTGGAGTTTGACCCGGTCTTTTTGACGGTTGCCCGAGCCAGTATCGCTGCCCTTCTGGCGCTGTGCATGCTGTTGCTCTTCAACGAAAAACGACCGGCCAAGAGTCAGCTTCTCTCCCTGGCAATCGTGGCCTTGGGCGTTGTATTGGGGTTTCCACTGCTGACGGCGCTGGCACTGCAATATGTGACGTCTGCGCATTCCATCGTCTTCGTTGGCCTATTGCCCCTCGCCACGGCAGCCTTCGGCGTCTGGCGCGGTGGCGAGCGTCCCCGGCCGGTCTTCTGGTTCTTCTCAGTGTTGGGAAGCCTGCTGGTGGTAGGTTTTGCCGTTTCCCAAGGCCTGACCGCCTCTCCTGCGGGGGACATTCTGATGTTGCTGGCCATCCTCGCCTGCGGATTGGGCTATGCAGAAGGCGCAAAGCTTTCAAGAACACTGGGCGGCTGGCAGGTGATTTCCTGGGCCCTGGTGCTGTCGCTTCCCGTCATGGTGCCGCTGACCTGGTTCCTGACCCCGCCTTCGCTCTCGGGAATCACCCCGACCGCATGGATCAGCCTGGCTTATGTCTCGCTGTTCAGCATGTTTCTCGGCTTCGTGTTCTGGTATCGCGGGCTGGCCCAGGGCGGGATTGCCGCCGTCGGTCAGCTTCAGCTGCTACAGCCGTTTTTTGGCCTGGCGCTGGCGGCCACGCTGCTGCATGAGCAGGTCAGCCTTGGCATGTTGGGTGTGACCGTTGCGGTGATCCTTTGCGTGGTCGGTGCGCGCAAGTTCTCGAAATAGACGGCTCGCCGTCAGAAACCGACTGTTGGTCGGTCTGGCGGCTGCAGGAATACTAACCTTTTAAGGTAAGGCCTGAATTTGTCGTGGTGGACCGGCCTCCGAGACGTTCCCGGCCCACCGCAGTGCTCGATAGGAGGAATGAAAAATGGCCAATTTCGAGAAGAAAATGCCGGTGCAGACCGACGACGAAAAAACCGATCAGCAACCGACGGTGGCAGACCCTTGGCGGCCCCTGGAAAAACTGCGCCAGCAGGTCGATCACCTGTTCGAAGACTTCAATCGTGGCTCGGGGTTGACCCCTTTCCGGCGTGGGCTGTTCGATGTCGAACCGTTCTGGAGTCGGGAATTTATCGGCCGCAGCCTGCCTGCGGTAGACATTACCGAGAAGGATGAAAGCTTCGAAATCACCGCCGAACTGCCGGGCATGGATCAGGAAAATATCGACATCAAATTGTCCAATGGCAACCTGATCATCAAGGGTGAAAAGAAAGAGGACAAGGAAGAAAAAAGAAAGGGCTATCACTTGTCAGAGCGTCACTATGGCTCCTTCCAGCGGGCATTCAGCCTGCCTAAAGGTGTCGATGCCGACAAGATCGAAGCGAACTTCAGTAAAGGTGTGCTGAGCATTTCGCTGCCGAAGAAGCCCGAAGCCATGAACGCGGACAAAAAGGTGCAAATCAAATCAAGCTGAATCGCCCTTCGCGCGACAGAAAGCCCCTTGCCGGGAAACCGGTCAGGGGCTTTTTTTGTGGTCGCGACGGCGCCAGGCAGAACCTGTCAGTCGACCCGGGGCAATGGCTTGACGATCGTCAGACTGGAGGGCGACCGGTTCAACACACTTTCGGCCGTACTGCCGATGAACATATCGATCCCGCGATGGTAGGTTGTCCCCAGTACTACCATGTCGAAGGCATGTCGTTGTACAAAATGTGCGATCACCTCAGAGGGAATCCCAGGCAGTAGATGTTGCTGTTGTTTCTCGATTCCGTAGCGCTCGGCAAGCACCTCAAAGGCCTCCAGCTGAGCATCGATGACCGCGTCTCTCAAACTGCCATCCAGTGTCGCTGTCGGCACGTTCACCTCAGACTCCCCCAACTCCGACCAGCCGTCGACATTGAGCAGGTGCAAGGTGGCGCCGCAGGATTCAGCCAACGTCGAGGCCAGGTCGAGAATCCGGTCATTAAGCCCTTGGGTCAGCGCCTCCAGATGGGACAGGTCAACGGTGGCGAGTATGCTCAACGGGTTTGCATTTGCGGCATCGGTGACCAGGTGCAAAGGGGCCGGACAGTTGCGCAGCAACTGCCAGTCCAGAGGCCGGTGAAAGACGCGATCGAGTGCCGACACGCGATGTGTGTCCTTGATCACCAGGTCCGCATGGAAGTCATTCACGTACTCAAGCAGATGCGCCAGGCTCGGTCTGGCCCAGACCACTTCAGTGGTCACCTGCAACCCTTCGTATCGTTGAAACCGGGCTTGCTGCTCCAGCCAGTGACGATGCACCTGCAAGTAACCTTCCCGCGCCTGAGCCATTGCGTCGTGGTCAAACAGGCCGGCCACCGCCAGTGCCTGGACATGATCGAAAGCGACGATGTGCAACATTGCACCGGTTGCACAGGCCAGGGCTCGCGCCCGATCGAAAGCCGGGGTGCGGACCATTTCGGTCGGGGCAATCAATAGCAGACGTTGAATTTTCACCACTACTCTCCTTGCAACATCGGCAATTGTATCGCGCGGGCCAACATGGTGGCCCGGTCGAACGCTGGAGTACGAGTCATGGCGGAAGGAGCGATCAACAGTAAACGCTGTGTCTGCGACATAGGGCACCTCGGCGCACGGCCATCTCGATGCAGTGGGTAGAACCACAGAGTGAGCGCTTCAGAACCGGGGGATTTGATCTTTGTCAGCTATAGGGTCGACCGTTCTTCTGAATCGTCAGTTTGCTGGAAACAAACCCGAAAGCGGCTCTACAACGCCCCCCACCACACGTCGGGGCGCATGCTGCATCACTCGCCAGGTTGATAAAGATCAATCCCGTTCCTCCCGTCAGTGACAGGATAAAAAACAGGGCATCGGTGCCCAAACGCATGGGTGCCATGGAGCACAGGTGTTTCCGCAGTTTTTGACAGGAGCTTTGTCATGTCTGAGCAATTACGCTTCATGCTGGTCGTCTCGCCGCTCATGGAAAACAGCCCCGCGTTCGATCGGGCCGCCGCGTTGGCCAAGGCCGCGGGCGCGGCCCTGCACATCGTCGCCTTCGATTACCTGGAAGGTTTGGCAACGGCCAGCCTGGTCAATGAACAAGTGCAGGAGCAGATGCGGCTCGGGTATGTCGAGCGCCATCGCCAGTGGCTCGAAGAACAGGCCCGTCCCTTGCGTAAAATCGGTGTGCCTGTCACCACTGAAGTGGTTTGGGTAGAAAGACCGTTGCAGGAAATCCTCGTTCACCTCAAAGAACAGCCGATGGCAGTCCTGATCAAGGCTCTGGAGTACGAGTCGCTGCTGTCACGGATCATGTTCACGCCCCTGGATATTCATCTGCTGCGCGAATGCCCGGTTCCGCTGCATTTTGTCAGCCATGTGCAGCACGCGTTGCCACGCAAGATCGTCGCCGCGGTCGACCCCTTCCACAGCAATACTCAGTACAAGGATTTCAACGACAGGATTCTGCGCGAGGCGTCAAAGCTGGCCAGTACCTGCAACGCCGAGCTCGATGTTATCTATGCCCATGACCTGTCATCGATCAGCGCGGACGAGTTCGATTTCGACAACGCCTCGACGTTTTTCTCTTCAGGCAAAGCCAAGACACTGTTCGATGCACAGGGCGATGCCTTCCGCGAATTGGCCGAGCGCAACGGTATTGCGCCGGAGCAACAGCACATGATCATGGGCAACCCGGCCAAGGTCCTTACCCATTACGCCGATGCGTACAACGTCGATGTGATTGTCATGGGCCGGGTCGGCCATCGTGGCATAGGTCGACTGGTGGGCAGCACCGTGGAGCATCTGCTGTACAAAATGCCGTGCAGTGTATGGGTGGTTTCACCTGAAGATCTGTAGAGGGACGCTGCGACAGCGCTCGGACACTCCTGTCGGGCGCTGAGCCGCGCCATGAAACTCAGGACAATTTTTGGCACAGGTCCTGTTCTCGCCACGGGCTTCTCAAACGCAACACAAGTTTGCGCAACTCACTGAACCAGAAAACAGTGCTGGCCATTGCAACACAAAGCCCCCACTGACCCAGCGTCAATGCACTCGTGTTGAAAGCCTTGTTGAGTGGTGACCAGTGCACTACGGCAATCTGCAAGGTCATCGCCAGGGCAATTGCACCCCAGAGCCACTGGTTGGCGAATAATCCGATGAATGCACTGGCTGATTCCGAGCGAGCACTCAGTGCATTGAACAGTTGCGCCAATACAAGCACCGTAAAACAGGCAGTACGGGCCTGAACCAGCGACTCATTACCCGGTATCAGGCCACCAGGCAGCATCCAGTCGACCGTCAGCAAACTCGCCAACGCCATCACCAGACCGACCTGGAACACGCCGCTCCACATGCTTGTGTCGATGATTCGATCCGTTGGCTTGCGCGGGCTGCGTGTCATCACATCCTCACTGTGCGGATCAAGCCCCATCGCGATGGCAGGCGCCGCATCAGTGATCAGGTTGATCCACAGAATCTGCGTGGCCAGCAGCGGCAGGATGATCCCGCCCTTCTCATCCACCAACCCAATGACGCCGGCACCGATGACGGCAAGAAAGACCGTTAGAACTTCCCCCATATTGGAAGACAGCAAGTAACGAAGAAACTTGCGGATATTGTCCAGAATCCCGCGCCCTTCGCGAACAGCCAGCACGATGGTCGCGAAGTTATCATCAGCCAGAATCATTTTTCCCGCCTGCTTGGTCACCTCCGTTCCGGTGATGCCCATGGCAATGCCGATATCGGCTGACTTCAGTGCCGGTGCATCATTCACACCATCCCCGGTCATCGCCACCACATGCCCCTGCGCCTGAAGCGCATCGACAATCCTCAGCTTATGCGAGGGCGCCACGCGTGCATAAACAGATGTCGATTTGACCGCCTCGGCCAAGGCCGCATCGTCCAGTTCATCCAGGTCTGCCCCGGTCAATGCCCCTCCACCGGCCTGGATGATGCCCAGATCCTCGGCGATGCGCGCAGCCGTTCGCGGATGGTCGCCAGTGATCATGATGATGCGGATGCCTGCCCGATGGACCTCGGCAATGGCTGGCGCGACTTCTTCACGCGGTGGATCACTGATGCCAACCGTCCCGATGAAAACCAGCCCTTTCTCAAGGGGTTGACCGGCCGTGACATCCTCCTCGGGTGACAAGGGACGGTACGCCACGGAAAGCGTGCGCAAGGCCGCACCCGACAACTCATTCACATCAGCCACGGCTTTGGCACGCAGCTCGTCGGTGAGTGGCACGACATCCATGCCGACCTGAACGTGTGTGCAATGTTGAAGAAGCACATCCGGCGCGCCCTTGCTGATCAGCAGTCGCTCATCGTTGCGCTCATGATCGATGACCAGTACCGACATCATTTTTCGATCAGAGGTAAAGGGTATTTCCGCCACGCGCTCGAAGCGTTCCCTGCTGCGTGCCGGGGCATCAAGCTTGCGCTCCGCCACCAGAAAGGCGCCCTCGGTCGGATCGCCTTGAATCACCCAGGTGCCCTCTTCCTGCTGCGCAAGCGCGGCATTGCCAGCCAGGCTTCCGCCACGCAGTAACAGCACATTTTCGATGTGCACCGGGCCGCCGCTCATGGGCAGGTCCTGGTGATGAATCTGACCCTGCGGGGCGTAACCGACACCGCTGACCACCCCTTTGCCTGATGCCGTCATGGTTTGCTGGATGGTCATTTCAGAACGGGTCAGCGTGCCGGTCTTGTCGGTGCAGATGACCGATGCGGATCCCAGGGTCTCTACCGAAGAGAGTCGCTTGATGATGGCTTTGTTGCGGGCCATCCGCAGCATGCCGAATGCGAGCACCAGTGATAAAACCGCAGGCAGCCCCTCCGGCACAGCGGCTACCGCCAGAGACACACCCAGCAGAAGCACCCGCAGCACATCGTCGACCGTGTGAACATCAGTGAGCATCAGCACTGCCGCAACGACAACCGCAGCGATCAGCAGAACAGCAATGCCGAGCATCCGCCCTATGGCGCGCACTTCCTTTTGCAGAGGCGTCACCTCTTCGGGCGTGACATCCAGCAGATGAGCGATCGCCCCGACTTCAGTCGCCATGCCAACGGCAGTGACGATGCCGAGCCCCGAACCCTGGGCGATGGCTGTGCCTTTGAACACCATATTGGAGCGTTCTGCCAAAGGGGCTTCGGTGCTTGAACACGTTGTGTTTTTCGAGACCGCTTCACTCTCTCCGGTCAGCGATGCTTCCAGGACCCGCAAGGCATTGGCCTGAATAAGACGAGCATCGGCGCCCACCGAATCACCTTCGGATAACACCAGCAGATCGCCGACTACCAGTTGCTCACTGGGGATACGCGTCAAGGCTCCATCGCGGATGATGGAGGACGAGGTTTGGGTCAGTTTGGCCAGCGCCGCAACAGCTCGCTGTGAGCGGGTTTCCTGGAAAAACCCGAGGAACGCATTAGCCAGCACAATCAGGGTGATGACCAACGCATCGACAGGCCAATCGCGACTATCGCTCAGCAACCAGATGGCCAAGGTGATGGCCACTGCGACGAGCAGCAGATACACCAGCGGATCCTGAAACTGCGCCAGTAGATAATGCCAGGCGGGTTTGACCGGTTGAACCCGTAACTCATTGGGCCCGTCTCGGTTCAGACGGGCCTGGGCTTGAGCAGTGGACAAGCCCAGGCCGATGTCAGTGTCCAGCTCACGGGCAATCATCCCCACGTCTTCAAGGTGAGGGTGAGCGATAGCGTGGCTGCCAGACTCAACTGTCTTGCTCATCTTTTCCCCGGCCCTTTGCCGGAAAACCGGCCAAGGGGTTTATTGTCAGAGTGATGAGCTTGAGGGCTGATCGAGGGGGGTTAATTCAACACTGTCGCGGTACTCCGGCACCGAAACCGACCAGCCCAGTTCCAGACTGATACGCCGGCGCAGTACATCCGAGGCATTCGGTTCCCCGTGCACCACATAGGTGTGTTTCGGCGGCCGTTTGAACCCGCGCAACCACTGCATGATTTCATCCGCATCGGCATGCGCGGACAGGGTTTGCATCGGTACCACTTCGGCCCGGATCGGCACGTCTTGGCCATGGATACGCACCGATGGCGCACCGGCGATGATCTGCGCACCACGGGTACCGCCCGCCTGGAAGCCCGGCACCAGCAGCGTATTCAACGGGTTGGGTGCCAGTGCCTTGAGGTGATGAAGTACGCGCCCACCGGTGGCCATGCCACTGGCGGCGATGATCACCGCCGGGGTGCGTTGCTGGTCCAGTTCGATAGAGTCTCGGGTCGAGCGCACGAAATGCGCGACATGGCACATGCCTTCACATTCCTGCGGTGACAACCGGTGCTCGCTGCGAAAACGCTGGTACAGGCGCGTGACGTCGGTGGCCATGGGGCTGTTGAGGTAGATCGGCAGGTCCGGGATCGCCCGCTTCTGGACAAGCCTGTACAGGTAATACATCAGCAATTGTGCACGTCCGACTGCAAACGATGGCACCAGCGTGATGCCGTGGCGCAAAGCGGTGCGGGTGATGACCTGCGCCAGTTGCTCCTCCGGGGATTCAACAGGGTGCTGTCGGTCGCCGTAGGTCGATTCCACCAGCAGGTAATCGGTCTGCTCGATGATTTCCGGGGCAAACATCAATGGATCGTTCGGCCGCCCCAGGTCCCCGGAACACACCAGCGTCATGCCATCGGCCACCACTTCCACCGTGGCGGCGCCCAGTATGTGTCCGGCGCAGCGCAACAGGATGCTCATGCCCGGAACAATCGCGACCCGGTGGTGCAACTCCACCGGATGCAACAGTTTCAGCGCCTGCTCGGCGTCTTGCTCGGTATAAAGCGGCAGCGCCGGAGTGTGTTTGGAGAAACCATGGCGATTGGCAAACTCGGCCTCTTCTTCCTGCAAACGGCCACTGTCACGCAACAGGATTTTCACCAGTTCGCAGGTCGCGGGGGTGGCATACACCGGCCCGCGATAACCATTGCGCACCAGCACCGGTAAATAGCCACTGTGATCCAGATGGGCATGGGTCAGCACAATGGCGTCGAGGTCGCGAACCGGTACATGGAAGCGGTCCCAGTTGTGCAGACGCAGTTGTTTATAGCCTTGGAATAAACCACAGTCGATCAGCACATGGTGGTCGTGATGTTCCAGCAGGTACTTGCTGCCGGTCACCGTGCCCGCCGCACCGAGAAATGTCATTCGCATCGTCATTTCCTCAAGCCAGGTAACGCTTTACCCGACGGATAAACGCTTATCCATGGTTTTCCCCTCGGTTCATCGCGGCAGGGAAGTGTCAGGCTGTGATGAACAGTATCTGGCGTTATCGCCGCGGGGCTCTGATTTTTGTCAACTAATGGCCGGCGAGTGATAGCCGGACGCACTCACAGAAGCCTTGTTGATTTAGCTCAATGTCTTGATGTCGTTCCAGTGTAGAAAAAACTGATCGGGCCAGGCTTGCGTCCGTTGTAATCCACGCATCAGACAGAGGGCATCACCATGAGCGACTTGAGTTTGCGTCAACATATTCTGGAAGAGCTTGAATTCCAGCCTGATATCGATGCTGCCAACATCGGTGTGACCGTGGACAACGGCGTCGTCACGCTCTCCGGGCACGTCAAGAGCTACATGCAGAAAATCAACGCAGAACGCGCGGTAAAAAGCATCAAAGGAGTACGCGCGCTGGCCGAAGAAATTCAGGTCAGGCCGGAGAAAAACGCTGGCACGGCGGATGACACCATCGCAGCCCGGGCCTTGAACATCATCGCGTGGAGCTCCGACGTTCCCGAGGACGACATCGAAATCACGGTGCAGAACGGCTGGGTCACCCTTGAAGGCGAAGTGGACTGGCAATACCAGAAAGAAACCGTGGAGCGGGCCGTGCACAAATTGTCGGGAGTGGTCGGCATCGACAACCTGCTGACCCTTCGTGCACGGGTGAATGCGGTCGATGTCCAGCAACGTATCGAAGAAGCCCTCAAACGCAATGCCGAAGTCGATGCCAAGGAGATCCACGTCAAGGTCGAAGGCGACGTCGTGAAGCTTGAAGGCAGGGTTCATTTGTGGCGCGAACGCAAGATCGCGGAACGTGCAGCCTGGTCGGTGCCCGGTGTAAAGCAGGTTGAAGATCATTTGCTGCTCGCCTGAGTCAATGATCTGGGGAAATCGTGGATCGCACCGGCCGCGTTTCACTGGAGGTGCATGATGTTCGCGGTCACATTGATCAATACGCTGGTGGTGATCGTCGCAGTGGTGATCCACTACGAATGCCTGTTACGCCTCAATGACTGGTTGCCGAGGCTTAAACTCTGGAGCCGCTTCAGGATTGTCGTCGGGGTGTTCGGTGCGCTGCTGGCCCATGCCATAGAGGTGTGGTGCTTCGCGCTGGTCTATTACCTGATGGTGCGCTCCGGAGAATGGGGCAGCCTGATTGGCAACTTCGATGGTTCACTGATGGACTGCGTGTACTTTTCATTCACCACGTACACGACAATCGGTTTCGGCGATATTGCACCGGTGGGCAACCTCAAGTACCTGACGGGTCTGGAGGCCCTGACCGGTCTGGTACTCATCACCTGGACGGCATCCTTTCTGTTTATCGAAATGCAGAAGTACTGGAAGCGCAAATAACCCGCCGCCCTTCCCTTGCACGGATCGACTGAGACCGGCTTTTCATTAGCGTCTGTCGAGATAACGGAACAGTTCCTCCTCCTGGTCAAAGTGCAGTTGCACAAGGGTATCCAGACGAATCAACTGGTGCTGAATCTCATCGGCGCAAGCCGTTGCAGGGTCGGCACTGAAGTCAGCGCTCATGCGCGCCAGCACATGGATAAGGCGAAAGATCTCTCGATGGGCATGGCTCAATGCCGACAAGGGGTCCTCACCCTGCATGCTTCTTGTCAGCAGCGGGTACAGGTTTTTTTCATCTTCGCGTTCATGGAGGGCCAGTGAGGCTTGCAGCTTATCCACCAGTTCAGCCAAGTCGGCCTGTGCTTGCTCAAGTGGACGCAGGGCAAAGTCGTTGGCCATCTTATGCAGATCGCTCAGCACCGTGGAAAGCTGATCGTGTTCATCCTGCAGGCGATCGATATGCTCCCCGGCAAGCTGTTGGTGCAGACCTCGCGATGGCATCAATGCACGCAGGGCATTGATAATGATCACCACGTCGATGCCTTCCTGCACAATGGCGCCGATAAGCGGCGGCAGGTAACCGAAGGCCGCCACAACCATGGCCAGCACGGACATTCCCATGCCGACCAACACGCCTTGGCGGGCGATGTGACGGGTCCGGCGGGCAATGTCCAGCGCCTCTACCAGACGATCCAGGCGATCCACCAGCAGCACAACCCCCGCGGCTTGCGCAGAGGCCGTGGCACCGCTGGCCCCCATCGCCACACCGACATGGGCCGCCGCCAGTGCGGGGGCATCGTTGATGCCATCGCCCACCATCAGTGTGCTGGCGCGCAGGCAGCCTTCCTGGACCGCACGCACTTTATCTTCAGGAGTCAACCCGGCACGCAGCTCGTCAATACCGGCAGACAGCGCAATCATCTCGGCGGTTTCCAGGCGATCACCCGTGAGCATGACGATTCGCTCGATGCCTCTGTTGCGCAGTCGACGCAGGGTTAGCGGGGTTTCCCGACGCAGGTTGTCCGAGAAAATCAGCAGACCGGCGAGAGCCCCATCCACTTCAATGAAACTGCCACTGCACGCCAGGTAGTCCATGTGGCGCAGCATGGTTGTGGCCCAGCCAGGCACAGGCATGTCTTTATGAACGAACGACAAGGTGCCGAAGCGCACTCGCAGGCCATCGATCAGCCCGCTAAGACCGGCGCCCGGAGTCTCCTCAACGTCCTGCGGCAGGCTGAGCGGCAATCCACGCTGATAGGCCGCTGTGACAATGGCCTGGGAAATCGGGTGCGTCGAGGCCTGCGCCAGCGAAGCGGCCAGGCCAAGCAGGCGCTGCGGATCGAACGCTCCGTTGGTTTCAATCGACTGCAGACGGGCATGGCCGCTGGTCAGCGTGCCGGTCTTGTCGAGAAACACCTGCTTGACCCCGGCCAGCGCTTCCAGGGTCACGCCGTCCTTGATCAGGATCC
This sequence comes from Pseudomonas sp. F-14 TE3482, assembly GCF_053629455.1. Classification (NCBI taxonomy): domain Bacteria; kingdom Pseudomonadati; phylum Pseudomonadota; class Gammaproteobacteria; order Pseudomonadales; family Pseudomonadaceae; genus Pseudomonas; species Pseudomonas sp. F-14 TE3482. The sequence goes on from NZ_JBRJII010000001.1 coordinate 5,320,690, forward strand.
CGCGCCGCGCCGCCCTGGAGATACCTGACATGATCGCGATCGGCACCGCCAGAATCAAAGGGCAAGGTGTGGCCACCACCAAAACCGCCAGCGCTCGCAAAGAATCTCCACTCATGTGCCAGGCGATCCCGGCAATCAGCAATGTCAGAGGAATGAAGAGCAATGCATAACGGTCGGCCAGACGCACGAAAGGCGCGCGCGAGCGTCGTGCGGCTTCGGCCAGGCGCACCACCCCGGCATAGGTGCTCTGCGCTGCCGTTCGCGTGGCTGTCAGGAGAATGGGCGCACCGACATTGGTCACGCCACTGGGCAGTTGCTCCCCTGCCTGGCGGGTGACCGGCAGTGACTCACCGCTGAGCGCCGATTCGTCCAGAATGGCTGTAGAACTGAGTAGACAGCCATCGACCGGTACCACCTCCCCCAAGCGCACAAGCAGTGTCTGCTGCGGTTGGATCTGCTCAACCGGTATCTGCCGTAAATCGCCACTTTCTTGCAGCCAGGCAAAGCGTGGCGCCCGGTCTACCAGCGCACGCAGCTCGCGTTCGGCGCGTTGTTTGGTAAAAAACTCCAGGATGCGACCTGACGCCAGCATCAAGGCAATCACCGCCGCCACCAGCGTCTGTTCAAAAAACAACGCCGCTGCAATCGACAGCAGTGCAATCAGATCTACACCGGCCTCGCGTCGGGCCAGGCGCCTGGCAATCTCGACGAGCAATACCAGGGCCATCACCAGACTGCCTGCGGCCCAGCAAATCGACGCCCAGTCAGACTTCCCGACGACCTGTGCAATGCCCCCGACCAGCAGGGTCAGGGTGGTGAGCAGCAATAGAGCCGGATCCAGCCACTTACCGAGCATTGATGTGAGTTCCTGCACGCGACATGAATGGATAGAGCTTAGGACTCGAATGCCCGGCATGTTCGCAATGCGTCATCGGTATTGATCAGTATCGGCTTGATTATTTCGGTGGGTGGCGCCCTGCTCGCCTGGACGCTGCTAGCGACCGAATCGGTGTTTACCCCGGCCAGGGAAAACGTCATGCCGGGGCGCTCGCCGTGGAGAACAGCCAGGGTGTGCCGGCCAATGCGCTGTGGATCACCAATGGCTGCATTCAACTTTTCCTGCTGCTGACGCTGTATTCACCTTTCCATTTGGCGTATGACAAGCATCAGACAGTGGTGGTCGACGCTGGACGACTACCGTGCAAGTACCGCTCGAACCAGTCGCCAGCCAGCCTGGCGACTGTTTCAAGCGCGCCTGTTTCTTCAAAAAGATGCGTAGCGCCCGGCACGACTTCCAGACGTTTCTCACACCGCAAGGCATGACTGCTTTGCACATTCAGATTGATCACCACCGGATCTTGCTCACCGACAATCTGCAGGGTCGCAGCCTTCACGCGGGCCAGCGCCGCACCCGCAAGGTCGGTCCGCCCTCCTCGGCTCACCACGGCATGCACCACGTCCGCACGCTCGGCCGCTGCCATTAGCGCCGCAGCGGCACCGGTACTGGCGCCGAACAATCCGATCCGAAGCTGTTGCAGTTCGGCATCCTGGCCAATCCAGTCGATCACCTTCACCAACCGCCCGCAAAGCAGTGCGATATCGAAACGCAGCTCCCGGGTCTGATTGTCCAGGCGTTGCTCCGGTTCCGTGAGCAGGTCGAACAGTAATGTGCCCAGCCCTCGCCGGGCCAGCGACTCGGCAACTTGTTGATTACGCGGGCTTGAACGACTACTGCCGCTGCCATGGACGAAGACCACCAGGCCGACAGCGTTCTTGGGCAGACGCAGGTCGGCAGACAGCGCCACGTCCCCCAGGTCCAGCTTTCGATAGCGAGCCTCAATCATTTCAATCCTCCTGACCGGGAACACTCCCGCCGGATTCTCTGTGCCAGGCCCGTTGCAAAAGATCGATGACTTCATCGTCCGAGGTCTGGGAAAAGTTCATGTACCAATAACCGATCGACATCATCCACTCAGGAATCAGCGGGCAGATCACCTCATCGACTTCGCTATACAGGGCCTCTAGCGTATCAAGCGGTGCCACCGGCACCGCAACGACGATGCGCGACGGTGATTGCAGGCGCACCGCGTGTATCGCCGCCATCATCGAGGCGCCGGTCGCCAGGCCGTCGTCGACCAGAATCGCCACCTGATCCTTGAGTTGCACCGGCGCCCGCGTCCCGCGGTAGGCACGCTCGCGACGCACCAGCTCCTGCGTTTCCCGTGCAACCACGTTATCGAGTGTGCGTTGATCGATACGGTTCGCCCGCAGCGCCTCTTCATTGACGATTTGTATGCCGCCACTGGCAATCGCGCCCATGGCGAACTCCTCATGGAATGGCACCCCCAGCTTGCGGACCAGCATCAGGTCGAGGCGCACCTCCAGGGCCGTGGCAATTTCATAGGCAACCGGCACGCCGCCACGGGGCAAGGCGAGAACGATGACATCGGGTCGATGAGCGTATTTGAGCAACGGTTCTACCAGTCTTCGACCGGCATCAACCCGGTCGCGCAAGAGGGTTTGCGATGAGGGACTCCGAATCACTTGAAACCTCCCCGGCGATCACGCCTGTCGGTTCGTATCACACCGCCCTGACTTCTCCAGACCGTGGGCAGCCGTCGCGTCCTCACTGAATCAAGCATCATCCTTAGTTTAGATTCCGCTCCTGAAATCTCCTTGTTGTTGATTTATATCAAGTCCCCGCGCAAGGCTGTCCAGTGGTCCTCCCAAGGCGCATGCTCTACATAGCCCTTACGCTATGATTCACCCATCGAGCTTTCGACGGGAGACTGCCATGCCTACTCTGCCTGCGGGTCAGCGGTTGCGCTTGTACGACAGCGATGAACTCGATTCGGTGCTGCAGGCGATGGCGCGCCAGGCCGCAACACTGTTGCCGCCCGCTCAAGCGGCATTGGTCGGCATCCAGCGCCGTGGTGAGCCTCTGGCACAGCGTTTACGACAACATCTGTCGCGTCAGACCGGCCAGCCAGAACTGCCTCTCTACCCACTGAAGGTCAAGCGCTATGCCGATGACCTCAAGGTGCTGCATGCACACACTGCACTGACCGAGAACCCGCTTCTCAACACGCTGGACCTTGCCAATACCACCCTGCTGGTTGTCGATGATGTGCTGTTTGAAGGCCATTCGCTCCTGCGCACCTGCGCGTACCTGGCGCAACTCGGTGCTCGTCGGGTCTACACGGCAGTACTGGTCGACCGGCATGTCTGCCAGCAGCCGATCCATGCCGATATTGTCGGCGTGCACCTGCAAGTGGCCGCCCATGACATCGTCGAATGCAACGTGCCCCCCTACGAAATGGAGTTTTGCATTGAAGTGCTGCGTCATGGCGCCGCCCGCTGACTCGCTTTCCAGTCAATTGAGCGTAGTCGGCAAGGTCCGCCCCTAGACTGCCAGAACGCTGCAAGGCACCTGATAAAGGATATGTTCGGTCGTGATCTCCCTGGCGTTGATAAATATCAAATACCTGCGCCAGGCAGGCTACCCGCATAAACCTGCCTGGTAAGCGATAGCAGTTTGTGCGCGTCGATGCTTCTAGTCGTCACGCGTCCAGCTGACGCTCAGCCCGTACTCATTATCGTTGTACTGATAATCGGAGTGTCCTTTGAAAGCCGCTTCAAGTGCATGACCCAGACGGTTCGCGAGATGGATACCGGTGGTGGTCACAATCAGCGCATCCTCTGAGTCGGTCAGGCTGATGAGGCGCTCCAGGGCATGTTCCGCTTTTTCCTGTTCCTCGGTATTTTTGATCAGGTTGACGATTTCATTCAGATGCTCAAGCAAGAAGCTGCCCGATAGCGTCAGCGTACCGGCAGGCCTGTTGTCATTGGTACGCCGACAGGCAGGGCAGATCATCGATTGCGCGTCATGAATCACCGTGTTTTCAGGAATCTTCCAGGTCCAGTTACCCGCTTGATAAGCGGCTCCACACTCCGAACAGATGGCAGAACCTTCGACTCGCGGCAAACAATACGGATCATGCGCCGGGGTTTTGAACAGGTTGTTTTTTTGACTCTGCTGATACTTGTCCATGGTCTTTTCCTCACAAATGACTTGGATAAAAATCCCACGCGAAGCCGTGCTTTCAAATCGCCCCCTTGCAGTGGCGCGCATTGAAAACACCGTGAACCTCAAGACTTAATTTGGACCCGGTTCCTTGCTGCACAGGTTGATAATTGTCAATTCGGGCCAACAACCGACAGTCGGTCACCCCGCTATTGCCAGGGTCCGCATGGCGTAGCGCTTCACCCGCGAGGGAGAAGCTGAAGCAGGCTATCTTTAGTAAAGGGGTCGGTCGCTGGCCTGCAGCAACAGGGTGTCGCTTTTCAATGACTTTTCATCCCCTGGGCGTGGAACAACCCTGACCGCGCGGTGGCGGCCCGTTATAAACGACCCTGCGTTCCCACTCTGAGCCAAGGCCATGAAAAAGAACGACCAGTGGAATCTGTCCTACTTCGCGATCGCTTTTATCGTGCTGAGCCTCGCACAGATTTTCTTCGGCGAGCGCCAGGCGGTGCAGCCCCTCCCGTACAGCCAATTCCTGCAACTGTTGAACGAGCAAAAAGTCAGTGATTTGCGGGTCGACAAAGACCAGATCAGCGGCAAGTTGCAAGAGCCCATCGACGGACGCGAGCGGTTCTCCACCGTGCGGGTCGACCCGGCGCTGGCGACCGAACTCTCTCAATCGGGCGTCGGTTTTACCGGAACCACCGAAAACACCTTTTTGAACAGCCTGTTGGGCTGGTTGTTGCCGTTTGTCCTGATCATGGTGTTCTGGAATTTCCTGTTTCGCGGGATGGCGGACAAACAAGGCCTTGGCGGGCTGATGAATGTCGGTAAGTCCCGGGCCAAGGTGTTTGTCGAACGCGACACCGGGGTCACCTTCGCCGATGTCGCGGGCATCGATGAAGCCAAGGCCGAGCTGGTGGAAATCGTCTCGTTTCTCAAGGACAAGGAGCGATACGCACGCCTGGGCGCGCACATTCCCAAAGGCACCTTGCTGGTCGGCCCGCCAGGCACCGGCAAGACCCTGGTGGCCAAAGCCATCGCCGGGGAAGCCGGTGTGCCGTTTTTCTCGATCTCCGGCTCCGAGTTCGTCGAGATGTTCGTCGGGGTCGGTGCGGCACGGGTCCGCGACCTGTTCGAGCAGGCCAGGCAGGCGGCGCCCTGCATCATCTTCATCGATGAACTCGACGCATTGGGCAAGATGCGCGGCGTCGGTACGCTGGGCGGCAATGACGAAAAAGAACAGACCCTCAACCAGTTACTGGCCGAACTGGATGGCTTCGATCCCCGTGAGGGCGTGGTGTTGCTGGCCGCGACCAACCGGCCTGAGGTCCTCGACCCGGCGTTGTTGCGGGCCGGGCGCTTCGACCGGCAGATTCTGATCGACCGCCCCGACCGCAAAGGTCGGGAGGCAATCCTCAAGGTTCATATGCAGAAAATCACCGTGGAGCCAGGGCTTGATGGCGCACGTATCGCCGAGATCACCACCGGTTTCACCGGCGCCGACCTGGCCAATCTGGTTAACGAAGCGGCCATCGTCGCCACTCGACGCGGTGCCGAAGCGGTCAGCCTGAACGATTTCACCGCGGCCGTAGAGCGGCTCATCGCGGGGCTCGAACGCAAGAGCAGCCTGCTCGATCCCGACGAGCGCCGAGTAGTGGCCTATCACGAAATGGGGCATGCTCTGGCCGCCAGCACACTGCCGGCGATGGATCCGGTGCATAAAGTGTCGATCGTGCCCCGCGCCATCGGCTCGCTCGGCTATACCCTGCAACGACCGACCGAGGATCACTTCCTGATCAGTTGCCAGACCCTCAAGGACCGGATTGTCGTGCTGATGGCCGGGCGCGCCGCCGAGGACCTTGTCTATGGCCAGATCTCCACCGGGGCCGCCGATGATCTGGGCCGCGCGACTGATATCGCCCGCCAATTGATCACCCGGTTCGGCATGAGCGCCGAACTCGGACAATCGGTGCTGGAGCGGCAAAACGCAACGTACCTGGGAGACCGCATGGCCACGGTGGGCGAGAAGGATTATTCGGAACAGACCGCCCGGGAAATCGACCTGGGTATTCGCGCCCTGCTCGATGAAGCCTACCAACGGGCCAAGGCATTGCTGCAGAGTCGCCGGGCCGACCTGGATGAGGGGGCCCGCCTGTTGCTGGAAAAGGAAACCCTCACCCCCGAGGAATTCCCGCCGCTGATGCCACTCAAGCCTGCCCCGGCATTACCGAAACTGTGATAACCATCAAGCCCGGTTATCCGGCGCCGGTGTCCATTGCCACTGCATCACTTCGGGCATGTCTTGCCCGTGTTCGATGAGGTAAAGCTTGTGTTTCTCCATTGTCGCCCAGTAGCGCGCCCGGGCGGTCTGGAGCTGATCATGCAGCCGGGGCACGCGCTCGATGACATCCAGTGCCAGCTGATACCGATCCAGGTTGTTGAGCACCGCCATGTCGAACGGTGTGGTGGTCGCCCCCTCGTCCTTGAAGCCGCGAACATGAAAATTTTCGTGATTGGTGCGCTTGTACAGCAGTCGGTGGATCAGCGCGGGATAGCCGTGGAAGGCGAAAATCACGGGCCGGTCGACGGTGAACAGTTCATCGAATGCGTTGTCCGCCAAACCATGGGGATGGTGGTACGACGGTTGCAGGACCATCAGATCGACGACATTGATCACCCTCACCCGCAAATCCGGCACGTATTCGCGCAGCAAAGTGACCGCGGCCAGGGTTTCAAGGGTCGGAACGTCGCCGGCACAGGCCATGACCACGTCTGGATCGCTATCATCCTGGCAGGCCCAGTCCCACCGTCCGATACCGACCTGGCAATGACGAATCGCCGCATCGATATTCAACCATTGCCATTCCGGTTGCTTGCCGGCCACGATCACGTTGACGTAATTGCGGCTTCTGAGGCAATGATCGGCCACCGACAAGAGGCAATTGGCGTCGGGCGGCAGATAGATCCGGACCACGTCCGCGGTTTTGTTCGCCACCAGATCAATGAACCCCGGATCCTGGTGGGAGAAGCCGTTATGGTCCTGGCGCCAGACGTGGGATGTGAGCAAATAGTTGAGCGAGGCAATGGGTTTGCGCCATGGCACTTCAGCGGCGGTTTTCAGCCATTTGGCATGCTGGTTGAACATCGAGTCGACGATGTGGATGAACGCCTCGTAACAGGAAAAAAGCCCATGCCGGCCCGTCAGCAAATAACCTTCGAGCCAGCCTTCGCACACCTGCTCGCTCAGAATCTCCATCACCCGGCCATCGGCTGCCAGATTGACGTCGTCGACGCCCAGTGGCTCCATCCATGCCTTGGCGCTGACTTCATACACCGCGTCCAGCCGGTTCGAGGCGGTTTCGTCCGGACCGAACAGACGAAAATTGCTCGACGTCAGATTGTCTTTCATCACGTCTCGCAAAAACGCTCCCAGCACCCGTGTGGCTTCTGCGCGCAGACCACCGGGAACCTCGATGTTCACCGCATAATCGGTGAACCGCGGCAGCTCCAGCGGTCGTAACAGCAGCCCACCGTTGGCGTGGGGATTGGCACTCATTCGCCGGTGGCCGGTCGGCGCCAGGGCGGCGATTTCGGGCAGCAAGGTGCCATTGGCGTCAAACAGCTCATCAGGGCGGTAGCTGTAGAGCCATTCCTCCAATTGCCGCAAGTGCGTGTGTTGCTGGAAATCGGCCAGCGGGACTTGATGTGCGCGCCAGGTGCCTTCGACCCGACGACCATCGACGAATTTCGGTCCCGTCCAGCCCTTGGGCGTGCGTAATACCAGCATCGGCCACAAGGGCCGTTCCGGTGGGCGGGTTTGCGGCCGTTGGCGCGCGATCCGTTGAATTTCACGAATCTCCAGCACCATGGTGTCCAGCGTCTTGGCCAGGGCCTGATGAACCTCTGCCGGGTCATCCCCTTCGACGAAATACGGATCGTAGCCATAGCCATACATCAACGCCGATAGCTCCTCCTCGCTGATGCTGGAGAGCACGGTCGGGTTGGCGATTTTGTACCCGTTCAGATGCAAAATCGGCAGCACCGCCCCGTCACGCGCCGGGTTGAGAAACTTGTTGGAGTGCCAACTGGCCGCCAACGTCCCGGTTTCGGCCTCGCCGTCGCCAATGACACACGCCACCATCAAATCCGGGTTATCGAACGCGGCGCCGTAGGCATGGGCCAGGCTATAGCCCAGCTCGCCTCCTTCATGGATCGACCCCGGAATCTGCGCTGAAACATGGCTGGAAATGCCGTAGGGCCAGGAAAACTGCCGAAACAGTCGGGTCAGACCGTTGGTGTTGCACCCCACCGACGGGTTGAATTCGGTGTACGTCCCTTCCATGTAGGTCTGGGCCACGACCGCCGGGCCGCCATGCCCGGGGCCGGCGATGAAGATCATGTTCAGGTCGTGGGTCGTGATCAGGTGGTTGAGGTGCGTATAGATCAGGTTCAACCCCGGCGTCGTGCCCCAATGCCCCAGTAGCCGTGGCTTTACATGCGCCAGCGTCAGCGGCTCCTTCATCAGCGGGTTGTCCTTGAGGTAGATCTGCCCGACCGCCAGATAGTTGGAGGCCCGCCAGTAGGCATCCAGCCCTTCCAGTTGCTCGGCACTCAAAAAATCGCTCATGACGTTCTCCGCAAGGGGCTCGGTATACCGATAAACATGCGCCAATTCTGGGAGTCTGCAACGCGCAAGACTTGATTTACATCAAGTCTTGCGCCAGCCGCCCCGTCTCGACGAGGACGAGCCTTTTCCCGCTCGTCGATTGCCCCCGTAAACACCCGATTGAAGTTGCGATCCAAACTATCCTTTACCCACTATCAGGGGGCTACAAGCAATGCCCGAAACCCGGCCCTACCCACATCATTATCTGAAGGCCGCGTGCTCCAACTGCAGCGTCCTGGAGTTATGCCTGCCGATCGGCTTGACCGGCCAGGAGGTCGAGCGGCTGGATACCCTGATCGTTCAGCGGGTAAAGGTTAAAAAAGGTGCCGCCCTGTACCGGGCCGGTGATCCGTTGCGCTCGCTGTATGCGGTACGCATTGGTGCATTCAAGACCAGCATGCTGTCGGTCGATGGCCGCGAGCAGGTGACCGGTTTTCAGATACCCGGCGAGATGCTCGGTCTGGACGCCATCAGCGACGATCGGCACGCCTGCAGCGCCTTTGCCCTGGAAGACAGCGAAGTCTGCCCCCTGCACTACGCACAACTGGAGAAACTCGCCCAGGAGTTGCCCTCACTGCAACACAACATGAACAAGCTCCTGAGCCGGGAGATCGTGCGTGATCACAGCATGCTCATGATGATGGGTAACATGAACTCCGATGAACGCCTGGCAGCCTTCCTGCTGAACCTGTCGCAACGGCTGAGCATTCGCGGGTACTCGTCCAGAGACTTCGTGCTGAAGATGCGCCGTGAAGAGATCGGCTCGTATCTGGGCCTGCGCCTGGAAACCATCTGTCGGGGCATCGCTCATCTACGGGATCAGGGGTTGGTCGAGATTTCCGGGCGTAATGTCAAAGTCCTGAATCTGGAGGGGCTCAAGCAATTGGTCGTCGGCTGTCACCAGCAGTCGCCCCCCTGACGCCCCAGGTGCATCGGCTTTTGGAGAATCGTCATGCGCGCGATGGTTTTGCATGCCCCCGGCCAGCCGCTGCAACGGGAGGAGCGTGCCATCCCGATACCCGACGCACGCCAACTGTTAATCAAAGTCCTGGCCTGTGGCGTGTGCCGCACCGACCTGCATCTGGTGGATGGTGAATTGCCGCAAGCAGTGCTGCCGCGGGTGCCGGGCCACGAAATCGTCGGTGAAGTGACGGCGGTGGGTACCAACGTCGCGCCCGACTGGGTCGGTAAGCGCGTGGGCGTTCCCTGGCTCGGCTGGACGTGCGGTGAGTGCACATTCTGCCGCTCGGGCCGGGAGAACCTCTGCGATCGCGCCCGGTTCACCGGCTGTCACCTGGATGGCGGTTATGCCGAGTACACCGTTGCCGACGCCCATTTCTGTTTTCCCATCCCGGACGCGCTCTCGGCCGCCGAAGCCGCACCGCTGCTGTGTGCCGGGCTGATCGGTTTTCGCGCCTTGCAAATGGCCAAAGGGGCGCGTCATCTGGGTCTTTATGGCTTCGGCGCGGCGGCGCATCTGGCGATTCAGGTGGCACGGGGCCGGGGGCAGCAGGTGTATGCCTTCACCCGACCGGGCGACAGCGAGGGCCAGGCCTATGCCCGAACCCTGGGCGCCGAATGGGCAGGTCCCTCGGATCAACCGCCGCCGCACCCGCTCGACGCCAGCCTGATCTTCGCCCCCGTCGGTGCGCTGGTGCCACTGGCGCTGGAGGCCACCGTCAAGGGTGGCTGTGTGATTTGCGCGGGCATCCACATGAGCGACATTCCCAGCTTCCCTTATCGATTGCTGTGGGGCGAACGCAGCATCCGTTCAGTGGCAAACCTGACTCGCGAGGACGGCACGGCGTTTTTTGCAGAGCTGCGTCATACGCCCGTGCACAGCAATGTCACCTGTTTCGCCCTGGACGATGCCAATCAGGCACTGGCCAGCCTGCGGGCCGGTCAGGTCAAAGGCGCGATTGTGCTCATCCCCTGACACGCGATCCCGGCTGCTTGACCGCCAGAATACTGCCCGGCACCGAGTAAAGCGCTCGTTCCGTGTTGCTGCCGATCAACCGATCGAACCCCACCCGATGCACCGTGCCCATTACAACGACATCGGCCAGATACTCCTCGACAAACTCACTCAGCACCGGCGCCGGCAGGCCCATGATGAAATGCCGGCGCTCCGGTGGCACGCCATAGCGATCGGCCAGGCTCACAAACGCCTGGTGCAGGGATTGCCGCAGCTCCTCCATGAAGTCCACGTTCCACCCGCCGCTGACCAAGGGCGCATCGCCATTGAAAGCCGGCGACAAGTCATACGCGTACAGCAGATGCAGCGGTGCATCGCATTGCAGGGCCAGTGCATTCGCCGATTGAATGATGGTGTCGTTGAGGCCACTGATTTGCGTCGAGGGGTCGAACGGGTCCACTGCCGCCACGATCCGGTGCGGCAAAGCGTGACGGGCCTGATTGACCAGATGCACCGGCACTTGGCATTCGCGCAGCAGGTGGCAATCCAGAGGGGTGACAAACACGCGCTTGAGCAGCGGCTCCAGCGTAACGTCCTTGATCAGCAGGTCGGGCTTGAGATCTTCGACGCACCTAAGGATGTCCAGCAATGGATGAGTGGTAAAGACCACTTCCACGCTCACTTTCAGTCCCTCACCGCTGAGGCGCTGAATTTCTTCCGCCATCCAGCGGCGATAGCGGCGCAAATAGCGCTGGTACTCCGCCTCATCGGTTTTTTCTTCCCACAAATGGATGATCGGGGCCGGTTCTATGAACGCCCGCACATCCAGAATCGCCCCGCTGACCTTGGCGAGGGCAACGGCGCGCTGCAAGGCCGGGGATTGGTACAGGGTTCGGTCGGCGATCAGCAACACCCGTTGATATTGACCCATCACACACCTCGATTCGGTGCCGGTCCAAAGCGCCGGTATGTTCCCAGACTGCGCTCGTTACCCCCTGCCTCGGTTGATTTACATCAGATGCAAGCGTTTGAGCCTGCCTGTCACGAGTGTCTGATCCAGATCAGATTCAAGCGCCGCCAGCGGCGTAAAAAGAAATGAACCGCGTGGTTCGTTGCGACGCGCGAGCCTTTCAACCCGGATGGAGAATTGCACCATGCTCACTGTTAAAGACCACAATGACCGAGCGGCCGCCGCCTACGCTGCCGTCTCCGGACAGTACTGGATTGAAGCGCTCAGGGACGGGCGCCATGTGCTGATCCGGCCACTGACAGAAAAAGACCGCGAACGTGAATATGCTTTTATCAAGCAGCTGTCCCCGGAGTCGCGGCACATGCGCTTTCTGGCGCAAGTCAATGAGCCCGGCACGGCCATGCTCGACCAGTTGATGGATGTCGACGGCAAGAAGCGGTTGGCTTACATCGCCCTGATCCATGACAACGGCAAACTGATTGAAATCGGTGTCAGCCGCTATGCCGCCACCGCCGACACCGAGTGTGAATGTGCCGTGACGGTTGCCGATGAGTACCAGCATCTGGGCTTGGGCACCACGCTGATGGAGCATTTGATCAAGGCCGCGCGCAAGAATGGTTTTCGTCAGATGTATTCCGTCGACGCCGCCAGCAATGCTCCCATGCGCGATTTGGCCAAAGCCTTGGGCTTTGAGACCCGTCACGATCCCGATGACAGTCGTCAGGTCATTCATAGCCTCGATCTGTAAAAAAAACGCCCCTCGGCGTGATTGGATCCGCCGAGGGGTGTTTCAACACTCAGGGCTCTAACAACGAGTGCCGACCCGCCGTTCGGTGTTTTTTTCAACGGTATCCGCCAACAACGCTAGGCTTACAAACAATGTGGTGATCATCGCCATTTTGCAGGGAGCGCAAAAATGGAAATCATTAACCGTTGGCAAGACCTCTCCCTCAGGATGGCCCAGGGAGGAATGCCGCAATGAAGCTTTCCAATCATTACAAATGGACTGCCTTGGGCGCCATTGCGCTGACTCTTTTCAGCGTACTGATATTTTTGCTGATCAAATCCTTCTCGTACGACACGTCGACCTACTTCGAGTCGCGCGACTTCGTTCGCCAACTCAAGCAGTTCGATGCCAACTGGAACGTGAAGGTGCTGAGAGCAAAAATCGGCATGAACAACAACCTGCTTCTGGTGGCGCACCCTGAAGCAGAGCAGCGATGGGAGCAGCTCGACAACCTCAACGCTACCAGCCCGCTCTCGGCCCTTTGGCAATCCCGACGCCAGGGTTATCTGGATGCGGTGGAAAACAAAACCCGCCTGGTTGAGCAATTCAAACAGCACAACACGGTGCTGCGAACTTCACTGGATGCCCTGCCTGAGCTGGAAGATGACATTCAGGCGCTGCGGGAAGATTCCAATGACAAACAGCCGGTGGTGCATCCTGCTGCGGCCTCACTGGTGTTCGATGTTACGTTGGAAACCCTTGAATACGCCCTCTATGTCTCAAGCGAAAGGGCTGAAGAAATCTCCGAACATCTGAAAAATCTAAATGAATATATCGATCAACTGCCGCTGGAACAGCGCCCGCCTTTCACTGCCTTTGTAGGCGCTGTGAACGCCATCGTTCGAGAGCAGCCCATCGTCAATGATCTGCTCGATCGCATCAGTGTGATTCCGGTCGCACAGCAACTGGACAGCATCAACGAATTATTGAACGAGACACAACGGCGCACCGGCGCGACAGACCGCCAATATCACCTTTATCTCGGAATATGCGCCGGCATCATGGCGCTGCTGTTGTTGTATCTGGCCGGCCGCCTGATTCGCAGTTATGCCCTGATCAACAAAATGAACAATGAGTTGCAAACGGCAAACGAGCGACTGGAACAACGCGTCGAGGAACGCACCCGCGAGTTGATCGAAGCCGAGCGCGAACTGGTCGATGCCGCGCGAATGGCCGGCATGGCGGAGATCGCGACCAATGTGCTGCACAACGTCGGTAATGTGCTGAACAGCGTAAACGTCTCGGCAGATGTGATCACCCGCAAATTGGCGGTCAGCAAAACCCTGGGCCTGGGTAAAGCGGTAAACATGATGAACGAGCATGCCGAAGACCTGGGGCAGTTCATGACCTTCGATGAAAAAGGCAAACTGCTTCGCGGTTACCTCAATCAACTGGTCGACTCCATCGCGACCGAGCAATCGAGCATCGTTGACGAACTGTCACAACTCACCAAAAGCATCGATCACATCAAGGACATCGTTTCCACGCAACAAGCCTATGCCGGTGCCGCCAGGCTGGTCGAGCCGTTGAACGTCGTCGATCTGTTCGAGGATGCGTTACGCATGAATTCCGGCGCGTTAAGCCGGCACCATGTCGTCGTCACCAAGGACTACCAGGACACGCCGGTGATCATCGGCGACAAACACCGACTGCTGTTGATCCTGATCAACCTGATCAGCAATGCCAAATATGCAATGTCCAAGGTCAGCGACCGTCAGCGCCATATGACGCTGGGCGTCAAGATTGTCGATAACACAACGCTGCGCCTCAGCGTAGAGGATCAGGGCGAAGGGATCGCTGCCGAAAACATCACCCGCATCTTCAATCACGGCTTCACCACGCGCAAGGAAGGTCATGGTTTTGGCCTGCACAGTTGCGCGCTCGCGGCGGTAGAGATGAACGGGCACCTTCGCGTGCATAGCGATGGACCGGGCCACGGAGCGGTTTTCACCTTGGAGATACCGCTGGAAACGGCGCATGCATTGCCGACCGCTGGAATGTCTGTCAGTTAAGTCGCAAAACCTGTGGGAGCGGGCTTGCCCGCGAAGAAGGCGGCACAGTCAACATTGATGTCGTCTGACACACCGCTTTCGCGGGCAAGCCCGCTCCCACAGGTTCTGCGTTTTACTTACTGGTATTAATCATCCCGCCATCCCGCCAACGGGCCTACCCCACCAAGGCCATCAACTGTTGACGCTGCGCATCCGTGAGCATCGGGCCAAAACCGGCACCGGCGTTTTCCGCCATGTAGCGCGGGTTGCTGGTGCCGGGGATGACACAGGTTACCGCCGGATGAGCCAGCAGGAACTTGAGCGCCAATTGCGCCCAGCTAATGACCCCCACTTGCGCGGCCCATCCCGGCAGCGGTTTGCCTTTCAAACGCGCGAGCAAACCGCCGCCGCCGAAAGGTCGGTTGCAGATCACCGCCACACCGCGCTCACGGCACAGCGGCAGGATTCGCTTCTCGACACCGCGGTCGTCCAGGGCATAGTTGATCTGCAAAAAGTCCATCGGCTCGGCTTTCAATACCGCTTCCACCTCGTCATACGCCGACGCGGTGTAATGGGTGATGCCGATGTAGCGGATGCGCCCTTCTGCCTTCCATTGGCGCAGGGTGGGCAGGTGGGTTTTCCAGTCCAGCAGGTTGTGAATCTGCATCAGATCGATACGGTCGGTCTGCAACAGCTTGAACGACTGTTCCATCTGCGCGATGCCTTCTTCGCGCCCCTGGGTCCAGACCTTGGTGGCCAGAAACGCAGGCGAACGAGGCCGATGGATCGACAGCAATTCACCGGTCGTCTGCTCGGCGCGACCATACATCGGCGAGCTGTCAATCACCGTCCCGCCCTTCTCGAACAACGCGATGAGCACGGCGGGCAATTGCTTGTAGGCGGCGTCGGAAGGCGCGACATCAAAGCCGCGATAGGTGCCCAACCCGACCATGGGTAACGGCTCGTTGCTGGAAGGAATGGCTCGGGTCAGCATGTTCTTGCCTCCTGTTTCCGTCGACGGCGCCGATGCGGCATAGGCTGGATCGAAGGTGAAGACCGCCGAAACACCGGCAGCCAGCGTGAGTAGTCTTCTACGCGTGAAGACAGCAGGATCGGTCATGGAATTCCCCCTGGCTGTTCATTCATGGTCGCCCTTTGCTCTTGTCGTCTGGCCAGCCACAGACATAACCAGCCCCACAGCCCGGCAAAGGGCACAATCACCACCGCCACCAGCCCAAACCCCGCACCCAGTGCCGTCAACCCGGCGGAGAGCCAGCCACTGGCGGCATCGCCGCCGCGATACACCAGGGTTTCGATCACATTCTTGGCCTTGTACTTTTCCTCACGGCTCACCACCGTCCACAGCACTTCTCGCGCCGGGCGCACGATGGCGAACTCGACGGCGCGGCGCAGCCCTTGCGCCAGCGCGACGGTTGCCGGCACGGGCGCCAGGGCCATGGCGCTAAACGCCACAATCGTCGCCAACGGCAACGCCACCAACGCCCCGCCGATACCAATCAGACGGATCAATGGCGCGGTCAGCAGCAGTTGAAACAGTAACGTCAGCGCCGACACGATCAAATCGACGATGGCGAAGAATTGCGTCCTGCTGGCCACATCAGCATAGCTGCCAGCCACAATCCGTCCCTGTTCGAAATACAGCAACGTTGCGGCACTGGTGTGCAACAACATGAACAGCACCAGCCCCATCAGATAACGCGAGCGCAGGATCAGTGTGATCCCGGCCAGCATGCTACCGCCCATGCGCCGCTCATCCAGCCAGCGACTGCCAGACTGCGACGCTGTGCGCGACAACAACGCCCGATAGCAACGCACCGCACATTCCAGCAGCACGGCCGCCGCGACGGTCAACGCCATCGGCCCAAGATTTGTGGCCATGGTCGCGGCCAGTAACGGCCCGATGAACGTGCCCAGGGTGCCCGCCGCCGCAATAAAGCCGAACAGCCGCCGCCCTTGCTCGCTGGAAAAGCGGTCGACCAGCACGCTCCAGAAAATCGAAACGATGAACAGGTTGTAGATGCTGATCCAGACGAAAAACACCCGCCCTACTGTCACCGCCGCAATGCGCTGAGCGATCAACACGCCAAACACCAGCATCGACAAGGCAATCAAGCGGTAGATCAACGGCACGAAGCGCATGGCAGGCAGCCGCGAAACCAGCGCGCCGAACAGCGGCACCATCACCAGCATCACCACGAAAGTGGCGGTGAACAGCCACTGCAACTTGTCGGCACCGCCTTCAAGGCCCAAGGCATCGCGCAAGGGTCGCACCAGGTAATAACTGGCGAGCACGCAGAAATGGAAGGCAAAACCCAACATCAGGGCCGTTCGTTCGGACGGCAGAACCTTGACCCATTTCAGCGCGTCGCTGGCCGTCATGGGACGGCGCCCGGATACAAGCGTCGAATTTTGGACATCGGTGCGCTCCCCGTACCACAACTATCGATGTACTACACTCTGACAGCGCTCAAGCGATAGCCGTCGTCAGGCCAGAGCAGTCCATGTCGTCCACTAAACTTAGCCGAATGTCGCGCACCCTGATGTCTCTCTTCGCATTCGTTGCCGTTGCGTATCTGGTGCTCTGCGCGGCGCTGTTCGTCTTTCAGCGCGCCCTGATCTACTTCCCGCAACCACGCGCCATCGACTCACCCGAAACACTGCTGACGCTGCAAGTCGCCGATGCGCAAGTGCTGGTGACCGTCAGGCCGCACGACGGCCCGAAAGCGTTGATCTACTTTGGTGGCAATGCCGAGGACGTTTCTCGCAACCTGCCCGATTTTTCCCAGGCCTTTGCGGATCATGCGATCTACTTGCTGCATTACCGAGGCTACGGTGGCAGTTCCGGGTCGCCGTCCGAGGAGGCGATTCAACAAGATGCCATGACCTTGTTTGACATGGTTTACAACACCCATCCCTCCATCGCCGTGGTCGGGCGCAGCCTGGGTTCGGGCGTCGCCGTGCGCCTCGCCAGCCAACGCCCGGCTTCGCGGCTGATCCTGATCACACCCTACAACAGCCTTGAAGACCTCGCCGCCCGCCAGTTCCGCTGGTTCCCGGTGAAGTGGCTGCTTCAGGACAGGTTCGAATCCTGGAGATACGCCGCTCACATCACTGTACCGACGCTGTTGATTGCCGCCGAGCACGACGAAGTCATACCGCGCTCAAGCACGGACGAGCTCTACACCCATTTCGCCAAGGGCGTGGCCACGCTGCAGGTGATACCGGGCACGGGCCACAATTCGATATCCGAAAGCCCGCAGTATCTCCAGCTGCTGGGTTCAGCGTTGTGAGTCAGGTATAGGCCAACAGTCGGCCGCACAGCACCACGGTGACCCATAACCCCATCGAAAGCACTGCCTGCACTTTGGCCATTGCAGGTGCCGCAATGCCTGTATTCCATTGGGCGACTGAACGGTAAACACCTACGTGAAAAAGGGCTGCGTTGAGGCCCGCCGTCGCGATCAGGCACAGCTTTAAAATGAAAATATTGTTGGTGGCGAAGTCATGGGGATGGGCTGTAAACATCATCAGGCCAGCCGGTACGATCAATATCAGGGCAGCGACGGACCATCTCAGCAGATGGCGAGCCAGCGCCGTCACCGGGATATCTTTGGACAGGCCAAGCACCCGCAGATCGAACATAAAAACCGAGCCGACCAGCACCACGAAGCCAATGATATGAACCACCTCGACTATCGGGTAAAGCCACAACTCACTGCGCATGGCCAGCCCGAGTCGCGAGTCATCCAGCCAGTCCAGCCAACTCTGCGGACCTGTCCCCGCGCCGGTACTTGTGGTGTCCATCAGCGCAGCTCGGTGGTTTTATCGCCGATGGTGATGCGCTCTGCTCGCAGTTCATCGGGTTTGTTTCGATTCGGATAACCGACCACGGTCGCCGTCGTACCGACACTCAGCATGTCCTTGGACAGCCCACGATTCTCCATGCGCGAGGGTGGTGCCAGAACGATGTTCCACGTCTTGTCGGCTGTTTTGAGCCGCAAGAGCCCGTGCGGATGGGAATAACCGGATTCCTCGATGGTTCCGTTCAGCTGCATGGACTTGCTGGAATCGTATTCACTCCAGCCGTGATGAGCGAACGCCGCAGTGGCCACCAGTAGCGATGACAGTCCGATGCTTCTGAGCAAGACTTTCATGATGCGGTTCTCCTGTTTTATCTGGAGCTGCTGGGGCTACGACAACGGTGGTTGGCAGGTTTCTCCTATGTCGAGACGAAAGCGTAGGCTAATCGTCGGAAAGGAAAAACACTGGACGAGACTCAACCTCCCACCGCCGCCATGTGCGCCTTCAAAAACCCGATAAACGCCGTCACCTTGGGCGACGGCAAATGCTCCCGAGCCGTTACCGCATTCAGGTCCTGTGGCGGCCCGATCCATTCCGGCAGCACCCGGCGCAGTCTTCCCGCATCTACATCGGCCTGCATGCTTTGATCCATGCCCAGGCTCAACCCTTCGCCGGCACACAATGCATCTTTTAGCAGAGCGGGATCGTTGGCGATGATGGTCGGCTCAACCCGATAACTGCGCATTTTGGCGCCAGCCTTGCGCAACGGCCAAACGTAACCCACATCGCGACGAGCCTGATGCAGCACCAATGTGCGGTGTTGAAGCAGTTCGTCCGGCGTCGCCGGCAAGCCATGGCGCTCGATGTACTCAGGCGCAGCGTAGATGCCCGTGGCGTAACTCGCCAGGCGGCGGGCGACCAGACTGGAATCCGGCAAGGCGCCGAGGCGCAGCGCCACATCAACCTCCTCGCCGACCAGATCCAACGGCACGTGGGACGCCAGAATCTCCAGTCTGATGTGTGGGTACGCCTGACGAAAACCGGCCACCAACGGTGAAAACCAACTGACCCCGAATGAGTACGGCACCGTCACCCGCAGCCAGCCGCGCGGATCATCGCGCAGTTGATGCACTGCCAGCTCGGCGTGTTCCAGGGTGGTGGCGATGTCCTTGCACTGGTCAAAGTAAACCGCCCCCGCCTCGGTCAGGCTCAACTGGCGCGTGGTACGGCGCAACAACTGCACACCGATGGCCTGTTCCAACTCGCGAACGCGGCGGCTGACGGTCGTCTTCGGAATCTGCAAGGCGTGGGCCGCGGCGGTGAAACTGCCCAACCTAACCACGCGCACAAACACCAGCGTGTCATTCAAGTCCCGGATCATTCGAGCCACCTGCGAGGGAAAATCAAGATGGCTCAATTGTGCCACTGACGGCACATTTCATACCGCTTTTATGGGCTAATCAGCGCCGCGGGCGGCACCTATCATCGGGGCTCTCAACTGGAGAACTCCCATGAATCTGAACGAATATGTAACCTGCGACGGTATCGGCCTCGCGCAATTGGTGGCGACTGGCGAAGTCACGTCGGCTGAACTGGCAGAGCTGGCCATAGCCGCCGTGCAGCAGGTCAACCCGCAAATCAACGCGGTCATTGAACACTGGTCGCCCACTGTCACCGAGGGCACGGGGCCGCTGGCCGGGGTGCCCTTCCTGATCAAGGACCTGGCGATTACCTCGGCCGGCCGCCGCGTTGAGCTGGGCAGTCGATTGGCCCAAGGCCTGGTGGCCGAGTCGGATTCGTACCTGATGCAACGCTTCAACGCCGCGGGCCTCGCCACCCTGGGGCGCACCACCACCCCGGAAATGGCCTTTAGCACCGAGACCGAATCCGTGCTCCAGGGCCCGACCCGCAACCCGTGGGACACTCGGCTGTCGGCCGGCGGATCGAGCGGTGGTTCGGGTGCCGCGGTCGCTGCCGGTATCGTGCCGATTGCCCATGCCACTGACGCAGCGGGTTCGATCCGCGTACCGGCATCTTACAACGGGCTGGTCGGGCTGAAACCGACGCGCGGCAGAGCCTCGAACGGCCCGGCGCTCGATGAGGTGTTTGCCGGTTTCGGCGTACAACTCGGTCTGTCGAGAACCGTGCGCGACAGCGCGGCGTTGATGGACATCGTCCAGGGCTATGCGCCGGGCGATCCTTACTACACCGCCGCACCGGCCGAAGGTTTTCTGGCGCAGGTGGGACGCGATCCAGGACGATTGCGCATCGGCCTGCTCGACACACCGTGGAACGGCGCCGCACTGGATCCCGAGATTGCCGAGGCCACCTTGGCCGTGGCCCGCGAACTGGAAGCGCTCGGTCATCGCGTGGAACGAGTGACCGCACCACTCGGTACGTCGTGGGATTCATTCGTCCAGGCCAACGCCCACATCTGGTGTGCCACCCTCGTGCGCTGGATCGACGGGCTCGCCGCCGCCACTTCAAGGCCCATCGACCTGAGCACCCTGGAGCCCGCCACCCTCGCCTGTTACGCGTACGGCCTACAGGCCCGCGCCGTGGAGTTCGCCGGCGCGCTGGAAGTGCGCAACCTCATTGCCCGCAGCGTGGCCGGTTGGTTCGACGACTTCGACGTACTGCTGACGCCGACCCTGCCGCGCCTGCCCCACGCCCTCGACACCTACAGCCGTGGAGCGCAAACCATGGACGGTTTGCAATGGACTGCGCGGGTCTTCGAGCACTCACCGTTCACACCGGTGTTCAATGTGGCGGGGACGCCGGCGATGTCGTTGCCGCTGGTCATGTCCCGCCAGCAAGGTTTGCCCATCGGCCTGCAATTTGCCGCGCGATTCGGGGCTGAGGAGGTGTTGTTACGGTTGGCCGGGCAATTGGAGCAGGCGCTGCCGTGGCATGAGCGCAAGCCGCGGATTTGGGTCGGGGATAACTGAGTCAATGCCCCGACAACAGTGCTTGTTCAGCGGTCTCACTTCGGTTTTTGTGCTGGGAGGGCTGGCCTCATCGCGGGCAAGCCCGCTCCCACAGTGATCGGTGTCGTTCACAAATCTTTTGGTCAAAGCAGATACCTGTGGGAGCGGGCTTGCCCGCGATGAGGCCCGCACGAACCCCCTCAAACATAACTGCTGGTTTATTTGCTACTCACGGATAACTAAACCCCTTAACCAACGTCAACTCCCCCACCGCCCGCATCGGCACCAGGAACGTTTCCATCTTCTCGTTCGGCGTCCCCTCCTCCGTAATCACCGTGATCTGCGCAGTAGTCAGAGCCTGCTGTGCCTCTTCCTGCCCCTCCTCATCACTGCGATACCCGCCACCGTAGTAGTTCACGTACACCAGGTATTGCCCCTTGATCGGCGCTGGCATGGCGAAGATTTCCGGGCCGTAGCCGGTGGTGACGTCGACGTCGAGTGCGCCGCCGTTGGCTGCAACGCGGTCGCCGTACCAGATGTGGCCGCCGTCAGGCGTGACAAGGTGCAGGTCGAGGTCGGTGCCGTCGCTGTCCCAGGCCAGCAGCACTCGCAACTTGGCCGGGGTGGCGCCACCGCTGGCATTGAGGAACTGCGTGCGATGGCGTTGTTGACCATCGGGGCTGCGGACTTCAACGCTGTTGCTGCCGTTGGGGAATGAGAACGGGCGGTCGAAGCGGCCGGCGGGGTCGAGCTTCAGCGGCATGCTGACACCGTTGACGATCAGCTTGCCGGGCTCATTGCCCTTGGGCGTGGATTTGATTTGGCCGGTAATGCGAGCGGTATTGGCCTGCCCCACCGGTGTGTTGACCGAGGACGCCGGGTAATTAACCGTCTGACGAAAGTTTTCGCCTTCGCCTTCGGGCGCGCCTGTGCGCCAGCCGCCGACGGGCGTGTCGAGTTTGACCGCGCTGTCGGTGGCGAACGTGGTCGGCCATACGCAAAAGGAACAAAGGAACAGGAGGACCTGTGGGTAACGGAGTTTCATGGCCTAATCCAGCAAGAGGTGGCGGGCGAGCCCTTCGATGTAGGTTTCATCCTGGCCGTTGGGGTGTGCTTCGAAGGCCAGGTGCAGGTATTCGTGGGTCAGGTCGAGGCGGTCTTGCAGCGACAGCACGCCGCGCACGTAAATGCGCTGGCGTTCGCGATCGACAAAAGGACGGCCGAAAGCCAGGCGGCAGACGGCGAAGGTGTTGACTTCGTTGTAACCAACTTCGCTTTCCAGCCGTGGTCGCCAGCCGCGGCGTTGTTTTTGCAGCCAGTCTTGCGCGGCGGGCAATGCATCGCAGGAAGCCACTGGATTGTCCCAGCGGCTGAGGCTCGCGCGCGGGTAAGCGTGCAGCAGGATGGCGTCATAGCGTTGACCGGCATTGGCCTGTTCGACGGCTTGCAGCCAGGAGAGCTTGTCCGGCCCCGGTTGGTCGGAGTGATAGGTGACGTCGCTGCCGGCAAGGACCAGGTCGCTGGTCCACGCGGCGATGTTGCGTGATTCGGTCGCGGCCGGGCGTGGGGCGACGCGCTGTCGGCTGCTGCTGTCGTCGATGCTCAGACAGTCGCCGTTGCGGGTGGCGTTTTGCAGCAGGTAGGTGCGGATCGCGACGCTCAGGGCTTTGGCGGCTTCGGCAGGTTCGGGTCTGGCTTCGCGCTGCAGGACGCGGGCGACGTACTCTTCGCGATCCAGGCGGGCGACGAGTTTGTCCTTGAGCAAGAACAACTCGCCGTCGCTATGGATATCGAGTTGATTGCCGTTGGCGAACTCGACGCGATAGTCGCCTTGCAAAGGCCCGGGCGCTAACACGCGATCCCCCGCCAGCACGCGTTTCAGCGGATAACGCGCGAACAGGCCGACCTCAACGCACTTCCCCGCCTCGGCAGGCCATGACGAAGGCAACACCGTCGCCAGTGCCTGACCGTAATTGCGCAAGACCATTTGACTGGTGCCGCGCCCACCGGCCCAGATCGGCGTGCCGTCTGCCGTCCAGCCAGCGAACCCGCCCTGGCGCGACGAAGGATCCTGATCCCCCAACCAGCTCCAGGTTTTCACCCGCAACCGGCCGCCAAGCTCACCGACGACATTGCCATCAGCCGCATTCAGCACCACATCAAGCAACACTTGCCGCGCCTGATCCTGCGCCGGCATCCCGGCCAAGACCTTCAGCAACTCAGACACCGAAACCCGGGTCTGCGGTTGCAACGACGGCAAGTCCAGCAACCACTTCGGCGCTTGTCTCGCCTGCCAATACTCGCGCCATTCAGCGCCAGCAATGCCCAGGCGCGCAGGCTCAAAGTACAACCCGCAAGACTTCACCAACGCCTGATCGCGCTCAATCCTGCCGCCCGCGGTGCAGCAATAGACTTCTTCCTTCGATTGCCCGCGACACGCATAAGCCGGTTCACGCGCGCCGGTGTCCACCAGCCAGCCGTAGACAAACAGCTTCCACAAGCTGCCCAGAGGGGTTTGCAGATCAGCAGGCAATGGCTCACGCGAGATCACCTGAGTGCGGTTCAACGAAAGCAATTCATCCTTGAAGCCCAGTCGCAACGGCTCGTCCTGCGCTGTCGCCAGCGCAGGGATCAAACACAACAGCCACACCCAGACCAAACGACGGGTCATGTCAGTGGACCGTGACCTGACCGAGTGCCGGTTTCTGTTCCAGAGCCTGATGCTGTGGCGCATAGACCTGGGTGAAACGCACCGGCGGCAGGTTGAACTGACCCTTTTGCGAGAAACGCACCAGATGACGCAGGCGCAATTCACCGCTCAAGGCATCCACCGGGATCGCGTAAGCCATTTGCCCCGGTTCGAAACGGGCCTTCTCCAGCGCGGTCGGCTCGGTGCCGGCCTTGCCCATCAGCTTGATGCCCCACGTGGTACGCTCGACGTCCGCACCCGGTGGCAGCGGCACTTCGAGCATGCCGTAGCGCAGCGGTTTCGCAGCCTTGCTGGTGATGATCACTTCGTCCAGGTACAGGCTGTCGCTGGACAACGGTTTGGTCCCGACCGCTTCGAGTTTGAACTCGAACGCTTCATCACCCGGCACCAGACGCGACAGACGACGGGTGATGGTCACGGCCATCGGGCTCAACGGCGGTTGCTTGCTCTGGAAGCTCAACGCAGCGCGAAGCGGGCGCTCTTGCTCCCCAGTCAGCGACAACACTGTCGGCACGGGCGCAGCACCCTGCCACGTCCAATACATCTCACCGGTATCACCATACTTTTTCTTCCAGCCTTCACCCGGTGCCAGTGCGATGGTGGGCGAGGCCTGTTCGATGCTGCGTTGCAGCCAGGTCAGCGCCAAGGCGCGTTCCAGGGTCGATTGCTGTGGCAACAGGCGTTGCAACAGCGCTTGAGCGTGAGCCTGATCGAAGGCTTGCAGCGACAGGTTCAACGCTTCGACAAACGGCTGGGAGCTAGCGGCCACTTGTTGTTGCGCTGCGTCCAGTTGACGATTGAACGCCTCCGGCAGATTGACCTTGGCCTGACGCGCCAAAGAGGCAGTCAACAGCCGAGCACTGGCCAGCCCCAACGCCGAATCCGGATCGCTCATGACCAGGCTCTCTTCGCCGTCGTCCATCACGCTCGCCCCATGACCTTCGCCGGCTTTCACCAGGTCATCGATCAAACCGCTGAGCAGCGTGTTCACCGGCAATTGCATCTGCTTGGCAAACGACAGAATCAACGCCCGCTGCAACAGCGGCGTGTTCTGCGACTGCTTCGCGTACACCTCCAGCACCCGCTGCCAATGCTCCGGCGGCAGGCTCAGTTCCAGCGCTTTGCTGGCGTGCCAGTCGGCGTAATAGGCATAGGCGGTGAGGAACGCATCCGGCTCACCGTCAAAGCCCCACCAGGTGAAGCTCGCCGACGGGCCGGCCATTTGCACCAGCCGCAGACGGCTGTTCTGCATGATCAAGCGCAAGCGATCGCGGATCTGCGGGTTCGACGATAAGGTCGGATAAGCGATGCTCAATGGCAGCAAACGACTGGCGGTCTGTTCGACGCCGCCGTACGGATAGCTCAGCAGATCATCGAGGGCCGAACGAAACAGCGCTTGCGGGCTGTCATCCAGACGCAGGCGAATATCCGTGGCGTCCGCCGGCAAGGTCAGCGGCGTATCACCGCTGGCCACGTCCAGGCTTTGGCTTTGCGTTACCTGCCAGCCTTCGCCGGTCGCGGTCAGGCGCACGGCCAGGGCATCAGCGGTTTTGCCGTCCTGCACCAGTTCGGCAGTCCACTCGCCATTGGCCACTGTGAACGCCGGCAATGCGATGTAGTTGATGCCGTTGTTCAACGTGACCGGCACCCGTTGCTCGGCGCCCGCGTAATGAATCACCAGCTCAGCCTTGACCGGTTTCTCGGCCTGGCTGAAAGCGAACACACCGAGATCCGGTTTGTCGCTGTTGCGGAATTTGGTCGGGCCGCTCCACTTCAGGTACAGCGGTTTTTCCGAGCGCACGAACTGCTTCTTCTGCCCGACCTGGCCGTCATCGGCGATGGCCCGGGCGGTGATGCGCCAGCGGGTCAGCGAGTCCGGCATTTTGAAGGTAAAGCGGGTTTTACCATTCTCATCGGTGATCAATTCAGGCTGCCACGCGGCGGTGTCGACGTCTTCGCGACGCGGCCGCTCCAGCACTTTCACGCCACGCTCGCTGCGGTTGGCTTTGCCCGGCGCGCCTGGGCTGCCCGGCAATGCCACGTCGTAGCTGATGAACGACAAACTGGCGCTGGTGCGCACGTTGTTGCGGCGTGGGTGATAGAAGAACTGGTCGATGGTCGGCGCGACTTCCGGTTGCAGGGCGTAGACCATCTCGTCCACGACACTGACCGTCAGGTGCGCCGGAATGGCTTTGCCGGCGAACTGCGTAGCGAGATCGACGGTAACCGTATCCCCTGGTTGATACGCCTCTTTGTCGGTGGTGATCGCCACATCGATTTGCGGCGCGATCACCTTGATCCCGGCGTTCTGGAAGCTGTACTGACCGCCCTTGGTGTAGAGCACAGAGAAGGTCAGGTTCGGCGCGAAGGTGTCCTTCACCAGGATGCGCGCGCGATATTGGGTGTCGCTGAGTTTTTCCATCTTCAGCCAGTCGCTGCCCTTGGACAGCAGCGCCGTGGCCTCGACCTTGTCGCGTTCCAGCGACAACAGCGCATCGATAATCGGCTCGGGGAAAGTGATCAACGCGAGGGCTTCGTCGCCGGCCTTGTACTCGGGTTTATCAAGGACGATTTCCACGGTGCCGGGCACGGCTTTGACGCCGTCACCGGTGACCGAATGACCGGTCGCGCCAAGCACGCGGCCGTGATCATCTTTCAACGTCAGGTTGTAAGTGCCCGGACGGTCGAAGGCCAGGGTGAAGCCTTTATCTTTGGCGGTGAGTTTACCTTCGCCAGTGGTTTGATCTTCAAGTCGCACCCAGCTGTAGCTGCTCGGGTTGACCGCTTTGCTCTGCTCGCTGCCACCTTCGTTGGCATAGCTGAAGGCAACCTTGCCGCCCACCGCGCTGAACCGTTGCGGCGCGCTCAGGCGGAAGCTGGCGGCACCGCGATCGATGAGGATTTCCTTGGTGGTCTTGACCCGGTACGCCGCGCCATCGCTGGCGAACACGGTGAGCATGTAGCGGCTCGGTTTCTCGGCGGCGGGCAGGTCGAGGCTGGCGTTGCCCTTGGAATCGGTGGTCAGTTCGGCGCTGGTCAGCTCCACCGGGAATTGCCCGAGGTATTGCAGCTCGTTATCGACCATCGACAGTTGCTGGGCGCGCAGGCTCAGGCTCAACTTGGCGTTGGCCACTGGTTTGCCGTCCGGGTACAACAGCACCAGACTGCCTTTCACCGGTTCGCCGGTGCGGTAATCCTGCTTGGCCAGGTTCAGGGAAATTTCGAAGTGCGGCTTGATGTATTCAGCGACACGGAAGGCGCTGCTGTAGGCCTGATCCTTGTAGCTGAAACGCAGCTCATAGCCGCCAGCCACGGCGTTGTCCGGCAACTGGAAACGGCCCTGAGTACCGGCCTTGGAATCAAGCTTCAGCGCCAACGATTGCAGCGCCGTGCCCGTGGCATCGAGCACAGTCACATTCACGTCGCCAGCAGTCGGTGCCACAGAATCCCGGGCGTTCTTGAACTCGCGGCCGACGATTTTCAGCGACACCCAATCCCCCGGCCGATACAGCGGCCGGTCGGTGAACGCATAGAGTTTGGTGTCGTAGATTTCGCTGTCGTAGTAGAAGTTCTCGGAGACGAACACCCCGCCCTCTTCGTCTTCGCCAATCACGAACGAACGCTCGGGGCTGACGTGTTTCAGACGCAGCAAACCGTCGGCGTCAGTCGCGCCACTGCTCATCACGCCCAGGCCGTCGGTCCACAGCACATTGACCTTGGGCACCGAACTGCCTTCGTGTTTGCGCGCGGCCCACACCAGCAATTCATCGCCAGCAATCTTGCTCACGGCCACGGTGTTGGAGACGAAAACCATGGTGGTCGCGCGGTATTTACCGATCAGCGCTTCCACCAGATACAGGCCCGGCTTCAGGTTGCCCAACGGGATGTACACGTTGCCCGGCGAGACACTGACGAACTCGCTGGAAGAACCGGCCAGGTTAACCCCTGGAGGCGGCTGGATCGGTTTGGCTTGCCACAGCGGATAACGGAATTGGCTGACCACCGGCAGGCCCGGAATCAGGGCGAATTGCGGCTGTGCGTCGTAAGGCGTTGGCGCGGCGATGGCGGTGCCCATCTTCAGTTCCGGCACTTCCTCGGTGACTTGTTTACGCGATTCGTAGGAAAACGCCCGCTGCATCACCCGACGGGATTTGCGGTACCAGTTGTCCCACAGGTACGCGAGGGTGTTCGACAGGCCCTCGCCCTTGAACTGGCCATCGCTGACCACGCGGTGCAGGTTCTTCTGGCGCTTGAGGAAATCCAGCGGCTTGTCGATGCGATACACACGAATGTCCGCGCCGCCGTAAGGCTCCATGCGGAACCGGCGGTAATCGCGGCCCGGCGCTTCGAGGCGAACCATCGCCTGTTCGTCGCTGGCGAAACTGCTGTCGGCCAGCAGGAAAAAACTTTCACCGGCCACCGGCGTATAGCCGCTTGGCTCGACGGTGTCTTCGGCGTTGACCGTGGCTAAAGGCGCCAGAAGGGCCAGCAGCAATGGAATTCGAGAGCAAATGCGCAGCATGCGGGCACCGATCATTGGGAGAGGAAGTTCAGTCGATAGACGCCGATGAAGTTGGGGTTGGCTGCGTCGGGTATCCATCGGGTGTCCTTCCATGTCATGAGTTGTTGCAGGCTTGCGGAGCGCATGCCGTTGTCATTGGGGGTGGTAGTGCCGGTGTGATAGGCGATGAAGCGGCCCATCCAGATCATCAGGTGCTGGTCGTCGCCTTGATCGAAAAACATCAAGTCGCCGGGCCGGGCCTGGGCCAGATCGCGGCCGACCAGATGACTGTTGAACTGAATCAGTTTGATCGCGTTGACGTAGGGCCCGACCTTGCCGCCGCCCTGCTGCCATTGCTGGGCAAGGCTGCGTTGGGCGTCGCTCAGTTGCAGTTCCGGCGGCAGGTAGCGATTGGACAGGCCATTGCTGCGCAGCCATTTATCGTCATGGACTTTCAGCGCTTCGTTGGCGGCAAACCGCACCAGCCCGGCGCAGTCCTGCTGATACCAGCGCGGGCTCGGGCCTTGGGTCAGTTGTTCCTGGGCGATGCGCACGAACCAGGCGCGGAATACCTGGGATTGCTGCGGGTCGAGCGCTGCGGCTTCGCTGGCAAAGGTGCGGGTCCCCAGCAGCAACGCCAGCAGGCCGAGGCCTCGGATAAGTGCTGTCACAGGGCTTTCCACTCCAGCGGCAGCCATTGCCAGTGGCCGTCGGGCTCGCTGCCTTTGGGCAAGGTCAGGGCATATTTGCCATAGCCGCCGAGGGTGCGCAGTTTCGGGATCAGGTAGGTTTGCGCGGCGTTGTAGAACACCGGCTCCATGTCTTGCGGCAGGCTGTCGAGGGTTTCCTGTTGCATCAGTTGCGCCATGGAGTCCGGGCCGAAATAGATCGGCATCAGCAGGTCTTTCGGCACGACGTCAGCCATGGGCGGGAAGCGTTTGTCGAGGGTGCCGAGGGCTTTGTCGACCAGTTTGTCGTCAAGGGAGAACAGCAGCGTCGAACCGTGGCGAGCCAGGCTGACGCGCATAAAGGCTTTGCCGGTGATCGCGTCCGGTTGCTCGGCATCCTTGGCTTTATAGGGGCCGAAATTGGAGCTGACCTGGCGCTGCCACTGATGGGTCTGGCCTTCCTGTTTCTCGACCACCGGGAACGCGTGCTCGGCGACGTTGCCTTCATAGGCGCCGACCATCGAGCCGAACAGGTTGCCCAGGTCGCCGTCGAGTTTGGCGCTGTCATCGTCATTCAGGCTGGCCACCAGCAGCGGCGTGTACAGCCGCGAATCGGCGTACCAGCACAGTCCGGCGGCACCGGCCATGTGTTCGGTCAGGGCTTGGGCCACGGCGTCGTCGGCGCCGAGTTTCACCAACAGCGGTTTCTGTTGCTCGGCGGCCAGCGGCAAGGTCACGCAGGCGCTGGCGCCCATCGGCATGGCTTGCCAGATCGGTTTGAAGTCGAAGTCTGGCTGGTTTTCCAGTTCGTCCATGGCGAGGAAGCTGTGCCAGCCCTTGTCGTCCATGTCGAAACGCAGGCCGGCGAAATTCGGGATGAAGCGCTGGTAACCCATGGCCAGGACGCTGGAGTTGACCGAGAGGCGTTGCTTCACCTCGGGCGCTCGGGGTTGCAGGCCGAAGGCTTCAGGGAACAGTTTCTGGCCGCCGAGCAGTGCTTCCAGCGATTCGGTCGAGACCATGCCGGGTTCGTCGACTGGACCGTGGCCGGCGTCATAAAGCTTGGCCGGATTGGACAGCACCACCAGTTTGTCGCCATGAGAGGCGAACAGCAGCGCTTTGCTGTTGTTGTAGGTGAGTTGATAAAGCGGCACCACATCGCCGGCGACCTTGATTTCAGCCAGCTTGCTCAGCTGCGTATCACCCAGCGCCACTTTCGCCAGCGGCTCCAGCACCTTGGCCAGCCCGCCGCGATCCATCACCAACAGGAAATCCTTGAGACGCCCATCCGCCCCGCGCCACAGCGCCACGTCCGCCGGTTGATCGAACAGCTGCTCGATCAGGCTGTCCTGCAATTTCAGGTCATGTTCATAAATGATCCGCCGCAGACTGCCGATCAAACCGAGGCGGTCGGCGTGGGCCTGGTAATAGAAGACGAAATCTTCGGTCAGGGTTTCCTTGAGAAACGGCACCGCCAGCAGATCCTTGGGCAACTGGCTCAGGGAGTGGGTTTCGAGCAAACCGTCCGGCCGGCTCATACCCAGTTTGTCACTGGCCAGTTCCGCAGGCGGAGCCTTGGGTTTGTTCAGGAACCACCCCAACCCGCCCGCCACGCCGGCCACCAGGCACAGCCCGATGACCAGCGCCGGCCAGCGACGGGAAGTGTTGGCGGCTGGCGAAACGCCCGGGGAAACAGTGTTATCACTCATGTTCACAAACCCAATTCATCCGTGGTGCGGGATGTTTAATAGTTGAAAGTCTTGACCAGCAGCAGGTCGCCGATCGCTCGCAAAGGCACGATGAAGGTCTCGCGTTTTTCGTCGACGGTGTTTTCGTTGAGCACCAGATTGATTTGCGAGGTGATCACCTCGTTCTGGTTGCTGGTCTCATCGAAGTTATAGCCGCCGCTGCCGAAGTTGCCCCAATAGTTCACGTAAACCAGATAAGTGCCATGCATCGGCGCGGTCATGGTGAACATTTCCGGGCCGGGGCCATCGACCCCGTCCGGGTCCAGGCCGCCGCCATTGCTCATCGCCGGGCGAGCCCAGAACGCATGCTGGCCGTCGGGGGTAATGATGTGCAGGTCGAGTTCAGCCTTGGGATCGTCCCAACCCAGCACCACGCGAATGCGCGCCGGCGTGCGCAGGTTGTTGGCTTCGTAGAATTGAACGCGCTTGAGCGACTTGCCCTCGGAACTGCGCACTTCGACGCTGTTGGACCCCGCGCCGAACGCATATGGCCGGGCAAAACGCCCTTGGTCGTCGGTGTACAGATTCAGGGGATTGCCGTTGACCGCCAGGCTATGGGGCGGACGGAGCGTGCCGAGGGCTTTGAGCTGGCCTTCGATCATCGTGCGATTGCGCTGCACGCCCCGGTCGATGGGAGGCGTGGGATAGGCGACTCGAGGATTTTCACTACGGTCCAGCAGGCCGTGATAGCGCCAGCCGCCCACCGGTTCCGACAACTCGGCCGTGGGCTCGGCCCATGCCACCTGGGCGCAGACCAGCGTGATCAGCAGTGAAAGAACACAACGCATGTAACGCCTCCTGCCATGCATAACGAAGTCTTGCGCCCGATCCTCGGCGCGTTATTAATCTTACTGCTGGATACTGAAAAGCTGTTTGAGTCGCCTCAAACACACCGTCATGTTTCAAAACATGACGGGATACAAAGGCTGGCAATATAACATTCCCGCCAATCTGTTTTTCCGGTCTTTTTGTGCGCATCTCTGCATTTTTTCAAGTTGACCCGATCGTCGTCTGAGCGAACCACCTATCGGACAACACGAAGCAATTCCATTGCGGGTCTTTAATGGTTGCAGGATTCAACGTCAGCCCCTCGATCTGTCCGGGACTGACATCCCATCGGGAGACTCGTCATGAAAATCGTCGTCATTGGCGGTACCGGGCTGATCGGCAAACACCTGTGCAAAAACCTGCAAGACCTGGGGCATGAAACCCTGGCCGCATCACCCAGCACCGGCGTCAACGTCCTCACCGGCGAAGGACTGCAAACCGCCTTGCAAGGCGCCGACGTGGTGGTCGACGTGGCCAACTCGCCCTCCTTCGAAGACGCTGCCGTTCTCGAGTTCTTCGAAACCAGCGGGCGTAACCTGCTCGCCGCCGAGAAAACCGCCGGCGTCAAACACCATATCGCCCTGTCGGTGGTGGGCACCGAGCGCATGCTCGACAGCGGTTACTTCCGCGCGAAGATGGCGCAGGAAACACTCATCAAGGACTCAGGCATCCCCTACACAATCCTGCGGGCCACGCAGTTCTTCGAATTCATCGGGGCGATTTCGCACTCGGGCGTTCAGGACGGCGACACCGTCCGCCTGACCTCCGCCGAGCTACAACCGATTGCCGCCGTCGATGTCGCGACGGCATTGGCAAAGGTCGCCGTGCAAGCGCCGAGCAATAAGACATTGGAGGTCGCAGGCCCTGAGCGCTGGCCGCTGGTGGAATTCGTGCGCCTGTTTTTGCAACACACCAACGACCCGCGCCAGGCCCACGCGGACGACACGGTCCCCTACTTCGGCGCGCCCATCGATGACCACTCCCTCACGCCAGGAGAGCACCCCATCATCGGGCCGACGCGTTTCGAGAACTGGCTCAAGAGCAGCGTTTGATACGCAAATGGGTAATTGCACAGACTTGCCCACCCATTTGCATTCGACCTGACCAGTCATTTGCATCGGAATTGACCATCACGCTTCGTGACCATGACCGGCAGAGAACGGCCAGAAGCGGGCATTCGATTTCGCTATTCACCAATCTCCCGAGCGTGCGAAATTACCAGTCCTTCAATTTCTCTCAAAGGCAGGCTCATGACCTCCACCCTGGCAGTCTCGGATATTTTAGGTCCATGGAGTGGGGATGCCCCCACAGGACTAATTCAGCGTTGCAGGGAGGCATGGGACACACCTCTAGAGAGTTTGAATGATCTTATGGTCGCTACTTTTTTGAATCAGAACATCGCGACCAAACACCTGCTCATTGAGGCGAAGCGCCGCATGAAAGATCAGGAACGAGATGAAACCGAGTACTTCGACGGCCAGCTTCTCGAAGCTATCGAGCGCTTGCAATCCGGGGAGTAATTCATCCCGACGGTTTGTTGCGTTCGACACGGACTATCTATATTGGGTCGCTTTCTGTCTCACGGGACTGGCAGAGAACGGCCAGAAGTGGACACCTGGAATGCCCTGACCTTTACATCGCCTTGGAAAAGGTCGCATAGGCCAACCCAAAACGTACCTTGAGCAAACGCGGCTAGGCGCGTTCACGCCGTTATAGTCGACTCTATTGCCGACCGTACTTCCAGGAACCTTTTCCCAGTGTCTGACATGCCGACCCACTTCGCTTATGCAAAACGCTTCAACACCGTACTCGCCTACATTGATGCCCATCTCGAAGGTGACCTGTCGGTGAAGACGTTGAGCCATGTGGCGAACTTTTCGGTGTTTCACTTCCATCGACAATTCACCGCGTTCGCAGGAGTGCCTGTCTCACGTTATGTGCAACTGATGCGGCTACGACGCGCGGCACATCGCCTGGCCGCCCTCGCTGATCACTCGGTACTGGACGCCGCACTCGGTGCCGGCTTTGAAAGTCCCGAGGCATTTTGCAGGGCGTTCAGGCGGGCGTTCGGTATGACGCCGAGTGCGTTCAGGAAGGAACCGAACTGGCAGGTCTGGAATGCGGTATTCGCAATCCCTCACTTTTCCAGGACTATCATCATGCAAGTACGAATCGTGGAATTCCCTGAAATCAGGGTGGCAGCGCTTGAGCACTGCGGACCAGCCGCGCTCGTCAATGAGAGCGTGCGCAAGTTCATCGAGTGGCGCATGCAGAGCGGACAGTCGCCGGTGGCATCGAGTCGCACCTTTGGCATTCCCTATGGCAACCCCGATACGACACCTCCACAAGCATTCCGCTTCGCAATTTGCGGCGAGATTCACGAGGCGGTGGCGCCGAATGAGTTCGGCGTGCACGAGATCGTCATTCCTGGCGGTCGCTGCGTCGTGGTGCGACACGCGGGTTCACCGGATCACATCGGCGAAACGATCTATCCGATTTACCGCGATTGGCTTCCCTCCAGTGGAGAGGAACTTCGTGACCAGCCGCTGTTCTTTCATTACCTGAGCGTCTATCCCGAGACACCGCAGGATCAATGGCATACTGATGTGTATGTTCCGCTGCAATAGCGGAGCAAGCAGCTTTCGACCTTGAGCTGACGTTGACGAGTGTCCGCTCCGGGTCGAAAGTAGCCGGTGACAGCTTCATCAATTGACCACACCCCAATCAACCTATTGCAGGTTCCAATTGGGGGCACTGTCGCTGCTATGCTTGAGCTTTCTCGAAAAGAATCGACACCATGCCAAGCGATTATTCACTGTCGGATGTACTGGAAAGGCTGTTCGAAAATCAGCAGGCCTTAGAGGCGGCCATTATGGAGTTGACCCTGCTGATTGAGGAGCAAGGGGCACGGAAGTGGGCGGAAATGTCCGTGGTGCACTGTGGACCATGGGTGAAAACGCCGGTCATATCAAACAAGGCCTGGCTCGATTGGAGAAATTGGACATCGGCTAGGTGCAACACCTTTGCCAAGGCTGCCTGAATCCGACTCCAAAGTGCCTATGGGCGCATCGTTCGAGGGTTCTGACGACGATCAGACGCTTGATACCAAAAAGAGGCGGAGAATTGATTCTGGCAAGCGATGAGCAGACATTTTTTTGCGATTTACTCTGATACGCTGCTGAAGCACTCGTTTACAGGAGTTGTTCGCATGTTTGGCAAGTTAATTTCGACGGGTTTCAGTTTGGCCACCTTGCCCGCCCGCCTGACTTTTCGCAGCGTCCGCGCCTTGGCCATGACGCCTACCGAAGCCAGCCGCCTGCTGGCGGACATGCGTCAGGCATCGGATCAGGCGGTGCAGGAACTCCAGGGGCTGTTGGCCAACGTCGATGCGGACATGACCCACAAAACGGCGCACCTCAGTGCTGCCGACAAGCGCTTGGCAGCCGAACTGGCCCTGCACGCCGCCGAACAACACCTGAACATGGCCGCGATCAACATTCTGCGGGCCGTCTGGCTGACGCTTCACTCGACGCCGAACTTGCCGCCAAGCGAGCTTGATAAGCGGCTTGAACAGAGACGTAACGACTAACAGACCGTCCGGCGGATCGGTCGATCCGAGCGAGAAATGGGAGCTCAGCAGTAAGCGCTGATCAGGGTGCGAACTCGCCAAATGCCTCAGCTATCGCAGCCTTGTCTCCGGACTCCGCAGCCTCTATCAGAGGTTTGAGCTCACGGTGCACTTCATCCCAGAATTCATTTTCTACCTCGTCGCGAAGCAGGCTCGCCTTAAAGGGGAGCTGTCGGTCTGATAGGTAATCACATGGCCACACTTGCAACCCAGTTTGCTCATTTGCGGTTCATCACCCTGGCGTTCGATCACTTCGTGAAATGGCGGATAACTCTTTGGCAAAACTTTCGACTTGGGCAGGAGAATTCACTCAGCCCTCAGGCTTTCATCAGCCTGTAAAAGTCCTCCAGCGCCTCGCGAAATTCCGCCAGGGAAAAACTGATCGGGCGATTCTCGGCGTCCCATCGAGTGGTAATACCGACTTCCAGGCCGCTGGACACGCTCAACCCAAAACGGCGCCAGTGCAGAGTATCTCCGTCAATCACCTGTTCGGTCATCAGCACAAAGCAATCGAAGTCCATGTCATCGCCGCAGACCAGCAGCGGAACCGGCGTCGATGTGCCGTCTTCTGCAGGCGCGAAACGCCGTTGGGCGAGCGCGTCTTCTTCCTCGTCCAACAACCACATCAATGAAAGACCGTTCAGGTCTAGATCGGGGT
This sequence comes from Pseudomonas sp. F-14 TE3482, assembly GCF_053629455.1. Lineage (NCBI taxonomy): Bacteria > Pseudomonadati > Pseudomonadota > Gammaproteobacteria > Pseudomonadales > Pseudomonadaceae > Pseudomonas > Pseudomonas sp. F-14 TE3482. The sequence continues at coordinate 5,356,536 of NZ_JBRJII010000001.1, forward strand.
ATTCGAGGTGACTGTTTAGCCACTCCTCGATAGGTACATCGTCGATAAACAGCCAGGCACAGCGGCTACGGCTAAACTTCGCTTGATGGTAAGCGGCATGGATGCGGTGATGCATAGGAAGTCCATTCAACGATAGAGGGCCAAGGGATCGGTGGGAAAACGCTCGAGTCCGCGTGAGTCGCCGAACAGGTTATCGCCAGGTTCAACGCTTGCTGAAGGGCAACCGCGCGATAAACGGCTCGTGCCAATAGCGGACGTCAAACCTTGGCATTTATCGTTTACGTCTCGTAGCTAGCCGATGCGGGAAGTGTTCCAATTACGGAATTTCCGAAAATGATTGAAAGGTAATCAGCAATGCCAGATGCGACCGATGAAGCATTCTATGATCGTGCAGACGCGCATATAAACCTGTCGAACAAGCAGCTTAGGGAGTTCGGAGACCTTGGCAAGGTAAGCGCGTCGATGATGTTTGGCACCACTCGATTCAATGCTTGGGTGAGCGCTCGCAACTTCAAATCAGGCGAGAAAATGGCGCAGGCTCGCGAAGCGATGTTGAAGTATTTTTGTGAGCAGTACCGGATGATGCTCGAGGATAATCTCGACGACCATATCAACAACTTCAGCAAGTACATGACTGCGAAAGACGCCTGATTGATCTTGGTTGCTCTCGGTGATTGACTGTTTTTGATCGTTGGCAGTCGATCTCGATGCACCGCTATCGACCAGAAGCACGCCGACCGCAAGTTATCTTAATCGAAGGAGTGTTTTTAGTGAGCGGCCATAACCACGATTTTAGAACCGACTTCATAGAGGCGCTCAAGGAAATCACCGCGCTGATGTCCATTGCATACGAACAAACCGGCCCAGTACCGGATGACCATGCGTTAGCTCAGGCAGGTTTAGAGAATGGTGGTGAAATCGTACTGGATTATGTCGATCACAACGAGGCTGGAATAGCGTTCGAACACCTGCTTTACATGATTAATGAGCCACCACTCATTGTTTCTGAAAAATGCACAAAGATATTGGCCCGAATCGCAAAGACTCTGGAGATGCCGTTTACAGGGGACGAACGCAGCCGCCTATGAAGGGCAGCTTTTGGCCGTTTTCTGCCTGTCACGACCGACCGAAATCGACCCATAGCTGACCTTCGCGGAGGGCAGCTGACGACCCGGACCTGCCTCACAGTTTGCCAAATAACGGATGCTCAATGGACAACGGGTATCACCCATATCGGGTTCAGGTTTCCATTGCCATGGACCTTGCTCTACCCCGTGTAGTACTTGTCCCAGAGCTTGTTCCGGAATCGCTTGTCCGGATCGAATTGCGCCTTGAGTGCGAACAGGCGTGGCGCGTCGGGGTAGGCACGTGAGAACTGCTCCCGCGTCGCATGCAGCTGATAGGGCAGATAATAGGTACCGCCAAGCGACAGTGCGGCGTCGATAAGTTCGCGTGTCCACGTGCCGACTTCCTCGCGGTCAACCACGGAAACGTGTTGCCAGTAATAGAGTACGAAGGAAAACACTTCTTCGCGTGCCCAAGACAGAAACGAATCGGGGTCGCCCTGAGTGTGCCGGATGGAGATATTAACGGCGTCAACGCGGTGCGCCTGTAGGATGGCGGCCATTTGCTTTACGAACGCATTGAACTGTGCCACCGGCACAAAATATTCCTGCAACGCGTAAGTACTGTTTCGGGTTGCGATAGGGCCAAGTGAGGCGACATCCGCACTGGCCTCGTAATTGCGCCGCACAACCGGGTGGTTGAGGTAGCGCAGTGGATCGATCACATCCTTGCGAATCAGCGGGCCGCCGGGAAGCTTGGCCACACTCCACATGAGGGTCTGGTTTAATTTGTACGATTGACCCGGCGCGACCAGCCTTTCTGCGACTGTCAGCTCTTTGTCCGAGGCGCGCCAGGTGACGGAAGTGGCCTGGTCAAAGTAAGGGGGGCCAGATCGGCGTTGTGCAGGATAGTCTGTTTGTTCCCGCGGACTTGGTCATTGAAAAAAATCGGGTAATCGGCAGCTGACATGCAGTGTATCTGACGTTCCATCGTGACGTTGGACGCAAGGTCCAGTTCGACCTCAGTGATCACCCCCAGCGCACCATAGCCACCGATGGCAGCGTGGAACAAGTCGGCATTTTCGGTGCGGGACGCTTCTACTACCGAACCGTTGGCGAGCACCAGTTGCAGAGAACGCACAGAGTTGATTACCGGGCCAGCGCCGACATAGCGCCCATGAGCATTGACCGATAGCGATCCGCCGACGGTGAAGTTGGCATAGCTCTGCATGATTTTTATCGAGAGATCGTGCGGGTCTATGACCGACTGCAGGTCACGCCACCGCATCCCTGTTTGCACGCGTATGACCCTGCTCTCAGGCGAGTAACGGACTACCTGATTGAACTGACGCATGTCGAGGTGCAGGCTGTCTTCGGTGGCAATCTGTCCACCCATGCTATAGCGGCCACCACCGATACTGACCGGGCCTGACCACATAGCAAGCGCCTGTTGAATTTCGTCGGTGGTGCGCGGTGCGAACAGGCGATTAACCCAAATCGGATTGAGCAGCGTCACATCGTTAACCAAGACGCCCGATGGTGCCGCCCATAACGACCAAGGTGAAAGCACACTGACTGCAATCCCGGCCATGCCAGCCTGGAGTAGATTGCGCCGAGTGAGAATATGCGACGACTCTGAAGTGGAGTGCGGTTGCGTATTGCCGATCATATTGCGTTCCCTCGCTGTAAATCGAAAATAACGCGCACATTCGGACTTCGAAGCAGACTCGCTGAATTGACGGTACACCGTTGCTACGGAAGTCGTCCGAAATACCACAGAAAGTGGAAATTCGACCCGGGAGCCTGACGCTTTTGCTTTGCCATCATCTTGTCCACTGCCCGCTTTTGGCCGATTGTGTTGAAAAAGTCGGTCCTTCCAGACCGCCCGCGTACTGACTGCTGAAAACGCTTTTTTGCTCGCAGCTACGCGAAATCTGAGCCCGGAATCCTCTGTTCAAAGTAAAGATTTCAATCTCAAGCGCGTACTTTTCTGCCGTGGAATCCATGGCCGACTTTTTCAATAGAATCGGCCGTTTACTGCCTGTTGCGAAGCGCTTCTTTCGATCAGTTGCAGTCGCATAGGTGGCAGCCTGTCTAATCACGCAAGGCCTGATGCCCAAACGCTTTCACTTTTTCGAACGAAACTGATGTCACAAGGGGGCGGCGCATTCACTGTTTCAAACCGGGCTATCCGAACTAAACGCACTTCTGTTCCGTTGCGCCCCCCTAAAACAGAAATTCAGACAACCTCAATTCGTACTGCTCCATTGCTCCCCGATTAAGCACCAGTGTCGCGTCGCGGCACTACGCCAAGGGCTTCTCTGGCCACGAATATCTCCTTGCCGGTGACAAAGACTCGGTACCGAGGATCATGTTCACCACCGTAGGGAATTTGATCGGACCAGCTAAGTACCCCTAGCTCTCTGAGCTCGTGGTCCAGGGCCACGGCGTTGCCTTTGGACTTAAAGAAGCCAACACAGTGGTCATGACGCATTGCCATGATGTATTGAAAGAAGAAGTCGCATGCTTGGGACTCACTGTCTGAGATATAGATTGGCTGTAAATCTTGACCTCGTTCCGTATAACAAACCTGCCACTGCGCGCCCCTGCGGCTCAGATAAAAGGCGTCGGACGCCCCTCCACGGGAGCCGATGGCATACTTGGACGGGTTGCATCCTTCTTCTAACAGGCGCTTTGCGAGCTCGATTGAATTCATTGCGTCCAAGAGATTGTCCTCGGTGCCGGCAAATGTGAGGGCGAAAAGGCAGGGTTTAATTGCACCTTCGTCGGGTAACTGCCGCACACTCCTGCGCCGCCATCCCCTAAGTGTAAGGACCTGTAATCGAAAAGTAACCGGCCAGCAAAATCACCTACCCGACCCCAGCGATAAGGGCGATGTTCTCCACTTAAAAATACGCAAACACACTCGTCCTTAACGACCGGGCGAGGAAGGTTTGTTCCCCGGTCCCTTGCAACTGAACAGAAGCCGTAACAGAAACGGAACGTTTAGAACTAGTGTTCGTGCACTTCCGAAAGAAACGCTGGGTTAATCAGCACGTTAGATGCTGAACTGAATTGCCTCTGATTTCGTTGACGCGGACTGTCCGCTTCTGACCGACTGCTGTCTTTTGCGAAGGGCAGCTTTTGGCCGAGGCTGTGTAAAAACGTTTTTGATCGTAATAGGTGGCTGGATTCGACAAAAAAATTGCGCTCCTACGCAAATTTCAGGTCTGCTGAGTTGCCGAGTGCCAGCAATCCTAGAGCTCCACTTTGTTGTTCGCGGACTGCGTCAAAAACTCGGTGATCAGTGACGTAACCTGCTGTTGGATTACCTCGCGCGGGCGAGCATTGTCGCCATCCCCGCAAATGATGCCATCGCCAGGAATGTCCTCTTCGAGCAATGCCACTGCACCTGGTTTGCAAATCGGCAAGAAGCTGAAATGGCTGGCGTCACTGATCTCGACATAGCGGCTGGACGCTTGGGGCAGGCGTGTGGCCAGGTTGGCGGACTCCAACTGAGCAGGCAGTTCCACCGATGGTGCGCCGGCAGCGATAACTAGCACCGGCACCGGCAGTGCCGCAAGGCTCTCATCGGTCATCCCGCGCGAGAGTCCCAGGTCCAAAGAAACCACAGCGGTGACGCGTTGATCGCGCAAATCGCCGGCCAGACCAGCCTTTAATGCCGGAGTACTCTCAGGGTTGATCTTTTGATAATTGGTGCAACTGGATAACTGCGGATGGAGTTTGCAGTCACGGGCAAACAGGGCCGGGTCGAAACGAGCACCGGCGATCTCCATTGCAGTCCAGCCGCCGAGTGAATGGCCCACTACAGCAATTTGACGCTTTGCGACCACGCCAAATTTTTCAGGTTGAGTGGTGACCGCCTCAATGGCCCGATGCAGGTCAATGGGCCGCTGCCATAACTGCGCCGCCGCTTGCGGGCTGCGATCATGGGTCGTGGTGCCGGGGTGGTTGACCGCTGCAACAATGTAACCCTTATGGGCCAATGCACTCGCCAACCAGTTCTGATTGTTCCAATTGCCTCTGAATCCATGGGAGAGCACCACCAATGGGTGCTCTCCAGCAGAGGGTAGCGCGTTGCGAACCGCAGAAGCACCGACAAACACCACATCGTCGCCGATCAACTGTGGGGTGACGGTCGTTGTACTGGGATACCAGACGACCATCTCCAGCGGACGCTCATTGTGTGGGTCCGACAGGGTGGAGGATTGGAAGCCGACAGAGTTGACGTCAGCGAGAACGCTGGTCGTCAGACAGGTTAAAAGCAGGGCGCCGAGAGCTGTTTTCAATGGGGTTTGTCTTCCTTGATTTAGATAGGGCTTCAGAACCTGAAACCCACCGATAGCGTGCATCACATCTCGCAAGTTATAGAGATCCAGCGCCGTGAGCAGGTGAATCTGCACCGACATTAAAGCCGATACTCCGACTGACATGCATAGTTTTCGTTATCTGCATTGACCGGTCAGCAGCCGGGCTTTCGGGCAAGTCTGAAGGGCCGCGACGGCCAGCAATCGACCAAAGCTGACGGTCGACCAAGCAAGCTCAGAGCCAAAGATGCATTCCCAATAGGAATGTATTGCATAAAATTAATGAATTTTTATTATCAGCCTGTATGACCTAACTTGATTCAAGGACATGGAGAAGCGCCTTGAAATCATTACCGCTCAACTCAGCTGAAAAATTTGATACCCATCGGGCCAATGAGTACGGAAGACAGAGTCGTATCGCATTAGCAGGCTATGACGCCTGCCACGATCTTGTTGCGTGCATGCTAGCGGCAAGCCTCGGCGATACAAGTTCGGCGAAAGTACTGGTGGTTGGCGCTGGCGGCACTGCGCAGGAAATTGTTGCGATGGCAACGCTGGAGCCTGCCTGGCGCTTCACTGCGGTTGATCCATCCGCGCCCATGCTGGAGGCTGCGAAGCACCAGTTGGAGGCCAACGACTTGCTTGAAAGAACGGACCTGCATCTTGGGCATGTTGAAGACCTGGCAGCAGGCCCGTCCTACGACGCAGCCACCTTGATCGGTGTCCTGCATCATCTCGAAGGTGATGATGCCAAGCACCAGCTTTTACGTTCCATTCGGGCTCGTCTGAAACCCGATGCGCCACTGATTGTCGCGGGAAATCAGTACGCGTATGCCAGCCAACCGCTATTGCTGGCTGCCTGGGGCCAACGGTGGCGGCAGGACGGAGCCAGCCCGGATGAAGTGAAGGTCAAGCAGGGAAAAATCCTCCAGGGCGCTGACCCGCCACATTCTGAGGCGGCGGTTCAAAAACTGTTGAACGATGCCGGGTTCGGGGACGCTACGCGTTTCTTCAGCAGCCTGTTCTGGGGTGCCTGGTTGACGTGCAAAAGGGTTTGAAGGTGGACGCGACAGGCCGCAAATGGGCCAGAGTGTGTAAAAACGCTCTGACCTCATCGTCTTGAATAATCGACGTTCGTTGGCTGAGCGATCGCACGGTCAATACTGCGGGCCGCATCGGTCGCGACCTGGAACACGTCAATGCTGTTTTTTGCCACGTCAGAGATGAAGGCATCGTTATTGAAACGCCCGTCAGCCTTGGCTCCAGAGGTCATCGGCTTGGGCACGTAGGCGGTGATACCTGCATCGTGACAAGCGAGGATTTGTTCGCTTTTGAAGTAACCTCGGTCAGCCACTACCGACAACGTATCTGACGCCATCACCTCGCGGGCTTGCTTGGCCACCGAGCTGAGTTGATCGCGGTCGGAGCCGACATTGGTCACCTCATGTGCAACGATCAAATGGTGCTGGGTATCGACCGCTGTCTGCACGTTGTAGCCGACGATTCCCGTGCCACGCGTCATCATGGAACGGGTGTCTGGATCGGTCAGTGAGACCTGTTTATCCGGTGATTCATTGAGCTGGATTTCGATCGCCTGAAGCTCTTTCATTTGAGTTTTGAGCTTGGCGATTTTCTCTTCCAGCCGAACGGCACTGGGCTCGGTAGCTGTTGGTTCTTGCCGATCGGCAGCATCGAGTGCCGCCAGGTAACGGCTGATGCTCGATTCAATTTCTTCCATTCACCGTTTCAGTTTGGCGCTGGTGAAATTGCGGTCACGATTGTTGACCGCTTTGAATTTACTGCCATCGATGGCAACCAGATTTTCTCCAAACAATCCCAACTGCTGGCAGAGCACGACGAACTGGCGACAAACGCCTCGGATGGCCTTGCTGTTGTCTTTTCGGAAGTTGGCAATGGTCTTGAAATCGGCATCAAACGCCCGGTCAGCCACATCAGCTCAATGTTGCGTTGGGCTTCTCGTTCCAGCCGTCGGCTCGACTGAATGCGGTTGAGATAGCCGTAGATATAGATCTTCAGCAGGATCGCCGGGTGATAAGCAGGACGGCCTGTGTCAGCGGGAATAGCGCCGTCAAAACCCAGTTTGATCAGGTCGAGTTCGTCGACAAAAACATCAACTACGCGCACTGGGTTGGTATCGCTGACGTAGTCGTCGAGGCTCTCGGGAAACAATGTGCCTTGGCCGCGATGCTCACCTTGAATAAAGCGCTTCATGGGCGATCCTTGCGATGAAATCCTCGGAAATCATAGCAAGGGTTTTCGGGCTGGATAGATACTCAATCGTAGACTTATTGAACCAGTTGCCGGACCCCTAGAGACAAAATCAAACCACCGCATAATCGATCAATAGCTTTTTTCCTCCTTCGATACGCTGAAGCGATCTCAGGTTGCGAAAGAGCGATTGCGACCACTCCATACCAAGTCATCGAAACCACCACTACGACTGCCAGCATCGATAAAAACGTGCTTGGTGAAACGTGGGTGGGGGCTGCCGCTGAGAAAATAGCGGCATAGAATGCCATGGATTTAGGGTTGCCAATGTTCGTAACGACCCCCTGAATGAATGACTGCCGAAAGTTTCCAACGACAGCATTATTACAGGGGGAAAGCGCGCTCTTCCCGGCCTTGAGAAGCAGTCGGAATCCAAACCACATCAGATAGGCTGCCCCCAGAACTTTTACGATCAGCGCCGCCCAAGGGAACGCAGCAAATACAACGCCGATACCTGCGATTGCACAGGTGGCCCAGAATAAATTGATCAATACGATGCCTGCTACCAAGGCCAAAGCTTCTGACCGCGTAGCAGCTACCGCTTTGTGGACTACTGCAACGAAATTTGGCACTGGAATAACGACACCGGCCAGGTAAACCAAAAAGACTGTCAAAACGGCGGGACCATCGATCATGTGCATTCCTTTGCGAGTATTGTGGCCGGGGACGGTCATCATTCAGTTCAAGGCCGCCCGCGGCTTCAACGTACAACGAAATAAAAATTTGATACAGGGCTTTGAGCGTAGTTGTGTTTTTACACACTCTGGGCCGATTGCTGCCCGCTACGAAGCACAGCTATTGGCCCAAGATCCAAAACGCGGTCAGCACAACGACTTCTGGTAATAGAGCCGGATATGTCCCGGTGGATAGTCTGCCAGGCGTCCGAATTCGGAGTAACCAAGTTTTCGATAAAACCCGGGAGCCTGAAAGCTGAAGGTCTCCAGCCAGATACCAATGCAGTGTTTTTTCTGCGCAACTTCTTCAGCCATGCGCATTAGCCGTTCTCCGATACCCTGACCACGCATCGACTCGGGAACGCTGATAAGATCGATGAGCAGCCATCGATAAGAGACCTTGCCGTACAGCCCGCCAATAACTTCATTGCTGTCAGCGTCTCGTAGCAACAGAGCAAAAGTTTCATAGGCGTCGTCTCCACCGTTGGCCAGGTTATGGGCCAGCAATGGGGTCAAAATTCCTATTCGCTCTGCTTCAGAGGCATTTTCCGAAAGCTGAATTTCTACAGACATGGCGCTCTCCCTGAGCAAAACGAAGGCCTAAACCAACCGCTCAATCTTCTGATGCTGCCAGACCATTTTGTAATACAGCGTCTGCAACATCAGCATGCCCAGATAGGCCACCGGAAACGCCATCCACACACCTTGCAGCCCAAAGCGCGCATCCAGCAGATACGCCACCGGCAACTGCACCCCAACTACGCAAACGATCGAAACCGCCACCGGCACCAACACCGTGCCGCTGGCGCGCATGATGCCGCCGACAATCGCCTGAAAGCCAAACACCAGCAGACTCCAAAGCATGATGTGCAACAGGTGTTCGGCCATCGCCCGGGTGGAATCATCCGTGAGGAACAACCCCAGCAACCAGTGCGACAACAGGTAACCCAACACCACCAAACCACCAGTCAGGCACACGTTGATCAACAGCCCCGTGCGCAAAATCGGCCCCATGCGCTCGATGCGCCCTGCCCCAATCGCCTGCGCACCGAGAATCGACGCCGTGATCGCAATCGACAGCGCCGGGAACTGCACGTAATTGACGATCTGCGTCACCGCCCCGTACGCCGCTGTCGCCTGGGAACCGTGCTGATTCACCAGCGCCAGAATCACCAGCTCCGACAACGACAGCACCACCATCTGCAACCCGGTCGGCAGCCCGATGCGCAACACCTTGCCGAGGATGTCCATGTCCAGCCGCATCGACGCAAACATCTCCCGATCCGGCGCCAACGGATGCCCCTTGCTAATCAACCGCCACGCCAGCCACCCCATCGCCGCCAAGTTACCCGCCAACCCCGCCCACGCCGCACTCTGAATCCCCATCGGCGGCAGCCCCAACCACCCGAGAATCAACGCCGGCGTCAGCGCCAGCCCGACACACGTCGACACCACCAGCGCCAACAACGGCGACACCGTATCGCTCACCCCACGCAGCAACTGCGTGAACAACACAAACACCAACAGCGACGGCAAGATCCACATCATCACATGCGCATACGCCACAGCATCGTCCAGCACATCCACCGGCGTGCCCAAACCCTGCAACGCCGGCCGGGCAAACACACTGCCCAACACCGCCGCCGCCAACCCGATCATCGCCCCCAACAGCAACGTCGAACCGGCGATAGCCTTCACCAAATGCAACTCGCGAGCGCCCCAGGCCTGACCGATCAACACCCCGGCGCCGGCACCGAGTCCGATGACCAGGGCGATGAAGAAGAACACCACGGGGAACATGCCTGATACTGCCGCGAGAGCTTGGGTGCCGAGCATCTGGCCGATGTAGATGCTGTTGATCGTGCCGGACATGGACTGGAGGAAATTGGAGAGGACCATGGGGGCGAGGAACAGGAGGTAGGTTTGCCAGAGGGGGTGGTGGGTGGTGGGGGTTTGCATTGAGGTTCCGTCTCGGGTGGGGGCTGGCGTTTGGGAAATTCTACGCTACGGAACTGAGAACAACGCGCTTCTATTTTGCGGATTTGGGGAGCATGAATATTGTTTACTTTCGGCAAGCAGCGGCCACTGGAACGTCGTTTGTAGTGGATCGAGCCCTGGATTGCGCAAATATGCAGTCAGCAATTGACTTCACCTAGCGAGACCGCCCTATCTGTTTTTTCCAATGTGGCGGAGGTTAATCTGACCATGGTGCAAGTGGATGCAAACCTGATTACTGGCAAACATTCCACAGTGTTTTCGTTGATGCGCAACTGTTGAATGGGTTCGACGCTCTCCTGAGTCCCGACTTTTTTGACTACGCCAAGTCCGCAGTAATATTGGTCGCTGGTGAAGATGAGGCACCACTTAACTTGTTGTCCCGCTCGTTCCTGTAACATGCCAGCCCCACCACCACGAGCTTTGAAAATGGATTCTCACTCGATTCTGACGTTTACACTGGTCGCCGCGATTGCCATTGCCAGCCCTGGGCCTGCGACCTTGATGGCGATCAACAATAGCCTGGCCCATGGGCAGCGCAGCGCCATATGGTCATCGCTCGGCAACGCCAGTGGCCTGTTCTGCCTGTCGTCCGCTGCCATGCTGGGGCTGGGGGCGCTGCTTGCCAGTTCCGAATGGCTGTTCAACGCGGTGAAGTTCATCGGTGCCGGTTATTTGTTCTACCTGGGCATCAGACAATTGTTCAAAAAGGGTCCGATGCTCCCGGACGGGATTCAGGACGACTTGAAGGAAAGCCGGCCGACTCGTTCCAAACTGTACAAAGCGGCCTTCCTGACGGCGGTGACCAACCCCAAGGCGACGATGTTCTTCACCGCGTTGTTCCCGCAGTTCATCGATCAGAGTGCAGCATTGCTGCCGCAATTTCTGATCCTCACCTCGATCTTCATGGCATTGTCGGTGTCGTCCCTGAGCCTCTATGCCGCGCTCGCCTCGCGGGCCAAGGGTGTGCTGACCCGGCCTGCGCTGTCCCGCTGGGTCAGCCGGGTGGTGGGGTCGACATTCATCGGTTTCGGTGCTGCTATCCTGACCATGCGGCGGCAGGCGGCGTAAGGGAGCCGGGCCTGTAACTCCGGTAACAGGGAAGGCTGATAGGGCGTAAGCGTGTGCCCTGCCCATTGAGCCGCGCCGACTGGATCAAACTCATGATCGCAGCCGCACGTTTGCCACTGCGTTTACGCGTAGCCAGCACATGCTTGTTCGATCCAGACGGCTTTGCTTACGTTCGTCGGCACACTCAGCATGCGAAGGCCAGGTGTTTCATCGGGGTTCTCTGTTCATTCGTGTGTGGCGCGCACCAAATCCGGAAGCCTTTTTCAGTATTCCCGAGCGATAATCGGGCACGCCTGCGCCGCATTAAAACTGATTTAAATCAGAGTTTAGTGTGAAAAAATTGCAAATTGCAGGCGTTGGAGGGTGATTTGCGCCACAAAATAGAAGCCATTTTGAAAATCCTGGTGAATTTTATGATTTTCGGTAAGTATCATCGTTTGGACTATAAGCGCCTCGCGATACTTGATCTCAATTAAAACCAAGTAAACTGCGCGTGCTATTCGATACAGGGTTGTCGCTAAAGGCCGAGGCGGAACAGGGGCAAACTGCACAGGATTTAGAATGAGCTGAAACTAAACTATTTAGGTTTTCGAAATACCGCGACAGTGGTGATCAACACCAGAACAAGGCCCGAACGTAGCAAAATGATAGTGAGGGGTAGACGACGCCATCTCCCATAGATTAGAGTGTTGTCGTATCAGAGAGCATTGCTGCCATGGAGGCACTTGTGTGTATACGTCTTAACTCCCGCCAAAAAACCTTACTCCGTTCTGCTCATGCGTCTAGGTGCCAGACACTATTGCGCACGATATCTAATTAAAAACAAGCCTCTTGGTTCGACTATCTAAATACTCGACCGCAAACATAGACTTTTAAGCACCACGACCAATGGAGCAGTTCATTGCTTGTTGCTGCTCGCAATTTCAACCTATGACGTTGTACGTTATAGCGAGGCTAAACCATGCCTTCTACCAACAATGATTTATCTATAAAACAAAACACCCAGTCTCTAAAAAATTTTTGGGCCGACACCTTCGCGCTAAATACGTTTTGCTACTTAATCTCCATACCTATCGAACTAGGTTTTGCGCAGATGACACTTAGCACACACCTAAGTGCTAGACTCGTAGGGCTTTTCATTATCACCAGCACTGCTCGCCCCTTCGGTATATGGCGCGACTTTGTCTTTAAAAAATTCAAGATTTCCGACAGGGACAAAGGTATAAAACCTTACCTTGTCGACACCTTGGCCTATCTTTCGTTCGAGCTACCACTCTACATAATAAACATGAGCATAAGCGGTGCAACCTTAATGCAAGCCATCAAGGCCGCCTTGATATTTTGTATTATTGCAGGTTTTGTTGGCAGGCCTTACGGAATCTATAGAGCACTCATTAGAAAAAAACTATTTAACCTGAACTGAGAACACAAAATGGACATTGACTCAATAGTTCACACCATCACCTCAGAGAAAAACCTAAGAGAAAACATTGTAATCGATTGCGGTCACACGACCATATTCTCATCTCACGACGGCTATTCATTTGGAATACAAGGAGAACCTAGTCCGACGGAGATTCTCACATTCGAACTGGGGATTGCATTACATGACGCCTTAAAGCGTCACAACAAAAACGTATCCATAAACCTGTACCTTTCTGACCTTATAGGCATCAAAGGTGGGAATGATGAACGGCGGAAAATCACTCAAGACATCCAACACCGTGAGAAAGCCGCTTATATCCCCAGTGCCTATCAAAAAATACTTGCCGCAAGTGAAATACCTTTAGAAAAAGTAGCAATTCATTTGCAATCCAAAGGCAACGATCACTTCCGGAAAATCATCCGTCGGACTCGCTCCGGAATTGAACAACTCAAGTCAACCAGTCAAAACTACATCCACGAGGTATTCAATAAAACAAACGCACTATTCCTCTCTACCGAAGATCAGGGTCTATTCTCATTGACCACTCCCTACCTGTTCGACACACACGATGAGGACTCCTATTTTGGAGGTTCATGGTGGAAGAACAACGAGAACCAGATTAAACAGAACGACCTGGAAAGCTGCCCTTTGGCCCGTTTGAAAAAGAACCCGGTGATCAATCTCTACGAAACAGGAGGACGAGTTCTTTGCCCTGCGACCTACGGTGGCTTGCTTTGTCAATTTGACAACTCCGTGGATCATATCGCTATTTACGCAAGAGCAGATGACGAGTTCATTGGAGAGAAGGTGTATCGCGGTGTTATATCGGCAAACTTACTGATCGAAAACTTTTCCAGAAATTGCGCGCAGATCATCATCAACAAAGAAGAGCTGGCCGAGTACACTTTCATTGAAAAAAATCTGATTGGCCGCTCAAGCACAGACAGCATAGAGTTTACGAACCAGATACAAGATATGCTGCACAACAACAACATGGAAATAATATAAGGACATACATGATCTATCTTGACAGCGCTGCCTCTGCATTACCTTTTGAAGATGCTGTGACTTTCTCCCCTGAACCTGGAAACCCATCAAGCGATCACTCTGCTGGCTATGCAGCTAACGCAGTGCTTGAAAAAACCAGATCGCTGCTGAGCGCGATGTTCGGAGGGCGGTCAAGCGAGTATCATTTCTGCTCAGGCGCCACCGAGGCTGCCAACTTAATTATTCAAGGAAGATGCCATTTTCTTAAGACGGCCAATTCGACAAGAAACGAAATAATTGTCAGCGCCATTGAACACCCTGCCATATTCAATACCGTAAAACACATGCGACAGTCCGGCTTTATCGTCCATATTGTTCCAGTTGATCATCGAGGAATTATAGAGACTTCTTTCATATATGATTTGCTCAATGAACATACTTCAATGGTATTAGTCATGGGCGTCAACAATGAAACTGGAGCACGCCAACCTATCGACGATATCGCTAAAAAGGTAAAAACCATAGATCCGGACATCTCCTTCATTTGTGACGGTGTACAGACACTGACCAAAGTCTCCTCCCCCGACTTAACGTATATCGATGCCCTTATTGGTTCTGGCCACAAACTCGGAGCGGCAATGGGGGTCGGTTTTTTTTATTTGAATCATCGTTTTCGACTCTCCCCTTTGATATTTGGAGGGGAGCAGGAGGCTGGCGTCAGGCCAGGAACGGAAAACATCTACGGCATAGAGTCTTTATATAGAGCTCTCGTACATCACCAAAAAAACGCTGACCACTACCATAATCACGTTCGCGCCTTGAGCCTGCTCCTTCAAAAGACGCTTGAGCAGTCAAACATCTCATTTTCGATCAATACCCAGGATGGAGAGACTTCGGGTTACATACTCTCTATTTGCTTTAACGGTATCGATGCCAGCAGGGCGATCAAGTTTCTCTCGCAAATAGGTATTTGCGTCTCGAAAGGCTCAGCTTGTAGCAGTGTGTCTCCTACACCTTCCCGGGTGTTAAGCGCCATGAAGCTCAGTCACGCCCAAATGAGCTCCACCCTACGAGTCTCTTTTAGTCCGCTAAACGTCAAGGAGGACGTTCTCACTTTTTGTGCAGCAATGAGTGAATTGCATTCATATAACGTCGAAACCTCAGCTTTAGAGCAACAAAGCCAGATGTAAGCCTCATCGCTGAAAAAAGCAGTACGATGAATACACTCTGCGTTCATCGTACCGCTGCCTTAATTATGGAATTCCCAACCTTGCAACCGCCAAAATCATCACAGACCACGTTTGAGGGCGCAGCCACAGGGGTGGAATAAATCCGAGAATCATCTGGCCGTAAGCGTTCCGGGAACACACCTTCCGAACTCCAGCATTAAGGACGATGGTGTCCGCGTATTTTTAAGCGGACGCGATAGCCCTTAACGTCAGGATTTCCATGCGCCAACGAAGCTCTTACCCGAAACCGTTCAAAGCCCAAGTCGTTCAGGAATGCCTGCAACCCGGCGCGACCCTCTCCAGCGTTGCCATCGCCCATGGCATCAATGCCAATGTCATTCGCAAATGGCTGCCGCTTTACCGGGATCAGTCAGCGGCAGCGCTGCCTGCATTTGTTCCGTTGAAGGCTGCGCCTAAACGGCCGACTGAGGCACTGGCGATCATTGAGATACCCGTTGGCGAACTATCAATCACGGTCAAATGGCCAACTTCCGATCCTGAGGGATGCGCACGCTTTGTTCGTGAGCTTGCCAAATGATCCCCATCGACGCCATCTGGCTCGCCACCGAGCCCATGGATATGCGCGCCGGCACAGAGACCGCGTTGGCCAGGGTGATCACGGTGTTCGGTGCGGCGAAGCCGCACTGTGCTTATCTCTTCGCCAATCGCCGAGCCAACCGGATGAAAGTTTTAGTGCATGACGGAGTGGGCATTTGGCTTGCGGCACGACGATTAAACCAAGGAAAGTTTCACTGGCCTGGCATCCATCGCGGATCGGAAGTCGAACTCGATAACGAGCAACTTCAAGCCTTGGTGCTGGGTTTACCGTGGCAGCGAGTCGGCGCGGGCGGCTCGATCACACTGCTGTAGCACCTGCCATTAGCCTATCGGTTTATCGCCGCTGGCCGCCTGCTCTGGCACAATCAGCAGCATGACTTCCTCGCCCAATCTCGATCAAATGACACCTGAACAGCTGCGTGCCTTGGCCGAACAGGCCTTGCAGTTGCTGTCCCAGGTCGATTCGATGGGTCAGAAAATCCACCGCCTTGAAACGGTCAACGAGCAACTCGCTCATGAGATCGCCATCCTCAAACGGCACAAGTTCGCCAAGCGCAGCGAACAGCTAAGCCCTGACCAAGGTAGCTTGCTCGACGACCTGCTCGACACTGATATCGCGGCTATCGAGACCGAGTTGAAAGCGGTCAATCCGCCACCTGCACCGACCGAGCTACGTCAGAAACCCAAGCGTGCGCCGCTGCCACCGCAGTTTCCACGTACTGTGATCCGTCACGAGCCAGAAAACACCCAGTGCGTCTGCGGCTGCCAACTTCAGCGCATTGGCGAAGACGTCAGCGAAAAGCTCGATTACACACCCGGCGTATTCACCGTGAGCAGCATGTGCGTGGAAAATGGGCCTGCCGTCAGTGCGAAACACTGATCCAGGTACCAGTACCGGCCCAAGTAATCGACAAAGGCATCCCGACCGCAGGCCTGCTGGCTCATGTGATGGTGGCGAAGTTCGCTGACCACTTGCCGCTGTACCGGCAGGAGAAAATCTTTGGCCGCGCCGGCCTGATGATCGCTCGCTCGACGCTGGCACAGTGGGTTGGACAAACCGGCGTGCAGCTTCAGCCTTTGGTCGATGCGCTGCGCGAAGCGGTGCTGGCCGAGGGCGTAATCCACGCCGATGAGACCCCGATTCAAATGCTGGCGCCGGGTGAGAGGAAAACTCACCGCGCGTATGTTTGGGCCTACAGCACCACGCCGTTTTCGGCGCTCAAGGCCGTGGTTTACGACTTCAGTCCAAGCCGTGCCGGTGAGCATGCGCGTAACTTCCTCTGCTCTTGGAATGGCAAGCTGGTGTGCGACGATTTTGCAGGCTACAAAGCCGGTTTTGAGAAAGGCATGACTGAGATTGGCTGCATGGCTCACGCACGCCGGAAGTTTTTCGATCTGCACGTGGCGAACAAAAGCCAGTTGGCCGAACAGGCGCTGCACTCGATTGGCGGCTTGTACGAAGTTGAACGCCTGGCACGAGACATGAGCAATGAGGATCGTTGGCGAATACGCCAGGAAAAGGCAGCACCGATAATCAAAACGCTGCATGACTGGATGTTGGCCCAGCGTGATCTGGTGCCCAACGGATCGGCAACAGCCAAAGCCCTGAATTACAGCCTTAAACGCTGGGTAGCGCTGACGCGCTACCTGGACGACGGGGCTGTGCCCATTGACAACAACCAGGTCGAGAACCAGATCCGGCCGTGGGCACTTGGACGCTCAAACTGGTTGTTTGCCGGATCACTGCGCAGCGGTAAACGCGCGGCGGCGATCATGAGTTTGATCCAGTCGGCGCGGCTCCACGGGCATGATCCGTATGCTTATTTGAGGGACGTCCTCACGCGCCTGCCGACGCAGCGGGCGAGTGAAATCGGTAACCTTTTGCCGCATCAATGGGTGCCGGCCTAACTTACACAAGGTAAGTTGGGTGGACGCATACCCTAATCTCATCGGAGCGCCTCATGTTCAGCCATGTCACAATCGGCACCAACGACCTCGCCAGCGCCACAAACTTCTATGGGCGGCTACTTACACCGCTAGGCATCACGTTGCTTGCCCTCAAGCACAATCCTGAACGCGTTCTATTCACCCAAAGCACGACTGACTCAGGTACGGCGTTCTGCATCTATAGCCCTCTAAATGGCGAACGCGCGACACCAGGTAACGGGTCGATGGTTGCGTTCGAAGCCCAAACGCGGGCGCAGGTTGATGACTTCTACGCGATCGCTATGGCTAACGGGGCATCAGACGAAGGCGCACCAGGGCTGCGTCCTCAGTACTCTCCGGATTATTACGGTGCTTACATCAGAGACCCCGACGGCAACAAGATATGTTGCGTATGTCACAGCGCTGACTGACCTTCGACTTCTGGTTGCCGACTCAGCGGGTTCTGAGTCACGCAAGGTGACTTGGGCAGACGCTTACGTTATGAGCATATTGGAGTCAAGATATAAAAATCTGAACGTATCCAAAAGTGCTGCCTGACAACGGGCAGTCGCGTAAGAAAAAGTAAGATGCCTTGGGCAGGTGGCTACTCCGTAGACTTGTTTAAAGGACGTCCTCAAGCGCCCGCGGACGCAGCGGGCGAGTGATATGGTGACTACTGCTGCTACAAAGGTGGCGACCGGCTTAGCTACGCAAGACGGGATGCCCGGACGCATACGCTCTAGCGTCTCTGTACGAGCTAAACAGCCGGAGAGTGACGGGGAGTACGATGACAATTCAGACACCAGACGACACCGGTAACGAGAAGTGCAATCGCCGCAATTTCATATGAGTCGGGCAGCCGATGCTCCCATAGAAATCCAAAAACGAGCGCCGCTAACGTCTCAATCACCAGTACTTGTCCGCTTAGCGCCAAAGGTAGAAGTCGGCTCGCCTGATTCCAGCACGCGCCACCCACTACAGAAGATAAAAGGGCTACTCCACCAGCTACCAAGAAAAAATGAAGCCATTCGGAGTTGCCATGCGTTCCGGCCTGCAAGCCCAGGACAGGTGCCGCCAAAAGCATTGACTGAGCGCCAGTCATGCCCCCCGTCAGCAGTGCCCAGTCATGCGAGGAAACGCTGGCTACCTGAGCCAACCGCCGAGCGTTGCTTACTGCGTACCAACTCCACGTCACTAAAGCGCCGGCTGCGCATAAAATCCCGGCGATATTTGTAAGCGTATCGGGCCTGTCGCTATTGATCAGTGCATGCCAACTGATAAGCACTACTCCACCCACAGCGCAGCACAGCGAAGGGACGAGCTTGTGCAATGAAACGGCGTTGACGTCATGACGACCTGCCAAGGTAACGAAGACCGGGATGAGTCCGACAATCAGGGAAGTTGTGGCGATGCCAACCAACTGCACACCGGTGCCCACCAGCGCGTAGTAGATGAGATTCCCTATCAGGCTGAGCCAGAAGAGTGATTTCCAGTCAGCCATAGTCAGATTGGCGCAAACGCCCCTCCAGCGCGGCATAAGCAAGGCCGCCGAGATCGCCCCATAGCAGAGAAATCTCAAGACGGCGAATTGCAGGCCGCTCAGCCCAGGGGTTAGCTGGGGGCCAAGGAAGATCACCCCCCAACACAGGCCCGCGCAAACTCCGTAGGCGATGCCCTTCAACAATGATCGATCAGCAAACATTTCACCCGCTCTCCAAAGCGTAATGGTGAAGTCTGGAGTAACTGATCCGGGGAGTATTGTCGGAAACTGTGGAATTTTTTACCCGGACTGTTTTTGCGCTTTACGATAAGCCGCCGGGGTCGTAGCGCTCACACGCTGCATGGTACGGGTCAGCGATGCTTGGTCGGAAAAACCTGCACGCAAGGCAATCTCAGATATTGGTGATGAGGTTCCACGCAACCATCGTTGAGCTTCTTGTATGCGTAACTTGGTCAACCAAGCTTGAGGACTCATCTCGAACAATAGCCGGAATCGCTGGTGCAGCTGACTCATGCTCATTTTCGCTACTTTAGCCATGGCCTCATTGCTCCAGTTCGCTCCAGGATCCGCCCAAAGACAAGCGATCAACTGCTCCATGGGGTCTGAAAAGCAGGAGATGTCCGGATTTAGGGACGACAAAAGCAGAGGCCCCAATTGGGATGCCGCGATGGATAGTTGCGCGTTACCTATTAGCTCGGCGAACTCGATAAGCCGACGTGTTGCAGGGGGAATAGGCACATATATTCTCCGAGCTAGACGCCCGATTTGGAGTGTTTCTAAGATCGTAGGTGCACAGTCCAGAACTAAAAAACGGCTGTCGACGTCACTGTGCTGCGAGTGCACAGAGCCAGGTTTCACAAGCGCTGCTAATGACTGATCAATGCAGCCGCCGCGACCGTTTACGTCAATTTCCATTTCGCCACGAATCGGCAGTACCAATTGAGCATGCTCGTGGTGGTGATGAGGGCTTTCCCTCTCATAGCTGCGAACTTCAAGGCTTAGAAACATTACTGCACCTTCCGACCCGTCTGGTTATCCAAAGTTGACGTCACAAAACGCCAGTGTGCACCCACATTAGGTCAGCCTTGTCACTGATTCTAACATCTACAGATCAGACCGTTGGTCGCACAAGCTGTGTTGGCCATACGCTTACATCTGGCCGGCCTCCCCTCCTCACGGAGGTGACGCAAAATACAAGGTGCGAACTTAGATAGTTACTGCTTGGCTTGATCACAGTGTCCATCAGCACCGAACCTTCTCACGCTGATTGTCTACGCCAAGTGCCGGGTGATGTGCCGAACTGGCGTTTGAATGCGCGACTGAACGCAGCTTCGGATTCATAGCCAACTGCAAAGCCGATTTGCGCCACATTACCGCGACCTTCGCGCAGCTGTTGAGCCGCCACGTGCATACGCCAGAGCGTCAGGTATTGCATCGGTGGCTGTCCGACCAATGCCGTGAATCGCTCCGCGAATACCGAGCGCGACATGCCCACTTCAAGCGCCAGGGCTTCTGCAGTCCAGCCCTCGGTTGGACGAGCATGGAGCAGCGCCAGTGCGCGCCCGATATGTGGATCTCGCAAACCCGCCAGCCACCCGCGCCGCTCAGCGGGGAGACTCGCGACGTATTGGCTGACGGCTTCGACGAATAGCAATTCGGAGAGCTTGGCGATGACCGTTGTCGAGCCGAGGCGCCCCGCCGCAATCTCACTGACAGCGAACCGGAATGAGCTTTCAATCCAGGCTCCCGAAGCCGTCGCCCGCAAGTCTAATTTCAATAAGGATGGCAGCGACGAAAGTAACGGACTGAAGGGGGTTTCAGAGCCGAGGAATCCGCACAATAGCTGCGTGACCTCGCCGCCCCCGCCGTACTTGATTCGTGAAATAGCGCCGACTTCCGGCGGCTGAATAACTTCGCCCGCCGGCATGGGTGCAATGCTCAGGTCGCTGCCAAAAGAATGAGCGTCATTGTGAGGAAGCAGAACGAGTTCGCCTGCCCGCACGTCAATGGCGGCACCGCCGTCGACTTGTAATTGCATATGCCCTGCAGCGACAAAATGCGACGCAATGATATGTCGAGGTGCCGCCAGGAACGGTTTGCAATCGTCCGCAGAGATTCGTCCCTTGATGCACCAGGGCGCAGTGAATTCCGACTCGAGAAAAACCCCTCCAGACAGCCGAATCACACGCAACACATCAGAAAACGCATCCAACAATTGCCAGCCCTCCTTTCCGGAGTCCGGAGCATGTAATCAGGCGCACTGGTCATTCATCGCCTGAACTGCGAGGCCTAGATTAGCACCAACGTGGACTCCGTGATCGAGACGATCCCCAGACGTTTCACCGATGGTCATTGGCTCCAACGTTAACCGTAATTGCCCCATTCCAACTCGACCAGGCAGCAGGAGATCGATATGAACACCGTTGCTACCGTGCCCAGCCCAGATTCGGGCAACGCTGACCGTTATGCTCAACTTGTCAGATCATCGAAGAAAGCGGAATGGCAGATCGATCGTGATTTGCTACAGGACCGAAGTTTCGACTTCTCGCGCAAATTCTTGCCCGACGGACTGTCGCGGATCGACCGCCTGACTTTTCTCGACGCGGATGAGGCGCGCCTGCTCAGTCAGATTCAGGGCCGAACCTATGCGTATATCTTTGGCTTGGTCGAGCGTTTTATCAGCGCCAAAATGCTCGATCAAGGTCGGGCCCATGTCTTTGACGATCAACTCGCACTCGAAGCGCTAGTGCGTTTTTCTAACGACGAGATCAAGCACCAGGAGCTGTTCCGGCGCATGGAGACGATGATTAGTTCGCACTTGCCAGCGGGGTATCGTCAAGTTGCCGATCCAAACGATGTGGCGCGCTCGGTTCTTGCGGCCAGCACTTGGTCGGTGCTGGCGTTGACCTGTCATATCGAGCTGTTTGTTCAGGCGCACTACGTGCAAAGCATCGCCCCGCGTGAGGAGTTGTGCCCACTGTTCAAGGATGTTTTCAAATTTCACTGGAAGGATGAGAGCCGGCACGTCGTACTCGATGAACTGGAGTGGAAGGCGGAGCACGCGAAACTCTCGCCAGCCGAGCGCGACCAGGCAGTGAATGATCTGATCGCATTGGTGGCGGCCGTCGATGCAATCCTGCAGGCACAATCGGCATCCGATGCCGACTACTTTATTCGCAATGTTTCACGGTCATTCAGTGTCGATGAGACAGCGCAAATCAAAGCCTCCGTGCTGAGCGCCTACCGCTGGCAATACATAATCTCGGGCGTGGAGCATCCACACTTTGGCCGGCTGCTTACGCGCATGACAACACCCGCACAGATGTCCACGATTCAGACCGCACTGGCGCCAATCATGAGCAATTGATCGACAAGGGGCGGCCGACCGTACGTCGGCCGCGCGGCTGTGGGATGACGTGTTGAAAACGATTTATCGAGGCTGGCAGCCATGACAATACCGATGTGGATGTTGCTTGGATTTGCGGCCAATGAAATTGCCGAGCTACTGCCACCTAGGTGGCAGCCAGCATGATGACCAATGGGATCTAAGCCGGGATCGTTGATCCAAGGTGCAAAACGGTCGCGGGACCCGCCCTGAAGGTGGGACTGTACGCGTCAGCTGCAATCATATGAGGAGTAATGTCATGAGCTTCCAGAGCTGATTTCGACGCCCATCGCTCAATCAAAACAAATTGGTCTTCGTCGTCGGTGACCCTATGAAGGTCGTATTGCAGACACCCTTCTTCATTTCTAACAAGTGGGGCAAGTTTTTCAAATACATCAACTTGCTCTTGTCCTCGTCCCGCCTGTGTAGAAATCAAAATTACCAGCTTCACTTCACTAGACATAAACATGCTCCATGCTGGTGTTCAGAAATTTGATTGCACATTGCTGTAGGCCATCAGTGTGATGGTCATGGCAGGAAAGCATGATTTCGCCTCATGCAGCAAGCTAGAGCGGACGGTTACTCGCCCTTAGCCTTGTAAGAAGGGAGGTGTGTTCGCCCGTCGCTGGCCGCTATTGCTGCCGCATAACTGGCAACCGCCTAGACTGGGTTAACTCACTAACCGAAGGACATAAAATGCTCATTGTCTTCAGCGGCCTTCCGGGTACCGGAAAGACGACTATCGCAAGTGACCTTGCCACCAGAACAAGTGCTGTGTATCTGCGGATCGATACGATTGAGCAGGCTATCCGAAATTCCGGTGCTCTGGCACAAGACGTGGGGCGGAGCGGTTACATGGTCGCTAATGAGCTTGCTCTAAGCAATCTTCGTTTTGGCAGCACGGTCATAGTCGACTGCGTTAACCCAGTAATCGAAAGCCGAAAGGCGTGGAGCGAAATCGCCACACGCTCTGGTGCTCCATTAGTGAATATCCAGGTGGTTTGCTCTGATAAACATGAACACCGGAGACGGGTAGAAACCAGGAAGATTGATATTCCTGGGCTGACGCCACCAACCTGGCAGTCTGTATTGGATCATGAATATGAGGCGTGGGATAACGCCCCGTTTAATATAGACACAGCCCTGACATCTCCAGCGGAGGCAGTGGCAATGATCACCAAACGATTTTTATCCGGGGAGTAGCACCCGCTAAAGCCCAACGTGGCAAGGTGTGATCAACCGACGCGCCGCCACCCACTGATGCGGCAGCAGTTGCCCTATCTCACTCGCTCGCTGTGTCGGCAGGCGTGTGGAGCGAATCACAGCCGGACTGAATTGGTGAGCGCTACGTCCCGAATAGGGTCATTCCAAGCGATGGGTGAGAGTAGGAACACTACGATAAGGAAAGCTACCTGGGACAGGTAGAACGGCTCCAGCCACTGTTGCTTCAACGCGACGTAAAAAGTGTTATGGATTACGTCGACCAAAATAATCGCTGCCGTAAGCACGATTCCGGCTCTTGGCTTGATGAATAGTAGTAATGCTGCAAGCGGGTCAAAAAACGTAAGCGCCCCCCAGAAAATACGGCTGGCCAAGTAAGTGCCAGGCCCGTATCCGTAGTCCCAGAACAGTCCATGCGAAACGTCTGCACGGATGTGATTAGCGGTTGCAATCAAAAGGCAGCATGCGAACAAAATTCTGACGGCGAATGACAATTTTGCGGCTATACAGAGCCATGATCTCAGCCCTGAAAGATAAGTCTTAAAGTCGTCAGCTTTCATAATCACCGGGGCTCAGCGAAGCTGAAATCTTAGCCCCGCGACGCCAATATACTGATCCTATTTTTGGCTGAGTGCCGCTATCGATACTCCCGAAGCAACGAAGGTGAGTCCTGCCCCTACGTTCAGGCCATTTACCAGTCGTGGCCTCTGACGCAAAAATCGGGACAGTGCAGTGGCAAATACGCCCATAAGTGCGAACCCCACTGCCGTCAGTGCGGCGAACCATATGCCGTACACCAGCATCTGCACGCTCACTGAGCCGCGTTGTGGGTCGACGAACTGAGGGATGAACGCAAGAACGAAAAACCCGGGCTTCGGATTGAGTGCTGCCGAGAGTAATCCCGTGAGGAAAATGCTCGGCAGTGATTGCCGAGTCGTTGGCTGGAAGCTAATCAGGCTACGAGAGCGTAGGACTTTTATGCCAAGCCAAAGTAGATAACCGGCGCCAATGAGCTTGACGACCCAGAAGGCAACTGCAGACGTCTGCATAAGCAAAGTCAGTCCGAGTGAAGCAGTTGCCACATGAAAGAGAATTCCCGCCCCGGATGCCATGCCCGATACGATAGCGGCTATCCTGCCCTGACTGAGTCCTCGGCCTACGGCCAGCAGATTGTCCGGGCCTGGTGCGAGTACCAATAGCAAGCACGCGGCAGTATAGGTAAGCCAGATATTGATCGGAAACACGGCATTCTCCTTAAGCTTCACCGAGGCATCCATCCTCACGTAGCGCCAGACTGTGCCCGTACCAGATTGCAAAGTCAAAGCCACTGAATTTGAGAAGATCTATTTACCCTTCACCCATTTCGGGGCGTCCCCCCAAGAGGGAACCTTCGACACTTTCTATGGAAAGCGTTTCCAGCAGCACCTGCTCCAAAATGACAAAAAAACACTTGATGTGAGCCTGCTTCAACGCCTGTGGCCGGGTCACCAGAAAGACCTCCATATCTGGAAGCTGGATCTCCGGGAACACCTCGATCAGGTCCTTCGCCAGAATACGCGGCAGCACTGCCACGCCCATACCTCGCCTCACCGATTCGAGCTGAGCCGCGAACGAACTCACGCTGATCTGCGTGCGTTCCAGACCCGCGGCCTTTGCCACACACAGTTGCGGCAACATATCCAGCGGAGGTAGCAAGGCAATATTGACCGCAGTGGCCGGGGTCACTTCTGGAAACCGCTTCAGATAACTTGCATCGGCGAAGACTCCGTAAGCGAGCCTGCCGAGGGGTCGATAAATCAGCGACGGCTCGCCCAGATGAACTGTGCGTACGGCAATGTCTGCGGCGCCGCGGACGATCTTGTGAAAGTCGGCTGTTATCAGCAACTCCACCGAGCATCGCGGGTGCGCTGAGGTGAAGCGACTCGCTGCCTCCAGCACGCAAGACGAGAACCCCTCTCCTGCACTGACCACGACAGTGCCAGATAACTCTGTGTGTGGCTCGGACATGCCCGTAACGGTTTGACGCCTCAAGCCCGCTTCCGCAGCCAGGGCAACGTCCACGAGGGATTGGCCTCGCGGGGTTAACCAGCATCCTTCAACGCCCCGCTCCACGAGTGGCTCGCCCAGTGCCCTTTCAAGTTGGGTCAGCCGTCGCGACACAGTAGACGCAGCGATCCCCAGCAATTGGCCGGCCTGAAGAAAGCTGCCGCGTCGCGAGACTGCCAACAGCAGGCGAAGATCGTCCCAGTTTGCTTGCAAAGCCATGCTTCATATCTTCCCTGATGTGCAAATGTGCAAAGCCATTATGCAGCAGTCGCTGTTTTTCGGCAGAGGCGTCAACGGTATATCTACACGCCCTCGAAACGAATGGAACGGACTGAATGACTACTGGCCCCAACGACTTTGCGGAACGCGCCGCCAGCGCCTTCAATCGCCGTGATGTGGAAGCGATGCTTACGCTGGTTTGCGAAGACTTCATCTACTTCGATGGGATGGGGATGCAAACCGGTCGCGAATCCATGCGCAAACGAGAAATCGCATTACTCGAAGCCTTCCCCGATGCCCAGCTGACCTTCAGCCCATTTGCCGTCAGTGACGATCGTTTGGCACTGACCGCCTTCCTGACCGGCACCTTCACCGCACCATTAGTGATGCCGGACCGGGTGATTCCACCCCATGGCCGCCATATTGCCGTGTACTACGCCGCACACTTCACCTTCAAAGACGGGCTGGCCATCCGTGAAGAGGCCTTCTTCGACAGTGCGGTGTTGATGTCATTTTTTAGCCGATCAGCGTGAGGGTTGACCTATGCACAGCACATTCGTCACTGGCGCGACCGGCCTGTTGGGCAACAACCTGGTGCGAGAATTGGTCGCTGGTGGCTGCACGGTCAAAGCCCTGGTTCGTTCAAGAGCCAAAGGTGAACAACAGTTCAAGCATTTGCAGGGTGTGGAACTGATCGTTGGGGACATGGCCGATGTCGACGCGTTCGCAGCGTCGCTGCAAGGCTGCGATACGGTGTTTCACACCGCCGCGTTCTTTCGCGACAACTACAAGGGCGGCAGCCACTGGAAGGAACTCGAAAAGATTAACGTGGAGGGTACGCGACGCCTGCTTGCCCAGGCCTACAACGCTGATATCCGACGTTTCATCCATACCTCTTCCATCGCCGTGCTCGACGGCGCACCCGGCACGTCAATCGATGAAACTTGCCTGCGGGCCGACGCCGACGCGGATGACTACTACCGGAGCAAGATCCTCGCCGACCGTGTCGTCTTGTCGTTCCTGGAACGCCATCCCGAGATGCATGCCTGCATGATCTTGCCTGGCTGGATGTGGGGCCCTGCCGATATTGGCCCGACCTCCTCCGGACAGCTGGTTAACGATGTCGTGCGCGGCAAATTGCCCGGACTGATCCCCGGTAGTTTCTCCGTTGTCGATGCCCGCGATGTGGCATTGGCGCAGATAGCCGCAGCCAGACATGGACGGCGCGGTGAGCGCTACCTCGCGGCGGGCCGGCATATGACGATGCGTGAATTGGTGCCTGTTCTGGGACGCATAGCGGGTGTCAAGACACCCGTTCGACAACTACCGCTGCCCTTTCTATACGCCTTGGCGTCGGTGCAGGAGATTTATGCGCGTGTCACCGGCAAACCCATTCTGCTGAGCATGGCCACACTGCGCCTGTTGATACGAGAGAAGGACCGCACCTGTTTCAACCACAGCAAGAGTGAACAAGAGCTTGGTCTGAGTTTCCGGGCGTTGGAGCTGACACTCAGTGACACCGTGGCGTGGTACCGCGATCACGGTTGGTTTGAAAAACGCACATCCGTCATGGTCGACGACTGACTTTCGCAGATAAGATGACCGTCGAGTTCCACATTCACCGCATACCAGGACAAGGACGTAAACATTCTGTGAGCAGGAAAATAATCCTGATGCGGCATGGCCAGCCAAAGTTGGTCGCAACCGACAAAATGTCAGCGCTCGATATGAAAGAGTGGATCGAACACTACAACCGGTCCGAAATCACCAGCCAGCCCGTCCCGGATGCCAGCATGCAACTTGCCGCAACCGCCACGGTGATTGTCTCAAGCAACTCGCCTCGTGCGCTGACTTCCGTCCAGGCTCTTGGCCTGAAACCCGCCCTCGTCGACGTACTTTTCTGTGAAGCACAACTGCCTTATGGTCACTGGAAACTGCCACGACTATCGCCGTTTACCTGGGCATTTATCCTTCGTGTTTTATGGTTGTGCGGTTACTCACGCAGCGTCGAATCCGTCGCCACTGCGAAGATGCGCGCCAGCACGGCGGCTCAACGACTTCAGTCCCTTGCTGCCAGCGAAGGACCGGTTCTGCTGCTCGGTCATGGCTTTATGAATCGAATGATCGCCAAACAACTGGTGGCAGATGGATGGACTCGGCAAAAACGTAACGGCAACCAGTATTGGAGTGCGACGGTGTATCAATATGGCGGTGTTTGAGAGTTACTTCACGACTGCTACGCGTCGCGGTAATGCACCAATATCCCTTCCGAAGTCCCCCGATCTTTTTCAGCAAATGGAGTCACTTACATGGAAGTCATCAATCCATTACAACCCGCAGAGTGTGAAGGCATGGAGGACATCCGACGCGAAATCGATGCCCTTGATCACGCCGTTATCAAGCTGTTGGGCAAGCGTTTTCAGTACGTGCTGGCTGCCTCGAAGTTCAAGACCTCGGCGACTTCGGTGCGTGCGCCGGAGCGTTTCAAGGCGATGCTGGCGACACGTCGCGAGTGGGCCGAGGCCGAGGGCTTGAGCCCGGATGCCATCGAGAAGATGTACAGCGACCTGGTGAACCACTTCATTGCCGAAGAGATGAAACACTGGGCGGCTCATCAACCCGAAAACTGATCCATTGCGCAACGACCAAGTAGTTCTACCAGAAAGGGAAGCGACCTTATGAGCCCCGTCAGAATTCGTACCCTACAAAGTACTGACGCTGAGGCGTTGTTGGCATTTGAAATGGACAATCGCGAGTGGTTCGAGCGTTTCATTGACGCGCGCGATGCTGCTTTTTACACGGTGCAGGGCGTCACCGACCACATTGCGGCTTATTTATCTGGTTTTACCGCAGGAACCTGGCACCCATTTGTCCTCGAAGAGGCTGGCGGAACTATTGTTGGACGCGCGAACCTGAAAGGCATCGACATGTCCGAGCGGTCGGCAGAAGTTGGCTATCGGATTGCTCAAAGCGCTTGCGGACGGGGACTGGCAACGCTGGCGGTGAGGCATTTGATTCAGGAGGCGCAGTTGCATTGGAATCTTAAACAACTGGTTGCCAACGTATACGCTGGAAATATGGGTTCGGCAAAAGTACTCGAGGGGTGTGGCTTTTTGATCGAACCTCTATCCCGGCAAGAAACGACAGAGCATGAATATCGATTTGATCTTTCGATTTAGATGATTGAAAAACGGGCGCCTTGTCAGGTGTCCGTTTTTTTTACAGTTGGTCATCGCAGTTTCTGACAACGAACCCGGCTGATACACAGAGGTCAAAGCAGGTGATGACGTCGCCAATGATCAAAGGCCTCATTCAAGGGCGAAGTCAGTAGCTCACATATTTTAGGGTGCGCCGGATAGTTTCAGCAGGCTCGGATTGTTCCGAGGGGCAAGTGCTGACTGCTGCTCATATCCAATGCTCCCGTATCGGAGTACTAACATGACTCAGTCAATGCGGTTCTTCCTATCGATCGTCCTTGCGACACTGGCATCGGCCAGCTTCTTGAACACTGCTAGTGCGGCAACTGCCGAGGATCTGGATGTCGACTCTCGGCAAGCGTTGCAAACTCTGTACAAGTCCACACCATTTGCTGAAAGCATTTCGCACAACGCCAAAGCGATTCTTGTCTTCCCGAAAATCATCAAGGCGGGCCTTGTGTTCGGCGGCAGCTATGGTGAAGGCGTGTTGTTGAAGGACAAGAAAGTAGAGAATTATTACAACTCCGTAACCGGGTCCTGGGGGCTGCAAGCAGGCGCCCAGTCGTATGGCTATGCGGTTTTCCTGATGACCGACAAAGCCGTGGACTACATACGCAAATCCAAGGGTTGGGAAGTCGGCGTAGGACCCACCGTTGTAATGGTTGATGAAGGGGTGGCGAAGAATCTGTCCAGCACGACCGTGAAGGACGATGCCTACGCGTTCATTTTCGACCAGCAGGGGTTGATGGCCGGGATCAGCATCGAAGGAACCAAGATTTCGCTGATCAAGCGCTAAAACCGGCCGTTTGGCGCATGGATGCGCCAATCCATAAATGCGCCCTCTTGAAGCCATGCGGGGTCCAGTTGCTGATTCAAGCGACCTGCCCAGTCAACGACCTACACCAGCACGGTTAACCAGGCCGACACCAGCAGCAAACAAGCCAGTGCAGTGTTCATGCGTTTGAATGCCTGCGGCGAACCAAAAGCCCGGGCACTGCCCACGCCGAGCAACGCCCACAGGGTCATGCACGGTACGGAGACCAACAAAAATATCAGCGACAACACCATCAGCCGCAGGGTCTTGTCACCGCCACCGACAAATACGCTCACTACCGCCACCGCCATCATCCAGACCTTGGGGTTGACCAATTGCAGGGTGGCGGCACCGAACACGCTGACACCTTCGTCGCGCGAGGTGGTCGGGGCCAGGGACGGCGGTGCGCTTTGAAAGATCTGCCAGGCGAGCCAACTCAACCAGAGCACCCCGGCCCACGCCATTGCCTGCTGTACACGCGCAAACCGCAGCAGCGTTTCGCCCACGCCGAGCCCGACCGCAAACACAATCAGCGCCGCCGCCCCGCAGGCAGCAAAAATGATGGGCAGTGTGGCCCCCAGCCCCCGCCGCGAACTGTGGCTCAACACCAGAATATTGGTCGGCCCCGGGGTAATCGAGGCAACGAACGCAAACAGCAGGAAAGGCAGCAACGATTCCATGGCATGGACCCCTTGATCAGATAGGAAACCATGGTCGCGGATCAGCGAAATTCAGTCTGGAAGGTTTGAGCAGCGCTTGCGGTAATCCGCGGGTGTGAGCTGGTAAGCACGGCGGAACCAGCGCCCCATATGGCTTTGATCGGCGAACCCGAGGGCACTGGCCACCTGTGCCGGCGACTCGCCCCGCGCCAGCAGCTGTCGCGCCTTGGCCAGGCGCAGCTGGATCAAATAAGCATGAGGCGCCAGCCCAAAGGCTGCCTTGAAGGCCCGCGTCAGACGAAAGCGATCAACACCACAGGCTTTGGCCAGATCATCCAGCCCAATGTCTTCATAGACATGGGCATGCAAATAGTCACGCGCCACCTGGGCCACCCACGGCAGGCGCGGATCAAAAGCCTGACGCTTGCGCCAATCAAGGTGGCCAGTGAGCGCCCCCAACAAGGTGTCGATGGCGCTCTGGCGCACAATGCGCAAATCGCCCTCATGGAGCGCGTGGAAGGCTTGAAAAATGGCAGTGGCCAGGCGCGGATCCTGGCTCAGGGTGTCGGCAAAACCCGGCTGACTGTTGGCCGGCGCATGCTCGAACAACGCGTGCAACTCCCGCTCCAGCCAATGCGGATCGAGGTAGAGCATGGAATAGGTAAACCCCTCCTCGGTCGGCGCGTGCCCATCGTGGATTTCCCCCGGTTCCAGCATGAATACCTTGCCCGGCGTACTGAGGTGGCGAACGCGCCGGCAATTGAACTGCTGCACGCCCTGCTCGGTGATCCCAACCAAAAAACTGTCATGCCAATGCGGATCGTAGGCATGCCCCTGAAAATGGGCACGAATCGATTCAATCCCGGTATCGGCGTCCTGGGACAGCTCAATCCAGTTGCGTCTATCCACGGAAGGCTCCATTGGTTCAGCGTTTATCTGTGCGGACGACTAAATTACCGCGCAATGGAAATGACGTTTAGAAGATTTGTGCAGGCTCCTCGGCAAATGCATCCTTGATGAATGCCTCCAGCTCTTTCTCTTCAAGCAGCTCAATAGAAAAATGCCCAAAGCGTTTCGGTAACCAAATTATGCGTGTCCCACTTGGCGATTGCAGATTATCGCGGGACAGTGGTTTTCCGTTCTCATTTTCCGGCTGGACTCCTGCATCGATCAATTCGTCGTACGCTGCCTCAATGTCTGGTGTGGAATAGCAGTGACGATAGATCGTGCCTTCGCCGTTGGAGTCCATCAGCGCCTTGAGATTTCCGGTAAACGGTTGCACTAACATAAGGCGCTCCGTTCCAAACATGACGATCGCATAGCGCACATGCAAACCGTCGCGCTGCCAATCAAGTGTCTTTGAGATCCTGGCGCTGAAAACTCGGGCGTAATACCTGCACGCTTCTTCAAGGTCTTCGACGAGAACATCCACGTGGCTGAATTTTAGTTTCAATGGCCTCACCCTTTTCAGACATACAAAAAATACGGTGCTCAAACCGCCTATATGCCGTCGGATGCTTCTCGGTTATCCAAGTGCATATGCGTAAACCTGTCTTAGCGACCTATCACTCGCTCGCGGCGGTTGGCTCAAGGGTGACGGTCATCTCGCCGAAGATGGCTTGGTAAGCCTCCTGGCACGAACTCTCTGCAGTCAGCACCGCGTCGTCAATGAGCTGCGCGCCCGCGGGGGTTAAGCACGCATAACCAACGCGGGCATCGCGGGGGTCGCTTTGGCGAGATACCCAACCTATTTTTTCCAAAGGCAGAAGGGACTTGGTTACGGCTGACGCGGTTAAACCCATGCACTCTGCCAAATCTGCACGACGAAGCCTGCCGCCGTGGGCTTGCTTAAGATGATGCAGAATCATGAAGTCGCTAAAGCTCAACCCATGCACGGCGGAGAGCTTGGCGTCGATACGCCGAGTGGCGGCAGTGTATGCCCGGGATATGCGGATATAGCGTTCAAGTGTTGAGGGCGAAGTACCTTCTGCACCCGGTGTGTGGTCAGACATTGCAACACTCCTTCAGTTCGGATAGGGATGGGTGTTCAAAGCGTGCATCCATGGCCTCGAACATTTGGGCCGTTATTTCGAACGAATAGCCCGCGCCTTTTTCCAGGTTTCGTTTCAGTACGCGCTCACGGCGTAGCGGCTTATCGGCATTTACGAAGTGGCTAAGCACCTCATAGCCCGCGTTGTGGGCCTGCAGTCGGATTTGAGTGCGGTCTGCTTTCGTCATAAAGCCTTGATCCAGCACCACGTCCTTGCCCGACGCTAGAACCTGCACGCACGTTTCCCATATTTGCGCCTCGCAACGTCTAACACGGGGAAGTACCCATTCCAGGCTAAGGGGCTGAGGCAGATCTGGGCCGTATAGACGCTGCATCCATTCATCAATCGAGAAGCTGACAGCGTTTAGCTGGGCCGTTATCTGCCGAGCTAGTGTCGACTTACCGGCCCCGAGAGGGCCGAAAATAATGTGTACGGCGTTCATCTGTCACCTTGTTTCCAGATACTTTACCTGTACAGTATCTGGACATCAGACTGGCGTTGTCAATCCACAACGTTTTGAAAAAACTGCTTTCCTGCAAAGTGGTTAGTGAACAGTGATTCGACCAGACGCCGCCCGACACCTTAGATGATTGGCACCTTTGAGATCGGCGCAATGTGTAGCAAGGACCATAAAGGCCGCTTTGGCCATTAGCAGCCATTCGGCTTGCTCCACTGCTGGCTACGTGGCTCGTGCGGTTTGAATTAGATTCATCAAACATGTTCCCGCCTGGTGGCTAATCCCGATCTATGGGCCAATGGATACTTGCCTCCATCAACGGCTCAACGAGATCGTCACCATGCAACTTTCTTTCCGAAAGCTCCTAACCCTCGGTGCGATGCTGATCGCCATCCAAGGAATGACTCAAAACGCGACTGCTTCTCCTGAGCAGCAGTCGTCCGCTTCAATCTTGCCTGAGCTGATTAACCCCAGCCAATTTAAATGGCAGAAGACCATTCCACAGTTAGGAAAAAGATCCCCAGAGTACGCCATTCTTCATGAGGATAAGGCGACCGGCCTGACTACGTTGATGTTCCGTACGCCTGTGGCAGTGCACATCAAACCCCACACCCATCAACGCGCAGAAACCCATGTGGTCATGGTAGGTGGTACACATGTCTTCGAATCCGAAGGGGTGCACTACAAGATCGAAAACGGAGGCTTCTTTCGCGCTCCTGGTGGAGTCGTGCACGAAGCTTGGTTACCAGCTGGGTCACAAACATTCAACATCTTGGAAAGCGGTTGGGTCGTGGATTGGTTGAACGGTGGCCCATCGGCTGAAGACATTGATCAGTACCCGCCTAAAGTCCAGTAACTCCGAAAAGGAGAAAAGACGATGCATGGATCCTTGGTAATCATCGCCCGCGCGCGGGCTAAGGAAGGCTTTGAGGAACAGATGATCAATGCTCAAAAAGCGTTGGTCTCCGTGACTCGCGAGGAGCCAGGCTGCCTTAGCTATGAGCTTTTTGTGTCCAATGAGGAGCCTGGTCTGGTGACGTTTTTCGAGCGATGGGAGTCAGTTCAAGCTTGGCACAAGCACATGCAGGGCGAAGCTGTAAGCACGTTTCGTAATACCGCTGGACACTGCATTCAAGAGTTCGAGCTTGACGAAATGCACCAAGTGGCCTGAATCGGGTTCGTAAAAATTAGCTAACAGGGACGAGGTTTCACGGAAAAAAGACAGAGACCGCAGCTAAGACTGCGGTCTTTGTTTTTAGCGAAGCGAACTCAACAACGGCCCGATTCGTTCCACCAGAAAATCAATAAAAACTCTCACCCGTTGCGGCATGTAGCGTTGATTATTGAAGATCGCGGTGATGTCCTCAGTGTCTCCCGCATTAAAATCAGCGAGCAATTCGACCAGCCTGCCCGCTTTCACATCCTCAGCGATATGAAACATTCCAAGCCGACTAATCCCTAATCCATTGATCGTCATCTGGCGCATGGTTTCGCCATTGTTGGTCAGCATATCGCCGCGCACCGCCAGGTATTGCGTTTGTTGGTTCAGCTTGAAAGGCCACTCATCACGAGATCGGCGGAAGTTGAAATTGAAACAGCGATGATTCTCCAGCTCATCCGGCGTTTTCGGCGCACCATGGCGAGCCAAATACTCGGGTGACGCCACGACTGCACGGCGGCTGCTTCCCAATATGCGTGCGCGAAAACTGGCGTCATCCAGCGGCCCCATACGTATCGCTACATCAATGCGCTCACGCTTCAGATCTACCAAGGCGTCTGTCAGTGAAAGATCGAGTGTGATGTCGGGATACAGGAGGTTGAAATCACTAATTATTGGCAGGAGCTGATGCGTGCCGAAAGGCACCGAAGTATTGATTCGCAAGAGGCCGCTGGGCACGGCTGTCGAGCCGACCGCGTCGTGCTCTGCCTCTTCGATGTCGTTGAGTATACGGACGCAGCTATCGTAGAAGCGGCCCCCCTCGCCACTGATTACTAACTGTCGTGTGGAGCGCTCAAAAAGAAGCACGCCTAACCGCACTTCGAGTCGGGTAATGAGCTTGCTTACTGCTGACGGCGTCAGGTTCAGTAGCTTTCCTGCCCCTGAGAAACTGCCGGTCTCGACGACCTTGGTGAATACCTGCATTTCTCCGCTTCGACTGTCCATGACCACCTAACATGTGAATTTTATTCTTCAATGATATTCCATTGCGTGCGCTAATCAATGCACCCCATGCTCCGCATACTTATCTCCAGCGGATTGATCCGCCCCTCAATCTCAACATTGGAGAATAGTATGAACCTTGGTCTAGAAGGCAAAACCGCGCTGGTAAGCGCCTCTACAGCTGGTATCGGCCTGGCTATTGCTACGCAGTTGCTGGAAGACGGCGCTCGCGTAATTATTAACGGACGAAGCGAGGCTGGCGTGGCGCAGCGCGTCATTGAGCTGAACAAGCGCTTTGGTGAAGGGCGCGCTCTGCCGCTGGTGGCAGATGTCAGTCAGGCGGGTGGTGAGGCGGCGGCTGCCGCTGCTTATCCGCAGATCGATATCCTAATTAACAATATGGGCACCTATGAGCTGAGCGACTTCTTCAGCACAAGTGATGAAGACTGGCAGCGCATGTTTGAGACTAACGTCTGGAGTGGCGTGCGGTTGGCCCGTACCTACATGAAAGGCATGCTTGAGCGCGGCCATGGTCGGGTGATTTTCATCTCCAGCGAAGTAGCACTGACGCCAATGGCGTCGATGGCCCATTACAGCGCGAGCAAGGCCACGCAATTGTCGATCTCACGCAGCTTGGCGGAGCTGACCAAGGGCACCTCGGTGACCGTCAACGCAGTCCTGCCAGGGCCTACCGAGACAGAAAGCCTCAAAGGCTTCATCGAGTCTGTGAACCCTGGACTGACGTACGCTGACGCGGAAAAGAAGTTCATGACGGAGAACCGTCCCTCCTCGCTGATCTTCCGGCTGGCCAAACCTGCTGAAGTCGCAAACGTTGTAGCGTTCCTGTCGAGCGAACGTGCGGCTGTAATCAATGGTGCAGCGATTCGGGCTGAAGGCGGGACTGTTCAGACTATCGCCTGATTAATTAGCTGTGGTGGGTGGTTTGCAAATGATAAAGCGTTAGCGCACGTCTTCGAAACAAGCTTTCCTGCCCTGCTCAGATTGATGTGGCCCTGCGTGTGCTCGGCCACGCTCGGAATGGATGAAATATTGATGAAGACTCATAAGCATATTTTGTTAGCCGCTTTAATAGGGAGCGTAAGCGTAGGCGCAAATGCGGCCAACGTATTGATCGTACTCTCCGACGAGAACCACTTGGAATTGCGTGATAACAAATCATTTCCCACTGGCTTCTATCTCAACGAGCTGATGGAGCCCACCAAGGCTTTGCTGGATGCGGGCCATGAGGTGACATTCGCGACACCGAACGGACTTGCTCCAACTCTTGACCGAAGCTCTGCGGTTCCCGATTACTTTAATGGTGATCCACAACGTCTGAAGGAGTACGAGTCTTTACTCGATAAGCTGCTTTTGACATCGCCAACTCGCTCACCGGTGATAAGTTTGGCGCGTGTGGAGCAGATTGGATATTCGCACTTTGATGCTCTCTACGTGCCAGGGGGGCATGCACCTATGCAGGATCTAATATCTGATCCCGCTCTAGGCCGATTGCTACGTGCTTTTCATGCTGCTGGAAAAACCACCGCACTGGTGTGTCATGGCCCGATAGCCCTGTTGTCTGCACTAGATCAACCTCAAAGACTTATCGAATTGCTGGAAGCGGGCAAAAAAGCTCCCAAACCGTCTGTTTGGATCTATGCGGGGTACCGCATGACTGTCATCAGTAACGAAGAGGAAGAAAAAGCAAAGGGATTTTTAGGAGGCGGCCAAATGAAATTTTACCCTCAAGCGGCACTGGAGCTTGCTGGTGGGAGTTACCAGAGCAACACATCGCCTTGGGCTCCGAATGTCGTAATTGACCGCGAGCTTATAACAGGTCAGAACCCTGCATCTGCGGCAGGGGTGGGCCGAGCAATCCTCGAACGTCTCAAGAAATAACCTAAAGGGCTTCGGAATTATGCAGCGTACCTTTTTGATCACAG
This sequence comes from Pseudomonas sp. F-14 TE3482, assembly GCF_053629455.1. Lineage (NCBI taxonomy): Bacteria > Pseudomonadati > Pseudomonadota > Gammaproteobacteria > Pseudomonadales > Pseudomonadaceae > Pseudomonas > Pseudomonas sp. F-14 TE3482. The sequence goes on from NZ_JBRJII010000001.1 coordinate 5,393,737, forward strand.
GGGCTAGCAAGGGGATTGGTCGTGCCATCTCCGAGCAACTCGCATCGGCTGGGCACCGAGTAGTAGGTATCGCTCGACGGGTAGAGGACAGTGGTTTTCCTGGGGAATTGATCGCCGCCGACCTGAGAGATTGCGATAGCACCGTCCAGACCCTTGAAGGGTTGAAGGCCCGCTATACCTTCGACGGTCTTGTTAACAACGTGGGCCTCGTTAAACCTCAAGGAATCGCGGAGGTCGACCTAACCAGCTTTGAGGACGTTATGAAGCTCAACCTGTATCCAGCGCTGCTGGCAACACAGGCTCTTCTTCCAGATATGTCCGCCAGGCGCTGGGGCAGAATAGTGAACATCTCCAGCCTAACGGTTCTCGGAGTGCGCCAGCGCACATCCTACGCCGCCGCAAAAGCCGCTTTGATCAGTTTTACACGTGGTTGGGCGTTGGAGCTCGCCCAAAGTGGTATTACCGTTAATGCTATTGCGCCAGGCCCGGTCGACACAGATCTTTTCCGAAGCGGAAATCCCGAAGGCAGCCCTGGCGAGGCCGCCTACGTTGCGGCAGTGCCTATGGGACGTCTTGGTCAACCGCATGAGATCGCTGCCGCAGCAACTTTCTTGCTTAATGAACACAGCTCTTTTATTACTGGGCAGACGCTCTACGTTGATGGTGGTGCTTCAATCGGCAGGAGCGTGATCTAGCAGAAGTAGAGGGTTGTACTCCGTCCGAATGGAGCGGCGAAGCGATTTTGAATGAAAGGGCCGCGCTGGCAGTCACGAACGGCGGCTATTGGCCGAGGGTGTGTAAAAACGTTTTTGAGTGCGACAGGTACTCAAAACCGGATTGGAAATCGCGCTTCTACGCGAAATCCACATCTGCTGACGTGTCGATAAATTTCAGATTTAACGTAGATGCGCTTACTTCAATTTTGGCGAAGCGTTTTTACACACTCTGGGCCGGTAACAGCCCCTCGTGACAGGCAGCAATCAACCAGATTCTGTTGAAAAAGTCGGATTTTCAGATCACCTGAACTCAGGCACGACCACCACCGAAGAACCAACTCACCACTTTGAGTGGTTTCTCGGCCCTTCGTTGACCTTTGCTGCGTTGTTATTGGGTTAGTTTGAGGTTTTTGGCTTAGTGCAGGCGCACCTATCCCGTGACCGGTGGACCTTGAGAGGTAAATTTGGCCAGCCGGCGCAGGTTCTGCACCGCAGCGGCCAGCGTGAACTCATCGGTCGCACCGCTCATGCCACGTAGTCGCAAGCGATCCAGTTTCAGGGTGCGTTTGAGGTGGGCAAACAACATTTCGACCTTTTTACGCTCGTGGCGAGAGCGCACGTACTCCGGCGTCGCTGCGATGCGCCGAGCCACATCACGAGCGGCTTCATGGACGCTGCGAGCGATCTTGCGAAACGCAGTGTTGGGGAAACACTTGGCCTTCATCGGACAGACTACGCAGTCGACCTGTCGGGATCGGAAGATGATGGTGTTGGCTTTTGTGACGTGCGAACGCTCGTTCTTGAAGGCTCGCCATTCGCTGCGTAATACGTTGCCGGCTGGGCAGCTGTATTCCTCAGCCTCTTCATTCCAGAGGAAATCGTTACTCGAAAAGCTGTCGTTCTTGCGCTCGGTTTTGTCCCACACCGGCACATGCGGTTCGATGTCTTTTTCCTCCACCATCCAGGCCAGCATCGGCGCGGTGCCGTAAGCGGTGTCGCCAATGAGGCGCTCTGGCTTGATGTCGAACTGCGCTTCGACCCGATCGATCATCGTCTTGGTGCTCTCGACTTCTGCGGTTCGATGAGCCGGTGTGGGTTCCACATCCATGATCACGCCGTGCTCGGTATCGATCAGATAATTCGTGGAGTAAGCGTAGAACGCTGGGCCACCTGGAGCTGCGGTCCAGCGGGCTTGAGGATCCGTCAGCGACAGGCGCTTCGGTAGCGTTTCGGCCAGAGCCTCTTCATCGAGGGCTTCAAGGTACTCACGCACGGCGCGGGTACTCAGGGCCGGATCGCTCCAGTTGACCTGTTCATCACCCGGTACGCCGCGCTGCCGGCTCGCATCCGCTTTGATGATACTGGCGTCCACGGCAAAGCCTTCGCCTTTGACCAGGCCAGCATCCATGCAACGACGCAGCACCTCGTTGAACAACCAGTGAAACAGATCGCTGTCCCGAAAACGGCCGTGTCGATTTTTGGAAAAGGTCGAGTGGTTGGGGACTTCATCTTCAAGGCTCAACCGGCAGAACCAGCGATACGCCAGGTTCAAATGGGCCTCTTCGCACAACCGCCGCTCTGAGCGAATGCCGTAGCAATAGCCCACGATCAGCATGCGAATCATCAGTTCGGGATCAATCGACGGACGTCCAATCGGGCTGTAGAAATCGGCGAGGTAATGGCGCAGGTCACTCAGATCGAGACACTGATCAATGCTGCGCAGAAGGTGATTGGCTGGGATGTGATCTTCAAGATTGAACGAGTAAAACAATCGATCCTGCCCACTCGATAACTGTCCCATCATGCTGCGTACTCTCTCGCTGGCCGATGGAGTGATTTTGCCGTAGACGACACAGGGGCGCCATTCTTAGCAAAGTCGACCCAAAGCAGACCATGGCAAGTGGTTATCAGATAGAGAGGGTTCCGCAGTTTTATCCGACTCTTGACTGGTCATTCCCAGCCCAGTTTCCTGTAGGAAGTCTTGTCTTGTTCGGGAAAGTCCGTCAGGTACTCGCCCCACTGCATGTGCGCATAATATTTAGTCATCGCTTCGAAATGACTTTCAGCCTCAACCTCCCAAACAAGCTTCGCTTCCGAATGCATAAGCGCACGCGCACCATCACCTTCAGCACCGGCTAGACAAAAGGTCTGACAGCCATCAGGTTCCTGCCAAAGTTCATGATTCATATTCGAGGTTCTGTTTTTTAAGGTCGTTATGGTGCCCGAAACTCTGATGGAACGGCCGTTATGGATCGGCTCTGTAGAAGAGACTGAATCCGAACGCCGACTTTTTCAACAGAATCAACCACAAAGCAGTCGTTGGAAAGACTAGTGGAAAACAGGTGGTGTACTGCTACCCTCCTTACCATAGCCAGGCGTGCCGTCAATCCAGTCGCGTTCCCCCTCGATAGATCTCGCGCTTACCGCGACTGGAAACGCGACATGGCATGTCACCTGATAGTTTTCGGGGGGTCTAAAGCCCGCGACGGCTCGCAAAGAGCTTTGAAGAAGGCTCCATCGAGAGAGTCGATTGCGGCATCAATTGCCCGGGAATGTATAGAGGTTCGGTTCATGCGGATGACTAAAATGTGCATATCCATGCACACGTAAATTCGCCGTCGCTACCCTTCAGTAAGTCCCTTCCCGCACCCACCGTCTGACCTCAGCCTGTATGGCATAAGCCGGCGCCTCCACAGCATTGAAGTCTTGTGTATACCGCTGGGCAAATCCTTCTACCCCCCATTCCTGATACTGCTGCACATGTTTTAGTTCGTGAGCCCAGAGCGCGATGTTCTGTTCTGCGGTTTGAGCGTCCCGGAAGAGGATGATGTCGATCAGTGTCACGGCGCCGACATCGGGGTTTTGCAGCATGGCAGTGGCAGCGTTGAATTGACCGTCGTCGCTGACTTTGTAGCGCGCGGTATCGAGGACGCTGGGGTCGTACCAGCGCAGCAGATGCTGACCGCCGTGATCCCGTCTTCTGGCTCGATCGCCGCCAGGCCATTGGCCAGGCATACGGTGCGTTCGGCCGAGCGCAATGGCGTCAATGCCACCTCGCCGGCCACCGCCGCCGCGATGGCGCCACGGCGCATCAACGCCACCGGCAGGTAGCCGTGATCCGAGCCGATACCGGCCAGGCGCGCACCTGCTGGTACATGCGCCGCGACGCGTTCGGGGCGCATGGACAATGCCTGTTCGTTCAACTGCAGTTCCTATTCAACACGAAAGTCCGGCACCTTTTGCATTGGTGCGGGCGGCCCATCATGCTAGGAGAGAGGCAGGGTAAAGTGCCGGCATTGGCTCATGCCCCTCTTATGGTTCGTTCGGAAACTCGATGTAAGCGATGACTTTGCCGAACGGCGCGCTTGACATACCTATCGGCATATTCACACCTGGGTACCCTGCTATCGGTGTGTTGATGATAGAAACCTGCTCCCCCGGGGCTCGGTTATCCGCAGCGATCAGCAAAAAGTAGGTGCCATCGGCGGGGGCGACGCCGGACCATTCAATTGCCAGAGCATTGGGGCCGACCAAATTATCAGCCACGATATTACCTTGAGCATCGAGCACCACTGCTTTGGGTTTCAGAGCACTTTTCGCAAACCCCATGCACATGTTGTTGCACATTGAGCTGACATTGATCACGTAGGTCTGGCCCTTGAGCAAACGGAAGTTGAACAGTCGGTAGTTGCCTTGCTGCGTCTCCATGACAATGCGTGGCTCTGCTGGGCTGATCTCCCATCGCACCGGAAACAGGCCACGATTGATCGGCAGTGGAGTGGCCGTTGACTGGCGAATGGCTTCCTGGAATGAATGAGCGATTGGTGTATTGCTGGACTGGACCTGATCTGTGTATTGGCGTTGCGAATTGCTTGAGCAGCCAGTCAGGGACAAGACAACAACAAGTGGTAGTAAGCATTTGAGCATTGGGGGGTCGTCCATTGAGTATTACAGGCGGGAGCCGTTAGCCGAATTTAAAATGGCAAACAGTCATTGTCGGCGGCTCTGGCTGAAGCTTGAACGTAAGTAGGTAGAATCGTTGCCCCGTCCGCCGGGGAGAGAACAGAGAAGTCTTTTTTGAGGTTCGCCCTCTCCCCCCTCCCTAAAGTTTTTGATTGTTAAGCCGATTTCAGATGGGCTCGATACTCAGATACCGACGAAAGACCGTCCATGAGTTCCCCACACAAACTCGGAATACAGTTTCCTCGATATTTCTTGGCCTCCGACTACCACGGGACACTGTCTCGGCCACGCCGCAAATAACGTCAAAACTTCAATTACCCTACAAAGTACGCGCCCGCTATCGCGATGAATTCCGGGGGTGCCAAGGAGCTGTTTGCAGTGAATGTTCTATTTCGCCTGGCGGGCGCCGCCATCGCTGTGACCCTGACGGGTTGTGCCCTGCAAGGCAACGGGATGGCCGATTACTATAAGCGCGAGGCTGTCGCGCGCGAGGCGCAAAATCGAGCCATCGCGACCCGAGTACAATCCCGGCCGCTGCCGTTGGATAGCACTTTCAGACTCGCCCAAACTGCCTTAGTGATGGTTGACGTACCGGCTGAAGGCACCGAGCCAGCCACCCAGGCCCGGCTTTTCGCGGCCTGCGATTCGTTGACATTAGCCATGGATTATCGAGATGCAAAGAGGTGGAGCAGCCCTTATGTTCTGCCAGCAGACACGGCGCGGGACATCGCTCAGCAGATGTGCCACACGGTCCGAGACAGCGCTTGGAAGCAGCTTCCCGGTGAGAGCGAAGACCTCTTGTTATTGGACCCGGGAACCCTGGCCATCGAGAACTCCCGACGTTCGATCTGGGCGGGCATCGACTTTGGGCGCACCCGTCTGGACGAAAGCGAAGGGAAGCCCTACGGCCGCCAGTTCGAGCGTGTCGAGGTGGACTGTTCTATCCGCCAAGCCAGCACCCGCCTGGCTTATCGTTTAGGCGATCAGGTCTTGCTGCCGCCGCCTGTTCAGCCAATTGACAGTGCATTGGACAAAGAGCAACGTGCCCGGCTAATTGGCGTTGTGTGCGCCGAGCCCGCCAACCTGGCGAAACTCGCCACGCCAGTCACTCGTCAAAAATTACCGCCGGACATGCGTACACCGGTGCTACCGGCGACATTGTTCGCACAGGTCAGCGCCCTGCCTCAAGGACAAGCGACCCACACGCTCAGCCATTTGCAGTTCACGTACAACGCTAGCTCCCCGCTCGTGCCGCGCGCCGTGGTCAACGACCACCCAATGGACTTGTATCTGCAACCGGGCCCGGCCCGCGGCATATGGCGCGAGCAAGCGACGGGGGCACTGGGCAGCCAGCGTGTGAGCCTGCGCTGGCGCGGGATGATCGAACTTGCCGCGACAAGCAGCACTGAACTCGCGGGCAAAACCAATCAGCAAAGCACCCTCACGAACATCGACTTGGATGGCGATTGGCAAAAACTCAAACCCGGGAGTGCTATCGCCTACAGCAAACATTTCACTCAGAGCAATGGCAAACCATTCGTGCAGAAATTTGAGTGTTCGGTAGGTGAATCCCTTCCTGCCACACAAACAGTCGCCTCACTGCAAGGCATGGCCCGCAAGGTTACTTGCGTCACCAATAACGCCCTGAAGACAAGTAATACATACCTCTACCTAGAGGCCTATGACCTGTTCGTGGAAACCGCCGATACTTCAACGCTCATAGTCCAGATCAACACGCTCAGGGCGGCGGAATAACGTATAAAGATGATTGCGGTGATGACGGACAGGCCTATTCATACACAAATAAAAAAGCAGCTCTCGGGAGCTGCTTTTCGATCCTACTCCCCTTTTATGCTTATGGGGTTTCAGGTCTGGATGATCTTTCCGCTTTTCGGGCGTGACTCTCTGCCTCTTGTCCGGAGTGCCATCTTCGTTTGTTCTTTTAGGGCCAGGTTTGATACTCATGGTCGATTTCCTTTATCGCTTGGGTTGTTAAATCCTGCTTTGTAACTAGCCCGATTTTTTACAGCTGCCAACAGGGAGCGGACAAGGGTTGCGTAGTCACAGGGTAGGCATTCGGTAGTAAATCGCCGAGTTGGTCACGCCTCAGAAGCCCAGTTTTCGGGGCTTTCGTCGAGCAGTTTGAATCGGCTCTGAGCTTTTTGACATCTACGAGATATCCCCATTTGGCCGATTACTGCCTGTCGCGAAGGTCAGTAATCGGCCGATTGTGTTGAAAAAGTCGGCCATGGTTTGCGCATCCAAAAAGTACGCGTCCGAGATTGAAATCTTTACTTTTGGCAGAGGCTTCCGGACTCGGATTTCACGTAGCCGCGTGCGAAAAAGGCGTTTTCATCAGTCAATGATCAGGCAGTTTGGGCAGACCGACTTTTTCAACAGAATCGGCCAAGAGCGGACGTTCGATCCACGCCTGAAAGTCCGATCTGTGAAAGCTAGCCTCTAAGGGCACGCATTATTTCCTGGACCACCGGCTTCGTGTATTTCTCACTGGGCTCAGTCTCCGGTGGGTCGTTACTGCGGATCCATTCACCTTGATCGAACGCTTGGTAAAGCGAGAAAGCGGGCTGAGGCATATCCTCAGTCATACCCACTTCAACCACGGCATTTATGATCCCATTCATTACACCGTCGCAAAAATCATAGATCAAAGATCCCTGTAGATACCCCTCCGCAACCGCGACGGACAGCTCGTTCAGCACATCTTGCGGTGCAATACCGAACTTGTCGCAAGTGGAGGCAAGATCACTCAGCGTTAAACCGTATGCTTCGGCTTTCACCGAAAGCTCCTTGAGTTCGTTCTTTGGTAACACCCTGATCATGAGCTTCTTCCGGTTAGGTTCGAAGGTAGTGCTTGCTTCACTCATAAAACTTTTCGACCAACAGAATGGCCGCACAGCGCTGCCACACGCTCAATACCATGCTGCAATACGGCGTCATGCTTTCGACCAAGGCTGTCGCCAAAACCACGGATCACCTCCAACAACGACTTCACCCGCAGCGGCAGATTCCCGGCCGGGTAAACCGCGTGCATCTGCGGGCTTTCACCGCCGCTGGAGGTCAGTTTGTACTCGGGACAGACCCGCAGCAGGCGCCCCGCTTCCACTTCGGGCTCTGCAATCCAGTCCGCCAGTCGGGCGATCCCGACGCCCGCCAGCGCCGCCTGGAACACCGCCAAACCGGAGCTGAAACGAAATTTTGGATGAACCCGGAAGCTGATGGCCCGCTCTTCACTGCGAAAATTCCACTCCTTGAGAATCCGCGGCGCCGTATGCAGGATCAGCGAGTGCGCCTCCAGCGCCTCGATGGAGTCGGGTATCCCGCGCCGCTCCAGATACCCGGGGCTGGCATACAGGTAACGTGAATAATTCCAGAGCGGATAGCCGATCAGGTCACTGGATTGCGCAAACGCGCCGCGAATCGAGAAGTCCAGCTTGCTCTTGGCCGGGTCAATGAGTTCATCGGTAAAAATCACATCAACGTTCACGTCTGGATAACGCTCGCTGTACTGCGCGATCAACCGGGGCAATACCCCGTGTCCGAGAAACTCGGGGGCGGAAAAGCGGATCCAGCCATAGGCCAGGCCGCTGAGGCCGGCCAGGTCTTCATCCGCCTCACGTTGCAGATCCAGCATTTTGTAAGCGTGAGGCATCAAGCGCTCACCCGCTTCGGTCAAGCTCACGGCATTGGACGAGCGATTGAACAACTTGACCCCGACGCTTTCCTCCAGGGCTTGAACGGCACGGGTCAGCGCGCTGGGGGAGCGCCCCAGAGTACGTGCCGCCGCGACGAAGCTGCGCTTGCGAGCCACCGTTGCGAAGGCTTCAAGTTCCCCCAACATATCCAATGCCATGCGCCACCTCGTTGCACTTTTCACAACGTGGTATTGCAACACATTAAAAGCCCTTCCGTTAACCTTCCTGCTCAAGGACGCAGGCAAGCCGATGCGATGAAACACGTAGAAGCCGCCGGACGCTCACCCACCCTTCAACGTCAGAGCCTGATTTCATGGTCGATATTGTCATCCTTTGCGTGTTCGCCTTCGCCGCCGGCCTGATCGATGCGGCGGTGGGCGGTGGTGGACTGATCCAGATACCCGCGTTGTTCAACGTGCTGCCCACGGCACAACCGGCGGCGCTGCTGGGTACCAACAAGGTCGCGGCAGCCTGCGGCACCGCATTCGCGGCCCGGTCCTTCGTGCGCAAGGTGGTGATCGACTGGGGTCTGGTGATCCCCGCCGCCTGTTCGGCCTTTGTCATGGCCTTCTTCGGAGCGGCCACGGTGTCGTCCGTCCCCCAGTCGATGATCCGGCCGGCGGTGCTGGTATTGATCGTGCTGATGGCGATCTACACCTTCTGGAAAAAAGACTTCGGCGCCCTGCACAAACCCATGCGCATCGGTACCAAGGAAAAATTGCTGGCGATCGTCATCGGCGGTGCCATCGGCTTCTACGATGGACTGTTCGGTCCCGGCACTGGCAGTTTCCTGATCTTCCTGTTTATCCGCTGCTTCGCCTTCGACTTCCTTCATGCATCGGCGTCGGCCAAGCTGGTGAACATCGCGACCAACGTAGCGGCGCTGATATTCTTCATTCCGACGGGTAACGTGCTCTACCTGATCGCAATCCCCATGGCGGCATTCAACATCCTCGGCGCGCTGACCGGCACGTGGCTGGCGGTTCATAAAGGCGTGCCCTTTGTCCGGACTCTGTTCCTGGTGTTGCTGGTGATCCTGATCAGCAAGCTGTCCTACGACCTGTTCGTGTAAACCTGAAGGAAAACTACATGCATCCCGCGATCTGTAGCAGCTGGCGAAGCCTGCTGCTACAAGTGCGTCACGCCTTAAACGGCTTAACTGACTGGCATTGTGCTTTGTCGTTGAGACGTGTGCGCTCATGGCGCCGGTTTGCCCGGCATGGACGCGGTACTTGCCCACGACCTTTCAACCATTGCTGGCATCGATAGTCACCATCACGTCAATGAAGTTCTCATAAAAAATCCTCGGCGTAACATCCGCTCCATACCCAACCAATAACACCCCGGAGCACACCATCATGAAACGCCAAATCATCCTCAGTATCGCTTTCTCGGTTTTTGCAGTTAACGCTTTTGCCGCGTCTTCTACTCACCCGGTTGTCGCTGAAGGCGGCTCGGATCGTCTGATCGAGAATCGCGTCGCTGAAGGTGGTTCGGATCGTCTGATCGAGAATCGCGTCGCTGAAGGCGGCTCGGACCGTCTGATCGAGAACCGCGTTGCTGAAGGCGGTTCGGATCGTCTGATCGAGAACCGCGTCGCTGAAGGCGGCTCGGATCGTCTGATCGAGAACCGCGTCGCTGAAGGCGGCTCGGATCGTCTGATCGAGAACCGTGTCGCTGAAGGCGGCTCGGACCGTCTGATCGAGAACCGCGTTGCTGAAGGCGGTTCGGACCGTCTGATCGAGAACCGCGTTGCTGAAGGCGGTTCGGATCGTCTGATCGAGAACCGCGTCGCTGAAGGCGGCTCGGACCGTCTGATCGAGAACCGCGTTGCTGAAGGCGGCTCGGATCGTCTGATTCAGAATCGTGCGGCATGAATGGGTGGCTTTATCGCAATACTCAACCAAAAAACCCGGCCTCATCAGCCGGGTTTTTTCATGCGTTTTTAGTGCCCGACGGGATCATCAAAGATGGTCAGCGCTGGTACTCGAGCATCGCTGACGGGTCTTCACAGTGACATTCTTTTTGATCCAAATAACAATTCTTTTTACAGCAGCGTTTTGCCTATAACAGTCATTTAGTGTTTGGACATAAGGCCATGAAGAACGCCCAACCTTAATCCCGGTTCGGAAGGACTCATGTGCGAGATGCCGAATACCTTGAACGCCGCCAGCATGAGCACCAGGCCACCGGGCAAGATATTCAGCCTATGGGGTGGCAAGCCCGCCAATTTGAGTTGTTTAACATGCCCCACTTCCAGCAGACGCAACGATAAGCGCAACAGGCCGCCGTAGGTGATACCGCTTTGACCATTGTCATTCAAGCCATTGGCCTTGAGCACTTTGGCCAGCATCCGTGCAGTACCTGAAGAGCCAATAGTCTGCTGCCAACCCAGCGCGCGATAACGACGGGTAACTTTTTCAAACTGCAGAGTGGCCACGCGCTCGGCCTCCAGGAGCGCCTTCGTCGATATACAGCCGCCCTGAAAATAACGCGCGCCAAAAGTGCCGCTGCCAATGGCAATGCTCTCGGTCAAGAGAGGCTGAGTGCCCCGCCCCAGAATCAATTCAGTAGAACCGCCGCCGATATCCACGACCAGGCGCATACTTTCTGTACTGGGTATCGTATGGGCAACACCGGCGTACACCAGTTGCGCCTCTTCATGCCCAGAGATGACATCTATACGAAAACCCAGGTGCCGCTCCGCGCTGGCCAGAAACAGTTGGGCATTATCGGCTTCGCGGACGGCACTGGTCGCCACTGCCCGCACGCGACCGGCCTCAAAGCCGCGCAGTTTTTTGCCAAATCGCGCGAGCGCTTGCCATCCCCGATCCAGCGCCAACTCGTCCAGCGCCCCTCCCTGAAATCCTTCCGCCAAACGGACAGGCTCTCGCAAGGTTTTCACTTCCTGGATCATGAACCCCTGATTGCGCCTGACCGACTGGCCGATCATCATGCGAAACGCATTGGACCCCAAATCAATGGCCGCAAACAGGGAGGCGTCTCCTTTCATAGGGGGATTCCTGGCAAATGCATCAGCCCGCAGACGGCGTTCCGTCTGAGCGCTCAAGACGGTTTGCGAGGAGCTTGCCATTCGTTCGATGACACCGTGATGACACCCTCTAACCTTTTCGAAAGAACAGACACCGGGCAAATCTGCCTGGGTAACCGTGATTTGCCACTCAATAAACACGACAAGGAATGCCCGCTTATGAAATTTGGCTACATGATCATCTACGTCCCGGACGTTGTTGCCTCACTCCAGTTCTTTTCGTCAGCCTTCGGGCTTGGCGTGCGCTTCCTCCATGAATCCAACACCTACGGCGAACTCGAAACAGGGGAAACCGCACTGGCATTCGCCGCCGATGAACTGGCCGCGAAGAACTTCAGTACGGGGCATGTCTCGGCACATTCTTCCCCCAAACCACTTGGAATCGAAGTAGGCCTGGTGACCGATGACGTTCCGGCGGCGCATGCCAGAGCGTTGAAGGCGGGAGCCAGCGAAATTTCTGCACCAAGCGCCAAGCCCTGGGGACAAATCATCTCCTACGTTCGATGCCCTGACGGAACGTTGGTAGAACTCTGCACACCGGTACAGCAATAATCGGGGATCGGTGAGTCGGCATCGCCTCTATAGGCGATGCTGGCGAGTCCCTCTTTGAACGTCCAAAGCCGCGCTGCATAAAGCTGCCTTCGTCACAGAACGGCATGACTTCAGCCAACAAACCCTACCCCTTCGCCTCGCCGCCGATTCATCAAGAACGACCGTCCGTAACTCTGCCCCGGCAGCCTCGAACCCTTCGCTATTCTTAACCACACACCACCGCTGGCACGGCTGAACGCCCGGCTTGCGGCATCATCGTCAGGAGTAAGGATCCGGGTAAGGAGCGCGCCACCTCAACAGAGTATCGAATAATGAAAATGCTACTGATGGTCGAGTTTCCCCATGAGCCTTTCAACGCGCTTGTCAGGTCGGGGAAAGTCGGCGAAATCATGAACCGCGTGCTGGAAACCATTAAGCCGGAGGCGACTTATTTCACTGAGCAGGATGGAATGCGAAGTGGGATTTTTCTGATCGATGTAGAAGACCCTTCCGAGATTCCCGGCTATGCGGAACCCTTCTTTCTCAACTTCCAGGCCAACTGCAAATTCCGAGTGGTCATGAGTGCGCAGAACCTGCAAGACGCGGGTCTGGAGGAGCTCGGAAAAGCCTGGGGGTGAGGTGCGATCAATGAGTGAGAAACCTGTGGCGAGCGAGCTTGCGCCCGCTTGAGTGCATAACGCGCTCACAAAAATCGGCAGTTGCTGTCGGATTTTTGGGGCCGCTACGCAGCCCAGCGCGAGCAAGCTCGCTCGCCACAAGCGTGCTCGCCACAATGGCAGAGCCTGTCGCTTACTGAACGGTTTTCAGCTTGATCACATCACCGGAGATTGTGGTGGTGTAACCGGTCAGAGCCCAAGCCCAGAACCAGTTTTCCTGCACTTGGGTGTTGATCATCGCGTCGCCGCCACGGGCTTTGATCGCAGCGTTCTGAGCGCGGATGAAACGGTTGTTCTGCTGGATCGGGATGAGGCCGAACAGCAGGAGGCCAGTGGCGGTCGCTTCACTGTGGCCGACAACGGTGTACTGGTTGCTGTCGTACTGCTGAGTCTTCATCGGGGTGCCGGTGCAACCCGCCAGAACCAGACCGAACACGGCTACGGCAACTACTTTGCTGAGGTAATTCACTGAGTCACTCCATTAGAAATACCCGGGATCCATCTCTCGGGCGGCACATACTTTAACGGATGAAGTGGCTCATTGATATCACCTGTACAGACTTTATGCGGTATCCAAAAACGGGTTGATAAGACACCGATTACTGCGGCTGAAATGTCTGAAGGTAGGCCAAAAGGTTTTCGATCTTCTGCGGATCGCTCAGGCCCCAGAAAATCATCCGGGTTCCGGGGACTACTTCTTTTGGCGCTTCGATGTAGGCGGTCAGTGTTTCGCGAGTCCAGATGAGGCCTGATGATTTCATCGCGGATGAGTATTGGTAGTCCGTCGTGCTTCCCGCAGGGCGTCCGAAGATGGCATTGAGTTGCGGACCAAAAGAGCCCCGCGCCGAAGTCCCTACCTGATGACAGCCGCCGCAGATACGGTTAAACAGTTTCTGACCGGCTTCAGCATCCCCCGCCGCTTCGGCTTGCATGCTGAATAACCCGGTAGTGAGCATCAAGGCGAAAGTAAGTACGGCGGCATTTTTCATGTGGTGCTCCCAATCAGGTGTTGCTGACAGCAAAAACGGGCGGCTATTTCATCATGACTGGCTGCTACACCGAAGCCTTGAAGTTAATCTATAACCCTCTTCGTCCCTTTAACGTCGTTGCAGGAGAGCCAGAATGAAACCCGTCGAACCCTTTTATCGGGACGCCGGCAAGGGCCCGGGCATTGTCTGCTTTCATGCCAATGCGAGTCACTCGGTGCAGTGGCGTGGACTGCAAGATCACCTGGCCGCACAGTTTCGGGTCCTGGCGCTCGATTCGTTTGGCGCCGGCAAGAGCCCGGCGTGGCCCACCGATCGAATCGTCACCCTCAGTGAAGAAGCGCGCTTCGCCGAACCGGTACTCGCCCGCGCTGGCGAGCCACTCATTCTGGTCGGTCATTCTTATGGCGGGGCGGTGGCGTTGATCGCGGCGTTGCAGAACCCCGGCCGGGTGCGCGCCCTGGCTTTGTATGAGCCCACCTTGTTTGCCCTGCTCGACGCCGAATCGCCCCCACCCAATGAGGCAGATGCCATTCGTGAAGTCGTCGCAAACGCCGGGCTGGCACTTGAGGCGGGTAACCTGAACGCAGCGGCCCGGCACTTCATTGACTACTGGATGGGTGCCGGCGCTTGGGAGCAAACCCCGGAACAACGCAAGCCTTCCATCGCCGCCGCGGTGGCCAATGTACAGGGCTGGGCTCACGCGTTGTTGAACGAACCGACACCATTACAGGCGTTCCGCTCGCTCAACCTGCCGGTGCTTTTCATGGTCGGCAAGGATTCGCCGGCATCCTCACGGGCGGTGGCGCGGCTGCTGACCGGCGCACTGCCGAACGTTGAAGTGGTGGAACTCGAGGGGCTCGGTCATATGGGGCCCATTACGCATCCTGAGGTCGTCAATCAGGTCATCGTGCAATTTATTGAGCGCAATTGACCTGACTTCACACCGCTACGGTGCAGGACGTTGCAGTTTGACCCACTCCTGCACCGTAGGCCGCTGCCATTGACGCTGGGCGTATTCCACCAGCGCGCAGGGCACGGCGTCATCGTTGAGTATCAGCCGGTTGAGCATCAAGGCCAGATCCACATCGGCGATCGACCATTGCCCGAACAAATACTCGCGGCCGTCAGCCAGTAGCGCTTGTGCAGCATCAATCAGCTTGCGCGTGGCCGATTCGGCAGCGGGCGACAAGGGCGCTGATTTGAGGCCATAAAACACCACCAGTGTGGAACGTTCCTGCCGGATGGGCAGCAGGTCACTGCGCAGCCACGCCTGGATTTGTCGTGCCTTCGCGCGCTGCCTCAATTCTTGCGGGTAAATCGGCGTCTGAGGAAAAACGTCTTCCAGGTATTCAGTGATCGCCGACGATTCAGACAAGGCAAAATCGCCATGCACCAGCGTCGGTACGCGCTGGGTCAGCGAGAGGCTGGCATAGTCTTCTGCCTGGTTTTCGAACGCGTCGAGGTCCAGCGGGCTCAGTTCGAATTCGATGCCCTTTTCGCGAAGGGCCACGAAAACCGACATGGCATAGGGGCTGGTGAATTGAGCATCAACGTACAGGCGCAGGCGGGAATCATTCACGAGGACATCTCCATAGGGTGAGCAGACACGCTACGAGATCCAATGCCATAAAGAAAATGCATGATTTTTATGGGGGCATTCCTGAGCGGAATACGGGGTTGGCGGGCAATCGCTGAAATGACTGCCCCAGCGCATGAATGATCCAATTGCGCTTTTCACCTGAAAAAAGTCATTTGTGCACCTATCTCGCTCGCAGTCCCCGCCCTAAAGTGCACCGATCTACTCAACCCTCGGCATCCTTATGAATCTCTGGTTTCGACTGTTCCTGATGCTGTTTCGTCGCCCATGGCGCAAGCCGGTTGATGGGCTGGCCACTACCATCATCCGCATGCGCGTCTGGCCGCTCGATCTTGACCTCAACCGGCACGTCACCAATGGCCGTTATTTCACTATGGCCGACATAGGCCGCATGGACTTCGTCCTGCGCAGCGGTGCCTATCGAGTGGCTCTGCGCCATAGAGCTGTGCCGATCGTTGGGGATACCTGGGGCAAGTTTCGGCGGGAGCTGAAGCTGTTCGAATCGTTTGAGATTCATACCCGCATACTCGGCTGGGACGATAAGTGGAGCTTTATGGAACACCGCTTCGTGAGCAAAGGACGGGTAGTTGGCGTCGTCATCATGCGGGGCCTGTTCCGCGCGGCCAAAGGCACGGTCGCACCTGCCGAGTTTGTCCGGGAGCTGGGATTGGCTGAACAGTCACCCGAGATGGCGCCGTGGCTGACAACCTGGTCGCAAAGCTGCGACGATATGAGCCGCCAACTCCGAGAGGAAGAAGGCCTGGCGCCTAAGCTTCATCCTGTCTCCGAACCCTGACCAGGCGGCCAAATAGAAGCTAATATTCCCCTGAATCCCTCTGCCAAGGACTGCAACCATGAGCCGGCTCGAGCTACTGACCAAATGGAATCGCATGATTGTCCGGTTGCAGATTGAACACGAAATCAGTGCCCGGGATTTCGAGAAATTCAGCTGGAAACTGGGCATCCCCTGCGTGGTGCTGTCGGCGATCGTCAGCGCCAGCGTCTTTGGCTCGATCAGTGATTCCTCGCCCGTGTGGCTCCAATACGTAGCCGGTGTCCTGTCACTCCTGACCCTGGTGTTGAGTTCGGTTCAGACCTTCCTGAACTTTGACACCCGGGCTGCAGGGCACAAAGACACCGCCGAGAAACTCGGGGCGATATCGCGTGAGATTCAGGACGAAATCGCCAGTGGCAAGGACGAGGCTATCCTGGGCCCAATCGTTTTTGACATCCGCAAGCGCATTGATTCGATTCTGCTTGATGCGCCGACCTTGCCCAAGTCGACGATAAGGAGACTGGGGGATGTTCGCGTCTCCACAGAGCCACCGCCAGCGGGGCAAGACACCGTCCCGGCTTGATCAACGGCCAGACCTGGCCCGCAGCATCGTGAAAGGAGGCGTTTGCCATGCAACTCATCACGTTGAAAATCGACAAGCCAGAAGCGACGAACTTCATTTTGGGCCAGACGCATTTCATCAAGTCCGTCGAGGATATTCATGAAGCGTTGGTCAACGCCGTGCCAGGTATCCAGTTTGGCGTGGCCTTTTGTGAAGCCTCCGGCAAATGCCTGGTGCGATGGTCTGGCACCGATACCGCCATGATCGAGCTTGCGCAAAAAAACGCGCAAGCCATTGCCGCGGGCCATAGCTTCATCATTTTCCTGGGCGACGGTTTCTATCCGCTAAACGTGTTGAACACCGTCAAAATGGTGCCAGAGGTGTGCCGTATTTTTTGTGCAACGGCCAATCCCACCGAGGTGATTCTCGCTGAGACGGAACAGGGACGCGGGATTCTGGGCGTGGTGGATGGCTTCTGTGCCAAAGACATTGAAGGTGATGAAGACATTCTGTGGCGCAAGAACTTGTTGCGGCAGATCGGCTACAAGTTGTGATTTGAGTCTGGTTTTGAGTCAGTGAGAAGCCTGTGGCGAGGGAGCTTGCTCCCGCTTGAGTGCGTAGCACTCACAAAAATCGGCAATAGTTGTCAGATTTTTTGGGGCCGCTGCGCAGCCCAACGCGAGCAAGCTCGCTCGCCACAAAGGCATGTATGACTGATGGGCGCTTAAGTGAACAACATTACAAGGCCTTGCACCTCACCTGCCCGAATTCTGCACCAGTTGCTCAACAAAAAACTCCACATGCCCTCTCGGATGAGTGGGCAACGGCCAGCTATCGACATTGTGAGCCAGGGCCTGGAAGGCTTGAGCGCATTTGGAACGGGGAAAGGCTTCAAACACCGCACGCCCCTTCTGCACGGCTTTGTGCGCACATTCATCGTTGGGTATCGCGCCGACGTATTGCAGCGAGACATCGAGGAACATGTCGGTAATCTTTTCCAGCTTGGCAAACAGATTGCGGCCTTCCGACGGACTGCCTGTCATGTTGACCAACACCCGAAAACGGTGCAGACCGTAGTTCAGGTTGAGCAGCTTGATCAGCCCGTAGGCGCCGCTGATCGAGGTGGGTTCATCGCACACGACCACCATCACTTCCTGCGCCGCGCGGATGAAGTTGACCACTGAGCCACCAATACCGGCGGCGGTATCGATCACCAGCACATCCAGCTTGTCGCCAATATCGCTAAAGGACTGGATCAGTGCACGGTATTGCGCCGGTTCCAGATGAATCATGCTCTGCAAGCCCGAAGAGGCCGGGGCAACACGAATGCCTCCAGGCCCAGGCAACAGCGCCTCGGACAGTTCGCAACGCCCTTCAATGACATCGGCCAGCGTGTAGCGCGGCGTCAGCCCCAACAGAATATCGATATTCGCCAGGCCCAGATCGGCGTCCAGCAATACGACACGCCGCCCCATTTTGGCCAGCGCCAACGAAAGGTTAACCGCCACCGTTGTCTTGCCCACGCCACCTTTACCGCCAGTTACAGCGATAACCTGCACGCAATGCACATCATCCATTTTGTCTTCCTTCCTTGCGCATCGTGTGCCAGTACGTCATGGCCACCGTCCAGATGCCGCAAGAATAGCTGAAAAGCGCGAAATAGCCGCGTTGTCTTCCGACGAGAGGCACTTCGCCACCTGCCATCGAACCTTTTCAACGAAAACGCCGCTAATGGGTTGATTCAGAGAATGACACTGCGCTGCTAAATGCTTGCTTATAGAGGCGGCTGAACTGGTGCCAGACTCTCAGGCGCCCTGCTCACCCCCCAGATGATGAAACGACCAAGACGTCTAAATCCAGACGTCATTGATTGCGGTTCTTTCTCCCTCCTGATCGCCGGTATTCAGCACGCCACGCGGCTCGATCAGTAACATCTTCACCTCTCGCCCGGCGTAAGGCTTGTGTTCGACGCCCTTGGGGACAACGTACATTTCTCCCTGCCTAACCACGACGGCCCCCTCTCGAAGATCAATGCGAAGCTCGCCTTCAAGGACGATGAAGGTTTCATCGGTGTCGGCATGGGAATGCCAGACAAAATCGCCTTCGATTTTCACCACCTTGAACTGGTAGTCGTTCATTTCGGCAATGACTTTGGGCGCCCATTGCTCACTGAACAAAGCAAATTTCTCGGCAAAGTTAATCGCGGTGCAGGTTGTCACGCCGGGTTGGGAATGCATTTGAGTCGCCCTCACTAGACACGTTATAGAGGTCTGACTTTAGGAGAGGATCAGCACGGCGTATTGCATGATCGTGCAAGTCGAGCGCCCTTAAACAAGGCCCAGCCTTTTCATCCATCGACCGGGTGAGACGCCGTAGGTCTGGGTGAACTGACGCGTCATGTGGCTTTGATCGAAAAAGCCTGCGCAGACGGCCGCCTCTGCCATCGAGTAGCCGCCGAACATCAGTGCTCTAGCCAGATCGAGACGTCGTTGAGTCATGTATCGATAGGGGCTAGTACCGTACAGCGCACGAAAATCACGGCTCAGGCTCCAGCGGTCTCGACCACTGGCCTGCGCTAACTCCTCCAGGGTAATGACTCGATCCAGCGACTCATGAATCAGCGCACGCGCGCGTTCGGCCGCTGCGAAATCAAACGACTTGCGCCGCCCGCGTTGCCCCGAGTTCACATCCAGCGCCTGCGCGAGATCGTAAATGGCATCGTCTTCTTCCAGGGGCTCGATGCAAGCGTCGAGGTTTTGCAGTAGCACCTGGGTCGCGGCATAAAGCCGTGGGTCGTTGGAGATACCACCCTCGATGAAGGGCAAGGGCTTGCCGCCTAATACTTGCTGAATCAAAGCAGGTTCGATGTAGATCATCCGATAATGAAAACCCGCTTCGGTGCCGGCTTCACCGTCATGCACCTCGTCTGGATGCAAAACGATGGTTTTCCCGGGCAGGCTGTGACGTTTGGTGTTGCGGTACTGGAAGCTTTGTACACCCGACAGCGTTCGTCCGATGGCATACGTATCGTGGCGATGCGGCGTAAACCCATGGCCGCCAAAAAAGGCTTCGATACGCTCCATCTTCAACGGTTGAGCCGAGCGCTTTACCCAATCCTTGTCACCCCTGGCTTTCGTCATGTCCCTGTACCACCTGAATGATGTCAGTACGGTACCAGTCAGCGTGTCCGATGTCCCCCGCGGACTGACCCGTGCATGCCTGAATCGGCCCCCACGACGGCGCCGCTAAATTTGTCTCTTCCCCTCGTGAACCAGTCTTCAGACCCGCAGTCTTAGCCGTGCCGTAAAAGAAGCTCACCCAACGAAGCGCTCCTACGGTCATTGCTCGTTCCTGTCCCCTTATCGTCGTCATCTCATCAGAGCTGTCCGTTCATGCGCCTAACCGTCCGCCGCTGTCGCTTTATCTCGCTGTGCCTGATGCCTTTGCTCCCGCTACTCGCCAGCCCCGCCCACGCCAGTGGGGAGCGGCAACTGGTGGAGGTCATCAACGACTACCGCGCCGATCCCGATCGCTGCGCGGGGCGTACGGTCAAGCCGTTGCGGCCGCTGTCGCTGAAATCGAATCTGGCCTTGCCGGTCGGCTATGGCGGCGGTTTGCGCAGTGCCTTGAAGGCCAACGGCTATCAAGCGGTGACGGTGCGCACTCTTCGCGTGGTCGGCGCGCAAGATGCCGATGAGGCGTTTGACATGCTTGAGAGCGACTATTGCGGGGCGCTGCTCGATACTCAGTTCGCCGACATCGGCGTCACTCGCTCCCGTAGCGAATGGCAGGTGGTACTGGCGCAACCGGTGCTCGACGGACGTGCCGGTGATTCGCGAGCAGCGGGCAAGGCGTTGCTGGCACAGGTCAACGCGGCACGGGCCAAGCCGCGCATGTGCGGGCGTCAACGCTTTGCCGCCGCACGGCCACTTTCCTGGAATCCCGCTTTGGGTGCCGCCGCGCAAGGCCACAGCAAGGCAATGGCCTACGGCAATTACTTCGCCCACCGGGATCCTGATGGTGATATGCCATTGGATCGGGCCAAAGCCGCCGGCTATCGAGGCCGGCAGATCGGCGAAAACATCGCCGCCGGGCAAAGTTCACCGAACAAAGCGATGGCCAGCTGGCTGGCCAGCCCCGGGCACTGCGCCAACCTGATGAACCCGATGTTTACCCAGGTCGGCGCAGCCTATGCCGCCGATTCGCGCAGCGATAAAGGTGTTTATTGGACGATGTTGTTTGGTGCGCCTTGAATCAGGCGCGTTCCATAACCCCAAAAATGCCAGTCGGTTAATCGCAAGCCCACTCCCACAAATGGATTGGCGACGTACACAAATTTTGCGAACGACACCGACCACTGTGGGAGCGGGCTTGCCCGCGAAGACGGCGGCACAATCAACATTGATGTCGCCTGACCCACCGCCATCGCGGGCAAGCCCGCTCCCACAGGTTCCGCCGGTATTCGGGCATTATTCAAATACTCGACGGCGCTGCCACGCTTTGCCGCCCTTTGAAGGCCAGCGAAAAACAGAAAAATATCGCCAGCGCAAAACCTGCCGGGAACAGCCAGATGCTTTTCCAGTCATGGCTGTCAGCCGACGCATAGTGATCGGTGACCGCCCCGGCCACCCAAAAGCCAATCAGCATGCCCACGCCGTACGTCGCGAGGGTGATCAAGCCTTGCGCGGAGCTTCTGAAACGCTCCGAGGCTTTGGCATCGGTGTAGATCTGCCCCGAAACAAAGAAGAAGTCGTAGCAGATGCCGTGCAAGGCGATGCCGGTGAACAACATGAAAGCGAGGTCCCCGTTGTTGCCGTAGGCGAACAGCAGGTAGCGCAACGCCCACGCCAGCATCCCCACCAACAGCGCGATCTTTATGCCGAAACGCTGGATGAACAGCGGCAGGAGCAACATGAACAGCACTTCCGAGACTTGCCCGATCGCCATCTTGGCGGTTGGATTGGTCACGCCGATTTCCGCCAGGAACGGGTTGGCATTCTGGTAATAAAACGCCAATGGAATGCAGATCAGAATAGAGGCGATGAAGAACACCAGGTAACTGCGGTCCTTCAACAAACCCAAGGCGTCTAGCCCCAGTATTTGCTTCAAGCCGACACTGCCTGGTTCAGGTTTGAGCGGCGCGGTGCGCGGCAGGCTGAAGCTGTAGATGCCAAGCACGAAGGAGGCAATGGCCGACATCAGAAACGTGTTGCGCAAGCCACCGGATGAGATCGCTTGTTGCGAATCCCAGGCAAACACAAAGCTGATCACCACGCCCGCCACAATCCAGCCAATGGTGCCCCACACTCTGATCCGCGAGAACTCCAGGGCCGGGTCGCGCATCTGCCGGAACGCCACCGAATTCACCAACGCCAGCGTCGGCATGTAGATCATCATGTAAGCCAGCACAAACGGGTAAAACCCACTGAAGTCAGGCGCTCGATAGAGTTGCAACAGCAGCACCGCGCCGATCAGATGCAACACCGCAAGAATGCGCTCGGCATTGAAGTAGCGGTCGGCAATCAAACCGATCACAAAGGGCGCGATGATCGCCCCCCAGGACTGCGTCGAGAACGCCATGCCGATCTGCCCGCCACTGGCCCCCAGGTTACTGGAGAGGAAGGTGCCGAGGGTCACGAACCATCCGCCCCAGATAAAGAACTGCAGGAACATCATTACGCTTAATCGCGCAGTCATCGTGGTCATATCAGTCACCGTCTTATTGTTTTTCTTTTTTGGGAGAAAGGGGCAAACAGGTTTTCAGGCGTCGGGCAAACCCAATAGCCGTCGATTGAAACGCTCGTCGGACGCCACGCTGGCGAAATCGTCAAACGCCTTTCGGGTTTTGCTGATCATGTGCTGGCGGATGAAGGCCGCGCCTTCTGCGGCGCCCTGCTCCGAATCCTTCAGGCAACACTCCCATTCCAGAACCGCCCAGCCGGCAAAGTCGTACTGCGTCAATTTGCTGAAAATCGATTTGAAATCGATCTGCCCATCGCCCAAAGAACGGAAGCGGCCCGGCCGATCGACCCAACCTTGATAACCGCCGTAGACACCCGAACGGGCATCGGGCCGGAACTCGGCGTCCTTGACGTGGAACATGCGGATGCGCTCATGGTAGCGATCGATGAAGCCCAGATAGTCCATTTGCTGAAGCAGCAGATGGCTCGGGTCGTAGAGGATCGCGGCGCGCGGATGGTGATCGACGGCCTCAAGGAAACGCTCGAACGAGGCGCCGTCGTGCAGGTCTTCGCCGGGATGGATCTCGTAGCAGAGGTCGACACCGGCCTCTTCGAAACAATCGAGGATCGGCAACCAGCGCCTGGCCAGTTCGGCAAACCCCTGTTCGACCAGACCGCTCGGGCGTTGCGGCCACGGGTAGACGTAAGGCCAGAGCAACGCACCGGAAAACGTCGCGTGCGCCTTCAACCCCAAGCGCTGGCTGGCGCGCGCGGCGAGCTTCAGCTGATCGATGGCCCACTCGGTGCGGGCCTGAGGCTGACCGCGTAAATGCTCGGGGGCAAAGTCATCGAACAACGTATCGAACGCCGGATGCACCGCCACCAATTGGCCCTGCAGATGCGTCGACAGTTCGCTGATTTCGACACCTGCCTGGGCGCAGACGGCTTTCAACTCATCACAGTAATCCTGGCTGTCGGCGGCGCGCGCCAGGTCGATGTATTGCGTGCCCAGGGTCGGCAATTGAATGGCTTTGTAACCCTGCGCTGCGGCCCAGCGGGCAATGTTGGCGAGCGTGTCGAAGGGCGCTTCGGCGGACATGAACTGCGCGAGGAAAATACCCGGGCCGCGCAGGCCTGCCGGTGTTGGGGAGGTGTGGTTCACGGGAGGTTTCTCCGGATTCATGGGTTGCAGACCAGTTCGGTCCACTTCGCGTCGCCGCGATGATTGGCGACCACCGCCTCGATGAACGCCATGCCACGCAACCCGACCTCGATACCCGGCACGCCCGGGGCATCATTGCCTTCGATGTTGCTGCGGATCGCGGTGGCGAAATCGCCATAGAGATTGGCCATGGCCTCGAGATAACCTTCGGGATGCCCGGCGGGCAAACGCATGCGCTGGCTGGCGGCCTCGCACAACCAGGGCTGGCCGACACCGGAACGAAGGATGCTCAACGGTTGATCGAGGGAGCGATGGATCAGGCTCGCGGGCTCTTCCTGACGCCACTCCAGCCCGCCCTTGTCGCCATAGACGCGGATCTTCAACGGGTTCTCTTCGCCGGCGCAGACCTGGCTGGCGATCAACACCCCGCTGGCCCCGGCGGCCATCTTGAATAGCATCGCCGCGTCATCGTCCAGTTGCCGCCCGGCAATGTGCGAACCCAAGGTTGCGCACACCTGTTCGATGGGTTGGTCCGCGACGAATTCGGCCAGTGAAAAGGCATGGGTGCCGATGTCGCCAATGCAGCCGCCCAACCCGGACTGCTCGGGCTGATCGCGCCAACTCGCCTGCTTGTTGCCCTGCCCGGCCACATCCCGGCTCAGCCAGCCCTGTGGGTACTCGACGATGACCTTGCGCACTGCGCCGATCACGCCGGTACGCACCATCTTGCGCGCCTGCCAGACCATCGGATATCCCAGATACGTGTGGGCGAGTCCATAGAGACGATCGCTGCTTTTCACCACCGCCTTGAGCGCCAGCAGCTCGGACAGATTCAGTGCCGCGGGCTTTTCGCTGAACACATGAAAACCCGCATTCAGTGCCTGGCTGGCAATCGGCGCGTGCAAGTGATTGGGCGTGACGATAACCAACAGTTCCATGCGCTGGTCGGCAGGCAGTGCGCGCTCGCGGTCCAGCATCTGTTGCCAGTCGCTGTAGCAGCGTGAGGCGGACAATCCCAGCGCGGCGCCGGTATCCTGATTGTTGCGGGCGTCTCGGCTGAATGCACCGCACACCAGTTCAAAACGACCATCGAGGCCGGCAGCCTGGCGGTGGGCTTTGCCGATGAAGGCACCCTCGCCGCCCCCGACAAACCCCATTCTTATTTTTGCCGTTGCAACATTCATCGCGAATTTTCTCTTGTTCGGGGCGGATTAGTGCTTCAGGTTTGACTATGATGTAACCGGTTACATCATGCCGGAAATTTAGGCTCAGTTACTTCCAGTGTCAAACCCGGGATTAAAAATGAAGCTCATTTCAGCGCACGGCCGGACTGCGGTAAGCTCGCCGGCCACGTTTACATCTGCCGGTTCTATAACGAGGTCGTCTTGTCCAATATTCGTGAAGTAGCCCGGCTGGCCGGCGTCTCGGTGGCCACCGTGTCCAGAACGCTGAAGTCGCCCGAGCGTGTACTCCCCGACACCCGGGACAAGGTCAACGCAGCCGTGGAACAGGCCGGCTACCGGCCGAACCTCATGGCCGTGCAATTTCGTTCGCGCAGAACCGGCAACCTGGTGATTCTGGTCCCGGCCATCGCCAACACGTTTTTCGCACGGGTGATCAGCGGTGCCCAACAGGCGGCGCAGGCGGCCGGATACCGCCTGCTGCTGTGCGACACCCAGGGCCGCGAGGAAATCGAACGGGAATTTGCCGCGCTGGCGTACGCCCACCAAGCCGACGGCGTGATTCAGTTGCGCGCCTACGACCCTTTTGAATCGCCCTTCCCCCATGGCGAATCACCGCCCTTGGTCAATGCCTGCGAGGTGATTCAAGGCGGGCGGCATCCGACCATCAGCCTCGACAACCGGGCGGCGGCCAAGGCCATGACGGAGCATCTGATCGATCTGGGTCATCGCCGGATCGGCCTGATCAAAGGCCCGAAAAGCAGCCCGCTCACACGCGACCGAGTGGCCGGTTATCAAGATGCATTACTCCAGGCCGGTATCGAGCCTGATCCGCAATTGATCTGCCACGGGGACTTCACATTGCAGGCCGGTTTTGATGGTGCGGGAATGCTGCTGGAATTGCCCGACCGTCCGACCGCATTCTTTTGCGAGAACGATGAAATGGCGATCGGTGCGTTGAAGCGCATCAAGCAACAGGGTTTGCGGGTACCCGACGATATTTCGTTGGTCGGCTTCGATGACATTCCGTTCGCGGCCTACTGTGATCCCGCGTTGACGACCATTGCGCAACCTGCCGAAATCTTTGGCCAAAAGGCCGTTGAAATGCTGATCGCCCTCATCGAAAAAAAGCCCATCCCGGACCGCCATGTGGTGCTGCCGTTCACATTAACCGTGCGTAACAGTACGACCGCCCGGAAGGGATGAGGGAGAAATCATGGACATCAAAACCGACCTGCAACGCATCGCACTCCAGGAAGAAACCCTGAAGTTTGAGCGCTTCGACAAAGCGACGGCCTGGGACTTGGGCACCCGTTTGAAAAGCGCCTGCGAGGAGCAAGGCGTGTCCGCCACGATTGAGATCAGGCTGGCGCGGGACACGGTGTTTTTTTATTCGATGCCGGGTACCTCTGCCAGCAATGCCGACTGGGCACGACGCAAGCGAAATGTCGTGGAACTGATGGAACTCAGCTCCTACCGCGTCGGCCGGTCCTTTGCGCTTCAGGGCGACTCACTCGAAGGTTTGATGGGGTTGCCCCTGCGTGATTACGCCGATCATGGCGGCAGCTTCCCGATATCGGTCAAAGGCGTGGGGTGCGTTGGCGCCGTCACTGTTTCAGGGCTGCCCCAGCGTGAGGATCATGCTTTGGTGGTTCAGGTATTGGCCCAAATGTGTGGGGTCGACCCGAGCGAACTTGCGCTTGAGGACGAGTAGCCCCGCCGCACGCGGGTTGTGGGAGCGGGCTTGCTCTAGTGCCAGTCAGTTAAGAGATAGAACAAGCGATGAGTAACCTGTGGCGAGGGAGCTTGCTCCCGCTGGGTCGCGAAGCGGCCCCCCCTTATCCCCAAAAAGAGGAGGACTGCTTCGCAGTCCAACGGGAGCAAGCTCCCTCGCCACAAGTTCAGTATCACGCTTAACTGACTGGACGGATCGGTTACTTCGGTTGCGCCACCGTGCGCAAATAAGGTTTCAGCGTTTTGAAGCCATCCGGATATTTCTTCCTGGCGTCCTCGTCGGAGACCGAAGTGGGAATAATCACATCCTCGCCCGGGCGCCAGTTCACTGGGGTGGCGACGGTGTGCTTGGCGTTCAATTGCAGAGAATCAAGCAGACGCAGCACTTCATCGAAGTTGCGCCCGGCACTCATCGGGTAGATCAGCATCGCCTTGACCTTTTTGTCCGGGCCGATAATGAACACTGACCGCACCGTAGCGTTGTCCACGGCAGTCCGTGCGCCGCCACTGGCATTCGGATGAATCATGTCGTAGAGCTTCGCCACCACCAGGTTCTCGTCACCGATCATCGGATAGTTGACCGCATGCCCCTGGGTCTCTTCGATGTCTTTGGCCCAGGTCTGGTGATTACTGACAGGGTCGACGCTGAGCCCGACGATCTTGGTGTTGCGTTTATCGAACTCCGGCTTGAGCCCTGCCATGTAGCCGAGCTCAGTAGTGCACACCGGGGTGAAATCCTTGGGGTGCGAAAACAGAATCGCCCACTTGTCGCCGATCCACTCGTGGAAATGCAGCGGGCCTTCGGTGCTTTCGACGGTAAAGTCCGGTGCTTCGTCGCCAATACGGATTGCCATGTTCGTTCTCCTTACTGTTGAGTCGTAGGGAAGCCGCTGGCTGCTGCTCCAACGGCATTCAGGATCTGCGTTGAACCTGTCAACGCGGATCAGTATAGGAGACGCTTGAACACACGAGCTTAGAAGGCCTTGCTGGCACTGGCGACCACGGTGGCCGTGCACAGATCGCCATAGCCGTACCAGCTCGCACATTCGCTTTTCGACAGGTCGGTATCGATGTAACTGAGGCCCCAGGTCACACCCACGAAATCACGGGTCAGTTTGGCCTCCCACTCGGTGTAGGCATCGCGACTTTCACCGTTGGCGGACCAGAAAGCCGGGTCTTTGACATCGTTGCGCCCCACGCGCAGGTCCAGGCCGATCTCGGCCGGCAATTCGATTTTGTAGCTGAGGTAGGTGTAGAGGGTGTCCTGGTCCTCGCCAAAGAAGTTCGGCGTATCGTTTGAGTAGTTGGCGCCGAGTTTCACGCCATAAACATCAAGGATGGCGTAGACCTCACTCATGTTGAATTGGCCTTCCTTTGGATAGTCGTACTTGAGGTACCCCAGATCCAGACTGATTGCTTCGCTCGCCTGCCAGTAGTAGCCCGCGTAGTACTCGAGTTCCTGCCGGGTTTTGTAGGGGCTGCCGAAATCGACATTCGAGGTCCAGGCGCCAATGTACAAGCCGCTGCTGTGCACCAGCGTGGCGCCGGCCTGAACCGCCGGATCCCCCAGGGTTTGCGAAATGCCACGCGAACGGTAGTCACTGAAAACGCCCAGAGTCATGTCCAGGCTGAAATTATCGTCAAGCGTCAGTGCCTGGCTGGTCAGGGGAGCCAATGCGAGGCTGGCAACGGTCAATGCTGAGCGTACGTTCATACAAGTCTCTTATTTTTATGGATCAGCGGGTGATGTCGGGCACGGCGTTGCCCGGCCCCTCGCCATGCGAGGAGCAGGAGCATTTATTTTTGGGTGCTGCCGGCAAGCGGTCAGTGGTCAGGACGCGGGCGCGTAAACCTGCTTGCCAGCGAAGAAAGTCTTCAAGACCTTGGTGTTGAACAGTTCGTCGTCGCTGACCTTGAACACATCGCGGTCGAGGATGATCAAGTCGGCCTGTTTGCCGGGCGCCAGCGAACCAATCTGTTGCTCCAGCCGCAGGGCTTTGGCGGCATTGAGGGTGTAGGCGTAGAACATGGTCTGGCGATCAATGCTTTCTTTGGCATTCAACACACCCAGCGGCCCTTTGCGCGTGCTGGCCTGGGCGATGGCATTCCACGGATTGGGGCTGGACACCGGCCAGTCACTGCCACCGGCGATGACCGCACCGGCGTTATGCAGGGACCTGGCGGGATACTGGTAACCGTAAGCGAACGCGCTGATATACGGTTTGACTAACTCCACCGTGTAAGACTCGCCGGTAGCCCACAGCAGCTGCATGGAAGCGATCACGCCAAGTTGCTTGAAGCGCGGGAACTCCTTGGGATTGACCAGTTGCAGGTGCGTGATGCTGTGGGCCATCGGTGTCGGGTTGAGTTTGCGCGCGTATTCAAAACCATTGAGTGACTCACGTACGGCACGGTCGCCGACCGCATGCGTATGCACAATCCAGTCACGCTTCTCCGCCGCGACCACCAATTCACCAAAGTGCGCCGGGTCGATCAGCAGCTGACCGTTTTTATGGCTGTTGCTGAAGGGAACGATCACCGCGGCCGTCTGCCCTGGAAACTCCAGGACGCCGTCAGCGAAGACCTTGATGCCAGGGAAGCTCAGGTTGGGCACGCCCTCGAATTTCTTCATCACCTTGGCCAGCACTTCCAGATCGGCCGGCCGGCTTTTTGGGTTGGCCAGCAGCAGCGCCGCGACGTGGGCATTGAGCTCGCCCTTCTGCGCCAGTTCGCGGTAAAGCGGTAGAACACCGTAACTCTGCTCGGTGGCCTGGAAATCGAACAGCGAATCACCACTTCCGGCATTCGCTGCCGCGTCCATCCAGGCGGTAACGCCATATTGATTATTGACCTTCACCGCCTCGCGGGCGGCCTTGAGCATGACCTCGTTGCCGGGCGCGGGGATCTGACTGCGTATCTTGTCCCAGCGCGACTCGGCAAAATAACCATTGGGAGAGAAGTCCGCTTCGTGCCCTACGAAACTGCGATCCTGTTCCGACAGACCTTTTACCAATGCCGCGTCGATCTTCAGGCGCTTGAGCATCGCGTTGTTGGCCCAACCGGTATGCCCGTCAATTCCGCTGAGGACCACCGGTTGGTCCGCCCAGCGTCCCTGATTGAAGCGCTGACCGAGCTCGCGGCTTTTCTCCCAATAGGCCGAACTCACCCCGGCAATGCTGATCACGTCACCGGCCCGTGCACGCCCCGCTTCATCCTGCTCGATCACCCATTGCTCAAGTTCCGGCAACGGCTTTACTTCATCCAGCAGGTTGGCCCCCTGGCTGTTGAAGGCCGCGACGACCGGGTGGCTATGGGTATCAATCATTCCAGGCATCAGTACTTTGCCCGCCAGATCGATTCGTTGCGTCTGGGCATCGGCCAGGGCGTTGATCTCGGCATTGCTGCCCACTTGAAGAATCTTGCCGTCTTGCACCGCCACGGCCTGAACCAGTGCTTGACCGGGTTCGGCGGTAAAGACCTTGCCGTTGAACAGCACAAGATCAGCGGCGGCCATAGCCTGCACCGAGGAAAGGGCCAGGGCTGCGGTCAACAGGTTGGGAATGAATAGTCGCATCGGAACACTCTCTTGTTTTTATCGGGCGATTCGGGATGTGGACGCTTGTGACAATGCCTGTGGATCAAGTCCAACGAACGGCGCCTTGGCCCCGCTCAGGCAGTGGCCCGAACAGACGGCCGCAAGCCTCTGACATGCAGGCCTACCCTATAGGGCGCAAACGTCGGATGGACCTCTACAAATGAGGAGGGGTGAGGCAATTAAATGACAGGCGTCCGATCTGGTGGGCGGCGGACCCTATGGAAGCGGGCTTGCTCGCGAAGACGGCGGCACAATCAACATAGACCGAAGAGGCTTGTTTAAAAGACCTGAAAGTTACTTCCTGAAAGCTACAAAACCTTGCGCCGTTGCCTACGGCTGCACCAGAATCCGCTGGCTTGTGCGGCTATGGGGCGGGCTATATCGTTTCCCTGTCACTGAAAAACAGTGATCGGGTTTGGTAGCCCGCCCTGTAACAGCCGTATGGCAACACCTTATGCCGTCTCTTTTTTGGGACTCTGCTTTTATGGTGGTCATGCGTGGGGCTCCTTTGTGAGCGCCGGGTTTCCTGTTGCAGCCGGTCTACCAACCCGCGTATGGCCGCCACTCTTCGTTTGGTAGCGAGGGTGATGGCTCCTTAAAATCTGCAACAAGGAGTTTTCATCTATGTTCAAAGTCACACCCAATCCGCCGGACGCCGATCCGATCTCCCCATACGAACCCGATTCAAAGAAGCTCAACGAGGCCGCCAAACGCGCCCTCGACTTCCACTTCCCGTCGAATGCCGACATCAAAGCCACCGCGCGTACACCCAGCACTATGTTTTCTGTGGACCCACAGGCCACAGCCGAAACCCTGGCGGTTTTTTTGGTCGAGACGCTGGCCTCGGTCGATGTGATGGTCCATCAGTTGGTGGATCATCTGGAGGGTGAGTCGCGCTACGCCCTGCTGGGCATTTCGAACAGCATCATGGTGGCGGAGATCACGGCGAACCGGGTGCTGGATAAAATTGCTACGCCTTAGAACTGTGAGCTCCATTCCTCTGTAGGAGCGAGGCTGTTCACTTAAGCGAGACGCTTCAGTAATGCTTACCTTTGTGGCGAGCGAGCTTGCTCGCGCTGGGCTGCGTAGCGGCCCCAAAATCTGATAACAATCGCCGATTTTTGTGAGTGCTACGCACTCAAGCGGGAGCAAGCTCCCTCGCCACAGGTTTCTCACTGACTCAAGACGTTCTTAAGTGAACAGCATTGCGCTCCTACAAGGGGCGCGGCGCATCCGCAAGCGAGGTCGCTGAACGCAGCACCGACCCCAGTTCCACCTTGCTCTTCACCCCCAGTTGCAGGTAGCAGTTACGCAGATAGGTGCGCACTGTCGCGGGACTCAACTCCAGGATTTTGGCAATTTCCTTGTAGGAATGGCCGGCGGCAAACAGCATCGCTGCCGTTCGCTCGCGTGGTGCCAGCATCGCCCCGCGCGACTGGGTTTCGAGCGACAGGATGACGTGCTCGGCGTTGGGGCTCAGTGTCAGGGCGCAGCGGCCCAGGCGCATGACGCAGGGTGCCTTTTGCAGTTGCGCGATCACCTGCGCGGGAAGCATTGAACCGCTCCAGCCGGGTAGCTCACGTTCAATGGCTGCACACAGCGTTGCTCCCACGTACAGCAAGCTGCCGTCCATGCGCGCGACACCAAAGTCAGACGCGCCGTTGCCCGTGTCGAAGCGGATCATGTCCTGCACCTGGAATCGCCACAGCTGCAACAGATGGTCGCAGAAGGCCGAAAACAGATCGGCCTCGTTGTCGTTGAAAGCCCAGGCATCCCTGCCTCGGTAGAGGCAGACGAAAAACATCAAGCCGCTTTCGGGTAACTCGAAGGTGATGCACATCAGGTAGTAGAGGTCGTGGCGCCGAGCGAAGGCGTTCACTTCTTCATTGGGGTCGGTGAAGCCGCTGTCGCGCACAACCTCACCGGGTCGACTCATGGTGTCATCGGAGAATTTGTCGTTGCGCGCACAGGTGTGCCACTCGGCGGTAAACGACTCGGGCAGATTGATTCGCCCGTGCATCCAGTTTCTGGTCGAAACATCGACGCCCGGCGCAGACATCTCGCCCCACCAGGCCGAAGCGAAGGGCACCAGTTGGCTGAACGCCTGCAGGCCGTCGGTGATGAAGCGGGAGGCACCGCGATCTCGGGCAAGACGCCCCAGGTGCAAGATGCAAAGGTTGAACGCTTGCAGCGTTGCCATTGACGCCTTGGCGCCGACCTCATCACCCTCCCCCATGTTCTGATCCTGTTCGCTGCATGGCGTATTATTTTTTTGACCATGCCACAGGCACAGCGAATGCGTCCAGCCCCTGGCACGCAAGCTCCCCCGCCGTGGGGTTGGCGCTGTTTCAGAGTTTGATTTCGCTGGCCGGCATGACGTCAATCCGCGCCACGGAGCCGGTCAGGTGCGCCAGATCCTTGTTGTGTTCGGCGATGATGTCTTCAGCGCTCATCGTGCCGTTGTCGATGGTGGAATGAGCGTTGGCCACCAGCACGACGTCGTAGCCCAATTGATGCGCCTGGCGAACGGTGGCGTTGATGCAGTAGTCGGTTTGCAGGCCGCAGATGATCAGGCGGTCGGCGTCCAGCTCTTGCAGCTGTTCATGCAAGTGGGTCTGGTAGAACGAATCCGGGGTGGTTTTGCGCACGCGCAGGTCTTGGGGTGAAGTTTTCAGACCCTCGGCCAGTTGCCAGCCTTCGCCGCCGAATTGCAGCAGATCGCCCTCTTCTTCGTGCTGGATCAGGATGACCGGGATGTTGGCGGCCCGGGCTTTAGTGCTGAGGTCGTTGATGGTGCCGATGACGCGCTGGATGTCGAAGCATTCATACTCGCCGGTGCACAGCGCGCGTTGGACATCGATGATCAGGAGTGCGGTGCTCATGGCTTCCTTCCTTAGATAGGTCGGTAGAACGATGGAATTCAACTCCCTTTTTAACCTGTAGCAACTGTCGAGCTTGCGAGGCTGCGTTCGAGCCCCTGTCGGAGCTGCCGAAGGCGGCGATCTTTTGATCTTGCTTTCGCTGACATCAAAGGCAAAAGATCGCAGCCTTCGGCAGCTCCTACGGGGATCGGGGCCACCCGGGAGTTCAGGTGGCCGGTGATCGCCTGTTTCAGTAACCGAGTGACAACCCGGTATTACGCCGTGGATCGTTCGCGCCATAGAAGCGGTTCTTGCCCACTGGCTTGCCTTCCAGCGAAGGCGCACCAACCAGAATAGCTGCGATATGGTTGGGGTCCTGCGGCCCGGCAAATTTGTGCCCCCAACTTTCGAGCATCTTCTTGGTGTCCGGGCTGGTGGCGAAGTTCTCCAGGTTGGTTTCTTCCGGCAGCCATTGCTGGTGGAAACGCGGCGCATCTACTGCTTCCTGGATGTTCATGCCGTAGTCGATCACGTTGAGGATGGTCAACAGGGTTGCGGTGATGATGCGGCTGCCACCGGGAGTGCCGACGACCATGACGACTTTGCCGTCCTTGGTGACGATGGTCGGGCTCATGGACGACAGCGGCGCTTTGCCTGGGGCGATGGCGTTGGCTTCGCCCTGCACCAGACCGTACATGTTCGGCACGCCGATTTTCGAGGTGAAGTCGTCCATTTCATCGTTGAGGATGACCCCGGTTTTGCTCGCCATGACGCCGGCGCCGAACCAGTCGTTGAGGGTGTAGGTCACCGACACCGCATTGCCCCATTTGTCGACGATCGAGTAATGGGTGGTGTTGCTGCCTTCGTGAGGCGCTACGCCGGGTTTGATCTCGCGGGACACGCCGGCCTTCTGCGGATCGATAACTTCGCGGATTTTGGTCGCGTAGTTTTTATCCAGCAGATGGGCGATCGGATTTTTCACGAAGTCCGGGTCGCCAAGGTAGCTGTTGCGGTCCACATACGCGTGACGCATCGCTTCGATCTGGTAGTGCATCGCCTGAGCCGAGCGGAAACCCAGGTCTTTCATCGGGTAGCCGTCGAGGATGTTCATGATCTCGCAGATCACCACGCCACCGGAGCTTGGCGGTGGCGCCGAGACCACGTGATAGCCACGGTAATCGCACTCGATCGGCGCCAGTTCGCGGGTCTGGTACTTGTCGAGGTCAGCCTGGGTGATGATGCCCTTGTTGGCCTGACTGGAAGTGACGATGGCGTCGGCCACCCAGCCTTTATAGAAACCGTCGGCGCCCTTCTCGGAAATTTCCCGCAGGGTTTTGCTCAAGTCTTTTTGTACGAGTTTCTGGCCCACCTGCATCGGCTCGCCATTGCTCAGGAAAATCGAGCCCGAGTCGCGCATGTCTTTCTTGAATACATCGGTGGCGTACTCCAGCAAATCGACATCGCCCTGCTCCAGCACAAAACCGTCTTCGGCAAGCTTGATGGCCGGGGCGATCACTTCCTTGCGGGGTTTGGTACCGTATTTCTTCAGGGCCAGTTCCATGCCCGAGACGGTGCCCGGCACGCCAACAGCAAGATGGCCGCGAGTGCTCAGGTCCGGAACGACGTTGCCCGCTTTGTCGAGGTACATGTCAGGGGTCGCGGCCAGCGGGGCTTTTTCACGGAAGTCGAGGAAGGTCTTGCGCCCGTCCGCCAATTGAATGGTCATGAAACCACCGCCGCCCAGGTTGCCCGCCGCGGGGTACACCACCGCCAGCGCATAACCCACCGCAACAGCGGCGTCGACGGCGTTGCCGCCATTTTTGAGCACATCGACGCCGACGTGGCTGGCCAGATGCTGGGCGGTGACGACCATGCCGTTTTCGGCCGCGACCGGGGCAACGGAGGCCGCGTGGGCCGTCAGGCAACTCAGCGCCAATGTGGTCGCCATGAGCGTTTTGGCAAAAGGTTCGAACTTCATGAGTCGGTCTCTTTTTGTTTTTAGGCTCTGTACTAAAACAGAGGGAACGGTTCAAAAGCAGAGGCAAGTATGGTCGGGATTGCGTATTGCGCCTCCCCGACGAGGCAGTATGCTGGGCCCCCTGTTCAGCACTTTTGCGGAGTCCGCCGGCATGTCCTACACCTTCACCACCCTGGCGTCTCCGGTCGGCGAATTGAAACTGGTGGCGAAAGGCGCACGACTGGCGGCCATCCTCTGGGAAAACGACAAACCAGGCCGGGTAAGGCTGGGGCCGATGACGCAAGCAACAGACAACCCGATCCTGGTGCGCACCGCACAGCAGTTGCAGGAATACTTTGCTGGCACGCGTAACCGTTTCGAGCTGGAACTGGACTTTGCCGGGACGGAATTTCAGCAGAAGGTATGGCAGGCGTTACTGACCATTCCGTTTGGCGAAACGCGCAGCTACAGCGAGATTGCCCGGCAAATCGGCAATCCCAGTGCGGTTCGCGCGGTGGGGGCGGCTAATGGCAAGAATCCGATTTCGATTATCGCGCCCTGTCATCGGGTG
Organism: Pseudomonas sp. F-14 TE3482; assembly: GCF_053629455.1. Taxonomy (NCBI): domain Bacteria; kingdom Pseudomonadati; phylum Pseudomonadota; class Gammaproteobacteria; order Pseudomonadales; family Pseudomonadaceae; genus Pseudomonas; species Pseudomonas sp. F-14 TE3482. Next base: position 5,429,054 of record NZ_JBRJII010000001.1, read on the forward strand.
ATTGGTGCGTCGGGAAAACTGACGGGGTTTGCCGGTGGGCTTGAGGCGAAGGAGCGGTTGCTGACGCTGGAGGGCTGCGAATGGTCAGGGACCGGCAAGATGGATGATTTGTTTCTGAGCTAATGAGCCCTTGTGGCGAGGGAGCTTGCTCCCGCTCCAGTGCGTAGCGCTGGCAAAATCTTCGACAAGGGGCGTTTCACGCCCAGCGCGAGCAAGCTCGCTCGCCACAAAACGCACAGTTTCAAAAAGACAGGGTACATCTCACAGGAATTACCTAAATCGCTGCCCGTAATTCCCGTGGCGACAGGCCATAGTGTGAGCGAAAGCGCACTGCAAAACGTGAGGCCGAGGCATAGCCGCTGGCACCGGCAATTTCACCGATGGGGCGAGACGTGGTTTGCAACCATTGCAGCGCCGTCGCCAGCCGAACGTTTTCCAGAATATTCCTGAAACTGCTCCCCTCATTGGCCAGTTGGCGACGCAACGTCGACTCCCCAAGGTTCAGGTGTTGTGCCACGTGCGCAACAGTCCAGTCTCTTTCCGGGCTGCTCATTACCAGTTGCTGCACCCGTTCGCACAGTGGATCGTTACGATCCATCAGCAGCGGCCCGGCCTGGCCGCCGAGGCACAGGCTCAGGAGAACCGCTTCCCCATAATGGGTGCGCAATGCATCCGGCGCGTTTGCATTGATGGAGGCCAATAACTGATCCCATGCCTGTGTCGTATGCCGATCCAGAGGAACACATAGGTCTGTCTTCTGGGCACGGCGATGGCTGATGATCTGCTGGCCATAGCGGCTGCTGAAATTACGCAGTGTCGAACCGGGAAAGGTCACCACATCGGCAATGTAGTGACCGTGAAGGCCGGGGAAATTCGAGATGCCAAGCTCACGCCCGGCCGGCATCAGAATCAGATGTTGCGGCCCTGCACGCATCTGCCGGTCATCCCATTGCAGCAGTTTTTCCCCCTGTCGCACTCGACACAAGGCGGTAGCGAATATCGGCACCCGTTGCAATGTATGGGGCTGTCGCGCCCGTATGACACACGCATCGATAATGTTTTCCCGGTGCTGTATGCCGACACAAGGGCGCATTGTTCTTAACGTCCGTAAGTTGAAGTAATGGTCGCTTTGGCCAAGGCGTTGGCATTGAGCATATAGCCCACCAAGGCGCCACTGGCCTGGTTGTCGAGGGGTAGCTTATCGACTTTCAGCGCCCATACGGTGAATTGATAGCGATGCGGCTTATCCCCTACAGGAGGGCAAGCTCCGCCAAATCCCGGTTGGCCATAATCGGTTCGCCCTTGTACTGCACCGGCAGGCAGGTTCGAGCCGACCCCTCTTGGCAAACTGCTGGTTGAAGCGGGTAAGTTGACCACCGTCCAATGCCACCAGCCGCTGCCGGTCGGGGCATCGGGATCGTAGACCGTGATCGCGTAACTTTTAGTCCCCGCCGGGGCGTTGCTCCAGGAAAGCTCGGGCGAAGTATTGCCCCCTTCGCAACCGAACCCCTGGAATACCTCGCGGCTGGTCAATGGGCGGTTTTCAGCAATATCCTGGCTCTTCAGCGAGAAGTCGGCAGCGTGTCCAGTGAGCACGACGCCCATGGACAATGCGGATAGGATTATTCTGATGTTCATCGTGACCTCATCTGAGTGCTGGCGTGAGGCACGAGTTTAGAGAGCGCAAAGGCTGGTTACTGTGCCGAAATGCTCGACCATTGTGCCTGAACGCTCTCTCGATTCAGAAGCCAATCCAATCCTGCTCAAACCGCTCCGAAGATGTTTTTCATCGCCGCATACTGCAGCAGCATGATGGTCTTGGCATCGCAGATCTCCCCGCGATAGAACGCCGCCAGCGCGTCGTCGAACGTCCACTCCAACACTTCCAGTTCTTCGGTTTCTTCCTCCAGCCCGCCGCCATCACTGACCTTCGAAGAGGCGTCGTACTCGGCCATGAAGAAATGCAGCTTTTCAGTCACCGAACCGGGGCTCATGTAGGCTTCGAAAACCTTCTGCACATGGTGGACGCGATAGCCGGTTTCCTCCTCGGCCTCAGCACGAATGCGCTCTTCAGGCGCAACGCCTTCCAGCAGCCCCGCTGCCACTTCAATCAACAAACCATCGTGGCCGTTGACGAACACCGGCAGCCTGAACTGGCGGGTCAGTACGACGGTTTTCTTCTCACGGTTGAACAGCAAAATCGCCGCGCCATTGCCCCGGTCGTAGACTTCGCGAGTCTGACGCTGCCAGTCGCCGTTGTTGCGCAAGTAATCGAAAGTGATTTTCTTCAGCAGATACCAGTCGTGGGACAGCACCTGGGACTCGATGATGTTGACCCGCTCGGCTGTGTTCGACATGACAATCCATCCTTATGTTCGTCAGAAAGCGTCCATGTTAGGCGAAAACAGAAAAGCCCGGCGACTGCCGTAATGGCGCTCCCAAGAGAATCTTGAGTCAGAGAAACCTGTGGCGAGGGAGCTTGCTCCCGCTGGGCTGCGTAGCGGCCCCAAAAATCTGACAACCATTGCGATTTTTGTGAGCGCTACGCACTCAAGCGGGAGCAAGGTATCCGTCCGGTCAACACACCTTCCTGACCTTCAGCCAATCTGCTCGAACCGCCGCCTGGTCACGAACAGCCCCGCGCCCACCGGCACGGCAAGGACCGACATCAATCCCAAGTCAAAGCCCAGCAACTGGGTCTGGCTCACTGCAACGCAGCCGATTGCGCCTGCCACCACCAGCGTCACCCCTAGCCACTTGCGCAGCGGGTACGGCTTAAGAAACCGATCAAGTAGAAAGGCCAGCACCACAACGATGACCGTCTGGGTAATTTCAGACATGTGCAGCCCCACTCAGGTCTTGATGATCAGGGATTCGGAAGAGCGCTGTGGGCCAATCCCACCATTGACCTGCGCCTGGATGCTGACGATTACGTCGCCAGCATGGTAGGTGGGCAGAGCGTCATTGACGTACGAGCGCACACCCGCCGTTACAACAGTACCTGCGGCGACACTGCCTGCAGGTCCGGCTAAACCGCCCACAGTACCGGCAGCGCCACCGAAGGCGGAGGCGGCCAGGTTGGCGATCTTGGTGCGTTGGGCATTGAGGACATCGCCCTGTTGCCGGGTCAGCGGCTTGGAGATGCCGATCATCATCACGCACGGCAGGCTCTTGGCCTGCATCTTGTCGTACACCTCGACGACCTTGCTGTTGACCTCATAGTGGGCGCTTTTCGCCTCGCCAAAATACAGCTCGCGCAGGCGTCCGCGTTCGCTGTCGGTGAGGGTGATCTGCGAGACGTTGAAGACGATCCCGTGAGTGCCCATGTATTGGAAAGTCCCTTCCAACTTCATCGCGCGCATCCTTTCGAGGCAAAGATGGCGATTCTCTACAAGGAGCGCATTGGATTCAAATCATTTCACCTTGCCGGCAAGGTGTGTTGGCTCCCTCGCCACAAGTTCTTACTGACTCAAGACTCTCTTGAGTGAACCGCATTGCGGCGCTTTCATCCTCAGGAAAGTTGCGCCTTGTATTCTTTCTGATACTGCCCGGCGAGGGTTTCTTTCTGTTGCTCGTCGAGCAACTTGCCGGCCATCTGGAAGAACTTCTGCTCCTCCTCTTTGAGATGGTGATGGACCTTCTCCGAGAGCTTTTTCGCCGTTGCCAACCAGGATGGACTGGACATTTCGGTTGCATCCAGCGCTTCCATCATCTCGTCCATTTCGTGATGTTCGGAGATGGCGTGGCGGCTAAGATCCACGCCGTTGTCGAACGCCATCAGCGGCATGTAGAAATGGCGTTCTTCAGCGGTTTCGTGGGCCTGAAGTTCGGATTTGAGCCGTTTGTAAGCCTCGACCCGTTCCGGGGTGTCGCCCTGGGTTTGAATCAGCGCATCGGCATAGCGGCGCTGACGGTCGTGGCTTTCGCGCAAGGCTTCAAAGATATTCACGGGCGGTCCTCAATGGCTGCGTTCAACAACGATGCTGTTCAGGCTAGACATTCCTGGAGCCCCGGGGGTTCCTTCGGTTGCGGGGATAGAACAATCGCCACATCCGGGATAGGCTCCGTGTTCACTGCCATAAGGATGTGTAGCCTATGACCCTGCGAATCGAATTGTCGAAAACTGCCTCCCAGGAAGAACGCGAGGCGATCCTCACACCGCTGCGCGCTTACAACGCCTCAAAGGCCGGGGCCACGGTGTCGGAGCAGATTGCTTTGCTGGTACGCAATGACAGCGACGAGATTCTCGGCGGGCTTTATGGCCGAGTGTTTTACCGGTGGTTTTTCATTGAATTGTTGTCGGTGCCGGAGCTGGCCCGGGGACAAGGGATGGGCTCGAAGCTGATGCAGATGGCCGAAGACCTGGCGCGGGAGAAGGAATGCGTGGGGATCTGGCTGGACACCTTCGACTTCCAGGCGCCGGAGTTTTACAAGAAACATGGCTATAGCGAGTTGGGGCACATTGCCGATTACCCGCCGGGCCATAAGCGCTTCTTTTTTCAGAAGCGTTTGATAAACGACGCCTGATCCTGTGGAAGCAGCCCATTGATGTGATCAACACCGGACCATTGTGGGAGCGAGCCTGCTCGCGATAGCGGTATGTCATTCAACAATGGCGTCTTCTGACCCGCCGCTATCGCGAGCAGGCTCGCTCCCACAGAGGAGGTGCGTAGCCATCAACTCAGAGACAGGTCGCCAACGCCGCCAATCGGCGTTTGGCGACAAAATCGTCATGCTGCGCGTAGTAGCTCAACGCTGTACCCGAAGCGTCGGTGCTCACGTCCACGAAGGACTCGGCCGAACGGGTATACACCGTCGAGCCACCCTTCTTGCCCGGCTGCAAATAAGCGCCCGCATCGACGCCGAACACTGCTTCGTCCTGCCAGGCAAACTGTACGCATTGGGCGACGATTTTTTCCGGTTTGTCCGAGGTCAGGGTTTTGTACGGGGTTTTGGTGCGGGCGTCATTCATCGCCGATCCGGCGCAGCCCGCCAGCAAGGTTGCGGCCAGCGCCATCATCAGAATTCGCATTGCATTCGCTCATCAGGAAAAAGCGGACTGTATCACCGCAGCGCAGCGCATCGTTCTGCTTTACTTCATTTATACCGCGACACCGCGCAACGATTCGCGCACCCTGTCGCGCCATTAACGCCGCATCGCCCATTTTTTTCCGGGCGCATTTTTCTGGAAAGGTCATGACACCCAACGCCGAATACTACAAACCGACCGCTGAATACGCCGACAAGCTGATCAGCCAGATCGGTCAGACGCCTTCCTGGATCGCCAAGCGAATTGGCGTCACCGACAAGCGGATTCGTTACATTCTCGATGGCGAAAGAACCGTCAAAGGTGAAACCACGCCGATCCAGATGACCTACCCCGAGCAATTTGCTCTGGAGTGTCTGGCCGCGGCTGCCAAGGCGAGCAAAAAGCAGTCTTCCAAGGAGTGACCATGGCGGCAACCGAACAGCAACACGAGCAGGCGCTGAAAAAGTTTCTCGATGAGCGTCCTGAGCTGCGCGTCGAACTGGACAACCTGAATCCACTGTTGGCCCAGGCCAAGGGCGTGACAGTGGCGCAGTACCGCGACGAGCGTTTGCATGAAGCGTTCGAAGCCGAGGCTGAGCGCCTGGGTTTGTTTGCCTGGGAGCTGACACTGCAACTGACGGCCGCCACGCCTGAGGACTACCAGGCCCAACGCCTGGAGGTGCACAAGGAAGTCGCGGAGATGGCCGGCATGGACTGGCTGGAGTATTGCGAGTTATATGGGCTAACCAAATAATCATCGCTGCTCAAGGAAGTCCTCTTCAATGCTGCCTTCTCCGTCAGGCACCCGGGCCACGCCGGGGCATCTGCATACCCATAAATGGCGCGGACGCATCGGCCTGGCGCTGGTCGCCGGTTTGTCGGTGCTCGCCGGCATGACCGATGCCATCGGCTTCATGGCCAGCGGCGACTTCGTGTCCTTCATGAGCGGCAACACCACACGCCTTGCCGTAGCGATCAGCGATGGCGATCTCGGGCTGACCCTGCGTCTGCTGATTCTCGTGGCCACGTTCGTCATCGGTAATGCCTTGGGCATTGTCGTCAGCCGGTTCGGTGGCCGACGGGCGCTGCCATTGATGCTGTGCATCGCCACGTTGCTGTGCGGCGCCGCAGCCTGGCCCTATGACAGGCAACTGCCGGCGCTGCTGGCGACGATCATTGCCATGGGCATGCTCAATGCCGCCGTGGAAGAGGTGAATGGACTGCCGGTCGGGCTGACCTATGTCACTGGCGCGTTGTCGCGGTTTGGTCGTGGGCTGGGGCGGTGGATGCTTGGCGAGCGGCGAAATGGCTGGCGGGTGCAGCTGGTCCCATGGACCGGGATGTTTGCCGGCGCGGTGATTGGGGCTTTACTGGAGCATCATCTGGGGCTCAAGGCCTTGTTTGTCAGTGGCCTGCTGGCCGGGGCGCTGGGGTTGCTGTCGTTGAAGATTCCGCGACGTTGGCAGTTGGGTTATATGCCGCGCTGAATCTTGTATTGACTGTTCGGGCCTCATCGCGGGCAAGCCCGCTCCCACAGGTTTTGCGGTGAAGCTAGAATCTTCGGCATCACACAAATCCCTGTGGGAGCGGGCTTGCCCGCGATGAGGCCCGCACAGACAACATCGATTTAGCCGCCCCGGCGATAAAGCTTTATCATGGCCGCAGTTTCGCTGATCGAGCCCATCATGAAATTCGCCATTGCGCTGTTTTCCGCCGCCCATGCACCCTCCTCGCGCCGCGCCTTGCTGTTCGCCCAGGCCGCGCTGGCCGGCGGGCATGAGATTGTCCGGCTGTTTTTCTATCAGGATGGCGTCTATAACGCGTCCGCCAGCGTGGTCACGCCTCAGGACGAGCAGGATTTGCCCAAGCAATGGCGCAACTTTGTCAGCGAGCATCAACTCGATGGCGTGGTCTGCATCGCCGCCGCCCTGCGCCGTGGGGTGTTGAACGAGGAAGAAGCCCAGCGCTATCAGCGTGAAGCGGTAGCGGTGGGTGCGCCGTGGGAATTGTCCGGTCTCGGCCAGTTGCATGACGCGGTGCAGGACGCTGACCGTTTGATCTGTTTCGGAGGCAAATGAGATGGCTAAATCCTTGCTGATTATCAGCCGTCAGGCGCCGTGGTCCGGGCCGAATGCGCGTGAGGCACTGGACATCGTGCTGGCCGGCGGTGCCTTCGATCTGCCGATCGGCCTGCTGTTTCTCGATGACGGCGTGTTCCAGCTCGCCAATAAACAGAACGCCAAGGCCCTGCAACAGAAAGACCTGAGCGCCAACCTGCAAGCCTTGCCGATGTTTGGCGTCGAAGACCTGTTCGTCTGCGGTGAAAGCGCCGCGACACGTGGTCTGGATCCCGAAAACCTGTCGCTTGAAGAAGCCCAGGTGTTGGCTGCCCAGGAAATCACTGCCCTTATTGATCGTTACGACCAGGTGATCACCCTCTGATGTCGACTTTGCATGTGTTGTCTCATTCCCCTTTCGGCGATGACCGCCTGAACAGTTGCCTGCGCGTGATCGGCGCCAACGATGCGCTTTTGCTGAGTGGCGATGCGGCCTATGCCTTGCAGCCAGGCACCGCACCATTCAGCGCGCTGCACGCCCGCGGCCTGAAGTTGTTCGTACTGGCCGAAGATGCTCAAGCACGGGCGTTGCAAATCCCGGACTGGGCCGAGGCCATCGACTACCCGGCCTTCGTCGAACTGTCGATTCACTACGACAAGGTCAACAGTTGGCTATGAGATCCCTGACGGTCGGCGCCCGCGCCATTGAACTGGACAAGGACGGTTTCCTGGTCGAACTGAGTGACTGGTCTGCCGAGGTGGCCGCCGCCCTCGCCGCGGCCGAAGACATCGAGTTGAGCCCGGAACACTGGGAGATCCTCGAACTGCTGCGCAGTTTCTACGACGAATTCCAGCTGTCCCCGGCGACCCGCCCGCTGATCAAGTACACCGCATTGAAACTCGGCCCCGACAAAGGCAACAGCCTGCACCTGAACCGACTGTTCAAAGGCACCCCTGCCAAACTCGCCGCGAAACTGGCGGGCCTGCCCAAACCGACGAATTGCTTATGACCGACTATCCAGCACTGACCCTCGAAACGCCCGCCGAGCACCCGTTCGCCCAGTTCGTGCGGATTCTTGGCAAGGGCAAACGCGGAGCCCGCAACCTGACTCGCGAAGAAGCCCGCGAGGCCATGGGCCTGTTGCTCGACGACAAGGTCGAGGACACCCAGCTCGGCGCCTTCCTGATGCTGTTGCGGCACAAGGAAGAAAGCGCCGAGGAAATGGCCGGGTTCGCCGAAGCCGTGCGTGAACGCCTGAATCCGCCAGCGCTGGCGGTTGATCTGGACTGGCCGACGTATGCCGGCAAGAAGCGTCACTTGCCGTGGTACCTGCTGGCGGCCAAGTGCCTGGCGCAGAACGGCGTGCGCATCTTCATGCATGGCGGCGGCGCGCACACGGCCGGACGGCTGTACAGCGAACAACTGCTCGAGACGCTGAACATTCCACTGTGCCGCAACTGGCAGCAGGTCGGCGCAGCGCTCGATCAGGGCGGTCTGGCGTTCATGCCATTGGTGGACTGGGCGCCGCAGCTTCAGCGGATGATCGACCTGCGCAACACCTTGGGCCTGCGCTCGCCGATCCATTCCCTGGCGCGGATTCTCAACCCTCTGGGCGCTCGCTGCGGTCTGCAAAGCATTTTCCACCCCGGCTATCAGGCCGTACATCGCGAGGCCAGCGGTTTGCTCGGCGACACTGCCATCGTCATCAAGGGCGATGGCGGTGAAATCGAGATCAATCCGGACGCCGACAGTCACCTATATGGCACCACCGGCGGCGAAAGCTGGGATGAAGAATGGCCACAGCTGTCGACCCAGCGCCACGTCAAACCGGCCAGCCTCGATCCCGAGCATTTGAAAGCGCTGTGGCGTGGCGACGTGGTCGATAGCTACCCGCAAATGGCACTGATCTCGACCATGGCCCTGGCGTTGCGCGGCCTCGGCCAGCCCCGCGAGCAAGCGTTCGAAACCGCCCAGCAGTATTGGGATGCCCGGGATCGATCGATTTAACCGATCATAAACGCCCAACCTTTGCGCTTTTTGTTCGAACCTATGCGCATAGACTCCTCTCCAACGCTTATTGGTTGAGGAGTTTTGAACATGGGTTTGTTAGTCGAAGGCCGCTGGCAGGATCAGTGGTATGAAAGCAAGGACGGCACGTTCCAGCGTGAACAGGCACAACGTCGCAACTGGCTGACCGCCGACGGCAAGCCAGGCCCCACCGGCATCGGTGGTTTTGCCGCCGAGGCGGGTCGCTATCATCTCTACGTCTCCCTCGCCTGCCCGTGGGCCCATCGCACGCTGATTCTGCGTAAGCTCAAAGGCCTGGAAAGCCTGATCGATGTGTCGGTGGTGAGTTTTCTGATGCTGGAGAACGGCTGGACCTTCGACAAGGCTCACGGCTCGACTGGCGACAAGCTTGGCGATCTGAAATTTCTGCACCAGCGCTACACCACCGATACCGCCGACTACACCGGCCGTGTCACGGTCCCGGTGCTCTGGGACAAACAGACAAATCACATCGTCAACAATGAGTCGGCGGAGATCATCCGCATGTTCAACAGCGCGTTCGATGAGTTGACCGGCAACGACCTGGATTTCTACCCGGCGCCATTGCGGGCCGAGATCGATGCGCTGAACGAGCGGATTTATCCGGCAGTGAACAACGGCGTGTATCGCGCCGGGTTTGCCACTTCGCAGCAGGCTTATGAAGAAGCGTTCGATGAATTGTTTGCTGAGCTGGATCGGCTGGAGCAATTGCTGGGCGCGAATCGGTACCTGACGGGCGAATACCTGACGGAAGCGGATATTCGGCTGTTCACTACGATGATTCGTTTTGATGCGGTGTACTTCGGGCACTTCAAGTGCAACCTGCGACGGATTGCCGATTATCCGAATCTGTCGAATTGGCTACGGGAGATTTATCAGTGGCCGGGGATAGCCGAGACGGTGAGTTTTGAGCACATCAAGAATCACTACTACGGCAGCCACAAAACCATCAATCCGACCGGGATCGTGCCTAAAGGGCCGGCGCAGGACTTCACTGCGGCTCATGATCGGGCGCGGTTGAAGGGGAAAGGGGTTTGGCGTAAAGCTGAGTTCTGATCTGAAGCAAGGGTGGTTTTGAGGGCCTCATCGCGGGCAAGCCCGCTCCCACAGGGATTTGTGTGATGCCAAAGATTGCAGCTTCACCAAATAACCTGTGGGAGCGGGCTTGCCCGCGATGAGGGCGACGCGATCACTAGACCTGCGCCTGAGCCCCTTCAAACCACGCCAGTTTCTCGCGCAGTTGCACCACTTCCCCGACGATCACCAGCGTCGGCGCATGTACTTCATGCTCCGCCACCAGCCGTGGAAGATCGGCCAGGGTGCCGGTAAACACCCGCTGATTGACCGTAGTGCCCTGCTGGATCAACGCCGCCGGGGTATCGGCCGCGCGACCGTGCTTGATCAACTGCTCGCAGATGATCGGCAGACCCACCAGCCCCATGTAAAACACCAGGGTTTGCGCCGGCGCGACCAGGTCGGCCCACGGCAAATCGGTGGAACCGTCCTTGAGGTGCCCGGTGACAAACCGCACCGACTGCGCGTAATCGCGGTGAGTCAGCGGAATCCCGGCATAGGCCGCGCAACCACTGGCTGCGGTAATGCCCGGGACGACCTGGAACGGAATGCCATGGGCCGCCAGCTCTTCGATCTCTTCGCCACCGCGCCCGAAAATGAACGGATCGCCGCCCTTCAAGCGCACCACGCGCTTGCCGGCCTTGGCCAAGTCCACCAGATGCTGGTTGATCTGTTCCTGAGGCACGGCGTGATCGGCGCGGCGCTTGCCGACGTAGACCCGCTCGGCATCGCGACGGCACAAATCCAGAATCGCCGGCGCCACCAAACGGTCATACAGCACCACATCGGCTTGCTGCATCAGACGCAAGGCGCGGAAGGTCAACAGGTCGGGGTCACCCGGCCCGGCGCCCACGAGATAGACCTCGCCGGTAGCGACAGGTGCTTCGCCATTGATTTTCGCCAGCATCAAGCGCTCGGCCTCGGCGCCCTGCCCGGCCAGTTGCCGGTCGGCAATCGGGCCCTGGAATACATCCTCCCAGAACGCCCGGCGCTGCTGCACATCCGGAAACAGACCTTTGACCTGAGTACGGAAACGCGCCGCCAGCCCGGCCAGTTGGCCATAGGTGGAAGGAATCCAGGTTTCCAGCTTGGCGCGAATCAACCGCGCCAGCACCGGTGCATCGCCGCCGCTGGACACCGCAATGATCAGCGGAGAACGGTCGACGATCGCCGGGAAGATCACGCTGCACAGGGCCGGCGCGTCCACCACGTTGACCGGTACGCAACGCCGATGAGCATCAGCGGAAACTTGCGCGTTCAGCGGTTCGTCGTCGGTGGCGGCGATGATCAGCCCGCAACCGTCCAGATCCGTTTCTGCGTAGCCACGCACCAGGCACTCGCCACCGCTGCCGACCACCAGCTCGCGCAGTTGCGGTTCGATTTGCGGTGCAACCACCCGCAGCAGCGCACCGGCTTCGGCCAGCAGGCGGGATTTGCGCAAGGCAATCTCCCCTCCGCCGACGACCAATACACGACTGCCGCGAAGGTTATGAAACAGCGGCAGATAGTCCATTTAGCCGATGACCTCAAGGCCACCCATGTACGGCTTGAGCACTTCAGGTACACGGATCGAACCGTCGGCCTGCTGGTAGTTCTCGAGCACCGCCACCAGGGTACGGCCGACCGCCAGGCCGGAACCGTTCAGGGTGTGAACCAGCTCAGGCTTGCCGGTTTCCGGGTTGCGGAAACGCGCTTGCATGCGGCGGGCCTGGAAATCGCCGCAGTTGGAGCACGACGAAATTTCGCGGTATTTGTCCTGGCTTGGAATCCACACTTCCAGGTCGTAGGTCTTGACCGCGCTGAAGCCCATGTCGCCCGTGCACAGCGCCAGGGTGCGATAGGGCAGTTCCAGCAGTTGCAGGACTTTTTCGGCGTTGGCAGTCAGGCCTTCCAGCGCTTGCATCGAGGTCGATGGCTCGACGATCTGCACCATCTCGACCTTGTCGAACTGGTGCTGACGGATCATGCCGCGCGTGTCGCGACCCGATGCACCGGCCTCGCTGCGGAAGCACGGTGTGTGTGCCACGAATTTGATCGGTAGCAGTTTCGAATCGACGATCTCGCCAGCGACGATGTTGGTCAGCGACACTTCAGCGGTCGGGATCAGGTACAGATCGGCTTCGCCATCGCGGCTGATCTTGAACAGGTCTTCTTCGAATTTCGGCAGCTGACCGGTGCCCTGCAACGCAGGCGCCTGCACCAGGTACGGGGTGTAGGCCTCTTCGTAACCGTGTTCGTTAATGTGCAGGTTGATCATGAACTGCGCCAGCGCACGGTGCAGACGGGCGATCGGGCCACGCAGCAGGGCGAAACGGGCGCCGGACAGCTTGGCGGCGGTTTCGAAGTCCAGCCAGCCGAACTTCTCACCCAGGGCCACATGGTCCTGAACCGGGAAATCGAAGGCCTTCGGCGTGCCCCAGCGGCGCACTTCAACGTTGCCTCCTTCGTCATCGCCGACCGGCACCGATTCGTGCGGCAGGTTCGGGATGCCCAGCAGGATCGAATCCAGCTCGGTCTGGATCGCGTCCAGCTCGAGTTTACCGGTGCTCAACTCCCCCGCCATGCGCTCGACGTCCGCCATCAACGGCGCGATGTCTTCGCCGCGCTGCTTGGCCTGACCGATGGACTTGGAGCGCGCGTTACGTTCAGCCTGCAGAGCTTCGGTGCGGGTCTGGACGGTCTTGCGCTGTTCTTCCAGCGCTTCGATGCGCGCAACATCCAGGGCAAAGCCACGGGATGCCAGGCGGTCCGCTACGTCCTGAAGGTTGCTACGTAACAGTTTGGAATCGAGCATGTCGGTTTCTCGTTATCAAAGTTTGGTCAAGGACAGGCCAGCCCAGGTGGCGAGCAGCCCGCCGAATACGCTGATGACCGCATAGCCCAGGGCCAGCGGCACTTGCCCGGTTTCCAGCAAGCGCACCGTATCCAGTGAAAAGGATGAAAAAGTCGTCAGCCCCCCGAGGAAGCCGACCATCAACCCGGCGCGCACCGCAAACGGTACCTCCGGGCGAATCAAAAACAGACCGTATAGAACGCCGATCAGCAAACAGCCCACGATATTAACGGCCAGCGTCGCGGTATAGAAGTGCCGCGGCCAATTCGCGTTGATCCAGTTACCGGTGGCGAAGCGCAATAGCGTGCCGGCGACACCGCCGACAGAAACGGCAACGATCAATGGAATCACTTTTTTCTCCGCTGTCGGGGGCTCAGACGATCAAGCTGCGCCAGGTGGTTCAGCTTTTCGCCGATCTTCAGCTCCAGGCCGCGGGGCACTGGTTGATAAAACCGTTGCGGTTCGAGCTCGTCCGGGAAGTAGTCTTCGCCAGCGGCATAGGCATCCGGTTCATCGTGGGCGTAACGATATTCGTCGCCATAACCCAATTGCTTCATCAATTTGGTCGGCGCATTGCGCAGGTGCAGCGGCACTTCGAGGGAACCATGTTCGGTGGCGCTGCGCATCGCGGCTTTGAAGCCCATGTACACCGCATTGCTTTTCGGCGCGCAGGCCAGATACGTAATGGCCTGGGCCACTGCCAACTCACCTTCGGGGCTGCCGAGCCGCTCCTGCACCTCCCACGCCGCCAGGCACAGGCTCAGGGCGCGTGGGTCGGCATTACCGATGTCTTCGCTGGCCATACGCACCACACGCCGAGCCAGGTACAGCGGGTCGCAACCGCCGTCGATCATCCGCGCGAACCAGTACAGCGCGCCATCGGGATTGGAGCCGCGCACCGACTTATGCAGCGCGGAGATCTGGTCGTAGAAGGCTTCGCCGCCCTTGTCGAAGCGCCGACGGGTGTCACCGAGCAGACTTTGCAGCAGGTCGACGCCGATTTCGCTGTTGTCTTCGGCCAGGTCCGAGGCGTTTTCCAGCAGGTTGAGCAGACGTCGGCCATCGCCATCGGCCGCGGATAACAGCATCCGGAAACCTTCATCGCTGAGCGTCAGTTGCCGCTTGCCCAACCCACGCTCTTCGGTCAATGCGCGATGCACCAGCTTGCGCAGGGCCGCTTCGTCGAGGCTTTTGAGCACATAGACGCGAGCCCGGGACAGCAGCGCGTTATTGAGTTCGAACGAGGGGTTTTCGGTGGTCGCGCCGATGAAAATCAGCGTGCCATCTTCAACGTACGGCAGGAACGCATCCTGCTGGGACTTGTTGAAGCGGTGTACTTCGTCGACAAACAGGATGGTGCGTTTACCGTATTGCCCGGCCTGCTGCTTGGCGACTTCCACCGCCTGGCGGATTTCCTTCACGCCGGCCAGCACCGCCGAAACCGTTTCGAAGTGCGCATCGGAGACTTCCGCGAGCAGCCGCGCCAACGTGGTTTTACCCACCCCCGGCGGCCCCCAGAAAATCATCGAATGCAGGGCACCCTGCTCCAGCGCTTCACGCAAAGGCTTGCCGCGAGCGAGCAGGTGTTCCTGACCGACGTACTCATCCAGATTGGTCGCACGCAGGCGTGCGGCCAAGGGCTGAGCAATCGGGGCGCTGCGAAACAGGTCCATCACTACTTATGAAACCTCACTGGGTCCTGATGCCGATCAGTCAAGGATTGAACAGCGCGATACCTGTGGGAGCGGGCTTGCCCGCGATAGCGTCGGATCAGTCGACATTGATATTGAATGTAATACCGCCGTCGCGGGCAAGCCCGCTCCCACAGGTTCTATGTTCTGCTCTTTATTCCTGAATCACGTCGGCACCCTTGGGGATGTCGAACTTGAATTTGGACGCCGGAATCGGCTCGTTGGCCTTCACGCCAGTAAACAGGATATTGGTACGCTGGCCGACGCTATCAATCAGTTGCATGTCATTGACCAGACCGTTGCGGAACGACAGACGCAGGCTGTCGAACAGGGTGTCTTTGGTTTTCGGCTTCAGGGTGAAGTCGATCACGCCGCCGGCTTCCTTGGCGCTGATGTCGAAGCTCTGGCTGATCTTGGACACGTCACCGGACAACAACAGTGCCGGAGTCTGGGTCAGACGCTGGTCGAGGGTCTTGATGGTGACCTGCTCCAGGTCCGGGTCCCACAGGGAAACCTTCTTACCGTCGGACACCATCAGTTGCTCTTGCGGCGCGTCGGTGTGCCAGTAGAACAGGCCCGGGCGCTGCAAGGACATTTGACCGGCGGTTTCCTGCAACTGGGTGCCGCTGCCATCAAGAGTCAGCTGGGAGAAACGCGCGGTCAGGGTCTGGGATTTTTCCAGCAGTTGAGTCAGACGCGCCACGTCCTTGTCATCGGCGTGGGCCGAGAGCGTGGTCAAAGCCAGTACCGGCAGCAGCAACATGCGGATAAGACGCATGGGAGTCCTCATAAACATTCGTGGGAGTGCGGGCGGCGCCTCAAGACACCGCCCCTTTCAAAACCGGATCAGTCGCGCACCGGGCCAGGGGCCAGGACTTCACGCGAACCGTTGGTGTTCATGGATGTCACGACCCCGGCCATTTCCATGGCTTCGATCATGCGCGCCGCGCGGTTGTAGCCGATTTTCAGCTTGCGCTGAACCGCAGAGATGGACGCACGACGGCTTTCCAGGACGAACTGCACCGCTTCATCGTAGAGCGCATCGGTTTCGGCATCATCGTCACCGCCACCGCCGCCGTTTTCAAAGCCGCTACCGGGCTCTTCGACACCGGCGAGGATGTCGTCGTTGTATTCCGGCGCACCGCGCAGTTTCCAGGCTTCAACCACCCGGTGAACCTCGTCATCGGACACGAACGCGCCGTGAACACGAATCGGCAGACTGGTGCCCGGCGGCATGTACAACATATCACCGTGGCCCAGCAGTTGTTCGGCGCCGCCCTGGTCGATGATGGTCCGCGAATCGATCTTGCTCGATACCTGGAACGCCATACGGGTCGGAATGTTCGCCTTGATCAGACCGGTGATCACGTCCACCGACGGACGCTGGGTCGCGAGGATCAAGTGGATGCCGGCCGCACGGGCCTTCTGGGCGATACGGGCGATCAGCTCTTCAACCTTCTTGCCGACGATCATCATCATGTCGGCGAATTCGTCGACGACCACGACGATGGTCGGCAGTTTTTGCAGCAACGGTGCTTCGTCGTGGATGCTTTCGCGCTTGTACAACGGATCGCTCAACGGCTCGCCGGCGTCCTGGGCTTCCTTGACCTTGGCGTTGAAGCCCGACAGGTTACGCACGCCCATCTTCGCCATCAGTTTGTAACGCCGCTCCATTTCGGCGACGCTCCAGCGCAAGGCGTTGGCGGCGTCCTTCATGTCGGTCACCACCGGGCACAGCAGGTGCGGAATGCCTTCGTAGATCGACAGCTCAAGCATTTTCGGGTCGATCATGATCAGCTTGGCGTCTTCCGGGCCGGACTTGAACAGGATCGACAGGATCATCGCGTTCACCCCCACCGACTTACCGGAACCGGTCGTACCGGCCACCAGCAAGTGCGGCATTTTCGCCAGGTCGGTGATGACCGGCTTGCCGCCGATATCATGCCCCAGGGCCAGGGTGACCGGGGACTTGAAGTTATCGTATTCGGGAGTCGACAAGACCTCGGAGAACCGCACGATCTGCCGGTCTTCGTTAGGGATCTCGATACCGACCGTGGTCTTGCCCGGAATCACTTCCACGACACGCACGCTGGTCACGGCCAGGGAACGGGCCAGGTCTTTCGCCAGGTTGGAGATGCGGCTGACTTTGACGCCGGCTGCTGGCTGGATTTCGTAACGGGTAATGACCGGGCCCGGGTGAATCGAATCCACCGAAACTTCGACGCCGAATTCCTTGAGCTTGATTTCCAGCAAGTGGCCGACGGCCGCCAGGGATTCGGGCGAATAATTGAGTTGTTTCTTTTCCGCGGGGTCGAGAATCGAGATCGGTGGCAAGGTGCCTTCCACGGCGCTGTCGACGAACAACGGCGCCTGTTTCTCTTTTTCCACGCGCTTGCTGGGAGCTGCCGGTTTGGGCGGAGCCGGGGCAATCACCGGAGGTACCTGCTTCTCGCGCTCGGACATGTGCTTGCTCAGGGCTTGCTCACGCTCGAGCAGGCGCTCCTTGACCTTGGCCTGCTCGCGCTTGTCGGTGACGGTCGGCGCGACCACGTCATGCACGCGATCATCGACTTCACGCAGCTGGGCAACCAGTTGCTTGCGTTCGACACGGGCCGCCCACCAGCGATTGGCCGCGCCCTGAAACAGTTCGAACAGATCAAGGGTGATCTTGCCGGTGACGTCCATCACCTTGAACCACGACAGGTCGGTGAACACTGTCAGGCCGAACAGGAACAGCGCGATGAACAACAGCGTGCTGCCCTGGATGTTCAGCGCGTTCCGGGCCAGATCGCCGAGACTTTCGCCCAAAGCGCCGCCCGCGCCGGCCGGTAGACCGGTCGCCGCATGGAAATGGATGTGGGCCAGCGCTGCACCCGACAGCACCAGAAACACCAGGCCGATCAGGCGCCAGGAGAACAACCAGCCGCTCCACTGCCACGGCTCATGGCGCTGACGGAAGATCTGATACGCCTTGATCGCCAGCAGCAACGGGAAAATGTAGGCAAAGTAACCCAGGACCATGAACAGGATGTCGGCGCTGTAAGAGCCGGCCGGCCCGCCGAAGTTCTGCACATCGTCGATCTTGCTGTTATGGCTCCAGCCCGGATCGTCTTTGCCATAGGTCAACAAAGCCATCATCAGGAACAGGCACAAGGCGCCGATGGCGATCAATGCACCTTCCTTGAGCCGGTAGTGCAATTGCTGGCGCCAGAGCGGGACGACTGTTTTAGGTGCTGCGGTGGATTTCTTCAAAACGCTTCTTTTCCTGCGCCCATGGCGCGTCCATCTGTTGAATGACTATAAAAACTGCCCAATCCAGGCAGGTAAAAAAGTTAACAGGCGCAACTGAGACTACTTTTAACACTGCGCCCCGGTTTTTCGAAATACGGCACGCACCGCTTTTTTGATACAAACACTGTTACAAGCGAGCATTGTACGGGTTTGTTCACCCGATGCCATGCTTGAGACCCTTGGGTGCAGCATAGCCAACAGCACAGTACGCGCGGTCCAATTTGAGCATGCATTCTCTTTTGTGACAAAGGCTTATGAGGTGTTTTTATGACTGAAGCGAAGCATTCCCGCCTGATCATTCTGGGTTCCGGCCCCGCCGGTTACAGCGCAGCCGTTTATGCCGCTCGCGCCAACCTCAAACCCGTTGTCATCACCGGCATACAGGCAGGTGGCCAGCTGACCACCACCGTCGAAGTCGACAACTGGCCCGGCGACGTCGAAGGCCTGACCGGCCCGGTACTGATGGAACGCATGCAAAAACACGCCGAACGCTTCGACACAGAGATCGTTTACGACCACATCCATACGGCCAAGTTGCAACAGCGCCCGTTCGAGCTCATCGGCGATAGCGGCACCTACACCTGCGATGCGCTGATTATCGCCACCGGCGCTTCGGCCCAATACCTGGGGCTGCCATCGGAAGAAGCCTTTGCCGGCAAAGGGGTTTCGGCCTGCGCCACCTGTGATGGCTTTTTTTACCGCAACCAAGTGGTCGCGGTGGTCGGCGGAGGTAACACGGCCGTGGAAGAAGCGCTGTACTTGTCGAATATCGCCAAGGAAGTCCACCTGATTCACCGTCGCGACAAACTGCGCTCGGAGAAGATCCTCCAGGACAAGCTCTTCGAAAAAGCCGCCAATGGCAATATCCGCCTGCACTGGAACCAGAATCTGGACGAAGTACTGGGCGATGCCAGCGGCGTGACCGGTGCCCGCCTGCGGCACAGCCATACGGGCGAAACCAATGACTTGCCGCTGGCCGGCGTATTCATCGCCATTGGCCACAAGCCCAATACCGATCTGTTCCAGGGCCAGCTGAAAATGCGCGACGGTTATCTGCTGGTCAAGGGTGGCAGCGAAGGTGATGCCACCGCCACGGACATTGCAGGCGTGTTCGCCGCCGGTGACGTGGCCGATCATATTTACCGCCAGGCGGTGACGTCCGCCGGGGCCGGCTGCATGGCCGCGCTGGATGCCGAGAAGTATCTCGATGACATCCCCACCGTTTGACGGTTAACCTCCTCAAGGCGGGCTCAACGGCCCGCTACCGCCCTCCCCTTCTGCAAGCCCGGATGCCATGCTGACTTGGTTACAACGCAACACCCTGACCTTCCCGCCGCTGGAAAAAGCCATGCGCGACCCCAACGGGCTGCTGGCCGCGGGCGGCGATCTGTCCGCCGATCGCCTGATACAAGCCTATCGTCATGGCTGCTTTCCGTGGTTCTCGGAGGGCCAGCCGATTCTCTGGTGGTCGCCGGACCCGCGCACGGTACTGTTTCCCGACGAACTGCATATCTCCCGTAGTTTGAACAAACTGCTGCGCCAACAACGCTATCAAGTGACCTTCGATCGGGATTTTGCCGCGGTCATCCGCGCCTGCGCCGCACCGCGCGAGTACGCTGACGGCACCTGGATCACCCAAGCGATGCAGGATGCCTATGTCGAACTGCACAGGCGTGGTTACGCCCATTCGGTGGAAGTCTGGGACGATGGCGCGCTGGTCGGCGGGCTCTACGGCCTGGCTATGGGGCAGTTGTTTTTTGGCGAGTCGATGTTCAGCCGCGCCGACAACGCTTCCAAATATGGCTTCGCCACCCTGGTGCGACACCTGAAAGACTCAGGTTTTGTGCTGATCGACTGCCAGATGCCTACCGATCATCTGCACAGCCTGGGTGCCCGAGCGATTCCCCGCCGCGAATTTGCCGGCTACCTTGCGCGGCACCTGGATCAACCCGGCCGTGCCACTTGGGTTTGCTGAGCGACATTGGCGCGTGTGGCTTACACTTAATGCGGGGAAACTCATTGAGAGCGCCCCCTAATCAAAAGCTTATCCCGAGGGTTGATCATGACCGAGTTGGCGCGTTTGAAGTTTTATGCCACTCAGCCCCACTCTTGCAGCTATCTGCCCGAGGAACAGGCCACGACGCTGTTCCTCGACCCTAGTCAGCCCATGGATGTGCATGTCTACGCAGATCTGTCGGAAATGGGCTTTCGTCGTAGTGGCGATCATCTCTACCGGCCTCATTGCCAGCATTGCAATGCGTGCGTACCGGCGCGCATTCCTGTGGCGCAATTTACCCCCAACCGTCAGCAAAAACGCATTCTCAAACGCAATGCCGACTTGCAGGTGCGTCCGGCCAGACCAAAGTTCAGCGAAGAGTACTTCGACCTGTATCAGCGCTACATTGAACAACGTCATGCCGACGGCGATATGTATCCGCCGAGCCGCGACCAGTTTTCGACCTTCCTGGTACGTGATCTGCCATTCTCCCGTTTCTACGAATTTCGTCTCGAAGGCCGCCTGCTGGCCGTGGCCGTCACTGACTTGCTGCCCAACGGCCTGTCGGCGGTCTACACCTTCTATGAACCCGCGGAGGAGCGTCGTAGCCTGGGGCGCTATGCAATCCTCTGGCAAATCGGCGAAGCCCGACGCCTGGGGCTGGAAGCCGTCTATCTTGGCTACTGGATCAAAAACTGCAAAAAAATGAGCTACAAGACCCAATATCGCCCTATCGAACTGCTGATTAATCAACGTTGGGTCATCCTGAGCTAGTGCCCTGTCTCGCAAATACTGTTCCTTTTTGACGGCGTCTGTTGTCATCATGCTGCGTTGCCGCTCCTTGCCATAGCGAGCTATGACTCGTCGCGGCGCCTTGCCTGACGACAACAGCCACTCGCCAAAAGAGGAACGTATTTGTGAGACAGGACACTAACCCCTTGGCTTAAACCCCATTTTTCGGGCACAATGCACGCCGCTTTTGCCTGGCGCAGTTGCACCGGGCCATTCATTGGACACCGAGGGCTTTACTGCATGTCGAAAGAAGACAGCTTCGAAATGGAAGGCACTGTCGTCGACACCCTGCCCAACACCATGTTTCGTGTGGAGTTGGAAAATGGGCACGTCGTAACCGCGCATATCTCCGGCAAGATGCGCAAGAACTACATCCGTATTCTTACCGGCGACAAAGTGCGCGTCGAGCTGACGCCCTATGACTTGAGCAAAGGGCGCATCACCTACCGCGCTCGCTAATCAAGTCAATACAAAACGCCCGGCTATGCCGGGCGTTTTTGTTTGCCTGTGATTTAACAAGCACCTTAAATCCAATGTGGGAGCGAGTTTGCTCGCGAATGCGGTTTCACATTCAACATTGATGCAAGCTGACCCACCGCTTTCGCGAGCAAGCCCGCTCCCACAGGGACTTATGTATTTCTCGAGGCAGCAAAAAGGCGCCAATCGGCGCCTTTTTGCTTTGCTGCGGTTTAACGTCAGGCCATTTCAGCCGTAGTCTCGAACTCGAAGGTCAGCTCGCCGTCCTTGAGGTCGATGTGTACCACACCACCATGGTCGGCCAGTTCGCCAAAGAGGATCTCTTCGGCCAGTGGACGCTTGATCTTGTCCTGAATCAAACGCGCCATTGGACGAGCGCCCATTGCCGTGTCGTAGCCACTCGCTGCCAGCCAGCCACGCGCTGCGTCCGTCACTTCCAGCTGCACGCGCTTGTCTTCCAGCTGCGCCTGAAGTTCGGTAAGGAACTTGTCCACCACGCTTTTGATGACCTCATGGCTGAGGCGACCAAACTGGATAATGGTGTCCAGACGGTTACGGAATTCCGGCGTGAAGCTCTTCTTGATCACTTCCATCGCATCGGACGAGTGGTCCTGATAGGTGAAACCGATCGAAGCACGCGCCGCAGTTTCGGCACCGGCGTTGGTCGTCATGATGACGATCACGTTACGGAAGTCCGCCTTGCGCCCGTTGTTATCGGTCAGCGTACCGTGGTCCATGACCTGCAACAGCAGGTTGAAGACTTCCGGATGCGCCTTCTCGATTTCATCGAGCAACAGCACGCAGTGAGGCTGCTTGGTGATGGCTTCGGTCAGCAAACCGCCCTGATCGAATCCGACATAGCCTGGAGGCGCACCGATCAGTCGCGATACGGTGTGGCGCTCCATGTACTCAGACATGTCGAAGCGAACCAGCTCGACCCCCAACGCCTTGGCCAGTTGCCGCGCGGCCTCGGTTTTACCAACACCGGTCGGCCCTGCGAACAGGAACGAACCGACTGGCTTGTCAGGCGACTTGAGGCCGGCACGGGACAGTTTGATCGCAGTCGACAGCGAGTCGATCGCCGCATCCTGGCCAAATACCGTGAGTTTCAAGTCACGCTCAAGGTTACGCAGCAGCTCTTTGTCGGAACTGGTGACGTGTTTTGGCGGAATTCGCGCGATTTTCGCAACGATGTCCTCGACCTGAGGCACTTCGATGCGTTTCACGCGTTTCTCGATCGGCTGCAGACGCTGGTAGGCGCCCGCCTCGTCGATGACGTCGATCGCCTTGTCCGGCATGTGCCGGTCATTGATGTAACGCGAGGCCAGTTCCGCAGCGGCGCGCAGGGCTTCATCGCTGTATTCGATGTTGTGGTGCGCTTCAAAACGGCCTTTCAGGCCACGCAGGATGCCAATGGTGTCTTCCACCGAAGGTTCCGACACATCGACCTTCTGGAAGCGCCGAGCCAGGGCACGGTCCTTCTCGAAGATCCCACGGAATTCCTGGAACGTGGTCGAACCGATGCAGCGAATGTCGCCCGAAGACAGCAATGGCTTGAGCAGGTTCGACGCATCCATGACGCCACCGGACGCAGCGCCCGCACCGATGATGGTGTGGATCTCGTCGATGAACAGAATCGCCTGCGGACGTTTTTTCAGCTCATTGAGCAACGCCTTGAAGCGCTTCTCGAAATCGCCGCGGTATTTGGTCCCGGCCAGCAAAGCCCCCAGATCGAGGGAATACACCACGCTGTTGGCCAGCAGATCCGGCACCTGGTTGTCGACAATGCGTTTGGCCAGGCCTTCGGCAATCGCGGTTTTACCCACGCCTGCCTCGCCCACCAGCAGCGGGTTGTTTTTGCGGCGACGCGCGAGGATCTGCGCGACGCGCTCGACTTCCAGCTCACGGCCTACCAACGGATCGATACGACCCTGGCGCGCAAGTTCGTTGAGGTTGCTGGCATAAGCATCCAGAGGATTGCCTGAAGAAGAAGACTCACCGCCCTCGTCGTCCTGCATATCTTGTTCACCTTCAGAGTGATCGCCATGCCCTGGCACTTTGGAAATGCCATGGGCGATGTAGTTGACGACATCGATGCGCGCAACGCTCTGCTGCTTCAGCAGAAACACTGCCTGACTCTCTTGCTCACTGAAGATTGCGACCAGCACGTTAGCGCCAGTCACTTCGCGTTTGCCCGAGCTCTGTACATGAAAGACAGCACGTTGCAGTACACGCTGGAAGCCCAGGGTTGGCTGGGTTTCACGATCCTCGTCATGAAGCGGGATCAATGGCGTGGTGGAGTCGATGAACTCCTGCAGATCATGCTTGAGTTTGTCGAGGTTTGCGCCGCAGGCACGCAAAACGGTGGCGGCAGCCTCATTATCCAATAGGGCCAGCAGAAGGTGCTCGACAGTCATGAATTCATGACGCTTCGAGCGAGCCTCCTTGAAGGCAAGATTGAGGGTGACTTCGAGCTCGCGGTTTAACATAGCTTCACCTCATACCCAAGTGGTCGGCGATTAACCGTCCTTCTCGATTTCACAGAGTAGCGGATGCTGGCTTTCCCTGGCGTACTGGTTGACCTGCATGGCCTTGGTCTCCGCGATGTCGCGGGTAAACACTCCACATACTGCCCGTCCTTCTGTATGGACGGCCAGCATGACCTTGGTCGCCAGCTCGCGATTCAGGTTAAAAAACACCTCGAGCACTTCGACGACGAAATCCATCGGTGTGTAGTCATCGTTGAACAAAACCACCTTGTACATCGGTGGCGCCTGTAGAGCAGGCTTAGCCTCCTGAACAGCAATGCCTGCGGAATCGTCGTCGTGTAAATCAGGGCGATCCTGATTGAATGTTAGTCGAATCTGGCTGATTGCATGCATGGAAAGAAAGGTTCGTCAGTTGTGCAAATACAGTGGTGGGGGCTGTTATGAACGTTTTCAACTCCGACTGCCCGGTCACCTTGACTATCGGAAAATCGGTGTTACAAACAATAGAGCCCACAGTGGGTAAAAAAGGTCCGCGGAGTCAATCCTATTTGCAAGATAGACTGCGGATTAACTGGATGATACTCCAGTGATGGAGTCTGTTGCAGAGGGATATGGGTATGGCTGTCGGTAAGGTGAAATGGTTCAACAATGCCAAGGGGTTCGGTTTCATTAACACCGACGCCAGAGAAGGTCGCGACGAGGATGGCAAGGACATCGATTTCTTTGCCCACTATTCGGCTATTGAAATGGACGGATACAAAACCCTCAAGGCTGGGCAAATTGTTAGCTTTGAGATCATCCAGGGCCCCAAAGGACTGCATGCAGTAAAGATCACATCTGCCACCTCTCCGAACGAACAGAGCGCCACTGCCACCCGGCAAGAAACAGTGTCGAGCTGACGCAGCTCATCCAGTCATAAAAAAACCGCCCGAAGGCGGTTTTTTTTGTCAGCTGGTTTACATGTGCGAGATCAACGCATCACCAAACGCGGAAGACGACAGCAGTTTCGCGCCCTCCATCAGACGTTCGAAGTCATAGGTCACGGTTTTCGCGGAGATCGCGCCGTTGGTGCCTTTGATGATCAGGTCGGCCGCTTCGGTCCAGCCCATGTGACGCAGCATCATCTCGGCGGACAGGATCAACGAACCCGGGTTGACCTGGTCCTTGCCGGCGTACTTCGGCGCAGTACCGTGGGTGGCTTCGAACATGGCCACGGTGTCGGACAGGTTGGCACCCGGCGCGATACCGATACCGCCCACTTCGGCCGCCAGGGCGTCGGAGAGGTAGTCGCCGTTGAGGTTCAGGGTCGCGATGACATCGTATTCAGCCGGGCGCAGCAGGATCTGCTGGAGCATGGCATCGGCGATGGCGTCCTTGACGATGACGTTCTTGCCGGTTTTCGGGTTCTTGAACTGCATCCACGGACCGCCGTCGAGCAGGGTCGCGCCGAATTCTTCAGCGGCCACTTCGTAGGCCCATTCCTTGAAGGCACCTTCGGTGAACTTCATGATGTTGCCTTTGTGCACGATGGTCAGCGAGTCACGGTCGTTGTCGACCACATACTGCAGAGCCTTGCGCGCCAGACGCTTGGTGCCTTCCAGGGACACCGGCTTGATGCCGATACCGCAGTTTTCGTCGAAACGGATCTTGGTGACGCCCATTTCTTCTTTAAGGAACTTGATGACCTTGGTCGCTTCCGGCGAACCGGCTTTCCATTCGATACCGGCATAAATGTCTTCCGAGTTTTCACGGAAGATGGTCATGTCGACATCGCCTGGCTTCTTGACCGGGCTCGGTACGCCTTCGAACCAGCGCACTGGGCGCAGGCACACATACAGGTCGAGTTGCTGACGCAGGGCCACGTTCAGCGAACGGATGCCGCCGCCGACCGGGGTGGTCAGAGGCCCCTTGATGGAAACCACGTAATCCTTGACCGCGTCCAGGGTTTCCTGAGGCAGCCAGGTGTCCTGATCGTAAACCTGAGTCGCTTTCTCCCCGGCGTAGACTTCCATCCAGGAAATTTTGCGCTCGCCGCCGTAAGCTTTCTTAACAGCAGCATCGACAACCTTGATCATGACCGGGCTGATATCAACGCCAATACCATCGCCTTCGATGAAGGGGATGATCGGGTTGTTAGGAACATTGAGAGAATGGTCTGCGTTGACGGTGATTTTGTCGCCGACGGCTGGAACCTGAATCTTCTTGTATCCCATGCTGTACTCCATTGTTTGGATTGAACATCTGGCTGCGTTCGAGCGTACCCCAGTTAAATCGGCGCGCAAACCCTATGTTCCGCCCATCTGCCGCAAAGCTGCACAGTTCGCGACGTACAAGCCTGAAAGCAAAGGGAAAAGCGCCAAACTCAAGCACGGCGAACGACTCTACGCGTCACACTCGCCTGCGACCTTTAGACCAATGGACGAAAAACGTTGCATATGAACCATCGGCAGATTGCCAGCTACCTATGTATAATGCCGCCGCTGACCACAGAGTCACGACGGCCGACCGCTCTACCCCAAGACTTTGGGCCCGAATAAGCTGGATTGTTACCGCAGTCCACCCGCTTGACGCTCGACTGATGCACCCAACATCACCGCGAAGAAACCTCGACATTCGGTTCATGGATGACTTTGAACGAACGCGCTTACCCGGCGCCCCTCGAGTTTCTGCGCACGCTTAGCAAAGAAGAGAGAGTTAATCCGAATATGCCCACCCGCTCGAAGATCATCTATACCTTCACCGACGAAGCCCCAGCCCTCGCCACCTATTCACTGTTGCCTATCGTAGAGGCTTTCACCGCCTCGGCTGATATCGCCGTTGAAACCCGCGATATCTCTCTTGCAGGGCGCATTCTGGCCAGCTTCCCCGAGCAATTGGGTGACAAAGCCGTAGCCGACCACCTCGCCGAACTGGGCGACCTGGCCGTTACACCTGAAGCCAACATCATCAAGCTACCGAACATCAGCGCTTCGGTTCCGCAACTGCAGGCCGCGATCAAAGAGCTGCAAGCCCAGGGCTTCGCACTGCCGGACTACCCGGAAACCGTGACCAGCGATGCCGACAAGCTCGCCAAGTCGCGTTACGACAAGATCAAAGGCAGCGCCGTAAACCCGGTTCTGCGCGAAGGCAACTCCGATCGTCGTGCACCGCTGTCGGTCAAGAACTACGCGCGCAAGCACCCGCACAAAATGGGCGCATGGGCCAAAGACTCCAAGTCCCACGTCGCTCACATGAGCACCGGCGATTTCTACGGCAGCGAAAAAGCCGCCCTGATCGACGCCGCTGACGCCGTCAAAATCGAACTGATTGCTCAAGACGGCACCACCACCGTCCTGAAAGAAAAAACCACCGTGCAAGCCGGTGAGATCCTCGATTGCGCCGTTCTGAGCAAAAAAGCGCTGCGCAGCTTCATCGCAGCCGAGATCGAAGACGCCAAAGCCAAAGGCGTGTTGCTGTCGGTTCACCTGAAAGCCACCATGATGAAGGTCTCCGACCCGATCATGTTCGGCCAGATCGTTGCCGAGTTCTATAAAGACGCCCTGGCCAAGCACGCTGACGTGCTGGCACAGATCGGCTTCAACCTGAACAACGGCATCGGCGACCTGTATGCTCGTATCAAGGCTTTGCCTGCCGAGCAACAAGCGCAGATCGAAGCGGACATCCAGGCGGTCTACGCCGTTCGCCCATCGTTGGCCATGGTCAACTCCGACAAAGGCATCACTAACCTGCACGTGCCGAGCGACGTTATCGTCGACGCCTCGATGCCAGCGATGATCCGTGACTCCGGCAAAATGTGGGGCACCGACGGTCAGCTGCACGACACCAAGGCTGTGATCCCGGATCGTTGCTACGCCACCATCTACCAGGCAGTGATCGAAGACTGCAAGCTGCACGGCGCCTTTGATCCAACCACCATGGGCAGCGTGCCAAACGTTGGCCTGATGGCGAAGAAAGCCGAAGAGTACGGCTCCCACGACAAGACCTTCCAGATCAAGGCAAACGGCGTGGTTCGGGTTTCCGACAGCGCTGGCCGCACCCTGCTGGAACAGTCGGTTGAAGCCGGCGACATCTTCCGCATGTGCCAGACCAAAGACGCGCCGATCCAGGACTGGGTCAAACTGGCCGTCAACCGTGCCCGTGCAAGCGCAACTCCGGCGATTTTCTGGCTGGACCCAATGCGCGCCCACGACGGCGTAGTGATCGAGAAAGTTCAGGCTTACCTGAAGGATCACGATACTTCCGGCCTGGACATCCACATCATGTCGCCTGTCGACGCGATGAAGTTCACCCTGGACCGCACCCGTGAAGGCAAGGACACCATTTCGGTGACCGGCAACGTATTGCGCGACTACCTGACTGACCTGTTCCCGATCATGGAACTGGGCACCAGCGCCAAGATGCTGTCGATCGTTCCGCTGATGAACGGCGGTGGTCTGTTTGAAACCGGCGCCGGCGGTTCGGCACCGAAGCACGTTCAACAGCTGCTGGAAGAAAACTTCCTGCGCTGGGATTCCCTGGGCGAGTTCCTGGCCCTGGCTGCTTCCCTCGAGCATCTGGGTGTTACCTACAACAACCCTAAAGCGCTGGTGCTGGCCAAGACCCTGGATCAGGCCACTGGCCAGTTCCTGGACAACAACAAGTCGCCATCGCGCAAAGTCGGCAACATCGACAACCGCGGCAGCCACTTCTACCTGGCGCTGTACTGGGCACAAGCCCTGGCCGCCCAGACCGAAGACACTGCACTGCAAGCGCAGTTCGGCGAACTGGCCAAAACCCTGACCGAGAACGAAGCGACCATCGTCGCCGAGCTCAACGCCGTCCAGGGCAAGCCAGTGGACATCGGCGGTTACTACCACGCCAATGCCGAGCTGATCAGCAAGGCCATGCGCCCGAGCAGCACCTTCAACGCCGCGATCGCTGCGCTGGTTTAAGGTTGTAAGGGAACATCACAAACCCCGGCCTCGTGCCGGGGTTTGTGTTTGTGGCGTTCATACATATTTATCTGTCAGAACCCGCCCCTGTGGGAGCTGGCTTGCCTGCGATAGCGGCTTATCATTCAACATTGATGTCGACTGACCCACCGCCATCGCAGGCAAGCCAGCTCCCACAGGATCGAGTTTCAACATTCAAATTGAGGAAGTCTTATGGATTGGCTACCCCACATCACCGTCGCCACCATCGTCGAAGACAATGGTCGCTTCCTGATGGTCGAAGAACTCAAGCACGGACAAACGGTGCTCAACCAGCCCGCCGGCCATCTGGACCCGGACGAAACCCTGATCGAAGCCGCCGTGCGCGAAACCCTCGAGGAAACCGGCTGGGACGTCGAGCCGACCGGCGTGGTGGGCATTTATCTCTATACCGCTCCGAGCAACGGCGTGACTTATCAGCGGGTCTGCTTCACCGCAAAACCGCTCAAACACCACCCCGACTATCAGTTGGATGACGGTATCGTCGGCGCAAAATGGCTGACGCGTGACGAACTGCTGCAACAGCGCGCAAACTGGCGCAGTGAGCTGATCATCCGCTGTATCGATGATTATCTGGACGGTAAACACTTCAGCCTCGAGCTGATCCGCCCTTCTCTTTAGCCTTGCGGGCTTCAGCCTGCTAGAATCGCGTCCTTTTTCAAGACACTCATTGAATCCCTATGCGTGATCCAGCCCCTTCTGACACACAAAAGAAGCGCGTCATTGTCGGCATGTCCGGCGGCGTGGACTCTTCCGTTTCCGCTCTCCTGCTGATCGAGCAGGGTTATGAGGTGGAAGGCCTGTTCATGAAGAACTGGGAAGAAGACGATGGAACGGAATACTGCACCGCCATGGATGACCTGGCGGACGCTCAGGCCGTGTGCGACAAGATTGGCATCAAGCTGCACACCGCCAACTTCGCCGCCGAGTACTGGGACAACGTGTTCGAGCATTTCCTGGCCGAGTACAAGGCCGGTCGCACGCCGAACCCGGACATCCTCTGCAACCGTGAAATCAAGTTCAAGGCGTTCCTCGACTACGCCATGATGCTCGGCGCCGACCTGATCGCCACCGGCCACTACGTGCGCCGCCGTGACATCGATGGCCGCACCGAATTGCTCAAGGGCCTGGATCCGAACAAGGACCAGAGCTACTTCCTGCACGCTGTCGGCGGCGAACAGATCGCCAAGACCCTGTTCCCGGTCGGCGAGCTGGAAAAACCCGAAGTGCGCGCGATTGCCGAGAAACACGACCTGGCCACCGCGAAGAAAAAGGATTCCACCGGGATCTGCTTTATCGGCGAACGCCGCTTCAGCGACTTCCTCAAGCAATACCTGCCGGCCCAGCCGGGCGAGATAAAGACCACCGAAGGTGAAGTCATCGGCCGTCACCACGGCTTGATGTATCACACCATCGGCCAGCGCCAGGGCCTGGGCATCGGCGGCCTGAAGGACGCCGGTGACGAGCCGTGGTATGTGCTGATCAAGGACCTGGAACACAACGAGCTGATCGTGGGCCAAGGCAATGATCACCCTTATCTGTTCTCCCGCGCCCTGCTCGCCTCGGACATCTATTGGGTCAACCCGATCGATTTGACCGAGCCGCGCAAGCTGACCGCCAAGGTGCGCTATCGTCAGAGCGACCAGCCTTGCACGCTGGAGAAGACCGCCAACGGCTACCGCGCGACCTTCGATGACCCGCAACGCGCGGTCACCCCAGGCCAATCCGTGGTGTTCTACGACGGTGAAATCTGCCTCGGCGGCGGCGTGATCGAAGTGGCCGAACCTTGGACCAGCAAGGGTCAGCGTTCATGAGCCCGACTCAGGAGCAACTGACGGCCCTGGGCGGTGTGTTTCTCGCCGCCGTGCTGGTCGACAAGATCGCCAAGAGCGGCCAGACCAACGAAGCCGGCCTGACCTGCATGCTCGGCAGCCTGTTGATTCGCGACCCCAAGGACACGCTGGAAGTCTATGGCGGTGACGACATCAATCTGCGTGAAGGCTACCGCGCATTGATCGGTGCCCTGGAGCGCGATCCCAGCACCCTCCAGCGCGAACCGCTACGCTACGCCCTGGCGATGCTGGGGCTGGAGCGTCAGTTGGCCAAGCGCGACGACATGCTGGAAGTGATCGGCAAGCGTTTGCCGCAGATTCAGTCCCAGGTCGAACACTTCGGCCCGGCTCACGAAAACGTGATCGCCGCCTGCGGTGCGCTGTATCAGGACACCCTGAGCACCCTGCGCCAACGGATTCAAGTGCATGGCGACATGCGCAACCTGCAGCAACCGAGCAATGCCTCGAAGATCCGCGCGCTGTTGCTGGCCGGCATTCGATCAGCGCGCCTGTGGCGGCAGCTGGGCGGTCATCGCTGGCAGTTGGTGATCAGCCGGCGCAAATTGCTTAAAGAGCTTTACCCGCTGATGCGCAGCAGCTGAACCGCGCCCGCAATACCGTTTTGTAGTCAGTAACGCGTAATACGCCGGTCAGTTGGCAACGGACCGGCGGATTTTTTCATGTATGATACGCGCCCCATTTCGTTGCCCGACTGTCCGAGAACACCCCATGCAGCTCTCTTCGCTCACTGCGGTTTCCCCTGTTGACGGCCGCTACGCCGGCAAAACCCAGGCCCTGCGCCCGATTTTCAGCGAATACGGCCTGATCCGTGCTCGCGTTCTGGTTGAAGTGCGCTGGCTCCAGCGCCTGGCCGCTCACCCTGCCATCAGCGAAGTGCCGGCGTTCTCCGCCGAAGCCAACGCGGTGTTGAACACCCTGGCGGAAAACTTCTCTCTGGAGCACGCCGAGCGTGTCAAAGAGATCGAGCGCACCACCAACCACGACGTCAAAGCCATTGAGTACCTGCTCAAAGAGCAAGCGGCCAAGCTGCCGGAACTGGCTGCCGTCAGCGAATTCATCCACTTTGCCTGCACCAGCGAGGACATCAACAACCTGTCCCACGCCCTGATGCTGCGCGAAGGCCGTGATGACGTGATGCTGCCGCTTATGCGCCAGACCGCCGAAGCCATCCGTGAACTGGCGATCCGCTTCGCTGACGTACCGATGCTGTCGCGCACCCACGGCCAACCGGCTTCGCCGACCACCCTGGGCAAAGAGCTGGCGAACGTGGTTTACCGTCTGGAGCGTCAGATCGCTCAAGTCGCCGCCGTTCCGCTGCTGGGCAAAATCAACGGCGCTGTCGGCAACTACAACGCTCACCTGTCGGCCTACCCTGAGATCGACTGGGAAGCCAACGCCCGCGCCTTCATCGAAGACGAGCTGGGCCTGGGCTTCAACCCGTACACCACGCAGATCGAACCGCACGACTACATCGCCGAGCTGTTCGACGCGATCGCGCGCTTCAACACCATCCTGATCGACTTCGACCGCGATATCTGGGGCTACATCTCCCTGGGTTATTTCAAACAGCGCACCATCGCTGGCGAAATCGGTTCCTCGACCATGCCGCACAAGGTCAACCCGATTGACTTCGAAAACTCCGAAGGCAACCTGGGCATCGCCAACGCACTGTTCCAGCACCTGGCGAGCAAGCTGCCGATCTCGCGCTGGCAGCGCGACCTGACCGACTCCACCGTACTGCGCAACCTCGGTGTCGGCTTCGCCCACAGCGTGATTGCCTACGAAGCCAGCCTCAAAGGCATCAGCAAGCTGGAGCTCAACCAGCAGAAGATTGCTGCTGACCTGGACGCGTGCTGGGAAGTATTGGCCGAGCCGATCCAGACTGTGATGCGCCGCTACAACATCGAAAACCCGTACGAGAAATTGAAAGAGCTGACTCGCGGCAAGGGCATCAGCCCTGAAGCGCTGCAGACCTTCATCGACGGCCTGGACATGCCTGCGCAAGCCAAGGCCGAGCTGAAACTGCTCACCCCGGCCAACTACATCGGCAACGCTGTAGCGCAAGCCAAACGCATCTGATCGACCGCTTTACCCGTTTGAGACGCCCGGCAGCGCCGGGCGTTTTTATTCCCGTCTGAAAAGTGCTTTTTTTCAATAGGTTACACATGAATCCTGATATTCCTCTTCAACTTCTGGGCGGCATCACGGCGCGCGAATTCCTGCGTGACTACTGGCAGAAAAAACCCCTGCTGATCCGTCAGGCGATCCCTGATTTCGAAAGTCCGATCGACGCCGACGAACTGGCCGGCCTTGCGCTGGAAGAAGAAGTCGAATCGCGCCTGGTGATCGAGAACGGCGAGCGCCCTTGGGAATTGCGCCGTGGTCCGTTCGCCGAAGACGAATTCAGCAAACTGCCGGAACGTGACTGGACCCTGCTGGTTCAAGCGGTCGACCAGTTCGTGCCGGAGGTCGCTGAGCTGCTGGAGAACTTCCGCTTCCTGCCGAGCTGGCGCGTCGACGATGTGATGATCAGCTTCGCCGCCCCGGGTGGCAGTGTTGGCCCGCACTTCGACAACTATGATGTGTTCCTGCTGCAGGGTCACGGCAAGCGCAACTGGAAAATCGGCCAGATGTGCGATTCCGAGAGCAAGCTGCTGCAACACGCCGACTTGCGCATCCTCGCTGATTTCGACGCCACCGACGAATGGGTGCTGGAACCGGGCGACATGCTCTACTTGCCGCCGCGTCTGGCTCACTGCGGTGTGGCCGTTGACAACTGCCTGACTTACTCGGTCGGTTTCCGCGCACCAAGCGCCTCTGAAGTGCTGACCCACTTCACCGATTTCCTCAGCCAGTTCCTGTCGGACGAAGAGCGTTACACCGACGCCGACGCCCTGCCGGCGGTCGATCCTCATCAGATCCAGCACGACGCCCTCGATCGCCTGAAAAGCTTGCTGGCCGAGCATATGAGTGACGAGCGCTTGCTGCTGACCTGGTTCGGCCAGTTCATGACCGAGCCGCGCTACCCGGAACTGGTGGTGGGCCCGGAAGAGGTCGAAGAAGAGGACCTGCTCGCCAGCCTCGAGCAAGGCGCGATCCTGATCCGCAACCCGAGCGCGCGCCTGGCCTGGTCTGAAGTCGATGATGATCTTTTGCTGTTCGCCAGCGGCCAGAGCCGTTACCTGCCGGGCAAACTGCGCGAGCTGCTGAAAATGATCTGCGCCGCCGACTCCCTGCATACCGACAACCTTGGCGAGTGGCTGAACGACGAAGACGGTCGCGGCCTGCTGTGCGAATTGGTCAAGCAAGGCAGCCTGGGGTTTGCTGATGAATAAAATTCACGTACGTGTCGCAGACTGGCAAAAGGACAACGCCGAGATCCGGCGCATTCGTGAGACGGTGTTCATCGCCGAGCAATCCGTTCCGCCTGAGCTGGAATGGGATGCTGATGACGCAACGGCAGTCCACTTTCTGGCCTTTGAAGGCGACTTCCCGATCGGCACCGCTCGGCTGTTGCCAGATGGTCACATCGGTCGGGTATCGGTACTGAAGGACTGGCGCGGCTTGAAAGTCGGCGATGCGCTGATGCAAGCGGTGATCGGTGAAGCCGAGAAGCGCGGGCTGAAGCAGCAGATGCTGAGCGCGCAAGTGCAGGCCACGGCGTTCTATGAGCGCTTGGGTTTCAGCATGGTCAGTGAGGAGTTCCTGGAAGCCGGGATTCCGCATGTGGACATGGTGCGGCATTCGGTTTGAGACCGAGGTGAAGCCTTCGCGGGCAAGCCTCGCTCCTACAGGTATTCGCGTACCGTAGGAGCGAGGCTTGCCCGCGAAGAGGCCCTGAAGAAGACCCCAAAACGCCCCGCCATCAACCGATGCCGGGGCGTTTTGCTGTCTACGATTCAACTTGCCCCACCACGGGCCGACAAACTGGCAATATCAAGACTTTAAAGGCCGGAGATAACGGATATGTCCCTACGCACCCTGCTCACAACGCTGCTGCTGACCTGCAGTTTTTCGGTCATGGCCGCCACCGAGATCGTGCCCCTGAACTATCGCACCAGCGCCGACCTGCTGCCGGTGGCGCAGAATTTCATCGGCAAGGACGGCCAGGTCAGCGCCTATGGCAATCAGCTCATCGTCAACGCAGAACAGCGCAAGATCGACGAACTTAAGGCCTTGGTCAGCCAACTCGATGTGGCCGCCAAGCGCTTGCTGATCACCGTCGACACCAGCGAAAACAACTTCCAGGGTGATCAGGGTTATTCGGTGAACGGTGCCAAGCCGAGCCAGACTCGCATCATCAACCGCAGCACCGACAGCCGCGACGGCGGTATCCAGCAGGTTCAGGCCAGCGAAGGCACACCCGCGCTGATCCAGGTCGGCCAGAGCGTGCCGCTCACCAGCACCCAGACCGACAGCTATGGCGACCTGCGCAGCCAGACCGAATACCGCAACGTCACCCAAGGCTTCTACGTGACTGCTAGCGTCACCGGCGACATCGTTCATCTGGCAATCAGTACCAACCGTGACCGGATGAGCCAGGAACGTCCCGATGTAGTGAACGTGCAAAGTACCGACACAACTGTCAGCGGTCGATTGGGCGAGTGGATCACCCTGGCCGGCGTGAATCGCCAGACTCAAGCTGACAAACAGGGCCTGACCCGCAGCTACTCTACGCAGGGCCGAGATGACATGACCCTGCGGGTGAAAGTCGACACACTGGACTAAAGCACCAAAAACTGACTGATTAGTCGTATTAGACTAAAGATGTAGTGCTTGAAAAAAAGCACTACAAAACGTTTGACGAGCCAAAAAAGCAAAGGCATGATGGCCTCGCTCCCGCTAATCAGAGGCCCTGGCAAGGGCTTTCGAGTCGCTGTTCGCACCTACCCCGCGAGCCGATTCGTGTCTGTACCGCCCACAAGGTGTGTTTGACGAGGTTGCCGACTGGAACGAAGTTGTCCCGAGGGACGGAAGCGTAATTAGGTAACCCGGCTCCACACTGAAGTTCGCACCAAGGCCCACGACGCCCGAATGCGCCCGACAGTTCGCCCTTACCTGCTCACTTTCCCCTCGAGCCCATCGTTCATCCCGTCGCATCCCCCGCCGAACCCGACTTGACCGCCTAAGCTTCTGGTCAGCGAGCAGCCTTTTACGCCCCTTTAAAATGCGTTATCTGGCTGGAGCAGGAATTTCCACCAAGAACGACTTTTTATCAAAGACGCGACGAGGTTTATCTCCATGGCACTGACACGCGAACAGCAAATTGCAGCCCTCGAAAAAGATTGGGCTGAAAACCCGCGCTGGAAAGGCGTGACACGCAATTACTCCGCTGCTGACGTCGTCCGTCTGCGTGGCTCGGTTCAACCTGAGCACACCTTTGCAAAAATGGGCGCCGAGAAGCTTTGGAACCTGGTCACCCAGGGTGCCAAGCCGTCCTTCCGTCCTGAGAAAGATTTCGTCAACTGCATGGGCGCCCTGACCGGCGGCCAGGCTGTGCAACAAGTCAAGGCCGGTATCCAGGCGATCTACCTGTCGGGCTGGCAAGTAGCTGCGGACAACAACTCCGCCGAATCGATGTACCCGGATCAGTCGCTGTACCCGGTGGATTCGGTTCCGACCGTGGTCAAGCGCATCAACAACTCGTTCCGTCGCGCCGACCAGATCCAGTGGAAAGCCGGCAAGAACCCGGGCGACGAAGGCTACATCGACTACTTCGCGCCGATCGTGGCTGACGCTGAAGCCGGTTTCGGTGGCGTACTGAACGCTTACGAGTTGATGAAGAGCATGATCGAAGCAGGCGCCGCCGGCGTTCACTTCGAAGACCAACTGGCTTCCGTGAAAAAATGCGGCCACATGGGCGGCAAGGTACTGGTTCCTACCCAGGAAGCGGTGCAGAAGCTGACCGCTGCTCGTCTGGCAGCTGACGTTGCCGGTACACCGACCATCATCCTGGCTCGTACCGACGCCAACGCAGCCGACTTGCTGACTTCCGATTGCGACCCGTATGACCAGCCATTCGTGACTGGCGAACGCACCCAGGAAGGCTTCTACAAAGTACGCGCCGGTCTCGACCAGGCCATCGCTCGCGGCCTGGCCTACGCACCGTTCGCCGACCTGATCTGGTGCGAAACCGCCAAGCCGGATCTGGAAGAAGCACGTCGCTTCGCTGAAGCGATCAAAAAGGAATACCCGGACCAACTGCTGTCGTACAACTGCTCGCCTTCCTTCA
Organism: Pseudomonas sp. F-14 TE3482; assembly: GCF_053629455.1. Lineage (NCBI taxonomy): Bacteria > Pseudomonadati > Pseudomonadota > Gammaproteobacteria > Pseudomonadales > Pseudomonadaceae > Pseudomonas > Pseudomonas sp. F-14 TE3482. The sequence continues at coordinate 5,465,885 of NZ_JBRJII010000001.1, forward strand.
ACTGGAAGAAAAACCTGGACGACGCGACCATCGCCAAGTTCCAGCGCGAACTGTCCGCCATGGGTTACAAGCACCAGTTCATCACCCTGGCCGGCATTCACAACATGTGGCACAGCATGTTCAACCTGGCGCACGACTACGCCCGCAACGACATGACTGCCTACGTGAAGCTGCAAGAGCAAGAGTTCGCTGACGCCGCCAAGGGTTACACCTTCGTGGCTCACCAGCAAGAAGTGGGCACCGGCTACTTCGACGACATGACCACCGTGATCCAGGGTGGCACGTCCTCGGTGACCGCGCTGACCGGCTCGACCGAAGAAGAACAGTTCCACTGATCTGCTTCATCTGAGTAAACGGCCGTTGCGGACCGAATAAAAGCTAACCGCAGCGCTGCACATCTGACGCCCCGACTGGTTCGGGGCGTTTTTTTGCCTGCGTTTTTTTGACCACTGCAAAACCCTGTGGGAGCTGGGCTTGCCCGCGATGGCGGCCTGTCAGTCAGCATCTACTGCGTCTGATACACCGTCATCGCGGGCAAGCCCGGCTCCCACAGGGAACGGGTCAACCCACAAAATTTTGCGAAACACATTGATCCAGAGCAGTTTCACGCCCCGGAAAATCAGGTAAAACGACCGTGCTCGCTACTTGCAGTAACGCGCATATAAGACAACTTCCCAGCCACTCACCCGTTAAACAGTTTGAAAACTGCGACAAATAATATTGATTATCATTTAGCGGCAAGTATGTTCGTTACATTCCCTACAAAACATATTTGACAAAACCCCCGCTAATGCCCGAGCGGCATGGGCTACAGGGCTTTGGAGGCACGCTATGTCCTTATTCTTGTAAATAATTTCGCTATCTGAATTTTACTTGCTCGGTGTTTAGCCATAAAATCACCGCGATTGATTGCTGCGACATATCGTCACTGCTTTGTTTCTTTTCAAGCTCAGAGACCTTTGCTCTCTGTTAAGGATTTCCAGCATGCCCGAAGCGACCGGACTCATGGCCCACAACTGGGGCTTTGCCATTTTCCTTCTGGGTGTCGGCGGCCTTTGCGCCTTCATGCTCGGCGTCTCCAGCCTCCTCGGGTCAAAAGCCTGGGGCCGCAGCAAAAACGAACCGTTCGAGTCCGGCATGCTACCTACAGGTGGCGCCCGCTTGCGGCTCTCAGCCAAATTCTATCTGGTCGCGATGCTCTTCGTGATCTTCGATATCGAAGCCCTTTTTCTCTTTGCCTGGTCTGTGTCCGTCCGCGAAAGCGGCTGGACCGGATTCGTCGAAGCTCTCGTTTTCATAGCAATTCTGTTGGCAGGTCTTGTCTACCTATTCCGAGTGGGTGCCCTTGACTGGGCTCCGGAAGCTCGGCGCAAGCGGCAAGCGAAGCTGAAACAATGAGGCTTTGGCAATGCAATACAATCTCACCAGGATCGACCCCGATGCTCCTAACGAGCAGTATCCGATTGGCAAACGGGAAACCGTTTCCGATCCGTTAGAAGATCAAGTCCACAAAAACATTTTCATGGGCAAGCTCGAAGACGTGCTCAACGGCACGATCAACTGGGGGCGCAAGAACTCCCTGTGGCCGTATAACTTCGGTCTTTCGTGCTGCTACGTGGAAATGACCACCGCCTTCACGGCGCCCCACGACATCGCGCGCTTTGGCGCCGAGGTTATCCGGGCATCGCCGCGTCAGGCGGATTTCATGGTTATCGCCGGTACCTGCTTCATCAAGATGGCGCCGATCATTCAGCGTCTCTACGAGCAAATGCTCGAGCCTAAATGGGTCATCTCCATGGGTTCGTGCGCCAACTCCGGTGGCATGTACGACATCTACTCCGTCGTTCAAGGGGTGGACAAGTTCCTGCCCGTGGACGTCTACGTGCCTGGCTGCCCGCCCCGCCCTGAAGCTTTTCTGCAAGGCTTGATGCTGTTGCAGGAGTCGATTGGCCAGGAGCGTCGTCCACTTTCCTGGGTCGTTGGTGATCAAGGCGTCTATCGCGCCGAGATGCCTTCCGAAAAGGAAAAACGCCGCGAACAGCGTATTCAGGTAACCAACCTGCGCAGCCCCGACGAAGTCTGATCCAGATCTGTTCTTACAAAGAAACGAGAAACTGGCTTCATTCTTTACGTTGACCGAAAGCGATAAATAACCATGACTACAGGCAGTGCTCTGTACATCCCGCCTTACAAGGCAGACGACCAGGATGTGGTCGTCGAACTGAACAATCGTTTTGGCCCGGAGGCGTTCACCGCCCAGCCGACCCGCACCGGCATGCCGGTGCTTTGGGTTGCCCGCGCCAAACTCGTCGAAGTCCTGACCTTCCTGCGCAACCTGCCCAAGCCGTACGTCATGCTCTATGACCTGCACGGCGTGGACGAGCGTCTGCGCACCAAGCGTCAAGGGCTGCCAAGCGGCGCCGACTTCACTGTGTTCTATCACTTGATGTCGATCGAACGTAATAGTGACGTAATGATCAAGGTCGCCTTGTCCGAGAGCGACCTCAGCGTGCCGACCGTTACCGGTCTGTGGCCGAACGCCAACTGGTACGAGCGTGAAGTGTGGGACATGTACGGCATCAACTTTGCCGGTCACCCGCACCTGACCCGCATCATGATGCCGCCGACCTGGGAAGGTCACCCGTTGCGCAAGGACTTCCCGGCCCGCGCCACCGAGTTCGACCCGTTCAGCCTGACCCTGGCCAAGCAACAGCTTGAGGAAGAAGCCGCACGCTTCAAGCCTGAAGACTGGGGTATGAAGCGTTCCGGTGCGAACGAGGACTACATGTTCCTCAACTTAGGTCCCAACCACCCTTCGGCGCACGGTGCGTTCCGCATCATTCTGCAGCTGGACGGTGAAGAGATCGTCGACTGCGTGCCGGACGTCGGTTACCACCACCGTGGTGCCGAGAAGATGGCCGAGCGTCAGTCCTGGCACAGCTTCATTCCGTACACCGACCGTATCGACTACCTCGGCGGCGTGATGAACAACCTGCCGTACGTGCTTTCGGTCGAGAAGCTGGCCGGCATCAAGGTGCCCGAGAAGGTCGACGTCATCCGCATCATGATGGCCGAGTTCTTCCGGATCACCAGCCACCTGCTGTTCCTGGGGACTTACATCCAGGACGTCGGCGCCATGACCCCGGTGTTCTTCACCTTCACCGACCGCCAGAAGGCGTACACGGTGATCGAAGCCATCACCGGCTTCCGTCTGCACCCGGCCTGGTACCGCATCGGTGGCGTCGCTCACGACTTGCCGCGCGGCTGGGAAAAACTGGTCAAGGATTTCGTCGAGTGGATGCCAAAGCGTCTGGACGAATACCAGAAAGCCGCACTGGACAACAGCATCCTGCGTGGCCGGACCATCGGCGTCGCCGCCTACAACACCAAAGAAGCCCTGGAATGGGGCGTCACCGGTGCCGGCCTGCGTTCCACCGGTTGCGATTTCGACCTGCGTAAGGCTCGCCCTTACTCCGGCTACGAAAACTTCGAATTCGAAATCCCGCTGGCGGCCAATGGCGATGCCTACGACCGTTGCATCGTTCGCGTCGAAGAAATGCGCCAGAGCCTCAAGATCATCGAGCAGTGCATGCGCAACATGCCGGAAGGCCCGTACAAGGCGGATCACCCGCTGACCACGCCGCCACCCAAAGAGCGCACGTTGCAACACATCGAGACCCTGATCACGCACTTCCTGCAAGTTTCGTGGGGCCCGGTCATGCCGGCCAACGAATCCTTCCAGATGATCGAAGCGACCAAGGGCATCAACAGTTATTACCTGACGAGCGATGGCGGCACCATGAGCTACCGCACCCGGATTCGTACTCCAAGCTTCCCGCACCTGCAGCAGATCCCTTCGGTGATCAAAGGCAGCATGGTCGCGGACTTGATCGCGTACCTGGGTAGTATCGATTTCGTTATGGCCGACGTGGACCGTTAAGCATGAACAGCACGCTTATCCTGACAGACCGTTTCGCCCTGAGCGAAACCGAGCGCTCGGCCATCGAGCATGAGCTGCATCACTACGAAGACCCGCGCGCGGCGTCGATCGAAGCCCTGAAGATCGTCCAGAAGGAACGTGGCTGGGTGCCTGACGGCGCGCTCTACGCCATCGGCGAGATCCTCGGCATCCCGGCCAGCGACGTTGAAGGCGTGGCGACGTTCTACAGCCAGATCTTCCGTCAGCCTGTGGGCCGTCACATCATTCGCGTCTGCGACAGCATGGTCTGCTACATCGGCGGCCACGAGTCGGTGGTCAGCGAAATCCAGAGCAAGCTGGGCATCGGCCTGGGTCAAACCACCGCCGACGGTCGTTTCACCCTGCTGCCGGTCTGCTGCCTCGGCAACTGCGACAAGGCGCCGGCGTTGATGATCGACGACGACACGTTCGGTGATGTGCAGCCTGCCGGTGTTGCCAAATTGCTCGAGGGCTACGTATGACCCTGACTTCCTTCGGTCCAGCCAACCGCATCAAGCGTTCGGCCGAGACTCACCCGCTCACCTGGCGTCTGCGTGACGACGGCGAAGCCGTATGGCTCGACGAGTACCAGGCCAAGAACGGTTACGCCGCTGCGCGCAAGGCCTTCGCCGACATGGCCCAGGACGACATCGTCCAGACCGTGAAAGACTCCGGCCTCAAAGGCCGCGGCGGTGCAGGCTTCCCCACGGGCGTGAAGTGGGGCCTGATGCCCAAGGACGAATCCATCAACATCCGCTACCTGCTGTGCAACGCGGATGAGATGGAGCCGAACACCTGGAAAGACCGCATGCTGATGGAGCAACTGCCCCATCTGCTGATCGAAGGCATGCTGATCAGTGCTCGCGCGCTGAAAACCTACCGTGGCTACATCTTCCTGCGTGGCGAATACACCACCGCCGCCAAGCACCTCAACCGTGCCGTGGAAGAAGCCAAGGCAGCAGGCCTGCTGGGTAAAAACATCCTGGGCAGCGGCTTCGATTTCGAGCTGTTCGTCCACACCGGCGCCGGGCGTTACATCTGCGGTGAAGAAACCGCATTGATCAACTCCCTCGAAGGCCGCCGCGCCAACCCGCGCTCCAAGCCACCCTTCCCTGCCGCCGTGGGCGTGTGGGGCAAGCCGACTTGCGTGAACAACGTTGAAACCCTGTGCAACGTGCCGGCGATCATTGCCGACGGCGTGGACTGGTACAAATCGTTGGCCCGCGAAGGCAGCGAAGACATGGGTACCAAGCTCATGGGCTTCTCCGGCAAGGTCAAGAACCCTGGCCTGTGGGAATTGCCGTTCGGCGTCACCGGTCGCGAGTTGTTCGAAGACTACGCCGGCGGCATGCGCGACGGTTACAAGCTCAAGTGTTGGCAGCCAGGCGGCGCCGGTACCGGTTTCCTGTTGCCAGAACACCTGGACGCACAAATGTATGCCGGCGGCATCGCCAAAGTGGGCACCCGTATGGGTACCGGCCTGGCCATGGCGGTGGACGACAGCGTCAACATGGTGTCGTTGCTGCGCAACATGGAAGAGTTCTTCTCCCGCGAATCCTGCGGCTTCTGCACCCCATGCCGTGATGGTCTGCCGTGGAGCGTCAAGCTGCTGCGCGCGATCGAGAACGGTGAAGGGCAAGCCGGCGATATCGAGACCCTGCTGGGTCTGGTCGGTTTCCTCGGCCCGGGCAAGACCTTCTGTGCACACGCACCGGGTGCCGTGGAGCCGTTGGGCAGCGCCATCAAATACTTCCGTCCAGAGTTCGAAGCCGGCATCGCGCCTACCAGCGCCGTCGTCCCGCCTCTGGCAAGGCCGATCGTAGTCGGCGCGTAAACGCTTAAAAAAGGCGAAGGGTCCGTGCCTTTCGCCTTCTCGTGTGATGACGCCGTAAACGGCTGTGTTGATTCACGCGAATAACAAGATTCCATTAGCCACGCCCGCTGACACCGGGCCAACGAAGAACTTTGAACCATGGCCACTATCCACGTAGACGGCAAAGAGCTCGAAGTCGATGGGGCAGACAACCTGTTACAGGCGTGTCTGTCGCTAGGCCTCGATATCCCTTATTTCTGCTGGCACCCAGCCCTTGGCAGCGTTGGCGCTTGCCGCCAATGCGCGGTCAAGCAGTACACCGACGAGAACGACAAGCGTGGTCGGATCGTCATGTCCTGCATGACCCCCGCCACCGACGGCAGCTGGATCTCCATCGACGACGAAGAAGCGAAAGTGTTTCGCGCCAGCGTCGTCGAATGGCTGATGACCAACCACCCTCACGACTGCCCGGTCTGTGAGGAAGGCGGTCACTGCCACCTGCAAGACATGACCGTGATGACCGGCCACAACGAGCGCCGCTATCGCTTCACCAAGCGTACTCACCAGAACCAGCAACTGGGCCCGTTCATTTCCCACGAAATGAACCGCTGCATCGCTTGCTATCGCTGCGTGCGCTTCTATAAAGACTATGCCGGCGGCACCGACCTCGGTGTATTCGGCGCCCACGACAACGTGTACTTCGGGCGCGTTGAAGACGGCACCCTCGAAAGCGAGTTCTCCGGCAACCTCACCGAGGTCTGCCCGACCGGTGTGTTCACCGACAAGACTCACTCCGAGCGCTACAACCGTAAGTGGGACATGCAGTTCTCGCCGAGCATCTGCCATGGCTGCTCCAGCGGTTGCAACATTTCCCCGGGCGAGCGTTACGGCGAACTGCGTCGCATCGAAAACCGTTTCAACGGTTCGGTGAACCAGTACTTCCTGTGCGACCGTGGCCGTTTCGGCTATGGCTACGTCAACCGCGAAGACCGCCCGCGTCAGCCACTGCTGGCCAACGGCGCCAAGCTGAGCCTGGACGAAGCACTGGATAAAGCCGCTGACCTGCTGCGCGGTCGCAACATCGTCGGTATCGGTTCACCGCGCGCCAGCCTCGAAAGCAACTACGCGTTGCTGGAACTGGTCGGCGCCGAGCACTTCTACTCCGGTATCGAAGCCGCTGAACTTGAGCGCATTCGGCTGGTTGTGCAGGTGCTCAAAGACAGCCCGCTGCCGATCCCGAACATGCGCGACATCGAAGATCACGATGCGATTTTCGTCCTCGGTGAAGACCTGACCCAGACTGCCGCGCGCATGGCCCTGGCCCTGCGTCAATCGGTCAAGGGCAAAGCCGAAGACATGGCCGACGCCATGCGCGTTCAGCCATGGCTCGATGCCGCAGTGAAGAACATCGGTCAGCACGCGCTGAACCCGCTGTTCATCGCCAGCCTGGCTGAAACCAAGCTCGACGACGTGGCTGAAGAATGCGTTCACGCCGCTCCAGACGACCTGGCCCGCATCGGTTTCGCCGTGGCTCACGCCCTCGATGCCAGCGCGCCGGCCGTTGAAGGCCTGGACGCTGAAGCCCTTGAACTGGCTCAGCGCATCGCCAACGCCCTGCTCGCTGCCAAGCGTCCGTTGATCATTGCCGGTACCTCGCTGGGTTCCAAGGCGCTGATCGAAGCTGCAGCGAACATCGCCAAGGCCCTGAAGCTGCGCGAGAAGAACGGTTCCATCAGCCTGATCGTGCCAGAGGCCAACAGCCTCGGCCTGGCCATGCTCGGTGGTGACTCGGTCGACGCAGCCCTGCAAGCGGTGATCGACGGCAAGGCGGACGCCATCGTCGTGCTGGAAAACGATCTGTACACCCGTACCGACAAAGCTAAGGTCGATGCTGCCCTGAACGCCGCGAAAGTGGTAATCGTGGCGGACCATCAGAAGACCGCCACCAGCGATCGCGCGCACCTGGTGCTGCCAGCTGCCAGCTTCGCTGAAGGCGACGGTACGCTGGTCAGCCAGGAAGGCCGCGCCCAGCGTTTCTTCCAGGTCTTCGACCCGACTTACCTCGACGCAAGCATTCTGGTTCACGAAGGCTGGCGCTGGCTGCATGCCCTGCGTTCGACCCTGCTGAACCAGCCGATCGACTGGACCCAACTGGATCACGTCACCGCTGCCGTTGCTGCGAGCAAACCGCAACTGGCGCGCATCGTCGATGCCGCACCGTCCGCCGCGTTCCGCATCAAAGGCCTGAAACTGGCTCGCGAACCGCTGCGTTACAGTGGCCGGACCGCCATGCGCGCCGACATCAGCGTGCACGAACCGCGTACTTCCCAGGACAACGACACCGCGTTCTCGTTCTCCATGGAAGGTTACTCGGGCTCGGTCGAACCGCGTCAGCAAGTACCATTCGCCTGGTCTCCGGGCTGGAACTCGCCGCAAGCCTGGAACAAGTTCCAGGACGAAGTCGGTGGTCACATCCGTGCTGGCGACCCGGGCACTCGCCTGATCGAAAGCACCGGTGATTCGCTGAACTGGTTCGCCAGTGTTCCGCGCGCGTTCAACCCGGCTCCGGGCACCTGGCAGGTCGTGCCGTTCTTCCACCTGTTCGGCAGCGAAGAGAACTCTTCCAAAGCCGCGCCGGTTCAAGAGCGCATTCCAGCCCCTTACCTGTCGCTGGCCAAGTCCGAAGCCGATCGCCTGGGTGTCAATGACGGTGCCCTGCTGAGCCTGAACGTGGCCGGCCAGACCTTGCGTCTGCCGCTGCGTATCAACGAAGAGCTGGGCGCCGGTCTGGTCGCATTGCCGGCCGGTATTGCCGGTATTCCGCCAGCGATCTTCGGCAAATCCGTTGACGGTCTGCAGGAGGCAGCGCTATGACCTTGTTCACTCCTGAAGTGATCGACGTAATCATCGCGGTCCTCAAGGCCATCGTGATCCTGCTCGCCGTGGTGGTGTGCGGCGCGCTGCTGAGCTGGGTCGAGCGTCGTCTGCTCGCCCTCTGGCAGGACCGCTACGGTCCGAACCGTGTCGGCCCGTTCGGCGCGTTCCAGATCGCCGCCGACATGATCAAGATGTTCTTCAAGGAAGACTGGACCCCGCCGTTCGCCGACAAAGTAATCTTCACGTTGGCGCCGGTCGTGGCCATGAGCGCCTTGCTGATTGCCTTCGCGATCATCCCGATCACCCCGACCTGGGGCGTGGCGGATATCAACATCGGCATCCTGTTCTTCTTCGCCATGGCCGGTCTGTCGGTCTACGCGGTGCTGTTCGCCGGCTGGTCGAGCAACAACAAGTTCGCCCTGTTGGGCAGCTTGCGGGCCTCGGCGCAAACCGTGTCGTACGAAGTGTTCATGGGCCTGTCGCTGATGGGCATCGTGATCCAGGTTGGCTCGTTCAACATGCGCGACATCGTTGAATACCAGGCGCAGAACCTGTGGTTCGTCATTCCGCAGATCTTCGGTTTCCTGACCTTCTTCATCGCTGGCGTCGCCGTGACTCACCGTCACCCGTTCGACCAGCCGGAAGCGGAACAGGAACTGGCCGACGGTTACCACATTGAATACGCCGGCATGAAATGGGGCATGTTCTTTGTCGGTGAGTACATCGGCATCGTGCTGATTTCGGCGCTGCTGGTGACGTTGTTCTTCGGTGGCTGGCACGGTCCGTTCGGCATTCTGCCGCAGATCCCGTTCATCTGGTTCGCACTGAAAACCGCGTTCTTCATCATGTTCTTCATCCTGCTGCGCGCCTCGATTCCGCGCCCACGGTATGACCAAGTGATGGATTTCAGCTGGAAGTTCTGCCTGCCGCTGACCCTCGTCAACATGCTGGTGACCGCTGCGGTCGTGTTGCTCAACACGCCCGCCGTCGCGGCTCAGTGAGGATAGAGAATCATGAAGTACATTTTTGACATCGTGCATGGCTTCTTCACCCAGCTTCGCAGCCTGGTGATGATCTTCGGCCACGCCTTCCGCAAGCGCGACACGCTGCAATACCCGGAAGAGGCGGTGTACCTGCCGCCGCGCTTCCGTGGTCGTATCGTGCTGACCCGCGACCCCGACGGCGAAGAACGTTGTGTAGCCTGCAACCTGTGCGCCGTGGCGTGCCCGGTCGGTTGCATCTCGCTGCAGAAAGCTGAAACCGAAGACGGTCGCTGGTACCCGGACTTCTTCCGCATCAACTTCTCGCGCTGCATTTTCTGCGGCCTCTGCGAGGAAGCCTGCCCGACCACCGCGATCCAGCTGACACCGGATTTCGAGATGGCCGAGTTCAAACGTCAGGACCTGGTGTACGAGAAAGAAGATCTTTTGATCTCCGGCCCCGGCAAAAACCCTGATTACAACTTCTATCGTGTTGCAGGTATGGCGATTGCCGGTAAGCCTAAAGGCGCCGCGCAGAATGAAGCCCAGCCGATCAACGTGAAGAGCTTGCTGCCTTAAGGAAGAAAGATGGAATTCGCTTTCTATTTCGCATCGGGTATCGCTGTTGTGTCCACGCTTCGCGTGATCACCAACACCAACCCCGTGCACGCCCTGCTCTACCTGATCATTTCGCTGATCGCCGTGGCCATGACGTTCTTCGCCCTCGGCGCACCGTTTGCCGGTGTACTGGAAGTGATCGCCTACGCTGGCGCCATCATGGTGCTGTTCGTGTTCGTGGTGATGATGCTGAACCTGGGCCCGGCCTCGGTTCAGCAAGAGCGTGTCTGGCTCAAGCCCGGTATCTGGCTGGGCCCCGTCGCCCTCGGCACCCTGCTGCTGGTTGAACTGCTGTATGTGCTGTTCAGCGATGCCAGCGGTCAGGCCATCGGCCACACCACCGTAGACGCCAAGGCCGTGGGCATCAGCCTGTTCGGTCCGTATCTGCTGGTGGTCGAACTCGCCTCGATGCTGCTGCTCGCCGCAGCGGTTACGGCATTCCACTTGGGCCGCAACGAAGCCAAGGAGCAATGACGATGCCTGCTATCCCTTTGGAGCATGGTCTGGCGGTCGCTGGCATCCTGTTCTGCCTCGGTCTGGTCGGCCTGATGGTCCGGCGCAACATTCTCTTCGTGCTGATGAGCCTGGAGGTCATGATGAATGCCTCCGCGTTGGCGTTCATCGTTGCCGGTAGCCGCTGGGGTCAACCGGATGGACAGATCATGTTCATCCTGGTGATCAGCCTGGCAGCCGCCGAGGCCAGTATTGGCCTGGCGATTCTGTTGCAGCTGTATCGCCGCTTCCACACTCTCGATATCGACGCTGCCAGCGAGATGCGCGGATGAACCTTCTCTATCTGACTTTCGTATTCCCTCTCATTGGTTTCCTGCTGCTGTCGTTCTCCCGTGGACGCCTCTCGGAAAACCTTTCGGCGCTGATCGGCGTCGGCTCCATTGGCCTGTCGGCAATCGTCACGGCCTACATCATCTGGCAGTTCAACGTTGCGCCACCTGAAGGCGGTCACTACACCCAAGTGTTGTGGCAATGGATGGCGGTGGAAGGCTTCACGCCTAACTTCGCCCTGTACCTGGATGGTCTGTCCCTGACCATGCTCGGTGTGGTGGTCGGCGTTGGCTTCCTGATCCACCTGTTCGCGTCCTGGTACATGCGCGGTGAAGCCGGTTACTCGCGCTTCTTCGCCTACACCAACCTGTTTATCGCCAGCATGCTGTTCCTGGTCCTGGCCGATAACCTGCTGTTCGTGTACTTCGGCTGGGAAGGCGTGGGTCTGTGCTCGTACCTGTTGATCGGTTTCTACTACAGCAACCGCAACAACGGTAACGCGGCACTCAAAGCCTTCATCGTGACCCGCGTCGGCGACGTGTTCATGGCCATCGGCCTGTTCATCCTGTTCCAACAGTTGGGCACGCTGAACATTCAGGAGCTGCTGGTCAAGGCGCCTGAGCACTTCAAGGCCGGTGACTTCTGGATCGTTCTGGCGACCCTGATGCTGCTGGGCGGCGCTGTCGGTAAATCCGCGCAATTGCCGCTGCAAACCTGGCTGGCGGATGCGATGGCCGGCCCGACTCCGGTTTCGGCACTGATCCACGCCGCGACCATGGTGACCGCCGGTGTCTACCTGATTGCCCGTACCCACGGCCTGTTCGCACTGGCGCCGGATATCCTGCACCTGGTAGGTGTCGTGGGTGGCGTGACGCTGGTGCTGGCAGGTTTTGCCGCACTGGTGCAGACCGACATCAAACGTATCCTCGCCTACTCGACCATGAGCCAGATCGGCTACATGTTCCTGGCCCTAGGCGTAGGTGCGTGGGACGGCGCGATCTTCCACCTGATGACCCACGCCTTCTTCAAGGCGCTGCTGTTCCTTGCATCCGGTTCGGTGATCGTTGCCTGCCACCACGAGCAGAACATCTTCAAGATGGGCGGCCTGTGGAAGAAGCTGCCACTGGCCTACGCCAGCTTCATCGTCGGCGGCGCGGCCCTGGCGGCCTTGCCGCTGGTGACCGCGGGCTTCTACTCCAAGGATGAAATCCTTTGGGAAGCGTTCGCCAGCGGTAACGAGGGTCTGCTTTATGCCGGTCTGGTCGGCGCCTTCATGACCTCGCTGTACACCTTCCGCCTGATCTTCATCGCGTTCCACGGTGAAGCGAAGACCGAAGCGCATGCCGGTCACGGCATTGCTCACTGGCTGCCACTGTCGGTGCTGATCGTACTGTCGACGTTCGTCGGCGCGATGATCGTTCCGCCGCTGCACGGTGTACTGCCACAAAGCGTCGGTCATGCCGGCGGCGAAGCCAAGCACAGTCTGGAAATCGCCTCGGGTGCCATCGCCCTGGCTGGTATCCTGCTGGCCGCGCTGCTGTTCCTCGGCAAGCGCCGCTTCGTCACCGCCATCGCCAACAGCGGCGTCGGCCGCTTCCTTTCGGCCTGGTGGTTCGCTGCCTGGGGCTTCGACTGGATCTACGACAAACTGTTCGTCAAGCCTTACCTTGCGATCAGCCACATTCTGCGCAAAGACCCGCTCGACCAGACCATCGGTCTGATCCCGCGTATGGCCAAAGGCGGTCACACCGCCCTGAGCCGCACCGAGACCGGTCAATTGCGTTGGTATGCCGCCTCGATGGCTGCTGGTGCCGTGCTGGTAATCGGCGCCGTCGTGCTGGTAGCGGTCTGATATGAACCTTGCGAACTTGCGAAAGGAAACGAGCCCGTCATGATTCTGCCCTGGCTAATCCTGATCCCCTTCATCGGCGGCCTGCTGTGCTGGATGGGTGAGCGCTTCGGCGCCACCCTCCCCCGCTGGATTGCGCTGATCACCATGTCCCTGCTGCTCTCCCTCGGCCTCTGGCTGTGGGCCAACGGTGACTATTCATTTGCACCGGCGCCTGGCGCCGATCCGACCTGGGCGATTGAGTTCAAGCACGTCTGGATCCAGCGCTTCGGCATCAACGTGCACCTGGCCCTCGACGGCCTGTCGCTGTTGATGATCCTGCTGACCGGCCTGCTGGGTGTCCTCTCGGTACTCTGCTCGTGGAAAGAGATCCAGCGTCATGTGGGCTTCTTCCACCTGAACCTGATGTGGATCCTGGGCGGTGTCGTTGGCGTGTTCCTCGCCCTCGACCTGTTCATGTTCTTCTTCTTCTGGGAAATGATGCTGGTGCCGATGTACTTCCTCATCGCGCTCTGGGGTCACAGTTCTTCGGACGGCAAGAAAACCCGGATCTACGCGGCGACCAAGTTCTTCATCTTCACTCAGGCTTCCGGCCTGATCATGTTGGTGGCGATCCTGGGCCTGGTACTGGTCAACTTCAACGACACTGGCGTGATTACCTTCAACTACGCCGATCTGTTGAAAACCAAGATGTCGACGACCACCGAGTACATCCTGATGCTCGGCTTCTTCATCGCCTTCGCGGTCAAGCTGCCAGTCGTACCGTTCCACTCCTGGTTGCCTGACGCTCACGCCCAGGCGCCGACCGCGGGTTCCGTGGACCTGGCCGGTATCTTGTTGAAGACTGCGGCGTATGGCCTGCTGCGTTTCGCCCTGCCGCTGTTCCCGAATGCCTCGGCCGAGTTCGCGCCGTTCGCCATGACCCTGGGTCTGATCGGGATCTTCTACGGTGCCTTCCTGGCTTTCGCACAAACCGACATCAAGCGTCTGATCGCCTTCTCGTCCGTTTCCCACATGGGCTTCGTGTTGATCGGCATCTACTCCGGCAGCCAACTGGCGCTGCAGGGCGCAGTGATGCAGATGCTGGCGCACGGTCTGTCGGCCGCGGCACTCTTTATCCTCTCCGGTCAGCTGTACGAGCGTACCCACACCCGCGATATGCGTGAGATGGGTGGCCTGTGGTCGAAGATTGCCTACCTGCCGGCCCTCAGCCTGTTCTTCGCCGCCGCGTCCCTGGGCTTGCCGGCGACCGGTAACTTTGTCGGTGAGTTCCTGATCCTGATCGGCACCTTCGCCAGCGCGCCATGGGTCACCGTGATCGCCACATCCGGCCTGGTGTTCGGTTCGGTCTACTCGCTGATCATGGTCCACCGTGCCTTCTTCGGCCCGTCGAAATCGGACGCGGTGCTGCATGGCATGGACGGTCGCGAACTGATCATGGTGGTTGGGCTTGCGGCGCTGCTGATTTACATCGGCGTGTACCCGCAACCGTTCCTCGATACCTCTGCCGCGACGATGCATGGCGTGCAGCAGTGGCTCGGCACCGCCTTCACTCAACTCGCTTCGGCCCGGTAAGAGCGCTATGGAATTCACGACTCAACACTTTATCGCGCTTGCGCCGTTGTTGATCACCAGCGCCACGATCATCGTGGTGATGCTGGCTATCGCATGGCGCCGCAACCACTCTCAGACCTTCCTGCTGTCGGTGGCAGGTCTGAACCTGGCTCTGCTGTCGATCCTGCCAGCCCTGAAAGTCGCGCCACTGGCCGTGACGCCATTGCTGCAGATCGACACCTTCGCTTGCCTGTACATGGCGCTGATCCTGGTCGCCACCCTCGCCTGTGTGACCCTCGCCCACGCCTACCTCGGCGATGGCGGTTCGGGTTACCCGGGCAACCGTGAAGAACTTTACCTGCTGATCCTGATGTCCGCCGCCGGTGGCCTGGTCTTGGTCAGCGCGCAGCACCTGGCTGGCTTGTTCGTCGGTCTGGAGCTGCTCTCGGTACCGGTTTACGGTCTGGTGGCGTATGCCTTCTTCAACAAACGTTCGCTGGAAGCCGGCATCAAGTACATGGTGCTGTCGGCTGCCGGTTCCGCGTTCCTGTTGTTCGGCATGGCCCTGCTCTACGCCGACGCCGGCAGCCTGAGCTTCAACGGCATCGGTCAGGCCCTGGCGGCCACTGGCCTGCCAAGTTCGCTGGCTCAAATGGGCCTGGGCATGATGCTGATCGGCCTGGCGTTCAAACTGTCGCTGGTACCGTTCCACCTCTGGACCCCGGACGTTTACGAAGGTGCTCCGGCACCAGTGGCAGCGTTCCTGGCCACCGCGTCGAAAGTCGCTGTGTTCGCGGTGATGGTGCGTCTGTTCCAGATCTCCCCAGCGGCGAGCAGTGGCGTGCTGAGCGATGTACTGACCATCATCGCCATCGCGTCGATCCTGTTCGGTAACCTGCTGGCACTGACCCAGAGCAACCTCAAGCGTCTGCTGGGTTACTCGTCCATCGCCCACTTCGGCTACCTGCTGATCGCCCTGGTGGCGAGCAAAGGCCTGGCCGTGGAAGCCATCGGCGTGTACCTGGTCACCTACGTGATCACCAGCCTCGGTGCGTTCGGTGTGATCACCCTGATGTCCTCGCCGTACAACGGCCGTGACGCGGATGCCCTGTACGAATACCGCGGCCTGTTCTGGCGCCGTCCGTACCTGACCGCCGTCCTGACCGTGATGATGCTGTCCCTGGCCGGTATCCCGCTGACCGCGGGCTTCATCGGCAAGTTCTACATCATCGCCACCGGTGTCGAATCGCAGCAATGGTGGCTGGTCGGCTCCCTGGTACTGGGCAGCGCCATCGGCGTCTTCTACTACCTGCGTGTGATGGTCACCCTGTACTTGATGGAACCGAACCTGCGTCGCCACGACGCGCAACTGCACTGGGAACAACGTGCAGGCGGCGTGATGCTGCTGGCGATTGCCGTACTGGCGTTCTTCCTCGGCCTGTACCCACAGCCGCTGCTGAACCTGGTTCAGCAATCGGGGTTGGCGGGTTGATCGCTTAGGCGTACTCGGCAGAAAACAGAAACGGCACCTTCGGGTGCCGTTTTTGCGTTTGTTAACCCGAGCCAGCACCGGCAGAGCATCTGGTGGAAGAACACGCCTTCACCCTGCCCAAACCAGCAGAGTCCGGCTTCCACATCGTCCAGACACCCATGACCCTCGAAGCACTGGAACGCTCGCTTTTCGAAATCACACCCAGCGATGTGCTGCGCCGCGAGTTCCGCTCGCTCAATCGCCATCTCGGTGAACGGGTAAAGCCAGGGCAAATGGTTATCTTCAGCGACTCGCGCAACTACATGTGCGGGCGCGAAGAGGCACAGATGATGGCAGCAGCGGAGAAAGTGAATGAAGCGCTGAAGGATCTGACGGATGAAGAGGCTTCATTCATGGTTGAGCGCCATGAGGTGATTGAGCCATTTTTGCCATCTCAGCGGAAAACTCTTCGGGGTACTTGCCTAAAACCAGCGAATAGTTTTGCCAGTCCTTTCAATAAAAAACGCGGCCCTTCTAGCGCCGCGTTTTTTTGCTTCTTTAAGAACCGTCGTCGCGACTACTCACCCGGTTCAACGTTATCCAACGCCTGATTCACCGCCAGCTCCCCCAGCATGACCACTTGCGCAATACCCAGCAGGGTCTTGCGGTGGGTGCCTTCCAGCAAAGCGGCGAAGTCACCGAGCATGACCGTAGCCGAGGACAATGACTCGCTGGCATTGGCCAGCAGGGATTCGGTATCGGCTTTGGGATTGGCGAAAAACATCCGGTTGGGGGTGTAGGGCTTGGCCATGATGTGGGCTACGGGGTTGAGGTAGTAATCGAGGGCGCGTTCGGCGGCTTCGTGGAGTTTTTTGGTGTCGATGGAGGCGTAGGGGGATGTAGGGTCGGTGTCCGTAGCTGTGTTTGCTTCGGGAGGGTTGGGTGTTGGCTTTTTCATGGTGTATCTCCGGTCTAGCAGTGGAGCTGGCCCATTCGGTTTCCGAACGAAGGGGTGGCAGCTGTACGCAGGTTGGAAACCCGGGGAACGGAGAACCCGGTTGACCCGAAGGTCTCCCGCGCACAGACATCGCCATCACCCCGTCGAATGCAATCAACTTGATCAAGTTCATATTCCGCACCTTCGAAATCCGACTCATAAAAAAGCCCGGCATCGACGCTCGATGACGGGCTAGTTCAAGTGCGACACGCTTACAAGTCTTTGGTCTTGTCGTCCTTCTTTTCATTCAACACGACGGGGTCACGCGCCTGTTCTTTGGCGACAAACTTCTCCACCGAGCGGTCATTGGCCGCCATCATTTTTTCAAAGGCTCTATCGCCGCCGCCTTCAGCCAAAACAACAGAAGACATCACCAACGCCGCTGCAAACGCACTCAGTTGTGCAAGTTTCATGTTTGATTCCTCGTTTAATTAACTAACGAGGTCAAGGTAACAATCCGAACCTTTCGTGACGGTGGCGTGGAGATTACATATCCGTTATGTAGCTGCCACTCTGTTGAATCAGGGCAAAGAATTAATGTGGGAGCGAGCCTGGCTGCTGATACTGCCGGCGTTGTATCAGCTCGCCCATCGACGCGACGAAGACGCAGCTTCAACCAAGTAGATGATCCCCTTGTGGGAGCGAGCCTGCTCGCGATAGCGATCTGTCAGTCGGCAATGATGCTGACTGATCCACCGCCATCGCCCACCAGGTCGCCAGTTTCCGGGTTTTTCAGCAGCTCCAGTTGAAAGCTGCGAAACAGTTCGTCGTCCAGGTAGTCACTTCGATGCTTTTGAAATGCGGGTAATTCTCTGCCGCATCTGTTCGACCGCTTTTACCGGGTCGACAGCAGCCGCTCCCACTCGCAAGGCAGCACCGGACTGGGCCTGGCCATCGTCCGTTCGATCATGAGCCTGCATCAGGGGGTGGCGCAGGTTAAAAGCTTGCCCGGGACGGTGACGGTGTTTCGATTGGGGTTTCCCGCCCCCGAGGAATAAATGTCGCCGCCCCATTGGTTGCCCAGCACACAGATTTAGCAATTTTGGGTTAACCCGGCCTGCCTTTCCCGGTCTCATCCCCCCTTTCCAGAATCGTCTCGCGGGTGAATCAGCCGCGTCCTACATCCCGATCCCACCTTCGACTTTAATGTAATGACTTGACCGAATTGGCAGGAACAGAAGCCTTGACCTATTCGATTCTTGTGATAGAAATATACGCAGGTAACGTACAGAACATGGATGCTCTTTTTATCGAATTACCCGCATTTCAAAAACACAGAAATGACTATCTGGACGACGAACTGTTTCGCAGCTTTCAACTAGAGCTGCTGAAAAACCCGGAAACTGGCGACTTGGTGGAAGGTATGGGCGGGTTGCGAAAGGTCCGTTTCTCCGACCAGCGACGCGGTAAAGGCAAGCGCAGTGGACTAAGGGTGATTTATTACTGGTGGTCGGGTTTTGATCAATTCTGGCTGTTCACCATATATAGCAAAAACGAGCAATACGACTTGTCGCCTTCCCAGAAGAAACTTTTCAGACAAACTCTAGATAGCGAAATCAACACGAGATCCCACTATGAAACGTGACATTTTTGCCGAACTGATGGAAGGCCTTGAAGCCTTGGCCGACGAGCGCCAAGGCAAGGTCACGCTGCGAACCCACAAGGTCAAACTGCCAAAACTGGTGCCAATCACTGCCGAGGAAGTGGTAGCCATACGCCAACAGCTCAACCTTTCCCGTTCGGTGTTCGCGATGTATTTGCGTACGAATACCCGGACGCTGGAGAACTGGGAACAAGGACGGGCGAAACCTAATGCTCAGGCGACCACCCTTATCCGGCTGGTTGAGCGCTTTCCGGAGACGGTTGAACAACTGGCGGCGCTGACCTGAAGTGTTTGCGGCGTACTCAATGACGCCATCGCGAGCAGGCTCCCACAGGGGACTACGTTCTGTCAGAAAGAATGCGGTTCAATGTGGGAGCGAGCCTGCTCGCGATGGCGGTGGCACAGAGACAAATAAAAACGGCACCTTACGGTGCCGTTCGCATTACACAGTACAGACGCTTACTTACGCGCCGCCTCCCACGATTTCAGCAGTTCGGCATAGCTCACGGTTTCGCCTTTAGGCTTCTCGTTCGCCAGTTTCGCTTTCGGCGCACCCGGCTGATCGAACCAGTACTGCGCATCCCGCTCAGGATTCATTTTCGGCCCGCAGGTCGGTTGTACCTTGGAGCGTTCCAGACGGGTCATGATCGCATCCTGATCCTTGGCCAGACCGTCCAGTGCCTGTTGTGGCGTTTTCTCGCCACTGGCCGCTTCCGCGATGTGGCTCCACCACAGTTGTGCCAAACGAGGATAGTCCGGCACGTTGGTCCCGGTCGGGGTCCATTGCACGCGGGCCGGGCTGCGATAGAACTCCACCAGGCCACCGAGTTTCGGTGCCAGGTCGGTCATGGCTTGCGAGTTGATGTCCGACTCGCGAATCGGCGTCAGGCCGACGATGGTTTTCTTCAGGGATACGGTTTTCGAGGTCACGAACTGCGCGTACAGCCAGGCCGCGAGTTTTTGCTTTTCAGGCGTGGACTTGAGGAAGGTCCAGGAACCGGCGTCCTGATAACCGAGCTTCATGCCCTCCTCCCAGTACGGACCTTTCGGCGAGGGTGCCATGCGCCATTTCGGCGTGCCGTCGGCGTTCATCACCGGCAAGCCCGGTTTGGTCATGTCGGCGGTAAACGCGGTATACCAGAAGATCTGCTGGGCGATATTGCCCTGGGACGGCACCGGCCCGGATTCGGAGAAGGTCATGCCCGCCGCCTCCGGTGGCGCGTATTTTTTCATCCAGTCAACGTACTTGGTGGTCGCATACACCGCCGCCGGGCCGTTGGTATCGCCGCCGCGGGTCACGCTGGAGCCGACCGGATGACAATCCTCGACGCGGATACCCCACTCGTCCACCGGCAAACCGTTGGGTATGCCTTTATCGCCAGCACCCGCCATGGAGAACCAGGCATCGGTGAAGCGCCAGCCGAGGGACGGGTCTTTCTTGCCGTAGTCCATGTGGCCGTAGACGCGTTTGCCGTCAATTTCCTTGACGTCTTCGCTGAAGAATTTGGCAATGTCTTCATAGGCCGACCAGTTCACCGGTACGCCCAGTTCATAACCGTATTTTTCTTTGAATTTCGCTTTCAGATCCGCACGCTCGAACCAGTCGGCGCGAAACCAGTAGAGGTTGGCGAACTGCTGGTCGGGCAGTTGATAGACCTTGCCATCCGGCGCGGTGGTGAACGAGATACCGATGAAGTCTTTGATGTCCAGGGTCGGTGAGGTGTAAGCCTTGCCTTCGTTGGCCATCAGGTCGGTGATCGATTCGGTCTTGCCGTAGCGAAAGTGCGTACCGATCAGGTCCGAGTCGTTGACCCAGCCGTCATAGATGTTCTTGTCCGATTGCATCTGGGTCTGCAGCTTTTCCACCACGTCGCCTTCTTGCAGCAAGTCGTGGGTCAACTTGATCCCGGTGATCTCGGTAAAGGCCTTGGCCAGCGTTTTGGATTCATATTCGTGGGTCGCGATGGTTTCCGAAACCACCTTGATGCTCATCCCGCGAAACGGCTCGGACGCTTTGATAAACCACTTCAGCTCTTCGAGCTGCTGGGCTTCGGTCAGGGTGGACGGTTTGAACTCGCTGCCAATCCATTTCTTGGCGGCGTCTTCATAGGCATCGGCCCAGGCCGCAGCGCTCAACCCGCTGAGTGCCAGCATGGCTGCCAATGAAACGCTATGTCGCAGCTTATTGTTTTTGTCGAACATAGAGACCTCCTGTTTAGGTTTCGGGACATGCATGCCGATCGATTTCGACTAGCCCCAACGCATCACAGCCAACAGCCACACCAGGGACAACGCGAACGCTACCCAGATGCTCCAGTCGGTGACGCCGATTACCAGCAAATGCAGGTAGGCGCTGCCGAGAAGACCGATGAACAGCCGATCACCACGGGTAGTGGCAATCGGCAAAAAACCACGCCGAGGGATACTCGGCGAACGCAATTCCCAGGTCGTCATGCCCGTCAGGATCAAGGCTATGACGCTGAAGAACGCCGCCGTGGGGCCCGTCCAACTCATCCATTCCATCATCAGTTCCTCATACCCGGCCCAGGGCAAAGCCCTTGGCCACGTGGTTGCGAACAAACCAGATCACCAACATGCCCGGCAGAATCGTCAACACCCCCGCTGCCGCCAGCACGCCCCAGTCGATGCCGGACGCCGAGACCGTGCGGGTCATCACCGCCGCGATGGGTTTGGCGTTCACTGAGGTCAGGGTTCGCGCCAGCAACAGCTCGACCCAGGAAAACATGAAGCAGAAAAACGCCGTGACGCCGATCCCGGAGCCGATCAACGGGACGAAGATCTTCACGAAGAACTTGGGGAAACTGTAGCCGTCGATGTAGGCGGTTTCGTCAATTTCCTTGGGAACGCCGGACATGAAGCCTTCAAGAATCCACACCGCCAACGGCACGTTGAACAGGCAGTGAGCCAGCGCAACCGCGATGTGGGTGTCGAACAGCCCGATCGAGGAATACAACTGGAAGAATGGCAGCAGGAAAACTGCCGGTGGCGCCATGCGGTTAGTCAGCAGCCAGAAAAACAGGTGCTTGTCACCGAGGAAACGATAGCGTGAAAACGCATACGCCGCCGGCAGCGCCACGCTCAGGGAAATCACCGTGTTCAGGCTCACGTAGTACAGCGAGTTGAGATAACCGGTGTACCAGCTCGGGTCAGTGAAGATCACCTTGTAGTTGGCGAAGGTGAAATCCTGGGGAAACAGCGTCAGACCGCCGAGGATTTCGGTGTTGCTCTTGAAGGACATGTTCAGCAGCCAGTAGATCGGCACCAGCAGGAACAGGATGTAGATCAGCAGCGGAATCAGCTTTCTCTTGCTCATGGCGGGCCTCACCGATTGGCGTCAGAGTGAGTCATGGCGGTGTAGAACAGCCACGACACCAACAGGATGATCAGGAAGTACACCAGTGAGAAAGCTGCCGCCGGGCCGAGGTCGAATTGCCCTACGGCCATTTGGGTCAGCGTCTGACTCAAGAAGGTCGTGGCATTCCCCGGACCGCCCCCCGTCAGTACGAACGGCTCGGTGTAGATCATGAAGCTGTCCATGAACCGCAGCATCACCGCGATCAGCAGCACGCTCTTGAGCTTGGGCAACTGGATGTGTCGGAAAACCGCCCAGGCCGACGCTCGATCAATCCGCGCAGCCTGGTAATACACGTCCGGAATCGCCCGCAAACCGGAGAAACACAGCAGCGCAACCAGCGACGTCCAGTGCCAGACGTCCATCACCAACACCGTGACCCAGGCGTCCATGGTGTTGGATGCATAGTTGTAGCTGATACCCATGGCATTGAGGCTCGAACCGAGCAAACCGATGTCGGCCCGGCCGAAAATCTGCCAGATGGTGCCAACCACGTTCCACGGAATCAGCAGCGGAATCGCCAGAATTATCAGCACAACCGACGACCAACGGCCCTTGGTCGGCATGGTCAGGGCGATGGCGATGCCCAATGGAATTTCGATCAATAACACGCAACCGGAGTAGATGAACTGGCGCAGCAGCGAGTCATGCAGCCGAGGGTCGAGCAGCACTTGCTTGTACCAGTCGGCACCGACGAAGTAGCGGCTGGACTGGTCGAAGATGTCCTGCACCGAGTAGTTGACCACGGTCATCATCGGGATCACCGCACTGAATGCCACCAGCAGAAACACTGGCAACACCAGCCACCACGCCTTGTTGTTCTGCACCTTGTTCATGGCAGCACCTCCAGCAGGTAATCATCGGCATAGACCATCAGCCATTGCGCCGGAAAACTGATGTACGCCGTGCCTTCAGGCACTGGTTTGTCTTCGGCCAGGCGTACTTTCAGCGGCGCGCCGTCGAGGTTCAGGGTCATGATCTTGTAGGTGCCCAGGTCTTCGACGTGTAGGACCTGTGCCTGCATCGCGTCATCACAGGGTTCGTCCCACACATGAACGAACTCCGGACGAATGCCGACCTTCAGGATTTTCCATTCGGACTCGGCGATTTGTTTCTGCATCGCGTCGGACAACGGCAAGTGAGTCCCGGCAAAACCGACACCGCCGGCTTGAGGCTGGACCTCGATCAGGTTCATCCCCGGGCTGCCGATGAAATAGCCGACAAAGGTGTGGCTCGGCCGCTCGAACAATTCCCGTGGCGTGCCGAACTGCACGATCTGGCCGCCATACATCACGGCGATCTTGTCAGCGAAGGTCGAAGCTTCGAGCTGATCGTGGGTGACGTAGACCATGGTGATATTGAACTGCTCGTGAATCTGCTTGAGCTTGCGCCGCAGCTTCCACTTCAGGTGCGGGTCGATCACCGTCAGCGGTTCATCGAAGAGAATCGCCGACACGTCATCGCGCACCAGCCCACGGCCCATGGAGACTTTCTGTTTTTCATCGGCAGTAAGGTTGCGCGCCTTTTTGTACAGCAGTGCCTGGAGATCGAGGACTTCAGCGATTTCCTGCACCTTGGTGTGAATTTTCGCTTCTGCCATGCCCTGATTGCGCAATGGAAAGGCCAGGTTATCGAACACCGTCATGGTGTCGTAGACCACCGGAAACTGGAAAACCTGGGCGATGTTGCGCTTTTCCGGGGTCAGTTCGTTGACCACTTTACTGTCGAACAGCACCTGGCCCTGGGACGGGCTGAGTAACCCGGAAATGATGTTGAGCAAAGTCGACTTGCCACACCCCGAAGGCCCGAGCAGCGCATAAGCACCGCCCTGCTCCCAAACGTGGTCCATCTCGCGGATTGCGTAATCCTCAGGGCCAGTCGGCGTCGAGGTGTAGCTGTGGGCAAGGTTCTGCAAACGGATTTCGGCCATCAGGCAACCCTCGCAATGCGCCGACCGGGCGCCTGAACCAGCCGCCCCTGCATATCGAACACAAACAGTTTATGGGTCGGGATATAGATGCGAATCGGCGCGTCGACGTCGTATTCGTGAACACCCGGCAAATGCAGCACCAGCAGGAAATACTCGTT
The DNA here is from genome assembly GCF_053629455.1 of Pseudomonas sp. F-14 TE3482. Classification (NCBI taxonomy): domain Bacteria; kingdom Pseudomonadati; phylum Pseudomonadota; class Gammaproteobacteria; order Pseudomonadales; family Pseudomonadaceae; genus Pseudomonas; species Pseudomonas sp. F-14 TE3482. The sequence goes on from NZ_JBRJII010000001.1 coordinate 5,489,849, forward strand.
GCGCACGTGCAGGAAGGTTTCCGAACCGCTGATCTCGGCCACCTCGACGGTCACCGCCAGTTCCAGGTCATCGTCATTGCTCGGCACCAGCGAAATGTGGCTGGGGCGCACGCCAAAACGGAACTCGCCCTCGCCCACCGGCCGCAGATCGACGTTCAACGGAAAGTGCACAAAATTGGCGAAACTGACTTCGTTGCCGGCAATGCGCCCCGGCATCAGGTTGATCGGCGGTTCGGAGAACAACTCCGCCGCCAGCACGGTTTGCGGCTGGTGATACACCTCGGAGGACTTGCCGCTCTGAATCACCCGACCTTCGTGAAGAATCGTGGTGGTACCGCCCAGCGCCAGGGCTTCGTTGGGTTCCGTGGTGGCGTAAATTGCGATGGTGTGCCGGGCCTTGAACAGCTCGCGCATTTCCTGGCGCAGTTCTTCGCGCAGCTTGTAGTCGAGGTTGACCAGCGGCTCGTCGAACAGAATCAGCTCGGCATCCTTGACCAACGCCCGGGCCATGGCGGTGCGCTGTTGCTGGCCGCCGGAGAGTTCCAAAGGATAACGCTGGAGGAATTTCTCGATGCGCAGCATCTTCGCAGTGTCCAGCACTTTGCTCTGGATCAACTCGTTGGAAACGCCGGACTGGCGCAGCGGCGAAGCGATGTTCTCGAACACCGTCATGGTCGGGTAATTGATGAACTGCTGATAAACCATCGACACATTGCGCAAACGCACCGGGCGCTGGGTGACATCGACACCGTTCATCAGGATGCGGCCGCTGTCGGGCTTGTCCAGACCGGCCATCAGGCGCATGAGGCTGGTTTTGCCGGACAGCGTGCGACCGAGCAAAACGTTGAACGATCCGGGTTCGAAGTTAAGGCACGCATCATCGATCCAGGTTTGACCCTCGACGGTACGGCTGACGTGCTCCAGGATTAGTGACATGGCTCGGCCTTTTTATTATTGGAGTCAAGCGACCGGAGCACTACAGCGACATTCGTGCCAGAAATTCCAAGCGGTTGATCTGGCTTGGAAATCCTTCAAATGGAGGAAAAACCGCGTTCGTAGCTGAACAGAAATGAACAACCGCGACTGAACAATTGAACAATCCGGCGGTTGACAATGAACAATAGTGAACAACACTCTACGGACGCTTTGTCTTGCCTGCAGATGCGCAAAGTCGCAGAACCTGTGGGAGCGAGCCTGCTCGCGATAGCGGTGGATCAGTCAGCATTGAAGTCGACTGACCGATCGCTATCGCGAGCAGGCTCGCTCCCACAGGGAACTACTTATAACAACAATAAAAGCTTGCTCAGAGATCGACCGCCATGGCCGCACCTGCCCCGCCGCTCTCCCACGACGCCATCATCCAGGACTCCTGGTCCCGCTGCCGCGCGTTCGGGCTCGATCATCAGAGCGCACCAGCGTTCGATCAACTGCCGGCCGATGGCATCGCCCAGTTGCTGGAGAGCCAGCATTCACTGGTGCAGACCACCCATCAGGAAGTCCTGCCGTATTACGAGAACATCCTCAGCAACTCCAATTGCCTGATCATGCTCGCCGATAATCAGGGCCAGGTGCTGACGTCCTGGGGTACCCAGCGTTTCATTGAGCCGAGCCTGGCTCGCGGTTTCAGCGCCGGCGCCAGCTGGATGGAACGTTGCAGCGGGACCAATGCGATCGGCACTGCGCTAGCCTGCGAACAGGCCGTGCACATCGAACACGATGAACATTTTCTCAAGGCCAACCGCTTCATGACCGGCTCCGCCGCGCCGATTTTCGATGCCGAGCGCAAAGTGATCGCGGTGCTGGATGTGTCCAGCGACAGCTACCTGCCGCCGTCCCACACCCTGGGCATGGTCAAGATGATGAGCCAGACCGTGGAGAACCGGCTGATACTCAACCTGTTCCATGGCCAGCATTTCCAGCTGACCTTCAACACTGGGCTGAATAACCTCGACAGCCAATGGGCCGGGTTGCTGATCTTCGACGAAACCGGTCAGGTGCTGTCGGCCAATCGCCGGGCCGATAATCTGCTAGGCATCAGCCTGTCGCGGGTCAGCGTCGAAAGCCTGTTCAAAGTCTCTTTGCTGGAACTGCTGAACCAGCCGGACGGCCTGCCGTTTGCCCTGCAAGCCTCGGGGCGCAACCGTTTCCAGTGCCTGTTGAAACGACCGAAACAGGCGCCGATTCGGGCTCGTCTGTTTTCTGAACCTGAGCGTGCTGAACCCTCGGCGTCAGCGCCCGCCGTGATCAGCCTCAACACCCTGCATTTTGGCGACAGCCGCGTGGAAAAAGCCGTGCGCCAGGCCGAGCGTTTGCTGGAAAAAGACATTCCGCTGTTAATTCACGGGGAAACCGGCGTCGGCAAGGAAGTCTTCGTCAAAGCCCTGCATCAGGCCAGTTCACGCAGCAAACAGCCGTTCATTGCCGTCAACTGTGCAGCGATCCCCGCCGAACTGGTGGAATCCGAGCTGTTTGGCTATGAGAAAGGTGCGTTCACCGGCGCCAATCAGAAAGGCAGCATCGGGCTGATCCGCAAGGCGGACAAAGGCACACTGTTCCTCGATGAAATCGGCGACATGCCGCTACCGACCCAGGCCCGGCTGTTGCGGGTATTGCAAGAGCGTTGCGTGCAACCGGTGGGCAGCAGCGAGTTGTTCCCGGTGGACATTCGGATCATTTCAGCGACCAACCGCTCGTTGCGCGAACAGGTTCAGTTGGGGCGGTTTCGTGAGGATTTGTATTACCGGATCGGCGGTTTGACCCTTGAACTGCCGCCGCTACGGGAACGCAGCGATAAGGAAGCGTTGTTCAAACGGCTGTGGGAACAGCACCGCGAACCGAGCCAATGGGCGGGCTTGAGCCGTGAAGTGATGGAGCTGTTCAGCCGTCATCCGTGGCCGGGGAATTTGCGTCAGGTCAGCAGCGTGATGCAAGTAGCGCTGGCCATGGCCGAGGAACAACCGGTGCGGCCGGAGCATTTGCCGGATGATTTCTTTGTCGATCTGGAGATGGAGCCGGTGGATTCACCGGAGCCGGTAGCGGTCGACCTCAATGATGCCGAGGCATTGAATCGGCAGTTGCAGGCGGCTGGGGGGAATATTTCGCACCTGGCGCGGCGCTTGGGGGTTAGCCGCAACACCCTCTACAAGCGATTGCGCCAGGTTGAGTGACAAAGACCCCACGGGTTGTGTTCGGCTTGAGACCATCCGGGCAAGCCCGCTCCCACAGGGATTTGTGTCGTACACAAAATCGGAATCCACCTCGGCCATTGTGGGAGCGGGCTTGCCCGCGAAGACGTCAGCCCAGACACCGCCGCACTTGCGCAATGCACATAAACAAAAACCCGCACAAGGCGGGTTTTGTTTTGTAGCAAACGCAGCAATCAGTCAGCCAATCGCCAGGTCGTCCCGCCCTTGCCGTCTTCCAGTACCACGCCCATGGCGGTGAGCTGGTCGCGGATGCGGTCGGATTCGGCCCAGTCCTTGTTGGCACGAGCCGTCAAACGAGCCTGGATCAGTGCATCAACCTCAGCCGCATCGACCCGCCCTTCGGCACCGGCCTGCAGGAAGTCATCGGCTTCGAGTTGCAACACACCCAACACGCTGGCCAATTCCTTCAAGCGTGCCGCCAGACCAGCCGCCGCATCAAGATCGCTCTCGCGCAGACGGTTGATCTCGCGCACCATCTCGAACAGTACCGCACAGGCTTCCGGCGTGCCAAAGTCGTCGTTCATCACCTGAGTGAAACGCTCGACGAAGGCTTCGCCACCCGCCGGTGCCACGTTCGGCAGGCCTTTCAACGCGTGGTAGAAACGCTCGAGCGCGCCTTTGGCGTCCTTGAGGTTGTCTTCCGAATAGTTGATCGCGCTGCGGTAGTGGCTGGACACCAGCAGGTAACGCACGACTTCCGGGTGGTACTTTTCCAGCACGTCGCGAATGGTGAAGAAGTTGTTCAAGGACTTGGACATCTTCTCGCCATTGATGCGAATCATGCCGCAATGCATCCACGCGTTGGCGTAGGTCTTGCCGGTGGCCGCTTCGCTCTGGGCGATTTCGTTTTCATGGTGCGGGAACTCGAGGTCGCTGCCGCCGCCATGAATGTCGAAGGTTTCACCCAGGCAGCAGGTCGACATCACCGAGCACTCGATGTGCCAGCCCGGACGCCCGGCGCCCCATGGCGATTCCCAACTCGGCTCGCCCGGCTTGGCGGCTTTCCACAGCACGAAGTCCAGCGGATCCTGCTTGGACTCGTCGACTTCGATCCGTGCGCCGATGCGCAGGTCTTCGATCTTCTTGCGCGACAGCTTGCCGTAGCCCATGAACTTGGCGACGCGGTAGTACACGTCGCCATTGCCCGGTGCGTAGGCGTAGCCCTTGTCGATCAAGGTCTGGATCATCGCGTGCATGCCCGGGATATGGTCGGTGGCACGCGGTTCCATGTCCGGCTTCTTGATATTCAGGCGCGCTTCATCTTCGTGCATCGCCGCGATCATGCGCTCGGTCAAAGCTTCGAACGACTCGCCGTTCTCGTTGGCCCGATTGATGATCTTGTCGTCGATGTCGGTGATGTTGCGCACGTAGGTCAGGTCGTAACCGCTGAACCGCAACCAGCGGGTCACCAGGTCGAACGCGACCATGCTGCGGCCATGGCCCAGGTGGCAGTAGTCGTACACGGTCATCCCGCAGACGTACATGCGCACCTTGTTGCCATCCAGCGGCTTGAAGACTTCTTTGCTCTTGGTGAGCGTGTTGTAGATCGTAAGCACTTTATGTTGTTCCTTGAATCACTGGCCCCACGAATCACGCAAGGTCACGGTACGGTTGAACACCGGAGCGCCCGGTTTCGAGTCCTTGATATCCGCGACGAAGTAACCTTCGCGCTCGAACTGGAAACGGTCTTCCGGCTGTGCATTGCCCAGCGAAGGCTCGGCACGACAACCAGTGAGAACTTGCAGCGAGTCAGGGTTGATGTTGTCCAGGAAACTGGCGCTGTCTTCGGCCTTCTCAGGGTTGGCCGAACGGAACAGGCGATCATACAGACGCACTTCGCACTCGACGCTGGCGGCGGCCGGCACCCAGTGCACCACCCCTTTGACCTTGCGGCCTTCCGGGTTCTTGCCCAAGGTTTCCGGATCGTAGGAGCAACGCAGTTCGACGATGTTGCCATCGGCGTCCTTGATCGCTTCGTCGGCACGGATCACGTAGCTGCCGCGCAGACGCACTTCGCCGTTTGGCTCCAGGCGCTTGTAGCCCTTCGGCGGCTCTTCCATGAAGTCTTCACGGTCGATGTAGAGCTCACGGGCGAACGGCAGAACGCGCACGCCCATGTCTTCTTTCGGGTGGCACGCCAATTCGAGGTTTTCGACCTGGCCTTCCGGGTAGTTGGTGATCACGACTTTCAGCGGACGCAATACGCACATGGCGCGTGGGGCGCTGTGGTCGAGGTCGTCACGGATGCTGAATTCGAGCATGCCAAAGTCGACCACGCCGTCGGAACGGTTGGTGCCGATCATTTCGCAGAAGTTGCGGATCGATTTGGGCGTGTAGCCACGGCGACGGAAACCCGACAGCGTGGACATGCGCGGATCGTCCCAACCGTGAACGTGCTTTTCATCAACCAGTTGCTTGAGCTTGCGCTTGCTGGTGATGGTGTAGTTCAGGTTCAGGCGGCTGAATTCGTACTGACGCGGTTTCGCCGGTACTGGCAGGTTCTCGAGGAACCATTCGTACAGCGGACGATGGCTTTCGAACTCCAGGGTGCAGATCGAGTGGGTGATGCCTTCGATGGCGTCCGACTGACCGTGGGTGAAGTCGTAGTTCGGGTAGATGCACCACTTGTCGCCGGTCTGGTGGTGATGGGCATGACGGATGCGATACATGATCGGGTCGCGCAGGTTCATGTTCGGCGAGGCCATGTCGATCTTGGCCCGCAGCACGCGTGCGCCGTCCTTGAATTCGCCGGCCTTCATGCGGGCGAACAGGTCGAGGTTTTCTTCAACCGAGCGGTCACGGAACGGGCTGTTCTTGCCCGGTTCGGTCAGGCTGCCACGGTATTCCTTGGCTTGCTCGGGGGTCAGGTCGTCGACGTAGGCCTTGCCGGCCTTGATCAGTTCTACCGCCCAGTCGTGCAACTGGTCGAAATACTGCGAGGCATAGCGCACTTCACCGGACCATTCGAAGCCCAGCCATTTGACGTCGCTTTCGATCGCGTCGATGTATTCCTGGTCTTCCTTGGCCGGGTTGGTGTCGTCGAAACGCAGGTGCGTGACGCCGCCGAATTCCTGGGCCAGACCGAAGTTCACACAGATCGACTTGGCGTGACCGATGTGCAGGTAGCCGTTGGGCTCAGGCGGGAAACGGGTGACGATCTGCGTGTGCTTACCCGAGTCCAGGTCCGCCTGGATGATCGGGCGCAGGAAATTGACCGGCACGGCAGGGCCGGTCTTGGAATTCGAGGTAGGGTCGACAGTGGGCTTGCTCATAGGATCCTTGAACGTACAAGTGCGCGGCCAGTTGGCCAAATCAAAGCGGCTGTTATAAATCAAAGGGGCTTATCATAGCCGATGCTGTCAAGTGGCTGACAGAGCAGGCCGGCAATCGGCTGCATTTAATCGGCCGGCAATGAAAAACAGCCTCGAAATTCGCGCCCGGCACGCTAAACTGCGTGCCTTGGCCGACACTGGCCGGACTGGTTGAGGGCTGTAGAGCCCCGAAACCCACGAATTCATAGAAAAAAGAGTACCGATCATGACCCAAGTCAAACTGTCCACCAACTTCGGCGACATCGTCCTGGAACTGAACGCTGAGAAAGCCCCGATCACCGTGGCCAACTTCATCGAATACGTCAAAGCCGGTCACTACGAAAACACCGTTTTCCACCGTGTCATCGGCAACTTCATGATCCAGGGCGGCGGTTTCGAGCCAGGCATGAAAGAAAAGAAAGACAAGCGCCCAAGCATCCAGAACGAAGCCGACAACGGCCTGCCGAACGTGAAGTACAGCGTGGCCATGGCCCGCACCATGGAGCCGCATTCGGCTTCCGCCCAGTTCTTCATCAACGTGGCTGACAACAGCTTCCTGAACCACAGCGCCAAGACCGTTCAGGGTTGGGGCTACGCTGTATTCGCCAAAGTAGTCGAAGGCACCGACGTGGTCGACAAGATCAAAGGCGTGGCCACGACTTCCAAAGCCGGCCACCAGGACGTACCCGCAGAAGACGTGATCATCGAGAAAGCCGAGATCATTGAGTGATACTGCTGATTTCAGACTTGCATCTGGAAGAGGAGCGCCCGGACATTACCCGGGCGTTTCTGGATTTGCTCGCTAGACGTGCCCGCTCGGCGAGTGCGTTGTACATTCTGGGCGACTTTTTCGAGGCGTGGATTGGCGACGATGCCATGACGCCGTTCCAGCGTTCCATCTGCCAGGCCCTGCGCGACCTCAGCGACAGCGGCACGGCCATTTATCTGATGCACGGCAATCGCGACTTCATGCTTGGCCAGGCTTTCTGCAAACAGGCCGGCTGCACGTTGTTGAAAGACCCGAGTGTCGTGCAGTTTTACGACGAGCCCGTGCTGTTGATGCATGGCGACAGCCTCTGCACCCGCGACGTCGGCTATATGAAGCTGCGACGTTACCTGCGCAACCCGATCACCCTGTTTATCCTGCGGCACCTGCCCTTGCGCACACGCCAGAAACTGGCGCACAAGCTGCGCAGTGAAAGCCGTGCGCAGGTGCGGATGAAGGCCAATGACATTGTTGATGTCACACCGGAAGAAGTGCCGCGGGTCATGCAGCACTATGGCGTGAAGACCTTGATCCACGGGCATACCCATCGCCCGGCCATCCACAAGTTGCAGATTGGCGAGCAGGCGGCCAAGCGTATTGTGTTGGGGGATTGGGACCGTCAGGGCTGGGCGTTGCAGGTGGATGAGAATGGGTTTGCGCTGGCGCCGTTTGATTTCACCCCGCCGCCACAACTGGCCGCACCCGCAAACTAACGGCCGAACAAAAGAACCTGTGGGAGCGGGCTTGCCCGCGATGACGGTGGATCATTCAACAACGTTGTTGAATGATCTTCCGCTATCGCGGGCAAGCCCGCTCCCACAGGGGTTTGTGTTTATCTCAATGACCGGAAGCAGCAGGCCCCGCCTTCGCCGCAAACGGCGGTTTCGCCAGCCACACCAGCAGAATCAACCCCATGAACGCCCACCCCAGCAACGTGAAGTAATCCACGGTGGAGAGCATGTACGCCTGGCTGGTCAGCACATGATCCAGTTGCGCGTAAGCCGGGTTACCCGCCCCGCCGAGCGTGTTCAACGCCTCCCGGGTCGCCGGCTCATACGTGGTGATGCTTTCACTCAAATATGCATGGTGTTGATCGGCCCGGCGAATCCAGATCCAGGTGGTCAACGATGCCGCAAAACTACCGCCCAGGGTCCGCAGGAAGGTCGCAAGTCCTGCGCCGTCGGCAATCTGGCTCGGCGGCAAGTCCGACATCAAAATGCTCAGGGTCGGCATGAAGAACAGCGCCACGCCAATGCCCATGAACAGCTGCACCAGCGCGATGTGCTGGAAGTCCACTTCGTTGGTAAACCCGGCGCGCATGAAGCAACTCAAACCGATGCAGAGGAACGCGCCACCGGCCAATAGTCGGAGGTCGAAACTGTGCGCGTACTTGCCGACAAACGGCGACAGCAGCACCGGCAAAATACCGATCGGCGCCACCGCCAATCCGGCCCAGGTGGCGGTGTAGCCCATTTGGGTTTGCAGCCATTGTGGCAGGATCAGGTTGATACCGAAGAACCCGGCATAACCGCCCACCAGCACGATGGTGCCGATACGAAAGTTGCGGTAAGCGAACAACCGCAGGTTGACCACCGGGTGTTTGTCGGTCATTTCCCAAATCACGAACACCGCCAGCGCAATCACTGAAATAGCCGCGCCGACGATGATGAAGTTCGATTCGAACCAGTCCAGATCATTGCCCTTGTCGAGGATCACCTGCAATGCGCCGACACCGACGATCAAGGTGATCAAACCGACGTAATCCATTGGCTGGTAACTGGTCACCACCGGACGCGTCTTGAGTTGCTGGCGCACCACCATCACCGCAAAAATCCCGATTGGCACGTTGATAAAGAAAATCCACGGCCAGCTGTAGCTGTCGGTGATCCATCCGCCGAGGATCGGCCCTGCAATCGGCGCCACCACCGTGACCATCGCCAGCAACGCCAGGGCCATGCCTCGCCTGGCGGGTGGATAGACTGCGATCAACAGCGTCTGGGTCATCGGGTACAAGGGACCTGCCACCAGGCCTTGAAGCACCCGAAAGCCGATCAGCTCCGGCATCGAGGTTGAGATGCCACAGAGAAACGAGGCCAGCACGAACAGGATCGTCGCCCAGAGAAACAGCTTCACCTCGCCGAAACGCCGGCTGAGCCAACCGGTCAGCGGCAGCGCAATGGCGTTGCTCACGGCAAACGAGGTGATGACCCAGGTGCCCTGCTCCGAACTCACGCCCAGGTTGCCGGAAATCGTCGGCAAGGCCACGTTGGCGATGGTGGTGTCGAGCACCTGCATGAAGGTCGCCAGCGACAGGCCGATGGTGCTGAGCAGCAGGCTGGGCGGCGTGAAAGACGCGTTATTGCTCATCGCAAATCCTTTGAAACCTGATTGGCACGGCGCCTATTACTGACGCAGCTGACCTTATGGGAGTGAGCCTTTGTGGCGAGGGAGCTTGCTCCCTCGCCACAAAGGCTCGCTCCCACAGGGTCGGTGTGATGACCAATCAACGGTGCGCGGTTTTACTGACCGCGGCGCTGTTGTCATGGATCAGCTGGGTGATCATCGCGTCGGCCTCGGCCAACTGACGGTCGTAGATGCCGGTGCTGAACGAAGCCTTTTGCGGCGACTGTTGGGCCAGCACCGGACCGCTCTGGTCGCGCAGGTTCACATCGACCTGAGTCGACAGGCCGACCCGCAACGGGTGCTTGGCCAGCTCTTCGGCGTTGATGTGAATCCGCACCGGCACCCGCTGGACGATCTTGATCCAGTTACCGGTGGCGTTCTGCGCCGGCAGCAAGGCAAACGCGCTGCCAGTCCCGGCGCCGAGGCTGTCGATGGTGCCGCTGTATTTGACGTCGCTGCCGTAGAGGTCGGCCTCGATGTCGACCGGCTGACCGATGCGCATGTCACGCAGCTGGGTTTCCTTGAAGTTGGCGTCGATCCACAGCTGATCCAACGGGATCACTGCCATCAGCGCGGTGCCCGGCTGGACCCGCTGGCCCAGTTGCACGCTGCGTTTGGCAACGTAACCGGTGACCGGCGCGATCAAGGTGCTACGGGCATGGGTCAGGTACGCCTGACGCAATTGCGCGGCGGCGGACATCACGTCCGGGTGCGACGACACCACGGTGTCATCGACCAGCGCGCTGGTGGTCATGAGCTGTTGTTTGGCGTTGGCCAAGGCGTTTTGCGCCGAGGTCAGGTCATCGCGGGCATGGGATAGTTCTTCCTGGGAAATCGCCCCGCCAGCAGCGAGGTTTTTCCGGCGATTGAAGTTGTCCTGGGCCTTTTGCACTTCGGCCTGTTGCGCATTGACCTGGGCTTTCATGCCGTCGACATTGCTGTACAAACCGCGCACCTGGCGCACGGTGCGAGCCAGATTGGCCTGGGCACTTTGCAGACCGACTTCGGCGTCGTTCGGGTCAAAGTTGATCAGCACCTGGCCTTCGTGGACCAGGTCGCCATCGTCGGCACCGATGCTGACCACGGTGCCAGTGACCAGCGGGGTGATTTCCACCACGTTGCCGTTCACATAGGCGTCGTCGGTGCTTTCGTTCCAGCGACCGTAAAATTCTTGATAACCCCAGACGCCGAGCCCGGCGAGGATCACCACGATGGTCAGTGCAAACAGCATCACTTTGCGCTTGCGTGGATTGCTCGTGTCTTGAGCGTTGTCAGGGGCTTGGGATGTATCGACAGTGGCCATGACGGGTACCTTGAATTAGTTGTGCTGCGTGGCTGGGGTTGCGTTGGCTGCGGTCAGGGTTTCGCCCTGGAAGCCGCCGCCCAGCGCTTGCATCAGTTGAATCGACAGGTCGATCTGCTCGGCATTCAGGTTGGCCAGTTGACGCTGGGCCTGGAGCAATTGCTGCTCGATGCTGAGCACATCCAGGTAATTACCGATACCGGAACCGTAGCGCTGGACCACGGTGTTGTAAGAATCCTGGGCAATGTCGGTGGCGTGCTGCTGGGCGCCGATTTGCCGGCCGATATCGCGCAACTGGTTGATGGTGTCGCTGACATCGCCCAGGGCTTTCACCAGACTTTTGTTGTACTGCGCCACCGCGAGGTCGTAATCGGCATCGCGGGAATCGAGGTCGGCCCGCAAACGGCCACCGTCGAAAATCGGCACCGAGATCGTCGGCGCGACATTGAAGAAGCGACTGGCGGAACCGAACATCGCATCGCCCAGCAATGATTCGACACCGGCCGCCGCGCTCAGGTTGAGGTTGGGGTAAAACTGAGTCTTGCCCGCCGCGATGTTTTTGCTCGCGGCTTCAACCCGCCAGCGTGCCGCCACCAGGTCCGGGCGACGACCGAGCAACTCTGCCGGTAGCACCGACGGCAACGCCACGGCGCTGGCTTGGAGAACTTTCGGTCGGGCGATTTCATTGCCGCGATCCGGGCCTTTGCCCAACAGCACCGCCAAGGCGATTTTCGCGCTTTGCAGACGTTTCTCGGCGTCGATCAGGCTGGCTTCGGCGCTGGCTTCCAGGCTTTCGGTCTGCTGGAACTGGTACTGGCTGTCGATCCCCGAGCTCAGGCGACGCTGGCTGAGGTCGAGCATTTGTTGGGTGCGCTTGAGGTCTTCGCTGGCCAGGTCATGGATGATGTGCGCCTGCCCCAGATCGCTGTAGGCGCGGGCGACATCGGCGGACAAGGTCAGCTGCGCAGCCTGCTGATCGACTTCGGCGGCACGGGCCTGGCCCAATGCGGCTTCCCAGGCAGCGCGCTGGCCGCCCCATAGGTCGAAGTTGTAATTGAAACTGGCACCGAGATTACGCACGGTGGAATAGGTGCCGCCCTGCCCGCTCGGGTCCTGATCGCGGGCCAGACGCGAACGGCTGACGCCGGCACTGGCATCGAGAGTCGGCATCCGCGCGGCGTCGGCGGCATAGGCAGCGGCGCTGGCCTGATGGGCGCGGGCGTCGGCGATTTGCATGTCGGGGCTGTCGTGCAAGGCTTCGCGGATCAGACCGTCGAGTTGCGGATCGCCGAGGCTTTTCCACCAGTCGCTTTTCGGCCACGCCGCGGGCGACAGCGTCACGCCGTTGAGGGATTGCCCGGCCTTTAGATTTTTCGCATCGAGGCTGACGCCTTCGGTGGTCAGGCCGCTGTAGCTGGCGCAGCCGGCGAGGCTCATGGCCAACAGCACCAGGCTCAGGCCGCTACGCAGGCTTTTACTGTTCATGGCCACCTACCCGCAGCAGGGTGATCGAGTCACCCGCGGCTACCAGAATTTTCTTCAGGATCTGTTCCAGGGTTTTCAATTCTTCCGGGGTGATGGCGCCGGCCAGTTCATTCATGGCGTCGGCGCCGATCTGCGGCAACTGATCGGTCAGTTGCTGGCCCTGTTCGGTCAGCACCAGCTGAACCTGACGCCGGTCTGCCTCGGAGCGTTGGCGGGCGAGGAAACCTTTCTGTTCCAGACGATCGAGCATGCGGGTCATCGAACCGCTGTCCAGCGACAGGTGACGGCACAGCTCGGCCGGGGTATCGACACCGAACTGGGCCATGATGATCAGCACTTTGAACTGCGCGGCGGTGATGCCGTGGGGCTCCATGTGCGTGTCGATGATCCGGTCCTTGAGCAGCGCGGCGCGCCCGAGCAAAAGGCCGAGATGACAATGCTGGAAATTTTCTGGAGTGAAATGCTTCATCTGACCACCGATTAGCTGCCTAGGCAGAGAATGTATGTCGAGATGTTACTGCCTAGGCAGAGAATGTCAACGCAATAGTTAGGAGGCTTTGTATTTGATGGATAAATGGCAATGGATTCTGCGGTGAATGCTCTGACGCCATCGCGGGCAAGCCCGCTCCCACAGGTTCAGCGAAATCCTTGTGGGAGCGGGCTTGCCCGCGATTGGGGGCGACGCGGTATCTGAAAGAAAACGCGGTTCTAGAAATCCCGCTTGTAGAAGATGTCCAGCGAACTGGCCACGCCGCTGGCGGCTTCGAGGTAGACCTTTTTGCTCAGTTTGTAGCGCAAGGCAATGGTGTTGGCCGGTTCGAATACGCCTACGCCATAACGCAGGCTGAGCTTTTCCGAAATATTGCCGCTGGCCACCACGGCGGTGTTGGCGCCGCTGCCTTGGGTATCGAGCTGGAAGTCTTGAATGCCCAAGTCCTTGGCCAAGCCGCTGGTCACCCCAGAGCTGCCCATCAAGCCCAACCCGAGGGCGGCTTGGGCAAGCATGTTGTTGTCTTCACCGGTAGTGCTCAACGGACGCCCCAGCACCAGATAGGACAATGCCTGCTCCTGACTCATCGCCGGTTCGGAAAAGATCTGCGTAGTCGGCTGCTCGGCGCTGCCACTCAGGCGAATGCCGGCGATGACATCATCGGTCTGGCGAATCGCTTCGATGTCCAGATACGGCTGATCGATGGGACCGGCAAACAACAGGCGCGCCCGGCGCACCGTCAGTCGCTGACCGTAAGCGCGGTAACGTCCGTCGTTGAGCCACAGCTCGCCACGGGTGTCCATGTTGTCGCCGATGTGCACCTGACCTTGCAGGTTGGCGGTCAGGCCGAACCCGGCAAAGCTGAGTTTGTCCTGCCCCACCACCACATCGATGTCCATCGCCATGGCCATCGGCGGTTTGCCCTCTTCGGTCTGCTGACCGACGATCACCGTGTCATCGGAGACCTTGACCGTGGACGGCGGCAGCTCGCGCACGGTGATTTCGCCCTTGGGCACCAGCACTTTGCCGACGATTGCCAGTCTGTCGTCCTTCATGGAGATCTTCAGGTCCGGCGCGACTTCCAGCGCGGCGTAGGGCTCGACGGTGACCGGCAACTGCGAGCCCTTGAGCGCCAGATCCACCATCAGCGCCTGGCCCCAGGCGATGTTGCCATTGAGGCTGCCCTGCCCTGTCTTGCCGCTTTTCCAGCCGCCGTTCAGTTGCACGGTTTCGCCGGCAATCACGGCTTGAAGTTGCAAGGCTTCGAGCGCCATCGGCAACTCAGGCCCGGAGATTTCACCGTCGCGCAGCTCAAGGTTGCCATTGACCAGCGGCGCCAGCAGTCCGCCGGACAATGTGCCGCTGCCGCTCAAATGCCCGGTGAGTTTCTCGACCATCGGCACAAACGGCCGCGCCACCGACAAGTCCAGGCCACTGAGGCGGAATGAACCGGTCAGCGGTTTGTTCTTCGGCAGCGGGTTGATTTGCGCCTGAACCATCAGCTCACCGAGCTTGCCGCCGACAAAGTTGAGGTCGGTGTCGATGCGTTTTGGCGTGAGTTTGCTGGTGAGTTTCAGGGTCTGGTACGGGAAGTCCAGCCATTGCTCCTTCTCACGCATACGCAACGTGCCGCCACTGGCGTCGATGCTGACCAGACCGTTCGGACCGCTGGCCGGCAAGTCCAGTTGCAGGTCGGCGTTGAGCTTGCCCTGCCAGGCGAAATCCTTCGGCAACCACTGCGCGAGGCTGTCGATGGGGAACTGTTTGAGGTGATAACGCAGCTTCGGCTCGGGCATCAAACGCTGATCTTCGCCGCACAGGCTGGCCGGGCCGGACATCCAGCAATGGGCGCCGAAGTTGATTTTGCCGTCCGCCAATCGCTCAAGCTTCGCCGGATTTTGCAGTTTCCAGTCCTGACCACCGGCCTGAATAAGCCCACTGGCCAGACGCCCGCGCCAATTGCCCTTGTCCAACGCGCCGTCGAAACCGAGCGCCAGCTTCAGCTTTGGTCCTTGCAGGTCGAGGGCGAGTTTCTGGTTTTTGATGTCACCCTGACCGCTGGCGGTCAATGTGCCCAGTGACGTGTCGCCGGTCTGAATGCTGCTGCCCTTGAGGTCGATCTTCGCCCGCTGGGCGCTGTCGAGGGTGGCGTCCAGATTGAGGCTTTGCAGGCGATTGTCTTCGAAGGCCAGTTGCGTGCCTTGCAGACCGAGCTTGCCTTGTGGCGCTTTGAGCGTACCGGCGACATCGACCCGGCCATTGAGCTGACCGCGCAGTTGCGGCCAGAGCTGGGCCAGACGCGGCAGCTTGATGTCGATCCGGCCGGCGAGTTTCTGTTGCAGGCTGCCCTGACCGTTGATGCTGTTGTCACCAAGGCGAATCTGCAACGCGCTGAGGTTCCATTGCTCGCCGCCGCCATCGGCCTTGGCTTGCAACACCGCCGGTTGCCCGCGCAGCTTGCCTTTCAGATCCAGGTCGGCGGTCAGGCTAAGCGTTTCGTTCTTCATCTCACCTTTGCTACGCAATGGCCCAGCCAAGGTGCCAGGTAACTCCGCGAGCCAGTACGCAGGGTTGATTGCCGAGAGGTCCAGCGCCGTATCCCAGGCGATACCGTCGGCAAACTGCAGATTCAGGTGCCCTTCGGCCTTGCCCTGCCCGGCTTCGAGTTTGAATTGCGGCAGGTGGATTTTGCTCAGATCACCGCTGAACGGGCTGTTCAGGCTGAACGCCCCGGCCGGGCCATCCAGTGCGGCTTTGAAGTTACCAATGTAGTTGCCGTCGGTGTAGGAGACTTCACCGTTGAAACTGCGCAGCGCCACTTGTGGCTCGTCGATCAGCGGATAGAGACGGTGCCACGGGAAATCCAGCCAGTCGATTTTCGCTTCAGCACTCAGGCCTTTGCTCCAGTCCACTTGCCCGATGAGCTTGAGGCTCTGTTTGTCGTTGGCCGTCAGGTCAAGGCCGGCGATTTGCGCGCCCTTGGCGTCGACCTTGCCTTGCAGCAACAGCGCAACCGGGCCTTGCTCTGCGGGCAATGTGGCTTTGCCGAGCAACTGGTAGCCGTTTTTCAGGTCGCCGTCGCCGGTGAGTTCCAGTTGATTGAGTTGCAGGGTGTCCGGTAGATCGGCGCTGGCCTTGAAGCCGTCAGCGGTGATGCGCACTTTGGCCGGCAAGTTTTCCGCCAGCGGTTGCAGCTCGCCAGTGAGTTGGCCGTTCAGGTAGCCGCTGCTGTCGGCTTTCAGGTTCAGGGTTTTCAGCAGATCGCCGTCGACCTTCAAGGCCAGTGCCCATGGTTCGGTACCCGGCGACGGTAAAGTCAGTTTGCCTTCAGCGGTCAGCGGCCAGTTGCCGCTGGGTTGCAGCAGGCCGGACAGGTTCAGGCTCAGTTCATCACGCTGCAAATGCACCGAGTCGATCTGCAAACCCTTCTCGGTCCAGTGCGCTGCCAGTTGCAGCCCCTTGAGTTCTTCACTGCCGTTGAACAGCAGGCGGCCGATTTTGACGTCGCCCAATTCGATGGCCAGCGGCAATTTCAAGTCCGGCAGACTGATCGGCCCGCTGCTTTCCTCTTCCACGCCCGGCGGGAATTGCAGGCTGACCTGCTCCGCCTGCAATTGCTCGATGCACAACGTCATGCGCATCAGGCACAGCGGCGACCAGGCGAAAATCGCTTTGTCCAGATCGACCCGGCTGCTGTCCTGCTGCCACTCCAGATGATCGGCGCTCCACTGCCCACCCAAACGGCCCTGGAAATTCTCCATGGTCAAACCCGGCACAAACCCGAGCGCCCAGCGACTGCCCGTCGGAGTGCCCAGCACGGTGACCAGTGTCAGCACAATCAGCATCAGCAGTGCCGGAATTGCCAGCAGCGTTATTTTCAAACCACGCTTCACAGCTCAGGCCCCATGGAAAAGTGCAGTCGAATGCCGCCGTCGTCGTCCATCGCGTGGGCCAGGTCAAGGCGAATCGGCCCCACCGGCGAAACCCAGCGTACGCCGATACCGACACCTGTCTTGAGGTTCGGCAGTTCGAGTGTGTTGAAGGAGTTGCCCTGGTCGATGAAGGTAGCGACCCGCCATTTTTCGGCGATGGAGTATTGATACTCGACGCTACCGGCCACCATGTAGCGGCCACCGATACGGTCGCCATCGGAGTTTTCCGGAGACAGGCTCTGGTAGTCGTAACCGCGCACGCTCTGATCGCCACCGGCGAAGAAGCGCAAGGACGGCGGCACCGATTTGTAGCCGTTGGTGGCGCTGCCGCCGACCTGCACCCGACCGAGCAAGCGGTGTTTGTCGAACACCGTGGTCAAGCCTTTGACCAGCGCCGTGCCGTAGAGCAAGTTGGTGTCCGAACCCAATCCTTCCTTGGCGACTTTGGTTTCGAATTGCAGGCGATAACCGTTGTGCGGGTCGATGCGGTTGTCACTTTTCAGGTACGAATAGCTCACGCCAGGCATCAGCAAGGTGCTAAGCCCCGAATCGTCACCGAGTTGGTATTCCTCGCGCTGCCATTTGAGTGATACCACCCGCTGCCAGCCGCTGGGCAACTTGCTGTGCCATTCGGGGCCGAGGGTCAGCAGTTTGCTGAGGGTATCGGTGCCAGCGATTTCTTCATATTGATAACCACCGGCAAAACGCAGTTTGTCGGTCAATGGTGGGTCCAGCGGAACGTCGTAAAACAGCCCGACGTTCTGCCGTGGCGCCGAAATCTCGGCCTCCCAGCCATAGCTGTGCCCCTGAGGATTAACCCAATGCCGCGTCCAGTTGGCTTTGACCCGTGGACCGACGTCGGTGGAAAAGCCCAGACCGAGGCCCATGGTCCGAGGCTTGCGGGTTTCCAGTTTGACCGCCACCGGGATCACATCGTCCTTGGACGCGGTCGGCGCCGCGTCGACCCGCACGCCCTCGAAATAACCGCTCGATTGCAGCGCCTGATTGAGTTCGGCGATCAGTTCGGAGTCATAGGGCGCACCGGCCTTGAACGGCACCATGCGTTGCAGCAGGTCTTCGTCGAACGGCGTGTCGCCTTCAAAACTGACTTTGCCCAGCGCATAGCGTGGGCCGCTGTCGTAGATCAATTCGATGTCGGCGACACCGGCACGCGGGTCCACCAACAGTTTCTGGCGGGTGAAGCGCCCACTGAAAAAGCCATAGCGCGAGGCCTGGTTCTGGATCAGCCGCTTGGCGTCTTCGTAACGGCCATGGTTCAGCACCGAGCCGGGTTCGAGCAGATCGCTTTTCGGTACTCGAAAGGACTTGAACGAGGCCGCCGGGCCGTCGATGCGCACCGTGACGTTGCGCAAATGGATCGGCTCACCGGGGTCGATGTTCAGCACCAGGCGCGGCGTCTTGCCGCCCTTCACGTCGCTGTCGATTTGCGGCTGGTAATAACCCAAGGCCTGGGCGGCCTTGCGCGCCTGTTCTTCGGCGCCGCGACTGAAGCGCAGCAAGGCTTCCTCATCGCGATCGCCGAGGCTACCGATATAGCCTTCTATATTGGCCTTCAGTTCATCGTTGGACGGTTTGATCCGCACATCCAATTCACTTTGCGCCAGCGCCGCGCAGCTGGAGATCAGAATCAGCACGCCACTGGTAAATCTTCCGGAAAACTTCATAGCGCGGATGCTATCACGAGCCTGGGGGCCTGATAGAGCCTGACCTGCCGCGAAAGTTCTACTGTTATGCCGTTGCCGTTTGTAACACCTGCGGATTCGCGTGGAAAAACACGTGTTCAAGAATCGGGCCTACTGCTACTTCGCCGATTTCCTCATAGCCCTGGCGCTTATAGAACTCCAGATAACGAGGATTCCCGGTGTCGAGGATCACACCCTGCGAGTGCTCATCGACCGCGCACCAGTTATGGACCGCTTGCAGCAATTGTTCGCCGAAGTGCTTGCCCTGGAATTGCGGATGAACCCCCAGCAGCGGCAGGACATGCACCGAGTCAGACGGCACGCACGCCATCACGGCGGCGTGGTAATCGAGGTAGCGGCGGGTGCAGCGAAACCCGGTGCTGAGCACCATCCGCAGGCGCCAGGCCCAGCTTTCGGTGATGCCCAGGCGGCGTTGTGGTGGTGCGATCAGGGCGATGCCGATCAAGCGGTCATTCACTAGCAGGCCGATGGCCGGCAAATCCTGCAAAAAGTGCTGTTTGACCAGTTCGCGCACCGTGGCCCGTACTCGCTGTTCATAGCCGGGACGTTCGGCTTCGAACAGGTAGCCGAACGTCGGCTCGTGCCGGTACGCCTGATACAACAAGGAGCGTGCTTCGCGGGAATAGCCGCTGTCGAGCATGTGAATATCGGCGATGGCGGTCGAGGTTTCGGGCATAACGGCGGATCTCCCTGGGCGCGGCTCAGAAGGCCGCGTTCTTATTGGTACGAGCCTTTGGGTGGCTTCACAGTTCCCCAGACAAGGTATAGACCAAGCCGGGATCTTCATCGAATGGGCTGATGCCTTCGCGGGCAAGCCACGCTCCCACAGTTTCAGTGGCGTTCACAGATTTTGTGTACGACACGGATACTGTGGGGGGCTTGCCCACGAAGAGGCCCGATCTGCCAACACATCTCTGACAGAACACAACGAATCGCCTCACCCCAAGGCTGGCCCCATTCCTACATGTCAGCTAGCATCGCATTTTTGCCAGGACTGCCGACCATGAAGATCGTCTCCTTCAACATCAACGGGCTGCGCGCTCGCCCGCATCAGCTGGCGGCGCTGATTGAAAAGCATCAACCGGACGTGATCGGACTGCAGGAAACCAAGGTCCACGATGACCAGTTCCCCCTGGCCGAGGTTCAGGCACTGGGTTATCACGTGCATTTCCATGGGCAAAAAGGCCATTACGGCGTGGCCCTGCTCTCGCGCCAGGAACCGATTGCCTTGTACAAAGGTTTCACCACTGACGAAGAAGACGCCCAGCGACGCTTCATCTGGGGCACTTTCGCCGACGCCAATGGCGTGCCGGTGACCATCATGAACGGCTATTTCCCACAGGGCGAAAGCCGCGATCACCCCACCAAATTCCCGGCCAAGGAACGTTTCTACAGCGATTTGCAGCAATTGCTGGAAAGCCAGTTCAGCAACGACCAGCCGATTGTGGTGATGGGCGATGTGAACATTTCCCCGGAAGACTGCGACATCGGCATCGGCCCGGACAACATGAAACGCTGGCTGAAAACCGGCAAATGCAGCTTCCTGCCCGAAGAACGCGAATGGATGGCCCGCCTGAAGAATTGGGGCCTGGTGGACAGCTTCCGTCACCTGAACCCAGACGTTGCCGACCGTTTCAGCTGGTTCGACTACCGCAGCCGCGGTTTTGAAGATGAACCCAAGCGCGGGCTGCGGATTGACTTGATCATGGCCTCCCATGGATTGTTGCCGCGAGTGAAGGATGCCGGCGTGGATTACGATTTGCGCGCAATGGAAAAGCCCTCCGATCACGCACCGATCTGGCTTGAGTTGAGCTAAGAAGCAAAAGATCGCAGCCTTCGGCAGCTCCTACAGAATGTACGCCACCCCAGTGTAGGAGCTGCCGAAGGCTGCGATCTTTTGATCTGTCATCGTTCAGCAACCTTACTGACTTATTCTCCCGGCACTTTCCCAGGCTTATAAGGTGCCGGCATGACGCTGCGCGTGTTGTTTGTGTCGATGCTCGCCGCCCTGCTGCCGTTAACGGTGTCGGCCGGCGATTTGCCGACGCCCGAACGTGGCCCGGTGTTGCGCATCCAGGGCTCCAACACCATTGGCGCAGCATTGGGCCCGGCGCTGGTCGAGGGCTTGATGCGTGAACAGGGCCTGCTCAAGGTTCATCGCGAAGCCCCGGACAAAGCCAACGAACAACGCATCGTCGGCGAAACCGTTCAGGGACGCCGAGTCGAGGTGGAGGTCGCGGCCCATGGTTCCAGCACCGGGTTCAGAGCCCTGAGAATCGCCTCTGCCGATCTCGCGGCTTCGTCGCGCCCGATCAAGGACAACGAACGGCTGGATCTTGAGCCGCTGGGCGACCTGAAAAGCCCGATTGCCGAGCAAGTTATCGCCATCGACGGGCTGGCAATCATCCTTCATCCGCACAATCCGCTGAAGCAACTCAACACCGAACAACTGGCGCGAATCTTCAGCGGCGAAGCGAAAACCTGGGAAGCACTCGGCAGCACCGGCGGGACGATTCATCTCTATGCGCGGGATGATCAATCAGGCACCTATGACACGTTCAAGGAACTGGTCCTCAGCCCGCGTGGGAAAACCCTGAGCGGCAACGCGAAACGCTTCGAATCCAGCGAGCAATTGTCCGACGCCGTCAGTCTGGACCCGCAAGGCATTGGCTTCATCGGTTTGCCTTATGTGCGCCAGGCCAAAGCCGTGGCCATTGTCGATGGCGACTCCCAGGCCATGCTGCCGGTCAATAGCCTGATCGCGACGGAAGATTACCCGCTGTCCCGTCGGCTGTTCTTTTACCTGCCGCCGAATGGGAAAAATCCCTGGGCCAAGGCCTTGGTGAAGTTCGCGCAAAGCAGCAAAGGCCAGGCGATCGTCGCGGCCAATGGCTTTATCGCGCAGACCGTTCAGGCCATGGCCGTCACGCCGAATGCGCTGATGCCTGAGGATTATCAGGCACTCAGTCGCCATGCCCAGCGGCTGACGGTGAATTTCCGTTTCGAAGAAGGCAGCGCGACGCTGGACAACAAGGCCCGACAAGACCTGTCGCGGGTACTCGACTATATAAAGCAGCACGACAAAACCAATCGGCAGGTGACGCTAGTGGGGTTTGGCGACGCCAAGAGCGACCCGGCGCGGGCCGATCTGCTGTCGAAACTGCGGGCCATGGCGGTGCGGCGAGAGCTGGTGAAAAGCGGCGTGGTGTTTCGCGAGATTCGAGGTTTCGGCGCCGAGATGCCGGTAGCGACCAACAGCGGGGATGAGGGGCGGATCAAGAATCGGCGGGTTGAGGTTTGGGTGTATTGAATCTGATGTTGATGGGTTGAATGGGCCGACGCCATCGCGGGCAAGCCCGCTCCCACAGTGTCCGTGTCGTACACAAAGTCTATGAACACCACTGTAACTGTGGGAGCGGGCTTGCCCGCGATGAACGATGACGCGGTGCCTGTCAGTGCCCGCTGCGCGAAGCCAGGCGACCCAGTACATCTGAAACAACCGGATTGCCGTATTTCAGGGCCGCTTCGCGCCCCAGCGGGAGCAAGCTCCCTCGCCACAAAAGCCCACCCGTCTTATTGACCGCTACGCATCATTTCCTTCGGCACATATTTACCGATCTCGAACTTGCCGATCGCCGCGCGGTGCACTTCGTCCGGGCCGTCGGCCAGGCGTAGGGTGCGTTGCATGGCATACATGTAGGCCAGCGGGAAATCGTTGGAAACCCCTGCCCCGCCATGGATCTGGATCGCCCGGTCGATCACCCGCAATGCCACGTTCGGCGCGACGACTTTGATCTGCGCGATTTCGCTCTTCGCCACCTTGTTGCCGACGGTGTCCATCATGTATGCCGCTTTCAACGTCAGCAGGCGCGCCATGTCGATCTCCATCCGCGAGTCGGCGATTTTGTCGATGTTACCGCCCAGACGCGCCAGGGGTTTGCCGAACGCAGTGCGGTTGACCGCACGTTTGCACATCAGCTCCAACGCACGCTCGGCCATGCCGATCGAACGCATGCAGTGGTGAATCCGGCCCGGGCCGAGGCGACCTTGGGCAATTTCGAAGCCGCGCCCTTCGCCC
This sequence comes from Pseudomonas sp. F-14 TE3482, assembly GCF_053629455.1. Lineage (NCBI taxonomy): Bacteria > Pseudomonadati > Pseudomonadota > Gammaproteobacteria > Pseudomonadales > Pseudomonadaceae > Pseudomonas > Pseudomonas sp. F-14 TE3482. The sequence goes on from NZ_JBRJII010000001.1 coordinate 5,512,547, forward strand.
AGCAGGACGTTTTCATACGGCACCCGGACGTTTTCGAACAGTACTTCGGCGTGGCCGTGAGGCGCATCGTCGTAACCGAACACCGGCAGCGGACGCACAATCTTCACGCCTGGGGTATCCACCGGCACCAGAATCATCGAGTGCTGCGCATGGCGCGGTGCATCCGGGTTGCTCAGGCCCATGAAGATCAGGATCTTGCAGCGTGGATCACAGGCCCCTGAGGTCCACCACTTCTTGCCGTTGATCACCCACTCATCGCCATCACGCACAGCGCGGGCGGCCATGTTGGTGGCATCTGACGAGGCCACGTCCGGCTCGGTCATGGCGAACGCCGAGCGAATCTCGCCGCGCAACAGCGGTTCGAGCCAGCGTTGCTTCTGTTCTTCATTGGCGTAACGCACCAGCACTTCCATGTTGCCGGTGTCCGGCGCAGAGCAGTTGAACGGCTCAGGGCCCAGCAGCGAGCGGCCCATGATTTCCGCCAATGGCGCATATTCGAGGTTGGTCAGGCCGGCGCCGAGTTCGGATTCAGGCAGAAACAAATTCCACAGGCCTTCAGCTTTGGCCTTGAGTTTGAGTTCTTCCATGATCGCTGTCGGCTGCCAGCGATCGCCCTCGGCGACCTGGCGTTCGAACACCGCTTCAGCGGGATAAACGTAGGTGTCCATGAACGCGGTCACGCGCTCACGCAGTTCTTGCACTTTGGGCGAATAAGCGAAATCCATGGGCAGCTACCTTCTAAAGGGAGGTTGTTCAGGTCATGCAATCGATGCTAGAACAGCGTTGATAATTTACCTAGCCTATTCTCGGCGTGTATTAACATTCATCACCGATATATGATCGACTGATCGAGCCACCTTCCTAATAACAAGAGCAGAGAGCGCAGCGCAATGAATCTGAGCAAGGTCGACCTCAACCTTTTCATCGTCTTCGACGCGATCTACACCGAAGCCAACCTGACGCGCGCAGGGCAGATTGTCGGCATCACTCAACCAGCCGTCTCGAACGCTCTGGCCCGCCTGCGCGAGACCTTCAACGATCCGCTTTTCGTGCGTACCGCCCAAGGCATGGTGCCCACACCGATGGCGCAGAACATCATCGGCCCCGTGCGCAACGCCCTCTCCTTGCTGCGGGTGTCGGTGCAGGAAAGCCGCATCTTCAACCCGTTGCAGGCGGTCAAGACTTACCGCATCAGCATGACCGACCTCACTGAAGCGGTGATCCTGCCGCCGCTGTTCCAGCGCCTGCGACGCCTGGCGCCGACGGTGATCATCGAAAGCTTCCTGTCCAAACGTCGCGAGACCACCAAGGAACTGGCCGCCGGTCGTCTCGATTTTGCGGTGGACGCGCCGCTCAACACCGACCCGCAGGTGCGTCACGTCAAGTTGATGGAGGACCGTTACGTGTGCGCCATGCGCAAGGGCCATCCGTTGGCGGGCAAAGAGAAATTCACCCTCGACGATTATCTGTCCCTGACCCACATCCATATCTCCAGCCGGCGCAGCGGTCTGGGTTATGTCGATCTGGCCTTGGGCAAAATGGGCATCCAGCGCAAGATTGCCCTGCGCTCCCAGCATTACTTGATGGCGTCCCAGGTGTTACAGCAGACCGACATGGTCATGACCGTGCCGGAACGCTTCGCCCGTCGCCATGACTTGTACGCGGTGAACCTGCCGGTCAAAGAAGTTCCGCCAGTGGAAACTCACCTTTACTGGCACGAAAGCACCGACCAGGACCCGGCCAACCGCTGGATGCGCGAGCAAATGATCGAGTTGTGCCAACAGGTTACGGCCCATGAGAAGAAGCTCGATAAGGTGTAAGGCTTTGGACCGCATCATCGTTCTTCGCGGGCAAGTCGGATCGCCGCACCGCTCGCTCCCACAGGTTTGGTGTCGATCATTTATTCGTGGCTCGACGCGAACCTTGTAGGAGCGAGGCTTGCCCGCGAAGAGGCCGTCAGCAGCACCATAAATTCATGCCCCTTGACGTAAACGTCAACCTGCCATTAGCTTAGCGCCATGACCTTTTTCGAGCGCTTCCATGAGCAGCCAGACCTATAGCATTTCCGACCTCGCCCGCGAGCTCGACATCACCACACGGGCCATTCGCTTCTATGAAGAGCAAGGCCTGCTCAGCCCCGAGCGCCGCGGCCAGGAACGCATTTATTCGCCCCGTGACAAGGTAAGCCTGAAGCTTATTCTGCGGGGCAAGCGCATTGGTTTTTCCCTGGCCGAATGCCGCGAGCTGATCGAGCTCTATGACCCCTCCAGCGGTAACACCAAGCAATTGCACAGCATGCTGGCGAAAATCGCCGAACGTCGGGAACAACTCGAACAGCAATTGCTGGACATCGAACAGATGAAACTGGAACTCGATACGGCCGAAGAGCGCTGCACCCAGGCCTTGGAGCAAACGATCAAGAGCCAGCAGGCGGTCCAGTAGATCTACACAGTTCCCTGTGGGAGCGGGCTTGCCCGCGATGAGGGCATGACATTCAACATTGATGCTGACTGACACACCGCCATCGCGGGCAAGTCCGCTCCCACAGGGTTTTCCCAGCATTCAGACAATCAGCACAGGTCCATTGCCATGTCCCTACCCACCCACGTACGCCTGGTCGAAGTCGGCCCCCGCGACGGTCTGCAAAACGAAGCCCAGCCCATCAGCGTTGCAGACAAGGTGCAACTGGTCGACGCGCTGACCGCCGCCGGCCTGGGCTATATAGAAGTCGGCAGTTTCGTCTCGCCCAAATGGGTGCCGCAAATGGCCGGCTCCGCCGAGGTCTTCGCGCAGATCCAGCGCAAGCCGGGCGTGACCTATGGCGCCCTCGCCCCCAACCTGCGGGGTTTTGAAGACGCCATCGCCGCCGGGGTCAAGGAAGTCGCGGTGTTCGCCGCAGCGTCCGAATCGTTTTCCCAGCGCAACATCAATTGCTCGATCAGCGAGAGCCTCGAGCGCTTCGTGCCGATCATGGACGCCGCAAAACAACATGGCGTCAGCGTGCGCGGTTACGTGTCCTGCGTGCTGGGCTGCCCTTACGAAGGGGACATCGCACCGGAACAAGTCGCCCGGGTTGCTCGTGAGCTCTATGCGATGGGCTGCTACGAGGTTTCGCTGGGAGACACCATCGGCACCGGCACCGCTGGCGCGACCCGCAAGATGTTCGAAGTGGTATCGGCCGATGTACCACGTGAAAAACTGGCCGGGCACTTTCATGATACTTACGGCCAGGCCATGGCCAACATCTACGCCAGCCTGCTGGAAGGCATCGCGGTGTTCGACAGTTCCATCGCCGGCCTCGGCGGCTGCCCATACGCCAAGGGCGCCAGCGGTAATGTCGCGACCGAAGACGTGGTTTACCTGCTCAACGGTCTGGGTATTGAAACCGGAATCGACCTGGACGCCTTGATTCGAGCCGGCCAACAGATTTGCGCGGTGCTGGGGCGCCCTACCGGTTCGCGCGTGGCCAAGGCCCGCAGCGCGCAGTGACAGTGACAGTGACAGTGTGAATGTGTCCGGGTGTTACCGCGTGTTCTGAAACGTGGGCGGAAACGAGTAACACGGAAACAAATTGTCGGGTTTGGGTTGGATGAAAAACCCTACGAAAAACTCAAAGCATTGATTTTAAAGGGCTTTAAAAAGTTGGCACGGCTTCTGCTATCTCTATGGCATAACAAGAATAAAAACTGCAAACCAATAAAAATAAGACGTAACGACTCTGACATAACAAGAACAACACGGCAGAGACGCAGCTAACAGATTTTTTTGGAGAGGATGTGCTTTTCAGGGTGCTTTTCGAAGTAACCCGCAACCGGGCAGAGAACAATAAAACTACCTTCAGGTAGCTCCCGAACTGGTTGGATCGCTTAGCGAAAAAGTAGATCAGCGCTCAAAAAAATACGTTTGCTCTTGATCCCGGATGGGGATCGACAAAAACAGCGGTAAAGGGCCACGGTTGCCAAAAACAACAACAGACCGCCCCTCAATAATAAAAAAAGAGCACGTACGACAAAATTAAAGGGGAGCTTCGGCTCCCCTTTGTGCTTTCTGCCCCTTGTATACCCCCCTGCGCAACACCCTCTGACTGCCCCGCTCGTCGAAACTGTCATAAATGGCAGGTCAAATCAAAACCCGGATCTCCTATAACTCGCCTTCCCTTCGGGGATTGCAGGGACGCTCATGATCCATGCCATGAAGGTCTGGAGCTGTTCCGTTGGCCACCGCTGTTCGTCAACGTCTCTGGAATGAGTACACGTCCCTTTACTGGATAAAAGGAGACGAACATGATCACGTTGAAAACCTTCAAGCTGCCCGCCAAGGTAACGGGCAGCATCACCGATATCACGTTGGGAGAACAACTGATCCGCGCCTGGCGAACAGATGGCATTTTCCAGATCAAGACCCGTGTCGAACAGGATCGCAAGACGCAAGCGGCAATAGCCGTCAGCAAGCGCTTTTTCAAGAAACCTCAAACCTTCAAAAGCGGTTGCATCAACGATTCAGCCTACAGCGGCTATATCGCTTCCGGCGAGGAAATCACTGCCGGCCAGGCGGATTACTCGGAGATTTTCACCATTTGCAAAGACTTGCCCGAGAGCGATCCGCGCGTCCAGAAGGGCTGGCCTTGCCATGGTCCGGTGCCATGGCCCGATAGCGTTTATCACAAACGCATGAAAGCGTTCATGGACGAGCTCGGCGCAGCAGGCGAGAAACTACTCAAGCTCACGGCGCTGGGCATGAACCTGCCAATCAGCACCTTCACCGACCTGACACGCGATGGCTGGCACCACATGCGCGTATTACGCTTCCCGACCGAAACGCCCAAATCGTCCCGAGGCATTGGTGCACACACGGACTATGGCCTGCTGGTCATCGCGGCCCAGGACGACGTCGGCGGTCTGTACATTCGCCCACCGGTCGAGGGCGAGAGGCGCAACCGCAACTGGCTGCCGGAAGAAAGTTCGGCAGGCTTGTTCGAACACGAGGAACCCTGGACTTTCGTGACACCCACGCCAAGGGTGTGGACGGTGTTCCCTGGCGACATCATGCAGTTCATGACCAATGGCTACCTGCTTTCCACCCCACACAAGGTCAAGCTCAATACTCATGAACGCTTCGCCTGCGCGTACTTCCACGAACCGGGTTTCGAAGCTTCTGCCCGACCGTTGTTCGAACCAGGCAGCCAAGAGCGCATTCATTACGGCGAGCACTTCACCCATATGTTCATGCGCTGCTACCCGGATCGAATCACCACCCGACGCATCCACGAGCAAAATCGCCTCGCGCGGCTGGAAGAACTGAAAGCGCGCGACAAGTGAGCTCCGCAATTTTCAACCCACTCATAGGCTGAGCGTGCCCTGGTCGGTATTGCCGGTCAGGGCATTCAAACCTCGTGGCGATCCGTTGAGGCCAGTTCCTCGATGCTGATCTCACGCATCCGGAACTTCTGGATCTTGCCGGTCACCGTCATCGGAAACTCCTCGACGAACTTGAAGTAACGCGGTGTCTTGAAGTGTGCGATGCGCTCCTTGCACCAGGCTTGCAGTTCCTGCTCGGTGGCGCTGTGACCGGGGTGGAATTTGATCCAGGCGACGATCTCTTCACCATAACGGGAACAAGGAACGCCGATCACCTGCACGTCGGCTACCGCCGGGTGGGTGAAGAAGAACTCTTCCAGTTCCCTTGGGTAAATATTCTCACCGCCGCGGATGATCATGTCTTTGTTACGCCCGGCGATGCACACGTAGCCTTCGTCGTTCATGCTCGCCAGATCGCCGGTGTGCATCCAGCCCGCCTCATCGATAGCCTCGGCGGTGCCTTGCGGGTTATTCCAGTAGCCGAGCATCACGCTGTAGCCCCGAGTACACAGCTCTCCGATAGTGCCGCGCGGTACCAGGTTGCCCGCCTCATCGATGATTTTGCTTTCCAGTTGCGGCTGGGTTCGGCCAACGGTGGTGACACGCAATTCCAGGTCGTCTGACGGACCGGTCTGCAAAGACACGGGGCTGGTTTCCGTCATGCCGTAGGCAATCTGCACTTCGCTCATGTGCATTTCATTGATAACCCGGCGCATCACCTCGATCGGACAGGTCGCCCCGGCCATGATCCCGGTGCGCAGGCTCGACAAATCAAACTCGGCTCGCTTGGGCTGATCGAGCATGGCGATGAACATGGTTGGCACGCCGTAAAGCGCGGTGGCTTTCTCTTCGTCGACGGTGCTCAGCGTCAGCAATGGATCAAAGGCGTCGTTGGGGTAAATCATGGTGCTGGCGTGGGTGACACAGCCAAGGTTGCCCATGACCATGCCGAAGCAGTGGTACAGCGGCACCGGAATCACCAGCCGATCATTGGCCGTCAGCCCGAGGCTTTCACCGACCATGTAACCGTTGTTGAGAATGTTGTAGTGGCTGAGGGTCGCGCCCTTGGGGAAACCGGTGGTGCCGGAGGTGTACTGGATGTTTACCGCTTGATCGAAATGCAGACTGTCCTGGCGTTCGCGCAATTGCTCGATTGACACGCTGGCCGCCAGATCGGTCAGCTGCGACCACGGCAGGAAACCCGATGGCGGTTGCGTATCCAGGCTGATCACCCCGCGCAGTTCCGGCAGGCGTTCGCTCTGCAACTGGCCGATGGATTGCTCCGCCAGTTCCGGAACCAATCCTTGCAACATGCCGTGATAGTCGGAGGTCTTGAAGGCCCCGGCACAGACCAGCCATTGGCAACCGGACTGCTTCAACACGTATTCGAGTTCGGAACTGCGGTAAGCCGGATTGATGTTGACCAGGATCACGCCGATTTTCGCGCTGGCGAACTGGCTGATGCACCACTGGGCACAGTTCGGCGCCCAGATGCCGAGCCGGTCACCGGCCTGCAAGCCCAACGCCAAAAATGCTCTGGCGTGCAGGTCGACGGTCTCTGACAGTTGCTGCCAGGTGTAGCGCAACTGCTGATGGCGCACGACCAGCGCCTCCCCGTTCGGGTATTGCGCGACCGTATTATCGAACGCCTGCCCGATGGTCATCGCCAGCAAGGCTTTGTCCTGGGAACCACGGGTATAGCTGCGCTGCGGGCTTGCACTGGGTTGATCCATGACGACCCCTATTGTCTTTATTGTAGGAGCGAGGCTTGTGTGGCGAGGGAGCTTGCTCGCGCTCGGCTGCGCAGCAGTCGTGAAATCAGCTATCGGGGGATGCCTGACACACCTCGGATGCTGACTTTGCGACCGCTTCACGCTCGAACGGGAGCAAGCTCCCTCGCCACAGAGTGCGACGCTGGTCTTTCAGAACTGGCTCTACTCTCGCTCAAGTTGACGTTAACGTAAAGGGTCATTGACAGCCATTCGACACAGGCTTACGTTAACGTAAAGGTGAGAGCCGAATCACTGCCCTCCCCACCCTACAAAAAAGCCAAAAGGTGCCCCATGAGCTACCCATCCCTGAACTTTGCCCTCGGTGAAACCATCGACATGCTGCGCGATCAGGTTCAGTCCTTCGTCGCCAAAGAGATCGCCCCGCGCGCCGCTCAGATCGACATCGACAACCTGTTCCCCGCCGACCTGTGGCGCAAATTCGGCGACATGGGCCTGCTGGGTATCACCGTGCCGGAAGAGTACGGCGGTGCGGGCCTGGGTTACCTGGCGCACGTCGTCGCCATGGAAGAAATCAGCCGTGGTTCGGCCTCGGTCGCCCTGTCCTACGGCGCCCACTCCAACCTCTGCGTCAACCAGATCAACCGCAACGGCACTCACGAACAGAAAAGCAAATACCTGCCGAAACTGATCAGCGGCGAGCACATCGGTGCCCTGGCCATGAGCGAACCGAATGCCGGTTCCGACGTGGTGTCGATGAAACTGCGCGCCGACAAACGTGGCGACCACTACGTACTCAACGGCAGCAAAACCTGGATCACCAACGGCCCTGACGCCAACACCTACGTGATCTACGCCAAGACCGACCTGGAAAAAGGGCCGCACGGCATCACCGCGTTCATCGTCGAGCGTGATTCCAAAGGCTTCAGCCGTAGCAACAAGTTCGACAAGCTCGGCATGCGCGGTTCGAACACCTGTGAGCTGTTTTTTGATGACGTGGAAGTGCCGGAAGAAAACATCCTCGGCGTGCTCAACGGCGGCGTGAAAGTGTTGATGAGCGGCCTCGACTACGAGCGCGTGGTGCTCTCGGGTGGTCCAACCGGGATCATGCAGGCCTGCATGGACCTGATCGTTCCGTACATCCACGACCGCAAGCAGTTCGGCCAGAGCATTGGCGAATTCCAGCTGATCCAGGGCAAAGTCGCCGACATGTACACCCAACTCAATGCCAGCCGCGCCTACCTCTATGCGGTGGCCCAGGCCTGCGAGCGCGGCGAAACCGCGCGCAAGGACGCCGCCGGAGTCATCCTCTACAGCGCCGAATGCGCGACCCGAATGGCCCTGGACGCGATCCAGATTCTCGGCGGTAACGGCTACATCAACGAATTCCCCGCCGGTCGTCTGCTGCGTGACGCCAAGCTGTATGAAATCGGTGCCGGCACCAGTGAGATCCGTCGCATGCTCATCGGTCGTGAACTGTTCAACGAAACCCGCTAAACGGAGCTGCACATGGCTATCCTGCATACCCAGCTCAACCCCCGTTCGGCGGAGTTCGCGGCCAATAGCGCGGCGATGCTCAAGCAGGTCGACGCCCTGCACACCCTGCTCGCGCAAGTGCAGCAAGGTGGCGGCCCGAAGGCTCAGGAGCGGCATACATCGCGGGGCAAACTGCTGCCCCGTGAGCGGATCAATCGCCTGCTCGATCCCGGCTCGCCATTTCTCGAAATCAGCCAACTGGCGGCCTACGCGGTGTACGGCGAAGACGTTCCCGCCGCTGGCGTGATTGCCGGAATCGGCCGTGTGGAAGGCGTCGAATGCATGATCGTCGCCAACGATGCCACCGTGAAAGGCGGTTCATACTACCCGCTGACGGTGAAAAAACACCTGCGCGCGCAAACCATCGCCCAGCAAAATCGCCTGCCCTGCATCTATCTGGTGGACTCCGGCGGCGCCAACTTGCCGCGTCAGGATGAAGTGTTTCCGGACCGCGAACACTTCGGGCGGATCTTCTTCAACCAGGCCAACATGAGCGCCATGGGCATTCCGCAGATTGCGGTGGTCATGGGCTCGTGCACCGCCGGTGGCGCTTATGTACCCGCGATGGCCGACGAGGCGATCATGGTTCGTCAGCAGGCAACGATTTTCCTTGCCGGCCCACCGCTGGTGAAAGCCGCGACGGGTGAAGTGGTCAGCGCCGAAGACCTCGGTGGGGCCGATGTGCACTGCAAGATTTCCGGGGTTGCCGACCACTACGCCGAAAGCGATGAGCACGCCCTCGCCTTGGCCCGGCGCAGCGTCGCCAACCTCAATTGGCGCAAGCTCGGTGAACTGCAACAACGCACGCCGATCGCGCCGCTGTACAGCAGCGACGAGTTGTATGGCGTGGTGTCGGCGGACGCCAAGCAACCCTTCGACGTGCGCGAAGTGATCGCCCGGCTGGTGGACGGCTCGGTGTTCGATGAGTTCAAGGCATTGTTCGGCACTACGTTGGTCTGCGGCTTTGCCCACCTGCACGGTTACCCGATCGCGATCCTCGCCAACAACGGCATCCTGTTCGCCGAAGCCGCGCAAAAAGGCGCGCACTTCATCGAACTGGCCTGCCAGCGCGGCATCCCGTTGCTGTTCCTGCAAAACATCACCGGTTTCATGGTCGGTCAGAAATACGAAGCCGGCGGCATCGCCAAGCACGGCGCGAAACTGGTGACCGCCGTGGCCTGCGCGAAGGTGCCGAAATTCACCGTGATCATCGGCGGCAGTTTCGGGGCCGGTAACTACGGTATGTGCGGTCGGGCTTACGATCCGCGCTTCCTGTGGATGTGGCCGAACGCACGGATCGGCGTGATGGGAGCCGAACAGGCGGCAGGCGTGCTGGTGCAGGTCAAGCGTGAGCAGGCCGAGCGCAGTGGTCATCGCTTCAGCGCCGAGCAGGAAGCCGAGATCAAGCAACCGATCCTCGATCAGTACGAAGAACAGGGTCACCCCTACTACTCCAGCGCCCGGCTGTGGGACGACGGCGTCATCGACCCGGCGCAGACCCGCGACGTGTTGGCCCTGGCCTTGTCGGCGTCGCTGAACGCGCCAATCGAACCGAGCCGCTTCGGCGTGTTCCGGATGTGATCGGGAGAAAATCATGAGCGACTTCAACACCCTCGAACTGCTGACCGATCCGCGGGGTTTTGCGACCTTGTGGCTCAGCCGTGAAGAAAAAAACAACGCCTTCAACGCCGAAATGATCCGCGAACTGATCCTCGCGCTGGACAAAGTGTCGAGCGATGCCAGCCTGCGTTTTCTGTTGATCCGCGGACGCGGCAAGCATTTCAGCGCCGGTGCCGATCTGGCCTGGATGCAGCAATCGGCCGAACTCGATTACCACACCAACCTGGATGACGCCCGGGAACTGGCGGAGTTGATGTACAACCTCGCCAAACTGAAAGTTCCGACGCTGGCCGTGGTGCAAGGCGCGGCGTTCGGCGGCGCGCTGGGCCTGATCAGTTGCTGTGACATGGCCATCGGTGCCGATGACGCACAGTTCTGCCTGTCGGAAGTGCGCATCGGCCTGGCGCCGGCGGTCATCAGCCCGTTCGTGGTGCAAGCCATCGGCGAGCGCGCGGCACGCCGCTATGCCTTGACCGCAGAACGTTTCGGCGGGCAACGGGCTCGGGAAATCGGCTTGTTGTCGGAAAGCTACCCAATGGCTGAGCTGGAGCAGAAAGTCGATCAGTGGATCGACAACCTGCTGCTCAACAGTCCGGCGGCCATGCGCGCCAGCAAGGACTTGCTGCGTGAAGTCGGTCACGGCGCGCTGACCCCGGCGCTGCGGCGCTACACCGAGAACGCCATCGCCCGAATCCGCGTCAGTCCCGAAGGCCAGGAAGGCCTGCGCGCCTTCCTGCAAAAACGCTCGCCAACCTGGCAAGCCGAAACCACCCTCAAGGAGCCGCGTTGATGAGCGCACCTGTTCTCACCACCTTGCTGGTGGCCAACCGCGGCGAAATCGCTTGCCGGGTGATGCGCACCGCCAAAGCCCTGGGCCTGACCACCGTGGCCGTGCACAGCGCCACCGACCGGGATGCCCGGCACAGCCGCGAAGCCGATATCCGCGTTGACCTGGGCGGCAGCAAAGCCGCCGACAGTTACCTGCAAATCGATAAACTGATCGCCGCCGCGAAAGCCAGCGGCGCTCAGGCGATTCATCCCGGTTATGGTTTTCTCTCGGAGAACGCCGGGTTCGCCCGCGCAATCGAAGCGGCCGGTCTGATTTTTCTCGGCCCGCCCGCCTCGGCCATCGACGCCATGGGCAGCAAGTCCGCGGCCAAAGCCCTGATGGAAACTGCAGGCGTGCCACTGGTGCCCGGCTATCACGGTGAAGCCCAGGACCTCGAAACCTTCCGCGACGCCTGCGCACGCATCGGTTATCCGGTGCTGCTCAAGGCCACGGCGGGCGGCGGCGGAAAAGGCATGAAAGTGGTCGAGGACGTCAGCCAACTGGCCGAAGCCCTGGCCTCGGCGCAACGTGAAGCGCTGTCCTCGTTCGGCGACTCGCGGATGTTGGTGGAGAAGTACCTGCTCAAGCCACGCCACGTGGAAATCCAGGTATTCGCCGACCAGCATGGCAACTGCTTGTACCTCAATGAACGTGATTGCTCGATCCAGCGTCGGCATCAGAAAGTCGTCGAGGAAGCCCCGGCTCCGGGTCTGAGCCCGGAACTGCGTCGCGCCATGGGCGAAGCCGCTGTGCGCTCGGCACAGGCCATCGGTTACGTCGGCGCCGGCACCGTGGAGTTTTTGCTGGATGCGCGCGGTGAGTTCTTCTTCATGGAGATGAACACGCGCCTGCAAGTTGAACACCCGGTCACCGAAGCCATCACCGGTCTCGACCTGGTGGCCTGGCAGATTCGCGTGGCCCGCGGTGAAGTGTTGCCGATGACCCAGGATCAGGTACCGCTGATCGGCCATGCGATTGAAGTGCGGCTGTATGCCGAAGACCCGGGCAACGATTTTCTCCCGGCCACCGGGCGTCTGGCGTTGTATCGTGAATCCACCGCAGGGTCGGGGCGTCGCGTCGACAGTGGTGTCGAAGAAGGCGACGAGATTTCGCCCTTCTACGATCCGATGCTCGGCAAGCTGATTGCCTGGGGCGAAGACCGTGAGCAGGCGCGGCTGCGTTTGCTGAGCATGCTTGATGAGTTTGCCATCGGCGGGCTGAAAACCAACATCAACTTCCTGCGCCGAATCATCGGCCACCCTGCATTTGCCGCAGCGGAGCTGGATACCGGGTTTATTCCGCGTTATCAGGAACAACTGCTGCCAGCACCTTCAGACCTCAGCGATGAATTCTGGCAAGCGGCCGCGCAGGCATTTGCCCAGAGCCAGCCGAGCACGACCCGCACTGATGACCTGAGTTCGCCTTGGGGTATCGGCAACGGATTCCGCGCCGGACTGCCAACAGAAATCACCCTGCATTTGAGTTGCGAAGAGCAAGACCGGGCGTTGACTTTGGGTGATGCCGACGCTCATACCGCGCAGCTCAAGGGTGAATACCTGCTGACCGAACACAACGGTTTGCGTCGCCAGCACCGGGCAATCCGCCGGGGCGATACGCTGTATCTGCAATGGGACGGTGAGCTGCGCCGCATCGAGTCGTATGACCCGATCAGTGCCGTCGAAGCCAGTCACAGCCATCAGGGCGGACTCACCGCGCCTATGAACGGCAGCATCGTGCGAGTGCTGGTGGAGGCTGGGCAAACGGTCGAAGCCGGGGCGCAATTGGTGGTGCTGGAAGCGATGAAAATGGAGCACAGCATTCGCGCGCCACACGCTGGAATTATCAGGGCGTTGTATTGCCAGGAAGGCGAGATGGTCAGCGAAGGCAGTGCGTTGGTGGAGTTGGAACACGCGTAAAATGAAGATCGGTCCTACGCGTTGCGAGGACCGATCTGATTAGAATTTGGCAGTCGCCTGAACCACTACGCCGATAATTCGGCATTCCTCGGTGAAAAGGGCTTTCGGATAGGTCGGATTGAGCGGGACCAGGTAACGCTGCCCACCCTCTTCGATCAGCTTGCGAAAAACCGCCTCGGCGCTGCCGGGCCATTGGGCGATCACCAGTTTGCCAGGCTCGGGCACGATGGCCGGGTCCACCAGAATCAACATGTCCGCGGCAATGCTCACCCCCGTGGGTGCGGTCATCGCATCGCCAACCACCACCAGCCAGAACGCTGCGCCCTGGGCATGGTAATCGGACAACTCGAAGCGCGGCTTGCTGACAGTCGATGAGGCACCGTAAGCCGATAGTTCTCCATCGCGCACCTCTCCGGTTTCCCGCCAGTCACTGACCGGGTAGCGAAAGTACGGGTTGTACTTTTGCGTCAGAGAGATCTCCTCATCCTGTGAGATCTGCGGTTCCCTGATCACCATCGCGACTTCCAGATAGTCCATCCCCAGCGCCTTCAAGACACGGTTCATCTCTTGGATGCGGGGCTGACGACGTTTATTCAGCCAATGGCCGACGCCGCCCTGGGACATTCCGATGCGCTCGGCGAGTATTTCTTGAGTGACTTTGAGTTCACTCATTTTGGCCTTGACCAATTCAATCCATTTATCCATGTGCGGCACGATACGTGGGGTACTCCGACCAACAAAACACAAATTGTAGTATTTAAATTCAAGACACAAATACAGTACGTACTAAGCTGGGCTCACGGATTTGAATCTCTCACGGAGCTTGCCATCGTCATGACCATCCCCAGCATTACCCTGCCCGACATGCAATTCGACACCACACTCAACTCGCCAAAAGGCTCGGCTGCCGCGCAGCGGGCACTGGACTATTACTTGAAACCAGCTGTGTCAGAACAGGCCGGCGAAGAACGTTTCTTCGATGTGAACCGTAACATCAGCAGCGAAGAGGCATTGGTCCATGCTTCGGATCTGTTGCGATGTGCCGCCGCCACCGCGCATGAATCAGCCAACCAGCTGCAGGGCGCAAGCCGGGATCTGGCGTTTTCGACGGTGCACATGATCGACATGGCCAAGGCCATGGTCGATCGATCCCTGGAAGGGGCACAGCAGGGCTGAGGCGAATACGCAGGAGTAGAAAGGAAAGAATTTTCCAATCACGCAGATAAAAACATTTGACTTGCAAATGATAATGATTATTATTGCATGCAGCTGGTCGCGAGATCAGTCGATGGACCAGGAACCTTAGGTCGGTCTCCTGGACTATCTCCTCATCAGGCTAATCACGGTTTTTGACCCGGCTTTTTGCCGGGTCTTTTTTTGCCAGTTATTCTGGCTTTGGCTTCAGGCTAATGAAGTCTGTGGGTGCTGCAAAATTCGATTGGCGCGGATGATATCAAAAGAATATCTGTTGGCAAGAGAGGCCCGGTAGCATTGGGCCAAACTAACGCAAAATAGCACTTGAGAATCACTTGCACAGTCTCTAAGCTGCATCGGCGTCAAGGAGGACGCCCCCCCTTTCCACCCTCGCAATTTCCCCCGGTTTTTCCCTCCCTTGCGTGTAAAGTAGCAGCCATAAAAAACATACTCAGGAATTGATTATGGCCGTGGCTAGATCTTCTTTCGACATCAACGCGAACTTCGACAGTGGCAACATCGAAGTGCTGGACATCAGCAATCCTTTGCAAGCACTGCTGGCGATCAAGCCAGACACTCGCAGCCAGCATTTCCAGTGGTTCCACTTCAAGGCCAGCGGTCTGCACGTCGGACAGGAGCATTGGTTTCGCCTGAACAACGCCAGCAAATCCTCGTACAACAAAGCCTGGGATGGCTATCAGGCGGTAGCGTCCTATGACCACGTCAACTGGTTCCGGGTGCCGACCATCTTTGAAGGCGACTGCCTGCGTTTCAGCCTGGAAGCCACTGCCACACATGCCTGGTTCGCCTACTTCGAACCTTACAGCCGGGGCCGTCATGACTGGCTGATCGAACAGGCATTGACCAAAGCCGGCACCGAACTGCTGGCCACCGGCAAAAGCGTTGAAGGTCGTGACATCCAGTTGTTGCGCAAAGGGACGGGGGCCGAAGGTCAGCGCAAGGTCTGGATCATCGCCCAGCAACACCCCGGCGAACACATGGCTGAATGGTTCATGGAAGGCGTGATCGAGCGCCTGGAAAAACACGACGACCCGGTGCTGGAAAAACTCCTGGCCAGCGCCGACCTGTACCTGGTGCCGAACATGAACCCGGACGGCGCTTTCCACGGTCATTTGCGCACCAACGCCATGGGTCAGGACCTGAACCGCGCCTGGCAGAACGCCAGCCAGGAAGTCAGCCCGGAAGTGCTGTTCGTTCAGCAACAGATGGAAAAGTATGGCGTCGACCTGTTCCTCGACATCCATGGCGATGAAGAAATCCCCCACGTGTTCACCGCCGGTTGCGAAGGCAACCCGGGCTATACGCCGCGGATCGAAAAACTCGAAGAGCATTTCCGCAGTCATCTGAAACATCAGACCAAAGACTTCCAGACCAAGTACGGCTACACCCGCGACGAGCCTGGCAAAGCCAACATGACCCTGGCCTGCAACAGCGTCGGTCAGAAGTTCGACTGCCTGTCGCTGACCCTGGAAATGCCCTTCAAAGACCACAATGACGCACCGAACCCGCTGACCGGCTGGTCCGGCAAACGCTCCAAGCAATTGGGCAAGGACGTGCTGACGACCATCGCCGACATGGTCGATACCCTGCGCTGATTGTCCTTTAACGTCAAAAGATCGCAGGCTTCTGCCGAAGGCTGCGATCTTTTGACGTTTTCACTGGGCAGCGATCCGCACACAATCCTCCGGTCCCAACAAACGCCCATCCTCGGCACGCAACTCCAGCGCCCGCACCGGTCGACCGTTCTCACGATCGACAACCCGCGAATGCGCCTCCCCCGCCTCAAAGAAAAACGCCTCGCCCCACTGCCGCAATCCGATGATCAACGGGAACAGGCCCTTGCCCTTCTCCGTCAGCACGTATTCCTGATACGCGCTGCCATCCGACGCTGGCACCAGATCGAAAATCCCGTGAGCCACCAATGTGCGCAGGCGTGCCGAGAGGATGTTTTTGGCCATGCCCAGATTGCGCTGGAACTCACCGAATCGCCGCAAGCCATCGAACGCATCGCGCACGATCAATAACGACCACCAATCACCAATCGCGTCCAGTGAACGGGCGACCGGGCATTCGGCGCCTTCCATGCTTGTACGTTTAACCATGACCGCGTCCGCCGGCAAACAAATGTGGTTGCAATATAAAACCAGACTCCCTACCGTACAACTGGTTTTATTTTGAAACCACAAAAGGAAGCCGTGATGAAACCTGACCACCCGTTAAGCGGCGCAGTGGTGCTGCTGTTTGCCGTTGCCTGCGGCCTGGCCGTCGGTAATGTGTATTACGCACAACCGCTGCTCGATGCCATGGCCGAAGCCTTCGCCATGGACCCGGCAACCATCGGTATCGTCGTCACCCTTACCCAGATCGGTTATGGCGTGGGTCTGTTGTTGCTGGTTCCGCTAGGGGATCTGCTCAACCGCCGCCGGCTGATCGTCGTGCAAACCCTGCTGTCGGCGCTGGCCTTGTTGATGATCGGGTTTGCCTCGAACAGCATCTGGCTATTGCTCGGCATGGCGCTGACCGGATTACTGGCGGTCGTGACGCAAGTCCTGGTGGCCTACGCCGCGACCCTGGCCATCCCGGCGCAACGTGGACGTGTGGTGGGCGTGATTACCAGCGGCATTGTCGTCGGCATTCTGTTGGCACGAACGGTGGCGGGCGGCATGGCCGATCTGGCCGGTTGGCGTTCGATTTATCTGCTGTCCGCCGGGTTGACCCTGGTGATGGCGCTGCTGTTGTTTCGTGTGCTGCCCAAGCACGAAGATGCGCGACCGGATAGCGCTTACGCTGCGTTGATCGGCTCGGTATTCACGTTGTTCAAGGAAGAACCGGTATTGCGTCAACGGGCCATGCTTGCCCTGCTGACCTTCGCCAGCGCCATGGTGCTGTGGACACCCTTGGTGCTGCCGCTGAGTGCCCCGCCGCTTTCACTTTCCCACACCGAAATCGGACTGTTCGGCCTGGCCGGAGCCGCTGGTGCGCTAGCCGCTGCCCGCGCCGGGCATCTGGCCGACCGCGGTTTGGGCCAATGGACCAGTGGACTGTCGTTGCTGCTGATGCTCGCTTCATGGCTGCCCATCGCACTCACCCAATCCTCGCTATGGGCGCTGCTGCTCGGGGTGATTACGCTGGATCTGGGTTTGCAAGCCATTCATGTCACCAGCCAGAGCATGATCTACAGCGTGCGCCCCGAAGCGCAAAGCCGACTCACCGCCGGCTACATGCTGTTCTATTCGATCGGCAGCGCCTTGGGTTCTATCGGTTCAACGGCGATGTACGCTTGGGCGGGATGGATCGGGGTGTGTTGGCTGGGTGCGGGGATCAATGCCGTGGCGTTGATTTATTGGTGGCTGACGCTCGCCGCCAAAACACCCAACACCTGTGGCGAGGGAGCTTGCTCCCGCTCGGCTGCGCAGCAGTCGTAAATCAATCAGACGCAGGAGCGTCTGACTAACTGCATTTGGGGGCTGCTTCGCAGCCCAACGGGAGCAAGCTCCCTCGCCACAATGCCGTGCCAGCCTCCTGATCACCCGCGATCCTTGCCCCGCAGCATGCTGTTCAGCACATCGTCGCGGCGCACCCAACCATGAAACAACGCCGCCGCTAAATGCAGCAGCACAGTCAGAAACAGCAGATACGCCAGATACCCGTGCGCCTTGCGCAGGAACGCAAACACCTGCGCATTCGCTGGCAGAATCGACGGCAACTGCAACGAACTACTGAGCATCACTGGATCGCCGGCCGCCGAAATCATCGCCCAGCCCAGCAGCGGCAAAATCAGCATCAAGGCGTACAGCAAGGCATGCGAGGCCTTGGCCGCGACCACTTGCCAACCCGGCAGGTCCTCAGGCAGTGGTGGTTGGCGGGTCGAAAAACGCACGGCCAGGCGCACGATCACCAGCAACAGAATCGCAACGCCCAAAGGTTTGTGCAGATGGATCAGCCACTGATGGCGTTCGGACACCGAGGCCGCCATACCCGCGCCGATAAACAGCATCGAGAGGATCATCAGCGCCATCAGCCAGTGCAGCAGCCGCGCCAATGGCGCGAAATGGTTCGGTTGAGCGCTCATTGTTGAGACTCCTGTTTGGCGTTGGGCAACTGCTTCACTTCGCTGGTGCGGCGCAGGTAGGAGCGGGCGTAACCCGCTGAGCGAGCAGCAAGCAGCGGGTCGTCGGAGCCTTCGATACCGCTGGGCAATACCAGTGGGTCGTAGTTGATGTCACGGCATTCGCCATTGAGTTGCGGCTGGGTGCTTTCGAGCACCAAGGTACCGGCGTTCAGCACTTTTCGGCCGTCGGGCCACGCTTTGCTCGCGTCGTTGACCGGGTCCCCAGGGTTCGCCAGGGTGATGTTCAACTGCCAACGCAGCGGGCCGGCGGACAAGCGCTGCACCAGATCTTTCTCTAGGAAATCACCGCCCTCGGGAGCCGTCGCACCTGCCGCGTCCTGAGCAACCGGCGTCATGCTCCAACGCACCGCCTGCCGTTGCCCGGCCGCGTTCACCAGGTAAAACGCGTTGACGCTGTTATAGGTTTGCGTCGCGTAACTGGCCGACGGTTTGGCGGTTTTGATCCAGGCCAGAAACGGCGCGGCTTCCGGGTGAGAACCGAAAAACGCTGGAACAGCCGCCGGGTTTGGTTTGCCGGTAGACGGATCCGGTGACTGTGCTTGCTGCAACTGATAGAACGCCTCGGGCGTGCCCACCGGGAACACCGGCATGCTGTTCATCCCGGTGCGCCACTGCTGGCCGTTAGCCTGAGTAAAACGCAACGCCAGACTACGGATCGGCACGCTGTTGTCCGGCGCGTAAGGGTTACCGGCAGGCAGCGCGAAACGCCCGACCACCGGGGTCCGCGCTTCGCTGAACACTTGGGCGCTGGAATACTCGCGCGCTTGGCTGCTGCTCTCGAAATGCCCGATCACGCACACGCCTTTGGCGTGGTTACGACGGAATCCCGGGTGTACGCCGTTGTTTTTCTCCAGCACATTGACCAAGGCTTTCGGCGTCAGGCGCTGTGGGTCGAGTGTGCCGTTGACGTAGGCAAAAGCCCCGGCCAGCGCGGCGACCACCACGGCAATGCCGGTCAGGCGCAACGTCAAGCTCGCGGCACTCAGCGGTGGCCGGTCAGGCCCCGTTGGCGGTGATGAGCGATCTACCATGAATGACTCCAGGGCCATCGGCCACAAGTGAGAAGAATCAGGCAGACGAATCGCGCCAAGGTTTATTCCATCGCCCGGTGTTTATTTTTCCAGGCGTGGAATAACCTCGAATGCCGGGCGTCTTCCTGAACACTCACCACAGCGTAGTGACTGGTCAGAACTTCATGAACGATATCGACGAACAACTCAGGGAAGTCATTCCCAGGCTACGGCGTTTCGCCGTATCGCTGACGCGCAACCCCAGCAGCGCCGACGATCTGGTGCAGGCCTGCCTTGAGCGCGCGCTGTCGAGTTGGGGCGACAAACGTCCCGAGGGCGACTTGCGTGCCTGGCTGTTTTCGATTCTTTATCGGCAGTTTCTCGACGCTCATCGCCGCTCCCGGCGTTATGCGCGCATGCTCGAGTTCTTTACCGGCCGTGATGATGCGCAGCCTTCGGCAGAACGTACGGTGATCGCCCAATCGACCCTGCAAGCCTTCGATCAGCTCAGCACCGAACAGCGCGCACTGCTGCTTTGGGTATCGGTGGAAGGCTTGAGTTATAAGGAGGTCGCCGAAATTCTCGACGTCCCCACCGGCACCGTGATGTCGCGCCTGTCCCGCGCACGCCAGGCCTTGCGCCAGCTCAGCGACGGCGAAATCAACCGCCCTTCCCTGCGGAGACTCAAATGATCAGCATGCCTCCCAGCGAACGTGACCTGCACGCCTACGTCGATCATCAACTCAGCGATGCCGACCGACATCGGGTGGAGACTTATCTGGCCAACAACGCCGAAGTGGCCGCGCAAGTACGCGCCTGGCAACACGATGCCCAACAGTTGCGCGCGGCCCTGAGCGGCGCCTTGCAGCAACCGGCCAACCCGCAACTCGACCCGGCAATGATTCGCCAGCGAGCCAAACGCCAGTCACGCCGCCATCTGGCCAGCGCCGCAGTATTGCTGATCGCGGTCAGCGTCGGCGGATTGGGCGGTTGGCAGGCGCGACAAATGACCCTGGCCAGCGCCCCGCTGCCGATGACCGACGCCATGCAAGCCTACCGGCTGATTGCCCAGCAAGGCATCCTGCCGGCGGACTACAAAGTCAGCAATGACGGCGATATGCAAGGCTGGCTCGATCAGTACTTCAGCCAGGCCCAACGCCTGCCAAACCTGACCGCTTCCGGATACACACCCATCAGCGGGCGGCTGCTCAGCACCGAACAAGGGCCGGCGGCGATGGTGATTTATGAGGATCAGGCCGGCCACAAAGTCAGCTTCTACGTCCGCCCGCCAGGACCTAAAAACTTCCTCCTCCCTCGGGGTAGCCGCAGCGATGGTGAGTTGCAGGCCGAGTATTGGTCCGGGGCTGGGTACAATTATGCGATGGTCAGCCCAAGTGACACGCCTGCGGCGCAGATGCTCAAGCAAACTGCGCAGTTCTGATCACCACCGCCAATCCCTGTGGGAGCGGGCTTGCCCGCGATTGCGGCCGCACATCCAACACTGATGGTGACTGATCCACCGCTATCGCGGGCAAGCCCGCTCCCACAGGGTCAGCGATTATTTGGAGATTGTGGTCACCCCTGCCCGAACACCTGCGAAGGCCTTCGCAACAGCGGATCGAACGGATTGATCCGCGGCCCGATCAGGGCGGCTTCGCGTTTGAGCATCTCCACTACTGTCGGCAGGCGATCCGGCCCCAGGCGATCGCTGACCGTGGCCACACTCAACGCCGCCACCGCCCGGCCTTCGCGGTCAAGAATCGGCACGGCCACCCCGGCCATGCCTTGCAATACGCCGGTGTTGCGCCCGGCGTAACCGAGGGTGCGCACATTCTCGACTTCCGAGCGCAGGAACACCTCGTCATACAGGTGAAAATCCTTGAGCCGCGGCAAGTTGTAATGAATCACCGTGTCGCGCTCCTCTTCCGGCAGAAACGCCAGAATCGCCAGACTGCCTTGCCCTACGCCGAGCGCCACCCGCCCGCCGATGTCACCGGTAAACGTGCGGATCGGAAACGGCCCTTCACTACGGTCCAGACAGATCGCATCAAAGCCGCTGCGCGCCAGCAAAAACAACGAGTCCCCCAACGACGCCGACAGCCGCAGCAATGCCGGCCGCGCCAGCTCGCGCAAATTGCCGGTATTGCCGGCGCGGGCCGCCAAGGCAAAAAACTCCAGGCTCAGGCGATAGCGTTTGCTGCGCGCGTCCTGCTCGACCATGCCCTCGTCCATCAGGCTCCGCAGCAAGCGGTGGGTGGTCGGTTGCGACAAACCGATGCGTTGCGCCAGTTGCGTTACGCGCTCTCCACCCTCGATGGTATCCCCCAGACTGCGCAGCACTGCAAACAGTCTTGAGACCGCACCAACACCGACTTCATTTTTATTTTCATTCCGCTCAATGGAATCAGGCATGTGATTTCTCGACAATAAATTTACTCACTGAATGAAACTGAAAATAGTCATCGCTTCAGTGAAATAGGCCATTGAGCCCATCCTATTCTTCGTCCTACTCTGCGTCCATCAGGGGCGATTCGAACAACAGCGGCAGCCGACAGAAGTCGAGCGCCAACGCACCCCGGCAACACCCTTTTCGTATCTGCCCATACAAAAAAGCGCGCCTTTGGCGACGCATAACAATCTCAGGTGGAGCGCAGTCATGGCCTTCGTGCAACTTGAAAACCTCGGCAAACGTTACGGTGAGATCGACGCGGTCGTCGCCACCAACCTGTCGGTGGAAAAAGGCGAGTTCGTTTCCTTGCTCGGCCCCTCCGGCTGCGGCAAAACCACCACCCTGCAAATGATTGCCGGTTTCGTTGAAGTCAGCAGCGGGCGCATTGTGCTGGACGGTCGCGACATCACCCACGTCAAACCCGCCAGTCGTGGTCTGGGCGTGGTGTTCCAGAGTTACGCGCTGTTCCCGCACATGACCGTGCAAGACAACGTCGCCTTCGGCCTGCGTATGCGCAAAGTGCCCAACGGCGAGTTGCAGCAACGGGTGGATCGAGTGCTGAAACTGGTGCGGTTACACCTGCACGCCGAGCGTTACCCACGAGAACTCTCCGGCGGTCAGCGCCAACGTGTCGCGCTGGCCCGGGCGTTGGTGATCGAGCCGCCGGTGTTGCTGCTCGACGAACCGCTGTCCAACCTCGACGCCAATCTGCGCGAAGAGATGCAGTTCGAAATCCGTCGCATCCAGCGTGAGGTCGGCATCACCACGCTGATGGTCACCCATGACCAGTCCGAAGCGCTGTCGATCAGCGACCGGGTGGTGGTGATGCAAGCCGGGCGTATCACTCAGATTGACGCGCCCTACACCCTCTACGAACACCCGCGCACCGAGTTCATTTCCGGCTTTGTCGGCAAGGCCAATCTGCTGCCCGGCGAGCGGGACAGTGCTGGTGTTGTGCAAGTCTGCGGCCGTGGTGACGGTGAGCTGACCCTGAGCCTGCGCCCGGAAAAAATCGATCTGCGTGATGTTGGCCACGGTCGTTTGCAAGGCAGGATCGTCAGCCGCTTCTTCCTCGGCAGCCAATGGTTGTACGGCGTATCGACGACCTTGGGCGAACTCTGTGTGGTACGCCGCAACGACGGCTCGGCACCGCTGGCCGAAGGCACCGCGGTGGGGCTCGACTGGGACGCGGCGCTGCTGCGGGTGCTGAGTGTCGACGAGGTGTCGGCATGAGTACGCTTGCCGTCATCCGCCAGGGACGCCAGGGTTATTGGCTGTCAGCACCGGCCCTGGCCTTGTACCTCGGTTTACTGGTCATCCCGTTGGGCCTGACGCTGGTGCTGTCGTTCAACGTTTTCGACTACAGCTCGGGAATTAACAGCGACGCCTACACCCTCGATCACTACAGCAGCCTGCTGGGCGATCCGTACTTCTACGAGATTTTTCTGAGGACGTTCTGGATCAGCGCCCTGACCACCCTGCTCTGCGTGGTGATCGGTGTGCCCGAAGCCTACATCCTCAGTCGCATGGGCGCGCCGTGGCGCTCGATCTTCCTGATTCTGATCCTCACGCCGTTGCTGATTTCGGTGGTGGTGCGCGCCTTCGGCTGGAGCCTGTTGCTCGGCGCCGACGGCCTGGTCAACCAGACCCTGCAAGCCTTCGGTGGCTCGCCGATGAAGTTGCTTTATACGCCGTTCGCCGTGGTGATCGCGTTGGTTCACGTGATGCTGCCGTTCATGATCATTCCGGTCTGGACCTCGCTGCAGAAACTCGACCCGGCCGCCGAACAGGCCGCGCTGTCACTGGGCGCCAGCCACCTCACGGTGATGCGCAAAGTGGTGCTGCCGCAAATCATGCCCGGCGTGCTCTCCGGCACCTTGATCGTGTTCGGCCTCGCGGCCAGTTCATTTGCCATTCCCGGACTGCTCGGCGGACGCCGGATAAAGATGGTCGCCACGCTGATCTACGACCAGTACCTGTCGGAGCTGAACTGGCCGATGGGCGCGTCCATCGCCGTCGCGCTGCTGTTGCTCAACCTGCTGATCATGCTGTCGTGGAACCGGATGATCGAAGGCCGCTACAAGAAGTCATTGGGATAACTCGTCATGTCCAGAAACGGTCCTTTCGCCCTGCTGTTCCATACCCTTGTGGTGCTGTTCATGCTCGCGCCGCTGGTGGTGGTGTGCCTCGTCGCCTTCACCCCGGAAAACACCCTGAGCCTGCCGACCACGGAGTTTTCCCTGCGCTGGTTCCGTGCAGTGTTCGAGCGCGCAGACTTTGTCGATGCGTTCTACAACAGCCTGATCCTGGCGTTCTGCGCCGCCACGCTGGCGACGCTGATTGCAGTGCCGGCAGCCTTGGCGATCACTCGACTCGAGTTCCCCGGCCGGGACTTTTTCAACGGGCTGTTCCTGTCGCCGATCATCATTCCGCACCTGGTGCTGGGCGTCGCGTTGCTGCGCTTGTTTGCGCTGATGGGTGTCAACGGCAGCTTCGCCTGGCTGATCTTCGCCCATGTGCTGGTGATCACGCCGTACGTGCTGCGACTGGTGTTGGCCTCGGCCATCGGTCTGGACCGCAGTGCCGAACACGCCGCGCAATCCCTGGGCGCCGGACGCTTCACGCTGTTCCGGCAAATCACCTTGCCGATGATTTTGCCCGGGGTCGCCGGTGGCTGGCTGCTGGCGTTCATCAACAGTTTCGATGAGGTCACGTTGTCGATCTTCGTCACCTCGCCGGCCACGCAAACGCTGCCGGTGCGCATGTACGTGTACGCCACCGAATCCATCGATCCGATGATGGCGGCGGTGTCGGCCCTGGTGATTGCGCTGACGGCGTTGACGATGATTCTGCTCGATCGGGTCTATGGCCTGGATCGGGTGCTGGTGGGTAAACAATGAGGTCGCCATGGCTCTGCTGAAACGACTGGCCGAAGGCGACCGCCCGGCCCTGGACTTTATCCTCGACGGCAAGCCTGCCCGCGGCTTGCTCGGCGACACCCTGCTGACGGCCGTGCTGACCTGCAGCGAACACCTGCGCGGCAGCGACTTCAGCGCCGAACCCCGCGCCGGCTTCTGCCTGATGGGCGCCTGCCAGGACTGCTGGGTACGCCTGGGCGATGGCCGCCGGGTGCGGGCTTGCTCGACGCTGCTCGAAGCCGGCCAACACATCAACCGCGAACCAGGGCGATCGGTATGAACACCAACTTTCCCCGCAGAAACCCATTTCCCTGTGGGAGCGGGCTTGCCCGCGATAGCGGTCTATCAGCCACCACCTATGTTGAATGTGCCGCCGTCATCGCGGGCAAGCCCGCTCCCACAGGGGTGCAATGCCGATCACAAACAATGCGGCATACCTCAATCAACTGTGGGAGCGGGCTTGCCCGCGAAAGCGATCTGTCAGCCAGCATCAATGTTGGATGTGCCGCCGTCATCGCGGGCAAGCCCGCTCCCACAGGATTGGGGCGTCGATCACATATGGGGTGGGTATGAAGTCTGTGGTCGTCATCGGAGCGGGCCCCGCCGGAATCCGGGCGGCGCAAACCCTCGTTGCCCACGGCGTGCACCCCGTGCTGCTGGACGAAGCCGCCCGCGGTGGCGGGCAGATTTATCGGCGTCAGCCGGCGAATTTCAAGCGTTCGGCGGTCAAGCTGTATGGCTTCGAAGCACGCAAGGCCAACGCGCTGCACCAGACAATCGACGCACTGCGCGAGCAACTCGATTACCGTCCCGACACGCTGGTGTGGAACGCCGAAGCTGGGGCGCTCGACACCTTGCATGATGGCCGCGCCGCACGGCTGGAATTCTCCCGGGTGATCGTTGCCACGGGCGCCACCGACCGGATTCTGCCGGTGCCAGGCTGGACGTTGCCGGGGACATACAGCCTCGGTGCGGCGCAGATTGCCTTGAAGTTTCAGGGCTGTGCCATCGGCGAACGGGTGGTGTTCGCCGGCAGCGGGCCGTTGCTGTATCTGGTGGCGTACCAATACGCCAAGGCCGGCGCCAACGTGATCGCCGTGCTCGACAGCTCGCCCTTCAGCGCTCAGGCCCGCGCCCTGCCCGGTCTGCTGGCGCAACCGAGCACGTTGGCCAAAGGCATTTATTACCGCACCTGGCTGACCGCCCATGGCATCCCGGTGCACCATGGCGCTACCTTGAAACGCATCGATGGCGAACACCGCGTGCAATCGCTGAATTGGCATAACGCAGCAAGCGAACATCGAATCGAATGCGACGCCGTAGCCTTCGCCCACGGCCTACGCAGCGAAACCCAACTCGCCGACTTGCTGGGCTGTGAATTCACCTGGAACCCACTCAACCGCGCCTGGCTGCCGCAACGCGACAGCGCCGGTCGCAGCAGTGTCGCCGAGGTGTACCTGGCCGGTGACGGCGCCGGCATCATGGGTGCCGACGCCGCTGAAATGGCCGGTGAACGGGCAGCCCTGGCGCTGCTTGAAGACATCGGTTACCTGATCCCGCCACAGCGTGCCACCCAGCTGGAACAGTCGCTGAACACTATCGTCAGATTCCGCCAAGGCCTGGAGCGCGCCTTTGTCTTTCCCGAAGGCTGGGCCGCCGACGCCGCGGATGACCTGATGATCTGCCGCTGCGAAGAAGTGCGCGCCGGCGATATCCGTCAGGTGGTACGCGACGGCCATTGGGAGATCAATCGGGTCAAGGCCCATTGCCGGGTCGGCATGGGTCGCTGCCAAGGACGGATGTGTGGCGCCGCCGCAGCGGAAATCATCGCCTGCGAAAGCCAGCGCAACCTGTCCGACATCGGCCGGTTGCGGGCTCAGGCGCCGATCAAACCCCTGCCATTCGGTCTGGAGGTCGAGCCATGATCGAGGTCGATGCAATCATCATTGGCGGCGGCATTGTCGGCTCCTCCGCCGCCCTGTTCTTGAGCAAGGCCGGCCGTCGCGTCGCATTGCTGGAGCGGGACTTTTGCGGTTCGCACTCCAGCGGCGTGAACTACGGCGGCGTGCGTCGTCAGGGCCGGCCGCTGTCGCAATTGCCGCTGTCGCAACGGGCTCACGAGATCTGGGGGCAACTGCCGCAGTTGATCGGCATCAACGGCGAGTATCAGCGCAGCGGTCACCTGAAGCTCGCCCGCAGTCTCAATGACTTGCACGCCTTGCAGGATTACGCCGCCAGCAGCCAGGGGTTCAGCCTCGATTTGCAGGTACTCGACCGCAATCAGTTGCGCGCACGGTTTCCGTGGGTCGGCGAGGTCGCGGTCGGTGCTTCGTTGTGCCCGGACGACGGCCACGCCAACCCGCGACTGGTGTCTCCGGCCTTCGCGCAGGCGGCGCGTCGGCACGGTGCGCAAATCCATGAACAATGCGCAGTGACGGCGGTGGAGCATGACGGTCAGCGCTTTCACGTCAGCACTCAATCCGGCCTCGAGCTGCACGCCCCCTGGCTGCTGAATTGCGCCGGTGCCTGGGCCGGAACCCTCGCCGCGCAATTCGGCGAAGCGGTGCCAATGCATGCCGGTCACCCGGCGATGCTGGTCACCGAACCGTTGCCGTTGGTGATGAATGCCAGCACCGGCGTCGAGGGGGGCGGCATTTATGCCCGTCAGGTCGCTCGCGGCAATTGTGTGTTGGGCGGCGGCCAGGGCTTTGCCCTCGATGACGCCCGCGCCCGGCCTGGTCAGAACGCCGTCATCGAGATCTTGCGCCAGGCCGTCGAACTCTACCCGTTTCTCGAAGGCGCCCAGGCGATTCGCACCTGGAGCGGCACCGAAGGTTATCTGCCCGATCGCCAACCGGTGATCGGCCACAGCAGCACCCAACCCGGTCTGTTGCACGCGTTCGGCTTTGCCGGCGCAGGCTTTCAGATCGGGCCCGCGGTGGGCCAGGCGCTCACCGAGATCATCTGTAGCGGCGCGTCAAAGACGTCGCTGGATGCGTTTTCCATCACCCGGTTTCACTCCATCTCCGTTGCTTGATAGAGGAAGGTCGCGCCAATGAATAACCTCAAACGCACTGCACTGCTCGGTTTGTCCTGCATGAGCGCTCTGCTCACGGTCACTCAGGCCCACGCCGAACCGACGCTTTACCTGGGCATGAACGGCGGGACCATGGAGCGGCTCTACGCCGACAAGGTGCTGCCGGCTTTCGAGAAAGCCAATAACGTCAAAGTGGTGATCGTGCCGGGAACCTCCGCCGATATTCTGGCCAAGGTCCAGGCCAGCAAAGGCAACCCGCAGATGCACGTGATGTTCCTCGACGACGGCATCATGTACCGCGCCATTGCCATGGGCTTGTGCGACAAACTCGAAGACAGCCCGCCCCTGGCGCAGATTCCGGCCAAGGGTCGCATTAAGGATCAAGCGGTGGCGGTCAGCCTCGGGGTCACGGGGCTTGCGTACAACACGCGGCTGTTCAAGGAAAAAGGCTGGAGCGCGCCGACCTCATGGATGGACATGGCCGACCCGCGTTTCAAGGACAAACTGGTGTTTCAGTCAATGGCGTCTTCGACCTTCGGCCTGCACGGTTTCCTGATGTTCAACCGGATTCAGGGCGGCAGCGAAACCGACGTCGAACCGGGGTTCAAGGCGTGGCCGAACACCGTCGGGCGTAACGTGCTGGAGTACATTCCGAGTTCAGCGAAGATCTCCGAAATGCTCCAGACCGACGAAGCGGCGCTGTTCCCGCTGACGCCGACCCAGGTCACCGCGCTGAAACTCAAGGGCATGCCGGTGGAATATGCACAGCCCAAGGAAGGCTCCGTGGTGCTCAACGTCGCCGAATGCGCCATCGCCAACAACACCCAACCGGAACTGGCGCAGAAACTCGCCGCCTTCCTGCTGACGCCCGAAGCGCAAGCCGCCGCGCTTGAAGACGGCGATCAGATTCCGTCCAACCCGAATACGCCAACCACCGACAAGACCCGCGGTCAGGTCGAGGCGATGAAGCAGTATCTGACGACCGCGATCGCCATCGACTGGGATCAGGTCAACGAACAGCGCCCGGCGTGGAATGCCCGGTGGAATCGCAGTATCGAGCGCTAACGAAAATCCTGTAGGAGCGAGCGGTGCGGCGCTCCTACAGGTTCTGCATCTTGACTCACTGGTCTTAGGCCAAACCCGGCTTTCCCGCTATCATGTCGCCCATTTCCAGGCCCCCACGCCCTCCTCCTGATCAATAGCGAACCTGCCCATGGATACCCTCGCCCAACTGCGCGCCGGCCAACTGTCGGGCATCACCCGTCTGGATCTGTCCTGCGGCCTGACCGAGTTCCCCCGGGAAATCTTCGAACTGGCGGACTCGCTGGAAGTGCTCAACCTCAGCGGCAACGCCTTGCGCAGCCTGCCAGACGACCTGCACCGCCTGACCCGTTTGCGCGTGCTGTTCTGCTCGGACAATCAGTTCACCGAACTGCCCGCGTGCCTCGGCCAATGCACCGCGCTGACGATGATCGGCTTCAAGGCCAACGCCATCGAAAACGTGCCGGGCGCCGCCCTGCCGCCGCTGTTGCGCTGGCTGATCCTGACCGACAACCGCCTCACGGATCTGCCGACCAAACTGGGTGAACGCGCGCATCTGCAAAAGCTCATGCTCGCCGGCAACCGGTTACAGCGTCTCCCCGAAAGCCTGAGCCATTGCCATCGACTCGAACTGCTCCGCATCGCTGCCAATCAGCTCACCGAGCTTCCCGAGTGGCTGCTGACCCTGCCGAGCCTGACCTGGCTGGCGTACGCCGGTAACCCGCTGGAAACCGAAGCCGACGCGGCTGCGCTTGAAGCCACGGCGAGCATTCCCTGGTCCCAACTGAACCTGGAGAAAAAACTCGGCGAAGGTGCGTCGGGGGTTATCCATCAGGCGTTGTGGGAACAGACGAAACAGGTCGCGGTAAAGCTCTACAAAGGAGAAATGACCAGCGATGGCTCGCCGTTGCACGAAATGAACGCCTGCATCACCGCCGGCATCCACCCCAATCTGATCCGGGTCGAAGGGCGAATCGTCGGCCATCCGCAAGCGCAGGCCGGGCTGGTGATGCAACTGATCGATCCGAGTTATCGCAACCTGGCCGGGCTGCCGAGCCTGGCGTCCTGCACCCGCGACGTCTACGCCGACGACACCCGGTTCAGCGCTGGCGCGGCACTGCGCATCGCCAGTGGCATTGCTTCAGTGGCTGAACATTTGCACCGCCAAGGCATCACCCACGGCGACCTCTATGGTCACAACATCATGTGGAACGAGCATGGCGATTGCCTGTTGGGCGACTTTGGCGCGGCGTCTTTCCATGCCACTTCGGACAGCCTTGAAAGCCGCGCGCTGCAACGGATCGAAGTGCGGGCGTTCGGGGTGCTGCTGGGGGAATTGCTGGAGCGCATCGACTCGGGGTTGAGTGATGAACAGCGGGGCGCGTTAGAGGATCTACAGCAGCGTTGCTGTCAGCCGGATGTGCTGGCGCGGCCGGGGTTCAGCGAGGTTGTGCGGGAACTGGCTGAATTAAGCTAGCGGCAAATACAAAACCTGTGGCGAGGGAGCTTGCTCCCTCGCCACAGGCAAGCTCCCTCGCCACAAGTCAGACCACAAACTGTCGGAACCGCTTAACCCGCCAACCCGACAAACATATCCTGCACGTCATCGTGGTTATCGAGGCCTTCGAGGAACGCTTCGACTTCTGCCATCTGCTCATCGCTCAAACCACTGACCGGGTTCTTCGGCTGGTAGCCCAACTTGGCCGACAACACGGTGAAACCCTGCTCCGGCAGCGCTTTCTGTACCGCATCCAGGTCTGCAGGTTCGGTCAGGAACAGCGTCGCGCCGTCTTCACCTGGCTCGAAATCCTGGGCACCGGCTTCGATCGCAGCCATTTCCGGGTCGGCGTCAGGGCTGTCCGGGGACGCCTCGATCATGCCGACGTGGTTGAAGTCCCAGGCCACCGAACCGGAAGCGCCCAACTGGCCCTTACGGAACGCGACGCGGATTTCAGCGACGGTGCGGTTGATGTTGTCAGTCACGCATTCAACGATCAGCGGCACCTGATGCGGTGCGAACCCTTCATACGTCACGCGATGGTATTGCACGGTTTCGCCGAGCTGGCCGGAGCCTTTCTTGATCGCGCGTTCCAGGGTTTCGCGGGGCATCGAGGCTTTTTTCGCCTGTTCGACCACCAGACGCAGGTGTGCGTTGGTGGTGGTATCGGCACCGTTGCGGGCAGCGATGGTGATTTCTTTCACCAGTTTGCCGAAGATCTTGCCTTTGGCGTTAGCTGCCGCTTCTTTGTGTTTAACCTTCCACTGTGCGCCCATTACTCACTCTCTTGATCTGTGGCGCCGAGACATCTATTGGCCGACGCGTTGCGCAAGTTTATACGGCCTAAAGACGCCAATCGACCAAAAATTCCAAGATCTTCACCCCGTGACGAATCGACATCTTCATCAGTGTTTGTAGGGCGATTCTGAAAAGTCGATTTGCGGTGACGCTTCAGGGCTGTGGTTTCGTACCCTCTGCGCCCATCCTCCCTGGCAGAAGCGCGTTCGATGCACAACGACAAGGAAAGCCCCTTTACCCTGACACTGCTCGACGGCGGTTTGAGTCTGCAGGTGTTGCAGTTCAGCGGCCGTGAAGGTCTCAACCAGCCCTATCGATTCGACATCGACGTGATCGGCCTCGCACCGGCGATGCACCTCGACCAATGGCTGCAACAACCGGCGTTTTTGCGGCTGGCGGATAACCAGGGCATTCACGGCGTGATCCACAGCATCAGTCGCGAACATCGCGGCCCGCACCGGGTCGGCTATTCCCTGGTGCTGACGCCCCATCTGCAACACTTGGATCGACACAGTTTGCGTCGGGTGTTTCATCGTCTCAGCGTCCCCGCGATCGTGCGCCAGTTGCTGGAGGAGCATCAGTTGCCCGAGCACAGTTATCGTTTCGAACTGGCAAACGGCGGCTACCCGCCCCGGCCTTTTTGCATTCAGTACGATGAGAGCGATCTGGCCTTCCTGCAGCGGCTGTGTGAGGAAGAAGGCATCCACTATCACTTCGAACATCAGCCCGATGGACACGTACTGGTGCTGGCCGATGACAGCTTGAGTTTCCCCCAGGAGCCACTGTTGATGCCGTTCCAGGACGACGTATTCAACGACTCCGTCTTGCCGGTCATCAGCGAACTGTTCCAGCGCCATGAGCCGGTCCCCGCCCCGGCACGATGGGAAGCCAGAAACCGCGGCGCGCCGGTGGTCGGCGATGGAGCGGCTAATCATATGCTCGCCAGAACGGGCCCGGTCACGGCACGCCCTGCACCTGCACAGCTTCATCACGACCAGCTCAGCCGCCGACGGCTGGAACGCCTGCGTTGCCCGCAACGGCAGATCCACGGCCAAAGCAACCAGAGCGAACTGCGCAGTGGACGGATCCTGCAAGTGGCGCAGCATCCGCTCTCGAGTTTCAACGATCAGTGGCTGCTCACCGATATCCGGCACCAGGGGCAGCAGCCCTCGATTCTCGCCGAGGATCAGCCCGGCAGTGCCCGGCGCTATAGCAATCAGTTCACGGCCATTCCCTGGTCAACGGTCTTCAGGCCGGCGCTTAAACAGATCAAGCCGAGCATCCCGGGCTATCAGATCGCCCGGGTACTCGGCCCCGCCGGGCAACCGGCGGCACTCGATGATCAAGGCCGGATACAGGTCAGGTTATGGCCGACGCCGGCGTTCGAGGCGGATGAATCCGTCGGTCTCTGGCTACCGATCGCCCTCGCGGCGCCGGACGGTCGGATCGATCCGGCCAGGCTGCCCACGGCCGGCACCGACGTGCTGATCAGTTTTCTCGACAGCGATCCGGACCGGCCAGTGCTGTGTGCCGGCATGGGCCATCCAAAGCCTTCCCGGCCTGCTTCCGAGCCACGCCGCGATGGCCGTCTGCTACTCGATTGGCTGGTCAACCGCCCGGATCTCGCCCCTTGAGTTTCATCCCTTGTCGGCGCACCGGGAGTCTGGTGTAGGCAGGTCCGGCCTCTTCGCGGGCAAGCCGCGCTCCCACAGGGATTTGTGCTGGCCGCATATCTTGTGTACGACGCAAAACCTGTGGGAGCGTGGCTTGCCCGCGATCGTCGCGCCTCGGTCTACCTGACGAGCCCCAACCCAAAAAACGCCTGGATCAAGCGCAAATCCCGCCGCCGCTCCATGCACCCGATCATGTGCCGATTGACCAACCCCTCGCCAATAATCGGCACCGCCGCCACCCGCGGGTCATGGCTGACTTCCACCGACGACACCACGCCCACGCCCAACTCTGCGGCCACGGCCTCGGTCACTGCCTCGCGACTGTCCAGTTCCAGTAACACCCGTGGATTGATCCGGGCCTGAGCGCACGCCTCGTCGAACGTGCGTCGGGTAATCGAACTCGGTTCACGCAAGACCATGATCACCTGGTCCAGCTCCTTGAGCTGCACCCCTTTCGACTGCTGCGCCCACAGATGACCCGCGGGCACCAACGCGCAAATCCTCGACTCGCTCAACGCCTGCAGGTGCAGCCCCTTGCGCGGTTCGACCTCGGTCAGCACCGCCACGTCGGCATGCTCCGACAACAACGCCGCCAATGTTTCCTGAGCATTGCCCAACCGCAGGTTCACGGTGATCCCCGGATAACGCGCACGCAAACTGGCGAGCATCGGCATGACCATGTGCGGCCCGTCCGCCGCCACTTCCAGGCGCCCGGTCAGCAACTGCCGGTTGGCTTCCAGCATCACCTGCGCCTCTTCGGCCAGGCCAAACATCGCCCGAGTGATCGCTGCCAGTTTGGTGCCCTCTTCCGTCAGCTCGACGCGCCGCGCGGTGCGTCGCAACAAAGTGATCTGGTAGTGCTCCTCCAACGCCTTGATGTGCCCGGTGACCGCCGGTTGGCTGATAAACAGGCGCTCGGCGGCGCGGGTGAAGCTGCCTTCCCGAGCCACAGCGTCGAAGGCACGCAGCTGAAACAGATTCATGAATAACTCTCACTGATGGCTGGCATAACAATAAACAATTTGATTGATAGCTCACCGAATTGCAATTTATGTCCCGTAGCTTCATCCCACTGAGCTTTTGCGAGGACACAAGAATGAGTACTGCCGAGCCCATCCTGCTCACCCCCGGCCCATTGACCACATCGAGCCGCACCCGTCGGGCAATGATGGTCGACTGGGGCTCATGGGATGACCGCTTCAACCAACTGACCGCTAGCCTCTGCGAACAACTGCTGACAATCATCAACGGCGGCGACAGCCATCACTGCGTGCCGTTGCAAGGCAGCGGCACGTTCGCGGTCGAGGCAGCCATCGGCACACTGGTGCCTCGCAACGGTAAAGTTCTGGTGCTTATCAACGGCGCCTACGGCAAACGCCTGGCGAAAATCTGCGAAGTGCTCGGCCGTTCGTTCAGCACCTTCGAAACCGCCGAAGACGAACCGACCACCGCCGCCGACGTCGACCGCCTGCTGCGTGCCGATGCCAGCATCACCCACGTCGCGCTGATTCACTGCGAAACCAGCACCGGTATCCTCAACCCGCTGGCGGAAATCGCCCACGTCATCGAGCAGCACGGCAAACGCTTGATCATCGACGCCATGAGTTCGTTTGGCGCCCTGCCGATTGACGCCCAGGATGTGCCGTTCGATGCGCTGATCGCCGCCTCGGGCAAATGCCTGGAAGGTGTACCGGGGATGGGCTTCGTTTTTGCGCGAAAAGAAGCGCTGGCCAATGCCGCCGGCAATTCGCACTCACTGGCAATGGACTTGTTCGACCAGCACACCTACATGGCCAAGACCGGCCAATGGCGCTTCACCCCGCCGACCCACGTGGTCGCGGCGCTGCACGAAGCGCTGCTGCAATACAACGAAGAAGGTGGTTTGCCCGCACGGCATCAGCGCTATGCCAATAATTGCCAGGTGCTGCTCGATGACATGGCCAAACTGGGGCTGCGCAGCTTCCTGCCCACCGCGATCCAGGCGCCGATCATCGTCACCTTCCACGCGCCGAAAGACCCGCGCTATCAGTTCAAGGAATTCTACGAACGGGTCAAGGCCAAGGGATTCATCCTCTACCCCGGCAAACTGACCCAGGTCGAAACCTTCCGCGTCGGCTGCATCGGCCACGTCAACCAGGCCGAAATGCACGCTGCGGTGGCGGCAGTGGCCGAAGTGCTGCGCAAGATGGAAGTGTTGGAAATTTAATTCACCCCAGATCCCTGTGGGAGCGGGCTTGCCCGCGATAGCGGTCTGACGTTCAACATCAATGTCGACTGACAGGGCCTCATCGCGGGCAAGTCCGCTCCCACAAAAAGCCATTCAACGATTGCCAATTTTTTACAGGACTGACGCCATGAACTACAGCAACCCAACCAAACTCCAAGCCGCCATCCTCGACTGGGCCGGCACCGTGGTCGACTTCGGCTCTTTCGCCCCGACGCAGATTTTTGTCGAAGCCTTCGCCGAGTTCGACGTCCAGGTTTCCATCGAAGAGGCCCGCGGACCGATGGGCATGGGCAAATGGGATCACATTCGTACCCTGTGCGATCAGCCGCAAGTCGCCGAGCGTTACCGCAACGTGTTTGGTCGCACACCGACCGACGATGACGTCACTGCCATTTACAAACGCTTCATGCCGCTGCAGATCGAAAAAATCGCCGAACACTCGGCCCTGATTCCGGGCGCCCTGGACACCATCGCCAACCTGCGCCAACAAGGGATCAAGATCGGCTCCTGCTCCGGCTACCCGAAACAGGTCATGGACAAAGTCGTCGAACTGGCCGCCACTAACGGCTACGTCGCCGATCACGTAGTCGCCACCGACGAAGTGCCCAACGGACGCCCATGGCCGGCTCAGGCACTGGCCAACGTGATTGCCCTGGGCATCGACGACGTCGCGGCCTGCGTGAAGATCGACGACACGGTGCCGGGCATTCTCGAAGGTCGCCGCGCCGGCATGTGGACCGTGGCGTTGATTTGCTCCGGCAACGCGCTGGGTCTGGACTACGAAGGCTATCGCGCCCTGAGCAGCGATAAACTGGCCAGCGAACGCAAGCGCATTCACGCCATGTTCGAAGGCTCGCGGCCGCACTACATGATCGACACCCTCACCCATCTGCCCGAGGTGATCGCCGACATCAACAAGCGCCTGGCCAAGGGCGAGATGCCGCAAACCAACTGATTGCATCCCTCTCCCCACAAAAAAGCGTCAGTTCCTTTAACGGAACTGGCGCTTTTTTGTGGTCGATTACTTGATTCAGAGCATTGAACAGCCCATTGGTCTCAGGCAAATCCCCCAAACAGGATTACAGTTAACCCACGCCGTCGAACAAGAACGGTGACTTCAGACCAGACCTGTGAGGAAACACCGTATGCCCTGGAAGAATTCCGAATCACGCTACAGCACCGTATCGATCGCGCTGCACTGGTTGATGCTGGTTCTGCTAATCGTGGTTTACGCCTGCATCGAATTGCGCGGGATATTCCCCAAAGGCAGTGGCGGCCGGACGCTGATCAAGGAAGCCCACTTCATGCTCGGCTTGACGGTGTTCGTGCTGGTCTGGCTGCGGCTGTTCGCCCGCAGCCTGGGGCCGGCGCCGCAGATCTTTCCCGCCTCGCCTCGCTGGCAGACCCTGCTCGCCAAACTGATGCATTGGGCGCTGTATATTTTCATGATCACCAT
This sequence comes from Pseudomonas sp. F-14 TE3482, assembly GCF_053629455.1. Taxonomy (NCBI): domain Bacteria; kingdom Pseudomonadati; phylum Pseudomonadota; class Gammaproteobacteria; order Pseudomonadales; family Pseudomonadaceae; genus Pseudomonas; species Pseudomonas sp. F-14 TE3482. The sequence continues at coordinate 5,548,989 of NZ_JBRJII010000001.1, forward strand.
GCCGATTCTGGGCTGGCTGATTACCAGCGCCGAGGGGCATCAGGTGATGTTCTATGGCTTCGATCTGCCGTTGCTGATCGAAGAAAACAAACCGCTGGCCAAGCAGCTTGAGGGCTGGCATGTGCTCGGCGGGACGATCGGCTATTGGCTGATCGGCCTGCACGCCGTAGCCGGGCTGCACCACCACTATGTGGTGCGCGATAACACCTTGCTGCGGATGATGCCCAAGCGCGGTTGAGTTCGGTAAGTCAAGACGCAGAACCTGTGGGAGCGTGGCTTGCCCGCGAAGAACGATGACGCGTAATACCTGAAAACCGCGGTGCATTTTTCGCGGGCAAGCCACGCTCCCACAGGATTATCGTCACTCAAATTTCTTGGCCCCTCTCCACAAAAGTACAATGCGCCCATTCAGGTGCGTGAACTGAAACCCCGGCGGCCCTGCAAGCCGCCGGTATGGATGAAGATCAGTCGCGTGCCCCGGGAAAATTTACCTGCCTCGATTTGTTGCTTGAGCGCCAGCAGCGCTTTGCCGGTGTACAGCGGCTCGAGAGGAATGCCACTGACCTGTTCGGTCTGCTCGATGAACTCTAGTAACAGCGGATCGACTTTGGCAAAACCGCCACGGCTGGCGTCCAGCAGTTCATAGGCGGGATCGATCAGTCCGGCGTCCTGCACAATCATGTCGACCTGCTGCGCCACGCCATGGTCGTCAGGCACCGCCAGCGCGCCATACACCGGATGTTCGCCCGCCTCGGCCAGAACCAGACCGGCCAGGGTGGTACCCGTTCCGCAGGCCAGCCACCAGCCATCATAATTGCTCCAGCCCAAAGCACTCAGTTGCTCGCAAGCCATCTCCTTCAGCCGCATGCAGCCCTTCGCCCCAAGCAAGCCGCCGCCACCTTCCGGCACTGGATGTAGCTCGGGGTATTGCTCCCGCCATGGCTGCCAAAAGCCCGGTTCATGTCGCGCGCGATAACCGCCATAACCCAACCAGTGCAAGTGCATGCCGAATGCCTGCAAGTCCTTTATCGTCGGCGTGTCTTGCGGATGCCCACGCAGCAGTCCGACCGTGGTGAAACCAAAGCGTTTGCCTGCAGCGGCCAATGCATGGAGATGGTTGGAATGGGCACCGCCCAGGCTGATGATGCCTTGGGCGCCATTCTGGTCAGCGGCTTTGAGGTGTTCGATGAGTTTGAACCACTTGTTGCCGCTGATCAGCGGGTCGATCTGGTCCAGACGCAGGATCGCGACGTCGATGCCGGCAGTGGTGAGCCAGTCGAGGTGAAGGGATTCGAGGGGGGCTTGGGGTAGCCAGTCTGTTGGTGGGGAAAGCATTGATGCCGGCTCGATGTAAAGAGCCAGTATCTTAGCAGCCCACATGTGGCGAGGGAGCTTGCTCCCGCTTGGCTGCGCAGCAGCCACAGAATCAGCGACGTTGATTAACCTGACACTACATCATCGCTGATAGAGGGAGTCCTTCGGCCTCCAGCGGGAGCAAGCTCCCTCGCCACAGATTTTGTGTTGATTACAACTCAGCCGCCAACCGCGAACCCTGGTTGATCGCGCGCTTGGCATCCAGCTCCGCCGCCACGTCCGCGCCGCCGATCAAATGCACGTTCTGCCCCGCCGCGACCAGGCCGTCCTGCAACTCACGCAACGGATCCTGTCCGGCGCAGATCACTATGTTGTCCACCGGCAGTACCTGCGGTTCGCCGCTTTCACCGATACGGATGTGCAGGCCTTCATCGTCGATCTTCAGGTACTCGACGCTGTTGAGCATCTGCACCTGCTTGTTCTTAAGACCCGTGCGGTGAATCCAGCCGGTGGTCTTGCCCAGGCCGTCGCCGACCTTGGATGTCTTGCGTTGCAGCAGGAACACTTCACGGGCCGGCGCATGCGGTTCAGCCTTGATTCCCGCAACGCCGCCGCGCGCTTCCAGGTGTGTATCGATGCCCCATTCTTTCCAGAAGGCTTCGCGGTCCTGACTGGTGGCCACGCCCTGATGAACGAGGAATTCCGACACATCGAAACCGATACCGCCGGCGCCGATCACCGCGACGCGCTTGCCCACAGGTTTACGCTCGAGGATCACGTCCAGGTAGCTCAGCACCTTGGCGTGTTCGACGCCCGGAATCGCCGGCACCCGCGGCGCAATGCCAGTCGCCAGGATGATTTCGTCATAACCGCCATCGACCAGCTGCGCCACATCCACACGGGTGTTCAGGCACAGTTCGACGTGGGTGGTCTGCAATTTGCGGTTGAAGTAGCGCAGGGTTTCGAAGAACTCTTCTTTGCCCGGCACGCGCTTGGCGATGTTGAACTGACCGCCGATTTCGCTGGCCGAATCGAACAACGTCACCTGGTGACCACGTTCAGCAGCCACGGTCGCGGCGGACAGGCCAGCAGGGCCGGCACCGACCACGGCGATTTTCTTGATCTGCTGCACCGGCAGGTAATTGAGTTCGGTTTCATGGCAGGCCCGTGGGTTCACCAGGCAACTGGTCAACTTGCCGCCAAAGGTGTGATCCAGGCACGCCTGATTGCAACCGATGCAGGTGTTGATTTCATCGCCACGACCGGCCGCAGCCTTGTTGACGAAATCCGGATCGGCGAGGAAAGGGCGCGCCATGGACACCATGTCGGCATCTCCTTCGGCCAGAATCTGCTCGGCGACTTCCGGGGTGTTGATGCGGTTAGTGGTGATCAGCGGAATACTGACCGAGCCGCGCAGCTTGGCCGTGACTTTGCTGAACGCCGCACGCGGCACCTTGGTGGCGATGGTCGGAATCCGCGCTTCGTGCCAGCCGATGCCAGTGTTGATGATCGTTGCACCGGCCTGCTCGATGGCCTTGGCCAATTGCACGATCTCTTCCCAGCTGCTGCCGCCTTCCACCAGATCGAGCATCGACAGACGGAAGATAATGATGAAGTTCGGGCCGACCGCTTCGCGCACCCGGCGGACGATTTCCACCGGCAGGCGCATGCGGTTTTCGTAAGCGCCGCCCCAGCGGTCAGTGCGATGGTTGGTGTGGGCCGCGAGAAACTGGTTAATGAAATAACCTTCGGAGCCCATGATCTCGACGCCGTCGTACTCGGCTTTTTGCGCCAGGGTCGAGCAGGTGACGAAATCGCTGATCTGCTTCTCGATACCTTCCTCGTCCAGCTCTTTAGGCTTGAACGGGTTGATCGGCGCCTGAATCGCGCTCGGGGCCACTTGTTTCGGGCTGTAGGCATAACGCCCGGCATGGAGAATCTGCATGCAGATCTTGCCGCCCGCCTCGTGCACTGCTCGGGTGACGATCAGGTGTTTGAGTGCTTCTTCCTCGGTGGTCAGCTTGGCCGCGCCGGAGTAAACCCCGCCCTCATCATTCGGGCCGATACCGCCGGTGACCATCAGGCCAACGCCACCACGGGCACGCTCGGCGAAGTACGCGGCCATGCGCTCGAAACCGCCGGGCTTCTCCTCAAGACCCGTGTGCATCGAGCCCATCAGGGTGCGGTTGCGCAACGTGGTAAAACCCAGGTCCAGCGGGGCCAACAGGTGCGGGTAATGAGCGGCGGCCATCGGTAACTCCACAACGAGCGATCACGGAAAAAATGCAGGAGCTCTTCGGCCCCCGTCAGTCATGTTCGACAGACTAAGAGTCGCACCGCTGTCACTCAATGACCGTAACTGACAACTTATTGATCCAAATGTGCAGCGCCCCTTGGCAAGCGCGGGGATGGGCCCTACCCTAGTCGCGAACCCCGCACACGGCCGTTGACTGTTTCCCCATGCGCAAACTTTTGTACCTGACCTTCTCCATGGCGTTGATCGCCGTCCTCACGACCTACGCCATGTGGGCCGCGGACCGTCCGGTGGGTCATTACCTGTCGGATTTGCGTATCAGCCTTGCGGTCGATCAGGGCACCCCCGCCGATCGCGGCAATCTGCTGGGTATCCAGCCCGAGCTGTTCCCCACCGATTATCAAAGCCCCGAACGCTTGCACCGCAAGCTCGCGGCTTACTTGCAGAAGGCTCAGGATCAAGGCCTGCTGAATGAAAAAACCATCGTCGTACTGCCCGAACATGTCGGTACCTGGCTGATGATCAGTGGCGAAAAAGATGAGTTGTACCAGGCCACTACGCTCAAGGAAGCGATGAACTGGCTGGCGGTGAGCAATCCGTTGCAGTTCATCCGCGCCCTGATCAGTGCCGAGGGCGGTAGCCGTCTCGACGATGCGCACTTGCGGATGAAAGCCAAGAAAATGGCCAAGAGTTACCAGGCGCTGTTCGGCGGCTTGGCGAAAGAATTCGGCATCACTCTGGTGGCGGGTTCCATCGTGTTGCCCGAGCCGAGTGTCAGCGATGGCACCCTGAAGATTGGCCGCGGTGCCCTGTACAACAGCAGCGTCGTGTTCGGTCGCGACGGTTTGCCGATCGGCCAGCCGCAGCGGCAAATGCACCCGACTTTCGCTGGTCACGACACCGTCGATGCCAATTCCGAACACACGATCAACGTCGTCGACACACCGGCCGGACGCTTGGGCGTGTTGATCGGCAGCGACAGTTGGTATCCGGAAAACTATCGCAAACTCGACGATCAAGGCGCGCAATTAGTGGCGGTCCCGGCGTTCGTCGTCGGGCGCGGGTCTTGGGACCAACCGTGGCGCGGCTACAAAGGCCAGTCCACTCCGAGCTCTGTCAGTCTCAAGGCTGGCGAACTCAGCGAAGGTCAGGCCTGGCATCGGCTGACGCTGATTGCCCAACCGTCCGGCAGCCAGACCATCGCCGGCATGAGCGTGTTCCTGCGCGGTCAGTTCTGGGACAAGGGCAGCGCCGGTCAAAGCTTCCTCAGCAGCAACGGGCAACAATTCGCCGACGGCGATGCCCGGGGCGCGCGTTTGCTGAACCTCTGGCTGTAAGCCGATGAAACCGCAGCCGATGCGCCTCGGGGATTTGTCGGTGGGCTTCGTCCATAGCCTGGCCGACGCCGTGCGCAGCCATGGCCTGGACCCACAACCGTTGCTCGAACAGTACGGCCTCGACGCCGCGCGACTGGCAGAGGCCGGCGCCCGCCTCTCGATCCCGCGCTACATGCGCCTGGGTCACGGGGCCATTCAACTGACTGACGACCCGGCACTGGGTTTGCGCATGGGCCAGCTCAGCCGTCTGAGCCAGGCCGGCCTGGCCGGAGTCACCGCCGCCCAGGCCCCCACCGTGCGGGAAGCGGCGCGCTGCCTGATTCGCTTTGAAGCGCTGTATGGCTCCAACTATCGCGGCCAATCGAGCTTTCATGAAGATGCCCAAGGCGCCTGGCTGCGGTTCTATTCCATCAGTCCCTATAACGCCTACAACCGCTTCGTGGTGGATTCCATCATCGCCGGCTGGTTGCAGCAATTATCCAGCGTAAGCCCTGCCCCGCTACGCGCCGAACGGATCGAGATCGAATTCCAGGCGCCGGATTACCGTGAGGCCTACGCCGTGTTGGGGGATTGTCCGATTCAGTTTGGCGCCGAACAGAATCAACTGCGCCTGAACCTGGAGAGCCTCGCCCAGCGCAATCCGCAGCACTGCCCCAGTACCTGGCGGCACCTGCTGCAACTGTGTGAACGGGAACTGGAGCAACTGACACGCACCCGCAGCCTGCGTGAACGCATCACTCAGTTACTGGGGCCGTTGCTCAATGGTGGTCGGGAACCCGACCTGGAAGAAGTGGCGGCACGCCTGAAGCTGCCGACCTGGACCTTGCGTCGCAAACTCGCCGAGGAAGGCACGCAGTTTCGTGCAATTCTCAACGACACGCGCCGCGACCTCGCCATGACTTACATCCGAGACACCGAACTGGCATTCGGGGAAATCGCCTACCTGCTGGGATTTGCCTCTGCCGAAGCCTTTCAACGGGCTTTCAAACGCTGGAACGGCCAGACCCCCGGCGAGTTTCGCCGCAGTCATCGCCAATCCGCGTAAGGTTAGGAGGCGTTCTCAATAAGTTTCCCCGCTGCGCCCCCTAAAGCTCAGTAGCGTCTTCGGCTGGTTCCAGCGGGTCCAGTTCAAACGCCTGGTATTCGAGCAGTTCTTCTTGATAATCGTCCATTATTAAACCCCCATCGCTTGTTGAAAAAATCGCTTGAATAAATGACCAGCGCCCTGAGCATAAAGTGCCCGCATGAAAGAAAAATGACGCGGGCATTACACTACGTCGCTATGAATAAAACGTAGCAGGTGGTCAGGAATTTATCACAGGATTTTTTCGATACGAGCGGTAGGAATACGGCCCGATTTGATGTGGATCAATCTTGGAAAGTGTTGCGGGATCGGAGTCGTCTGACCCGATCCCATAACATTGGCCAATTACTGCCCGGAGACAGGCATGGCCGAAATTGGCTCAGTCGGTGCTGGCATGGTGCTTGAATCCGCCGGTGGAGCCACTGTTTCGGTGGACGAAGTCGGCTCGCTGCTCTGCACCGGGGTAATCGGCGCCGTTTCAGCAGGTGGCACAACAGGCTCCGAACTGGCTGGAGCGGTTTCAGTGGGTGCAGGTTCGGCTGCCGGCGCTGGAGCAGGCGCTGGTTCTGCCGCTGGGGTCGAGGTCGGCGCCAACTGAGCCGGCGCAGCCTTGGCTTCGGGCACACCCAGATCAGTCTTCGGCTTCTCGGTAATGTGTGCCGCCTTCTTCGCCTCCGGTGGCAGGAACAACTCGACCAAGGCAAAGAAACGCTCGTAGAACTTGGCCGAGGACACGGTTTCACTGGCGACCTTGACCATCGAATCGTCAGACGAGCCAATCGGCATCGATACCGAGCCCAACACACCGACACCGAGGCTGGCGGAGTTGTTGGTCTTCTTCAACGCATAACGGTCCTGCAGGGCGTTGGCGAACATTGTCGCGTGATGCCCTTCGCTGCCGTCATCGGCACAGACCACGCTGAAGCTGATCTCCATGTGGGTCTCGCCAGTCTGCTGGAAGCTCTTGTGTCCACTGACCAGCTTCGGATCGGCGCTGGTGATGATGTAACCCTGGCTGAGCAAAGCCCGACGGGCGGCCTCGCAGGTTTGCGCATCGGTCACTGGGTAATTGCGCGAGAACGTTCCGGAGTCGTCGAAGTTCTCATGCTCGTAGATGGCGGCTTTCTTCGACGAACAACCGGCAGCGGCGGCCAGCACCAAGGCCAGCCCGACAACACGCATGGGAATTGATTTAAACATTGAACATCCTGAGGAAAACGGTTCGGGGCGTATTGTGCAACAGATCGATGCTTAGCGTCGCACCGTTTGGTGTCTTGAAACAGTTACAAGTCTACTGACTGTTACTGACAGGAAAAAGTCGCGCGGTAAATAAGCAGGCGACGGGTAGCTCATGCCGTTTTTGTTTCACCCATAAAAAACCCCAGCCTAACGGCCGGGGTTTTGTGTCGCGCAAAGCTCAGTCAAGCATCAGAAACGCTTGATCTCAGCCTCGCTCTCCAACAGTTTGCGGTAAGCCGCGAAGTCTTGCTGGCCAATGCGCGAAGCGAGGAAGCGACGGTATTGAACCTTCTCCTCTTCGGTCGGCGCCGCAGCTTCGTTCACGCCGTTCAGACGCACGATCACCAGGCTACCATCGGCCAGGGTCACGCTGCTGAAGGTCGGCTTGTCTTTGGCAACCGGCTTGGGCATGCGGAACAGCGCTTGCAGCACAGTCGGATCGACCCCTTCCTGAGCACGCGTCGCAGCTTGAGTCACTTTCCAGTTCTGGCCATCGATCGCCTGGTCCAGTGCAGTCTTGCCATCGCGCAGGCTGACGATCAGTTGATCAGCCTTGGTCTTGGCGGCAGCACTGGCATGCTCCTTGGTCAGCTGCGCACGGATGCTGGCAGCCACGCTTTCCAGCGGCAGTTGCTCAGGCTTGCGGTGTTCCTTGGCGCGCAGCACGATCACGGTTTCCGGGTCCAGCTCGATGGCGGTGCTGTTGGCACCCTCATCCAGCACTTCAGGACTGAACGCAGCGGTCACTACGGCACGGTTGGCCGCAATTCCTTCGCCACCTTCCCGGCCGAATGGCGCGGACGTGTGGACAGTCAGCTTCAGGTCTTGTGCCGGCTGGGCCAGATCGGAGGCTTCGAACGACGAGTCTTCCAATTGCTTGGTCGCCTCGACGAAACGCTGCTCGACCTGCTGGGTTTTCAGCTCGCGGGTCAGCTTGTCTTTCAGGCTGGCAAACGTCGGCACTTCAGGGGCTTCAACGCCCAGTAGCTTGATCAGGTGGAAACCGAAATCAGTGCGAACCGGCTCCGAAACCTGATCCTTGGCCAACGAATACAGGGCTTTTTCAAACGCTGGATCGTAGACGCCTGGACCTGCATAACCGAGGTCACCGCCGTTGTTCGCCGAGCCTGGATCCTGGGAGAACTCCTTGGCCAGAGCCTCGAATTTCTCGCCTTTGGCCAGACGCGCCTGCACTTCTTCGATTTTGGCCTTGGCTTGCGCCTCGCTCACCTTATCGTTCACTTCGACCAGAATATGCGCAGCCCGGCGTTGCTCGGACAGGTTCGCGGTTTCTTTCTGATACGCCGCTTGCAAGTCTTCGTCCTTGACGCTGACCTGATCAAAGAACGACGCCTTCTTCAATTCGAGGTAGTCGATGACCACCTGATCCGGCGTCATGAATTCCTTGGCGTGTTCGTCGTAGTAGGCTTTGACTTCGTCGTCAGTCAGTTTCACCGCCGCAGGATCTGCCTTGACGTTCAAGGTGGCGAAATCGCGGGTCTGTTTTTCCAGACGGGCGAAGGCCAGAACCTGTGCATCGGTGACAAAGCCGCTACCGGCCAAGCCCGCACGTAGCTGACCGATCAGCATTTCCTGAGCCAGCATCTGGCGAAATTGCAGACGGCTATAGCCCAGTTGACGGATCACCTGATCGAAGCGATCGGCGTTGAATTTGCCTTCCACCTGGAATTCAGGCGTTTGCAGGATCACCTGATCCAAAGCCGCTTCGGAGAAAGCGAATTTCGATTTTTCTGCGCCTTGCAGCAGCAGTTTGCGATCGATCAGGCCTTTGAGGGCCGATTCGCGCAGCATTTTTTCGTCGAGCAAGGAAGCATCGAAATCCTTGCCAAGCTGTTGCATGAGCTGACGGCGTTGCATATCGACCGCCTGGTTCAGCTCGTTTTGACTGATTTCTTCACCATTGACCTTGGCCGCATCCTGGCTGTTGGTCGTCGCCTGGAAAATGGCCTCGATACCGGTGAAAGCCATCAGTACAACGATGATCCCGATAATGGTCTTGGCAATCCAGCCTTGTGAATTGTCCCTGATATTCTGCAGCATGCGTCCCCCAGAAACGGTTGAACTTCAAAATTAGGCAACCGTGGAGCGTGGGTAGAATCCGGATAGAAGAAAGGCGCATCCGAGGATGCGCCTTCTCGTAACTGGCGGAGCGGACGGGACTCGAACCCGCGACCCCCGGCGTGACAGGCCGGTATTCTAACCGACTGAACTACCGCTCCGCTGCCAAGTCAGGAATGACCCCGACCCGGATAGGCAAAAACCTGAATCGAACTTAGTTGACAGCTTCTTTCAGTGCTTTACCGGCTTTGAAACCTGGCTTTTTGGCAGCAGCGATTTCCAGCGTCTTACCGGTCTGTGGGTTACGACCAATGCGAGCTGGACGATCGGTTACGGAGAAGGTACCGAAACCAACCAGAACAACAGAGTCGCCAGCCTTGAGAGCGCCAGTGACGGATTCGATTACAGCGTCCAGCGCACGGCCAGCAGCAGCTTTCGGGATATCAGCGGATGCAGCGATAGCATCAATCAGTTCCGACTTGTTCACTCTAAGTCCCCTTATATCTATTTGAGTTTGATTCTAAGTTTTTTGGTGAAAGCAAAAAAACGAGTGCTGAATGGCCTACAGACACTTAAGAGCCGCTTTATAACAAGGGCTCTAAAAAACTGTCAACAAGCCCCCCAGGCAAATGCGTACTAATGCGTGCTAATTCTTTCCTTAGAGTCAGTCTCGCGTTTTTCATCCTTTGCAACGATCTCCGGAACCACATCCGGCAAGGGCTCCGGCGCGTATTGCAGCGCAATTTGCAGGACCTCGTCAATCCATTTAACTGGTTTAATCTGTAGATCTTGCTTGATATTGTCAGGAATTTCCTTCAGATCGCGTACGTTCTCTTCAGGAATGATCACCGTCTTGATTCCACCACGGTGAGCAGCCAGCAGTTTTTCTTTCAAACCACCAATTGCCAACACCTGACCACGCAAGGTGATTTCGCCGGTCATGGCAACATCTGCGCGTACAGGAATGCCAGTCAATGCTGACACCAGGGCCGTGCACATGCCTACACCGGCGCTAGGGCCATCTTTCGGCGTTGCCCCTTCAGGCATATGGATGTGGGTGTCGCGCTTCTCGTGGAAGTCCAGAGGAATCCCCAGGCTCTTCGCACGGCTGCGGACAACGGTCAGGGCTGCGGTGATCGATTCGACCATCACGTCACCCAGAGAACCGGTTTTGATCAACTGGCCTTTACCCGGAACGACCGCGGCTTCGATGGTCAGCAATTCGCCCCCCACCTGAGTCCACGCCAAGCCTGTGACCTGACCGATCTGATCCTGCGACTCAGCCAGACCGTAGCGGAATTTACGCACGCCCAGGAAGTGCTCGAGCATGTCGGCAGTGACCTTCACCGAGAAGCGTTTTTCCATCGCATGCTCTTTGACCGCCTTGCGGCAAACCTTGGCAATCTGGCGCTCCAGCCCACGCACACCGGCTTCGCGGGTGTAGTAGCGGATGATGTCGCGGATCGCTTCGGCGTCGAATTCCAGCTCGCCTTTCTTCAGTCCATTGGCCGTAATCTGCTTCGGCGAAAGGTATTTGACAGCGATGTTGATCTTCTCGTCTTCGGTGTAACCCGGCAGACGAATCACTTCCATCCGGTCCAGCAGCGCCGGCGGAATATTCATGGAATTGGAGGTGCACAGGAACATCACATCGGACAGGTCGTAGTCGACTTCCAGATAGTGATCGTTGAAGTTGTGGTTCTGCTCGGGGTCGAGCACTTCCAGCAACGCCGACGCCGGATCGCCACGCATGTCGCTGCCCATCTTGTCGATTTCATCGAGCAGGAACAGCGGGTTGCGGACGCCCACCTTTGTCATTTTTTGAATCAATCTTCCTGGCATCGAACCGATATAAGTCCGGCGATGACCACGAATTTCCGCCTCATCGCGCACACCACCGAGGGCCATGCGCACGAATTTGCGGTTGGTGGCGTGAGCGATCGACTCCGCCAGAGAGGTTTTACCCACCCCGGGAGGACCAACCAGGCACAGCACCGGACCACGAATCTTCTTCACGCGCTTCTGCACGGCGAGGTATTCGAGGATCCGCTCTTTGACTTCTTCCAGACCATAGTGGTCGGCGTCGAGAATGTCTTCGGCACGGGCAAGGTCCAGACGCACCTTGCTCTGGGCCTTCCACGGCACTTGAACCAGCCAGTCGATATACGAACGCACCACCGTCGCTTCCGCGGACATTGGCGACATTTGCTTGAGCTTGTTCAGTTCGGCCTGAGCCTTGGCCAACGCGTCTTTCGGCAGGCCGGCGGCATCGATACGCTTCTTCAGCTCTTCGATTTCGTTGTGGCCTTCGTCGCTGTCGCCCAGTTCTTTCTGAATGGCCTTCATCTGCTCATTCAGGTAGTACTCGCGCTGGCTGCGCTCCATTTGCTTTTTAACGCGGCCGCGAATGCGTTTTTCGACTTGCAGCAGATCGATCTCGGCATCCAGCAACGCCAGAACGTGCTCGACCCGGGCCGACAAATCGATGATTTCGAGGATTTCCTGCTTCTGCTCGATTTTCAGGGCCATGTGCGCGGCCATGGTGTCAACCAGGCGGCCTGGCTCGTCGATGCTGTTAAGCGACGACAGGACTTCAGCGGGGACTTTCTTGCCCAGCTGCACATATTGTTCGAACTGAGCCAGCAGGCTGCGGACAAACACTTCCGACTCGCGCTCAGGCGCGTCGACTTCGTCGATCAGCGAAACTTCGGCACGGCAGTGGCCGTCGACTTCGCTGAAGCGCTCCACGGCGCCCCGCTGCTCGCCTTCGACAAGAACCTTGACCGTGCCGTCAGGCAGCTTAAGCAGCTGCAGAACGGTGGCGATGGTACCTACGCGATAAAGTGCTTCTTCACCGGGATCGTCGTCAGCAGGATTTCGCTGAGCCAGCAGAAGGATCTGCTTGTCGCCCGTCATCGCTGCCTCGAGGGCTTCGATGGATTTCTCGCGCCCCACGAACAGCGGGATAACCATGTGCGGATAAACCACGACATCACGCAATGGCAGGAGAGGCAATTCGATGGTTGTCTTCATGATTTCGCCTCTACGGCGGCCATAAGGCCGTAAACAGATGGAAGTAAGCTTGAAACCAAGATGGGGGCTGTTTTCAAAAAAAACAAGCGGATAAAAAAACCACTTTAAAGATCGCCGCTTACGGTAGCGCCTGCGTGGGCCCGGATACATCCAAAAAGGTCGGATGTCATGCTGCCTTCACAGTGGTTCGACGATCCGACAAGCCAGCTCCCACAATAGCAAAGGGGCCCGAAGGCCCCTTCTTTATTTCAGCAGTGTGACGCTCAGGCGTCTGGCGCTGCCTTGGCAGCCGGCTCACTGTTTTCGTAGATATACAGTGGCTTGGACTTGCCTTCTATAACGCTTTCATCGATCACTACTTTACTCACCTCGGACTGCGAGGGGATTTCATACATAGTGTCGAGCAATACACCTTCGAGAATCGAACGCAGACCACGGGCACCGGTTTTGCGTTCCAGGGCACGTTTGGCGACCGATTTCAGCGCGTCAGCCCGGAATTCCAGGTCCACGCCTTCCATCTCGAACAGCTTGGCATACTGTTTGGTCAGAGCATTTTTCGGCTCGGTGAGAATCTGCATCAACGCAGCCTCATCAAGCTCGTCCAGCGTAGCAAGTACCGGCAGACGACCAACGAACTCCGGGATCAGACCGAACTTGACCAGATCGTCAGGCTCGACTTCACGCAGGGATTCACCGACTTTCTTGCCTTCTTCCTTGCTGCGCACTTCCGCGTTGAAACCAATGCCCCCCTTGGTGGAACGGTTTTGAATAACCTTTTCCAGACCGGAGAACGCACCACCGCAGATGAACAGGATGTTACGGGTGTCGACCTGAAGGAATTCCTGCTGCGGATGCTTGCGACCACCTTGAGGTGGAACGGAAGCGACCGTACCTTCGATCAACTTGAGCAGGGCCTGCTGTACGCCTTCACCGGAAACGTCCCGAGTGATCGACGGGTTGTCAGATTTACGTGAGATCTTGTCGATCTCATCGATGTAGACGATACCCATCTGGGCTTTTTCTACATCGTAATCGCACTTCTGCAGCAGCTTCTGAATGATGTTCTCGACATCTTCACCTACATAACCCGCCTCGGTGAGGGTGGTTGCGTCGGCGATGGTGAACGGAACGTTCAGCAAGCGGGCCAGTGTTTCGGCAAGCAGGGTTTTACCCGAGCCTGTCGGGCCGATCAGCAAGATGTTGCTTTTGCCGAGTTCGACGTCGTCATTCTTTTTGTCACGCTGGTTCAAACGCTTGTAGTGGTTGTACACCGCTACGGCCAGAACCTTTTTCGCACGCTCCTGACCAATCACGTACTGATCAAGGATGCCGCTGATTTCTTTAGGCGAAGGCAATTTATGCGCGCTGCTTTCGGCCTGGGCTTCCTGCACCTCCTCACGGATGATGTCATTGCACAGGTCGACGCACTCGTCGCAGATAAAGACCGAGGGGCCGGCAATCAATTTGCGTACTTCATGCTGGCTTTTGCCACAGAAGGAGCAATAGAGCAGCTTGCCGTTGTCCTCGCCGTTGCGGGTGTCAGTCATTCGTTCGATCCAAATCCGATAGGCTTGCAACACAAGATGAAGGCTATTGCGGGCTTTTTCAAGCCCGCCGGTGATCAGACCAGCTGACCAACCCTATTTTGAGCTGCTTATTATTAAGCGGGGCGCTGGTTGATCACTTCATCGATCAACCCGTATTCACGCGCGGCTTCAGCGCTCATGAAATTATCGCGGTTGGTATCGCGCTCGATTTCTTCAAGAGTGCGCCCGCTATGCTTGGCCATCAGCGTGTTGAGACGCTCACGAATGAAGAGGATTTCCTTGGCATGGATTTCGATATCCGAAGCCTGGCCCTGGAAACCGCCCAGTGGCTGGTGAATCATCACACGCGAGTTCGGCAGGCAGTAACGCTTGCCCTGGGCACCGGCCGTCAGAAGAAACGCGCCCATGCTGCACGCCTGACCGATACAAGTGGTCGACACGTTTGGCTTGATGAACTGCATGGTGTCATAGATCGACATGCCCGCCGTGACCGAACCGCCCGGGGAGTTGATATAGAGATGGATGTCCTTGTCCGGGTTTTCCGCTTCAAGGAACAGCAGTTGCGCACAGATCAGGTTGGCCATGTAGTCCTCTACCGGACCAACCAGAAAAATCACTCGCTCCTTGAGAAGGCGCGAGTAGATGTCATAGGCGCGCTCGCCACGAGCAGACTGCTCGACAACCATCGGGACCAGGCCGCCTGCGGCCTGGATATCAGAGTTCTGCTGAATATAGGAATTACGGAACATGCTCTGCAGTCACTCCCAAATAGTTATGTCTTGAATACGCATAAGCCAGCACGAAGGCTGGCTTATGGTGTGTGCTTCTTACCGCAAAAACGATCAGTCGGCTTGTGGAGCTTCTACCGGCTTGACAGCTTCTTCGTAAGAGACCGATTTGTCGGTCACGCTAGCTTTCTGCAGAACAGTATCCACAACTTGTTCTTCCAGCACAACCGAACGGACTTCGTTCAGTTGCTGGTCGTTCTTGTAGTACCAAGACACAACCTGCTCAGGCTCCTGGTAAGCCGAAGCCATTTCCTGAATCATCTCGCGAACGCGGGCTTCGTCAGGCTTGAGGTCGAATTGCTTGACCACTTCAGCCACGATCAGACCCAGCACAACGCGGCGCTTGGCTTGCTCTTCGAACAGCTCGGCCGGCAGTTGGTCAGGCTTGATGTTGCCACCGAACTGCTGAACAGCCTGCACGCGCAGACGGTCAACTTCGTTGGACAGCAGCGCCTTTGGCACTTCGATCGGGTTGGTGGCCAGCAGACCGTCCATAACCTGATTCTTGACCTTGGATTTGATCGCCTGACGCAGTTCGCGCTCCATGTTCTTGCGAACTTCGGTGCGGAAGCCTTCCAGACCGGTTTCCTTGATGCCGAATTGAGCGAAGAATTCTTCGGTCAGCTCTGGCAGTTTAGGCTCGGAAACAGTGTTCACGGTTACGGTGAACTCAGCGGTTTTGCCTGCCAGGTCGAGGTTCTGATAGTCCTCAGGGAAGGTCAGGTTCAGAACGCGCTCTTCGCCGGCCTTAGCGCCGACCAGACCGTCTTCGAAACCAGGGATCATGCGGCCGGAACCCAGCACCAGCTGGGTGCCTTTGGCGGAACCGCCAGCGAACACTTCACCGTCGACCTTGCCGACGAAATCGATGTTCAGTTGATCTTCGTTCTGAGCAGCGCGATCGGCGACTTCGAAACGGGTGTTCTGCTTGCGCAGGATTTCCAGCATCTTGTCCAGATCGGCATCAGCCACGTCAGCGCTCAGGCGCTCGACAGCGATACCTTCGAAACCGGCAACGGTGAACTCCGGGAACACTTCGAATACGGCTACGTATTCCAGGTCCTTGCCTGCTTCCAGGGATTTAGGCTCGATCGAAGGCTGACCAGCCGGGTTCAGCTTCTGCTCAACCACAGCTTCGTAGAAAGAAGACTGGATCACGTCGCCTACAGCTTCCTGGCGAGCGTCAGCACCGAAACGGCGCTTGATTTCGCTCATTGGCACTTTGCCTGGACGGAAGCCAGCAATCTTGGCCTTTTGGGCGGTCTGCTGCAGACGCTTGTTGACCTGGCTCTCGATGCGCTCAGCCGGCACGGTGACGCTCATGCGGCGCTCAAGAGCAGTAGTATTTTCAACAGAAACTTGCATGGATATTCCTCGTTGCACAGACGTTAGCCGGCCGTTTCCGACCCCAGAATCAAGGGCATGCATTCTAGTGGGTCAAACTCAAGAAGTCACCCTACTGAAAACGGGTAAAAAAGCAGCAGGCAATTTATAGGCGGGGACAAACGGTTGTGCCTCGCCCTGTTAGCAAATACAGCCAGTCATGCCAAGGCTCTGCACCAATCCTTCTATATATAGAAGGAATCGGCAATCCATCCCTGACAGCCGACCCCGCGAGGGGATCGGCGGGCAAATCGTGCATCATCGAGAAACATAAATACGATGAAACGACCTGCCCCTGCGACCCACAACCTGCAGTCGTCGACACTCAAACCACTGAAACAAAAAAGGCGCCAGACTGTTAAATCTGGCGCCTTTCGAAATATGGGGTGGACGATGGGGATCGAACCCACGACAACGGGAGTCACAATCCCGTGCTCTACCAACTGAGCTACGCCCACCATATTGCGTGACAAAGAAGCCAAACAACTTCTTTGCTGAGCCCCAACCAAGCCAAGCGGCAAGAGTGAAGCTTTATTTGGTGCGGATGAAGAGACTCGAACTCTTACGCCTCGCGGCGCTGGAACCTAAATCCAGTGTGTCTACCAATTCCACCACATCCGCGGATTGAAGCTGTTAAAGCAAAGGCGCCAGACTGTTAATCTGGCGCCTTTCGAAATATGGGGTGGACGATGGGGATCGAACCCACGACAACGGGAGTCACAATCCCGTGCTCTACCAACTGAGCTACGCCCACCATATCGCGTTACTTGTGCCAAAGTTGCCTAATGGCGCACCCGGCAGGACTCGAACCTGCGACCATCCGCTTAGAAGGCGGATGCTCTATCCAGCTGAGCTACGGGCGCCTTGTTAATCTGTACCCTTGAAGGACTACAAACTAAGTGCTTTTCAGCCTTGCGGAAGCGTAACCCCGCTCGACCTTCTCAACCAGTGCTAGGCTGTGCCCGACAAGTGCGACGAATAGTATAGAGCCCCCCAGAGGTCGTCAAATCCTTTTTAAAAAAAATTCATTTAATTAAAGGGGTTAGGGGAATTTGCAGACCAAGCGCCTTTGCCCTCACCTCATGACATGCGAGAATGCGCTCTCTTTTTTTCCCCTCTCGATGGTTAATCACGCGCAATGACTGCACAACTAATCGACGGCAAATCGATCGCCGCCAGCCTGCGCCAGCAGATCGCCAAACGAGTCGCCGAGCGTCGCCAGCAAGGTCTGCGCACGCCTGGCCTCGCGGTGATCCTGGTCGGCAGCGATCCTGCCTCTCAGGTTTATGTCTCGCACAAGCGTAAAGACTGTGAAGAGGTCGGCTTCCTTTCCCAAGCCTACGACCTGCCTGCCGAAACCACTCAAGAAGCACTGACCGATCTGATCGATCGCCTGAACGATGACCCGGCGATTGACGGCGTTCTGCTTCAGCTGCCCTTACCTCAACATCTGGACGCCTCCAAATTGCTGGAGCGCATTCGTCCTGATAAGGATGTCGACGGTTTCCACCCTTATAACGTCGGCCGTCTGGCCCAGCGTATTCCGCTGCTGCGTCCGTGCACACCTAAAGGCATCATGACGCTGCTGGAAAGCACCGGTGCCAATCTATACGGAATGGACGCGGTCATTGTCGGGGCGTCCAACATTGTTGGTCGCCCGATGGCAATGGAACTGCTGCTGGCCGGTTGCACCGTGACCGTTACCCACCGCTTCACCAAGGATCTGGCGGGCCATGTCGGTCGCGCCGACCTGGTGGTGGTTGCCGCCGGCAAGCCGGGCCTGGTCAAAGGTGAGTGGATCAAGGAAGGCGCGATCGTGATCGACGTTGGCATCAATCGCCAGGAAGACGGCAAGCTGGTCGGTGACGTGATCTATGAAACCGCCCTGCCCCGCGCCGGCTGGATCACTCCGGTACCGGGTGGCGTTGGCCCGATGACCCGCGCATGCCTGCTGGAAAACACGCTGTACGCCGCGGAAACGCTGCACGGCTGAGTTCACGCTGGCTTGCAGCGCCGCATAAAGGAACCCCGCCAGTCGCGGGGTTCTTTTTACCTGCAGAAAAAGCTCGACCATCCGCCGGAAAAGCCCGTTTTTATCAGGCGCCCAGGCACTTTCATCTGAACATCGAACAACCATCGACAGTTCTTCAGCCATACTCCTAAAATGCGTCGCTTTTTAAAGAAACAGCCCGTTACAAAACGGTATATCCACCCTTTATGAGTCCGCCAGCGTGAAAATCCGTCTTTCAATCCTGAGCCTGTTTTTTGCATTTACAGGGACTTTCACCACGCCAACGATCAACGCTGCAGAAACCACTGCCGCACCCCGAGACACTTCACAGCTGAAGATCGCTTCCGGCAGTGTCTTGCTGATGGATATGCAAACCAACAAAGTGATCTATGCCAGCAACCCTGACGTCGTAGTGCCAATCGCATCCGTCAGCAAACTGATGACCGGCCTGGTGGTGGTAGAAGCCCGGCAGAACATGGACGAGTATCTTTCCATCAACATCAGTGATACCCCGGAAATGAAAGGCGTGTTTTCCCGGGTCAAACTCAAAAGCGAATTGCCACGCCGAGAAATGCTGCTGATTGCCCTGATGTCCTCGGAAAACCGTGCCGCTGCGAGTCTGGCCCATCACTATCCGGGCGGCTATGTCGCGTTCATTGCCGCCATGAACGCCAAAGCCAAAGCACTGGGAATGACCAGCACCCACTTTGTCGAACCGACGGGCCTCTCTCCTCGCAATGTGTCCACCGCCCGCGATTTGAGCAAACTGCTGATCGCCGCACACAAGTACCCGCTATTGACTCAATTGAGCACCACCAAGGAAAAAACCGTTTCGTTCCGCAAACCCAACTACAGCTTGGGTTTCCGCAACACCGACCATTTGGTCAACAAGCCTAACTGGGACATCAAACTGACCAAAACCGGCTTTACCAACGCGGCCGGTCACTGCCTGGTGCTGGTGACCCACATGGGAGATCGGCCGATGGCGCTGGTGATTCTCGATGCCTTCGGCAAGTACACGCACTTTGCCGATGCCAGCCGGATTCGCAGCTGGGTCGAAACTGGCAAGAGCGCCAACGTGCCGTCCGTAGCCCTGCAGTACAAATCCGACAAGAATCTCAAGCACCGCCAAAGCGGTGTGGTTGAAGCATCGAAGTAAACTCGAAACGCCTCCAAACGAAAGCCCCGAATAAAAAGCCCCGAATATTCGGGGCTTTTTATTCGGGATTAATCATTGGGCAACGGCATCTGATCGTCATCCGGAATGCCGTCCCCCGCACTTGGGTCTTTCCAACCTTGCGGATGCTTTGTGGGTACCACGGTCGGTCTGGCCAATGGGTCCCGTAACGGACTGTCCGGGTCCATCACCGGATCCAGATCCGACTCGGGGGTTGTTGGAACACTGTCTGGAGGATCTGGACGTTTGTCGTCGAAGCTCGAATCGGTAGACATATGCACCTCTGACTAGGTCTTGGGTTTCAGATCGCCCAGTGGATCGTAAGGTTTCGCGGGAGCCTTCTTGCCCGCCTCACCCGGTTTTATATCCTTGGGCGCCTTGGCAGGGCCGATGGGATCGACCTGAGGATCGGCGAGGTCCGGAGAATCGGGGTCGAATCCCAACTCATTATCGGACGAATGCTCAGATGAGTGCGGGCCGACAGGGGTATTGGAATGAGCCATGGGCGCCTCCTGGTCACGACCCGGCAAAGTAATCCGGGCCCTTTACATGAGAGGCCAATAACCCTGAGTGGTGCCCTGCAAGATGACGAACGGAAACTACTGCGCGCTCAACGCTTTTTTTGCCCGGGCCGCCGCCTGCTCTTGACCTGACTGGGCAAGATCGCTCGCCGCCTTCAGCCAGCGCTGCTGATCGACATTGGCCGGAATCTGGTCCGGCTTCTGGATCAATACGGCCCAGCCACCGGCATTCTCGAACGCCGATTCAAAGGCGCTGAACCCCATCAGCAACCGACGATCCATCCCGGCGCGCAGCAACACCGTCTGCTTCTGACGGTTGTAACCGGCGAGAATGGCGTATCGCGGCTCAGCCCAGAACGCCGAGCCTTCAGTGAAGCGCACCATCACCGGGTAACCGGCCGCAACCTGGGCCAGCAGCGCCGGCAAATGGCTGTCGAGGGGATAAACCACCATCCCGTATTCGCGGGCGAGGTTCTGCATGTTCTGCTGCAACCTGTCTTCGGCACCCGGCAAATGCAGGGGTTTGTCGAGCAACCCCGGGGTTATCACGATGCCCTGCCGGGACAGCAGACTAGCCAGCACCTGAGGCCCGCTTTGATAACTTTGCCCACGGTAGAACGTACCACTGAGTTCGACCCGCTCCGGCAGACGCTTGATCTCAGGCGCCACGCTCCCCGCACAACCAGCCAGGCCGGCAACGCAGCCAACGATCAGCACCAAAGATCGAATTCGAGAAAATACCCGCACCATCATCACTCTCTTGTTCAGACGCCAGGCAATCGCACAGCCGGCTTGGCCGTCGATCATAGGATGCCGCGCGACAGCGGTATAGCCTTAACCGGCAGTTGACAGCATTCGATAGAGCGAACTGGTTGGTGGCAGGCGACTTTTGGTCAATAGCCTGAAATACAGCAGCGGCTAGACTGTCACTTACCAAGGACGAAATGTGTGCCCGATGCAGGGCAAAGAGGAGGCACTGATGAGCCTGACAATGACCATTGTAATGTTGATCTCCGGCTGGCTGGCCGTGGCCGCCGCCATGCTGTGGGGCGTTTTGCGTATTACCCGCCGGCACCATCACCACCCGGTTCAATCGGCGCCTGTGGCGAACACCGATCAGCCGGCTGCCCACCCCGCCACCGCGCACTGACCAGCGCTTTTCGGTCATCCAAACAAAAACGGCCACCTGGACTCTTTCGAGTTCAGGCGGCCGTTTCATTTAACGAAGGTTAAGCTTGAGCGGCGATGCGCTTCTGCCTGGCCCGACGCGACAGCATGTTCAAGCCTTCGATCGTGGCCGAGAACGCCATGGCCGCATAGACGTAGCCTTTCGGTACGTGGGCGCCAAAACCTTCGGCGATCAGCGTCATGCCAATCATGATCAGGAAGCCCAGCGCCAGCATCACCACCGTCGGGTTGTCGTTGATGAACTTGGCCAGAGGATCAGCCGCCAGCAACATCACCAGTACCGACACCACCACCGCGATGATCATGATCGGCAAATGCTCGGTCATGCCGACGGCGGTAATGATGCTGTCGATGGAGAACACCATGTCCAGCATCAGGATCTGCCCAATCGCAGCAGCAAAACCCAGGGTCACGGTCGAGGTGGCCGAGGTCGGATCATCCGGTGCCGGGTCCATGCTGTGATGGATCTCGGTGGTCGCTTTCCACAACAGGAACAGGCCGCCGGCGATCAGGATCATGTCCTTCCAGGAGAACGCATGGCCGAGTATCTCGATCACCGGCTCCGTCAGCTGGACGATGAACGCGATGGTGCTCAACAGTGCCAGGCGCAGGATCAACGCCATGCCGATACCAATCCGTCGCGCCTTCTGGCGATGCTGTTCGGGCAGCTTGTTGGTGAGGATCGAGATAAAGATCAGGTTATCAATGCCGAGCACGATTTCCATCACCACCAGCGTGGCCAGGGCGACCCAGGCAGTGGGGCTTGCAGCAAGTTCTAAAAGGTATTCCATGGGTCAGTCCTGACTCGTTTGAACGGTTTAGATTTCCTGGGACGAAGAGTCGGTTTTGTCCGTCTCTTTGGCCGGTTGTTCTTTCTTGCTGATCAAACCGCCCGTGGCATCGCTGAGCGCTTGCTCGGCCGCTTTGTGGGTATCGTCAATCGCCTGTTTGGCGGTTTCGGCAGCCTTGCCCATCAATTGCTGAGCGCTTTTCTCGGCCTGGTCGCAACCGGCCAACACCAGTAAAGACGTGATCAGCAGTGCCGTGGTTTTAAGCTTCATGATGCTTCCCTCGATAGAACAGACAGAACCGAAAAGGCGATCCGTCGATGGCGAAGCATTCTAAGGAAGCAAACACTTCAGGAAAATTCGTATTTTCAGCGGTTATACTTCGGTTTTAACGAATCAATACGTCGCAGCGAACAAGGGATTTGATCAACATGCTTAATTATCGACAGCTGCATTACTTCTGGGTGGTGGCCAAGACCGGCAGCATTGTGCGCGCCTGCGAGCAACTGAACCTGACGCCACAGACCATCAGCGGGCAGATTTCCCTGCTCGAGCAAACCTATGGCATCGAGTTGTTTCGCCGGGTCGGCCGACAGTTGGAACTCACCGAAGCCGGACGTCAGACGCTCCCTTACGCCGAGCAGATGTTCCAACTCGGTGGCGAACTGGAGTTGATGCTGCGGGCGCAGCCCAATGAGCAACAGATTCTGTTTCGGGTGGGCGTCGCCGATGTGGTGCCCAAATCCATCGTTTATCGCCTGATCGCACCGACCATGGAGTTGAGCGAGCCCCTGCGTATCACCTGTCGCGAAGACAAACTGGAACGTTTGCTTGCCGACCTGGCGATTCAACGCCTTGATCTGGTGATCTCCGACAGCCCGATGCCCTCGAATCTGGACATCAAAGGCTACAGCCAGAAGCTCGGCGAATGCGGCATCAGCTTCTTCGCCACCGCCGAACTGGCCGCGCGATATGGCCAGGACTTCCCTCATAGCCTGCACGGCGCCCCACTGCTGATTCCCGGACCGGAAACCGTGGTGCGCAGTCGCTTGCAACGCTGGTTTGCCGAACAGCAGATCCAGCCGCGGATCGTCGGCGAATTCGACGACAGCGCCCTGATGCAGGCCTTCGGCCAATCCGGCAGCGGGATATTCATCGGCCCGAGTGTGATTGCCGACGAAGTGAAACGCCAATGCGACGTGGAGTTGATCGGCCAGACCGACGCGGTGCGCGAGTCGTTCTACGCCATCTCAGTGGAACGCAAGGTCAAGCACCCCGGCATTGTCGCCATTACCGAAGGTGCCCGACGCGAGTTGTTTGTCGAGATGTGAGGCTCAGGCGCAGATTTCGCGAGGTTTGAAGGTCATCAGCGCCATCGCCAACAGAATCGAGACCAAGATAAAACCGGCCGCCGCGAAACCCAGGCCACCCAGGCCCACACTGTCGATCACTCGCCCACCGACCATCGCGCCCAGACCGATTCCGAGGTTGGCCCCGGCAATGTTCAGCGATGCAGCAAAGGCCGGAGCTTCAGGCGCAGCCTTCATCAGGCGCACGTGGCTGACCAGGAACAGCGCGGCCTGAGTCACGCCCCAAATCCCCATCGCTGCCGCCAGACCAAGGGGTGAATGAATGTTCGGCACCAAGGCCACCATGCCGGCAATCATGAACGCACAAAACGTCACAGAAGCGATCAGCGGATGCCGATCCACCGCACGACCGCCCAACGAGTTGCCGATCAAGCCGACCGCGCCAAAGCCCATCAGGCACCAGCCGACCACCGTGCCGTTGAAACCGGCGAGCCGCTCAAGAATGTCCGCCAGGTAGGTGTACGCGGTGAACATGCCGCTGAACACCAGGATCGACAACAGCACATGCCCCAGCATCAACGGGCTGCGCAGAATTTTGAACTGCGAGCGAAAACTCACCTGATGCTGGTGCAGGTTGGTTTTCGGCAGGTAGATAAACAGCAGCAACGCCTTGGCAAACGCGATCACCGCCAGAATGCCGAAAGCACTGCGCCAACCGAACGCATCGGAAATCAGCGTACCCACCGGAATGCCGAACACGGTGGCGCAGACGATACCGAAACCGATCTTGGCGATGGCCCGCCCGGCGTAGTCCGGCCCGACGATGTCCACTGCAGTTTCACTGGCCAATGCCCAGAACACCGGCAGCCCCAATGCCGGAATCAATCGCGCAATGGCCATCACTCCGATATTCGGCGCCAGTGCCGCCAGTGTGTTGGCCAGGCCGAACATGATCAGCACACTGATAAACAGTTTGCGCCGTTCAAACCTTGCAAAGTAGGCGGTCAGGAACGGCCCGAAAGCGGCCACGGTAAAGGCGAACAGGGTCACCAGCAAACCCGCTTGAGGGATGCTGACGTCCAGATCACGGGCGATTGCCGGCAACAGGCCGACGATGATGAATTCCGTGGTCAGCACCGTAAAACCGGCGGCGGACAACAGAAGAATGGGCAACAGCATGCAGAACTCCAGGAAAACGACGACACCAGCGACAGCCCGAAGGCTCACTGGCAGAACTTGAAAATGAGGATGGCGAAGCTTAACAGAGTGTTTGCGGACGAGGTTGCACGAACCTGCAAATCGCGTTGAGCAATCGGGTGGCAGATCGTCACAGGTCTGAAGGATCACGGCTACGCTGTGATAAAGTCCGCGACCTGCGGTACTTACACTTTGCTCATCGGCCATTCATTGGCATTGATGTAGCGACCCTTCGGTTCCCTCCATGTGGCCTGCCCGGCTTTTTGCTGCATGAGCACAACCCTGCACCCTAATAAAATCAGAGATGCCGTTATGACCGCTTCATCCCCTTCTCTCTTGCAACGCCTGAAACGCAGCAGCCTGGTCACGCAAATCATCATCGGCCTGATCGCCGGGATTGCCTTGGCGTTGTTCGCGCCTGAGCTGGCCAAGTCCACCGCCTTCATTGGCAAAGTATTCGTCTCGGCGCTCAAGGCTGTCGCACCGATTCTGGTATTCGTGCTGGTCATGGCCTCGATTGCCAACCATAAGCACGGCCAGGAAACCCACATCCGGCCGATTCTGTTTCTGTACCTTCTGGGCACCTTCGCGGCGGCCGTGGTGGCGGTGATAGCCAGTACGCTGTTTCCGTCGAGCCTGGTGCTGTCGACCCAAGACGTTGCGGTGACCGCACCGGGGGGCATCAGCGAAGTGTTGCAGAGTCTGTTGCTCAGCGTGGTCGACAACCCGGTCAGTGCGCTGATGAACGCCAACTTTATCGGCATTCTGGCTTGGGCGATCGGCATGGGTGTTGCGATTCGCCATGCCGGTGCAACCACCCGTGAGGTGCTGGGCGATCTGTCCAATGGCGTGACGGTTATCGTACGGGTGGTGATTCGCTTTGCGCCTCTGGGGATCTTCGGCCTAGTGGCCTCGACCCTCGCCACCTCCGGTTTCGACGCCTTGATCGGTTACATGCATCTGCTGGCTGTGTTGTTGGGCTGCATGCTGTTCGTGGCGCTGGTGATGAACCCGGTCATTGTGTTCTGGAAGCTGCGTCGCAACCCGTATCCGCTGGTATTCACCTGTCTGCGCGAGAGCGGCATCACTGCGTTTTTCACTCGCAGTTCGGCGGCGAATATTCCGGTCAACCTGGAGCTGAGCAAGCGTCTGGGCCTGCACGAAGATACCTATTCGGTGTCGATCCCGCTCGGCGCCACCATCAACATGGCCGGCGCTGCGATCACCATCACCGTGTTGACCCTGGCCGCCGTGCATACCCTGGGCATCGCTGTGGACATTCCGACGGCCATCCTGCTCAGCATTGTCGCGGCGATCTGTGCCTGTGGCGCCTCGGGCGTGGCCGGGGGTTCGCTGTTGCTGATTCCACTGGCGTGCAGCCTCTTCGGCATCCCGAGCGAAATTGCCATGCAGGTGGTGGCAGTCGGCTTCATCATCGGTGTGTTGCAGGACTCGGCGGAAACCGCGCTGAACTCCTCCACCGACGTGCTGTTCACCGCGGCGGCGTGCCAGGGTGAGGAGCAGAAGACCCAGAAAGCCCGGGAAGCGCAGCGTCTGGCATAACGACGCTGCGATCTTTCATCCCTGCAAAAAAAGCCCGCCAAGGCTTACACCTTGGCGGGCTTTTTTGTATCTGGGCGGTTTAGAACGCGCCCATGTAATCGCGCTTGCCCACTTCCACGCCGTTGTGACGCAGCAGTGCGTAAGCGGTGGTCACGTGGAAGAAGAACTGCGGCAAACCATAGCTCAGCAGGTAAGCCTGGCCAGTGAAGCGCTTCTCTTTAGGCGTGCCTGGACGGGTAACGATCTCGATGCCTTCCTTGCCGTCGATCTGCTCGGGTTTGATCTCGCCGATGAAAGCCAGGACCTTGGCGATCAACGCTTGCAGTTCGGCGAAGGTGGTTTCGGTGTCATCGTATTTCGGCAGTTCGACTTCAGCCAGACGCGCCGAAACACCTTTGGCGAAATCGACGGCGATCTGCACCTGACGCACCAGCGGGAACATGTCCGGGTACAGACGGGCTTGCAGGAACGCATTCGGGTCGATGTTTTTCGCGGTAGCGTGGGCTTCGGCCTTGCTCAGGTTGTTGCTCAGGGCATTGAGCATTTGCTGGAAAACCGGAACGGAAGCGGCGTACAGGGAAATAGTCATGATGGTCTCGTGTGGTGACAGGAGTAAAAACGTGGAGCGATTATAGCCATGCCCGACCGCCCTGCGGCTTGTCTTTTATCCTGCAAGGATTAGGCTAGGCGGCTTCGACTGCATGCTTCGACTGCATAGGGAAAAGCGCGATGAGCACTGAGCAAGAAACGACCTCCGACGAACCGCGGCTCAACAGCACGGAAATCCGCATTCTGGGCTCGTTGATCGAGAAACAGGCCACCAGCCCGGAAACCTATCCGCTGACGCTTAATGCGCTGGTGATTGCCTGCAACCAGAAAACCAGCCGAGAACCGGTGATGAACCTCAGCCAGGGCCAGGTTGGCCAGAGCCTGCGCGTTCTGGAAGGTCGCGGCTTCACAAGACTGGTAATGGGCAGCCGTGCCGACCGCTGGGAGCATCGGGTCGACAAGGCGCTGGAACTGGTGCCGGCGCAGGTGATTCTGACGGGGCTGTTATTTCTGCGCGGCCCGCAGACGGTCAACGAACTGCTGACCCGCAGCGGCCGCATGCATGACTTCGAAGATGCCGAGCAGGTGGTGCATCAACTGGAGCGCTTGATCGCCAGGGGTCTGGCGCTGTTGATCCCGCGCCAGGCCGGCCAGCGCGAAGACCGTTACATGCATGCACTGGGCGATCCGGCGGATATCGAAGCGATCCTGGCTGCCCGGCAGAACCCGGCGGAACGTGGCACCAGTGGCGGTGTGTCGGTTGAGCGAATCGAAGAGCTTGAAGCGCGGATTACGGCGCTGGAAGAGCGCTTGGCACGCCTCGAATAGACCTTGTTCCCGATGCACCGAGGGTCCTCTGTGGCGAGGGAGCTTGCTCCCGCTGGGTCGCGAAGCGGCCCCAAAAACAGTAACGCATTACATCTGGCACACCGGGTTTGCCGGGATTGCGACTGCTTCGCAGCCGAACGGGAGCAAGCCCCCTCGCCACAGGGTCCGCGCTCACTCTGAGTTGCTACTCGCCGTCCCAATAATCCACGCCATCGGCCTGCCTGGCGACGGCGACGAAGCCCGAAGCATTGCCCTGGGCATCGACCTTGAAGTCGTCCATCACCACGTATTTGCCGGAATCCGGGTATTCGCAAATGTCCGGTGATTGCTGGCTGCTGACCGCCAGATAGCGCAATTCGCCGTTGCTGGTGTTGATGATCTGGTGCGCGGCTTCAGGACCACCTGCCGGACAGGCAATCACATCACCAGCGCGGATCGGAAAGCGTTCGGCACCCAGGCGAATCTCCCCCTCCCCGGCCACGATGTAGAACATCTCCTCATTGACCCGATGGTTATGAAAAGGACTGCCACGCATGCCTGGCTCCAGGGCATACAACCGATAACCCAGCTTTTGCGCGCCCAGTTGCTGGCCGATGCGTGCCAGGCGTTGCTGATAGCGGCCGGCAGCGTCTCCGGTGGGAGCAAACTCTTCGGGCAGCGGTAAAAGTTCGGCCTGATCCAGGTTGAGAATGGCGGGATGCATGAAAACCTCGGTCACGGTGGCTGGAGAGCAAGTCTTCGCTTGCTGGTGGCCAGTATAGGCGGGGATTTGCGGGTAAATGGCCGGGGCAGACTGAAGACCGAGTCGCGGCAATCGCGGGCAAGCCCGCTCCCACAAGGACAGCGCTGGACCTGTGGGAGCGGGCTTGCCCGCGATTGGGCCAGTACAGTCAACTGTCAGCTGCGGGCAAACGCCACGGCTTTCTGGAACTGCTCATCGGTCGGCCGCACACCGGTGTACAACACGAACTGTTCCAGTGCCTGGATCGCAATCACTTCCAGCCCGGTGATCACGCGCTTGCCTTCGGCACGACCGCGCACGATCAGCGGTGTTTCCGAGGGGATCGCCACCACATCGAAGACAGTTTCCGCCGCAGCGATAGCGTCAGGCTCAAACGCCAGTTGATCGGCCTCCGGCCCGCCGGTCATGCCGATGGGCGTGACGTTGATCAGCATCTGCGGGCGCTGGCTTCCCAACTCCGCCTGCCATGAGTAACCCAACGATTCAGCCAAAGCACGCCCGGCGCGCTCGTTCCGGGCCACGATCAGGCCGTTTTTGTAGCCGCCATCGCGCAAGGCACTGGCCACAGCCTTGGCCATGCCGCCACTGCCACGCAGGGCAAAGGTCGAATCCTTGGGCACCTGATGGGTTTCAAGCAACTGGGCGATGGCAATGTAATCGGTGTTGTAGGCCTTGAGATGACCGCTGGTATTCACAATAGTGTTGATCGATTGGATGGCCTCAGCCGATGCATCCAGCTCATCGACCAACGCAATACAAGCTTCCTTGAACGGCATCGATACCCCGCAACCCCGGATGCCCAAGGCGCGAATGCCGCCCACAGCGCCCGGCAAGTCCTGGCTGCTGAAGGCCTTGTAGTAAAAATTCAGGCCCAATTGTTCGTACAGATGGTTGTGAAACCGTAGGCCGAAGTTGCCGGGGCGCCCCGAGAGTGACATGCACAGCTGAGTGTCTCTGTTGGGGTTCATCTGCATTGGAATCTCCTTCAATAGCACTTTCGGATGGACGGGATTAGCCATTCCATCGGGTCTGATCAATCATAAAAGCCTGTCCACGCGAGGCACACAGGAGCGTAAAGAAGCCGGTACAGACCTTACACAAAATTTACCCAACGGCTGTGCTGATTTTCAGAAAAAAGCTGTCTTAGAAGTATCCCCGCGACAACTTGGGTCTATTGCAGACGCGAGCGCCGGGTCGAAGAACCGAGGACTTATCATGATCCGTAAAATCCCCACAGTAGCCTTGCTGATCGGTGCTCTCGCTATCGCAGGGCAGGCAGAAGCAGGTGGTCGTGGTCATGGCGGCTGGGAAGGTCCGGCTGTGTTTGGTGCGATCGTCGGCTCGGCAATCATTGGCTCAGCAATAATCAGCCGCGACCGTCCAGTGTATGTGGAGCAACCGGTCTACGTTCAGCCACAACCGGTGTACGTGCAGCCACCGCCTGTCTATTACCAACCGGCGCCCGTCTATGTTCAACAACCGATCTACTACCGCCCGGCACCGATCTATTACGGTCCGCCACGCGGGTATGGTCCACCACGCGGCTATTACGGCCCTCCCCATGGTTATTATCGTGGCGACCGCTGGTGATACGCTCATCAGGCCCCGCTTTAAAAGCGGGGCCTTTTTTGTGACCACTGGCTGGACGAAGTCTGAATAAATCTCGCCAAGGTCGCTGTCGGGACAGTACCGACAGGTAAAGTTGGTCATATTTATGTCATGTCCGATCCGCAAGCTTGGATCTGTCCGTAAACAACAGGTTGATAAAAACAAGGACGACCTTCATGCCCACACAAAACCCGCATCGCATTGTCGGCTTGTGCACTTCCGACAAGGTGTACAACGCACTGACCGAACTCAAACACCTGGAAGGCCATCGCAGCGCAAAATTTCTTTCGCTGCTGGCAGAAAACCTGGTGCGCAAAGGCCTGCTCAATGAGCAGGAGGTGGTGCATATGCTCGATCAAGTAGTGGATTGAACGCGGGACTCATTGGCGTCAATGACGACTATCGAAAGCGTTGATTGTCCGTTCAAGCGTCCGATCCGTAAGGTAGCTCCATAGATTAATGGAGGTACTTATGACTCAGGTTCAGATCATGTCTGTTATCGGCAGCGCCGTACCCGCATCGCTCAGAGCGCGGGGGTTACTCGCTTGCTGGTATCTGATGCAGGACGGCGAGCCTATCAGCGGCCCGCTCACCTCGCTTCCCGCCGCCCAAGCCTTGTCGCGACGTATCGGCTCGGGCCAGCTCAGCGCTTAAGGCAGCTGAATCTTTGGCTTGGAATCGATGAAGATCGCCCAGCTCGACACGAACAATGCGGCGATCAACGGTCCGATGACAAAACCGTTCAGGCCAAAAAGCGCGAGGCCGCCCAGAGTCGAGATAAGGATCAGGTAGTCCGGCATTTTGGTGTCCTTGCCCACAAGGATCGGTCGCAGGACGTTGTCCACCAGGCCGATCACGAACACGCCGAACAACGTCAGCACCGTGGCCTGCCACATCGCGCCACTGAACAGGAAATACGCTGCCACCGGTATCCAGACGATCCCCGCGCCCACCGCTGGCAACAGCGACAGAAACGCCATCAACACCGCCCAGAGCAGCACGCTCGGGATGTCCAGAAACCAGAAAATAAAACCACCCAATGCCCCTTGCGTGATCGCCACCACCACGTTGCCCTTCACCGTGGCTCGCACCACACGATTGAACTTGAGTTGCAAACGGCGCTTCTGGGTATCTTCCAGCGGTATCGCCGCGCGTACTTTGCGCGCCAGTTCGGACCCGTCCCGCAGGAAGAAAAACAGCAGATAGAGCATGACAAAAAAACCCACCACGAATTCGAACGTGCCCTGCCCAAAACTGAACGCCTTGGTCGCGACAAACTGGCTGCCTTGCATCGTGCTCCTGATGATTTTTTCCCGTAGCCCGCTCAACTCGCCCATGCCGAAACGATCGAGCAAGTACTGAAAATAGGGCGGCAGGCTTTGTTTGAACTGCGACACATAGCCGGCAATGTCCAGTTCGCCGCTTTCGATTCTGTTGTAGAGCGCCGCGCCTTCTTGAACCAGCAAGGTACTGATGGTGATCACCGGCAAGATCGCGATCAGTACACAGAGAATCAAGGTGCACAGGGCCGTGAGATTGTGGGGCAAGCCAAACTTGCGTTGCAGTTGGTGCTGCAACGGCGCAAACAGAATACCGAGGATGACCGCCCAGAACACCGCACCGTAAAACGGCAGCAGAATCCAGATGAAGGCGATGCTCACCAGCGTCAGCAAGACCATCAGCGAGGTGTTTTGCAGCTTCGTTTCGTTCATGTCCGATCCATGTCAGTGCGCAGGGGCGCCGTTTGCGCGTCTTGATGTTTAGTCCGCCACGGCTCGCGCGAGTGCCATCCGTTTTTCATCAAGCATAGATCCAGATCAATAAACCCCGCGGGCAAGCCATTTACCCTTGTCCGCTTTTGCGATCGACACTGCCATGACGCTCACGCCCCCGGAACTGCTCGCCCCTGCCGGCACCCTGAAAAACATGCGTTATGCCTTCGCCTATGGCGCCGACGCGGTGTACGCCGGCCAGCCGCGCTACAGCCTGCGGGTGCGTAACAACGAATTCGACCATGCCAACCTCGCGCTCGGCATTACCGAAGCCCAGGCTCAGGGCAAACGTTTCTATGTGGTGGTGAACATCGCCCCGCATAACGCCAAGCTCAAAACGTTCTTGAAAGACCTGGAACCGGTGATCGCCATGGCCCCGGACGCGCTGATCATGTCCGACCCGGGCCTGATCATGCTGGTGCGCCGGCACTTCCCGCAGATGCCGATCCACTTGTCAGTGCAGGCCAACACGGTGAACTGGGCCAGCGTCGAGTTCTGGCAGCAACAGGGCTTGAGCCGGATCATCCTGTCCCGCGAACTGTCGCTGGAAGAAATCGCCGAAATCCGCCAGCACGTCCCGGCGATGGAGCTGGAAGTGTTCGTCCACGGCGCGTTGTGCATGGCCTATTCCGGGCGCTGTCTGTTGTCGGGCTATATGAACAAGCGCGACGCCAATCAGGGCAGTTGCACCAACGCCTGTCGCTGGAAATACTCGGCGACACCGGCCAGCGAAAATCAGCTCGGCGAAATCGTTCAGCAGTTCCGTCCCGAACCGACCCTGGGCATCGGCGCGCCGACCGATCAAGTGTTCCTGCTGCAAGAAGCCAATCACCCTGACGACCTGATGCCGGCATTCGAGGATGAACACGGCACCTACATCATGAACGCCAAGGACCTGCGCGCCGTGCAGCATGTCGAGCGCCTGACGCAGATGGGCGTGCATTCATTGAAGATCGAAGGCCGGACCAAATCGCACTTCTATTGCGCGCGCACCACCCAGGTGTATCGCCGCGCAATCGATGATGCGGTGGCTGGCCGAGCGTTTGATCGCAGCTTGATGACCGACCTGGAGTCCTTGGCCCAACGTGGTTATACCGAAGGTTTTCTGCGTCGACATGTGCATGACGAATACCAGAATTACCAGAACGGCAGCTCGGTTTCAGAGCGTCAGCAGTTCGTGGGCGAGCTGACTGGCGAACGCCGGGATCGGCTGGCCGAGGTGCGGGTTAAGAATCGCTTTGGCCTGGGCGATCACATGGAACTGATGACGCCCAAGGGTAATTTCCACTTCGACTTGCATCAGTTGCAGAACGTCAAAGGCGAAGCGGTTGAA
Source organism: Pseudomonas sp. F-14 TE3482 (assembly GCF_053629455.1). NCBI lineage: Bacteria > Pseudomonadati > Pseudomonadota > Gammaproteobacteria > Pseudomonadales > Pseudomonadaceae > Pseudomonas > Pseudomonas sp. F-14 TE3482. The sequence goes on from NZ_JBRJII010000001.1 coordinate 5,581,634, forward strand.
GTGGCGCCGGGGGATGGGCACACGGTGTATTTGCCGATACCGGACGCGGTGGATCTGCGCTTTGGGTTGTTGATGCGCGATGTCAGCATGAGCTAGAAAACCTGAGCGAGTAACCTGTGGCGAGGGAGCTTGCTCCCGCTTGAGTGCGTAGCACTCACAAAAATCAGTGATTGTTATCAGATTTTTGGGGCCGCTACGCAGCCCAACGCGAGCAAGCTCGCTCGCCACAAAGGTTGGCATGACAGAAAGTCGCGCTTAAGTGAACAGCATTGCCCTGTAGGAGCGAGGCTTGCCCGCGAAAGCGATGTAATGACTTACGAATACCGCAACGCCGTCGCCGGCTCGACTTTCGCCGCCCGCCACGCCGGATACACCGTCGCCAAAAAGCTCATGATGAAACCGGCGGAACAGATCAACAACACATCCGCACCCTGCAGTTCCGATGGCAAGTTACTGACAAAGTACACATCGGAACTGAAGATATGTTGCCCGCTGACCCGCTCCATCCAGCCCACCAGTTCACTGACGTTCAGCGCTGCGATCACGCCCAGTACGCCGCCAATCAAGGTGCCGACAACCCCGATCACCGTGCCCTGCACCATGAAGATCGCCATGATCTGCCGAGGTGTCGCGCCGATGGTGCGCAGGATCGCGATGTCCGCGCCCTTATCGTTCACCACCATGATCAGGGTCGCAATGATGTTGAACGCCGCCACCGCGACGATCATCAGCAACAGCAGGCCGATCATGGTTTTTTCCATCTTCATCGCGCTGAACAGACTGCCCTGGGTGTGGGTCCAGTCGTCAGCCTTGTAGGCAGCGCCCAGGCCTGTCGCGATGTCGCTCGACACTTGTGGCGCGGCGTACAGATCCTTCACCGCCAGGCGCACGCTCTGCACTTGATTGGGCTGCCAATGTTGCATCTGCGCGGCATCGGCGAGGTGAATCAGCGCCATGGAGCCGTCCAGCTCGGCGCCAACCTTGAACACGCCCACCACGTTCAGCCGCTGCATGCGCGGAGTGATGCCGCCCGGTGCGGTGCTGATTTCCGGCACGATCAGGGTGATATTGTCGCCGACGTTCAAGCGAAAGCGCCGCGCAGTGATCTCACCGATCACCACGCCAAACTCGCCGGGCTTCAAGGCGTCCAGACGCCCCTGAACAATGTGCTTGGCAACGATCGAGACCTTGCCTTCCAGCGCCGGGTCGACACCGCTGACCTGGATCGGCTGCATCGTGCCCTTATAGGACAGCATGCCTTCCATCTCGGTGAACGGCACCGCCGCCGTTACTTCAGGATTCTTCATCGCCGCGGCGGCCACCGGCTGCCAATCGTCGATAGGGTTCACACCGACGATGGTCGCGTGGGGCACCATGCCGAGGATGCGCGAGCTCATTTCGCGCTGGAAGCCGTTCATTACCGACAACACCACGATCATCGCCAGCACGCCCAAGGCGAGGCCGATCATCGAGGTCATCGAGATGAAGGAAACAAAGCGATTGCGGCGCTTGGCGCGGGTATAGCGCGCGCCGATAAAGATCGATAACGGTCTGAACATTCGCTGGGCACCGTATAAAAATAAAAGACCCGACGTACTGTTCAGTACGTCGGGTTTCGGTCAATCAGATGGGTGTCAGGTAACCTTCCTGCAAATGCAGGACACGATCCATCTGGCGGGCCAGGTTCATGTCGTGGGTCACCACCAGGAACGCGGTGCGCATCGAAGTGCTGAGTTCCAGCATCAAATCCTGAATGCCCTGGGCGGTGTGGGAGTCGAGGTTGCCGGTCGGCTCGTCGAGCATCACCAGGCCTGGCTTGTTCACCAGGGCACGGGCAATGGCCACACGCTGGCGTTCGCCACCGGACAATTCCGCCGGTTTGTGCTCCAGACGATGGCCCAGCCCTACCCGCTCCAGCAACGCCGTCGCACGCTGACGCGCTTCCGGGATCGCAGTTTTACCGATCAGCAGCGGCATGCAGACGTTTTCCAGCGCGGTGAACTCAGGCAGCAAGTGGTGGAACTGGTAAACGAAACCCAGCGACCGATTGCGCAGCAGGCCACGGGCCTTTTCATTCAGTGCCGAGAGCTCTTCACCGGCCAGCCAGACGCTGCCCTTGGTCGGCGTATCGAGGCCGCCCAGCAGGTTGAGCAAGGTACTTTTGCCCGAACCCGAGGTACCGACGATCGCCACGCGCTCACCAGGGTGCAGCTCCAGTTGCAGACCCGCCAGAACCTCTACCGATTCCGGGCCTTCCACGTAGGATTTGCCCAGGTTGCGGCAGCTCAAGATTGCTTTATCACTCATGCCCGACTCACTCATAACGTAGCGCCTCCGCAGGCTGGGTGCGCGCGGCACGCCAGGCTGGATACAGGGTGGCGAGGAAACTCAGAACCAACGCGGCGGCGCAGACCATCAACACGTCCTGGCCCTGCACTTGCGACGGCAGGTAATCGATGAAGTACACGTCGGCGTTCAGGAATTTGTGGCCGATCAACCCTTCAAGGGCCGAAATCGCAGCGCTGACGTTCAGCGCGGCGAAGATCCCGACCACCGCACCGATCAACGTACCGACCACACCAATGACCGTGCCCTGGACCATGAAAATCGCCATGATCTGCCCCGGCGTGGAACCGAGGGTGCGCAGGATCGCGATGTCGCCCTTCTTGTCGTTCACCACCATTACCAGCGTGGAGATGATGTTGAACGCCGCCACGGCGACGATCAGCAGCAACAGCAGGCCGATCATGGCTTTTTCCATGCGGATCGCTTGATACAGATTGCCGTGGGTGCGGGTCCAGTCTCGGGCGTAATACTGGTCTTCGCCGAGTTGCTGAGCGATGGTCCACGCCACGCGTGGTGCCTGGAACAGATCGTCGAACTTCAAGCGCAAGCCCTGGACCTGATCCGGCTTCCAGCGGTGCAGCTTCGCCAGATCCTGCAGGTTGGTGATGCCCAGATAGCCGTCGATCTCACCGGCGCCGACATGAAAGATGCCGACCACGGTAAAGCGTTTCATGCGCGGGAACATCCCGGCCGGGGTCACGGTGACTTCCGGCGCGACAAACGTCAGTTTGTCGCCGACCGCCACGCCGAGCTTGGCCGCGGCCTTGTCGCCGATGACGATGCCGAAACTGCCCGGCGCCAGGTCATCGAGTTTGCCCTGCTGCATGAAGTTATCAATGATCGACACCTGCCGTTCCTGCACCGGGTCGATGGCATTGAGCAGCACCTTGGAGACTTTGCCGTTGTTGGTCAGCAGGCCCTGCATCTGAACGAAGGGCGCCACCGCCGCCACCTGGGGGTTCTGCTTGACCTTGGCGGCCAGGCTTTGCCAGTCGCTGATCGGCTCACCGGACTCGATGGTCGCATGGGGCACCATGCCCAGCACGCGGGTGCGCATCTCATGATCGAAGCCGTTCATGACCGACAGCACGACGATCATCACGACCACGCCAAGGGCGAGTCCGATCATTGAGGTCAGGGAAATGAACGACACAAAATGATTGCGACGCTTTGCACGGGTATAACGCGTGCCAATAAATACGAAGAGAGGTCTGAACATGTCGGGGCTTGTTCGGAGGGAAAAGGAACGTCCTTGTGGCGGGGGTCGATAACCAGCTTTACACTCAGACCACCGCCGCTACCATGGGTTCGCCATGTCGACATTAGATGAAGAAGATCGCCGCGAATACTACCGTATCGAGGACACGATCGCACTGGAAATTCGGCCCCTGTCTGCTCCCGAAGCCGCAGGCCAGGAAGTGTTGCAGGATGCTTCCCCACTATTCAACCTGCTCAGCGAACTGCACCTGAGCGAATTCGAGTCGCAACACCTGTTGCGACAGATCAGCGAACGCGACCGGACCATCGCCGCGTTCCTGAAATCCCAGAACAAACGCATCGATCTGCTGAGCCAGGTGGTCGCCCTGACTGTGCTCGGACAGATCGGCGAACCGCAGCCGGTCATCCTCTCCGAAGGAGGTATCGACTTTCAGCATCCGACGCCCATCGCCACTGGCGCGCACCTGTCGGTCAAGCTGGTACTCATGCCGCAAGCCCTTGGCCTGCTGCTGCGTGCCCGCGTCACCCATTGCGACCGCAAGGGCGAAGGCTACGATGTCGGCACCGAGTTCGAATACCTGTCCGATGCCCAGCGTCAATTGCTGGCCCGTTACATCTTGCAGCGACAGGCACAAGAACGACGCCTGGCCCGCGAACAAAACGAATCAGGCATTTAATTTAAGGAAGAACCGTGACTCTCATCTACGGCCATCGCGGCGCCAAGGGCGAAGCACCGGAAAACACCCTGACCAGCTTTCAGGAATGCCTCAAGCACGGCGTACGCCGTTGCGAACTGGACTTGCACCTGTCCAAGGATGGCGAGTTGATGGTGATCCACGACCCGACCCTCAAGCGCACCACCGAGCGTCGCGGCAAAGTAGTCGAACATACCGCCGCGGAGCTGGTGACCTACGACGCGCGCAAGGGCGGCCCGGGCTGGATCAAACCCTGCCCGATTCCAACGCTGGAAGAATTGTTCGAGAAATGTGATTTCGAGCACTGGCAACTGGAAGTCAAAAGCGCTTCACGCACCCGCGCCGCGACCACCGTGCTGGCGATTCGTGAAATGGCGCAGCGCTTCGGTATGCGGGACAAGATCACGATTACGTCAAGCTCACGTGAAGTGTTGAAAGCCGCGCTGGACCTGGTGCCGGACGTGTCTCGCGGTTTGGTGGCCGAGTACGCCTGGCTCGACCCGTTGAAGGTCGCGCAAAACTATGGCTGTGAGATTCTGGCGCTGAACTGGACCCTGTGTACGCCAGAGCGCCTGCAGAAGGCGCAGCGTCAAGGGCTGCATGTGTCGGTGTGGACAGTCAACGAGCCCGCGCTGATGCGCAGACTCGCCGACTTCGGCGTTGACAGCCTGATTACAGACTTTCCCGGTTTGGCCACTGCCACGCTCGAGAATTGCTGAAATCGGTCTCCCCGGCCGGCTCAGGCCACCGGCCGGAGCCGCTCAAAAAAGCCGGTTGAGGCCATCGTACGCCGCTACCCGATAGGCTTCAGCCATGGTCGGGTAGTTGAACGTCGTGTTGACGAAGTACTTCAGGGTGTTCTGTTCGCCCGGCTGGCTCATGATCGCCTGACCGATGTGCACGATCTCCGACGCCTGATAACCGAAGCAGTGAACGCCCAGCACTTCCAGGGTATCGCGGTGGAACAGGATCTTCAGCATGCCTTGCGGTTCGCCGGCAATCTGCGCACGCGCCATGCCCTTGAAGAACGCCTTGCCCACTTCGTACGGCACCTTGGCCTGAGTCAGCTCCTGCTCGTTCTTGCCGATCGAGCTGATCTCCGGAATGGTGTAGATGCCGGTTGGCACATCGTTGACGAAGCGCCAGCTGCCATTGTCGACAATACTGCCAGCGGCCGAACGGCCCTGGTCGTGCGCAGCACTGGCCAGGCTCGGCCAACCGATCACGTCACCGGCGCCATAAATATTCGGCACGCAGGTGCGGTAGTTTTCGTCGACTTCGATCTGGCCACGGCTGTTGACCTTCACGCCGATATTTTCCAGACCCAGCTGATCGGTGTTGCCGGTACGACCGTTGCACCAGAGCAAGGCATCGGCCTTGATCTTCTTGCCGGACTTCAGGTGCAGGATCACGCCGTTGTCCACGCCTTCGACGCGGTCGTAATCTTCGTTGTGGCGAACCGTGATGTTGTTGTTGCTGAAGTGGTAACTCAACGCCTGGGAAATTTCCGAGTCGAGGAAGCTCAGCAACTGACCGCGGTTGTCCACCAGCTCAACCAGCACACCCAGACCACTGAAGATCGAGGCGTATTCGCAACCGATCACACCAGCGCCGTAAACGATGAGTTTGCGCGGGGTGTGGCCGAGGCTGAGGATAGTGTCGCTATCGTAGATACGCGGGTGATGGAAATCGATGTCCGCCGGGCGATAAGGGCGCGAACCGGTGGCGATGATGATGTGCTTGGCCACCAGTTTTTCAACCACGCCGTTGGCGCAGACCACTTCGATGGTTTGCTCGTCAGCGAAGCTGCCAGTACCGAAGAACACGTCGACACGGTTACGGGCGTAGTAACCGGTGCGCGAGGCGACTTGTTTGGAGATGACTTTTTCGGCGCTTTTCAAAACGTCCGGGAACGAGAACCAGCGCGGCTCACCAATGGCCCGGAACATCGGGTTGGTGTTGAACTGCATGATCTGCCGGACCGAGTGACGCAAGGCCTTGGACGGGATGGTGCCCAGGTGGGTGCAGTTGCCGCCGACCTGGCGACGACTATCAACCATCGCCACCTTGCGCCCTGCTTTGGCGGCATTCATTGCCGCGCCTTCTCCGGCCGGGCCGGAACCCAACACCACCACGTCGTAGTTGTAGACAGCCATGCATACTCCTCAGAACAGGCCGCGGCGCCCTCGGCACCTGCGGCTAAATCACGCCGATCTGCGGCGTGAAGGAACAATTTGGGGCCAGTGCAGAACCCGGACACAGTCTATAGAAGCGTCAACGCCGGGCACATTAACCCTTGGTCGCGTCGTAGGCTAGTTTTGCCTGCACTACAACGCCATCAAAAACGCTTTTGATGCCGTAATCACTTGGTTTTCTCACCCACCAGGCGCTCAAAAGCCTGATTGGTGCGTGTGACGAAACCTGTATCGGCACGAATCACAAAGAATGCACCAATGTCATGGGTTTCGGCATAGTCCCAACCCCGTTCAGGACCGAGAATCAGCAACAGCGTCGATAGGCCATCGGCCATTAACGCTGAAGGATGAATGACTGTGACTGACGCCAGGGTGTGTAGGACCGGAGCTCCGGTGCGGGCATCGAAGGTGTGGGAATAGCGCTGGCCACCCTGCTCGAAATAATTACGGTAGTCACCAGAGGTGGACACGCCATAGCCATCGATGGCGATGACTTTTTGCGCGACTTGCTGATCGTCTCGGGGTTCTTCCAGGGCGATGCGCCAAGGCGAGCCATCGAGTTTTTTGCCGGCGGCCTTGAGTTCGCCAGTGACTTCAGTCAGGTAACTGTGGATACCCATTGCTTCGAGTTTCGCGGCAATCGTATCGACCGCGTAACCGGCCGCGATGCTGTTGAAGTCGAGCTCGATTGCCACGTCCTTGCACAACTGATCACCGTCGATGTGCAAATGGTTGTGGCCGACGCGTTGCTGCACCTCGGCGAGCGCCTCGGCACTCGGCACTTTTTCCTCTCGCGCTTGCGGCCCGAACCCCCAGAGGTTGAGCAGCGGCTCCACCGTCAGGTCGAAGGAGCCATCGCTTTGCGAAGATAGTCGCTCGCCGACGCGGACCAGTTCGAGGATTGGCGCGGGCATTGTCTGACAGCGGTTAGCGGGCAAATTATTGAAGCGTTCAATGTCGGAGTCGCTGCGATAGGTCGACATTTGCTGATCGATTTCAGCGAGGATTTTTTCAACCTGGATGCGGACTTCCGCCGGAGCGGGAAGATGGGCACGGCGCACGTACTTGATCGAATAGCTGCTGCCCATGGTCGGGCCGCCGAAACTCTCCATCGAATCGCTATTGCCGCAGCCGGTTAAGGCGCCTATCAGGACAACAACACTGCACCATCGCCATTTCAACAAACCCTGCCCCTCCTTGAAACCATGCCAAGACCGGCCATTATGCACCCCTCGCTCCTGCGCGATCCCCACAAACAAAAACGCCCCAACCAAAGTCGGGGCGTTTTCATGTGCGGCTAAGGCTTAGCGCGGGAATGCTGGCGGGTTTACACCGGCCATGTCTTCCATCACGCGAACGACCTGGCAGCTGTAACCGAACTCGTTGTCGTACCAGACGTACAGAACAACGCGGTTATCCTGAACGATGGTCGCTTCAGCGTCCACAACGCCTGCGTGGCGCGAGCCAACGAAGTCGGTGGAAACCACTTCCTGCGAATTGACGTAGTCGATTTGCTTGTGCAGATCGGAGTGCAGCGCCATGTAGCGCAGGTACTCGTTCATCTCTTCACGGGTGGCGGCTTTCTCAAGGTTCAGGTTGAGAATGGCCATCGACACGTTCGGCGTCGGAACACGGATCGCGTTACCGGTCAGCTTGCCGGCCAGCTCAGGCAGCGCCTTGGCAGCAGCGGTGGCAGCACCAGTCTCGGTGATGACCATGTTCAGCGCGGCGCTACGGCCACGGCGATCACCCTTGTGGAAGTTGTCGATCAGGTTCTGGTCGTTGGTGTACGAGTGAACGGTTTCGACGTGACCGTTGATGATGCCGAACTTGTCATTCACAGCTTTCAGCACCGGCACGATGGCGTTGGTGGTGCAGGAAGCGGCGGACACGATCTTGTCGTCAGCGGTGATTTCACCGTGGTTGATGCCGTGAACGATGTTCTTCAGCTTGCCTTTGCCAGGCGCGGTCAGAACAACGCGGTCGATACCTGGGCAGGACAGGTGCTGGCCCAGGCCGTCGGCGTCACGCCATACACCGGTGTTATCCACCAGCAGCGCGTTTTTGATGCCGTACTGGGTGTAGTCCACTTCAGTCGGGTTCTTCGCGTAGATAACCTGGATCAGGTTGCCGTTGGCGGTGATGGTGTTATTGGCTTCATCAATGGTGATGGTGCCATTGAACGAACCGTGCACCGAGTCCCGACGCAGCAGGCTGGCACGCTTGACCAGATCGTTCTCGGCGCCCTTGCGGACAACGATGGCGCGCAGACGCAGGCCGTCGCCACCACCGGTTTTCTCGATCAGGATGCGCGCCAGCAGACGGCCGATACGACCGAAGCCGTACAGGACAACGTCGGTACCGGTACGGCCGGAACCATTCTGCTTGCCGACCACATCGGCCAGTTCGTCACGGACGAACGCTTCGGCGGTACGGCCATTACCTTCGGCTTTGAATTTGACAGCCAGCTTGCCCAGGTCTACCGAAGCAGCGCCGAGCTTGAGCTCGCTCATTGCCTTGAGCAGCGGGAATGTTTCGTGGACGGACAATTCGCTGTCATCGGACTGGCGATGGCGAGCAAAGCGGTGAGCTTTGAGAATCGCGATGACAGACTGGTTGATCAGACTGCGGCCATAGATCGAGCTCACCACGTTGTTATTGCGGTAGAGCTGACCGATAAGCGGAATCATCGCTTCTGCGAGTGCTTCACGGTCGATCCATTCACCAAGACACTGGTCGGGCTTCTGAGTCACGGTAACCTTCCACATGTAGGGGCAGAAAAAAGGGGCTACATTATGCCGCCGAGTGGCTCCTGTAGCAATGCGCGCCTGTCGCACAGACGGTAACAAAATCCCGTTCAAAAAAATCACGCCCCACGCCAGCCCAGTAAAACCGGGGCTTTCAGCGCAGTCAATTTTCCGACGACAACGCTACCGTGTCCGTAACCCTCCGTAACACTGAGCGGTTTTGGCACTACATTTTCAGTGCCAAAGCGCTAGTTTTTGTCATTACCACTACATTTCACCCAGCTTGTGCATATAGACACAGTCTGCAACTGACAGCCGGCACCTGAGGCCGTTACAATTGTCGACTTTGTCGCAACGCTTGGAGCTCAACCTTCCGTGCCCGTTCTGCGTCTACCGCTTCTCCCTGCCGCGGCAGGTAAACAGCACTGGGGCAACCTGCCCGGTGCCGCCCTGAGCCTGGCCATCGCCGAGGCCGCCAGCGCTGCCAAGCGCTTTACCCTGCTACTGACCGCCGACAGCCAGAGTGCCGAACGGCTGGAACAGGAGCTGAGTTTCTTCGCCCCGGATTTGCCTGTTCTGCATTTCCCCGACTGGGAAACCCTGCCCTACGATCTGTTCTCGCCACATCAGGACATCATCTCTCAGCGCATCTCCAGCCTTTATCGGTTGCCGGAGCTGGAGCATGGCGTGCTGGTCGTGCCGATCACCACGGCCCTGCACCGCCTGGCGCCGACCAAATTCCTGCTCGGCAGCAGTCTGGTGCTGGATGTCGGCCAGAAGCTCGATGTCGAGCAAATGCGCAGCCGGCTTGAGGCCAGCGGCTATCGTTACGTCGATACAGTTTATGAGCACGGCGAATTCACCGTGCGCGGCTCGCTGATCGATCTGTTCCCGATGGGCAGCAAACTGCCCTTCCGCATCGATCTGTTCGACGACGAAATCGAAACCCTGCGTACCTTCGATCCGGAAAACCAGCGCTCAATCGACAAGGTGGACACTGTTCGCCTGCTGCCGGCGCGGGAGTTCCCGCTGCAAAAGGACGCAGTCACCCGTTTCAAGGCGCGCTTTCGCGAGCGCTTCGATGTCGACTTCCGTCGCTGCCCGATCTTTCAGGATTTGAGCAGCGGGATTACACCGGCGGGTATCGAGTACTACTTGCCGTTGTTCTTCGACGAAACCTCCACCCTGTTCGATTACCTGCCTCAGGACACACAAGTGTTCTCTTTGCCTGGCATCGAACAGGCGGCGGAGAATTTCTGGAACGACGTGCGCAATCGTTACGAAGAGCGCCGCGTCGACCCATCCCGTCCTTTATTGCCACCGGCCGAGCTGTTCTTGCCCGTGGAAGATTGTTTTGCTCGCCTGAAGAGCTGGCCTCGTGTGGTTGCCAGTCAACAGGACGTGGAAACCGGTGTCGGTCGCGAACGCTTCCCGGCTCAGCCACTGCCGAACCTGGCCATCGAAGCCAAGGCCACTCAGCCGTTGGCGGCGCTGGCCGGTTTCCTCGACGAGTTTCCTGGCCGCGTACTGTTTACCGCCGAGTCCGCGGGCCGTCGTGAAGTGCTGCTGGAATTGCTGGAGCGCCTGAAACTGCGACCGAAAACCGTCGACAGCTGGCCAGACTTTGTTGCGAGCAAGGAGCGCCTGGCGATCACCATCGCACCGCTCGACGAAGGTCTGTTGCTGGACGATCCAGCCCTGGCTCTGGTCGCTGAAAGCCCGTTATTCGGTCAGCGCGTGATGCAGCGTCGCCGTCGCGAGAAACGCGCTGACGCCAACAACGATGCAGTGATCAAAAACCTCACCGAACTGCGCGAAGGCGCGCCGGTGGTGCACATCGATCATGGTGTCGGCCGCTATCTGGGGCTGACGATCCTGGAAATCGATAATCAAGCCGCCGAATTCCTGACCCTTGAATATGCCGAGAACGCCAAGCTGTACGTCCCGGTAGCCAACCTGCACTTGATCGCCCGCTACACCGGCAGCGACGATGCCTTGGCGCCGCTGCACCGCCTCGGCTCCGAAACCTGGCAGAAAGCCAAACGCAAAGCCGCCGAACAGGTGCGCGACGTGGCCGCCGAGTTGCTCGACATCTATGCCCGTCGCGCCGCTCGCGAGGGTTATGCCTTCGCTGACCCCAAAGCCGATTACGCGACCTTCAGCGCCGGTTTCCCGTTCGAAGAAACCCCGGACCAGCAAACCACCATCGAAGCGGTGCGCGCCGACATGCTCGCGCCGAAACCAATGGATCGACTGGTCTGCGGCGACGTCGGTTTCGGCAAGACCGAAGTGGCGATGCGCGCGGCATTCATCGCGGTGCATGGCGGTCGTCAGGTGGCGATTCTGGTGCCGACCACCCTGCTCGCCCAGCAACACTACAACAGCTTCCGCGACCGCTTCGCCGACTGGCCGGTGAGCGTGGAAGTGATGAGCCGCTTCAAGTCGACCAAGGAAGTCAACGCCGCGGTCGCGGACCTGGCCGAAGGCAAGATCGACATCGTCATCGGCACACACAAGCTGCTGCAAGACGACGTCAAAATCAAAAACCTCGGGCTGGTGATCATCGACGAAGAGCACCGTTTCGGTGTCCGTCAGAAAGAACAGCTCAAGGCGCTGCGCAGTGAAGTCGACATCCTGACGCTGACCGCCACGCCAATTCCGCGCACGTTGAACATGGCGGTATCGGGCATGCGCGACCTGTCGATCATCGCCACGCCGCCGGCCCGCCGCCTGTCGGTGCGCACGTTCGTCATGGAGCAGAACAAAAGCACGGTCAAAGAAGCCCTGCTCCGTGAGTTGCTGCGTGGCGGCCAGGTCTACTACCTGCACAACGACGTGAAGACCATCGAGAAATGCGCCGCCGACCTCGCCGAACTGGTGCCGGAAGCACGGATCGGCATCGGCCACGGGCAGATGCGTGAACGCGATCTCGAACAGGTGATGAGCGACTTCTACCACAAGCGCTTCAACGTGCTGATCGCCTCGACCATCATCGAGACCGGCATTGACGTGCCGAGCGCCAACACCATCATCATTGAGCGTGCCGACAAGTTCGGCCTGGCGCAGTTGCATCAATTGCGTGGCCGCGTCGGTCGCAGCCACCACCAGGCGTATGCTTACCTGCTGACACCGCCGCGCCAGCAGATCACTCCCGACGCAGAAAAGCGCCTCGAAGCGATTGCCAACACCCAAGACCTCGGCGCGGGCTTCGTGCTCGCGACCAACGACCTGGAAATCCGCGGTGCCGGCGAACTGCTGGGCGACGGTCAGAGCGGGCAGATCCAGGCCGTCGGTTTCACGCTGTACATGGAAATGCTCGAGCGCGCGGTGAAGTCGATCCGCAAGGGCGAACAACCGAACCTCGACCAGCCGCTGGGCGGTGGCCCCGAAGTCAATCTGCGTGTACCGGCGCTGATCCCCGAGGACTATCTGCCGGATGTTCACGCGCGACTGATTCTCTACAAGCGCATTGCCTCGGCCACCGATGAGGAAGGCCTCAAGGATCTGCAAGTGGAGATGATCGACCGTTTCGGCCTGCTGCCGGAGCCGACCAAAAACCTGGTGCGGATCACGGCGTTGAAATTGCAGGCAGAACAGCTGGGCATCAAGAAAGTCGACGGCGGCCCGCAAGGCGGTCGTATCGAGTTCGCGGCGCAGACACCGGTCGACCCGCTGACACTGATCAAACTGATCCAGAGCCAGCCCAAACGCTACAAATTCGAAGGCGCCACGATGTTCAAATTCCAGGTCCCCATGGAGCGCCCGGAAGAACGTTTTAATACTGTAGAGGCGCTATTCGAGCGCCTCATTCCGACCACTGCTTGAAGGACGCCGCATGCGCCTGTTTCGCTCACTGACCTTGTTGATGTCGTTGTTTTCGCCGTTCGCCTCGACGGCGTTTGCTGATGATCTGTATCAGGTTGAAATGATTCTGGTACGGCAAAACGCCGTGCCCGCCATCGTCAGCCACGCCGCGCCGGAAGATTGGGCTGCCGGTGCTCAACGCATCAGCCCCGACAGCTTTCGCACACCAAGCCTGAACGCCGAAGTGGAAAAGCTCACCGCCAGCAACAACTACACGGTGCTGCTGCACAAGGCCTGGCAACAGAACCTGGGGGAAGAAGCCAGTAAAGTGGCGATCAGCGAGGGCAAGGAACAGTTTGGCCAGTTTCCGATCGAAGGCACTTTGAGCCTGAAACTGGGGCGCTTCACCGACGTCGACGCCGACTTCTGGGTCAATCAGATTGATGCCAACGGCCTGGTCACCGCCAGCGAACGCCTGAAGCAGGAAAGCCACACCAAGAACGGCCAGCTGAACTTCCTCGACAACGGTCACCTGGGCCTGCTGATCAAGATCACCTCGCTGACCGCCCCTGCACCTCGGCCAGTCCCCGATGTAATTCCGGACTGATATGCCCCCGACCCTGAGCAAACCCCTGGCAACATCCTGGGTCAGCCGATTCAAGGAACAGAGCCTGGAGCGTGGCCGCCGCTACGCGCTGGAAAACCGCGTCAGGATCGTCGAAGTCGGCAACGCCACCATCACCGCCAGTTGCGAAGGCTCTGGCGGCAACGTTTACCGTCAGACCATTCGCCTGCGCGAGTCGGCCAAAGGCACGTTGCTGATGATCGACGCCACATGCACCTGCCCGGTACATAGCAACTGCAAACATTGCGCGGCGGTGTTGCTGCAAGTGCAGGAAACCCTCGCCTACCCGGCGGCGGCGAAAGACGCCGAACTGCTGGAAAAACTTCAGGCCGTACTGGAAAACCGTAGCCCGAAAGCGCCGCCGCAAGTGCTGGTGGATAATGTGCAACCGGTGCCGCGCCTGTGGCTGGCAAGTATCGAATTCAGTGCCTTTGAACCACGCAATGGCAAGATGCAGCGTTACATCCAGCATCGCGCGGCGCTGTCCTTCAGCTACCTGGACGAATACGTCAGCGGACAGAAAAATACTGACATCCTGATTCGTCAGGAGACACAGACGCTGCGGATAAAACGTCACCCGGAAGTCGAACAGGCCTACAGGGAACAGCTGCGAATCCTCGGTTTCAAGATCGCCACCCGACAAAGCAAGGCCTTGCCCGAAAGTGCCGGCGAACTCTACGAGATGGTCAACGACAGCGCCTGGCTGACGTTCACCCTCAACGAGCTGCCGAAGCTGCGCACCCAAGGGTGGGAGTTGCAGATCGACGAGGACTTCGGCTTCGACCTGACCGCCGTTGAAGACTGGTACGCCACCGTCGAGCAGGCACCGGAGCGCGACTGGTTCGACCTGGAATTGGGGATCATCGTCAACGGCGAACGGCTGAGCCTGTTACCGATCCTGTTAAACCTGATGCGCTCCCATACCGAGCTTCTCAACCCGGAACGCCTCGCCCGACGCCGCGACGACGAATTGATTCTGGTGAACATCCCGCAGCGCCGCAGCACCGACCAAGGCCCGCTGCAGGTCGCCCTGCCCTTCGGCCGCTTGAAACCGGTGCTGGCCACTCTCGGCGAGTTTTACCTGCAAGAGCCCGGTGAAACCACGCTGCGCCTGAGCAAGGCCGACGCCACACGCCTGAATCCGCTGGAAGGCCTGCCGCTGCTCTGGGAAGGTGGCGAGCAGATCCGCACCTTTGCCCAGCGCCTGCGTGACATCAAAGACCACACCGCAGTGGCACCCGAAGGGTTGAATGCCACCTTGCGCCCGTATCAGCTGGAAGGCCTGAGCTGGATGCAGTCGTTGCGGCAACTGGAAGTCGGCGGGATTCTCGCGGACGACATGGGCCTGGGCAAAACCCTACAGACCCTGGCGCATATTCTCAGCGAGAAGAATGCCGGGCGCCTCGATCGGCCGTGCATGGTAGTCATGCCTACCAGCCTGATCCCCAACTGGCTCGACGAAGCCGCGCATTTCACGCCTCAGCTCAAAGTGCTGGCGCTGTACGGCGCCAGTCGCAAGAAGCACTTCGGCGATCTGGCCGACTACGACCTGATTCTGACCACTTATGCGCTGCTGCCCAAGGACGTCGAACGCCTCGCCGCGCAGCCGTTGCACGTATTGGTGCTGGATGAAGCACAGTACATCAAGAACCCCAACAGCAAGGCCGCCCACGCCGCCCGCGAGCTGAATGCTCGCCAGCGCCTGTGCCTGAGCGGCACGCCACTGGAAAATCACCTCGGTGAGCTGTGGTCGCTGTTTCACTTCCTGCTGCCCGGCTGGCTCGGTGACGTGAAAAGCTTCAACCGCGATTACCGCGTACCAATAGAAAAGCGTGCCAGCGACGTAAGACTTCAGCACCTCAACGGTCGGATAAAACCGTTCCTGCTGCGCAGGACCAAGGAACAGGTGGCCACCGAACTGCCGCCGAAAACCGAGATCGTCCATTGGGTCGAGCTCAACGAAGCGCAGCGCGACGTATACGAAACCATGCGCCTTGCCATGGACAAGAAAGTCCGCGACGAGATCACTCGCAAAGGCGTGGCGCGCAGCCAGATCATCATTCTTGAGGCCCTGCTGAAGCTGCGTCAGGTGTGCTGCGACTTACGCCTGGTCAACGATGCTGCCCTACCCGCGCGCGGTAGCACCTCCGGCAAGCTTGATAGCCTGATGGAAATGCTTGACGAGTTGTTCGAGGAAGGTCGGCGGATTCTGCTGTTTTCGCAGTTCACCTCAATGCTGTCGTTGATCGAGGACGAGCTGAAAAAACGCGGCGTGGCGTATGCGATCCTGACCGGACAAACCCGCGACCGACGCACGCCGGTGAAGGAATTCCAGAGCGGCAAGCGCCAGATCTTTCTGATCAGCTTGAAGGCCGGCGGTGTGGGGCTGAACCTGACCGAAGCCGACACGGTGATTCACTACGATCCCTGGTGGAACCCGGCGACGGAAAATCAGGCGACGGATCGTGCCTATCGCATTGGTCAGGAGAAGCCGGTATTCGTCTACAAGATGATTGCCAGGGGCACGGTGGAAGAGAAAATTCAGCATCTGCAGAAGGAAAAATCCGATCTTGCCGCAGGCGTGCTGGATGGGCGCAAAACCGGAGACTGGAAGTTGCAGAGCGATGATATCGAGGCGTTGTTTGCGCCGTTGCCGGAGAAAATTGATAAGTAGCAGCGATAGGTAGATCGCTTTCGCGGGCAAGCCTCGCTCCCACAGGAAATCACTGTACCTGTAGGAGCGAGGCTTGCCGCGAAAGGAACAACTCGGTAATGAGTCAGACTCAGCCCTTCAACACCCGCGCCAACGTCGACTTCACCTTACCCATCCCGTCACGCAATGCCTGCTCGATCTCGGCCATGGTGATCACCGCTGTCGACTTTCCCGCCGCTGGGTTCACCACCAGCGCCAGACAGGCGTAATCCAGTTTCAGCTCGCGGGCCAACGCCGCTTCCGGCATTCCGGTCATGCCGACAATGTCGCAACCGTCACGCTCCAGCTGCGCGACTTCAGCCACTGTTTCCAGACGTGGGCCCTGGGTGCAGGCGTATACGCCTTGGCTGCTGAAGCCAACACCTTCAGCCGCCAACGCCGCGATCAATTGCTGACGCAGGGGCTCGCTGTAGGGATAGCTGAAATCGATGTGTGTGACCTGTTCCAGGTCATCGGCGAAATAGGTGTGTTCGCGGCCGCTGGTGTAGTCGATCAATTGATGTGGCACGCAGAAATGTCCGATGCCCATCGCAGTGTGAATCCCGCCCACGGCGTTGACCGCGAGAATCGCTTCGGCACCAGCCTGCTTCAAGGCCCACAGGTTGGCGCGGTAGTTCACCTGATGCGGCGGGAAACGGTGTGGGTGCCCATGACGCGCGAGAAACAGCACTTCCTTGCCGGCATACTCACCGATCTGCACTTCGGCCGAAGGCGTGCCATAAGGCGTGTCCACCGCCAATGACTGACGAATGCTCAAGCCTTCGAGTTGAGTCAGGCCGGTGCCACCGATAATCGCGTAAACCGTCATGACGAAAATCCTCAATCAATCAATTGAGCTTCTTTGAGCGCGCCGATGGCCGCTAGCCAGCGCGGGTCTTGACGGTATTCGGTGCTGGCATACGCCTGCCCGCGCATCCGCGCAATACGCGCCGAAGGTTTGACCTTCAAACGCTGGGCGGCGCTCAAGGCCAGCTCGGCAGCTGCGCGATCATTGCACACCAGGCCCATGTCACAACCGGCGGTCAATGCCGCTTCGATGCGACTGGCGGCATCGCCAACCACATGGGCACCGGCCATCGACAGGTCATCACTGAAGATCACGCCATC
Organism: Pseudomonas sp. F-14 TE3482; assembly: GCF_053629455.1. Lineage (NCBI taxonomy): Bacteria > Pseudomonadati > Pseudomonadota > Gammaproteobacteria > Pseudomonadales > Pseudomonadaceae > Pseudomonas > Pseudomonas sp. F-14 TE3482. Next base: position 5,599,084 of record NZ_JBRJII010000001.1, read on the forward strand.
GAACTGCAGCTCCCCACGCAGGATGTCCTGCAACCAGCGACGGGAGAAACCTGCAGGCTGGGAATCGACTTGTGGATAAATAACGTGAGCTGGCATGACGGCGGCCAGTTGCTTGCTCAATCGCGCAAACGGTACAAGATCGTTGGCGCGGATTTCGTCGAGGCTGCGCTCGTCGTTGGGAATCGCGACGTGGGAATCGGCCTCGGCCCAGCCATGCCCGGGGAAATGCTTGCCAGTGGCGGCCATTCCGGCGCTGTTCATGCCACGGATGAATGCACCGGCGAGCAAAGCAGCGCGCTCGGGATCACCTTCGAACGAACGGGTGCCGACCACCGCACTGCGCTGGTAATCCAGGTCCAGCACGGGGGCGAAGCTCAGGTCGAGACCGACTGCGAGCACTTCGGTCGCCATGATCCAGCCACACTGCTCGGCCAGGTCCTCGGCATTCGGATTATCGGCGATGGCGCGCATGGCAGGCAGTCGCACGAAGCCTTGGCGCAGCCGCTGAACCCGACCGCCCTCTTGATCCACCGCCAGCAGCAGATCGGGACGAATGGCGCGAATCGAAGCGCTCAATTCGCGCACCTGGCGAGGATGCTCGATGTTGCGGGCAAAAATGATCAGGCCGCCCACTTCGGGCTGGCGCAACAATTGGCGATCTTCAGCCGTCAGCCAGGTACCGGCGACGTCCACCATCAACGAGCCTTGCAGGCCAGCAGTCATAGAGATTCCTTGATTACGATAAACCCGGCTCGCACGAGTTCGCCGCCATGGGCTGTGCCCGGCGGGTCGGCGATTTCAATGAAGAGCGGGTTCAGAACGAGAGTCGGCATGGGCGGCTAGCTTAGCGGATGTCCGCTGCCGCGCCCACCCGTGCGCGGTTAAACCTTGGCGGCGACCGGGGCCGATTTGCTGCGCGGACGCAACTGCGCGGTGGCCATGGCAGTGTCAGTGACGCCGGTTTCTGCCCGCATACCAGCGGCCAGGAACGGCACCATCAGACGCATCACCTGTTCGATGGAAGTGTTGACGCCGAAATCGGTCTCGGCAATCGCACGCAAGGCCTTGATCCCCGACATGCTGAACGCCGCGGCACCCAGCATGAAGTGCACACGCCAGAACAGTTCGATCGGGGGAATGCGCGGCGCGGCCTCGTTGACCAGCATCATGTAGCGGCGGAACACCTTGCCGTACATATCTTCCAGATAACGACGCAAGTGCCCTTGGCTCTGACTGAACGCCAGCCCCAGCAAACGCATGAAGATGGACAGGTCGTTGCCGCTGCGTGGCTGCACCACCAGAGCTTGCTCGACCAGAATCTCCAGCAACTCTTCAAGGGTCGGCTTGTTCTCGGGCTTGGCCTGACGGCGCTCCAGCTCTTTATCGAGACTGAGACAGAATGGCCCGAGAAAACGCGAGAAGACCGCCTGGATCAGCGCCTTCTTCGAGCCGAAGTGATAATTCACCGCCGCCAGATTGACACCGGCCTTGCTGGTGATCAGACGCAATGAGGTTTCAGCAAAACCTTTTTCCGCGAACAACTGCTCGGCAGCATCGAGAATGCGTTCAACGGTTTCCGACTGGGCCATGGCTACTCCGCCTGACAAACACTTGTTTGAAACATACGTTTCAGCCTTGGCCTTGTCAAGTCTGGCGGTTCGTTTTGGGAATGGTCGGTCAGGTATTTAACCATACAACAGCAGCGCATCAATCAGCGAGCAAAATGACCGTCCAGCGCCCGGCGAAAAAAGGGGCATTGCCAAGACCGGTTCACTGTATATAATCCCAGTCACTGTATAAAAAGACAGAGCGATCAATATGCTAAAGCTGACGCCACGCCAAGCAGAGATTCTGGCCTTCATCAAACGTTGCCTTGAAGACAACGGCTACCCGCCGACCCGCGCGGAAATCGCTCAGGAACTGGGTTTCAAGTCGCCCAATGCGGCGGAAGAACACCTCAAGGCGCTGGCCCGCAAGGGGGCGATCGAGATGACTCCGGGCGCCTCCCGCGGCATCCGCATCCCCGGCTTCGAAGCCAAGGCCGACGAGTCCAGCTTGCCGATCATCGGCCGCGTGGCTGCCGGTGCGCCAATTCTCGCCCAGCAACACATCGAAGAATCCTGCAACATCAATCCTTCATTCTTTCATCCTCGCGCTGACTATCTGCTGCGGGTCCATGGCATGAGCATGAAAGATGTCGGCATTTTCGACGGTGACCTGCTGGCCGTTCATACCACCCGCGAAGCCCGCAACGGCCAGATCGTGGTGGCGCGAATCGGTGACGAAGTGACCGTCAAGCGCTTCAAGCGCGATGGCAGCAAGGTCTGGTTGATTGCCGAAAACCCTGAATTCGCCCCTATCGAAGTCAACCTGAAAGATCAGGAGCTGGTCATCGAAGGCTTGAGTGTCGGCGTGATTCGCCGCTAAAGGAGACTTTATGCAGTTCCCACATACTCCACAGCAAGCCCAACTGCCGTTGTTTGAGGCGTTCATGGCGCAGCCATTGGCGCCGATCCTGAAGGACGTAGTCGAATCGCCCTGGAGCGCCGAGCCCGAAGTCTTCAGCGAGCTGTCACTGCGCGGCGCGGCCGGGAACTGCCTGAACCTTCTGGCACCGATTCTCCGGGAACTGAGCCAGGATCAGGATGCACGCTGGCTGACACTCATCGCCCCGCCTGCCAGCCTGACACAAGCCTGGTTACGCGACGCCGGCCTGAACCGTGAGCGCATTTTGCTCCTGCAACCGCGCGGCACGCAGAGCGCTCAGCAGTTGACCTGCGAAGCCTTGCGACTTGGCCGCAGCCATACAGTCGTCAGCTGGCTTAACCCGCTGAGCACAACGTCGCGGCAACAGTTGATCAGCGCTGCCCGTATCGGGGATGCGCAAAGTCTGAATATTCGACTGGGTTAACTGACAAACACGGTGCGCGCTGAACAGCGCGGGGCTTCTCCAGGGATAGAGAAGCCGATCTGTAGAGGTATTCGAAGAATCCGACGGGCGGGATCAATGAAGAACCCGTGGCCCCTCTTCCTTATCAAATTCGCCTTCCACCAGGCGTCCTGCCATCTGAACACCGACACTCAACATCGCCTTGGCGACTTCCACATGCTGGCCTTGCAGGAAAACCTTGGCATCCTCGGAGAAATCCAAAGTAACCAGAGAACCCTCGTCCTCGGCCCTGCGCAGCTCGATTCGGCCGTCTGGTAACTCGACAATTTCTAGAAAGGACGTTGGCATAAAGGTCTGTTCTCCACGAAAGGCGGGGATTATATAGGCATCAGCCAAGCTTCGCTCGGGATCTTGACCAAATGCCATCACGAAGAGAAATTTCTGACATCACTCTTCCTTGAGCGGACCCGCCCCTAAACACTCAATCTTTCAGCACTCGTTTAACCCTTCGCGAAACCGAATCGCCAGACCTTTAAGGTTCTGACGCCAGCTCTCCAGCTCTTCCCGACTCAGCTCTTCCGGCGCCTCTTCTTCATCCAGATTAACGGCCTGGATTAGCGGCTGCGTCACATCACCCTTGGGCTTATGCGGCGCGCGAGGCGGCTGAAACAGTGCGGCATGTGCCGACAGCAATTTGGCCAGCCAGGTTTCAGGGTTTTGGGCCAGTTCGACCATCTCGGCCATTTCCGGAATAGCGATGGTTTCGAGCACTTCGCGGGTCAGCAGCATCTCTGCCCGCGGCGCATTGGCCTGAGGCAGGCGATAGAAACCGGCGATTTCATGGCACAGTCCCAACAGCGCACCGTACAGGTGAAACAACGCCGATTCGCGCCCGGCCTGAATCAGCGCGAGGGAGTTCATCGCCCGCCCCTCTTCGGCTTTGGCGAGCGCTTCCAGCGACAGGCCGGCGAAATAAATCTTCTGGTTGGTACGGGTATAGAGTTCGTGGGCCATGACGGCAGCCTCCACAACGAAATAATTGCTTCACGCAGGTCAGACAGTGTCGTGGATCACCTGAGCTTCCCGCAAGCCCAAAACAAAAGGCCGCATGAAAACCCGTGGGTTCTCATGCGGCCTTTTGCGTACAGCCTTTTAAGCCTTGGCTGATGGACGCTTGTCTTCAACCGTCCACTTGCCGCCGTCGTAATACGCCTTCCAGCCAGTCGGTTTACCGTCAACCTCAGTCTGCACGTATTGCTCTTTGGTCTTGCGACTGTAACGAATGACCGAAGGAAGACCGTCCGGATCTTTCTTCGGCGCTTCGCAGAGGAAATGGTACTTCGGATCGATCTCATCCTTGTGCGGCACGATCTCCATGACCAATGGAGCACGGGTCTCGCGGTTTTTCGGGAACTGGCTGGCCGCCAGGAACAAGCCGGAAGCACCGTCGCGCAAGATATAGGTGTCGTTGACCTTTTCGCATTTGAGCTCAGGCATCTTCACCGGGTCCATCTTCGGCGGCGCCGCGTCACCGCTTTTCAGCAGCTTGCGGGTGTTCTTGCAGGTGGCGTTGGTGCAACCGAAGAACTTGCCGAAACGGCCGGTCTTGAGCTGCATCTCGCTGCCGCACTTGTCGCACTCCAGGCTCGGACCTTCATAGCCTTTGATGCGATAGGTGCCCTCTTCGATTTCGTAGCCAGAGCAATCCGGGTTGTTACCGCAGATGTGCAGCTTGCGCTTCTCGTCGAGCAGGTAAGCGTCCATGGCCGTGCTGCAGATCGGGCAGCGATGCTTGCCACGCAGGACCAGCGATTCGGACTCACCCTCGTCGTCCGCGGCGATTTCATCGCCCGGCACCAGGTTGACGGTGGCCTTGCAGCGCTCTTTCGGCGGCAGGCTATAGCCCGAGCAACCGAGGAACACGCCCGTCGAAGCAGTACGGATCTGCATCGGACGACCGCACAACACGCACGGAATGTCAGTCATCACCGGCTGATTGGCGCGCATGCCGCCTTCGGCACTTTCGGCTACTTCGAGTTTCTTCTTGAAGTCGCCGTAGAACTCGTCGAGCACGTTTTTCCAGTCGCGTTCGCCCTGAGCCACGTCATCGAGGTTCTCTTCCATGCCGGCGGTGAAGCCGTAGTCCATGAGATTGGAGAAGCTCTCGGCCAGACGCTCGGTGACAATGTCGCCCATCTTTTCCGAATAGAAACGACGGTTGTGCAGCGCCACGTAGCCGCGGTCCTGGATGGTCGAAATGATCGCGGCATAGGTAGAAGGACGACCGATGCCGCGCTTTTCCATTTCTTTAACCAGGCTCGCTTCCGAGTAACGCGCCGGCGGCTTGGTGAAGTGCTGGGTCGGATCAAGCTTGATCAGCTTCATCGCGTCGCCCTGGGCCATGTCCGGCAGCACGTCGTCATCGCCAGGCTTGGCAATTTGCGGCATGACGCGGGTGTAACCGTCGAACTTCAGAATGCGGCCCTTGGCACGCAACTCGAAGTCGCCGGCACCAACGGTGACCGTGGTCGACAGGTATTGCGCCGGCAGCATCTGGCAAGCGAGGAACTGGCGCCAGATCAGCTCGTAGAGCCGTTCTGCATCACGTTCCATGCCCGACAGCTTGCTTGGCTCGGTATTGGCGTCGGACGGACGAATCGCTTCGTGAGCCTCTTGTGCGCCTTCCTTGCTGCTGTAGACGTTCGGGTTTTCCGGCAGGTATTTCTTGCCGAACTCGCCTTCAATATAGGTACGCGCCATCGTCACGGCATCGGCCGAGAGGTTGGTGGAGTCGGTACGCATGTACGTGATGTAGCCGGCTTCGTACAAACGCTGGGCCATCATCATGGTTTTCTTCACACCGAAGCCCAGGCGGTTACTCGCGGCCTGTTGCAGGGTGGAGGTGATGAAGGGCGCCGACGGCTTGCTGCTGGTCGGTTTGTCTTCACGCTTGACGATGCTGTAGCTGGAAGCCTTGAGCTTTTCCAGCGCGGCCATGGCCTGGGTTTCGTTGAGCGGCTTGAAGGCTTCGCCTTTCTCGCGGGCCACGTCGAAGCGCACGGTCGCGCCCTTGGCAGTGCCGAGGTCGGCATGAACTTCCCAATACTCTTCCGGGTTGAACGCGCGGATTTCACGCTCACGCTCGACCACCAGCTTCACGGCAACCGATTGCACGCGACCGGCGGACAGGCCACGAGCGACCTTGGCCCACAGCAGCGGCGAAACCATGTAACCCACCACGCGGTCGAGGAAACGACGCGCTTGCTGGGCGTTTACTCGATCGATGTCCAGCTCGCCCGGTTTGGAGAAGGCTTCCTGGATCGCTTTCTTGGTGATTTCGTTGAACACCACGCGCTTGTAGCGGCTGTCGTCACCACCGATGGCTTCGCGCAGGTGCCAGGCAATGGCTTCCCCCTCGCGGTCCAAGTCGGTTGCGAGATAGATGGTGTCAGCATCTTTGGCGAGCCGGCGCAGCTCTTCGATGACTTTTTCCTTGCCCGGGAGAATCTCGTACTTGGCTTTCCAGCCATGATCGGGATCGACACCCATGCGCGAGACCAGCTGCTTGCGCGCTTTCTCTTTCGGCGTGAGCACCGGACCTTCACCTGCGGCGGCCTTGCCGCGCTTGGCGGCAGGCTCTTTGCTGGCGCTAGCCGAACCGCTGGTGGGCAGGTCTCGGATATGGCCGATACTCGACTTCACCACGTATTGGTTACCCAGATACTTGTTGATGGTCTTGGCCTTAGCCGGGGATTCCACAATGACCAGCGATTTGCCCATGGATCAGAAAATTCCTGAATTCTAGAAGTGAAAGGCGGTTGGCGCCTGACGCGGCACCGCTATATATAGTGGCTACAAGGTGAGGTCAAGCACAGGGTTCTGCGCGCACTCCCCTTATGGCTGTGGAAAAACGCTCGGTTCGGCTTGCACCAAAGCAAAGCGTGGCACCTGTTCGCCGTCAACCTCGACCGACTCCAGGAACATGCTCAAGGGACGCACCCAAAAGCCGTAATCGCCATACAGGGCTTGGTAGAAGACCACTTCCTCTTCGGTTTCCGAATGCCGCGCAACAGCGAATACGCGGTACTGCGGACCTTTGTAATGTTCGTAGAGCCCAGGTTGTATCGGCATGTTTTGGCCCTCACTGAAATTTTTTCAAAATAAAAACAAAATAAATCCGGAAAAACAAAAACCGGGGCACTTGGCCCCGGCTTCCATCAGCGAAACGCTTAAACGCGTTCGAAGACGGTGGAGATGCCTTGGCCGAGACCAATGCACATGGTAGCCACCCCGAAGGTGCCGTCATTCTGCTTCATCACGTTCAGCAAAGTGCCGGAGATACGGGCACCAGAGCAACCGAACGGGTGACCCAGGGCGATCGCGCCGCCGTGCAGGTTAACCTTCTCGTTCATCTTGTCGAGCACTTTCAAATCTTTCAGCACTGGCAGCGCCTGTGCGGCGAAAGCTTCGTTGAGCTCGAAGAAATCGATATCGTTGATACCAAGACCCGCGCGCTTCAGTGCTTTCTGCGTTGCCGGTACTGGACCATAGCCCATGATCGCCGGGTCCACACCTGCCACTGCCATCGAACGGATCACCGCCATTGGCTGGATACCCAGGTCTTGGGCACGCTGCGCCGACATCACGATCATGCACGAAGCACCGTCGGTGATCTGCGACGAAGTACCGGCTGTCACGGTGCCGCCCTTCGGGTTAAACGCCGGCTTCAGAGCCGCCAGGCTTTCCAGGGTGGTTTCCGGACGAATGGTTTCGTCGTAGTCGAACAGTTTCAGGAAACCGTTCTCGTCGTAGCCCTGCATCGGGATGATTTCGTCTTTGAACTTGCCTTCCAGAGTCGCCTTGTGGGCGAGCTGGTGGGAACGCACGCCAAAGGCGTCCTGTTGTTCGCGAGTAATGCCGTGCATTTTGCCGAGCATTTCCGCGGTCAGGCCCATCATGCCCGAGGCTTTCGCCGCATACAGGGACATGTGCGGGTTAGGATCGACACCGTGCATCATGCTCACGTGGCCCATATGCTCGACGCCACCAACCACGAACACGTCACCGTTACCGGTCATGATCGCTTGCGCAGCGGTGTGCAGAGCACTCATCGACGAGCCACACAGACGGCTGACGGTCTGGCCGGCCGCGGTGTGAGGGATCTGCGTCATCAGGGACGCCATGCGGGCGATGTTCCAGCCCTGCTCCAGAGTCTGGTTCACACAGCCCCAGATCACGTCTTCAACTTCGCTCGGGTCGATCTTGACGTTGCGTTCCAGCAATTTGCTGATCAGGTGCGCCGACATGTCTTCGGCGCGGGTGTTGCGGTGCATGCCGCCCTTGGAGCGGCCCATCGGCGTACGACCGAAGTCGACAATCACGACGTCTCTAGGATTCAAGCTCATATACTTTCACTCTCGCTCTAGTGTGGGCGCTTAACCGAAGAAGCTCTGACCGTTTTTGGCCATTTCACGCAGCTTCGCGGTCGGGTGGTACAGCGCGCCCAAATCAGCGTACTGGTCAGCCAGGGCAACGAACTCTGCAACACCGATCGAGTCGATGTAGCGCAGCGCCCCGCCACGGAATGGAGGGAAACCAATGCCGTAGACCAGACCCATGTCGGCTTCGGCGGCGGTTTCGACGATGCGGTCTTCCAGGCAACGCACGGTTTCCAGGCACAGCGGGATCATCATCCAGTTGATGATGTCTTCGTCAGTGACTTCGCGCTGTTCGAACACGATTGGCTTGAGCACTTCCAGTACCGAAGGATCGGCGACTTTCTTCTGCTTGCCGCGCTTGTCGGTCTCATAGGCGTAGAAGCCTTTGCCATTCTTCTGGCCCAGGCGCTTGGCTTCGTAGAGCACGTCGACGGCCGAACGGCGGTCGTCTTTCATGCGATCCGGGAAGCCTTCAGCCATAACGTCACGACCGTGGTGACCGGTGTCGATGCCGACCACATCCATCAGGTAGGCCGGGCCCATCGGCCAGCCGAATTTTTCCATGACCTTGTCGATGCGGACGAAGTCCACGCCGGCGCTGACCAGTTTGGCGAAACCGCCGAAGTACGGGAACAGCACGCGGTTGACCAGGAAGCCCGGGCAGTCGTTGACGACAATCGGGTTCTTGCCCATTTTCTTGGCGTAGGCAACGGTGGTGGCAACGGCCACTTCGCTGGACTTCTCGCCACGGATCACTTCAACCAGCGGCATCATGTGCACGGGGTTGAAGAAGTGCATGCCGACGAAGTTTTCCGGACGCTTGAGGGCTTTGGCCAGCAAGGTGATGGAAATGGTCGAAGTGTTGGACGCGAGGATGGTGTCCTCTTTGACCTTGTCTTCAACTTCGGCCAGAACGGCTTGCTTGACCTTCGGGTTCTCGACAACGGCTTCGACGACCAGGTCGACGTGACCGAAATCGCCGTAGGACAGGGTCGGACGAATGCCATTGAGCACTTCGGCCATTTTCGCCGGGGTCATGCGACCTTTATCAACGCGGCCCACCAGCAGCTTGGCGGCCTCGGCCAGACCTTGCTCGATGCCGTGCTCGTTGATGTCTTTCATCAGGATCGGCGTACCTTTGGAGGCCGACTGATAAGCGATACCGCCCCCCATGATGCCGGCGCCCAATACGGCGGCCTGCTTCACGTCTTTGGCGATTTCGTCGTAGGCCTTGGCCTTTTTCTTCAGCTCCTGATCGTTCAGGAACAGACCGATCAAGCTCTGCGCGGCAGAGGTCTTGGCCAGTTTGACGAAACCGGTGGCTTCGACTTCCAGCGCCTTGTCGCGACCGAAGTTCGCAGCTTTCTGGATGGTCTTGATCGCTTCGACCGGTGCCGGATAGTTCGGGCCTGCTTGACCGGCCACGAAACCTTTGGCGGTTTCGAACGACATCATTTGTTCGATGGCGTTGAGCTTGAGCTTTTCGAGCTTCGGCTGACGCTTGGCCTTGTAGTCAAATTCGCCAGAGATGGCGCCCTTGAGCAGGTTCAGAGCCGCTTCCTGCAATTTCTCCGGAGCGACCACGGCGTCGACAGCACCGACTTTCAACGCGTCTTCAGCGCGGTTTTCCTTACCGGCGGCAATCCACTCGATAGCGTTGTCGGCACCGATGATGCGCGGCAAACGCACAGTACCGCCGAAGCCTGGGTAGATGCCCAGCTTGACTTCCGGCAGACCGATTTTGGCGGTATTGGCCATGACGCGGAAATCTGCCGCCAGGCACATTTCCAGACCGCCACCCAATGCGATGCCATTGATCGCGGCGACAGTCGGGACGTTGAGGTCTTCGAAATCGCTGAAAATCTTGTTGGCTTCGAGGTTGCCAGCAACAAGCTCTGCATCCGGCAGCTTGAAGTTGTCGACGAATTCGGTGATGTCGGCGCCGACGATGAACACGTCCTTGCCACTGCTGACGATCACACCCTTGATCGAAGCATCTGCCTTGATGGTGTCTACAGCCTGACGCAGTTCGTTCAGGGTAAGACGGTTGAACTTGTTGACGGACTCACCCTTGAGGTCGAATTTCAATTCGACGATGCCACTTTCAAGAGCCTTAACCGTGATGGCTTTACCTTCGTAAATCATCAACTGATCTCCACGATATGGAAGCTGAACAGTACACGTCGGACGCAGGCGACTGGCTCGGCAAGGACGTTTATCGTCGATGCTACGCCAATTCACCCGGCACACCCGCCAACGCGATAGTCGGGATTCTGTAGGAGCGCTCTGTAATACAAACGCTCAATTCATACGCCCGTTTGATTTGGGTATGTCACCTTCACGGAATTTCCGGCAATTGTCAATCGCCCAAAATACTGGTTGAAACGCGACTTTCCGGTCACTTCCGTACCACGAAGCCCTGCAACACGCTGATGCATGTGAGGCCATTCATAGAATCAATAGTTAGAAAAGTCGCCCTAATTAGCGGCAGCCTGTGTTTAACAAGCTACGCTGGCGGGACCCTGAAGAAAAAAGTTTGAACGCTTTGACGAATGCCCAGCGTAAGATCAGCGCACAAAGAATTACCGGCCTGCCTGGCCAACCCAGCCCGATGATGATGTCGGGCTTTTTATTGCCTGCCTGTCAGGCGCTGGCACTTGCTTTTGTAGGGGGTCGGGTTTCAGGCGAGTGCTTTGAGCGTGGCATCGATCTGTTGCAGAACCTCGGCCTCGCCCTTCTCGCCCCAATACAGGGCAATCATTTGCTTGTCTGCTTCGACCTTGTAGACGTTGGCAGGCAATTTTTCGAAATGATTCAGCAGCATCCCATCCTCACAGACCTCCTGCCACTGATTGACCCATACACCCGGCGCCTTCTGCCAGTAACTCCAGCACGCCGGTCGCGTGCCACGGCGCGGCCGATGGTACTGGGCGCAAGGGCTCGGTGGCTCCTCGTTCAGCCAGTGCGGCCACTCCTGGGGCGCCAGCTGCATGGCCAGGCCAATGCGTCGCGCCTCCATACGCAGGGCCATGCGCCCGCTCTGAGTACGAGAGGGTCGCAACCAGGCCAGCGGGCTCAAGACCACCAGCAGGATTGACACCACTATCCAGACCGTCATATGTGTACTCCCGATTCTTGATGAGCCCATTGAGTCACTTTGAAACCAATGCGCTTGAAACCAGCCATACTTACCAATATTGCAATCCTCAGGAGGAGCACCTCATGCCCTACCACCATATTCTGGTCGCTGTAGACCTAACGGAAGAGTGCGATCCTGTCATCCACCGAGCTCGCGAGCTCTCGGTGAGCAATGGCGCAAAGCTGTCCCTGGTGCATATTGTCGAACCGATGGCGATGGCCTTTGGCGGCGACGTGCCGATGGACCTTTCCCAGTTGCAACAGCAACAGTTCGATCAGGCCAAGGAGCGCCTTGAGCGATTGATCGTGAAATACCCGGAACTCTCCAAGGAATACAGTCACTTGACCTACGGCCAGCCGCGCCAGGAGATTCACCACCTCGCCAAGGAGCAAACGTGCGACCTGATCGTGGTGGGCAGTCATGGCCGACATGGTCTGGCACTGTTGCTCGGCTCCACCGCCAATGACGTACTGCACGGCGCGCCTTGCGATGTGCTGGCGGTGCGCCTGATCAAAAGCTGATAACACAACACCCCTGTAGGAGCTGCCGAAGGCTGCGATCTTTTGATTCTGGCTTTCTTGAAGATCAAAAGATCGCAGTCTTCCGCAGCTCCTACGAAAAGCCCGGCATTCACGTGAGTGAAGCCGGGCTTTTTTATCGCCGGATCAATCAGGCATCCAGCTCGGCCCAGCGCTCGACCATCACGTCGAGTTCAGCCTGCAACTGCTCAAGCTGAGCGATCACCGCAGCCGTCTCGGCAGCAGGACGCTGATAGAAGCCGGCATCCGCCATCTGTGCTTCAACCACCACGATCTGTTGCTCCATGGCTTCGATCTGACTTGGCAACATTTCCAGCTCACGTTGCAACTTGTAGCTGAGCTTTTTCTTTGCCACCGGCGCCTCTACTGCCGCAGCGACTGGCACTGGTTCAGCGGTGACGACAGCCGAGTTCAGGTCGGCCTTGCCGGACTTGCTCTCGGTCACGCCCAACAGGCGCGGCGAGCCGCCCTGACGCAGCCAGTCCTGATAACCACCGACGTATTCGCGAACCTTGCCTTCGCCTTCGAAGACCAGGGTGCTGGTGACCACGTTGTCGAGGAATGCCCGGTCGTGGCTGACCATCAGCACGGTGCCGTTGAAGGTCAGCAAGACCTCTTCCAGCAGCTCGAGGGTTTCCACGTCCAGGTCGTTGGTCGGTTCGTCGAGTACCAGCAGGTTCGCCGGTTTGCTGAACAGTTTGGCCAACAACAGACGGGCACGCTCACCACCGGACAGCGCCTTGACCGGTGTGCGGGCACGCTGCGGGCTGAACAGGAAGTCCCCGAGGTAGCTCAGCACGTGGCGGCTCTGACCGTCGATATCGATGAAATCGCGACCTTCGGCCACGTTGTCGATCACGGTCTTTTCCAGGTCCAACTGATGGCGCAACTGGTCGAAGTAGGCCACGTCGATGCGCGTCCCCTCTTCCACCTTGCCGCTGGTCGGTTGCAGACCGCTGAGCATCAGTTTCAGCAACGTGGTCTTGCCGGTACCGTTGGCGCCAAGCAGACCGATACGGTCGCCGCGCGTCAGGACCATCGAGAAATCCTTGATCAGGAACGGGCCACCCGGGTGAGCGAAGCTCACATTCTCGAGGACCATCACCTGCTTGCCGGACTTGTCGGCGGTATCCAGCTGAATATTGGCCTTGCCGGTGCGTTCACGACGCTCGCTGCGTTCGACGCGCAGGGCTTTCAATGCGCGAACACGGCCTTCGTTACGGGTGCGACGAGCCTTGATGCCCTGGCGGATCCAGACTTCTTCCTGGGCCAGTTTCTTGTCGAACAGCGCGTTGGCGGTTTCTTCAGCAGCCAGAGACGCCTCTTTGTGCACGAGGAAACTGGCGTAGTCGCCGTTCCAGTCGATCAGGCCGCCACGATCCAGTTCCAGGATGCGGGTCGCGAGGTTTTGCAGGAAGGAACGGTCGTGCGTGATGAACAGCACGGCGCCCTGGAAATCCTTCAGTGCGTCTTCGAGCCAGGCGATGGCACCGATGTCCAGGTGGTTGGTCGGTTCGTCGAGCAGCAGCAGATCCGGTTCGGAAACCAGGGCCTGAGCCAGCAGGACGCGGCGACGCCAGCCGCCGGACAATTCGGCGAGGGTCTTGTCGGCCGGCAGTTGCAAACGGCTCAAGGTGCTGTCGACCAATTGCTGCAAACGCCAGCCGTCGCGGGCTTCGAGGTCATGCTGGACGTGCATCAGTTTGTCCAGGTCGGCGTCGGTGACGATGTTCTGGCTCAGGTGGTGATACTGAGCGAGCAGCTCGCCGACACCGTCCAGGCCTTCGGCAACCACGTCGAACACGGTCCGCTCGTCGGCTACCGGCAATTCTTGGGGCAATTCGCCAATCTTTAGGCCAGGTGCGCGCCAAACAGAGCCGTCATCAGGCTTCTGGTCGCCCTTGACGAGCTTCATCATGCTGGACTTGCCAGTGCCGTTGCGGCCGATGATGCACACCCGCTCACCACGGGCGATCTGCCAGGACACCTTGTCCAACAACGGCATAGCGCCGAAAGCAAGGGACACATCGCTGAATTTGAGCAGGGTCATGAGCTTCTCCAAAAACCGGGCGCGCATTCTACCTGACTTGAGGCTTCAGAAGGCCGGCAATTTCAATGTCGAAGCACTCTGCACAACAATTGTTGCGAACTTGTGCCGACAGCTCGGCAAAGCTTTCGCCCGCTGCTGGCAAAAGGCTAAGCTACAGATAATTCAGTGCCGCTCTCGCCGGCACTTGTCATGATTTCTCTGCCCGGACGTCTCATGCGCAGTCGCCTTTTCAATCTTTTTTCGTGTTTGCTTCTTACAGCCGCTGCCGCTCAATCCGCCCAGGCGGTGGACCTGTCCACCCAACGCCAGTATTACGATGAAGCCAAGCGTGCCTTGGCCAAAGGCGATTCCGGCCCTTATTTCCGTTATAGCCAGGCCCTGCGCGATTATCCGCTGGAGCCCTATCTGGCATATGACGAATTGACCGCGCGTCTGAAAACCGCAAGCAACGCCGAAATCGAGAAATTCCTCGCTGAACACGGTGACCTGCCGCAAGCCAACTGGATGAAGTTGCGCTGGCTGCGCTGGCTGGCCGAACGCGGCGACTGGGCAACCTTCGTCAAATATTATGATCCCAAACTCAATTTCACCGAACTGGACTGCCTGAACGCGCAGTATCAGATCAGCCATAACCGCAAGACCGAAGGCTATGCCAACGCCGAAAAGCTCTGGCTGACCGGTAAAACCCAGCCCGACGCCTGCGACGGTTTGTTCGGCATGTGGGCCGCCGAGGGTCAACTGACCGAGCAGAAACGCTGGGAGCGCACCAAACTCGCCGCCCAGGCACGCAACTATGCGCTGGCCAACAGCCTGATCAATGGTCTGAGCACCCTCGCCCCGCGCGGTCGCCTGCTGGTGGATGTGGCGCAGAAACCCGAGCTGCTCAATCAGCCGTCGCGCTTCACCCCGGCCGATGAACCGATGTCCGACATCGTCAGCCTCGGCCTGCGCCGTCTGGCTCGTCAGGATCCGGACAAGGCCATGGCCCTGCTCGACGGTTACGCCAACAGCATGCACTTCTCCCGCGACGAAAAAGTCGCGATTGCCCGGGAAATCGGGCTGACCCTTGCTCGTCGTTTCGACAGCCGCGCGCTGGACGTGATGACCAAATACGACCCGGAGCTGCGGGACAACACCGTTTCTGAATGGCGCCTGCGCCTGCTATTGCGCCTGGCCCGTTGGGATGATGCCTATCAATTGACCCGCCGCCTGCCTCAGGATCTGGCCACCACCAACCGCTGGCGTTACTGGCAGGCTCGTAGTCTTGAACTGGCCCAGCCACAGAATCCGGAAGCACAAACGCTTTACAAGAACCTGGCTCACGAGCGCGACTTCTACGGTTTCCTGGCGGCCGACCGCTCGCAATCCCCCTATTCGCTGAACAACAAACCGCTGGTGCTCAGTCAGGCGCTGATCAACAAAGTGCGCAATACCCCCGGCATACGACGCGCCCTGGAATTCCATGCCCGCGGGCAGATCGTCGACGGTCGTCGCGAGTGGTACCACGTCAGCCGGCACTTCAGCCGTGACGAAATGGTCGCCCAGGCGAAGCTGGCTTACGACCTGAAATGGTATTTCCCGGCGATCCGCACCATCAGTCAGGCGAAGTACTGGGACGACCTGGATATCCGCTTCCCGATGGCCCACCGCGAAACCCTGGTCCGTGAAGCCAAGGTCCGTGGCCTGCACTCGAGCTGGGTATTCGCCATCACCCGCCAGGAAAGCGCCTTCATGGCCGATGCGCGCTCCGGCGTCGGCGCCAGCGGCCTGATGCAACTGATGCCCGGCACCGCCAAGGAAACCGCGCGCAAGTTCAGCATTCCCCTCGCTTCGCCGCAGCAAGTGTTCGATCCGGACAAGAACATTCAGCTCGGCGCCGCTTACCTGAGCCAGGTCCACAGCCAGTTCAACGGCAACCGCGTCCTCGCCTCTGCCGCCTACAACGCCGGCCCCGGCCGCGTACGTCAATGGTTGCGTGGCGCCGATCACCTGAGCTTCGATGTGTGGGTGGAAAGCATTCCGTTCGACGAAACCCGCCAATATGTGCAAAACGTGCTGTCGTACTCGGTGATCTACGGCCAGAAGCTCAACTCACCACAACCGTTGGTGGATTGGCATGAGCGGTATTTCGACGATCAATAAGCGGTAATGCCGGATATGCCGGATATGCCGGATATGCCGGATAAGTGTAGGAGCCATAGCTCCTACACAGTTCCTACAGGTGAAGATCGGTTTCAACCTTGCCGTCATTGAACTGCAACGCCGCCAGCCGTGCATACAGTGCATTACTTGCAATCAACTCCTGATGCGTCCCCACCGCCACCAGTTTCCCCTGATCCATCACCGCGATCCTGTCGGCGTTTTTCACCGTGGCCAGTCGGTGGGCAATGACCAGTGTGGTGCGATTCTTCATCAGGCTGGGCAGGGCTTGCTGAATCAGGTGCTCGCTCTGGGCATCAAGGGCGCTGGTGGCTTCGTCCAGCAGCAGGATCGGCGCGTCCACCAGCAGCGCTCGGGCGATGGCCAGGCGCTGGCGTTGCCCGCCGGATAAACCGAGACCCGCGTCGCCGAGGTGAGTCTGGTAGCCGTTGGGCATTTGCTCGATGAAGTCGTGGGCGTAGGCGATTTTCGCGGCTTCCTGGACCTGAGCCAACGTTGCCGTCGGGCGGCCGTAGCGAATGTTCTCTTCGATGCTGCCGAAGAACAGCGCCGGGGATTGCGAGACGAGGGCGAAGCAGCGACGCAGGTCCAGAGGGTCGAGTTGGGTCAGCGGCACGCCGTCCAGCAGGATGTGTCCTTCTATGGGGTCGTAAAAGCGCAATAGCAGGTCATACACGGTCGACTTGCCGGCACCGGACGGCCCGACCAATGCAAGGGTTTCGCCGGCGTTGATCGTCAGATTAAGGCCATCGACAGCATAGCTTTGCGGACGCGACGGGTAGGAAAAGCGCACATCTTGTAGCACCAGATCGCCCTTCACCCGTTCAGGCAACGTCACCAGCCCCTGGGTCGGTGGCTGGATGATGTTTTCCGAACGCAACAACTCGGCAATCCGTTCCGCCGCCCCTGCTGCACGCTGCAGTTCGCCGATCACTTCACTCAGTGTGCCGAAGGCACCGCCGACGATCAGGCTGTAAAAGACGAACGCTGCCAACTCACCCGCGGAAATCCGCCCGGCGATGACATCCATGCCGCCGACCCAGAGCATCACCCCGACCGCGCCCAACACCAACAGGATCACCAGGGTAATCAGCCAGGCGCGCTGGAAAATGCGCTTGCGGGCAGTGTTGAAAGCCTCTTCCACCGTCGTGGCAAAACGCTGCTCGTCCTGAACCTGATGGTTGTAGGCCTGCACGGTTTTGATCTGGCTCAGGGTTTCGGAGACATAGCTGCCGATATCGGCAATCCGGTCCTGGCTCAGACGCGACAGGGTGCGCACCCGGCGACCAAAAATCAGGATCGGCGCGACCACCAGCGGCAACGCGACCACCACGATGCTGGTGAGTTTGGGGTTGGTGATAAACAGCAAGACAATCCCGCCGATCACCATCAACCCGTTACGCAGGAACAGCGACAGCGAAGAGCCGATCACCGATTGCAGCAGCGTGGTGTCGGCGGTCAGCCGCGACTGGATTTCGGAGCTGCGGTTATCTTCATAGAACCCCGGGTGCAGGTAAACCAGATGATTGAATACCCGACGGCGGATGTCGGCGACAACGCGCTCGCCGATCCACGACACCAGGTAAAACCGTGCAAAGGTGCCAATCGCCAGACCGACCACCAGCATCATGAACACGCCGATGGATCGGTTGAGCAAATGCGGCGACTGGGTCATGAAACCCTGATCCACCAACAGGCGAATCCCCTGCCCCATGGACAAGGTGATGCCGGCAGTGACGATCAGCGCCAGCAAGGCACCCAAAGCCGGCCAACGATAAGGCGCGAGGAAACGGCTGGCCAGACGAATGGCGCGGCGGTGACGGGAAGAAAGCATGAAGATCATCCGAAGGTGCAACCAATGGCTTTGACCCGATCAAGCCTACACCGACCGATGGGATTGAACGCTGTAAATCATAATGAGTCAGGTTAATTATGACCGCCAAGACTAGTGACTAGAGATTATTGGTCTAAAGTCCGGGTGGAAAGGTCCGGGTATTTCTGATGGACTGAAGATGCCGCCTTGAAAGATCGCAGGAAGTTGTCATAGCCCGGTCACTTGGTGGTTTTACAGTAAGCACACAACCTGATGAGGAGACAGGCCATGTCCTTGCAAAACAGCAGCGAAGACAAGATTCCAGTGATCCGCACGCAACCAGACCAGTCTTTGGGTTGCTCGATTATTGATAAGGATGGGCGCGAAGTACCGATCACTGAAAACATGATCCAGGACGCTTGCCGCGAACTGGAGAAGCGATTGGTCAAGCCTGCCGAACAAGAGTGATATAGCCACCGTCTTCTTGACCCGGCTCTTTTAGCCGGGTTTTTTATGGGTGCCTTTTGAGGGTGCTGCGCGCCCTATCGCGGGCAAGCCGCTCCCACAGGATTACCGCGATTTCAAAATTGACGCATGACCTGTGGGAGCGTGGCTTGCCCGCGATAAGGCCAACGCGGTACTCAGACAGCCGAAGCCCCCAACGCCGCCACGATCCGCTGCAACGCCGGCGAATCCCCCTCGATCCGCACCTTCAACCCATCGATCTCACGCCGCAGCGGATAATGCTTGCGTAGTGCATCGAACGCCGCACGCTGCTCGCTCACATGACCTACAAGGCTGCGACGGAAGTTCGCATCGTCACGGCGCGGGTCGTACACGCCACGGCACAACATCGCCAGCACCCAGGCCGGATCGCTGTCGGCATTCAACGTCACTGCCGACAACCACGGTGCTGGCAGCAAATCGTCCAGGCTGACCTGTTCCGGTTGCCCAAGGAACTCGCAAAGCGCCTGATAGATCTGCGCCGTCCCGCGCTGTCTGCCGTCGAGGCTGTAACCGGCAATGTGTGGCGTCGCCAGCACACACAACTCGGCCAGTGCCACATCGACCTCAGGTTCCCCCTCCCAGACATCCAGCACCGCTTGCAGGTCTTCACGCTCCAACAGCACATGGCGCAGGGCGGCATTGTCGATGACCGGGCCACGACTGGCGTTGATCAGCCAGGCGCCGGGCTTGAGTTGGTTCAAGCGGTTTTTATCGAACAGATGCCAGGTCGACTGAGGGCCTTGCTTGTCCAGCGGAGTGTGCAGACTGATGACGTCGCATTGCTCGATGATCTGCTCGAGGCTGACATAATCGCCCCCTTCGGCCGCTTGCCTTGGGGGATCGCAGACCAGCACGTTCCAGCCCAGACCTTGCAAAACCTTGACCAGCCGCCCGCCCACTTCACCGGCACCGACCACACCGTAGGTGCGTTGAGTCAGGTCGGCACCTTCGATTTCGGCCAGGGTCAGCAGGCTGCCCAGCACGTAATCGACCACACCCCGGGCATTGCAGCCTGGCGCGCTGGACCAGGTAATGCCGGCCTGTCGGAAGTAATCCAGATCCAGGTGATCGGTGCCGATGGTGCACGTGCCGACAAAGCGCACCTTGCTGCCTTCGAGCAATGCGCGGTTGACGTTGGTCACCGAGCGCACCAACAGCACATCGGCCTGCTCGACAGTGGCGCGGTCGATGGCACGTCCAGGCACCCGGCGGATTTCGCCGAAACCTGCGAAGAAGGCATCGAGTAGCGGGATATTTTCGTCGGCAACAATCAGCATGGCAGGCTCCTTTGGCGGATCGGCAGTTTAGGCGCAGATGACCGTGATGGGCCAGCAGGCATTGTTCGTCTTGATGTGAAGGGCAACACGGGCCCTGTGGCGAGGGAGCTTGCTCCCGTCCGGCTGCGAAGCAGTCGTAAAGACTGATGCCGCGGTGTGCCTGAAGGAAATGGGTTGCTGATTTTGGGGCTGCTGCGCAGCCCAGCGGGAGCAAGCTCCCTCGCCACAGGAATGTCGAAACAAGCTGATTACAAATCCCTAACACAGGACTTTTCCTGACCACTGCGTCAAGGCGTAGAATGCGCCGCCTCGCGCATCAAAATCTTTTGGACGTTTCGCCTTGAATTCCGTGACTGACCGCCCCGCCGCTATTTCTCTCAACCGCCCGGCCCGGGTTCGCCTGGAGCTGAAAAACCTGCTTGGCCTGGCGTTGCCGATCATGATCGCGCAACTGGCGACCACCGCCATGGGCTTCGTCGATGCGGTAATGGCCGGTCGTGTCGGGCCTCGAGATCTGGCGGCCGTCGCGCTGGGCAACTCGATCTGGGTGCCGGTGTTTCTGCTGATGACCGGCACACTGCTGGCCACTACCCCGAAAGTCGCTCAGCGCTTCGGCGCCGGCACCCACAGCGAGATCGGCCCGATCGTACGCCAGGCGTTGTGGCTGGCGCTGGTGGTGGGCTTGATGGCGACCGGCATGCTGTTCAGCGCCGAACCGATCCTGCACATCATGAAGGTCGACCCCGAATTGATCGGCCCGTGCATGCAGTATCTGCACGGCATCGCCAGCGGCTTGCCTGCCGTCGCGATCTATCACGTGCTGCGCTGTTTCAGCGATGGCCTGGGGCGCACCCGCCCGGCCATGGTCCTTGGCCTGTGCGGGCTGGCGCTGAATATTCCACTCAATTACATCTTCATCTATGGCCACTTCGGTGTGCCGGCCATGGGCGGTGTCGGCTGCGGCTGGGCCACGGCGATCGTGATGTGGGTCATGGCGTTGGGCATGGCCGGCTGGGAGCGCTGGGCGCCGGCCTATCAGTCGAGCGAGTTGTTCAGCCGTTTCGACTGGCCACAGTGGTCGGTGATCAAGCGTCTGCTGGGCATCGGCCTGCCAATCGGCATCGCGGTGTTCGCCGAGTCGAGCATCTTCGCCGTGATCGCCCTGCTGATCGGCAGCCTCGGCGCCACCGTGGTCGCCGGGCACCAGATTGCGCTGAACTTCAGCTCGCTGGTGTTCATGATCCCCTACTCCTTGGGCATGGCCGTGACCGTGCGTGTCGGCCAGGCACTGGGCCGTGAGGAACCACGCGAAGCCCGCTTCGCCGCCGGTGTCGGCATGGCCACCGCCCTGGCTTATGCGTGCTTGTCGGCGAGCCTGATGCTATTGCTGCGTGAACCCATCGCTGCGATTTACACCGCCGACCCGACGGTGATTCAGGTGGCCGCGATGTTGATCGTGTATTCGGCGCTGTTCCAGTTTTCCGATGCGATCCAGGTGACGGCGGCGGGCGCATTGCGCGGCTATCAGGACACGCGGGTGACGATGATCCTGACACTGTTCGCGTACTGGGGAATCGGTTTACCGGTGGGTTACGCCCTGGGCCTGACCGACTGGCTCGGCGCGCCGAGTGGCCCGAGCGGGCTGTGGCAGGGTTTGATCGTCGGCTTGAGTTGCGCAGCGCTGATGCTGTCGATCCGCCTGACGCGCAGTGCACGCAAGCGGATCCGCATCAGTCGTTCGGCGGGTTAAGCGAGTTTCTTGCGGATCCAGTAGAGGTAGGTGCCTGCCTCTTCATGCTGCGCGACCAGTTCGTGGTCGAGAAACACGCAAAACTTGGGAATGTCGCGACGGGTCGACGGGTCAGTGGCGATCACCTTCAGCAGGCCGCCGGGCACCAGGTCTCGGATGTGCTGGTGCAGCATCATCACCGGTTCCGGGCAATTGAGGCCGGTGGCGTCGAGGGTGCCGTCTACCGGCGTATCGATCATTTCACTCATGGTTTACTCCTGAAACTTGCCGGCATTGTCGCGCATTGCCGGGTATGTGGCGAGGGAGCTTGCTCCCGCTGGGTCGCGAAGCGACCCCAATTCTGGCTATGCGGTCCATCAGAAAGATCTCGGTGTCCCATTTAGGGCTGCTGCGCAGCCCAGCGGGAGCAAGCTCCCTCGCCACACAAGCCTCCCACAGGGGGCCGGGTGACTCAGCGGGACTTGGGTTTCTTCACGTCCAATCGGCGCAAATGGCAGGTCACTTCTTCACGGTCGTGATACAGCTGCTTGCAGCCGATCTCGACCCGAATGCCCCGTGCCTTGAACCCGTCGGCAATACGTTCCAGCAAGCGCTTCACTTCGGCATAACGCTGTTTCATCGGCAGCTTGAGGTTGACCACCGCTTCCCGGCAATGCCCCTCGCCAATCCACTCTTCCAGCATCGCCGCGTTGCGCGCCGGTTTCTCGACGATGTCGCAGACCATCCAGTCGACCGGTTGCTTGGGCTTGAAGGTGAAACCGTCAGCCATCAAATGCTGCACCAAACCAGTGTCCATCAGGCTTTCGGCCATCGGGCCGTTGTCGATGGCGGTCACCAGCATGCCGCGGTTGACCAGTTGCCAGGTCCAGCCACCGGGTGCAGCGCCGAGGTCGACACCGGTCATGTCACTGTGCAGGCGCTCGTCCCACTGGTCGCGGGGAATGAAATGGTGCCAGGCTTCTTCCAGCTTGAGGGTCGAACGGCTCGGCGCTTCACGCGGGAATTTCAGGCGTGGAATACCCATCGGCCACATCGCCGAATTGTTCGATTCCGCCAGCCCCATGAACACTTCGCGACCGCTCTTGAAGGTCAGCAACAGCCGCGGCTTGTTGGCGTCTTCCACCAGTTTGCCGGCCGCCATCAGCGCCTTGCGCAGGTGGCCTTCGAATTTCTTGCAGAAGTTCGACAGTTCCTTGCCATCGTTGGTGTCGACCATTTCCAGCCACAGGCTGCCACACAGCGGGAAATCCGCCATGTGCGCAAGGATCACGCTGATGCGGTCGGTTTCCGGCAGATCGATGAAGATCCCGCGAGCCCACTGGCGAGGGAAGATCAGATCGGCGAAACGCTGGCCACGCATCAGGCGCTCGGCGCCGTCTTCTTCGGTGCAGATAAATTCGGCGCAGGCGCTGGCGGTTTTGGCCTTGGCATAACCGGCCACGTTCAGCCGCGCGGCATGTTCGGAAATCTCGGAACAGACTTCGCTTTCGAAGCCCGGCCGGCAATGCATAAAGAGGGTGTTCATTCTTACTCCTGGGCAGTTGGCGAAGAATTCAGCCACTGCGCGATGCCCAGACTTGCGTTGAAGCAAAGCCTGTCACGAAAACCGGCGCATGATAGCCGAGATCGGAACCTTGGACTTGCCCGTAGAGTCCAGTTATTAGCCTTAACGTATAAACAGGGCTAGGTTTAGAGCTCTGTCCTTCCCGTCAGTCCGTAGCCGTGCGGATTTAAAGGAGTCATTTCAATGCCGTCCCTCGATAGCCTGAAAACCCTTAAAACCTTACAAGTCGACGACAAGACCTATCACTATTTCAGCCTGCCCGAAGCCGCCAAAAGCCTGGGCGATCTGGACAAGCTGCCGATGTCGTTGAAAGTGTTGCTGGAAAACCTGCTGCGCTGGGAGGACGAAAAAACCGTCACCGGCGCTGATCTCAAGGCGATTGCCGCCTGGCTCAAGGAGCGCCGCTCCGATCGCGAAATCCAGTACCGGCCCGCGCGGGTATTGATGCAGGACTTTACCGGCGTCCCCGCCGTGGTCGACCTGGCCGCCATGCGCGCGGCCATGGCCAAGGCCGGTGGCGACCCGCAGCGAATCAATCCGCTGTCGCCGGTGGATCTGGTAATCGACCACTCGGTGATGGTCGACAAATACGCCAGTGCAAGCGCCTTCGGACAAAACGTTGACATCGAAATGCAGCGCAACCACGAGCGTTATGCCTTCCTGCGCTGGGGACAGAGCGCCTTTAACAATTTCAGCGTGGTGCCACCGGGCACCGGCATTTGCCACCAGGTGAATCTCGAGTACCTGGGTCGCACGGTCTGGACCAAGGACGAGGATGGGCGCACCTATGCCTTCCCGGACACTTTGGTCGGCACCGATTCCCATACCACCATGATCAACGGTCTCGGCGTGCTCGGCTGGGGCGTCGGCGGGATCGAAGCGGAAGCGGCGATGCTCGGCCAACCGGTGTCGATGCTGATTCCGGAAGTGATCGGTTTCAAACTCACCGGCAAGCTCAAGGAAGGCATTACCGCCACCGACCTGGTGCTGACCGTCACCCAGATGCTGCGCAAAAAAGGTGTGGTGGGGAAATTCGTCGAGTTCTACGGCGACGGTCTCGCCGATTTGCCGCTGGCCGATCGCGCGACCATCGCCAACATGGCCCCGGAGTATGGCGCCACCTGCGGCTTCTTCCCGGTGGACGAGGTGACACTGGAGTATTTGCGCCTGTCCGGCCGCACCCCGCAAACCGTGAAACTGGTGGAGGCCTACAGCAAGATCCAGGGCCTGTGGCGCCTGCCCGGCAAGGAGCCGGTGTTCACCGACAGCCTGGCCCTGGACATGGGCAGCGTCGAAGCCAGCCTCGCCGGGCCGAAACGCCCACAGGACCGCGTCTCGTTGCCGAATGTCGCGCAAGCGTTCACTGACTTTCTCGGCCTGCAGTTCAAACCCTCCAGCAAGGAAGAGGGTCGCCTCGAAAGTGAGGGCGGCGGTGGCGTCGCGGTGGGTAACGCCGATCTGATCGGCGAAGCGGATTACCACCACGAAGGGAGTACTTATCGGCTGAAAAACGGTGCGGTGGTGATCGCCGCCATCACGTCCTGCACCAACACCTCCAACCCCAGCGTGATGATGGCGGCCGGGCTGGTGGCGAAAAAAGCCGTGGAAAAAGGCCTGAAGCGCAAACCGTGGGTCAAGAGCTCGCTGGCTCCCGGTTCGAAAGTGGTCACCGACTACTACAAGGCTGCAGGTCTGACCCAATACCTTGATGAGCTCGGTTTTGCCCTAGTCGGTTATGGCTGCACCACCTGCATCGGCAACTCCGGGCCGTTGCCGGAGCCGATCGAAAAAGCCATTCAGAAAGCCGACCTGACCGTCGCCTCGGTGCTCTCGGGCAACCGCAACTTCGAAGGTCGCGTGCATCCGCTGGTAAAAACCAACTGGCTGGCCTCCCCGCCGCTGGTCGTCGCCTATGCATTGGCTGGCACGGTGCGCATCGACATCAGCAGCGAGCCATTGGGTAATGACAAGGACGGCCAGCCGGTTTATCTGCGAGACATTTGGCCGAGCACTAAAGAAATCGCCGACGCGGTAACTCAGGTAAACACCGCGATGTTCCACAAGGAGTACGCCGAAGTGTTTGCCGGCGACGAACAGTGGCAGGCGATCGAAGTGCCGCAGGCGGCGACTTATGTGTGGAACAACGATTCAACGTATATCCAGCATCCGCCCTTCTTCGATGACATCGGCGGCCCTGCGCCAGTGGTCAAGGACGTCGAAGGGGCGAAAGTCCTCGCGTTGCTTGGCGATTCAGTGACCACCGACCACATCTCCCCGGCCGGCAACATCAAGGCGGACAGCCCTGCCGGCCATTACCTGCGCGAGCAAGGGGTGGAACCGCGGGACTTCAACTCCTACGGCTCCCGTCGCGGCAACCATCAAGTGATGATGCGCGGTACCTTCGCCAACATCCGCATTCGCAACGAGATGCTTGGCGGCGAAGAAGGCGGCAACACGATTTATATTCCGACCGGGGAGAAGCTGCCGATCTACGACGCGGCCATGCGGTACCAGGCGTCGGGGACACCGCTGGTGGTGATCGCCGGGCAAGAATACGGCACCGGCTCGAGCCGCGACTGGGCGGCCAAGGGCACCAATCTGCTGGGCGTGAAAGCAGTCATCGCCGAGAGCTTCGAGCGAATTCACCGTTCCAACCTGGTCGGCATGGGTGTGTTGCCGTTGCAGTTCAAGCTGGATCAGAACCGCAAGAGCCTGAACCTCACCGGCAAGGAAACCGTGGACATCCTTGGCCTGACGGGCGTTGAACTGACTCCGCGGATGAACCTGACCCTGGTTGTCTCCCGTGAAGACGGCAGCAAGGAAAAGATTGAGGTGTTGTGCCGGATCGATACCCTCAACGAGGTGGAGTACTTCAAGGCCGGGGGGATTTTGCATTACGTGTTGCGGCAATTGATTGCCTCGTAACAGCCTGCTGATAAAACACCGCTCTCGGGCGGTGTTTTTGTTTACGCGGTGTGCGTCTCTATAATCGCGCGCCCATTAGTGTCGATCACAGGACAAATGTGGGAGTCCTGTGGCGAGGGGCTTGCCCCCGTTGGGCTGCGAAGCAGTCCCAAAATCTCTGATGTCCCAAAAATCTTGTGAGTGCTACGCACTCAAACGGGGGCAAGCCCCCTCGCCACAGAGCTCCCACAGGGACTTAGGCAATCCGCAGATTCTCTGAAACAAGGACTTAACATGATCGCTCTGCCATGGACTTATCTGGCACTTCTCTCCATGGGCTATGGCCTGGCGTTGATCTACGGCCATCTCGGCTGGCTGGCCTCGATTTCTTTCGCGCTGCTGCTGTTCGCCGGTTTCGCCGTTCGCCAACAACAGATCCCCATTGGCCGCTACCTCGGCCACGGCTTGTTCATCGTCCTGGCGGTAGCGCTGGCAATGCACTGGCTTCCCGGCTTCTTCAACGGTCGCGCGATTGATCCCCAGCGTTTCACCGACGATGCCGTGCCGTTTGCGATGTACCTGAATCAGGACAAACCGCTGATCGGTTTCTGGCTGTTGCTGATTTGCCCATGGATTGTCGGCCGGCGCTCGTTGCGGCTGTCCGTTTATGCCACCGCCCTCGCCCTGACCGTAAGTGCCGTGCTGGCCTTGGGTGGCGCGCTGTTGCTGGGCGTGATCAGTTGGGCACCGAAGTGGCCGGATCAGGCCTGGTTGTGGGTGTTGAACAATCTGCTACTGGTGACGCTGGTGGAGGAAGCGTTGTTTCGCGGCTACATCCAGGGCGGTCTGAGCCGGCAGTTCAAACACCTGTCTTACGGCGACAACCTCGCGTTATTGCTCGCCTCAATGCTGTTCGGCCTCGCTCATCTGGGTGCCGGTTGGCAATGGGTGTTGTTGGCGGGCCTGGCGGGGGTCGGTTATGGCCTGGCCTACCGTTTCGGCGGATTGGGCGCGGCCATCGCCACCCACTTTGGTTTGAATCTGCTGCATTTCGGGCTGTTCACTTATCCGATGCTCGTTGGCTGACGCAATGGTCGTTTTGCGACGCGTCACTGATTTATGAAAAAAACACTTCAATAAATGCCTGACGATGCCGACAACCTCTCAAAGCCTTGCGGATTGAAAAAGCCATGCGTAACAACCAGCCCATTACCCAACGCGAACGGACCTTCCCGGCTCAGCAACGGTTGATTTCCACCACCGATGCCAAGGGCGTGATCACCTACTGCAACGACGCTTTCGTCGACATCAGCGGGTTTTCTCGTGAGGAACTGATCCGTGCGCCGCATAACCTGGTCCGTCACCCCGACGTCCCGGCTGCGGTGTTCGCGCACATGTGGGGCACACTGAAACAAGGCTTGCCATGGATGGGCATTGTCAAGAATCGCTGCAAGACCGGTGACCACTACTGGGTTAACGCCTATGTCACACCGGTGTTCGACGGCAATCAGCTGGTCGGCTACGAGTCGGTGCGGGTCAAACCCACCGCCGAGCAGATCCGCCGTGCCGAAGCGCTCTACCAACGCATCAACCAGGGCAAGTCAGCCATTCCTCAAAGCGACAAATGGCTGCCGGTGCTTCAGGACTGGCTGCCGTTCATTCTGGTCAGCCAGTTGAGCTTCATGATCGGCGCCACCCTGACGTCCCAATGGGGCTTCGCCCTCGCCGCCGGCCTTTCGGTGCCGTTGGGCTTGATGGGCTTGAGCTGGCAACAGCGCGGTATCAAGCGTTTGCTGCGCCTGGCCGAGCAGACCACGTCCGACCCGCTGATCGCGCAGATGTATACCGACAGCCGTGGCGCCCAGGCACGTTTGGAGATGTCGATCCTCAGCCAGGAAGCACGCCTGAAAACCTGCCTGACCCGCCTGCAGGACACCGCCGAACACCTGACCGAGCAAGCGAAACAGTCCGACACCCTGGCCCACAACAGCTCCACCGGCCTGGAACGTCAACGCGTGGAAACCGAGCAAGTGGCGACCGCTGTGAATCAGATGGCGGCCACCACTCAGGAGGTCGCCAGCCACGTGCAGCGCACCGCCGACGCCACTCAGGAAGCCAATCGCCTGACCGGTCGCGGTCGCGACATCGCCGGGGAAACCCGCGAAGCCATTCAACGCCTGTCGGTGGTGGTCGGTGAAACCGGCCTGACGGTCACGCAACTGGCCAAGGACAGCGACGAAATCGGCGGCGTGGTCGATGTGATCAAAGGCATCGCCGACCAGACCAACCTGTTGGCCTTGAACGCTGCGATTGAAGCCGCGCGTGCTGGCGAGATGGGCCGTGGTTTTGCGGTGGTGGCCGACGAAGTGCGTCAACTGGCGCAACGCACCAGCGAATCCACCGGGCAAATCCACGCGCTGATCGCCAAGCTGCAGCAAACCGCCAGCACCGCGGTGCAAACCATGGAAGCCGGGCATCGTCAGGCCGAAGAAGGTGTAGCGCGGGTATTGGAAGCGGATCAGGCGCTGGTGGGCATCAGCGAAGCGGTGGCCAACATCACTGACATGACCACCCAGATCGCTGCCGCCACCGAAGAGCAAAGTGCAGTGGCCGAAGAAATCAGCCGCAACATCAGCAACATCTCGCAACTGGCTGACCAGACCTCGGAACAGGCACAGCACTCGGCGCTATTGAGCGAAGAACTGACCAAGACCGCGAATACCCAATATTCGTTGGTGGAGCGGTTTAACCGCTGATTGCTGCTGGAAAGACAAAACCCGGAAGGTGAATACCTCCGGTTTTTTTATTGCCTGGAAGATCGCTTTCGCGGGCAAGCCTCGCTCCTACAGGTAATCGGTGCTCCCATGATCGGCGCATGACCTGTAGGAGCGAGGCTTGCCCGCGAAGAGGCCCGAACTGGCACTGCAAATCTCACTGAAGAAACTCGGAAACCTTCCCCGCCGCAGCCGCCAAATGCTGCTCATGACTAAACCCCGAAGCCTTCAACGGCTTCAAATCATGATCCGCTGCTTCCAGCCAGAACACCTCGATTCCCGGCGCCAACTCATACCCTTCGACCGCAGCCCGATTACCCAGCGCATCCCGCTCACCCTGCACAATCAACGTGCGAGTCTTCAGCGCCGCCAAATGCTCGACCCGCGGTTTTTCCGGTTTGCCGACGGCGTAAAACGGGTACCCCAGGCACACCAGCGCATCCGCGCCCAACTCATCGGCCAACAAACTCGCCATCCGCCCGCCCATGGACTTGCCGCCAATGGCCAGGCGCCCAGCGACATGGCGTCGCACCACGGCATACACCTCACGCCAGCATTCCTGCAATTTGGGTGCAGGGTTGGGGGGACGTTTACCGCCATCGATACGCCGCTGCGCCATGTAGGGAAACTCGAAGCGCAACACGTTGACCCCATGCGCGGCAAGGCGCTCAGCCATGTCGCTCATCCAGACGCTATCCATCGGCGCACCGGCACCGTGAGCGAGAATCAGCGTCGCCGAGGCCGGTGTCGTGGCGGCATTCCACAACCATCCATGATCTCGCACACACTGCGCCCATTGATCCCCGTCAATACTGGCCTTGTGCTCTTTGTCCATGCTTGCCTCGCTTTTAGTCTGCCTATAACTCCAGGCGAAGGGAGCGTCTGCCGTGCGGCTTACTCGCAAAGGCAGGCCCTCACTTCGGCTGAACCGTGGATGGGGAACCATGAACACTTCTATCAGTACCGCCTACAACTACAAGGTGGTCCGCCAATTCGCCATTATGACGGTGGTGTGGGGCATCGTCGGCATGGGGCTCGGGGTTTTTCTCGCCGCCCAATTGGTCTGGCCTGAACTCAACTTCAACCTGCCGTGGACCAGCTTCGGCCGTCTGCGCCCGCTGCACACTAACGCGGTGATCTTCGCCTTCGGCGGTTGCGCCCTGTTCGCCAGTTCGTTTTATTCGGTACAACGCACCTGCCAGACCCGATTGTTCGCGCCGAAAATCGCCGCGTTCTGCTTCTGGGGCTGGCAACTGGTGATCTTGCTGGCGGCCATCAGCCTGCCACTGGGTTACACCAGTTCCAAGGAGTACGCCGAGCTGGAATGGCCGATCGACATCCTGATCACCATCGTCTGGGTGGCTTATGCCGTCGTGTTCTTCGGCACGATCATGCAGCGCAAGACCAAACACATTTATGTCGGTAACTGGTTCTTCGGTGGTTTTATCATCACCGTGGCGATCCTGCACATCGTCAACAACCTGGAATTGCCGGTAAGTCTCACCAAGTCCTACTCGCTGTACGCCGGTGCGACCGATGCCATGGTGCAGTGGTGGTACGGACACAACGCCGTAGGCTTTTTCCTCACCGCCGGTTTCCTCGGGATGATGTACTACTTCGTGCCGAAACAGGCCGAGCGTCCGGTGTATTCCTATCGCTTGTCCATCGTGCACTTCTGGGCGCTGATCACCCTGTACATCTGGGCCGGCCCACACCACTTGCACTACACCGCGCTGCCGGACTGGGCGCAGTCGTTGGGCATGGTGATGTCGCTGATCCTGTTGGCACCGAGCTGGGGCGGGATGATCAACGGCATGATGACGCTGTCGGGCGCCTGGCATAAGTTGCGCAGCGACCCGATCCTGCGCTTCCTCGTGGTGTCGCTGGCGTTCTACGGCATGTCGACCTTCGAAGGGCCGATGATGGCGATCAAAACCGTGAACGCCCTCTCCCATTACACCGACTGGACCATCGGCCACGTTCACGCCGGCGCCCTCGGTTGGGTAGCGATGATCTCCATTGGCGCGCTGTACCACATGATCCCGAAAATCTTCGGCCGCACACAGATGCACAGCATCGGCCTGATCAACGCGCACTTCTGGCTCGCGACCATCGGCACCGTGCTGTACATCGCTTCGATGTGGGTCAACGGCATCGCCCAAGGCCTCATGTGGCGCGCTGTCAACGAAGACGGCACGCTGACCTACTCCTTCGTCGAAACCCTGGTGGCCAGCCACCCAGGCTTCGTCGTGCGTCTGGTAGGCGGTGCGATTTTCTTCAGCGGCATGTTGCTGATGGCCTACAACACCTGGCGCACCGTGCGGGCCTCGCAGCCTGCCGAAGCCGCCGCTGCCGCGCAGATCGCCTGAGGAGGCCGCCATGAAACACGAAACAATCGAGAAAAACGTCGGCCTGCTGATGTTGCTGATGGTGCTGGCCGTGAGCATCGGCGGCCTGACCCAGATCGTCCCGCTGTTCTTCCAGGACGTGACCAATAAACCGGTGGAAGGCATGAAGCCCTACACCGCGCTGCAACTGGAAGGTCGTGACATCTACATCCGCGAAGGCTGCGTCGGTTGCCATTCGCAGATGATCCGTCCGTTCCGCGCCGAGACCGAACGCTACGGCCACTATTCGGTGGCCGGTGAAAGCGTCTGGGATCACCCGTTCCTGTGGGGCTCGAAACGTACCGGCCCGGACCTCGCCCGGGTCGGTGGTCGCTACTCCGAAGACTGGCACCGCGCGCACTTGTACAACCCGCGCAACGTGGTGCCTGAATCGAAGATGCCGGCCTACCCGTGGCTGGTGGACAACAAGGTCGATAGCAGCCACACCGAAACCAAGATCCGCGCCATGCGCACCCTCGGCGTGCCGTACACCGATGAAGACATTACAGGTTCAGTCGCCTCACTCCAGGGCAAGACCGAAATGGACGCATTGGTTGCTTACCTGCAAGTGCTCGGCACATCCATCAAGAGCAAGAGGTGAGCCATGGCCATGCCCTTTGAAATCGTAAGCGTAATGAGCAGTGGAATGATCCGCGGCCTGGGCACGGTCGTGGTGTTCGTAGCCTTCGTCGGCCTGACGCTGTGGGTGTTCAACCGCAAGCGCAATCCGGAATTCGCCGAAGCACGCCTGCTGCCGTTCGCCGATGAACCGCTACCCGAAGACGCCACCCAAGAACCTGAAACAAGGAGTACCCGGCCATGACCACCTTCTGGAGTACGTGGATCTGCGTACTGACCATCGGCAGCCTGATCGGCCTGACCTGGCTGCTGATCGGCACCCGCAAGGGCGAAACCAAGGGCAGCGTCGACCAGACCATGGGCCACAGCTTCGACGGCATCGAGGAGTACGACAACCCGCTGCCGCAGTGGTGGTTCATGCTGTTCGCCGGCACGCTGGTGTTTGCCGTCGGTTATCTGGTGCTTTACCCGGGCCTGGGCAACTGGAAAGGCATATTGCCCGGTTATGAGGACGGCTGGACCGGTGTCCACGAATGGGAAAAGGAGATGAACAAGGCTGACGCGAAGTTCGGGCCGATCTTCGCCAAATTCGCTGCCATGCCCATCGAAGAAGTGGCCAAGGACCCGCTAGCCCTGAAAATGGGCGGTCGTCTGTTTGCGTCCAATTGCTCGGTGTGCCACGGCTCGGATGCCAAGGGCGCGTTCGGTTTCCCCAACCTGGCGGACAACAACTGGCGCTGGGGCGGCGATGCCGAAATGATCAAAACGACCATCATGGGCGGTCGCATGGCCGCGATGCCGGCCTGGGGAGAAATCCTCGGTGACGCCGGCGTGAAGAACGTCGCCGCTTATGTGCGTCACGAACTGGCCGGCCTGCCCTTGCCGGAAGGCAGCACAGCCGATCTGCACGCTGGACAGCAAGCGTTCAGCACCACCTGCGTAGCCTGTCATGGGGCAAACGGCCAGGGCACTGAAGCCATGGGGGCGCCGAAGCTGACGCAACCGGCCGGATTTATCTACGGTACAAGCCTGGCGCAGCTTGAACAAACCATTCGTCATGGTCGTCAGGGCCATATGCCGGCGCAGAACGAACTGCTCGGCAACGACAAGGTGCAATTGCTGGCCGCTTACGTATACAGCCTGTCTCAAGGTCTGAGCACCGAGCGTTTACAGGCTGAAGGCAAAAGCGAATAAATCTCGTCCGCGCAACGCCGCATTCACCCGGATGCGGCAGTTCCCTGCCCCTTTGCGACGCATTGTCGCACCCTCCCTTGGTCTTCCTTTCGGTTCGCCGGATTCGGGTCTAAGCTTCCCTGCGATGCGGACTGGCCAGCGCCGGTTCCAGGTCGATTCAACCCGATGTGTTCGACGAATTTGCTCGATGACAGGCCGCAAAGGCTGGTAGACACCGGCTATCGTCCCCGTTGCCCGCTGTCACCCGATCGTCGTGTTTGAACATACCCCGTTACAACTGACCTGAACCCCTCGCCTCTTTGATCCGTTGCGACATTTTGTCCGAGGGCAATTTTGTCCTTACGCGGCGCATGGAAAGGCCGCAGAATCAGCTTTTGAAAGCATTGACCTACGTCATGGCGCGTTGCAATGACCCCCCGCTTTCTACATACTTGCGGCCGATTTTTACTCCTAATAAAACACCCAAACCGTGGAACCTTAGAATGAGCACAGCAATCAGTCCGACTGCTTATAACTATAAGGTAGTCCGCCAGTTCGCCATCATGACGGTGGTCTGGGGGATCCTTGGCATGGGGCTCGGTGTCTTCATCGCCTCGCAACTGGTCTGGCCGGAGTTGAACTTCGGTCTGGCATGGACGAGCTTTGGACGCCTGCGCCCGCTGCACACCAACCTGGTGATTTTCGCCTTCGGTGGGTGTGCTCTGTTTGCCACTTCCTATTACGTCGTGCAGCGAACCTGCCAAACGCGACTGATTTCCGACAGCCTCGCGGCCTTCACCTTCTGGGGTTGGCAAGCGGTGATCGTCGGCGCGATCGTTACCTTGCCGATGGGTTTCACGACCACCAAGGAATACGCGGAACTTGAATGGCCTCTGGCTATTCTGCTGGCCATCGTCTGGGTCACCTACGGTCTGGTGTTCTTCGGCACCATCGTCAAGCGCAAGACCAAGCACATCTATGTCGGTAACTGGTTCTACGGTGCCTTCATCGTCGTGACCGCGATGCTGCACATCGTCAACCACGCGTCCCTGCCGGTCAGTTTCTTCAAGTCCTACTCGGCTTACTCGGGTGCGACTGATGCGATGATCCAGTGGTGGTACGGCCACAACGCGGTAGGTTTCTTCCTGACCACCGGCTTCCTGGGGATGATGTACTACTTCGTTCCGAAGCAGGCCGAGCGTCCGATCTACTCTTATCGTCTGTCGATCGTGCACTTCTGGGCGCTGATTACCCTGTATATCTGGGCCGGCCCGCACCACCTGCACTACACCGCACTGCCGGACTGGGCTCAGTCCCTGGGCATGGCGATGTCGATCATCCTGCTGGCACCCAGCTGGGGCGGCATGATCAACGGCATGATGACCCTGTCGGGTGCCTGGCATAAGCTGCGCACCGACCCGATCCTGCGCTTCCTCGTGGTATCGCTGGCGTTCTACGGCATGTCGACCTTCGAAGGCCCGATGATGGCCATCAAGACCGTCAACTCGTTGTCGCACTACACCGACTGGACCATTGGCCACGTACACGCCGGCGCTCTTGGCTGGGTAGCGATGATTTCGATCGGCGCGATCTACCACATGATCCCGAAACTGTTCGGTCGTACGCAGATGCACAGCATCGGCCTGATCAACACGCACTTCTGGCTCGCGACCATCGGTACCGTTCTGTACATCGCGTCGATGTGGGTCAACGGCATCACCCAAGGTCTGATGTGGCGTGCAATCAACGACGACGGCACCCTCACCTACTCGTTCGTTGAAGCGCTGCAAGCCAGCCACCCAGGTTTCATCGTTCGCGCCCTGGGCGGTGCGTTCTTTGCCAGCGGCATGCTGTTCATGGCCTACAACGTATGGCGTACCGTACGTGCCTCGAACCCGGCTGAAGCCAAAGCTGCTGAACAGATTGCTGTAGTTGGAGCTCACTGATGAAGCATGAAGCAGTCGAGAAGAATATTGGCCTGCTGGCCTTCTTCATGGTTATCGCCGTCAGCATCGGCGGCCTGACTCAAATCGTTCCGCTGTTTTTCCAGGACGTCACCAACAAGCCGGTCGAGGGCATGAAACCTCGCACCGCCCTTGAGCTGGAAGGCCGCGACGTGTACATCGCCAACGGTTGTGTCGGTTGCCACTCGCAGATGATCCGCCCGTTCCGTGCTGAAACCGAACGTTACGGCCACTATTCGGTCGCCGGTGAAAGCGTTTGGGACCACCCGTTCCTGTGGGGTTCCAAGCGTACCGGTCCGGACCTGGCCCGTGTCGGCGGTCGTTACTCCGATGACTGGCAGCGTGCGCACTTGTACAACCCGCGCAACGTGGTGCCTGAGTCGAAAATGCCGGCCTACCCGTTCCTCGTGGAAAACAAGCTCGACGGCAAAGACACCGCCAAGAAAATGGAAGTCTTGCGCACGCTCGGCGTCCCTTACACCGACGAAGACATCGCCGGTGCCAAGGATGCTGTGAAGGGCAAAACCGAAATGGACGCGCTGGTGGCCTATCTGCAAGGCCTGGGCACCATCATCAAAAGCAAACGGTGATTTAGATGGATATCGGGATGATTCGTGGCCTGGGCACCGTTGTTGTGATGGTGGCCTTCATCGGTCTGGCGCTGTGGGTGTTCAGCCCCAAGCGCAAGTCGGAGTTTGAAGACGCGACCTTGCTGCCTTTCGCGGATGATCCCGAAGCCATCAAGCACGTCGAGCAAGCTTCTAGGAGTAACAAAGAATGACTACGTTCTGGAGTCTGTACGTCACAGTCCTCAGTCTCGGCACCATCTTCGCCCTGACCTGGCTGCTGCTGTCCACCCGCAAGGGCCAGCGCAGCGAATCCACCGATGAAACGGTCGGCCACTCCTTCGACGGGATCGAGGAGTATGACAACCCGCTGCCGAAATGGTGGTTCATGCTGTTCGTGGGCACCATCATCTTCGCCCTCGGCTACCTGGTGCTGTACCCGGGCCTGGGTAACTGGAAAGGCCTGTTGCCGGGTTATAACTACCTGGATAACGAGAAGCAGACCGCGTTCGCCAACGGCCAGACTGGCTGGACCGGCGTTCACGAATGGGAAAAGGAAATGCTCAGGTCGGACGCCAAGTTTGGCCCGATCTTCGCCAAATTCGCTTCCATGCCAATCGAAGAAGTGGCCAAAGACCCGCAAGCCCTGAAGATGGGTGGCCGCCTGTTCGCCTCCAACTGCTCGGTCTGCCACGGTTCCGACGCCAAAGGCGCCTATGGCTTTCCTAACCTGACCGACGCCGACTGGCGCTGGGGCGGCGAAGCGCAAACCATCAAGACCACCATCATGGGCGGTCGTCACGCCGTGATGCCGGCTTGGGCTGAAGTGATCGGCGAGCAAGGCGTTGCTGACGTTGCCGCGTTCGTACTGACCAACCTGGATGGCCGCAAGCTGCCTGAAGGCGCCAAGGCTGACCCGGTTGCCGGGCAGAAACTGTTCGCCGCCAACTGCGTGGCGTGCCACGGCCCGGCCGGCAAAGGTACGCCAGCCATGGGCGCCCCTGACCTGACCCACCCGACCGGCTTCATCTACGGTTCGAGCTTCGCTCAACTGCAGCAGACCATCCGTTACGGTCGCCAGGGCCAGATGCCTGCGCAGGAACAACTGCAAGGCAACGATAAGGTTCACCTGCTGGCCGCTTACGTCTACAGCCTCTCTCACGGTGAGAAAGCGCCGGAAGCGGACGCCCAGTAAGGCAAACGCTTGATCGCAACAACAAACGGCCCCGCCCATGTGAACTGGCGGGGCCGTTTTCATTTCAGCCTCAAACCTGCTTACTTCAAGACAGGAATGACCCTCACAGTTTCACGGCTGGGCCAGTTACTGTTGTGTACTGCACTGATTTTCAGAGACTGTCGATCATCGGCAAAACTGGCAATAAGATAGGTTTGCTGGGAAGCAGAACCACTCATGAATACGGGCACTTCGCCAAACAGCTCCCATTTTCTGGAGTACATATGGATCCCTACGCCCTTGTGATCATGCCCGCCAAATACAGCGGTCACCTTGTAGTGGTTGATCATCTGTTTAAATCGGGAAATCTGCGCATCATTGCCAGCCCAGTCATAGACCTTGTGCATATTGAGAATAATGATTTTGCCCTGTGCTCTCGCGCTTTTCAGATCACGCTCAAGCCAGTCCAGCGCATCAGTAATTTCAAATGACGTTCGAGCCAACGGATTACCGGAAGTAAAATTAACTGTATAGGTCGGCTCATTATTCAATTGAACCAAATGCACATCACCAAAACCCTTTGAGTAGGCGAGACTGCCGTAATAAATTTTCCCAAGACCCGAACTTCTTGCCGCCAAGTCCATGGACACCCCATTCCCCCAATAGCGTGTCTTGAGGTCATTGACACTCCCGGCCGCACAATTATTCCAAAAACAATCATCTACGTTATTGGCATAATCATGGTTCCCCAAACCATAGTCATAGAGCCCCAGCAGTTTCTTCTCAAAAACCTCCCTCATGTACGAACGCTCGCCTCCATGACCAAACGCCGTGATATCTCCATTAATCATTACAGGTATACGGTGAGCGCCGCCATTAAGGCTTCTGAAGCTCGCGATATCGGAATATTGCAATTCGATCAATTCTCTTGACCGAGCTTCCTTGTTGGGATCCTGCTCACCCTTATCGGTAAGATCACTCCAGGGATATTGCGAGTCCGAGGCAAATATCATGTGTTGCGGTGCTTCTGCAAAAGCAATACTTGAGCCCCAGCAATTAACTAACACCAAGGCAAGGCATGCCAGCCACTTATTCATTGATAACTTCATTGAAATCCATTTCCATTGATATTGATTAGCCGCTCTTCGCAGCCATTACGTTGAAGCCGCAAAATACAATAAGCCCTGTTAACCCGCAAACAAATGAAACTTTCAAACCAATAAAATATATGTCTGACATTTCGTTAGTTAAGAATAAAATATATGAACGCACTCTAACGAGTGCCGAGCAAGCAGAAAAAAAACGCCCCCGCCAATGAGAATTGACGGGGGCCGTTTGCATTTCGACGCCTTCATAATTTGAGACGAATGCTCAATAGACTCGGATTTCAGCGCCCTGTAGCTTCCCTTTTCACCCTGACGAGCAACGTGAGGGCCACCGTTCAACAGACGCATTTCAAGGAAGAACCCTATGCGAGAGTCTGACTATGATTGTGTGCTATCCCACGAGGATTTCACTTACGTTATCAACGATGTTGAGGGCACGCCCTCAGACAACGAAAGCACAAAACCGGCCACCGAAGATGTCGGTAGAAAAAAAGACAGCGGGCTGGACAGCCTGGGAGACGGAAGGCTGCCTTGATGCCTTCTCAGAATAAATGAGCCGCTGCGCTCCAGGGAGCGGCTCACGAGAAGTGATTCATGGATCGTCTATAGTCAATTGATCTGGATCATGACTTGTTGCATCTGCTACACCATCCACGCCCTCCCCCCAACGCGACCAAAGGTCGCACCCTTGATCTAGAGCGACAGGCGTATCATTGCGCCACTGCAACACCTCTTTTTGACCGCGGTCGGCACGTACTGACCGAGGCATTTTTCCACTGCCGTGGGATGCAACGATGAGCAATCAGATTCCGGTACACGACGTCACTCCGCCTGCCAAGAACGCGAACAACAGCGTCGACCTCTACGCCTCTCGAGAAAAGATCTACACCCGCGCCTTCACCGGCCTGTTCCGCAATTTGCGGATGATCGGCGGGGCCGGGCTGTTTCTGCTGTATTTCGGCACGGTGTGGCTGAACTGGGGCGGTCATCAGGCCGTCTGGTGGAACCTGCCGGAGCGTAAATTCTTCATTTTTGGCGCGACCTTCTGGCCTCAGGATTTCATCCTGCTCTCGGGCATTCTGATCATCAGTGCCTTCGGCCTGTTTTTCATTACCGTGTATGCCGGTCGGGTCTGGTGTGGCTACACCTGCCCGCAAAGCGTCTGGACCTGGATCTTCATGTGGTGCGAAAAGGTCACCGAAGGCGACCGCAACCAGCGCATCAAGCTCGACAAGGCGCCGATGAGCGCCAACAAATTCCTGCGCAAGTTCAGCAAGCACACAATGTGGCTGCTGATCGGTTTCGTGACCGGCATGACCTTCGTCGGTTACTTCTCGCCGATTCGCGAACTGGTGATCGAGTTCTTCACCGGCCAGGCGGATGGCTGGTCGTATTTCTGGGTCGGCTTCTTCACCCTCGCCACTTACGGCAACGCCGGCTGGTTGCGCGAGCAGGTGTGCATCTACATGTGCCCGTATGCACGCTTCCAGAGCGTGATGTTCGACAAGGACACGTTGATCGTCTCCTACGACCCGCGTCGTGGCGAAAGCCGTGGCCCGCGCAAGAAAGGCATCGACTACAAGGCTCAGGGTCTTGGCGATTGCATCGACTGCACGATGTGCGTCCAGGTCTGCCCCACCGGTATCGACATTCGTGACGGCCTGCAAGTCGAATGCATCGGCTGCGCGGCGTGCATTGACGCCTGCGACAGCATCATGGACAAGATGGATTACCCGCGCGGCCTGATCAGCTACACCACCGAGCACAACCTGTCCGGGCAAAAAACCCATAAACTGCGCCCACGCCTGATCGGCTATGCCACGGTGCTGCTGGCGATGATCGCATTGCTGGTGACTGCATTTTTCATGCGCTCGCTGGTTGGCTTCGATGTCAGTAAAGACCGCGTGTTGTACCGCGAGAACGCCGAAGGCCGGATCGAAAACGTCTACAGCCTGAAGATCATGAACAAGGACCAGCACGACCATACCTATGTGCTCGAAGCTACCGGCCTGCCGGACCTCAAGCTGCAAGGCAAGCGTGAGATCAAAGTCGCCGCCGGGGAGATTTTCAGCCAGCCGGTGGAACTGTCCAGCGCACCGGAACAACTGCCGTCGAGCACCAACGAGGTGACATTCATCCTCAAGGATGCCGACGACGCCAACGTCCACGTTGAAGCCAAGAGCCGATTCATCGGCCCACAAACTCGTTGAGAGAAATGACCATGCCCGCTGCAACTGCCGCAAGTCCCTGGTACAAGCACCTTTGGCCGTGGATCATCATCGCCATCCTGGCTTGCTCGGTGACCTTGACCCTGTCGATGGTGACCATCGCGGTGAACAACCCGGACAACCTGGTCAACGACAACTATTACGAGGCTGGCAAGGGCATCAACCGTTCACTGGACCGTGAACTGCTGGCCCAGACCCTGCAACTGCGTGCCAGCGTGCATCTGGATGACGTGACCGGCGAAGTCGACCTGCGCCTGAGCGGCAACAGCCAGCCGAAAACCCTTGAACTGAACCTGATTTCACCCACTCAGCCGGAGAAGGATCGCAAGATCACCCTGGCCCGCAGTGAAACCGAACAGGGCCGCTACATCGGCCAGTTGAGCGACAAGATCGAAGGTCGTCGCTTCGTCGAACTGCTGGGCGTACAGGATGAGAAGATCTGGCGCATGTTCGAAGAAGAACAGGTCAGCCATGCCAAGGATCTGCTGCTGGGCGATGAGCCGCTGCAGGGCGCGGAAGACCTGAAAAAATAAGCACTTTCAAACGTGGCGAGGGAGCTTGCTCCCGCTGGGGCGCGAAGCGGCCCCAAAACCTGCAAACCGGTTCTTTCAGACATAGCGAGCTTTCAGTATTACGACTGCTTCGCAGCCGAACGGGAGCAAGCTCCCTCGCCACAATGGTTTTCATGGCAACAAACATGACCAATCCAACCCCCTGCTACCACTGCGCCCTGCCCGTCCCGGCCGGCAGCCGCTTCACCGCCGCCGTCCTCGGGGATACCCGCGAGTTCTGCTGCCCGGGTTGCCAGGCAGTGGCCGAGGCCATCGTGGCCGGTGGGCTGGAAAGCTATTACCAGCATCGCAGCGAAGCCTCGGCCAACCCCGAAGCCTTGCCGGTACAGTTGGTGGATGAGCTGGCGCTGTACGACCGCGCCGACGTGCAGCAACCCTTTGTCCGCCACGAAGGCGAACTCGCCGAAACCACCCTGTTGATGGAAGGCATCAGTTGCGCCGCCTGCGGCTGGTTGATCGAGAAACACCTGCGCGCCTTGCCGGCGGTGGCCGAAGCACGCTTGAACCTGTCCAACCACCGCCTGCATGTGCGCTGGGCCGATGCGCAATTGCCATTGAGTCAAGTGCTCAGTGAATTGCGCCATATCGGTTACGCCGCCCACCCTTATCAGGCCGACCGCGCCAGTGAACAACTGGCCAGCGAAAACCGTCTGGCGCTACGTCAACTCGGCGTTGCCGGACTGCT
This sequence comes from Pseudomonas sp. F-14 TE3482, assembly GCF_053629455.1. NCBI lineage: Bacteria > Pseudomonadati > Pseudomonadota > Gammaproteobacteria > Pseudomonadales > Pseudomonadaceae > Pseudomonas > Pseudomonas sp. F-14 TE3482. The sequence continues at coordinate 5,640,323 of NZ_JBRJII010000001.1, forward strand.
GTGGTTCCAGGCGATGATGGCAACCATGGCCACCTGGCCGGAATTCAACATTGACCTCAGCCCCGAGCTCCACACCATCCTGCGCTGGGTCGCGCTGTTTCTGACCACGCCGATCGTGTTCTACAGCTGCGCGCCGTTCTTCAAAGGGGCAATGCGCGACTTGCGCACCCGTCACCTGACCATGGACGTCTCGGTGTCGCTGGCGATTGGCAGTGCCTATATCGCCGGGATCTGGACCTCGATCACCGGGGTAGGCGAGCTGTATTTCGATGCAGTAGGGATGTTTGCGCTATTCCTGCTGGCCGGGCGTTATCTGGAACGTCGAGCCCGAGAACGCACCGCCGCCGCAACCGCACAGCTGGTCAATCTGCTGCCCGCCTCTTGCCTACGGTTGAGCGTCGATGGCCAGAGCGAACGGATTCTGCTCAGCGAATTGCGCGTAGGCGATCAGGTGCTGGTGCATCCCGGCTCGATCCTGCCGGCCGATGGCAAGATCCTCGACGGTCAATCGAGCATCGACGAATCCCTGCTGACCGGCGAATACCTGCCACAACCACGGACCCCGGGCGATGCTGTCACCGCCGGCACCTTGAACGTTGAAGGTGCGCTGACCGTGGAAGTCCTGGCGCTGGGACAGGACACGCGACTGTCGGCCATCGTCCGCCTGCTGGATCGCGCCCAGGCCGAAAAGCCACGACTGGCGGAAATAGCCGACCGCGCCGCGCAATGGTTTTTGCTGTTGTCGCTTATCGCGGTGGCTGCCATCGGCCTGCTGTGGTGGGAACTGGATTCTTCGCGGGCGTTCTGGATCGTCCTGGCGATGCTGGTTGCGACGTGCCCGTGCGCCTTGTCGCTGGCCACGCCAACCGCCCTCACCGCCGCCACCGGCACGCTGCACAAGCTCGGTCTGTTGTTGACGCGCGGCCATGTGCTGGAAGGCCTGAACCAGATCGACACGGTGATTTTCGACAAGACCGGCACCCTCACCGAAGGTCGCCTGGCCTTGCGTTCGATCCGGCCACTTGGAGCCTTGACCAGCGATCAATGCCTGAGTCTCGCCGCGGCCCTGGAAAACCGCTCCGAGCACCCGATTGCCCGGGCTTTTGGCCGCGCGCCGCTGGCCGCCGAAGAAGTTCACAGCACGCCGGGCCTGGGCCTTGAGGGGTTGGTCGGCGCACAACGCCTGCGCATTGGCCAACCGGGGTTTGTCTGCGAACTCAGCGGCGCTCAAACGCCTGTAATGCCCGATGAGCCTGGCCAATGGCTGTTGCTCGGCGACAGCCAGGGGCCGCTGGCCTGGTTCGTACTCGATGACCGTTTACGTGCCGACGCGCCTGCCCTGCTGGCGGACTGCAAGGCTCGTGGCTGGCGCACACTGCTGCTGTCCGGCGACAGCTCGCCGATGGTTGCCAGCGTCGCTGCCGAGTTGGGCATCGACGAGGCCCGAGGCGGTTTGCGTCCGGACGATAAATTGCAGGTGCTGCAACAACTGCACAAGGAAGGTCGCAAGGTGTTGATGCTCGGTGACGGGGTCAATGATGTGCCGGTGCTGGCCGCCGCCGACATCAGCGTGGCGATGGGTTCGGCCACCGATCTGGCGAAAACCAGTGCCGACGCGGTGCTGTTGTCGAACCGCCTCGACGCGCTGGTGCAAGCCTTCAGCCTGGCCCGCCGCACCCGTCGGGTCATCATCGAGAATTTGCTGTGGGCAGCGCTGTACAATGGCCTCATGTTGCCGTTCGCCGCCCTCGGCTGGATCACTCCGGTATGGGCAGCGGTTGGCATGTCGATCAGTTCGTTGACCGTGGTATTGAATGCCCTGCGCCTGACTCGCCTGCCGAGCGCGCCGGCTGCCGGCACCACGCCAGAAACCCGTCCGCTGCCGGCCTGAGCCGCGCGGGCATGGAGTCCAGATGCCAGCTCTCTACGTGATGATCCCGGCCGCGCTGCTGATCGTGGCCATCGCTATCTACATCTTCTTCTGGGCAGTCGACAGCGGTCAGTACGACGATCTCGACGGCCCGGCCCACAGCATCCTGTTCGACGATCAGGACCCGAACCACAAGGCAGCGGTCGACGAGGCCAGCGGCCATCCGGCCAAACCGGACGACAAGGCGCCGCCCCATGCTTGAGTTGGCGCCATTGTTGGTGTCTGCGCTGATCCTCGGCTTGCTCGGCGGCGGGCATTGCCTGGGCATGTGCGGCGGCTTGATGGGCGCGTTGACCTTGGCGATTCCCAAAGAACAACGCAGCCGGCGCTTTCGACTATTGCTGGCCTACAACCTGGGGCGCATTCTCAGCTACGCCGCGGCCGGCCTGCTGATCGGCCTGGCCGGTTGGGCCGTGGCCAATAGCCCGGCGGCGATGTTCATGCGCATTCTCGCCGGGCTGCTGCTGATCGCCATGGGCCTGTACCTGGCCGGCTGGTGGAGCGGCCTGACCCGTATCGAAAGCCTCGGTCGCGGCCTGTGGCGGCATATCCAGCCGGTGGCCAACACATTATTACCCGTGTCGAACCTGCCCCGCGCCCTGCTGCTGGGCGCGCTATGGGGCTGGCTGCCATGCGGGCTGGTTTACAGCACATTGCTGTGGTCGGCGAGCCAGGGCAATGCGCTGGACAGTGCATTGCTGATGCTGGCATTCGGGCTGGGTACCTGGCCGGTGCTGCTTGCCACAGGGCTTGCCGCCGAGCGCGTCACGGCGTTATTGCGCAAACGCAGCGTCCGCATGACCGGAGGCTTGCTGGTGATGGTGTTCGGTATCTGGACCTTGCCAGGGCCGCATCAGCATTGGCTGATGGGGCATTAGATCGGCAGTGGCCCCATCGCGGGCAAGCCCGCTCCCACAGGATTTAAGGATTACCCAATTCGGTGATCCAAACACAACCCTGTGGGAGCGGGCTTGCCCGCGATGAGGCCCGCACCTGCAACACAAATCCCGACCCTTGATGCAAATCAAGATGCCTTTGCGCACTTCTCCCTAGACTCGCCGACATTGCCAGCCTATCCGGGGGAATGCCCGCATGCTCGACGCCATTCGTTGGGACACAGATCTGATCCGCCGTTACGACCTGGCGGGACCGCGCTATACCTCGTACCCGACCGCCGTGCAATTCGACAGCCAGGTCGGCACCTTCGACCTGTTTCATGCCCTTCGCGACAGCCGTAAAGCCCTGCGGCCGCTATCGCTGTATGTGCACGTGCCGTTCTGCGCGAATATTTGCTACTACTGCGCCTGCAACAAAGTCATCACCAAGGACCGTGGCCGCGCCCTGCCCTATTTGCAGCGCCTGGAACAGGAAATCCAGCTGATTGCCTGCCACCTCGACCCGACGCAAAAAGTCGAGCAACTGCATTTCGGCGGCGGCACACCGACCTTTCTCAGCCACGACGAACTGCGCCAGTTGATGGCTCAGCTGCGCAAGCATTTCAATCTGCTGGACGACGATTCCGGCGACTATGGCATCGAAATCGACCCTCGCGAGGCTGATTGGTCGACCATGGGCCTGCTCCGGGAACTGGGTTTCAACCGGGTCAGCATTGGCGTTCAAGACCTCGATCCGGCGGTACAACGGGCGGTCAATCGGCTGCAAAGCCTGGAAGAAACCCGTGCGGTGATCGACGCGGCCCGGACCCTGCAATTTCGCTCGATCAACATCGATCTGATCTACGGCTTGCCCAAGCAGACGCCCGAGAACTTCGCCCGTACCGTCGACGAAGTCATCAGCCTGCAACCGGACCGGCTCTCGGTGTTCAACTACGCCCATCTGCCGGAACGCTTCATGCCGCAACGGCGGATCAGTGGCAACGATCTACCGGCACCGGCACAGAAGCTGGAAATGCTCCAGCGCACCATCGAACAACTGACGGCTGCCGGTTACCGCTACATCGGCATGGACCATTTCGCCCTGCCTGACGATGACTTGGCGATTGCTCAGGAAGAATCGACGCTGCAACGTAACTTCCAAGGCTACACCACGCATGGTCATTGCGATTTGATCGGCCTGGGGGTATCGGCAATCAGCCAGATCGGCGATTTGTACTGCCAGAACAGCAGCGACCTGAACCAGTACCAGAACGCATTGGCGTCCGCTCAACTGGCCACCAGCCGTGGCCTGATATGCACCGCTGACGATCGCTTGCGCAGAGCCGTGATTCAGCAGTTGATTTGCCATTTCAGCCTGGAATTCCTGGAAATCGAGCGCGTCTTCAATATCGATTTTCGTGGTTATTTCGCCGAGCTTTGGCCACAGCTATTGGATATGGCCGAAGATGGGCTGATCGAGTTGGACAACGAGCGGATCACCGTACAGCCCGCAGGCCGGCTGCTGGTGCGTTCGGTGTGCATGGTTTTCGATGCGTATCTGGAACACACCAATCGTCAACGCTTTTCACGAGTGATCTAAGGCCTTGCGGTTAAATTGTCGCAGGCTGGCCCGAATGTCCTCCCGTGAGTTACCCTTACGGCTTATGTGTGTTTTCCCACAAGGATTAAAGAAATGTCCGAGCCAGTAAAGCTGCGCGCTCATAGCCAGGCCCATTGCAAGGATTGCAGCCTGGCACCTCTCTGCCTGCCACTTTCTTTGAATCTGGAAGACATGGATGCGCTGGACGAAATCGTCAAACGAGGTCGCCCGCTGAAAAAAGGCGAATTCCTGTTTCGTCAGGGCGACACGTTCGATTCCGTTTATGCAGTACGCTCCGGCGCCCTCAAGACCTTCAGCCTGAGCGATGGCGGCGAAGAACAGCTCACTGGCTTCCATTTGCCGAGTGAACTGGTCGGCCTGTCGGGCATGGACACTGAAAAGCACCCTGTCTCGGCGCAAGCACTGGAAACCACTTCGGTGTGCGAAATCCCTTTCGAACGCCTCGATGAACTGGCTCTGCAACTGCCGCAACTGCGCCGTCAGTTGATGCGGGTGATGAGCCGCGAGATTCGTGATGATCAGCAAATGATGTTGCTGCTGTCGAAGAAAACTGCCGACGAGCGCATCGCCACGTTCCTGGTCAACCTGTCGGCCCGTTTCCGCGCTCGGGGCTTCTCGGCCAACCAGTTCCGGTTGAGCATGTCGCGCAACGAAATCGGCAATTACCTGGGCCTGGCGGTGGAAACCGTGTCGCGGGTGTTCACCCGTTTCCAGCAAAACGAACTGATCGCCGCCGAAGGCAAGGAAATCCACATCCTCGACCCGATCCAGCTCTGCGCCCTGGCCGGCGGCTCGCTCGACGGCTGATCCTGGCAATGGCGGCTGAGCGAAACGGTTCAGCCGCCGTTATACTGCGACGTTTGCAGCCTGCCAGGACACTTCGACGATGGTCTTCGACTCCTTCGACATCAAATCCCTGATCCGTCCCGTGATCGACTTTCCCAAGCCGGGCGTGATCTTTCGCGACATCACTCCGTTGTTCCAGTCACCCACGGCCCTGCGCCTGGTGATGGACAGCTTCGCCCATCGTTACGTCGAAGCCGACTTCACCCACATCGGCGCCATGGATGCCCGTGGCTTCCTGATCGGTTCAATCCTGGCCTATCAGTTGAACAAACCGCTGGTGCTATTCCGCAAGCAGGGCAAACTGCCGGCCGACGTGTTGGCCGAGGGTTATCAGACCGAGTACGGCGAAGCCTTTCTCGAAGTCCACGCCGACAGCCTGTGCGAGGGTGACTCGGTAGTGATGTTCGATGACCTGATCGCCACCGGCGGCACGCTGATCGCGGCGGCGAACCTGATTCGGCGCATGGGCGCGCGGGTGCATGAAGCGGCGGCGATCATTGACTTGCCGGAACTGGGTGGTTCGCAGCGGCTGGAAGATATGGGGATCCCGACGTTTTGCCTGACGCAGTTTGCCCTTACCGATAAATAAGCAGCGTCTGTACTGACGCCATCGCGGGCAAGCCCGCTCCCACAGGGATTGTCGTTAAATACAAATCTTGTATACGACAAAAATCACTGTGGGAGCGGGCTTGCCCGCGAAAACGTCAGCCGCTACACCGCAGATTAGAGCCCCATCTGCTTACTGATGATCTCATTCATCACTTCCCGCGTTCCCCCACCAATCGACAGAATCCGGTTATCCCGGTACAGCCGTTCCACCAGGCTCTCGCGCATATAACCCAGGCCGCCGAGGATCTGCACGGCGTCGTTGGTAATGCGATCAGCCGTGTCGGTAGCAAAATTCTTGGCCATGGAAATCTCCTTGATCACACTCTGCCCAGTGGCCATTTTCGCTGCCTGGCGGTAGGTGAATTCCCGTGACACCTCCAGCGCCGTGGCCATCTCCGCGAGCCGGTGCTTGAGCACCTGGAACTTGCCGATGGGTTTGCCGAAGGCTTCACGCTGACGAGCCCATTTCAGGCTCTCCTCCAGCGCCAACTGCGCGGTCATGTTGGCCATCAGTGCCAGGGCCAGACGCTCACTCTGGAAGTTGCCCATGATGCAGGCGAAACCCATGTTCTCGGCACCAATCAGATGACCCGCCGGCACCCGGCAATCATCGAAAAACAGTTCGGCGGTGTCTGACGCCCACCAGCCCATTTTCTTCAACTGACGACCGACGGTGAAACCGGGTGTGCCCTTCTCGATCAGCAGCAAACTGATGCCGCCAAAACCCGGCTCGCCAGTGCGCACCGCGACGGTGTAGAAATCCGCGCGAACACCGCTGGTAATGAAGGTTTTGCTGCCGCTGACCCGGTAAAAGTCGCCGTCTCGCACGGCGCGGGTTTGCAGGTTGGCGACGTCGGAGCCGCCGCTGGGCTCGGTGACAGCCAGGGCGCTGATCTTCTCGCCCGCCAGCACCTGAGGCACAACGCGATCGCGGACTTCGGGCCTGGCCCACTTGAGGATCGGCGGCAGACCAATGTCCAGCGAGCCCAGCCCCGCGACCAGACCACCGGAACCACAGCGCATCAGCTCTTCACTGGCAGCGATCTTGGCAAACAGGTCCCCTTCATGGCTACCGCCCAAGGCTTCGGGATAACCAATACCCAGAATCCCCGCCGCGCCGGCCTTCAGGTAGAGTTCACGAGGGAAGCTTTCGGCTTCTTCCCACTGGTCGATGTCCGGAAGAATCTCACGTTCGACGAAACGTCTGACGCTGTCGCGGACCAATTGGTGGCTGGGATCGAAGTATTCCTGAAAGGCAGGCATCGGCGAGCTCCACTGAAGGTTCAGCGAAGTTAACCGAGCGCTTGCTTGGTTTTCAAGGGGGCTGTGTGAATCAAGGAAACCGAGGCGAGCCATTCGCGAGCAAGCCCGCTCCCACAGGGGATTTGCGGCGTACACAAATCAAATGTGGGGAGCGGGCTTGCTCGCGAAGACGTCGGTCCAGACAGCACCGTTACAGCGAGATCGGCTTACGCCCGGCAAACGAATGCGCCAATGTCCCGCCATCCACCAATTCCAGCTCACCGCCCAACGGCACGCCATGGGCGATGCGCGAGGCGATCAGGCCTTTGTTGCTCAGCAACTGGGCGATGTAATGTGCCGTGGCCTCGCCTTCCACCGTCGGGTTGGTGGCGAGGATGACTTCGGCAAACGTGCCCGCTTCTTCGATCCGCGCCATCAATTGTGGAATGCCGATGGCGTCCGGCCCCAGCCCGTCGAGTGGCGACAGGTGACCCTTGAGTACGAAGTAGCGACCGCGGAAACCGGTCTGCTCCACCGCATAAACGTCCATCGGACCTTCCACCACACACAGCAAAGTGTCGTCGCGGCGTGGATCGGCGCATTGCGGGCACAGATCGTCTTCGGTCAGCGTGCGGCACAAGCGGCAGTGGCCCACTCCTTCCATGGCCTGGCTCAGCGCCTGGGCCAGTCGCAAACCGCCGCTGCGATCACGCTCAAGCAGTTGCAACGCCATGCGCTGGGCAGTTTTCTGACCCACACCCGGCAAAATTCGCAGGGCATCGATCAGTTGGCGAATCAAAGGGCTGAAGCTCATGGAGAAAAGTCCGACATAACAACGAGACGCGGTTTATACCCGCGCCTCTGTTTAGCGTCAAATAACAGCGTCAATTACTCAGTCCACGCAACCCGCACCACCCGTTTACCCTCGCCATAGGGATCAACAAAAAACCAGCCAAAACAAAAATGCCAGGCGCGATGCCTGGCATTTTTTTGTAACCCATCCGACGCGCGCTGGCGAATCAGAATGGCAGTTTCATACCCGGTGGCAATTGCATGCCAGCGGTCACGCCGGACATTTTGTCCTGGCTGTTGGCTTCGATCTTGCGCACCGCGTCGTTGACCGCTGCGGCGAATACCGCTTCCAGCATTTCCTTGTCGTCTTCGCTCAGGCCTTCGACCAGGCTTGGGTCGATGGTTACGCGCTTGACGTCGTGACGACCGGTCATCACCACGGTGACCATGTCGCCGCCGGCTTTACCGGTGACTTCGGCGTTGGCCAGCTCTTCCTGCATCTTGGCCATTTTTTCCTGCATCTGCTGCGCCTGCTTCATCAGGCCGGCCATGCCACCTTTCATCATGGGAATCACCTCAAAAGTACTTGGATAAAAACAGCGCCCGGCGAATGTGGCCAAGCGCCTTCAGTTATTAGCCCTGACTGACCAGGGCCTCGACAGGTTCAATAGTATCGTGACGGACCACCGCCTCGAACTGCTGCATCATTTGCTGGATGAACGGATCGCCGTGGATCGATTCCTCGGCCTCACGCTGACGATTGGCACGACGCCGGGACGAGGCCTGAGCCGGGGTTTCCTGCTCGGGCTTGATCAGCTCCATGTTCAGGGTCAGCGTGCGCCCGTGAAACTGGTTCAATGCATCGTTGAGGCGACGTTGTTGTGTCGCGTTGAACAAGGCGCTGTGGGCCGGGTCCAGGTGCAACAACCAATGGTCGCCATCGACGGCGATCAGCGTGCAGTTGGCGGCGATGCTGGCGGTCATGCCGGATACCGGCAGTTTCGGGAATATCTCCAGCCATTGCAGGGCAAGGCCGGTGGCCGGCATCGCGGCCGGTTCTGGCTCGGGTTCCGGCGCAGGTTCCGCGGCGTGCTCACTGGCCAGTTCATCGAGATAGCTATAGGCCGAGTCCATGTCCGGCTCAATGTAGTCCTCGTCCAGCGGCGGCTCGTCGTCCTGATCCAGGCCTGGCGTGGCGGCATCGACTTCAGCCACGGACGGTTCCGGGATCGGCGCAGCGGCCCATTCCGGCGCATCCGGCACCACACTGTCCGGCGTCGGCATAGGCATCGGTGGCAATTCGGGTTGTTCGCCAGCCGTTTCCAGCACCGGCTCGATGGCAGGCTGCTGGACAACTTCGGGCTCTACCGGGTCGTTCCACGGCAGATCGACGACCTCTTCGACCGCTACGGGTTCGACAACAGGCTCAGGCTCGGGCGCGATCACTGGCTCGACCGGCTCAGGCGCAGCTACCGGGACAGGGGCTGGTGCAACCACAGGCGCAACCGGAAGCGGTGTAACGGCCGTAGAGACTACCGGCGCAACAACCGGCGCGGCAGCCACTGAGTTTGCGGAATCAACTGTGGCCTGGCTGATCCCCACTGGCTTTAGCGGTTGCCTCGGCGCGTCCGCGGTATCTGCCGGCCGGAACGCGAGCATTCGCAGCAGGACCATTTCGAAGCCACCGCGCGGGTCCGGCGCCAGCGGCAAATCCCGCCGACCGATCAGGCCCATCTGGTAATAGAACTGCACGTCTTCAGCCGGCAATGCCTGGGCCAAAGCCAATACGCGATCACGGTCGCCATGGCCGTTGTCGACGCCTTCAGGCAGGGCCTGGGCGATGGCGACACGGTGCAGCACATTGAGAGTTTCCGAGAGCACGCCGTTCCAGTCAGGGCCTTGTTCGGCCAGATGACGCACGGCTTCGAGCAACGCCTTGGCGTCGCCTTCGATCAGCGCATGCAAAACGTCGTAGACCTGGCCGTGATCGAGCGTACCGAGCATGGCCCGCACGTCGGCGGCCATGACCTTGCCTTCACCGAAAGCGATGGCCTGATCGGTCAGGCTCATGGCGTCGCGCATCGAACCGTCGGCGGCGCGGCCGAGCAGCCACAGCGCATCGTCTTCGAACGGCACGTTCTCGACGCTCAGCACGTGGGTCAAATGCTCGACCACCCGCTCCGGGGTCATGTTCTTCAGGGAGAACTGCAGGCACCGAGAAAGAATCGTTGCAGGAAGTTTCTGCGGATCGGTGGTGGCCAGGATGAACTTGACGTAGGGCGGCGGCTCTTCAAGGGTTTTCAACAGCGCATTGAAGGAATGGCTGGAGAGCATGTGCACTTCGTCGATCAGGTAAACCTTGAAGCGCCCGCGGCTCGGCGCGTACTGCACGTTGTCGAGCAGCTCGCGGGTGTCTTCGACCTTGGTCCGGCTCGCGGCGTCGATCTCGATCAGGTCGACGAAGCGGCCTTCATCGATTTCGCGGCACACCGAGCACTCGCCGCAGGGGGTCGAAGTGATACCTGTTTCACAGTTCAGGCATTTGGCGATGATCCGCGCGATGGTGGTCTTGCCGACCCCGCGGGTACCGGTAAACAGGTACGCGTGGTGCAGCCGCTGGCTGTCCAAGGCATTGATCAGAGCCTTGAGCACATGGGTCTGGCCGACCATTTCGCCGAACGAGCGCGGACGCCATTTACGTGCAAGAACCTGATAACTCATCGAAAACCGTCGCAACGAAGGAACAGAAGCGGCTAATGCTAGCGGAGCAAGGCCAAAATTGCATCCGGTGCGCTCGTCTATTCTGGCTAAGCTGCACTTTAAGGGGCTTTTATTGGCTCAGGTTTGAGCCGTAGCGGAGCGTTTAAGGCTGTCTGGCCGAGCGCCTGCCATTGCGACGGGGCGACAAACCTCGCCACCCAGTCCGGCACCTCACCGGGCGGCATGGGGCGCGCGATGAAATAGCCTTGAGCGACTTCGCACCCCAGCCGCAACAGCAATTCACCGTGCTCAACGCTTTCCAGCCCCTCGGCAATCACCTGCCGGCCGAACGCCCGGGCCAAGCCAATCACTGCTGTGGTCAGGGCCAGGTCGTCACGGTCATTCAGAATGTCGCGCACGAACGACTTATCAATCTTGATGGTTTGGGTGCGTAAACGCTTGAGGTAACTCAAGGACGAGTAACCCGTACCGAAATCTCCCAGGGAAAACTGCACCCCCAACGCCTGACAGGCCTGCAAACAGGCACTGACATGCTGGATATTCTCGATCGCCACCGACTCGACGATTTCCAGATCGAGCATCTGCGGGGCGACCTGGGCATGTCGAGCGAGTACCTGCCTGAGTCGCTCGACGAAATCGGCGCGCTGAAAATGTCGCGCCGCGATATTGATACTGACCGGCCAGCCCTGCCCCGCTTGCTGCCAACGGTGCAATTGCGACAGAACCTGATCCATCACCCATTCACCGATATCGATGATCAGGTCGGTGTCCTCCACCAGCGGCAAAAATTCCCGAGGTGGCACCATGCCGTTTTGCGGATGTTCCCAACGCAACAACGCCTCGAACCCGACGACCACGCCACGGCGCATGTTCACCTTGGGCTGGAAATGCAGGCGTAACTCACCGGCGGCCAGCGCCTGACGCACCCGCTCTACGGTCTGGTGAGTGACCTTGACCTCCTGATCCCGCGAGACATCGAATAGATGAAAGCGGTTTCGCCCGCGCTGCTTGGCCACGTACATCGCCTGATCAGCGTGGCGTAGCAGGGTTTCGGCATCTTCGTTGTCATGGGGAAACAGGGTGACGCCGATACTGGCAAACACATTGATGTCCTTGCCGTGCAGTGTGTAAGGCGCAGAAATCGCCCCCAACACGCGATTCAGCGCCGCACGCAACTCCTGCAGATCACGCACATAACGCAACACCAGCACGAATTCGTCACCGGCCAGTCGCGCCACGACGTCTTCGCCGCGCACAATGTCACGTAAACGCTTGGCCACTTCCACCAGCAACATATCGCCACTGGCGTGACCGTAACCGTCGTTGACCGCCTTGAACCCATCGAGGTCAAGCATGCACACCGCCAACGGAATGTTTTCATGCCGGGAGAATTCCAGCGCCTGATCGAGCAAATCCGACAGGAATGCGCGGTTGGGCAGCCCGGTCAGCACGTCATGGCCGACCCGCCATTGCAGGGATTGCAGCAGTTGGCGTTTTTCGCTGATGTCGAAACGAATCGACAAGTATCGGTGAACGCGCCCGGTGGCGTCATCGAACACCGGCACCATGGTGCTGTCGACCCAATACAGGCTGCCATCCTTGGCGCGATTACAGATCTCGCCCTTCCAGATATTGCCCAAGGCGATGGTGCGCCACATGGCGGCGAAGAAATCGGCGGAATGCAGGCCGGAGTTCAGCAGGCGATGGTTTTGCCCCAGCAGTTCTTCACGGCTGTAGCCGGACACGGCGCAGAACTGATCGTTGACATAGGTAATCCGGCCGTTCAGATCGGTCTCGGAAAAAATGGCGGCTGCATCCACGGCCCTGCGGTATTTCTCATCCATGAGTCAGGCTCACTGTCGCTAGCGGTGGTACCGCTCGACCAGCGCAGGATGCCCGGAAGAGATGTTTTGAGACGTACGGCGCAGAGACACGTTATTACTCCATGAACAGCATTTGATGGCCCCCGGACCGCCGAAGATCCAGGGCATAGTAGCAACACCGACTCTGGTAATATTTCGCGAGGCTTCAGACCGTCAGCGGCCTTTGTGCATACCCGGCAGGGAACGCAATGCTGGCTTTTTCATATCGCCTAAACTTCAGAAAGCAGATCACCCCAAAACTCTTCGAAGCGGCGATTCTACGAAATGCATCACATTTTGCAAAGCAAGGTGATGGATCATGCAGTTGCCTAATGCAAAAATCTATCGTTAAGTTCTTGATTCTAAATGGGAATTGAGCGATGCAAATTTCAAGTTTGGGTCCGGCCATCCGACGCTACCGTAAGGTCGCAGGGCTTACTCAGGCTGAACTCGGCGAAAAAACCGGTTTTGACCCCAAAACCATCAGTCGCTTCGAAACAGGCACCTATACCCCCAGCGTGGAAGCATTGTTTTTGCTTGCCGACGTGCTGGGCGTGAAGCTGAAAGCCTTTTTCGCAGATCTGGAAGACGAAGATGAACAGCGGGCGTACCTGTTCAGCGTCATACACAAAGCCACCCCGAAGGATCTGGGAAAGCTGATCGCAGCGGTTGACCAGGCCTTGTCCAAGCCTAGTGCCAGTAAATGAAAAAAGGAGGCCGATCTGTCGAATGCGACAGATCGGCCTCCTTTTTTGTATCCCACGCTTTAATTCGGAAACGACGAAACACCGCCCTGGATGAGCTCCATGGCGGGGGAAAAACAGTATTTTTAGATAGAAAGCACGAAAGAGGGTTCGTGCTGCGTTATGGAGGCAACCCCACCAGCCACACCCCGGCACACAATGTTCCCGCTGTGGCTGCTTCCTTCCGGATCTGACCAGGTTCACGGGTAATCGTTGCGGGGGGACCGATGGGGTCACCATAACGACGCTCACCTGACGGCGAGCCGCGCCATTGTACCTATCTGAGACGAAGTTACAACCGTTCGCGGAGATTAAAAAATATGAGCCGCGTCAAGGACATGCGCTGGCCTTTAAAGATCGCAGCCTGCGGCAGCTCCTACATGGATCGGCGTACACCTGTAGGAGTTGCCGCAGGCTGCGATCTTTTGATCCTATTGCGCCAACACCTCATCCGCCCTGCCGCCCTCTTGCTGGATCACCAGATGAATGAAGTGCAGCTTGGCAATCACCGCCGGCGGCAGGACGAACGGGTAAAAATCCGGCTGGCCCATGCTGCGCGACAATTCGTTGAGCATGCCGGCCAGTTCGATCCACGCATTGACGAACGACAGGAACGCCGGGCCGCCAGGGTGTTGCGGGTCGAATAGCGTACTGGGCGGAAACGGCTGGTAATCGAAATCCATTTCCTGCGCACTCATGCCAAACCCCAGGGCAGTGTCCACTGCATCCATCATGTGCAGGTAGTGAGCCCAGGTTTCCGCCCAGTCTTCCCAGGGGTGCATGGTGGCGTAGGCGCTGACGTAATATTGCTGCCAGTCAAGCGGCGTGCCTTGCTGATAATGCCGCTCAAGGGCCTCGGCGTAGCTTGCTCGTTCGTCGCCGAACAGACCGCGAAACGGTTCCAGCCAATGACTGTTAGCGACCAGGTGATCCCAGTAGTAATGCCCTACCTCGTGACGAAAGTGACCGAGCAGCGTGCGATAAGGTTCGTGCATCTGCACGCGGACCTGCTCGCGATGGGCATCGTCGGCTTCCTTGATATCGAGGGTGATCAGACCGTTGGCATGCCCGGTGGTCGGCGGTTTGCCTTCGAGGTCGATACCGATGAAATCGAAGGCCAGACCGGTTTCTTCCTCCACGGTTTTCGGAATGACTGACAAGCCCAGGCTGATCAGCTGCGCCACCAGACGACGCTTGGCGATTTCCACTTTGCGCCAGCGCTCGTGATTCTCGGGGATCGACAGGTCGGGGATGGTGCGATTCAGGCTACAGGCAATGCACAAGGCATCGTGATCGTTGGCCGGCAGCAGCCAGTTGCATGCGGCTGGAGAATCGAGATTGGCGCAGCGACGGAACACACCCGCATCGGGATCGGCGTCGAGCAACCAGGTATCCGCTTGCGGGCCGGGCTGCAACGACGACAAGCGACTCTGCTGCGGCTGATAGCCCAGCGCTGCCGAACAGGCCAGGCACTGACTGTTGCGAAAGAACAGCGACTGCCCACAGCGGCAATGCCAGACCTTGCTGTTGCGCGAACGCTCGCCCATGAAGGGTGCGGCGATGCGTGAACTGAGCTGTTCGAAGAAGCGGTACATGGCGATCTCTCCCTTGGGGCCTGCCAAGACTAGATCATTCCTCCAACATGATCGTTCCACGTACTTTGTGGCGAGGGGGCTTGCCCCCGTTCGGCGGCGAAGCCGTCGCAAAACCTGCTTGCACGGTATGCCTGACAGATCGCGGTTGCTTGTTTTAGGGCCGCTACGCAGCCCAACGGGGGCAAGCCCCCTCGCCACAGGTCCTGCACTTAGATCGAGATGTTGTATTCCTTCAGACGCGCCACAAACGCCTCTTCATCCAGCACCTTCAACCCCAGCTCATTGGCCTTGGCCAACTTCGAGCCCGCGCCCGGACCGGCGACCACGCAATGGGTCTTGGCCGACACGGAACCGGCCACCTTGGCACCGAGGCTTTCAAGTTTGTCCTTGGCGACATCGCGACTCATCAGCTCCAGCGAGCCGGTCAGCACCCAGGTCTGCCCGGCCAGCGGCAACCCTTCGACGACTTTTTTCTCGCTCTGCCAATGCATGCCAAAATCGCGCAACTGCTTTTCGGCCGCTTCAGCGAGTTGGCGATGTTGTGCCGCCGCAAAGAACTCGCGAACCGAAGTAGCCTGTTTTTCCGGCAGTGCCTGACGCATGTCCAGCCAATCAGCACTCATCACCGCTTCGAGCGAGCCGAACTTGTCCGCAAGCTTCTGCGCCCCGCCCGGCCCGACCGACGGAATGTGCAATTTATCGAGGAAGCCACCCAGCGTGGTACTGGCGGAAAACTCAGCACCCAGCTCGCCCTGATCCTGAATCTGCAGGCCGTGCTTGAGCAGATCCGCGATCACCTGCCGGTTGTGCGCATCTTCAAAGAAACTGTGAATCTCGTGAGCCACTTCCAGCCCGACATCCGGCAGGTACGTGAGCACCTGCGGCAACGCCTGCTGAACACGCTCCAGCGAGCCGAGAGAACGCGCGAGGACCTTGGCCGTCTCTTCGCCGACATCGGGAATACCCAAGGCGTAGATGAACCGCGCCAGACTCGGCTGCTTGCTGTCTTCGATGGCGCCGAGCAGGTTCTTGCTCGACAGTTCGGCAAAGCCTTCCAGGTCGACGATCTGCTCGAACGTCAGGGCGTAGAGGTCAGCCGGCGAACTCACCAGGCCTTCGTCCACCAGTTGCTCGACGCTCTTCTCGCCCAGCCCTTCGATGTCCATGGCGCGGCGCGAGACAAAGTGAATGATCGCTTGCTTGAGCTGTGCACCGCAGGCCAGACGCCCGACGCAGCGATACACCGCGCCTTCGCTGATGGTCTCGCGCCCCTTGCTGCGCTTGACCAGTTGCGTGCGCTCGACATGGGAACCGCAGACCGGGCATTGCTCGGGAATCTGCACCGGCCGGGCATTCTCCGGACGGCGCTCGGTGACCACTTGCACCACTTGCGGGATCACGTCACCGGCGCGGCGGATGATCACCGTGTCACCGATCATCAGGCCCAGTCGCGCCACTTCATCCATGTTGTGCAAGGTCGCGTTGGCCACGGTGACACCCGCGACCCTGACCGGTTTCAAGCGTGCCACCGGCGTCACGGCACCGGTGCGACCGACCTGGAATTCCACGTCGAGCAGTTCGGTGAGTTCTTCCATCGCCGGAAATTTGTGGGCAATCGCCCAACGCGGTTCGCGAGCGCGGAAACCCAGTTCACGCTGGGACGCAACGCTGTTGACCTTGAACACCACGCCGTCGATTTCATACGGGAGCGCATTGCGACGCTCACCGATGTCGCGGTAGTAATCCAGGCATTCTTCGATGCCATGCGCCAGTTTCAACTCATGACTGATCGGCAGCCCCCAGGCTTTGAGTTGCTGCAGATTGCCAATGTGCGTGTCGGCAATATCCGCCGAAATCTGGCCAATGCCGTAGCAGCAGAATTCCAGCGGGCGATTGGCGGTGATCTTCGAATCCAGCTGCCGCAAGCTGCCCGCCGCCGCATTACGCGGGTTGGCGAAGGTCTTGCCGCCGACTTCCAGTTGCGTGGCGTTAAGCCGCTCGAAACCGGCCTTGGACATGAACACTTCACCCCGCACTTCCAGGGTCGCCGGCCAACCGGTGCCATGCAGCTTGAGCGGAATATTGCGCACGGTGCGCACGTTGACGCTGATGTCTTCGCCGGTGGTGCCATCGCCGCGAGTGGCGCCGCGCACCAGCACACCGTCCTGATACAGCAGACTGACCGCCAGGCCATCGAGCTTGGGTTCGCAGCTGTACTCCACCGCTGCACCAGCGCCGAACAAGTCGCCGACTGGTAGATCCAGCCCTTCCGTCACCCGGCGATCGAATTCGCGCATGTCGGTTTCTTCGAAGGCGTTACCCAGGCTGAGCATGGGCACTTCGTGACGCACCTGAGTGAACGCCGACAGCGCCGCGCTGCCGACACGCTGAGTCGGCGAGTCGCTGGTGATCAATTCGGGATGGGCCGCTTCGAGGGCCTTGAGCTCGTGGAACAAGCGATCGTATTCGGCATCCGGAATGCTGGGTTCATCCAGCACGTGATAACGATAGTTGTGCTGATCGAGCTCGGCGCGCAGCTCTAGAATGCGGTTTTTGGCGGCGGTCATGGGTGTTCTCTCATAAAGCAAAAGAGCAGCCGAGGCTGCTCTATCTCATTTCTTCAAGATCAAGAGATCGCAGCCTCGTTTCACTCGACAGCTCCTACAGAAAATCGCGAACCCTGTAGGAGCTGTCGAGTGAAACGAGGCTGCGATCTTTTGACTTTAACGCTTCTGGGTCAAAGCGCGACGCTCGAACTCAACGATGCGCTGACGGTAGTGCTCAATCGTTTGGGCTGTCAGCACGCTGCGCTGGTCGTCTTTCAGTTCGCCGTTCAGCTCCTGGGACAGTTTGCGAGCCGCAGCCACCATCACGTCGAAGGCTTGCTTGGGATGACGCGGGCCTGGCAGACCGAGGAAGAAGCTCACCGCCGGGGTGCTGAAATGATCGATATCATCCAGATCGAAGACACCCGGCTTGACCGCGTTGGCCATGGAGAACAGGACTTCGCCGTTACCGGCCATGCTTTCATGACGGTGGAAAATGTCCATCTCGCCGAAACGCAGACCGCTTTCCAGAATGTTCTGCAGCAGTGCCGGGCCCTTGAAGCCAGCCGGGTCGCGGCAGATCACGCTGATCACCAGCACTTCTTCGGCTTGCGGCTGATCTTTCTCGGCCGAGCTGGCAGGCTTGGTGTCATCCGGGAAATCGTCGTCACGGCTGTTGAAGCTCGGGCCGCCGTCCAGATCCAGATTGAGATTCAAGTCGCCTTGCGACGGCTCGCCATGGCCACGCTTGCCGCGCTTGGAACCCGACTCGCGAGGTTCACGGGCAGGCATGCTCACCGACGGCAGATCATGCTCGTCCAGTTGCGGTTCTTTATGGGTATCCAGCACGCGGGGCGGGCCCAACAGCTCGGCGCTGGTGTCCTCATCCGGCAAATTGGACAAACTTCGGTCAAGACGGAATTTCAGTTTTCCCTTGCCGCCGCGCATGCGACGCCAGCCATCGAAAAGAATACCGGCAATGACAATAATGCCGATGACGATCAGCCACTCGCGCAGACCGATTTCCATGTAATCCCGTGCCTCTATAAAAAATGCTGAAAAATAAGGGGTTTACATTGTGTAAACCGCTTTAAAACGTGGCGCCAACTCTATGTTCTGACAGGCGTTTTGCCCACGTATACGAAAAATTGACATTAAACTAGCACGACCAAAGGCAACTTTACACCGTCTCTCACAGTGGCTTGCGCGAATTATGTCGATTGGCCAGCAAGTCAAGGCAGGTAAAAAGCCCTACAGCTCAAAAATACTTGCCCTACACGCAATGACTCAGGCGTCCACCATGGCCATCGCCTCCTCCACATCCACTGCCACCAGACGCGAGCAACCGGGCTCGTGCATCGTCACCCCCATTAATTGATCGGCCATTTCCATAGCGATCTTGTTGTGGGTGATGTAGATGAACTGCACCGTCTGCGACATTTCTTTGACCAGCCGTGCGTAGCGTCCAACGTTAGCGTCATCCAATGGCGCGTCAACCTCATCGAGCATGCAGAACGGCGCCGGATTCAACTTGAAGATGGCAAAAACCAGGGCCAATGCGGTCAGGGCTTTTTCGCCACCGGAGAGCAAATGGATGGTGCTGTTCTTCTTTCCTGGCGGCTGCGCCATGATCGTTACCCCTGTATCGAGTAGATCTTCGCCCGTCAGTTCCAAATACGCGCGCCCTCCACCGAAAACTTTTGGGAAAAGGGCCTGTAAACCGCCATTGATCTGATCAAAGGTATCTTTGAAGCGGTTTCGGGTTTCCTTGTCGATCTTGCGAATGACGTTCTCGAGCGTGTCCAGCGCTTCCACCAGATCGTCGTTCTGAGCATCCAGATAACGTTTACGCTCGGATTGTTGCTGGTACTCGTCGATGGCTGCGAGGTTGATCGCCCCGAGGCGCTGAATTCGAGCGGCGATGCGCTCGAGTTCTTCTTCGGCGTCTTTCTCGTTGGCCCCGGCCAGCAGCGTGGCGAGCACGCCGTTGAGGTCGTAGCCGTCTTCGAGCAATTGATCCTGCAACGTCTTGCGTCGCACCGTCAGCGCTTGCCATTCCATGCGCTGCTGCTCGAGCTGGCTGCGAATCAACTGCGATTGCTGCTCGGCCTGAGTGCGGCGCTTCTCGGCATCGCGCAGTTCGCGGTCGGCATCCTCCATGGCCATTTGCGCGGTCTTGAGTTCTTCGTCAACCGTCATGCGCTTGTCGAGCAGCTCTTCGAGTTTCAGCCGCAGCTCTTCCAGCGGCGCCTCGCCCTCTTCCAGGTTGAGGCTCAACTGTTCGCGCTTCTCGGTCAGGCGCTCGGACTGCATTTCCAGCCGTTCAAGGGCCTGGCGAGTGGAGTCGTGTTGCGCCTTCAGCGAACCGAGGCGCACCGCCAATTGATGCGCATGATCCTTGTGCTGTCGGGCTTCTTGACGCACCCGGTCGAGGCGTTCGCGCAGGCTGTCGCGCTGAGCCAACAGCAATTCACGCTGCTCGGTGTCCAGCGCCATGCTATCGAGAGCCTCCTGCAATTGCAGGCGCGCTTCGCCGATGTTTTCGTGCTCCAGGGCGCGCTGTTCACTCAACTCGGTGAGTTCTTCATCGAGACGGGTACGGCGCAACGTCAACTGCTCGACCTTGGCTTTGCCGGCGGACAGCTGGGCTTTCAATTCGCCTTGCTGACGGGCTTCGTCTTGCAGCAAACGGCGCAAATGTTCGCGGCCGTTTTCCTGCTGACGCTGTTGCGCCCTGAGATTCTGAAGTTGGGTTTCCAGGGTTTCGACCGTCGCTTCGCGCTCTTCGCGTTCAAGGCCCAAGCGCTGGATTTCCTGGCCTCGGGCGAGTACGCCGCTTTCCGCTTCGCTGGCCCGGCGCACACGTAAAAAGTGTCGGCCGACCCAGTAACCGTCGCGGCTGATCAGGCTTTGCCCGGCCGCCAATTGCCCGCGCAAGGCCAAGGCTTGCTCAAGGCTGTCGACCGGTTTGACCTGTCCCAGCCATGGCGACAAATCAATCTGCGCCTCGACCTTGTCGAGCAAACTGCCGGGCACTCGCACGCCATCGGCAGCCGGGCTGAGCAGGCGCAAATCGCCTTGGGCAAACCCGGCCAGATCGAAATCACCGAAGTCATCCACCAGCACCGCTTGCAGGTCGGCGCCGAGCACGGTTTCTACCGCCAGTTCCCAACCGGCCTCGACCTTCAGACCTTCGGCCAGACGCGGACGATCCGCCAGATGCTGTTCGCGCAGCCATTCGGCAGTGCCGGTGCCGGGATCGAGCGCGGCTTGCTGCAAGGCTTCCAGCGACGCCAATCGCCCGTTGAGCCGCTGCAAATCACCTTGGGCTTGCTGCTGCGCCGAAAGCGCTTGCTGCAACTCCTGACGCAGTTGCTCAAGGCGTTCGACCTGAGCTTCTTCGCTGGCCTGCAAGTCTTCGAGCGTGGCCTCAGACGCAGCCAGCTGCTCGCTGAGTTCCATGATCGCCGCGTCTTCCGGGTCCGCCGATAGCAACGCACGCTCTTCACCAAGACGCTTCTGACGATCGGCCAAACGCTCCATGCTGGTTTCCAGCTGCTGGATCCGCGACTGCTGAACTTCAGCCTGACGGCGTGGTTCGGCGGCGGTGAGGTTGAACGTGTCCCACTGCTCCTGCCAACCGTGCATGGTGGTTTCGGACTCTTCCAATGCCGCAGCAGCTTCTTCGGCGGCGGCGCTGGTGACTTCCTGTTCCGGCGTGAGCATGTCCAGCTCTTCGCCCAAGGTCAGCAGCAAGGTGCGGTCGTGGCCCAGGTGAGATTCGGTTTCCAGCCGCGCACGCTCGGCTTCTTTCAGGTCGTCCTGTAGCTGACGCAAACGTTGCTGACCGTGCTGAATACTCTGCTCGACCCGGGCGATGTCGCCGCCGACCGAATAGAAACGCCCCTGCACCAGATTGAAGCGTTCGGACAGATCGTGATGACCGTCGCGCAGGCGTTCGATGGCCGCGTCGGCATTGCGCTGCTCAGCCACCAGGGCTTCAAAGGTGACTTCCTGGGTGCCGATGATCGACTCGCGCTGGCCGACCTGCTCGTTCAACGCCTGCCAGCGCAGGGCCGATAGCTGGGCCTTGAGCTGGCGCTCTTCGCCTTTGTATTCCTGATACTTCTTGGCGGCCTCGGCCTGGCGGTGCAAGCGTTCAAGCTGACGCTCGAGCTCTTCGCGCAGGTCGGTCAGGCGGGCAAGGTTTTCGTGGGTGCGGCGGATACGGTTTTCAGTCTCGCGCCGACGTTCCTTGTACTTGGAAATACCAGCGGCTTCTTCGATGAAATTGCGCAGGTCTTCGGGCTTGGACTCGATCAGCTTGGAGATCATGCCCTGTTCGATGATCGAATAACTGCGCGGGCCCAGACCGGTGCCGAGGAAGATATCGGTGATATCGCGGCGGCGGCATTTGGTGCCGTTGAGGTAGTAAGTGGTCTGGCTGTCGCGGGTCACTTTGCGGCGAATGGAAATTTCCGCATAGGCCGCCCATTCGCCGAGCAGCGTGCCGTCGGAGTTATCGAATACCAGCTCAATGCTCGCCTGACTCACCGGTTTACGGCTGGTCGAGCCGTTGAAGATGACGTCGGTCATCGACTCGCCGCGCAAGTTCTTGGCCGAGCTCTCGCCCATCACCCAACGCACGGCGTCGATGATGTTCGACTTGCCGCAACCATTGGGGCCGACCACCGCCGCCATGTTACTGGGGAAGTTTACCGTGGTCGGGTCGACGAAGGATTTGAACCCCGCCAGTTTGATGCATTTGAGCCGCACGCTTAAGCGACCGTCAGGGCAGAGACCACCAGATCGCAACTGCGCTGGGCATACGCCGTCAGCACCACGCGGATCTGAGGAAAGTCACGAGCCAGCACGGCAGCGAGCAAGCGTTCGAACAGCTCGAGGAACTCGCTCATCGAGGCCTTGCGCTGATCCAGCGCGAGGAAATACGCGCGGCTCATGGCCGGTTGCAGGTTTTCGACGGTTTCCTGCAAGTACGGGTTGTTGGCGAACGGGTACGCGGCGCGCATCACACTGAAGCTGTCGTCGACGAACGTGCGGATGTCCTGGCGTTCGTAGCTGGCGGTCAGGCGCTGCTGGATCTCCATGAACGGCGCCATGTCGGCCTGGACTTGCCAGCCGCTGGCCACGGCGTTGCCGAGCAGAATGTACAACTCGCTCATCAGCGTACACAGGCTCTGCACCTTGTGCGCCGTCAGTTCGGTCACGTGGGCGCCACGTCGCGGCAAAATCGCGATCAAGTGGCGGCGCTCAAGGATCAGCAAGGCTTCACGGACTGAACCGCGGCTGACATTGAGCGCCAGCGTGACCTTCTGTTCCTGGATGCGCTCCCCCGGCTTCATTTCGCCGCGAATGATACGTTCGGCGAGGTGGTGAGCGATTTGCTCGGCGAGGCTGTCCGGCGCCTTGAACGTCATGGTTGTCCTTCAAACTCTTCGATCTGCACAAGCGGCGCAGTGTAGCGCAATTGATGGGTCATGGCGGAGTGCCCACCCAGCGGTTTTTGGCACGATTCAAGCAAACAGCAAGCTATCCCGTGAGGGTCAATAATGAAGGAACGAGTCGTTGATCGACAAAATGCCATTTCCTGACCTTTAAGTCAGAAAATCATTGACCGAAAAGTCAGACCTGATAAATTCGGCTCATGTCGGTTAACAACAATAATGAGTTTGCGAGGCCTTCCGTGATCCAGTTTTTACTAAACCAGGAACTCCGTAGCGAGCACGCCCTGGACCCGAACCTGACCGTGCTCAATTACCTGCGCGAACATGTGGGCAAACCCGGCACCAAAGAAGGCTGCGCCAGCGGTGACTGTGGCGCCTGCACCGTGGTGGTCGGCGAGTTGCAGACGGACGACGATGGCCGCGAACATATTCGCTATCGCAGCCTCAATTCGTGCCTGACGTTCGTCTCCTCCTTGCACGGCAAGCAACTGATCAGCGTCGAAGACCTCAAGCACCAGGGCGAGCTGCACAGCGTGCAAAAGGCCATGGTCGAGTGCCACGGTTCGCAATGCGGTTTCTGCACGCCGGGCTTCGTGATGTCGCTGTTCGCGCTGCAAAAGAACAGCGACGCACCCGATTCTCATAAAGCCCACGAAGCCCTGGCCGGCAACCTCTGCCGCTGCACCGGTTATCGGCCGATCCTGGCCGCTGCCGAGCAATCTTGCTGCGGCAAACAACCCGACCAATTCGATGCTCGCGAAGCGGAAACTATCGCTCGCCTGAAAGCCATCGCCCCCACCGATATCGGCGAACTCAATAGTGGCGACAAGCGCTGCCTGGTGCCGCTGACCCTGGCCGATCTGGCCGACCTCTATGACGCTTATCCACAAGCTCGCTTGCTGGCCGGTGGGACGGATCTGGCGCTGGAAGTCACCCAGTTTCACCGCACTTTGCCGGTGATGATCTACGTCGGCAACGTCGCTGAAATGAAACGCATCGAACGCTTCGACGATCGCCTGGAAATCGGCGCCGCCACCGCCCTCTCCGACTGCTACGACGCCTTGAAGGCCGAGTACCCGGACTTCGGCGAATTGCTGCAACGTTTCGCTTCCTTGCAAATCCGCAACCAGGGCACCCTCGGCGGCAACATCGGCAACGCCTCGCCAATCGGTGACTCACCACCGCTGCTGATTGCCCTCGGCGCGCAGATCGTCCTGTGCAAGGGCGAAACTCGCCGCACCATGGCCCTGGAAGATTACTTCATCGATTACCGGGTGACCGCGCGCCAGGAAAGCGAGTTCATCGAAAAGATCATCGTGCCGCGGGCCAGCGTTGAACAACTGTTCCGCGCCTACAAGGTTTCCAAGCGTCTGGACGATGACATTTCCGCCGTTTGTGCCGCGTTCAACCTGCGCATCGACACTGGCGTGATCGCCGACGCCCGCGTTGCTTTCGGCGGCATGGCGGCCATTCCAAAACGCGCCAAGCACTGCGAAGCCGTTCTGCTCGGCGCGCCGTTCAACAACGCCACCCTCGAACGCGCCTGCGCTGCATTGGCCGAAGACTTCACGCCACTCTCGGACTTCCGCGCCAGCAAGGAATATCGCCTGCTCAGTGCGCAAAACCTGCTGCGTAAATACTTCATCGAACTGCAAACACCGCACATCGAGACTCGGGTGACCGCTTATGTCTAATCATCACGCTGTAGAGAAGACCCAAGCCGAACTGGCTGAACTGTTCGCCAAGGACCTGACCACCGGTGTCGGCCGCAGCGTCAAGCACGACAGCGCCGACAAGCACGTGTCCGGTGAAGCGCAGTACATCGACGATCGGCTGGAATTCCCCAATCAGCTGCACGTTTACGCACGGCTGTCGGACCGCGCCCACGCGAAAATCATCAGCATCGACACCAAGCCCTGCTACGCCTTCGAAGGCGTGCGCATCGCCATCACCCACGAAGATGTGCCGGGCCTGAAAGACATCGGCCCACTGTTGCCGGGTGATCCGTTGCTGGCCATTGATGACGTGCAATTCGTCGGTCAACCGGTACTGGCCGTTGCGGCGAAAGACCTGGAAACCGCACGCAAAGCAGCGATGGCCGCGATCATCGAATACGAAGATCTGGAACCGGTTCTGGACGTGGTCGAAGCCCTGCGCAAACGCCATTTCGTGCTCGACAGCCACACCCATCAGCGTGGCGATTCGGCCACTGCGCTTTCTACTGCCGAACATCGCATCCAGGGCACGCTGCACATCGGCGGCCAGGAACACTTTTATCTGGAAACCCAGATCTCTTCGGTGATGCCGACTGAAGACGGCGGCATGATCGTTTACTGCTCGACCCAGAACCCCACTGAAGTGCAGAAACTGGTGGCGGAAGTGCTGGACGTGTCGATGAACAAAATCGTCGTCGACATGCGCCGCATGGGTGGTGGTTTCGGCGGCAAGGAAACTCAAGCGGCAAGCCCGGCGTGCCTGTGCGCGGTGATCGCGCACCTGACCGGCCAGCCGACCAAGATGCGCCTGCCGCGTGTTGAAGACATGTTGATGACCGGCAAGCGTCACCCGTTCTACGTCGAGTACGACGTGGGCTTTGACAGCACCGGTCGCTTGCATGGCATTGCGCTGGAACTGGCCGGCAACTGCGGTTGCTCACCGGATTTGTCGGCATCGATTGTCGACCGCGCGATGTTCCATGCCGACAACTCTTACTACCTGGGCGATGCGACCATCAACGGTCACCGCTGCAAAACCAACACTGCGTCGAACACCGCTTACCGTGGTTTCGGCGGCCCGCAAGGCATGGTCGCGATCGAAGAAGTGATGGACGCGATTGCCCGCCATCTGGGCCTCGATCCGCTGGCCGTGCGCAAGGCCAACTACTATGGCAAGACCGAGCGCAACGTCACCCATTACTACCAGACCGTCGAGCACAACATGCTCGAGGAAATGACCGCCGAACTGGAAGAAAGCAGCCAGTACGCCGAGCGTCGCGAAGCGATCCATCGCTACAACGCCAACAGCCCGATCCTGAAAAAAGGCCTGGCGCTGACCCCGGTGAAATTCGGTATTTCCTTCACCGCCAGCTTCCTCAACCAGGCCGGTGCGCTGATCCACATCTACACCGACGGCAGCATCCACCTGAACCACGGCGGCACCGAAATGGGCCAGGGTCTGAACACCAAGGTTGCGCAAGTCGTGGCTGAAGTGTTCCAGGTGGAAATGGACCGCGTACAGATCACCGCGACCAACACCGACAAGGTCCCGAACACCTCGCCAACCGCTGCTTCGAGCGGCGCCGACCTCAATGGTAAAGCGGCGCAAAACGCGGCTGAGATCATCAAGAAACGCCTGGTGGAATTCGCAGCGCGGCAATACAAGGTCAGCGAAGAAGACGTGGAATTCCACAACGGTCACGTGCGGGTTCGCGATCACATCCTGACGTTTGAAGCGCTGATCCAGCAGGCCTATTTCGCCCAGGTTTCACTGTCGAGCACCGGCTTCTACAAGACCCCGAAAATCTACTACGACCGCAGTCAGGCACGGGGGCGGCCGTTCTACTACTACGCCTTCGGTGCAGCCTGCGCCGAGGTGATCGTCGACACCCTGACCGGCGAATACAAGATGCTGCGCACCGACATTCTTCACGACGTCGGCGACTCGCTGAACCCGGCGATCGACATCGGTCAGGTCGAGGGTGGTTTCATCCAGGGCATGGGTTGGCTGACCATGGAAGAACTGGTGTGGAACAACAAAGGCAAACTGATGACCAACGGCCCGGCCAGCTACAAGATCCCGGCGGTGGCAGACATGCCGCTGGACCTGCGGGTGAAGCTGGTGGAAAACCGCAAGAACCCGGAAGACACGGTGTTCCATTCCAAGGCCGTGGGTGAGCCGCCGTTCATGCTCGGCATCGCCGCGTGGTGCGCGATCAAGGACGCCGTGGCCAGTTTGGGTGACTACCAGCATCAACCGAAAATCGACGCACCGGCGACGCCGGAGCGGGTGTTGTGGGGGTGCGAGCAGATGCGCCAGTTGAAGGTTGCGAAGGCTGTCGAGGCTGAAACCGAGTTGGCTTCGCTGTAAAACCGCGTCGCGGCCATCGCAGGCAAGCCAGCTCCCACAGGTACGATGCAATCCTTGTGGGAGCGTGGCTTGCCCGCGATGAGGCCCGAACAGACAACAATGTTGTAGGGGTGAAAACATGTACAACTGGATCGACGCCCTCGCCGACCTGCAAACCCGGGGCGAACCCTGTGTGTTGGTGACCATCATCGAAGAGCTCGGCTCGACGCCGCGTAATGCCGGCTCGAAGATGGTCATCAGCGCCACGCAAGCCTTCGACACCATCGGTGGTGGGCATCTGGAATACAAGGCCATGCAGATCGGCCGCGAGATGCTTGCCAGCGGCAAGCAGGACACCCACCTTGAGCGCTTCAGCCTCGGCGCCAGCCTGGGCCAGTGCTGCGGCGGCGTGACGGTGTTGCTGTTCGAACCGATGGGCCAGGTCCAGGCGCAGATCGCCGTATTCGGCGCCGGCCACGTCGGCCGGGCGCTGGTGCCGCTGCTCGCCAGCCTGCCCTGCCGGGTGCGCTGGATCGACTCGCGGGAAGCTGAATTCCCCGAACAGATCCCCCATGGCGTGCGCAAAATCGTCACCGAAGAACCGCTGGATGAAGTCGATGACTTGCCCGCCGGCAGCTACTGCATCGTCATGACCCACAATCACCAGCTCGACCTTGAACTCACCGCCGCAATCCTCAAGCGCAACGACTTCGCCTACTTCGGCCTGATCGGTTCGAAGACCAAACGGGTGAAGTTCGAACACCGCCTGCGTGACCGCGGTTTCGACAGCGCCGTGCTGCAACGCATGCGCTGCCCGATGGGCATCGGCGAAGTCAAAGGCAAGTTGCCTGTGGAAATCGCCATCTCCATCGCCGGCGAAATCATCGCCACCTATAACGCGAATTTCGGCCAGCACACCGCCAGCGCCGGATCATCGATCGCCAAACTGCTGCCTGCTTCACGCCGCAGCCAAGCTTCGAACTGAATGCTTCGAACTGAACAGCTTCGAACTAATTGAGAACGCTCATGCCCCAGACTCGCAAAGCCTACCGCGCCGCCCTCCTGCACAGCATCGCCGATCCCGCCGAGGTGGGTATCGAAGCTTCGTACGAGTATTTCGAAGACGGCCTGCTGGTAGTCGATAACGGCCAGATCAGCGCCATCGGCCACGCCAGCGAATTGCTGCCGACCCTGCCCGCCGATATCCAGATCACGCATTATCAGGACGCGCTGATCACCCCGGGTTTCATCGACACCCACATTCACTTGCCGCAAACCGGCATGGTCGGCGCCTACGGCGAACAACTACTGGACTGGCTGAACACCTACACCTTCCCCTGTGAAAGCCAGTTCGCCGACAAGAACCATGCGGACGAAGTCGCGGACATTTTCATCAAGGAACTGCTGCGCAACGGTACCACCACGGCGCTGGTGTTCGGCAGCGTGCATCCGCAATCGGTGAACTCGTTCTTCGAGGCTGCCGAACAGTTGGACCTGCGGATGATCGCCGGCAAGGTGATGATGGATCGCAACGCGCCGGACTACCTGACCGACACCGCCGAATCGAGCTACGTCGAAAGCAAGGCACTGATCGAGCGCTGGCACGGCAAGGGTCGCTTGCACTACGCGGTCACTCCACGTTTTGCACCGACCAGCACCCCGGAACAACTGACCCTCGCCGGCCAGTTGCTCAGCGAATATCCGGATCTGTACATGCAGACCCACATCAGCGAAAACCTCAAGGAAGTCGAGTGGGTCAAGGCGCTGTTCCCGGAGCGCAAGGGCTACCTGGACGTCTACGATCACTACCAATTGCTCGGTGAGCGCTCGGTGTTTGCTCACGGCGTGCACCTGTGCGACGACGAGTGCGCGCGGCTGGCGCAAACCGGCTCGGCGATCGCCTTCTGCCCGACCTCGAACTTCTTCCTCGGCAGCGGTCTGTTCAACCTGCCTATGGCCGAGAAGCACAAACTCAATGTCGGCCTCGGTACCGACGTCGGTGGCGGCACCAGTTTCTCGCTGCTGCAAACCCTGAACGAAGCCTACAAAGTCATGCAACTGCAAGGCGCGCGGCTGAGCCCGTTCAAGTCGCTGTACCTGGCCACCCTCGGCGGCGCCCGCGCGCTACGTCTGGAAGACAAGATCGGTACCTTGCAACCGGGTACCGATGCGGACTTCCTGGTGCTGGACTACAACGCCACGCCACTGCTCAGCTATCGCCTGAAACAGGCCAATAACATTGCCGAGACGTTGTTTGTATTGATGACGCTGGGGGATGACCGGACTGTTCTGCAGACGTATGCGGCGGGGAATCTGGTGCATCAGCGCTAGTTTTCTCCAAGCATAAAAAATCCCCCGTAGCCGTACAGCCCGGGGGATTTTTATTGCCTGTCAGATCGCTATCGCGGGCAAGCCCGCTCCCACAGGGTTCTAAGGTGGGGTGAAATCCTTGTGAACACTCCAGATCACTGTGGAAGGGCTTGCCCGCGATGGGCGCAACGCTGTCTGACTTAAAGCTTGGCTGTTGAACGCCCAGGCTTCCTGGTCTGCAACAAATGCGAAAACACCGCATGCAAATCATCCGACGCGCTTTCTTCGTCGAGGTTGAGTTTGCTGTCGATGTGGTCCATGTGATGCATCATCAAATCCACCGCCAGCGTCGCGTCCCGCGCTTCGATCGCGTCGATCAACTGAGTGTGTTCATCGTAGGAACAGTGAGAACGGTTGCCGCTCTCGTACTGGGCGATGATCAACGAAGTCTGCGACACCAGGCTGCGCTGGAAGCTGATCAGCGGGGCATTTTTCGCCGCTTCGGCCAGTTTCAAATGGAACTCGCCGGACAGACGGATACCGGCACCACGATCGCCACGGGAAAAACTGTCGCGCTCGTCGTTGACCATCTGCCGCAATTCGAGAAGTTGCTCGGCGGTGGCGTGCTGAACCGCCAACTCAGTGATCGCCCGCTCCACCAGACGCCGCGCCAGAAACACCTGACGGGCCTCTTCGACACTCGGGCTGGCGACGACAGCACCGCGATTCGGTCGCAGCAACACCACGCCTTCATGGGCCAGGCGCGACAGCGCGCGGCGAATGATGGTGCGGCTGACCCCGAAAATTTCCCCCAGCGCTTCTTCGCTCAACTTGGTGCCGGGCGCCAGACGCTGTTCGAGGATGGCCTCGAAGATATGCGCGTAGACCATATCGTCCTGGGTACCGCTGCGGCCGGCTTTGCCTGCTCGCGGTTGTTTCTTGAGGGGTTGCAACTGTTCGTTCATGGGCACTCGAGTCGGGAGAACTGCGGCGAATTGACCGTGACTGTAATACGGCACAGTGGGTCGCTGGCAAGTATCGCGTAAAAAACACCGCGATTGTACACAATGGAAGGTGGCAACACGACTGTACGGCTGTTTGTCGCCCTCGCTGTATCGCAACGACCGGTTACTTTTCAGTTTAGGCTTGAACGCAGAATCCGCTGCTCAACGCGATGCCCTGTAGGAGCGAGGCTTGCCCGCGAAGGCGCCGTGTCATTGCGCATTGATGTCGACTGACACTACGCCTTCGCGGGCAAGCCTCGCTCCTACAGGGTTCAGGGTTGATTCGGATATTTTCGTACGCACAAGGAACACCGCTGTCATGACCGACGCCACGCACACGCAGCTTCGCCCTCTGACTGACACATCACCCTCGGCCATCGTCGCCGGGTTCATTGCCATGATGACCGGCTACACCAGCTCACTGGTGCTGATGTTCCAGGCCGGGCAAGCAGCGGGCCTGACCAGCGGGCAGATTTCGTCGTGGATCTGGGCGATCTCTATCGGCATGGCGGTGTGCTCGATCGGCTTGTCCTTGCGCTACCGCACCCCGATCACCATCGCCTGGTCGACCCCCGGCGCGGCGTTGCTGATCACCAGCCTTGGCGGTGTCAGCTACGGCGAGGCCATTGGCGCCTATATCACTTGCGCGGTGCTGGTGACCCTCTGCGGCCTGACCGGCAGTTTCGAACGGCTGGTGAAAAAGATACCGGCCTCATTGGCGGCGGCGTTGCTGGCGGGGATTCTATTCAAGATCGGCAGCGAGATTTTCGTCGCCGCCCAGCACCGCACTGCGCTGGTCCTGGGAATGTTCTTCACCTATCTGGTGGTTAAGCGCCTCTCGCCGCGCTACGCCGTGCTCGCCGCGCTGTTGATCGGCACTGTGCTGTCAGGATTTATGGGGTTGCTGGATTTCAGTGGCTTCCATCTGGAAGTCGCGACACCGGTCTGGACTACACCGCATTTCTCCCTGGCCGCGACCATCAGCATTGGCATTCCCCTGTTCGTGGTGGCGATGACCTCGCAGAACATGCCGGGTATCGCCGTATTGCGCGCCGATGGCTACAACGTGCCGGCCTCACCGCTGATCACCACCACCGGCATTGCCTCGTTGCTGTTGGCGCCCTTCGGCTCCCATGGGATCAACCTGGCCGCCATCAGCGCGGCAATCTGCACCGGGCCGCATGCCCATGAAGATCGCAACAAACGCTACACGGCCGCCGTCTGGTGCGGGATTTTCTACGGAATTGCCGGGGTGTTCGGCGCGACGCTGGCGGCGTTGTTTGCCGCACTGCCTAAAGAATTGGTGCTGTCGATTGCCGCGCTGGCGCTGTTCGGCTCGATCATCAATGGGTTGAGCATTGCCATGGCGCAAGTGCAGGAACGGGAAGCAGCGCTGATTACCTTTATGGTCACGGCATCGGGGTTAACGCTGTTTTCCATCGGTTCGGCGTTTTGGGGGATTGTGGCGGGGGTGTTGACGTTGGTTATCTTGAATTGGCGTGGAGCCTGAAAGATCGCAGCCTCGTTTCACTCGACAGCTCCTACACAGCACCTACCATCGCATGCGTTGCCCTGTAGGAGCTGTCGAGTGAAACGAGGCTGTGATCTCTTGATCTTCAAAAAAAACGGCGACCCTTGGGTCGCCGTTTTTTAGAACATCAAGCTACCGGATTGATCGGCTTTTCCGGGTACCAGACGTCGATCAGCGGGCTGACGGTTGCTTCGGTCAATTCGCTGCGGCCTTTGAGCCAGGCTTCAACAGCGGCACGCTGCTCTTCGGAGACCGAGCCACGCTTTTGCAGGCAAACCAGACCGAAGTCGTCGCCGCCAACATAGCCCAGACCGTTGGCTTCCATGGCTTCTTTCAGGAACGCGTCGAGGAAAGCATCAATGGCTTCATCAGCCAAATCTTCTTTGAAATCCAGGTTCAGTTCGAAACCCAGCTCTTGAAATTCATCGACGCACAGTTTTTTGCGCAGACGCTGGGAACGGTTAGTCGCCATTGGAACAATCCTCATAAGTATTAACGGGCCGCACTTTAGCAGTTTAAGGCGCCGATTGCCCGTCCCAGAATGCCGCTACACCTACCGCCGGTAAAAAAATAGCCGATTAGACGACCGGGGTACGGCACAAGCTGTTGCACCTTGGGGCATAATGCCGACACTTTCATGACCGCTGAGGGAATTTATCTCCATGCCCTCGTCTTTTTTCCCCTCGGCTGTAGGGTTTTATTTCAAATGAGCAAATCTTTGCGTCCATTGCTGCTGGCCAGCCTTCTTCTGCCCCTGGCCCTCCCCGTTTCCGCCGCCTCGATCAACACCGCCCTGTCGCCCAACGTCGAAAAGGCTCTCAAGGCCAGCAAACTGCAAGACAGTGCCCTGTCGCTGGTAATGATCCCGCTCAACGGCCCGGGCACCGCAACCATTCATAACGCTGATGTTTCGGTTAACCCGGCCTCGACCATGAAGCTGGTGACCACGTACGCCGCGCTGGAAATGCTCGGCCCGAACCACCAGTGGAAAACCGAGTTCTACACCGACGGCACCCTCAGCGGCGGCATCCTCAACGGCAACCTCTACCTCAAGGGTGGCGGCGATCCGAAGCTCAACATGGAAAAACTCTGGCTGCTGATGCGCGATTTGCGCGCCAACGGCGTGACCCAGGTCACCGGCGACCTGGTGCTGGACCGCGGCTTCTTCGTGCAACCACAACTGCCTGAATTCAACGACGACGGCAACGACGAGAACAAACCGTTCCTGGTCAAACCCGACGCGCTGCTGGTCAACCTCAAGGCCCTGCGCTTCGTGGCCCGCAACGACTCGGGCAAGGTCCTGGTGTCGGTCGAGCCACCGATTGCCAGCATCCGCATCGACAATCAGGTCAAGGCGCTCAACTCCAAGCAATGCACCGGTGGCGTGCGTTACAACCCGGTGGCCCAGGCTGATGGCAGCGTCACCGTGACCGTTGGCGGCCAGTTGGGCGAAGGCTGCAGCTCCCAGACCTACCTGTCGCTGCTTGATCACGCGACCTACACCGCTGGCGCTGTGCGGGCGATCTGGAAGGAACTGGGCGGCAGCATCCAGGGCCAGGATCGTCTGGCACCGACGCCGAGCAACGCCAAGGTGCTGGCCCGGGCCTACTCGCCAGACCTGGCGGAAATCATTCGCGACATCAACAAATACAGTAACAACACCATGGCTCAGCAGTTGTTCCTGAGCCTGGGCCAGAAGTTCCGCACGGATGCCGACGGTGACGATGCCAAGGCAGCCCAGCGCGTGGTGCGTCAGTGGCTGGCGAGAAAAGGCATCACTGCGCCGCACCTGGTGATGGAGAACGGCTCCGGCCTGTCCCGCGCCGAGCGCGTGAGTGCCCGTGAAATGGCCGCGATGCTGCAAGCCGCCTGGCGCAGCCCGTATTCCGCCGAGTTCATCAGCTCGATGCCCATTGCCGGCACCGACGGCACCATGCGCAAACGCCTGAAGACCACCGCGATGCGCGGTGAAGCCCACGTCAAGACCGGCACCCTGAACACCGTGCGCGCCATCTCCGGCTACAGCCGCGACATCAATGGCAATACCTGGGCGGTCGTGGCGATCCTCAACGACAAGGCACCATTTGGCGCCTCCTCGGTGTTGGATCAGGTGCTGCTGGACCTGTATCGCCAGCCGAAACTGCCGGAAACGGCTTCGGTGTTGTAACCCGATCGTCCAGACACTGGAGATCAAAAAATGTGGGAGCGGGCTTGCTCGCAAATGCGGTGTGTCATTCAGCATTAATGTCGACTGATACACCGCATTCGCGAGCAAGCCCGCTCCCACAGGGTCCGCATGCTGTCCTAGCTCATCTGCCCCTCAACCCGATCCCTTCCCGCCTGCTTCGCCGCATATACCCCTGAGTCCGCCCGCAACAGCAGCGAATCCGCGCCCTCTCCGGCCCGCCAACTGGCAATCCCGAAACTCGCGGTGACGATACCGACCTCGTCAATCGGCGCATTGCGCAACCCTTGCCACAACTCCACGGCCAGCACGTGGGCCTGTTCGCCGTTGATATCCGGACAGAGCACCATGAACTCTTCGCCGCCCAGGCGACAAAACACGTCTGTGCACCGCAGGCGACCGCCAATGCGCTCGCACACGGCCTGCAATACCCGATCACCCACGGCATGACCGTGCTGATCATTGATGCGCTTGAAGTGATCGATGTCGAGCATGATCACTGACAACTCGCCACCGCCGCGCTCGACCCGCGCCATTTCGGTGGTCAGGCGCTCCTGGAAGTAGCGACGGTTATGGATCCCGGTCAGGGAGTCGGTCACTGACAGTGCGCGCAACTCCTCCTCCACGCGCTTGAGGTCGGAAATGTCCGAGATGAAACCATGCCATAGCACACCGCCACCGGGCAGTTCTTCAGGAGTCGCTTCACCGCGGACCCAGCGCAGACCACGCTGGGGCAATTGCACGCGGTACTCTTCACGCCAAGGGCTGAGGGTGTCAGCCGAGGCCAGGATTGAAGCGCGGACCCGACGCGCGTCCTGAGGATGAATCCGCGCGAACACCGCTTCGGCGTTGAGCAACAGCACGTCCGGCTCGAGTTCGTAGATATCGCGCATACCGTCGCTGGCGTAGATCACGCTGAAGCGCCCATCGAATTCCATCTTGAACTGGTAGATCCCGCCGGGCACATGGGCGCTGAGTTTCTTCAACAACAGGTCACGTGCCGCCAGGGCTTCGTGGACGCGCTTGCGCTCGGTGATGTCGATACAAATCGCCAGGTGCCCGACCCACAAGCCTTGCTCGTCGAGTACCGGGGTCGCCAGCATGTTCACCGTCAAGTGACTGCCGTCGTGGCGCACCAGCGTCCACTCACGGGCTTCGTGACCGCCCTCTTCCCCGCCTTCGACCAGCATCGCCTGACACGTCGGGATGGGCTTGCCATAGCGCGCGCTCAACTCGGCCGAGCGCGCTTCGAGTTCCCGGGGCAGATGCAGGCTTTCCAGGGTCATGTGGCCTATGACCTGCGCACTGCAATAGCCGAGCATTTGCTCTGCACCGGCGTTGAAGGTGCTAATCACCCCGCGCAAGTCGGTGGCGATGATCGCCACCTGAGTCGCGGCATCCAGCACACCGCGCAACTGGCCATGGGTGCCGCGCAACTCTTGCTCACGATCGTGAAGTTCCTGGGTCCGCTGCTCCACCATTTTCAACGCTCGCTGGCGCTGGCTGACCAACACATAGAGAAACACACTGAGCAGCAGGCTGAGCAAACCGCCGAGTACCACCAGGCTGGCCACCGAGGAATGGTTGGCTTTCAGGAACGCGGCGCTGGGACGCATGTCCACTTGATAGTCATGGTCGGCCAGACGTAGCAAACGTGTGGAGGACAAGTCACTGGCCCCCGCCGTGTTGGTCGACTCATACAACACTTCATGCTGATCATCGGTGGACAAGTCGAGGATACGCACCGAGAGAGAGTCATGATTCTCTTCCGGCAGCCCGTCCGCCAACAACTGACGCATGCTGATCACCGCCATGACATAACCGGCGGGCGCAGCATTGGGGAGGTTCTGATGGATGACCGGAGCCACTAGCAACACGCCCCGCGAATAGGCGGGCTCGATGCCTACCAGATGCAACGGTTGCGACACGGCCATACGGCCATTGCGATCGGCGCGTTCCAGGGTCGAACGGCGCAGGGGCTGGGCCAGCAAGTCGTAACCCAGCGGCGTAGGCAGTCGGCTCTGGGTTTGGGTGTAGAGCACCGGTACATACTCGTCCCGCTCTACGGCAGGTTGCAACTGGCCGTCGGCGGCAAGTTCGCGAAAGGTGAAGCCGCTCAAGCCTTCTTCTCGCACCTCGCGTTCAAGCAGAGGACGTTCGGCGCGGGAAACCCGGGGGGCCCAGGAGTAAGCCTGGGTGCGACGCAAAAGAGGTTTGGCGTAACCGTCGAATTCCTCGCGGGACACCGATTCGGAATTGACGAAGAACCGACGCAGGCCGTCAAGGCGCTGCTCCTGATCTTCGAAACGTTCTTCGATACGGCTGTAACGTTCACTGGCGAGCAGCTGGAAACGTTGCCGCAATTGCTGATGAAACTGATTGAACGTCGCCCAGGCCAGCAATCCCGTGAGAACCCCGCCGACAAGCAATGCCAACAGTGCGACCAGCCAGGCCGAAACATCTTCGCGGATAAAACCCAGGATCTTGGGGCGCACGGCGTGCAGCGACATAGATACAACTCAAAACGCCAGGTGCCGGAAAAGCCCATTGGCCATGCGTTGAGTTATAGCTATTAGCCACTAATTTGACCAGCACTGAAAGAACCCAAGAGCCTTTAAAAATCAAGGCTCTGGATCCAATCAGGCTCAAGTGTCAGCGAGCAGTGATCTTCCACGCACGGTGGATCTTGCCATTACGGGCGAAATCCGGATCGATGGTCTGGGCGGTGATTTCTTCAACGGCATAACGCTCGGTGAGGTTTTCCTCGAGCTGGAACTTGCGGAAGTTGTTGGAGAAGTACAACACCCCGCCCGGCGCCAGACGTGCCATCGCCAAGTCGATCAACTGCACCTGATCACGCTGCACGTCGAAGATCCCTTCCATGCGCTTGGAGTTGGAGAAGGTCGGCGGGTCGATGAAGATCAGGTCGTACTCGTCACGGCAGGCATCGAGCCAGGCCATCACATCGCCCTGTTCCAGACGGTTCTTGTCGGAAAAACCGTTCAGCGACAGGTTGCGACGCGCCCAATCCAGATAGGTTTTCGACAGGTCGACGCTGGTGGTGCTGCGCGCACCGCCCTTGGCTGCATGAACGCTGGCGGTCGCGGTGTAGCAATACAGGTTGAGGAAGCGCTTGCCGGCCGCCTCTTTCTGGATTCGCATGCGCATCGGCCGGTGGTCGAGGAACAGCCCGGTGTCGAGGTAGTCGGTGAGGTTCACCAGCAGCTTCACGCCGCCTTCGTTGACCTCATTGAACTTGCCCTGTGCGCTCTGGCGTTCGTACTGCTTGGTGCCGCTCTGACGCTCGCGACGTTTGACCACCACGCGGTTCTTGTCGATGTTCAGCGCCTGCGGGATCGCCGCCAGGGCATCGAACATCCGTGCCGAGGCTTTTTCCGGATCGATGGATTTCGGTGCAGCGTATTCCTGAACGTGGACCCAGTCGTGATACAGGTCGATGGCCATGGAATATTCCGGCATGTCGGCATCGTAGACGCGGTAGCAGTCGATACCTTCACGCTTGACCCACTTACCGAGGGCCTTGAGGTTTTTTTGCAGACGGTTGGCAAACATTTGCCCGCCTTCGCTCAAGCGCGGTTGCTCGATCACCACCGGGGCCGGCTTGATCGGGTTGCCGTTCTTGTTGTACTTCTCGTACTTGCCCGGCGCTTCGATGTTCGATGGAGCGTCGGATTCGGCCTGTTCGCGCTCGATCTGGCGCTGTTCCGGAGTGCGACGCTCGCCAGTGACGAACTGGTCCGGCGTGACCTTGATCAGCAGCAATTTGCACGGCAGGGCGCCGTTCCAGAACGAATACTGTTTGTGGCTGCGGATGCCCATGCGCTTGCCCAGGTCCGGGGCGCCGGTGAACACCGCCGCTTCCCAGTTCAAGCAGGCCTGACGCAGACGTTCGCCGAGGTTCTGGTAGAGGTAGAGCAGGCTCGCCTCATCGCCCAGACGCTCGCCGTACGGAGGGTTGCAGATCACCAGGCCTTTCTGGTTCTGGTCCGGGCGCGGCTCGAACGTCGCGACTTCGCCCTGGTAGATTTTGATCCACTCACTCAGGCCGGCACGTTCGACGTTATTGCGGCCCGGTTGAATCAGGCGTGGGTCAGCTTCGTAACCGCGAATCCACAGCGGTGGCTTGGCCAGACCGGCTGCGGCGCGTTCGGTGGCTTCTTCGTGGAGCTTTTTCCACAGCGCCGGCACGTGACCGAGCCAGGCGGTGAAACCCCACTGCTCACGACGCAGGTTCGGCGCCATGTCGGCGGCGATCATCGCGGCTTCGACCAGGAACGTACCGACACCGCACATCGGGTCAGCCAGTGCGCCACCATCGGCGGCAATCCGTGGCCAGCCGGAACGGATCAGAATCGCCGCCGCGAGGTTTTCCTTCAGCGGCGCAGCGCCCTGCTGCAAGCGGTAACCACGCTGGTGCAAGCTATGGCCGGAAAGGTCGAGAGACAAAATCGCTTCGCCACGGTCCAGGCGCAAGTGAATGCGCAGGTCCGGGTTGAGCTTGTCGATGGACGGACGATCGCCTTGGGGAGTGCGCAGTTTATCGACGATCGCATCCTTGACCTTCAAAGCGCCGAAGTGCGTGTTATCGATGCCCGAACCGTGACCGCTGAATTCGACGGCCAGGGTGCCATCGTTGAGCATGTGGTCTTGCCACTCGATATCCAGCACACCGTGGTAGAGGTCTTCGGCGTCCTTCATTGGGAAGCGCTTGAGCACCAGCAGCACACGGTTCGCCAGACGCGACCACAGGCACAGGCGATAGGCGGTTTCCATGGTGGCCATGCCGCGCACAGCCGAGGTGTGCTCACGTGCTTCCTCAAGGCCAAGCCCGACGGCTTCCTCGATGAGCAGGCCTTCAAGGCCTTTGGGGCAAGTGAGGAAGAGTTCGAAACGATCGGACATGGTAATTCCAGAGCCTTTAGCTAAGTGAACCGGCAACGCATTGCCGATCCGGTTTTCAATCAGGCGCTTTTCTAACAGAGCGCCCGCGTGGCACGAAGGTGTGCCGTCCCCACCCTGACTGCTCGGGTTAAAAGAGCTTAGATGCCAGGGCAGATAAAAAAGTTGATGCAACAAAATGTCATAAGTCGACCCTTCGTCGAATAGTCCCCAAGTGAACGGGTGTCATTCTCGTTAAAGGCCTCAACCCTCTCATCCCGCGCAGGGCCGATCATACCGGGGTTTGGCCAATAAACACGGGACAAATATCGTGTTACTTATGGCCATAGCATCTTTATGGTTACGTTCTTATGACAAAACGATCATTCCCTCGATGTGACGCATTGGTTAGAACTCAACTCAGGTTGACGTCGCAACGGCGTCAACACCTTGGCTCGCGACGCCGGCAGCGAGCCGCCAACGGCAGGAATTTTCTGCCTGACCTCGATTGAGGTCGACGCGATAAATACAGTCAACAAGTGAGGGAAACACCCTATGAGAAGACTTAAGCGTGATCCGTTGGAAAGAGCATTTTTGCGCGGATATCAATATGGCGTTGGTGGTAAATCCCGTGAGCTTTGCCCTTTTACTCTACCGTCGGTACGCCAAGCCTGGATCAATGGCTGGCGAGAAGGACGCGGCGACAACTGGGACGGTATGACCGGCACTGCGGGAATCCACAGACTCAACGAACTTCACGCCGTCGGCTAATACAGGGCACACACTCCGACACGACAATCTGATTACGTAATGACTTAACCACGCACGTCCCATCCGGACGGCGGGCTTCGGCCCAGGGGCTCCTTCGAGGAGCCCTTTTTTATGCCTGTAAATATTGCGTTGGTGATGTCGCTTTTGTGGCGAGGGAGCTTGCTCCCTCGCCACAGTTAATCCTCATCGCCGCATATGAATCTTCAGCGCAGCGCAGCGATGGCATCCACCGATTCACGAATCAGCGCCGGGCCTTTATAGATAAAGCCAGAGTAAATCTGCACCAAACTCGCACCCGCGGCAATTTTCTCAGCCGCGTGCTTGCCTTCAGTGATGCCGCCCACGGCAATGATCGGCAAACGACCGGCCAGTTCCGCCGCCAGCACCTTCACCGTGTGAGTGCTCTTGTCGCGAACCGGTGCGCCGGATAACCCGCCCGCCTCGTCACCATGTTCCATACCTTCGACACCGACGCGGCTCAGGGTGGTGTTGGTGGCAATCACCGCGTCCATCCCGGTTTCGATCAACGCTTGAGCGACTTGAACGGTTTCTTCATCAGTCATGTCCGGCGCGATCTTGATCGCCAACGGAACATGCTTGCCGTGACGCAGGGCCAGTTCCGCCCGGCGGGTAGCCAGGTCGGCGAGCAATTGCTTGAGCGAATCACCGAATTGCAGGCTGCGCAGGCCCGGGGTGTTCGGTGAACTGACGTTGACTGTCACGTAGCTGGCGTGGGCATAAACCTTGTCCAGGCAGATCAGGTAGTCATCGACCGCACGTTCAACCGGCGTATCGAAATTTTTGCCGATGTTGATGCCCAGCACGCCCTTGTACTTGGCCGCCGCCACACGAGCGAGCAAGTGATCGACGCCGAGGTTGTTGAAGCCCATGCGGTTGATGATCGCCTCGGCGTCCGGCAAGCGGAAAATCCGTGGTTTCGGGTTACCCGGTTGCGGTCGCGGAGTGATGGTACCGATTTCAACGAAACCGAAACCCAATTGGGCAAAACCATCGATCGCCGCGCCGTTCTTGTCCAGACCGGCCGCCAAACCCACCGGGTTCGGGAACTCCAGGCCCATGACCGTCACCGGCAGTTTCGCCGGTGCCTTGCACAGCAAGCCGTTAAGGCCCAAACGCCCGCCCGCGCCGATCAGGTCCAGGGACAGATCGTGGGAGGTTTCCGGGGAAAGTTTGAACAGCAGCTGACGGGCCAGGGTGTACATGGGCAGGCTTGACTCGGTTGGCGATGAGAGGCGGCGATTATAGCCGCGCATCGGGTCCACAGGCGAGGCGCGCAACAAAATCAGCCAGCGATGGCATATGCCTTGCACCAATCACAGGCATCAGCACTCATGCCAACGGCGGGATGGGTGGAAGGACAATGGCGTCGTCACCCGGCTTTGCCCACGCAAAGGCCTTGGGACGACGCTTTTTTTTGGAAGGTGCGAAATCGATGAACGAACCATCAGCCGGCCCACTGGCCTGGGTCAACGGCAGCGATGCCCCGGAAAAGACTGAAATAAACCTCGGCTTCATGGCCCTGAGCGACTGCGCCTCAGTGGTGGTCGCCGCCACTCAGGGCTTCGCCCAACCCTACGGTCTGACCCTGAACCTCAAGCGCCAGTCGTCCTGGGCCAACCTGCGGGACAAACTGGTCAGCGGCGAACTCGACGCCGCCCACAGCCTCTACGGCCTGATTTACGCCGTGCACCTGGGCATCGGCGGCGTAGCCTCCACCGACATGGCCGTGCTCATGGGCCTGAACCAGAACGGTCAGAGCATCAACCTCTCCCACGGCTTGCAGGCCCTGGATGTGACCAGTCCTGAAGCACTGGACCGGCACGTGCACCAAAGTCGCCCAAAACTGACCTTCGCCCAGACATTTCCTACGGGCACCCATGCCATGTGGCTGTATTACTGGCTCGCGAGTCAGGGCATTCATCCGTTGCAGGATGTCGACAGCGTGGTGGTGCCGCCGCCGCAAATGGTCGCGCACCTACAAGCCGGGCGCATCGACGGTTTCTGCGTCGGCGAGCCGTGGGCGGCCAGTGCGGTGCAGCAGAATCTCGGGTTTACCATGGCCACCACCCAGACAATCTGGCCCGATCACCCGGAAAAAGTCCTCGGCTGCACCCGCACCTTTGTCGAGCAATACCCCAACACCGCACGGGCATTGGTGATGGCGATCCTCGAAGCCAGCCGATTCATCGAAGCCAGCCACGAAAATCGCCGCAGCACCGCGCAACTGTTGAGTGCGCCTGAGTATCTGGATGCACCGCTCGACTGCATCGAACCACGGTTGCTCGGTGACTACGCCGACGGCCTGGGTAATCGCTGGCAAGACCCGCACGCCATGCGTTTTCACGGTGGTGGCGAGGTCAATTTTCCGTATTTGTCCGACGGTATGTGGTTCATGACCCAGTTCCGTCGCTGGGGCTTGTTGCGTGACGACCCGGATTACCTCGGCGTGGCCCGTCAGGTCCAGCAACTAGACTTATACCGTGAGGCCGCCACCGCTGTCGGTGTGTCCGCCCGGAGCCAGGAAATGCGCAACAGTCAATTGATCGACGGCAAAATCTGGGACGGCTCAGACCCGGCCGGCTATGCCCGCAGCTTCACGCTGCACGCCATGAGCGACAGCGCTCCCCTTCTCGCCAGCCGCTGACAGGAGCCTACGAATATGTTGCGTATCCTGCTGATCAATGACACTGCGAAAAAAGTCGGGCGCCTGAAGGCGGCTCTGACCGAAGCCGGGTTCGAGGTCATCGACGAGTCCGGC
Organism: Pseudomonas sp. F-14 TE3482; assembly: GCF_053629455.1. NCBI lineage: Bacteria > Pseudomonadati > Pseudomonadota > Gammaproteobacteria > Pseudomonadales > Pseudomonadaceae > Pseudomonas > Pseudomonas sp. F-14 TE3482. The sequence goes on from NZ_JBRJII010000001.1 coordinate 5,682,714, forward strand.
CTGACCATTGACCTGCCCGCGCGCGTCGAAACGGTGCGTCCGGACGTGATTTTGATCGATACCGAGTCACCAAGCCGCGATGTGATGGAGCAAGTGGTGCTGGTGACCCGTGACCAACCACGGCCGATTGTGATGTTCACCGACGAGCACGACCCCGACGTGATGCGCCGGGCGATCAAGTCCGGCGTCAGTGCCTACATCGTCGAAGGCATTCACGCACAACGCTTGCAGCCGATTCTCGACGTGGCCATGGCGCGCTTTGAAAGCGACCAGGCCCTGCGGGCGCAACTGCACGCCCGCGACCAGCAACTGGCCGAGCGCAAGCGCATCGAGCTGGCCAAGGGGCTGCTGATGAAGATGAAGGACTGCAACGAAGAAGAGGCCTACACCCTGATGCGCCGCCAGGCCATGAGCCGCCAGCAGAAGCTGATACAGGTGGCGGAGCAGATCATTGCCATGAGTGAACTGCTTGGCTGAAGCCTTGTGGTGCATTGGAGGACGCCATCGCGGGCAAGCCCGCTCCCACATGGATCTTCGGTGTCCACAAAACCTGTGGGAGCGGGCTTGCCCGCGATGGCCATAACGCGATCTCACGTGTTGGCACAGATCTCGCTAGGTAATCCCTGCAAGGTAACCAACGGCGGTTGCCCCACCTACGACGAAGACGTCGCTCACCTCATTCGCCCCCTGGCGGATCGGGTAGCGGCGTTTTTCCGTTTTGGCCCCAGAGACCGGGGCTGGTGGTGCGGCCGTTGCGGCGCCCCACCTGCAAGCTCATGACTCCTTCTTGATACGCCTGACAGCTGAGGTGCGCGATGAATTCAAGCTTCTGGAAATCCGGCCATACCCCGACACTGTTCGCAGCCTTCCTCTATTTCGATCTGAGCTTCATGGTCTGGTACCTGCTCGGCCCTTTGGCGGTGCAGATCGCCGCTGATCTGCACCTGACCACCCAACAACGCGGGCTGGTGGTGGCCACGCCGATTCTGGCCGGGGCCATATTGCGCTTTGTGATGGGCCTGCTGGCTGATCGTCTGTCGCCAAAAATCGCCGGGATGATCGGCCAGGTGATCGTCATCTGCGCCCTGTTCGTCGCCTGGAAAGTCGGCATCCACAGTTACGAACAAGCGTTGTTGCTAGGCCTGTTCCTTGGCGTGGCAGGTGCGTCATTCGCCGTCGCCCTGCCATTGGCCTCGCAATGGTATCCGCCCCAGCACCAAGGCAAAGCCATGGGCATCGCCGGTGCCGGCAACTCGGGCACTGTACTCGCAGCCTTGATCGCCCCGGTGCTGGCCGCCGCATTTGGCTGGAGCAACGTGTTCGGCTTCGCCCTGATCCCGCTGGTCCTGACCCTGATCGTCTTCGCCTGGCTGGCCAAGAATGCTCCCGAGCGGCCGAAAGCCAAATCGATGGCCGACTACTTCAAGGCCCTGGGTGACCGCGACAGTTGGTGGTTCATGTTTTTCTACAGCGTGACCTTCGGCGGTTTCATCGGCCTGGCCAGCGCCCTGCCTGGCTACTTCAACGACCAATACGGCCTGAGCCCGGTGACTGCCGGCTACTACACTGCTGCTTGTGTGTTCGGTGGCAGCCTGATGCGTCCGTTGGGCGGCGCGCTGGCGGATCGCTTCGGCGGGATTCGCACCTTGCTTGCGATGTACACCGTGGCAGCGATCTGCATTGCGACCGTGGGTTTCAATCTGCCGAATTCCTACGCCGCGCTGGCGCTTTTCGTGTGCACTATGCTCGGTTTGGGTGCAGGCAACGGTGCCGTATTCCAGTTGGTCCCGCAGCGTTTTCGTCGGGAGATCGGTGTGATGACCGGGCTGATCGGCATGGCCGGCGGCATCGGTGGCTTCGCACTGGCCGCCGGCATGGGCGCGATCAAGCAAAGCACCGGCAGCTATCAACTGGCCTTGTGGTTGTTCGCCAGCCTTGGCGTGCTTGCCTGGTTCGGTCTGCACGGTGTGAAACGTCGCTGGAGAACCACCTGGGGTTCGGCAGCCGTCACCGCAGCACGGGTGTGAGGACTGAATGAGCCTGCAACTGAGTTTTGCCGAACACAGCGCCATCGGCCCCCGCGAGGAGAACCAGGACGCTGTGCGCCTGGTCACTCCGGCCCCGGCGCTGGCGGCAAGCAAGGGTTACCTGTTCGCCATCGCCGACGGCGTCAGCCAATGTGCCGATGGCGGGCTCGCGGCCCGTTCGACCTTGCAGGCCTTGGCGCTGGACTACTACGCCACCCCGGAAACCTGGGGCGTCGCCCAGGCACTGGACCGTCTGCTACTGGCGCAAAACCGCTGGTTGCAGGCGAACGGCGGCGGGCAACCGCTGCTGACTACTGTCAGTGCCTTGGTAATGCGCGGCAGGCGTTTCACTCTGGCTCATGTGGGTGATTGCCGGGTTTATCGCTGGCACGCCGACACACTGCAACGGGTGAGTGAGGATCACGTCTGGGACCAGCCGGGCATGCAGCATGTGCTCAAACGAGCCCTTGGGCTGGATCAACACCTGGTGCTGGACTTTCTCGATGGTGAACTGCGCCTGAACGAGAGTTTCGTGCTGCTCAGCGACGGCATCTGGGCCGTGCTGGGCGACACGGCCATTGCGGCGATTCTGCGCGATCAACCCGACCTGAACAGTGCCGCGCAGACCCTGGTCAACGCTGCACATCTGGCCGGCAGTCAGGACAACGCCAGCGCCCTGTTGGTGCGGGTCGATGCCCTCGGTGAAACCAGCATTGGCGACGCGCTGATTCATCTGCAGCAATGGCCACTCCCGCCTGCGCTGAAACCGGGCCAGACTTTCGAAGGCTGGCAGGTCGAGGGGATCCTCGGCCAGAGCCAGCAATCGCTGCTCTACCGGGTGCGCGACGCACAACAACAGCCCTGGCTGCTGAAAACCTTGCCCAGCGCGCTCCGTGACGATCACCAGGCCGGGCAGGCGTTGTTGTCAGAGGAATGGTTTCTCAAGCGTGTGGCCGGGCGGCATTTTCCTGAAGTCCATGCCGCCAGTCAGCGTCAGCATTTGTATTACGTGATGCGTGAATATTCCGGGTCTACCTTGGCAGAGCTGCATGAGCGTGTCGCAACGCTGCCATTGGCTCAATGGCTGGACTTGGCCGAACGCCTGCTGCGGGCTATCGGCATATTGCATCGACGGCAAATTCTGCATCGCGATATCAAACCGGAGAACCTGCTGCTAGGAGACGACGGTGAGCTGCGCCTACTGGATTTCGGCCTCGCCTACTGCCCCGGGCTGTCCGAAGATCAAGCCTGCGCCCTGCCCGGAACGCCCAGCTATATCGCGCCGGAAGCCTTTCGAGGTGATCCTCCTACACCACAACAGGATTTGTATGCGGTGGGCGTGACCTTGTATTACCTGCTGACCGGGCATTATCCCTACGGTGAAATCGAAGCATTCCAGCGCCCACGGTTTGGTGTGCCTGTCAGCGCCAGCCGCTACCGGCCCGACCTGCCGGAATGGATCGCGCAAAGTCTGGAGCGCGCGGTGGCGGCAGCTCCGGATCAGCGCTTTGAAACGGCGGAAGAATGGTTGTTGCTACTGGAACAGGGAGAACGTCGCAGTTTGAGCGTGCGCCCCAGACCGTTGCTGGAGCGCGAACCGCTGAAAGTCTGGCGGACGTTGGCGCTGGTGTCGTTGCTGGTGAATCTGGTGCTGCTGTTTTTGCTGTTTCATGGTTGAGTTTTTCATTTCACCCAAAAGATCAAAAGATCAAAAGATCGCAGCCTGCGCCAGCGCCTACCGGTGCCCACGATCTCCTGTAGGAGCTGGCGAAGCCTGCGATCTTTTGATCTTTTCTGCTTCAAAACCGGGCATGGCGCATTGAACCGGTGCACACAAACACCCTCCTCCCGTGCTGAGAGCCCATAAATTCCGCATTTGTGGGACTTGGCACAACCACTGCATTACCTTCCCCAACATACATAAAGCCCAACCTTCAACGTAGAAGGCTGCGCTGCCCGAGAGAACGGGACAAGGACAAAGGCGTCCTCGCTAGTTAACTAGCGGGACGCCTTTTTTTGTTTGCGCAAAATTTTGTCGAGCAAGGCCTGAATGCCCTGATGAGGCAGGCCCGAGCTCCCCGGAGAACCTGATGAAAAAACTAAAATTAGTGATGATCGGCAACGGCATGGCCGGGGTACGTACCCTGGAAGAACTGCTAAAGCTGAGTAATGAGCTGTACGACATCACGGTCTTCGGCGCCGAACCCCATACCAACTACAACCGCATCCTGTTGTCGCCCGTACTGGCCGGCGAACAGACGTTCGAAGAGATCGTGCTCAACGACCTGGACTGGTACCTGGAAAACAACATCAAGCTGCTGCTCAACCGTAAAGTGGTGGAGATCGACCGGGTCAAACGGCGGGTCATCGCCGAAGACGGCACCGAGGCTGAATACGACCGCCTGCTGATTGCCACCGGTTCGACCCCGTTCATCCTGCCGATCCCCGGAAACACCTTGCAGGGCGTGATCGGCTACCGCGACATTGCCGACACCCAGGCGATGATCGACACCGCCAAGACCCACAAGCACGCCGTGGTCATCGGCGGCGGTCTGCTGGGCCTTGAAGCCGCCAACGGCCTGATGCTGCGCGGCATGCACGTCACCGTGGTGCACATCGGCGAATGGCTGCTGGAGCGGCAACTGGACAAAACCAGCGGCCAACTCCTGCAAACCGCCCTGGAAGCCCGTGGCCTGCATTTCCGCCTGTGCGAACAGACCCAGGCCCTGCACGATGCCGGCAATGGCCGGGTCGGCTCGGTTGAGTTCAAGAACGGCGACATCATCCCTGCCGACCTGGTGGTGATGGCCGCTGGTATTCGTCCCAACACCGAACTCGCGGAAAAGTCCGGCATCCCGTGCAATCGCGGGATTCTGGTCAACGACACGATGCAAACCTACGACCCTCGGGTCTACGCCATCGGCGAATGCGCCAGCCACCGTGGCATCGCCTACGGTCTGGTCGCGCCGCTGTTCGAACAGGCCAAGGTCTGCGCCAACCACCTCGCCCAACTGGGTTTCGCCACCTACAAGGGCTCGGTGACGTCGACCAAATTGAAAGTCACCGGCATCGACCTGTTTTCCGCCGGCGACTTCATGGGCGGCGAAGGCACCGAGACCATCACCCTCTCCGATCCGATCGGCGGGGTTTACAAAAAACTGGTGATCAAGGATGACGTGCTGGTCGGCGCCTGTCTGTACGGCGATACGGCAGATGGCGGTTGGTATTTCCGGCAGATCCGTGAGAACCATGCCATCGGCGAGATCCGCGATCACTTGATGTTCGGCGAAAACGCTCTTGGTGATGTAGGACACCAGGGCCAGGACAAGGCCATGAGCATGGCCGACACCGCCGAAGTCTGCGGCTGCAATGGCGTGTGCAAAGGCACCATCGTCAAGGCCATCCAGGAACATGGCCTGTTCAGCGTTGATGATGTGAAAAAACACACCAAGGCCGCCAGTTCCTGCGGTTCCTGCGCCGGCCTCGTCGAGCAGATCCTGATCAATACCGTGGGCGGTGCGGCGGACGTCAAACCGAAAAGCGAAAAAGCCATCTGCGGTTGCAGCGACCTCAACCATGGGCAAATCCGCCAGGCCATCCGCGACCAGCACCTGCTGACCATCGCCGGCACCATGAGCTATCTGAACTGGCGCACCCCGAACGGTTGCGCCACGTGCCGTCCGGCGCTCAACTACTACCTGATTTCCACCTGGCCGGGCGAAGCCAAGGACGACCCGCAATCGCGCCTGATCAACGAACGCGCCCACGCCAACATTCAGAAAGACGGCACTTACTCTGTAGTCCCTCGGATGTGGGGCGGTGTGACCAATCCTTCAGAGCTGCGGCGCATTGCCGACGTGGCCGACAAGTACAACGTGCCGATGGTCAAGGTCACCGGCGGCCAGCGCATCGACTTGCTGGGGATCAAGAAGCAGGATCTGCCAGGCGTCTGGAAAGACCTGGACATGCCGTCCGGCCACGCCTACGGCAAATCCATCCGCACGGTAAAAACCTGTGTCGGCAGCGAGTTCTGCCGCTTCGGCACCCAGAACTCCACGCAACTGGGCATCGAGCTTGAGCACGACCTGTTCAACATGTGGTCGCCGCACAAAGTGAAACTGGCCGTCTCCGGTTGCCCACGCAACTGCTCGGAAGCGGGGATCAAGGACGTCGGAATTATCGGCGTGGACTCCGGCTGGGAGATGTACATCGGCGGCAACGGCGGGATCAAAACCGAAGTCGCGGAGTTCTTCGTCAAACTGAAAACCGCCGAAGAAGTGCGCGAATACAACGGCGCTTTCCTGCAGCTGTATCGCGAAGAAGCCTTCTACCTCGAGCGCACCGTGCACTACCTGCAACGGGTCGGCATGGAACACATCAAGAAAGCCGTGCTGGAAGACCCAGAACGGCGCAAGGCATTGAACGATCGCCTGCAATTTTCCCTGTCGTTCGAGCAGGACCCCTGGAAGGAACGCCTCGAACAGCCGCTGCTGAAAAAAGAATTCGAGGTCATTCCCGTGAAGAACCTGGAGGTGCAGGCATGAACTGGCTGGATATCTGCGCACTGGAAGAGATCAACACCCTTGGCTCGCGGATCATCGCGGGCCCGAAAGGCGACATCGCGATTTTTCGTACGAGCGACGATGAGGTTTTCGCCCTCGACGACCGCTGCCCGCACAAGGGTGGGCCACTGTCCCAGGGTTTGATCTACGGCAAACGGGTGGCCTGCCCGCTGCACAACTGGCAGATCGACCTGGAAACCGGCGAGGCCCAGGCCCCGGATATCGGCTGCGCCCACCATCACTCGGCACGGGTCGAGAACGGCCGGGTGCTGCTGGCGCTACGGGAAGCAAGCTGATGGACCGTCAAATCACTGCCTCCACCTGCTGCTACTGCGGGGTCGGCTGCGGCGTGCTGATCGAACACGATGGCGAGCGCATCCTCGGCGTCAGCGGCGATCCGGCGCACCCGGCCAACTTCGGCAAATTGTGCAGTAAAGGTTCGACCCTGCACCTGACCGGCGACTTGGCGGCACGGGCGTTGTACCCGGAACTGCGCCTGGGCAAAGGCCTGGCCCGCAGCCGCACCGACTGGGACACAGCGCTCGATCACGCCGCCAGCGTCTTCGCCGAAACCATCGCCGAGCATGGCCCGGACAGCGTTGCGTTCTATATCTCCGGGCAGTTGCTGACCGAGGATTACTACGCCTTCAACAAACTGGCGCGAGCGCTGGTGGGCACCAACAACATCGACAGTAATTCACGGCTGTGCATGTCTTCAGCGGTGGTCGGCTACAAGCGCAGCCTCGGTGCCGATGCTCCGCCTTGCAGCTACGAAGACCTGGAACTGAGCGACTGCGTGATGATCGTCGGCAGCAACATGGCCTACGCCCATCCGGTACTGTTTCGTCGCCTGGAAGAAGCCAAATCCCGCCGCCCACAGATGAAGGTCATCGTCATCGACCCACGGCGCACCGACACCTGCGATTTGGCTGACATGCATTTGGCGATTCTGCCCGGCACCGATGTCGCCCTGTTCCATGGGATTCTGCACCTGTTGCTGTGGGAAGACTGGGTCGACCGCGACTTCATCAAGGCCCACACCGAAGGCCTGGCCGAGCTGAAAAATCTGGTACGCGATTACACCCCGACAATGGTTTCGCAACTCTGTGGCATCAGCGTCGAGCAATTGCAGCAATGCGCGCAATGGATCGGCACTTCACCGAGCTTTCTGTCGCTGTGGTGCATGGGGCTGAATCAGTCCACCGCCGGCAGCGCGAAGAACAGCGCGCTGATCAACCTGCACCTGGCCACCGGGCAAATTGGCCGGCCTGGTGCAGGACCTTTCTCGCTGACTGGTCAGCCAAATGCCATGGGCGGCCGGGAAACCGGCAGTTTGTCGAACCTGCTGCCAGGCCATCGCGAAGCCGCCAATGCCGACCACCGCGCACAAGTAGCCGACTACTGGGGCGTTGATCAACTGCCCGCGAACACCGGCCTGACGGCCATCGAGCTGTTCGAGCAGATGCGCAGCGGCAAGATCAAAGCCCTGTGGATCGCCTGCACTAACCCTGCACAGTCGCTGCCGGACCAGACCGCTGTGCGCGAGGCACTGCAAGCCTGTCCGTTCGTGGTGTTGCAGGAAGCCTTTCGCACCACCGAAACCGCCGCGTTCGCCGACCTGCTGTTGCCCGCCGCCAGTTGGGGTGAAAAGGACGGCACGGTCACCAACTCCGAACGGCGCATTTCCCACGTCCGCCGGGCCATCGGCGCACCCGGTGAAGCACGGCCCGACTGGGCGATCACCGTGGATTTCGCACAGCGCCTGGAAAAAATTCTGCGCCCTGGAGCCACCAGCCTGTTTGCCTTTGAAACCCCGGCGCAGGTCTTCGACGAATACAAACACCTGACTCACGGCCGCGACCTCGACCTCTCCGGAATCAGCCATGCGCTGATCGATCAGCTCGGTCCGCAGCAATGGCCCTTCCCCGCCGGGGCCCGCGAAGGCACGGCGCGGCTGTATCTCGACGGAGTTTTCCCGACCGCCAGCGGGCGTGCACAGTTCATCACCGACCCGTATCGCGCCGCCAAGGAACAACGCGATGCGCGCTTCCCCCTGACCCTGATCACCGGCCGCCTGCGCGATCAATGGCACGGTATGAGCCGCACCGGCACCGCCGCGCAGTTGTTTGGCCATGTCAGCGAAGCCGTGTTGAGCCTGCACCCGGATGAACTGCGTCGGCATCGCCTGCAACCTGGCGACCTGATTAATCTGAAAAGTCGCCGGGGCTCGGTGATCGTGCCAGTCAGCAGCGATGACAGCGTACGTCCGGGCCAGGCATTTCTGCCGATGCACTGGGGCGACCGCTTTCTCAAGGGCGGCGTGAATACCCTCACCCTTCCCGCCTTCGACCCATTGTCGAAACAACCGGAACTCAAACACAGCGGTGTGCGACTCGAGCCTGTGCAATTGCCCTGGCAGCTTTTCGCTCTGATAGAGGGTGATGTTCAACAGCATTTGGAGACGCTACGACCGCTCTGCGAGGCGTTTTCCTACGCAAGCCTCAGCCTGACCGGCCGTGAGCGTCCTGCATTGCTAATACGCGCTGCCAGCGCCACCGCGCCAGACCCGCAGTTGTTGCGTGATATCGATCAGTGCCTGGGGCTCAACGACGGCCCGGTATTGGCCTACGACGATCCTCGGCGCTCGATCGGCAAGCGGGTACGGATCGAGGACGGTCGGATCACCGCGATTCGCCTGGCCGGTGAAACGTTGGCCCAACACTGGCTGCAAAGTCTGTGGCTCGAAGGTCGCGCCGACGAACAGCTACGCCGTTGGCTGCTGGCGCCCTTGAGTGCGCCACCGGGCAGCGCTGGCGGACCGGCATCCGGCACCAAAACCCTGTGCAACTGCATGAACGTCAGCCAGAACGCGGTGTGTGCCGGCATTGGCCGTGGCCTGGATTTGCAGGGTTTGAAACAAGAACTGGGTTGTGGCACGCAATGCGGCTCCTGCGTCCCGGAAATCAAGCGTTTACTGGCCGCCACCGCGCAGCCAGTCGCCGTCATCTCGTGAGGAAAACACTATGAGCGCAAAAGTCTGGCTGGTGGGTGCGGGTCCTGGCGACCCTGAATTGCTGACCCTCAAGGCGGTTCGAGCGTTGCGCGAAGCGGACGTGGTGCTGATCGACGATCTGGTCAATGAGGCGGTGCTGGAGCATTGCCCGAACGCGCGAATCATTCCTGTGGGTAAGCGCGGTGGCTGTCGCTCCACGCCTCAAGCCTTCATTCATCGCCTGATGTTGCGTTATACCCGCCACGGCAAATGCGTGGTGCGGCTCAAGGGCGGTGATCCGTGCATCTTCGGGCGCGGCGGTGAAGAAGCGCAGTGGCTGCGTGAGCGTGGCGTAGAGGTTGAACTGGTCAATGGCATCACCGCTGGCCTTGCCGGCGCGACCCAATGCGATATTCCGCTGACGCTGCGGGGCGTCGCACGTGGCGTGACACTGGTCACCGCGCACACTCAGGATGACAGCAGCCTGAACTGGCAGGCCCTGGCTCAAGGGGGCACCACGCTGGTGATCTACATGGGCGTGGCGAAACTCAGTGAAATTCGTGAGCAACTGCTGGCCGGCGGAATGGCTGCCGATACGCCTGTGGCGATGATCGAAAATGCTTCCCTGCCGCACCAACGGGAATGTCGGAGCGACTTGGCAGCCATGGAAAACGATGCCTGTGACTTCCAGCTCAAAAGCCCGGCGATTCTGGTGATCGGCGCGGTGGCGGCCTGTGATGAGATCAAAAGATTGCAGCCTGCGGCAGCTCCTGCATTGGCTCGGTGTTTATCCTTGTAGGGATCAAAAGATCGCAGCCTGCGGCAGCTCCTACATGGATTTGGCACTTATCCCTGTAGGAGCTGCCGCAGGCTGCGATCTTTTCGGAACACCGCCAAAACCTCGCTGAAACCCAAATCGCAGACAAAGAAAAGCCCGGCCTAAGCCGGGCTTTTCCAGAGCTGCGAGCTAATTACTTAGCGCTAGCTTCAACCTGCGCTTCTACGCGACGGTTTACAGCGCGACCAGCGTCAGTTTTGTTGTCAGCAACTGGGCGGGATTCGCCGTAGCCAACAGACTGAACGCGGGACGATTCAACACCGTACTGGTTGGTCAGAACGTTCTTAACGGCGTTTGCACGACGCTCGGACAGTTTCTGGTTGTAAGCGTCAGGACCGACGGAGTCAGTGTGACCTTCAACAGTAGTAGTGGTGGATGGGTACTGCTTCATGAAGTCAGCCAGGTTCTTGATGTCGCCGTAGCTGTTAGGCTTGACTACCGACTTGTCGAAGTCGAACTTCACGTCCAGCTCAACACGAACAACTTCAGCAACTGCTGGGCAGCCATCAGCGTCAACAGTTACGTTGGCTGGGGTGTCCGGGCACTTGTCAACGTTGTCGCAAACGCCATCGTTGTCGCTGTCAGCGCAAACTTCAGCTGGTGCTGGGACTGGAGCAGCAGCAGGCTTGGAGCCGCCACCGAAGTTCACACCGATACCGACGCTAGGAGCCCACTCGGTGTCGCCCTGGTCGATGTTGTATTGAGCTTCAACGCCAGCACGGGCGTAGAAGTTGTCGGTGAAGTACAGCTTGGCACCGCCGCCAACGTTGGCGAAGGTGGAACCGTTACGACCACCGGAACCGTTCTGACCGATGCTCTGGTCGGAGAAGCCAGCCGATACGTATGGACGCAGCATGTCGCCCGGGTTGTTGAAGTGGTACAGAGCATCCAGAGCGGTGTTGGAGCCCTTGATGTTACGGCCATCTTCGGAACGTGCGTTGTGCACTTCGTCGTAGGCCAGACGCAGTTCAACGTCGTCGGTCAGGAAGTAACCGATCGAACCGCCGAACAGGTTGCCGTTGTTCTTGAAGTCACGAGCGCTATCGAACATTTCTTTCTTAGCGAAGCCTTCGATTTCAACTGCGCCTTGGCCTTGTGCCAGAGCGCCGAACGAAGTGGCAGCAATAAGAGAACCAATGGCCAAGCCCAAGGTGTTTTTCAGTTTCATCCGTTAAATCCCCATCTGGTGATTGTGAAGCAGTCCCGCAAACCGGGGGACAACTCGGCGGCAAGTCTATCAGAACTTGCCTACACGTAAGAGATATTTGCGCCGAACTAAGTTTCAGCAATGCCTGCAAATTTCTCACGCAATTTGTCTAGAGCGCGTTTGTAACGCATTTTTGTTGCACTCAAACCCATGTGCATTATGTCTGCGATCTCCTGAAATTCCAGCTCTGCGACAAATCGTAGCACCAGAATTTCCCGGTCGATCGGGTTCACATACACCAGCCAGCGATCAAGTCCGCCCTTCTCCTCGGGTTTCGGCATCTTTTCTTCAGATGCTTCCTCGAGGGGGTCCAGACTCAAAGCGTCCATCAAGCGACGCTTTCGCCGTTCTTTCCGATACTGCGTGATGCACTCGTTGTACGTGATGCTATATAGCCATGTCTTGAACTTCGATTTCCCCTCGAAGTTCTTCAGGCCGTAGAGCACCTTCAACATCACTTCCTGACAGACATCGTCTGCATCACGATCGTTCCCAAGATACCGTGCACAAACGTTAAATAATGTTCGCTGGTAACGCCGCATCAGTTCTTCATAAGCGCGCGTTACGTGAAACAGCTCGGTATGCGAGCGCGCGACCAACTCCTCATCAGAGAGCTCGCGGGGGTCGTAGCGCGTGGAGAGCGATTGAGCTTTATTCAAAACAAGTCTGGCCGACAGTCAGGTCAATGTCCGCCGCAGTCCTTCAGGACATTTTGCGGCGGCATACATTAGCAGGATTTGCCGGGTTAGCGGCTACTCACATGCTGCTCCAAGAGAATCCGATTCGAGAGAGAGACTAGCTCACCCTCATCGGTCAGCACGGTGGTTTTAACCGTGCCGATCTCTTCGATCTGACCTTCGACCTCGCCAACTCGCACTTGTTGCCCAACCTGATACAACTCACGCACATAGATTCCCGCAAGAATCTGACCGGCAATTTCCCGGCTTCCCAACCCCATGGCCAGCGCAACCGCCAGACCAACGGTAATCAAGACGATCACGATCACATGGTTGAGCAGGTCAGTCTTGACCTCCAACTGGCTGATCGCAACCGAAATACTGATGATGATCACCAGGCCCTGGGCAATTCGCCCCAGGCCCGCGGCGTAATCGAGCCCTACGCCTTCAGCCGCGCCACGCACCAGCCCATTGGCCAGTTGCGCCAGCAAGACACCCACCAGCAGTACCAGCGCAGCGCCGAATACTTTCGGCAAATACAGCGCCAACATGTCCAGCGTAGCCGAAACTCGCTCAAGTCCAAGGGATTCTGCGGCCGAAACCAGAAAAATCAGCAGAACGAACCAATACACGATTTTGCCGATCAACGTCGAGATAGGCACCTGAAGGCCTGCTCGGGACAGCAATTTGGTCAGCCCGGTGCCGCCCATCAGGCGATCGAGGCCCAGTTTGGCAAGCAATTTGGAGAGTAGTGTGTCCAGCAGTTTGGCCACGACAAAACCCAGCAGCAGCACAACCAGTGCGCCAAACAGGTTCGGAATGAAGTTTGCAACCTTGGTCCATAACGCAGTCATTGCAGTGACGAGGCTCTGAGTCCAGAGATCAAGTTCCATATTCAATCAGCCTTATCAGCAGTGCGAGCGGTAGGTTTACGAAGACGGGAAACCGGCGAGATATGGGCCGATCCGTTATTCAGGGCGATCATCAGCGCGGGCAACCAGCGGCCCAGCAGGCTGAACAGATCGCCGGCACCGACCTGGCGGTTGGCGGTTTTCAGCACGCGGCCCAGGCAGGCGTCGTCGTCACGGCTGGACGGCGAAGCTTTGAGCATGTCACGCAAAGACTGTTCAAACGGATCGTGCATACGCACCTCTCGTGATATCTGTGAAAGACGCGGTCAAATTTGGTCGGGTCACATGACTCATCATCAGAACCAGCGCAAACGTCGGAATAGCCACCACTGTCCCAGCGCTACCGAGCCTGCCAGCAAGCAGGCGATCAGGAAGCCATAAGGGCTGGTGGAGAACGGAATACCGCCGACGTTGATGCCCAAAAGACCGGTCAGAAAACTCATCGGCAAAAAGATCCCGGTGATGATCCCGAAGCGGTACATCGTGCGATTCATGCGCACGCTCAGACGCCGGTCTTCGGCCTCCAGGACCAGCCCCACGCGCTCTCGGGTCAATTCCAGCTCCTCGAGATAACGGGTAAGGCTGTTGTTCAATTCGTTCCAGTAATCGCCATCGTCTTCAACGAACCACGGTAGTTTTATTCGCGTCAACTGACCGAAAATATCCCGTTGCGGTGCCAGAAAACGTTTCAGTGCGGCCGCTCTGCGACGGATCTGCAAAACAGCCCCATGCTCCGGCGTATACCGTTCGTCGGTATCCAGCTTTTCTTCTTCCTCATCGACGATTTCCGAGAGGCAGCTGACCAGATCCTGCACTTTGTTAGTGAGGTACTGCGCCATATAAAGAATGAGTTCGGAGGCGGTTCTCGGCCCTTTGCCTTCAGCCAGTTGCGCCAGCAACTCATCGGTGGCGCGCAATGGCCGCAGACGCAGCGAGATCACCCGCTGGGCCGCCCCGAAGATCCGCACCGAGACCATGTCTTCCGGCTCGGCACCTGGATTGAGGTTGATTCCGCGCAGAAACAGCAACAGCTCGGAGTCCGGCAGCGGCAAAAGACGCGGCCGGGTGTTCTCTTCCAGCAACAAGTCGCAACTAAATTCACTCAGACCGCTGTATTTACGCAACCAGGTCTGGGTTTGCGGGTGACTGCGATCCCAGTGCAGCCACAGGCTTTCATGGGCCTGCAGCTGCAAGTCATCGAGTTCAGTCCGGGCTATCGAACGCGCACCGCCTTTACCATCCAGCACCAGGGCATGCACCAGCCCCCACTGCGCGTTTTCTTCCTCGAACATCCTCACCCCTTTAATGAAACGCGCTTTATTCAGGCATCTTCAGCGGGCTTGGCGAAATGATCACGCCGTTGTTATCCGCATAAACATAGTGACCCGGGTGGAAAGTCACACCCGCGAAGGTCACGGCAATATTGAGTTCACCCACACCGCGCCGGTCGGTTTTCATCGGGTGACTGGCCAGAGCCTGAACCCCCAGATCGGTTTGCGCGATGACGTCGACGTCGCGAATGCAACCGTAGACCACCAGCCCTTCCCAACCGTTACTGGCGGCTTTCTCGGCCAGCAGGTCGCCCAACAGCGCGCGGCGCAGGGAACCGCCACCGTCGACCACCAGCACTTTACCGTTACCCTTGAGCGCAACTTGCTCCTTGACCAGCGAATTATCTTCGAAACATTTGATGGTCACGATTTCGCCACCGAAAGAATCACGGCCCCCAAAATTGCTGAACATCGGTTCCAGCACCTGCACCAGCTCCGGGTAGGCATCGCAAAGATCAGGCGTGAGGTAATGGTTCATCGAGAAACTCCTGTGAAAAGGAAGACAATCGAGTAGGCAGCATACGCGGACCAAGGCTCAACGGCTGCAAACGCGCCGATCGAGTCAATCACTAAAAGTGACCAGAACCGCTTAATGCGTCATATCTTAGCCGCAAGCCGTTCCGAGCGAAATGCCCTTGTTAGAGCATCAGGCTCAAATTGCCGCAGCCAAATCCGGCTTTCCACCCAGCAAAGGCGTCTGTTGATCTGCCAGCCAACGCGCCACCAACGGCCAGACTTCCGTCTGCGCAGCCTTGCTGACAAGCATTTCCACATGACCGAAATTATCGCCAAAGCCTTGCTCGCGGCCAAGGGTGATGAATTGCTTGTGCTCGGAGCCGACCTGATCGAACAGCTTGCGGCAGGCCCAGGTCGGGTCCTGATGATCGCCCGCGGCACTCACGGCCAACACCGGTAACTGAACCTCGGCCAAACCCGCCCACCAGTCCTTGTCGGCATCGCCAAAACGCCCGAACAGCCCGTACCAGCGCATGCTTTCCAGGGCCAGGCCAATCGGCTCGTCCTCCGGGCCGCGCTTGAGGCGTGAACCTGACAGTTGAGCAAACCGCTTGAGGATGAAGCGCCCGCTCCACTCCACCGGTGGAAACTTCAACGGCCAGTAGGTACGGCTGACCTGCGTACCGAAGAACGCGGCAGACGCGACGACAGGCTCGCCGATGTATTCCCCACCCAGCGCCGCCGCCAGCGTAATGCCGCCCAGCGAATGACCGATCCAGTGTGGGACCTGGCCGCTTTGCTCGCGAACGAATGCGCCAATGGCCGGCAAATCGTAACGCGCGTAGTCGGCGACGCGGTTTTTGCGATAGTCCTGATTGCGCTGAGACAGACCATGACCGCGCATTTCCGGAATCCATACATCGAACCCCAGGCGCGTCAGATAAGCCCCCAACCCCAGACCTTTGGGAGAGAACCAGAACCGTCGATTGGAAAAGCTGCCGTGCAACAGAATCACCGGCACGCCACGCACCGTCGGCTCATCGGCCAGGCCGAGGCGCGTCACAGCCAGTTCGACGGTGCCGTCGGGGCTGTTGCCGGGTTTCAAACGATAGACGTCTTCGCTCAGATCACCGCGCCGCTCGGCGCTGATCAGGGCGACAGGAAATAGGTTGCTGCTGCTTTGCATAATGCTCTTGCACAAAAAAGGGCGGCATCCAGAGGAGCCCGCCCTACTTGAATATCTGAAAGAGCCGGCCAGTGTGGGAGCGAGCCTGCTCGCGAAGGACGTCAGGACAACGCGTTTATCCAGCAAGTACGCGTTATCGTTTACGACCATCGCGAGCAGGCTCGCTCCCACAGAGAGCGGCCCGTCCACACCATCAGGCCGAAGCCTGACCTTCAGCCAGGAAGAACCAGGTTTCCAGCACGGAATCGGGGTTCAGCGAAACACTTTCGATGCCCTGCTCCATCAGCCATTTGGCCAGATCAGGGTGGTCCGAAGGGCCCTGACCGCAGATGCCGATGTACTTGCCGGCCTTGTTGCAGGCCTGAATAGCATTGGCCAGCAACTTCTTGACCGCAGGATTACGCTCGTCGAACAGGTGCGCGATGATCCCGGAGTCACGGTCCAGACCCAGTGTCAGCTGGGTCAGGTCGTTGGAGCCGATGGAGAAGCCGTCGAAGAACTCGAGGAACTCTTCAGCCAGGATCGCGTTGGACGGCAGCTCGCACATCATGATGATGCGCAGACCATTCTCGCCGCGAGCCAGGCCATTTTCGGCCAACAGATCGATCACTTGGCTGGCTTCGCCGAGGGTACGAACGAATGGCACCATGATTTCAACGTTGGTCAGGCCCATCTCGTTGCGCACGCGCTTGAGAGCACGGCACTCGAGTTCGAAGCAGTCACGGAACGATTCGCTGATGTAACGCGAAGCGCCACGGAAGCCCAGCATCGGGTTTTCTTCTTCAGGCTCGTAGAGCTTGCCACCGATCAGGTTGGCGTATTCATTGGACTTGAAGTCCGACAGACGCACGATGACCTTTTTCGGGGTGAACGCAGCGGCCAGGGTGCTGATGCCTTCAACCAGTTTGTCGACATAGAAGCCAACCGGGTCGTCGTAGCCGGCAATGCGCTTGTCGACGCTGTCCTTGATGTCCTGTGGCAGACCGTCATAGTTCAACAGCGCCTTGGGGTGTACGCCGATCATGCGGTTGATGATGAATTCCAGACGGGCCAGGCCCACACCGGCGTTCGGCAGCTGCGCGAAGTCGAAGGCGCGGTCCGGGTTGCCGACGTTCATCATGATCTTGAACGGCAGATCCGGCATGGCATCCACGGAGTTTTTCTTGATGTCGAAGCCCAGCTCGCCTTCGAAGATGTAACCGGTGTCGCCTTCAGCGCAGGAAACGGTCACGCCCTGGCCGTCTTGCAACAGTTGGGTGGCGTTGCCGCAACCGACCACGGCCGGGATGCCCAGCTCACGGGCAATGATTGCCGCGTGGCAGGTACGACCGCCACGGTTGGTGACGATGGCGCTGGCGCGCTTCATCACCGGTTCCCAGTCCGGGTCGGTCATGTCGGAGACCAGTACGTCGCCGGGCTGGACTTTGTCCATCTCGGACACGTCCTTGATGATGCGGACCTTGCCGGCGCCGATGCGCTGGCCGATGGCGCGACCTTCCACCAGCACGGTGCCGGTTTCTTTCAGCAGGTAGCGTTCCATGACATTGGCCGAAGTGCGGCTCTTCACGGTTTCAGGACGGGCCTGAACGATGTAGAGCTTGCCGTCGTCGCCGTCTTTGGCCCATTCGATGTCCATCGGGCACTTGTAGTGCTTCTCGATGATCATCGCTTGTTTGGCCAGCTCGCTGACTTCAGCGTCGCTCAGACAGAAACGGGCACGATCGGCCTTGTCGACGTCGATGGTCTTGACCGATTTACCGGCCGTGGCGACTTCGCCGTAGATCATCTTGATGGCTTTGCTGCCCAGATTGCGACGCAGGATGGCCGGACGACCGGCTTCCAGCGTGCCTTTGTGGACGTAGAACTCATCCGGGTTCACCGCGCCTTGCACGACGGTTTCACCCAGGCCGTAAGCGCCGGTGATGAACACCACGTCACGGAAGCCCGATTCGGTATCGAGGGTGAACATCACGCCGGCGGTGCCGGTTTCGGAGCGGACCATGCGCTGCACGCCGGCCGACAGGGCAACCAGCTTGTGGTCGAAGCCCTGGTGGACGCGGTAGGAAATCGCACGATCGTTGAACAGGGAAGCGAACACCTCTTTAGCGGCGCGAATAACGTTTTCGACACCACGGATGTTCAGGAAGGTTTCCTGCTGACCGGCAAAGGAAGCGTCCGGCAAGTCTTCGGCGGTAGCGGAAGAGCGCACGGCAACGGCCATGTCAGGGTTACCGGCCGACAGCGTGGCGAACGCGGTGCGGATCTCGGTATTGAGCTTCTCTGGGAATTCGGCTTCCATGATCCATTGACGGATCTGGGCGCCGGTTTTGGCCAGGGCGTTGACATCGTCGACATCCAGCGCGTCGAGGGCTGCGTGGATCTGATCGTTCAGACCGCTCAGTTCCAGGAAATCACGATACGCCTGAGCTGTCGTGGCGAAGCCACCGGGCACCGATACACCGGCACCTGCAAGGTTACTGATCATCTCGCCCAGGGATGCGTTCTTGCCCCCCACATGCTCTACATCATGGACGCCGAGCTTATCGAGGGAAACTACGTACTCTACCAAGGTGATCTCTCCACTAACTGTGTTGGAAAAGCTCAGAAGCCGGCGACTCGGGGGAGCATTTGCCGGCTGTATGGCCTGGACCTGGAAAATAAGTGAGAATGCTGGCCACTGGCGGCCGACAAATCGCGCCTACTATATCCAAGAATCGAAACTAGCTTAAGGCCCAAGGTGCAAATGAAACGATCTGCTTTCTTTATCTCCGATGGCACGGGCATTACGGCCGAAACCCTCGGTCAAAGCTTGTTGGCGCAGTTCGAAAACATTGCCTTCAGCAAAATCACGCGGCCCTACATCGACAACGCGGATAAAGCGCGGGCCATGGTACAACAAATCAACAAAGCCGCCGAAAACGATGGTTTTCGTCCGATTATTTTCGACACCATCGTCAATCAGGACATTCGTGAGATCCTCGCGACATCGAATGGTTTCATGATCGACATTTTCTCGACCTTCCTGGCGCCACTGGAACAGGAACTGACCGAGCATTCTTCCTACACCGTCGGCAAATCCCACTCCATCGGTGGCAACTCCAATTACATGGAGCGCATCGAGGCGGTGAACTTCGCCCTCGACAACGACGACGGCGCCCGCACCCACTATTACGACAAAGCTGACCTGATACTAGTGGGTGTGTCGCGCTGTGGTAAAACCCCGACGTGTTTGTACATGGCCATGCAATTCGGCATCCGCGCGGCCAATTACCCGCTGACCGAAGACGACATGGAGCGCCTGCAACTGCCAACCGCCCTGCGCGCCCATCATCACAAGCTATTCGGCCTGACCATCGACCCGGACCGGCTTACAGCCATCCGCAATGAGCGCAAGCCCAACAGCCGCTATTCGAGCTACGCACAGTGCGAATTCGAAGTGCGCGAGGTGGAGAATCTGTTTCGCCGCGAGAACATTGCCCACATCAATTCCACGCATTTCTCGGTAGAAGAGATTTCGGCGAAGATTCTGGTGGAGAAAGGTGTGGAGCGGCGGTTCAAGTAAATTACCGGCGTCTGTTCTACCGCCATCGCGGGCAAGCCCGCTCCCACAGGGGGCTGTGCTGAATGCAAATTTTGCAAACAATGTAGAACCTGTGGGAGCGGGCTTGCCCGCGATTGAACGATGACGCGGTGTGACTAGATCACAAACAGGTCCACAAACCGGTTCACCGGAGTCGCTTCAAGCGCTGCCTGATCCTTGCACAACGCAAAAATCTCGGCACTGCGCTGAGCCGTGAAGCGCGTCGCCAGATTGGCTTTGAACTTGTCTTCCAGCAGCGGAATACCATCGATGCGGCGACGGCGATGGCCGATCGGGTACTCCACTATCACGTTCTCGGTGCTGGAGCCGTCCTTGAAGAACACCTGCACCGCATTAGCGATGGAGCGTTTATCCGGCTCCAGGTATTCGCGGGTGAAACGCGGGTCTTCGACGATGACCATTTTGTCGCGCAGCACGTCGATGATCGGATGTACGGCGTGGAAATCGTCTTCATATTGCTCGGCCACCAGATTACCGAACACCAAGGGTACGGCGATCATGTACTGGATGCAGTGGTCGCGGTCCGCAGCGTTGGCCAGCGGACCGACCTTGGAGATGATGCGGATCGCCGATTCGTGGGTGGTGATGACGATCTTGTCGATTTCGTGCAGGCGATTCCTGACCAAGGGGTGCAAGGTGACGGCGGCCTCGCAGGCCGTTTGCGCGTGAAACTCGGCAGGAAAGCTGATCTTGAACAGCACGTTTTCCATCACGTAGCTGCCGAACGGCCGGGAGAAGCTGAAGGCACGTTTGTCTTCAGGCTTGAGCGCCAGATCGTTGTTGGTGTGGCTGAACAACACGTCGTAGAACCCCCATTGTCTGGCGGTCAGCACACCGGGAATACCCATCTCCCCACGCATCGCAATGTCCGCCAGACGCACGCCACGACTGGATGCATCCCCCGCTGCCCAGGATTTACGCGACCCGGCATTGGGCGCATGCCGGTAAGTACGCAGCGCCTGGCCGTCGGCAAAGGCATGGGACAACGCCGACAGCAGTTGCTCGCGATTGGCGCCCATGAGCTTGGCGGTGACGGCGGTCGAGGCGACTTTCACCAGGATGACGTGATCGATGCCAACGCGATTGAAGGAGTTTTCCAGTGCAATCACGCCTTGAATCTCATGGGCCATGATCATCGCTTCCAACACCACGCGAATGGTCAGCGGTGCATCGCCATTGGCCAGGCGTTTTTGCGACAGGTGGTCGGCCACCGCAAGAATGGCGCCGAGGTTATCGGACGGATGACCCCATTCAGCAGCGAGCCAAGTGTCGTTGTAATCGAGCCAGCGGACGATGCAACCAATGTCCCACGCGGCTTTGACCGGATCGAGACGATAGCTGGTGCCAGGCACGCGAGCGCCAAAAGGGACGACCGTGCCTTCGACGATGGGTCCCAGGTGTTTGGTGCATTCGGGAAAACGCAGCGCCAGCAGACCGCAGCCGAGGGTGTCCATCAGGCAATTGCGGGCGGTATCAAGCGCCTCGGTAGAGTCGATTTTGAAGTTGAGGACGTAGTCAGCGATGTCCTGCAGGACCGTGTCGTAGTCGGGGCGGTTGTTCAGGTCGACGTTGGCGCTCATGTTCGATTCACTCGGTCAGTGGTTCGCTGATGGGACCTCGGTTCAGGATCAATCTTAGTTGGTGACGCCATTTTTGTTATTGAAATGCAATTAACTGTGGGAGCGGGCTTGCCCGCGATAGCGGTGTATCAGCCAACATAGATGTTGAATGTGAAGGCCTCATCGCGGACAAGTCCGCTCCCACAGGGTTTTGGGTGACTTCTAAATTGTCAGAAAGAGTCCCCCGGCACGCGGACATAACCTTCCATCAACACCCGCGCACTGCGGCTCATGATGGCTTTGTTCACGGTCCATTCACCGTTGACCTGACTGGCCTCGGCGCCCACGCGCAAGGTGCCGGAGGGATGACCGAAGCGCACGGCGTTGCGTTCGATGCCGCCTGCCGCCAGGTTCACCAACGTGCCGGAAATTGCCGCCGCCGTGCCGATGGCCACCGCTGCCGTGCCCATCATCGCGTGGTGCAGTTTGCCCATGGACAGCGCGCGCACCAGCAAATCAATATCGGTGGCGGCGATCTTTTTGCCGCTGGAGGCAATGTAATCCGCCGGTTTGGCGACGAACGCCACCTTCGGTGTGTGCTGACGCTTGGCCGCTTCGTCCAGATGCTCAATCAGACCCATGCGCAACGCGCCGTAAGCGCGGATGGTTTCGAACATCGCCAGGGCCTTCAGGTCGCCGTTGATCGCGCCCTGCAACTCGGTGCCGGTGTAGCCGATGTCTTCGGCGTTGATGAAAATGGTCGGGATGCCAGCGTTGATCAGAGTCGCCTTGAGCGTACCGACGCCCGGCACTTCGAGGTCATCCACCAGATTGCCAGTGGGGAACATCGAACCCCCGCCACCCTCTTCTTCCGCCGCTGGGTCGATGAATTCGAGCTGCACTTCGGCCGCCGGAAAGGTCACGCCATCGAGTTCGAAATCACCTGTTTCCTGCACCTCACCGTTGGTGATCGGTACGTGGGCGATGATGGTCTTGCCGATATTGGCCTGCCACACGCGCACCACCGCCACGCCGTTGTGCGGAATGCGGCTGGCGTCCACCAGGCCATTGCTGACCGCGAACGAACCGACTGCCGCCGACAAGTTGCCGCAGTTGCCACTCCAGTCGACGAAAGGCTTGTCGATGGAGACCTGACCGAACAGGTAATCGACGTCATGGTCGGCCTTGAGGCTTTTCGACAGGATCACGGTTTTGCTGGTGCTGGACGTCGCACCGCCCATGCCGTCGATTTGCTTGTCGTATGGGTCGGGACTGCCGATCACTCGCAGCAATAACGCATCGCGAGCCGGGCCCGGAATCTGTGCCGCTTCGGGCAGGTCTTTCAGGCTGAAGAACACGCCTTTGCTGGTGCCGCCACGCATATAGGTGGCGGGGATTTTAATTTGAGGTGCGTGAGCCATTGGTGCTCCTACTCCTTATCGTAAAGGCAGGCGGACACAGGCCTGAAACCCCATGTCCGCACTTCGTGATTTAGACGGCAACCGCCGATTCTTCGAGGAAGTCCTGAGCGAAACGCTGCAACACGCCGCCGGCCTCGTAGATCGACACTTCTTCGGCGGTGTCGAGGCGGCAGGTCACCGGCACTTCGACGCGTTCGCCATTCTTGCGATTGATCACCAGCGTCAGCGTCGCACGCGGAGTGCGGTCGCCGATCACGTCGTAGGTTTCGCTGCCGTCGATGGCCAGGGTGTGACGGTCGGTGCCCGACTGGAACTCCAGCGGCAACACGCCCATGCCGACCAGGTTGGTGCGGTGGATGCGCTCGAAACCTTCAGCGGCAATCGCTTCCACACCCGCCAGACGCACACCTTTGGCCGCCCAGTCCCGGGACGAACCCTGGCCGTAGTCGGCACCGGCGATGATGATCAGCGGCTGCTTGCGCTCCATGTAGGTTTCGATGGCTTCCCACATGCGCATCACCTGGCCTTCGGGCTCGACCCGCGCCAGGGAACCCTGCTTGACCTTGCCGTTTTCCCGGACCATTTCGTTGAACAGTTTCGGGTTGGCGAACGTCGCGCGCTGCGCGGTCAAGTGGTCGCCGCGGTGGGTGGCGTAGGAGTTGAAGTCTTCTTCCGGTAGGCCCATTTTCGCCAGGTATTCACCGGCGGCGCTGTCGAGCATGATCGCGTTGGAAGGCGACAGGTGATCGGTGGTGATGTTGTCCGGCAGCACCGCCAGCGGGCGCATGCCCTTGAGCGGACGCGCGCCGGCCAGCGCACCTTCCCAGTAAGGCGGACGACGGATGTAGGTGCTCATTTCGCGCCAGTCATACAGCGGCGTGACCTTCGGACCGGTGTCTTCGTGGATGGCGAACATCGGGATATACACCTGACGGAACTGCTCCGGTTTGACCGAAGCTTTCACCACCGCGTCGATTTCTTCGTCGCTCGGCCAGATGTCTTTCAGGCGGATTTCCTTGCCATCGACCACGCCCAGCACATCTTTTTCGATGTCGAAACGAATGGTCCCGGCGATGGCATAAGCCACCACCAATGGCGGCGAAGCGAGGAACGCGTTTTTCGCGTACGGGTGAATTCGGCCGTCGAAGTTGCGGTTACCGGACAGCACTGCGGTGGCATACAGATCGCGGTCGATGATTTCCTGCTGGATCACCGGGTCCAGCGCGCCGGACATGCCGTTGCACGTGGTGCAGGCGAAGGCCACGACGCCGAAGCCCAGTTGCTCCAGTTCTTTAGTCAGCCCGGCTTCATCCAGATACAGCGCCACGGTCTTCGAACCCGGCGCCAGCGAGGATTTGACCCATGGCTTGCGGGTCAGCCCGAGCTTGTTAGCGTTGCGCGCCAGCAGGCCGGCGGCAATCACGTTGCGTGGGTTGCTGGTGTTGGTGCAACTGGTGATCGCGGCGATGATCACCGCGCCATCCGGCATCTGGCCAGGCACGTCGTCCCACTGGCCGGAGATACCTTTGGCGGCCAGATCCGAAACCGCCACACGGGCATGCGGATTGCTCGGGCCGGCCATGTTGCGCACGACGGTGGACAGGTCAAACGTCAAGCCGCGCTCGTATTGCGCCCCCTTGAGGCTGTCAGCCCACAGGCCGGTGGTCTTGGCGTAATTCTCGACCAACTGCACTTGCTCGTCTTCACGGCCGGTGA
This sequence comes from Pseudomonas sp. F-14 TE3482, assembly GCF_053629455.1. Taxonomy (NCBI): domain Bacteria; kingdom Pseudomonadati; phylum Pseudomonadota; class Gammaproteobacteria; order Pseudomonadales; family Pseudomonadaceae; genus Pseudomonas; species Pseudomonas sp. F-14 TE3482. The sequence continues at coordinate 5,707,198 of NZ_JBRJII010000001.1, forward strand.
GTTTCAGGTAGTCGATGGTCTGCTGGTCGATGTAGAACATTGCCGCCGTGGCGCCGTATTCCGGGGCCATGTTGGAAATGGTCGCGCGGTCGCCCAGGGTCAGCGCCGAAGCCCCTTCACCGAAGAATTCCAGCCACGCGCCGACAACTTTTTGTTTGCGCAGGTATTCAGTCAGCGCCAGCACCATGTCGGTGGCGGTGATGCCCGGTTGCAGCTTACCGGTCAGCTCGACACCGACGCTTTCCGGCAGACGCATCCACGATGCGCGACCCAGCATCACGCTCTCCGCTTCCAGGCCACCAACACCAATGGCGATCACGCCCAGCGCATCGACGTGCGGGGTGTGGCTGTCGGTGCCGACGCAAGTATCGGGGAAGGCCACGCCGTCGCGCACCTGAATCACCGGCGACATTTTCTCCAGGTTGATCTGGTGCATGATCCCGTTGCCCGGCGGGATCACGTCGACGTTCTTGAAGGCTTTTTTGGTCCAGTTGATGAAGTGGAAACGGTCTTCGTTGCGACGGTCTTCGATGGCGCGGTTCTTCTCGAACGCATCCGGGTCGAAGCCGCCGCGTTCAACGGCCAGAGAGTGGTCGACGATCAACTGAGTCGGCACCACCGGGTTCACTTGCGCCGGATCGCCGCCTTGCAGGGCGATGGCATCGCGCAGGCCGGCGAGGTCGACCAAGGCAGTCTGGCCAAGAATGTCATGGCACACCACGCGGGCGGGGAACCATGGAAAGTCGAGGTCGCGTTTGCGCTCGATGAATTGTTTGAGCGATTCGGTGAGCGTGGCCGGGTCGCAGCGACGCACAAGGTTTTCCGCCAGCACGCGGGAGGTGTACGGCAGGGTGTCATAGGCGCCAGGCGAAATGGCCTCGACCGCCGCGCGGACGTCGAAATAATCCAGATGGCTGCCGGGCAGCGGTTTGCGGAATTTTGTGTTCATCGTCAGGACTCGGTCACGGTGGTTTCAAAGGGTGGGCGCCTGGCGCAGCTATTGAAGCAAACACGACCCACTGTGGGAGCGGGCTTGCCCGCGATGACTGAGTCACATCCGACAGAGATGTCGACTGGACTCACCGCTATCGCGGGCAAGCCCGCTCCCACAGGGTTATTCGTTTCGCCCAGTAACCATTACCGGCGCCCTCCCGGTCAGCGTTGTTCGATTGGCACGAACTTGCGCTGTTCGACGCCGACGTATTCGGCGCTCGGGCGGATGATGCGGTTATTGGCGCGTTGTTCGAACACGTGTGCAGCCCAGCCGGTCAGGCGCGAGCAGACGAAGATTGGCGTGAACAACTTGGTCGGAATGCCCATGAAGTGGTAAGTCGACGCATGGTAGAAGTCGGCGTTCGGGAATAGTTTTTTCTGTTCCCACATGGTCTTGTCGATGGCTTCGGAGACCGGGAACAGCACCGTGTCACCCACTTCGTCAGCGAGCTTTTTCGACCAGGCCTTGATCACCTCGTTGCGCGGATCGTTGTCCTTATAGATCGCGTGGCCGAAGCCCATGATCTTGTCCTTGCGCTCGAGCATGCCGAGGGTGCCTTTGATCGCCTCTTCGGGCGATGAAAAGCGCTCGATCATTTCCATCGCCGCTTCGTTGGCGCCGCCATGCAGCGGGCCGCGCAGGGAGCCGATGGCCGCCGTGATGCAGGAATACAGATCCGACAGCGTCGAGGCGCACACACGGGCGGTGAAGGTCGAGGCGTTGAACTCGTGTTCGGCGTAGAGGATCAGCGAAACGTTCATCACCTTGACGTGCAACTCGCTCGGTTTCTTGTCGTGCAGCAGGTGCAGGAAATGGCCGCCGATGCAGGCTTCGTCGGTCACGCAATTGATGCGTTTGCCGTCGTGGCTGAAGCGATACCAGTAGCACATGATCGCCGGGAACGCGGCCAACAGGCGGTCGGTTTTGTCGTGCTGTTCGGAGAAGTCCTGCTCCGGCTCGATGTTACCCAGAAACGAGCAACCGGTGCGCATCACGTCCATCGGATGAGCGTCGGCGGGGATGCGTTCCAGCACTTCTTTCAGCGCTTGCGGCAGGTCGCGCAGCTTGCTCAGTTTTTGGGTATAGGCAGCGAGTTGTGCCTTGGTCGGCAGTTCGCCGTACAGCAGCAGGTAAGCCACTTCTTCGAATTGTGCGTCAGCCGCCAGTTCGCGAACGTCGTAGCCGCGATAGGTCAGGCCGGCGCCCGACTGGCCCACGGTGGACAGTGCGGTTTGCCCGGCCACCTGGCCACGGAGCCCGGCGCCACTGAGTACTTTTGCTTCGGCCATTGCTGTCTCCAGTTTTTCTTGAATTTGTCAGGGAATCGGCAAATTGTGTTTCATCAGGTTCTTTGTGATGCCGAAAGATCGCAGCCTCGCTTCGCTCGACAGCTCCTGCATTGACCGCGTTCACAACAGCCCTGTAGGAGCTGTCGAGTGAAACGAGGCTGCGATCTTTTGATCTTTTGTTCTTTATTTCTTCGCGGCAAACAACGCATCGAGCTTCTGCTCAAAGGTGTGGTAATCGATGCGATCGTAAAGCTCCATGCGCGTCTGCATGGTGTCGATCACGTTCTGTTGCGTGCCGTCGCGGCGGATCGCGGTGTAGACGTTTTCCGCGGCTTTGTTCATGGCGCGGAACGCCGACAGCGGGTACAGCACCAGCGACACGTCGGCGGCAGCGAGTTGCTCGGTGGTGTACAGCGGCGTCGCGCCGAATTCGGTGATGTTGGCCAGGATCGGCGCTTTCACGCGGCTGGCGAACAGCTTGTACATCTCAAGTTCGGTGATCGCTTCCGGGAACACCATGTCGGCGCCGGCTTCGATGCACGCCGCGGCGCGATCCAGCGCAGATTCAAGACCTTCCACCGCCAGCGCATCAGTGCGCGCCATGATCACGAAGCTGTCGTCGGTGCGGGCATCGACGGCCGCTTTGATGCGGTCGACCATTTCCTGCTGCGTGACGATCTCCTTATTAGGACGGTGACCGCAGCGCTTGGCGCCGACCTGGTCTTCGATGTGAATCGCCGCCGCGCCAAACTTGATCATCGACTTCACGGTACGGGCAACGTTGAACGCCGAGGAACCGAACCCGGTATCCACGTCCACCAACAGTGGCAAATCGCAAACGTCAGTGATGCGGCGCACGTCGGTCAGCACGTCATCCAGACCGGTAATCCCCAGGTCCGGCACGCCGAGGGAGCCGGCAGCCACCCCGCCACCCGACAGGTAAATAGCCTTGAAACCGGCGCGCTTGGCCAGCAATGCGTGGTTGGCGTTGATCGTGCCAACCACTTGCAGCGGATGTTCGCTGGCGACCGCATCGCGGAAACGCTGGCCTGGAGTGCTCTTGTTGGAACTCATGACTCACCTCGTTCAGTGGCTGTCGGGTTAGCGCCGTCCTGGTAGTGACGGGCGATATTGCGTTTGGAGGCGCCGATGTGACGGCGCATCAACAACTCGGCCAATTCACCGTCACGGTCGGCGATGGCATCGAGAATTCGGTGGTGTTCGGCAAACGCCTGGCGCGGCCGATTGGGCGTGGTGGAAAACTGGATGCGGTACATGCGCACCAGCTGATAGAGCTCACCGCACAGCATCTGGGTCAGGGTGCGGTTGCCGCTGCCCTGGATGATCCGGTAATGAAAGTCGAAATCGCCTTCCTGCTGGTAGTAACCGACACCGGCCTGAAACGCCGCATCGCGCTCGTGGGTTTCGAGCACCCGGCGCAGTTCGTCGATTTCTTCGACCGTCATGCGTTCAGCCGCCAGACGACACGCCATGCCTTCCAGGGATTCGCGAATTTCGTAGAGCTCCAGCAGTTCGGCGTGGCTCAGCGACACCACCCGCGCCCCGACGTGCGGCACGCGAACCAGCAGGCGCTGGCCTTCCAGACGGTGAATGGCCTCACGCAGCGGCCCGCGGCTAATGCCGTAGGTGCGCGCCAGCTCCGGCTCGGAGATCTTGCTGCCCGGGGCGATCTCGCCCTTGACGATGGCCGCCTGAATACGTCGGAAGACGTTTTCGGAAAGTGTTTCCGAGTCGTCCTGAATCGTGACCGGGGGATCGAGTTGATCCAGCATATTGTCGACACCTTGAAAACCAATGCCGCAAAAACTAGCGAATATGGCCGTTCACGTCAAAGGATAATTCGATATTGTCGACAATCGTCTAATAACCACGCTGCACCATAAGGAAGCAACACCTCAAGTTATAGCCGCCGGCCAGCGCTGGCGCCATAAACCCACCGTGCTAGAATGCCGCCCGCATTTGCTTGTCATCTGCATTGCCTGTCATAAAAAGCAGACAGGCATACGAGGGAGCTTGTGCAGCAATGCCAGGGCCTTGAATTGAAGAACGGACCGCTGCGCACCAGGATTTATGAGACTCAAGCCCTTCACCACATTCCTTTGTCTTTTTGGCCTGCCAGGTTTCGCCGCGGCAGGGGAAAAGACTGTGTACGGCCTCAATGAGTACGCTTCGCTGGATGGCATCAATCTGGAAGTCGCCGCCAAACTCGACACCGGGGCGAAAACCGCTTCGCTGAGTGCCCGCGACATCAAACGTTTCAAACGCAATGGCGAATCCTGGGTGCGCTTCTATCTGGCTATCGACGCCGCGCATTCGCACCCGATCGAACGACCGCTGGCCCGTGTCAGCAAGATCAAGCGCCGGGCCGGTGACTACGACCCGGAAGAAGGCAAGAAGTACACCGCCCGTCCGGTCATCGAGCTGGATATCTGCATGGGTTCGGCTTTACGCAGTATCGAAGTGAACTTGACCGACCGCAGTGCCTTCCAATACCCGCTCCTGATCGGCTCCGAAGCGCTCAAACGTTTCGATGCGCTGGTCGATCCCAGTCTTAAATACGCTGCTGGCAAACCCGCCTGCGCCACCGACGCACATACCGCAGAGTAATTCCAATGCGCTCTCTTACCCTCCATCTGAAACTGCTGATCGCCATCCTGGTGGTGCTGGGCATTTCAGTTACGGCCTATCAGATTTTCGTGCTCGGAATTCCGGTGACCGAAGACGCTACCGACGACTTGTGGAACATCGACGCCAAGGTCGAGTTCGTCGCCAATGCCAAGGATCCGATCAAGATTCAGATGTTCGTGCCACCGCTGAGCCGCGACTACGTGAGCCTCAACGAGAGTTTCATTTCCAATAATTACGGCGTGGCGGTGAACCGTGTCGACGGCAACCGCAAGGTCACCTGGTCGGCGCGCCGCGCCAAGGGCAACCAGACCCTTTATTACCGACTGGTGCTGACCAAGCGCTACAGCGGCGAAAAATCCAAGGTCAAAGGCCCGACTTTCCGTGACAGTATTGCCGTCGAAGGCCCGGAAAAAATCGCCGCCGAAGCCCTGCTCGCGCCGATCCGCCAACACTCGGCAGACGTTGAAACCTTCATCGGCGAAGCCATCAAGCGCGTCAACAACCTTAACGACGACAACGTGAAACTGCTGCTGGGCGGCGATCCGTCCACCGCGAACAAAGCCAAAATCGTCGAGCTGGTACTGTCCATCGCCCACGTGCCGATCGAAAAGGTTCACACCATCCGCCTGGTGGCCGACCAACCACAGATGCCTGAACTCTGGTTGCGCAGCTTCAACGGCACTGACTGGCTGTACTTCAACCCGGAAACCGGCGAACAGGGCCTGCCCACCGACCGCTTGCAGTGGTGGACCGGCGATGAAAACCTGATCACCGTCGATGGCGGCAAAAAAGCCACCGTCACCTTCAGCCTGAACAACAGCGAAATGAACGCCATTCGCCTGGCCAAGCTGACCGACGAAAATTCCGACGCCAACTTCCTCGAATACTCGCTGTACGGCTTGCCGCTGCAAACCCAACAGACGTTCATGATCATGGTGATGATCCCGATCGGCGTGCTGGTGATCCTGATTCTGCGCAACCTGATCGGCATTCAGACACTCGGCACCTTTACCCCGGTGCTGATCGCCCTCGCCTTCCGGGAAACCCAGCTCGGTTTCGGCATCGTGCTATTTACGATCATCACGACGCTGGGGCTGTCGCTGCGCTCCTACCTTGAACATTTGAAGCTGCAAATGCTGCCGAGGCTATCGGTGGTGCTGACCTTCGTGGTGGTGCTGATCGCGGCGATCAGCCTGTTCAGCCACAAACTTGGCCTGGAACGCGGCTTGTCGGTGGCGCTGTTCCCGATGGTGATTCTGACCATGACCATCGAACGCCTGTCGATCACTTGGGAAGAGCGCGGGGGCGGCCATGCCATGAAAGTGGCGATCGGTACCCTGTTCGCCGCCTCTTTGGCGCACCTGATCATGAGCGTGCCTGAGCTGGTGTACTTCGTGTTCACCTTCCCGGCGATCCTGCTGATTCTGGTGGGCTTCATGCTGGCCATGGGTCGCTATCGCGGTTACCGCCTGACCGAACTGGTGCGCTTCAAGGCTTTCCTCAAGAAGGCCGACGCCTGATGTTCGGTCTCTGGAAAACCTGGAAAGCCCTGGAGGCCCGGGGCATCATGGGGATCAATCGGCGCAACGCAGACTACGTGCTCAAGTACAACAAGCGCAGCCTGTACCCGATCGTCGATGACAAGATCATCACCAAGGAGCGCGCCATCGCCGCCGGCATCCACGTGCCGGAGCTGTACGGCGTGATCTCCACCGAGAAAGAAATCGACAACCTCAGCGAGATCATCGGCGGGCGCACCGATTTCGTGGTCAAACCGGCCCAGGGCGCCGGCGGTGACGGCATTCTGGTGATTGCCGACCGCTTCGAGGGCCGCTATCGCACGGTGTCGGGCAAGATCATCAGTCACGAGGAAATCGAGCATCAGATTTCCAGCATCCTGACCGGCCTGTACTCGCTCGGCGGTCACCGCGACCGCGCGCTGATCGAGTACCGCGTGACCCCGGACCAGATCTTCAAAAGCATCAGCTATGAAGGTGTGCCGGACATTCGCATCATCGTGCTGATGGGCTATCCGGTGATGGCCATGTTGCGCCTGCCGACTCGCCAGTCCGGCGGCAAGGCCAACCTGCACCAGGGCGCCATCGGCGTCGGTGTCGATCTGGCCACCGGCCTGACATTGCGCGGCACCTGGCTGAACAACATCATCAACAAACACCCGGACACCACCAACGCTGTGGACGGCGTGCAACTGCCCTACTGGGACGGTTTCATGAAGCTCGCGGCCGGCTGCTATGAGCTGTGCGGGTTGGGTTACATCGGTGTCGACATGGTGCTCGACCAGGAGAAAGGGCCGTTGATTCTTGAGCTTAACGCCCGGCCCGGCTTGAACATTCAGATCGCCAACGACTGTGGCTTGACGTTACGTACCCATGCGGTCGAAGCGCGGCTGGAAGAATTACAGGCCCGCGGGATAATCGAAACCGTGGAGGAACGCGTGGAATTCGTTCAGGAAATGTTTGGGCATATTCCTGCGGTTGAGGGCTGACCTGTGGCATCTTTGTGGCGAGGGAGCTTGCTCCCGCTTGGCTGCGCAGCAGTCATAAACCGGTCCCCTCGGTTTTTCTGAAAATCGAGGGATTGAGTTTGGGCCTGCTGCGCAGTCCGACGGGAGCAAGCTCCCTCGCCACAGGCAAGCCCCCCTCGCCACAGAGTGCAATCACCCGCTGCCAATGAATCTCTTGCCGACATCCCCTCTAGGAGCAAATCCTGCAGAGGACTACAATCGCTCCCCCGCCTCGATGGCTGATCTGCCCTGCCCATGCTGACCTGTTCCGTACACCCGCTGCCCTATCGCGCCAACCCCGCCGAGTACTTCGCGGCGATTCGTCATGCCCCCGGTGCCGTGCTGCTCGACAGCGGCCGGCCGAGCGCCGAGCGTGGGCGTTATGACCTGCTCAGCGCCTGGCCGCTGGAACAACTGGCTGTGTTACCGGATGAAAGCGGCAGCCATTTCCTGCAACGCCTTCGCGACACTCTGAAGCGACTCGGTAAAGCCTCTGTTCCTTTCGATCTGCCTTTCGCCGGTGGCCTGATCGGTTATCTGAGCTATGACTTCGGCCGGCATCTGGAAAACCTGCCGAGCCAGGCGCGGGACGACCTGCAATTGCCTGACGCACGTTTCGGGCTGTACGACTGGGCCCTGATCAGCGATCACCACTTGGCCACCAGCCAACTGGTGTTCCACCCGGCGCTGATCGACAGCGAGCGGCAGCGGCTGCTCGAATTGTTCACGCAACCTGCACCTCAGAAAATCGAGCCTTTCAAACTGGACAGCCCGATGAGCGCCGACCTGAGCGCCAACGACTATCGACAAGCCTTCGAACGCATTCAGCAGTACATTCAGGCCGGCGACTGCTATCAGGTCAACTTCGCCCAGCGCTTTCGTGCGCAATGCCAGGGCGATCCATGGGCCGCGTACTGCGCGCTGCGGGCGGCGTGCCCGACACCTTTTTCCGGTTTCCAGAGCCTGCCCGACGGCGACGCGGTGCTGAGCCTGTCGCCAGAGCGTTTCGTCAAAGTCAGTGAGCGCCACGTCGAAACCCGCCCGATCAAAGGCACACGCCCCCGCGGTCTGACTGCAGTTGAAGATGCGGCGAACGCCGCCGAACTGCTGGCCAGCCCCAAGGACCGCGCGGAAAACCTGATGATCGTCGATTTGCTGCGCAACGACCTCGGCCGTACCTGCCGCATCGGCTCGGTGCGGGTGCCGGAGTTGTTCAGTCTGGAAAGCTATCCGAACGTGCATCACCTGGTGAGCAGCGTGACCGGCGAGCTGGCGGATGACAAGGATGCGCTGGATTTGATCGCCGGTAGCTTCCCCGGCGGCTCGATTACCGGCGCGCCGAAGATTCGTGCCATGCAGATCATCGATGAGCTGGAACCGACCCGTCGTGGATTGTATTGCGGTTCATTGCTGTACCTGGACGTGCGCGGCGAGATGGACAGCTCCATCGCCATCCGTAGTTTGCTGGTCAAGGATGGACAGGTGTGCTGCTGGGGTGGCGGCGGGATCGTCGCGGATTCGGACTGGCAGGCGGAATATCAGGAATCGATAACCAAGGTGAAGGTGCTGCTCGATACACTGCAAAACCTTTAAAAGCATCGCGGGCAAGCCCGCTCCCACAGGTTATGTGTCGAACCACAATTATGCGATCAACACACATCCTGTGGGAGCGGGCTTGCCCGCGATGGGGCCCTCCCTGACAACTACAAACTCAACGCCCGATTCGAAGCCTTGATGAACTCCTGCTTCAACTCCGCAAAGCTGTGCACCGCCGGGAACTGTGGAAACTCGCGAATCACATTGTCCGGCGCATGGAACAGAATCCCGGCATCCGCCTCGCCCAGCATCGTCGTATCGTTGTAGGAATCCCCCGCCGCGATCACCCGATAATAGAGGCTCTTGAACGCCAACACTGACTGACGCTTGGGATCTTTCTGACGCAACTGATAGCCCGTGACCCGACCGGCATCGTCGGTAATCAGACGATGACAAAGCAAGGTCGGGAAGCCCAGCTGACGCATCAGCGGTTGGGAGAATTCGTAAAAGGTGTCCGACAGAATCACCACCTGAAAGCGCTCACGCAGCCAGTCGACGAATTCGCTGGCGCCTTCCAGCGGCTTGAGCGTGGCGATCACTTCCTGGATGTCGGAAAGCTTCAGGCCGTGCTCGTCGAGAATCCGCAGGCGCTGCTTCATCAACACGTCGTAGTCGGGAATGTCCCGAGTGGTGGCCCTGAGGGAGTCAATCCCGGTTTTTTCGGCAAAGGCGATCCAGATTTCCGGAACCAGCACACCTTCAAGATCCAGACAGGCAATTTCCACAAGACACTCCCATTTTGTACTGTTTATTGAGTCGAGCGAGCAAAAGGACTGCCGAACTCTAGCGACTCGCCCTCCTCTGTGCAACGCAGAGGGCGCACCAGCCGCCGCAGGATTTTGTTACCATCAGGCATATATAGAGCGCCCAGCGCCACCGACCTGTAGGAAGCCGCCCTGATGAGCCCATCGTTCGATGTCGTGGAACTCGCCACGACCTATGCCAACAAATCCGCCCAGGACATCCTGAAACTCGCGTTCGCCGAGTTCGGCGATGACCTGTGGATATCTTTCAGCGGCGCCGAGGATGTGGTGCTGGTGGACATGGCCTGGAAGCTGAACAAGAACGTCAAGGTGTTCAGCCTCGACACCGGCCGCTTGCACCCCGAGACCTACCGCTTTATCGAACAGGTGCGCGAGCACTACAAGATCGATATCGAAGTGGTATCGCCGGACTACACCAAGCTCGAACCTTTCGTGAAGGAAAAAGGCCTGTTCAGTTTCTACAAGGACGGTCATGGCGAGTGCTGCGGCATCCGCAAGATCGAGCCGTTGCGTCGCAAGCTGTCGGGCGTGACCGCTTGGGCCACCGGCCAGCGTCGGGACCAGAGCCCGGGTACCCGCAGCGCGGTCGCGGTGCTGGAAATCGATACCGCGTTCTCCACCCCGGAACGCACGCTGTACAAATTCAACCCGCTGGCGCAAATGACCAGCGAAGAGATCTGGGGCTACATTCGCATGCTGGAACTGCCGTACAACAGCCTGCATGAGCGTGGCTTCATCAGCATCGGCTGCGAGCCTTGCACCCGTCCGGTGTTGCCGAACCAGCATGAGCGCGAAGGTCGTTGGTGGTGGGAAGAAGCCACGCAGAAAGAATGCGGGCTGCATGCCGGGAACATCATCAGCAAATCCAAGGCTTAAAAATCACAGTCTTAAACCGCTTATCGTTCATCGCGGGCAAGCCTCGCTCCCACAGGTTTTGTGTCGTTCTGTGGAAGCGTGGCTTGCCCGCGATGGCCACACCTCGGTCCCAAGCCAGGCTCACAGCGCACTGAACCGCTGCCCCAACCCCTGCTCCGCAAACTGCTCAATGATGAAATCGACAAACGCCCGGGTCTTGCCCGGCAGCAGTTTGTGCTCGGCGTAATAAATGGAGATGTTGCCGTCATCGACGTACCAGTCAGGCAACACCCGCTGCAACGTCCCCGCCTCCAGATAACCCACGGCAAACGGCATGCTCACCAACGCAATGCCTAACCCCTGAGCCGCCGTGGCGCAGGCGGCTTCCGAATCGCTCATGGTCATCCGCGCCTTGAGCGTTAGCGGGCTGTGTTGCCGGGCGCGACTGGTCAACTGCCAGGAACGCACACGTCCCGTCTGCGGCGAGCGTATCAAGATGCCGTCGTGGTATTTGAGGTCGTCGGGGTCGACGATCGCCTCGTGCTTCGCGAGGTACTCGGCTGAAGCCACCAACACCCGATGGGCGGGCGTCAGCTTGCGCGCCACCACCCCTTGGGGCAGTTCGAACCCGCCACCAATCGCCGCATCGAAACCCTGGCCGATCAGGTCGACCTGGCGGTTATCGAAATGCCAGTCCGGGTTGATCGCCGGAAAGCGCTGCAGAAACTCGCCCAGCAACGGCACGATGTACAAGTGCCCGAACACTGTGCCCATGCTGACTTTCAATGTGCCGGCGGGACGTCCTTCGGCGCTGGCCAGGTTGGCCACGGCATTCTGGATTGTATACAGGCTGGCGCTGACTTCGCCGAGAAACAGCTGACCGGCTTCAGTCAGCGTCAGGCTGCGCGTGCTGCGCTGGAACAGCCGCACACCCAGTCGCGCCTCCAGCTTGGCAACGCTCTTGCCCACCGCCGCCGGCGTCAGGCTCAAGCGCCGCGCTGCTTCGGCGAAGCTGCCAACCTCGGCGCTACGCACGAAGCATTCGATACTGCTGAACGTTTCCATAAGCGTCACTATAAACTTCTGGTTTACACAGACTATAGCAATGACGGTCTACCCGCGAAGTAGTGCGAAGCCGATACTCGACTCCGACAACAAGGCAGCCCGCCTTGAATTTCTGGAGATCGACATGACCACTCAACACCTCAGCGGTAAAGTAGCTCTGATTCAAGGCGGTTCACGCGGCATCGGTGCTGCCATCGTCAAACGCCTGGCCGCCGAAGGCGCTACCGTCGCCTTCACTTACGTAAGCTCTACCGCCAAAGCCGAAGAGTTGCAAAACAGCATCACCAGCGCAGGCGGCAAAGCCTTGGCCATCAAGGCCGACAGCGCCGATGCCGTCGCGATTCGCAATGCCGTTAAGGTCACCGTCGAAGCCTTCGGTGGCCTGGACATCCTGGTCAACAACGCAGGCGTTCTGGCCATCGCACCGCTGGAAGACTTCAAGCTTGAAGACTTCGACCAGACCCTGGCGATCAATGTGCGCAGTGTGTTCATCGCCACTCAGGAAGCGGCCAAGCATATGACCGAAGGCGGTCGCATCATCAACATTGGCAGCACCAATGCCGAGCGCATGCCCTTCGCCGGTGGTGGCCCGTACGCCATGAGCAAATCGGCGCTGGTCGGCTTGACCAAAGGCCTGGCCCGCGACCTCGGCCCACGGGGTATCACCATCAACAACGTGCAACCGGGCCCGGTCGACACCGACATGAACCCCGCCAGCGGCGACTTTGCTGAAAGCCTGATCCCGCTGATGGCTGTGGGTCGTTACGGCAAAGTGGAAGAAATCGCCAGCTTCGTCGCTTATCTTGTTGGCCCCGAAGCCGGCTACATCACCGGTGCCAGCCTGACCATCGACGGCGGTTTCGGCGCCTGATACAGGTCACTGTGGGAGCGGGCTTGCTCGCGAAGGCGTCGTATCAGTCGACATTGATGTTGCCTGACACTCCCTCTTCGCGAGCAAGCCCGCTCCCACATCAGATAGGTGTTAAGCCCACTCAAGCGCCGGCAAACCACATGCACCGGGGTTGAACGCCTTCAACGTACGAAGAATGCCATCGGCGTGTGCGTACTTTTCGTCGGCCATCGCCGCATCCGGGATCGCAATCGCCGTCATCCCTGCCGCTTTCGCTGCGGTAACGCCGAACGGCGAATCCTCGAACACCAGGCAATCCTCGGGCGCGACACCCAGGCGCCGCGCCGCCGTCAGGAAGATATCCGGCGCCGGTTTGGCCGCGCCCACTTCCGGGTCGTCAGCGGTGACGATGAAATCGAACAGCGCAAACCACTCACGGTGCAAGGTGGTTTTCTCGCCGAACGACTGACGTGAAGAACTGGTGCCCACCGCAATAGGAATGTTGTTGGCCTTCAAGTGCCTAACCAGCTCCTCTGCGCCAGGCATCGCCAGCGCCGTCGGAAAACGTTCGCGCATCAGCGGTTCGCGAATCACCAGAAACTCTTCGGCTGTAATTGGCAGGTCCAGCGCCTCGACCACATAGCGCGCCAGATCACCTGCGCCACGACCGATGATGTTCTGTTTGACGCTCCAGTCGAAGGTCCGGCCATAACGCCCGGCAATAATGGACGTGACCTCGGTGTAAATGCCCTCGGTGTCCAGCAACAAGCCGTCCATGTCGAAAATCACGGCCTTGATCGGGCCGAACTCATCCAAGGGTGCATTCATCGCATCTGATCCGTTTTCTCATGACATCCCAGGAGCGGCTAAGGCACGCCGGGGATGGATTAAAGGGTTCAGCAGCATAGCGAGCGCGGTTGGCAGAGAGCAACGGGCAATGCCTGGCGGACACAAAAAACTGTGTCGGGACGCCCGCGATGATTTAGCGATTTCCCCTACACCAAACACCTCCTTTCCCGACTTCTTTTCTCGTTGATCCCCCGCAAAGTCCTGCGCTCCAGATTAATCAGCGCGAGGGACTGCGAATGTTCGAACCTGACAAGGTCCTGGCCTTGAACAATGCCATCGGCTTGCTGGTGGTCGCCGCCATGAACCCCGAGCAGCCGGACGTCGAAGCGTTGCTCGGTGATTTTCGACTCTGCCTCAACGACTACGAGGCCTGGGCGGAAAACTTCTGGACCGGTGGGGCACTGGATGTCGAGCAGGTGTTCAAGGTCGGTAACGAAGTCCGGCTCAGCGCCCCGAAGGACTCCACTACCCCTGTCAGTTCAACGCTCGCCATGTGCCCTGCCAGCGGTCCGTTGACCCTGGTTCATATGTTTGAGGCCGCGCGTTTCGTGCCGATCGGCGATACGCCGGTGATGCTCGAACCGGTTATCTCGCAGCGTAATGGTGAACTGACGTTCGGTGAGCCCGTCCACGAAACCATCGGCCCCAGCGGCATCCTCGAAATCCCCGACTGCTGGCGCGGCCAGCGTTATCGCATCACCTTCTTTCCCACTGTTTGCGCTGATCACGTCAAAGCGCTCTATGCCTCCTATCAAGGCGTGATCGGCGAGCTGGAAGGCTGGTTGCGCAATGAATGGTCGAGCGAATTCGAGCCTTTATGGGCAGGTTTCTCCGAGGCAACCTTCACTCAGCGCTACGGCCTGTTGCAACAGGCCGACTGGCGCGGCCTTGAGCGTGCGCTGCAGGGTTTGTGGGATGACGTAAAGCAGGTCTACGCCCTGGTGGCAGATCTGCAAGCCAATAGCGAAAAACTCCTTGAGTACCTGACCCAAGGCGAGCTCGAGACGCTGCTGAATGCCTCGGCTGAAGCCATCGCCAATGTGTTGCTGATGTTGAGCGATGAGCCATTGATGTTCATCCATCTCGCCGCCTTCATCAGTTGGATGAAGATGTTGCCGCCGCAGTACATCGCTGAAGTCGTGGCGCAAATTCGTACAGAACTATTGATCAGTTTCCTGCTGGTGCGCCTCACCGGCCCTACGGGCCTGAAGCTCGGCATGAGCGCCAAAGTACTGGACAAGATCAAGTCCCGGCAGGCGCGACAGTGGTTGGCGGCGGCCAGTTTGCGCCTGGCCGAACTAACGGCCAAATCTGACCTGACAGCCCACGCTGGCGCGCTCAAACCGCTCGTGGTCAGCGCGCGAAATGCACCGCTGAAACCTGCACCAACGGTTCCGCTACAGATCAGCGCCGGCGACTCACCGGTTGTGCAGGTGAACAATCCAGTCGCCATTGCTCGCGACAAGTCCAACGCCATGACCCGGCTGGGGCGTCACGAACCTCACGACGATGCATCGAGTCAGGCGAAAAACCCCAACGGCGACAGCGCCGATTGCGCGGCACTGACCTGCACCAACGGCTGCCCGGTGTCGATGGTCACCGGTGAAGAGCTGCTGACCCTCACCGACGGTTCGCTGGATGGGCTTCTGCCGTTTGCCTTTACCCGGTTGTACCGCACCAGCGCGGCGGAGATCGATTGCGGGCTGGGCTGGGGCTGGAGCCATTCGCTGGCACAGCGGTTGGAGCTGGATGATGAACAGGTCGTCTGGATCGACCATGAAAACCGTCGCACCACTTTTCCGTTGCCGAGCGTCGAGCGCCCGGCGATTCATAACAGCCTGTCGCGGGCAGCGATTTTCCTTGGGAATGAGTCGGAAGAGTTGATTCTCGCGTTGGCCGGCGAGACGAGCCGGTTCTATCACTTTCGAGAGGGTCGCCTGACGGCGATCAGTGATGCCTACAACAACCGTATCCACATCACTCGCGACCGTCAGGATCGCATTCAACGCCTCGATAACGGCGCCGGTCGTTCCCTGCTGTTGCGCTACGAGCGCAGGCACCTCGTCGCCATTGAATATCAGTCGTTTCATCCCACCGATGCCGTGGGTGAAGCCTGGCATACAGAGCAGACGCTGGTTTTCTATCGCTACGACGCCCGCCAACGCTTGATCGAAGCGACCAATGCCGCCGGTGAAAGCGAGCGTTACGATTACGACGACCAGCACGTGATTCTGCAGCGGCAACTGGCCGGTGGCGCGAGTTTCTTCTGGGAGTGGGAAAGGTCTGGCAAGGCCGCGCGATGTGTGCGGCATTGGGCGTCGTTTTCCCAGATGGACACGCGTTATGTCTGGGACGACCAGGGCGGCGTCACCGTCCAGAACCTCGATGGCAGCCAAGAGGTTTATGTCCACGATGATCGGGCGCGGCTGGTGCGCCGGGTCGAGCTGGATGGCGGCGAACACCTTAAGGCCTACGATGACAATGGCCGGTTGGTAGCCGAACAGGATCCGCTCGGGGCGATCACTGAATACCGTTACGACGAAGTCGGACGGTTGGTCGCGCTGGTTCCGCCGCAAGACGAGCCAACATCCTACGAATACCGCAATGGTTTCCTGCACGCGCGCTATCGCGGCAAAGCGGTGTGGAAGTATCAACGCAATGCCCAGGGGGATGTTACCGAAGCCACCGATCCGGACGGCCAGGTCACTCACTACCACCACGACGCTCAGGGGCGTTTGCTGTCGATCCGCTTCCCGGACAACAGCCGGCATGTCTTCATCTGGAACGGGCTGGGACAACTACTCGAAGAGACCTTGCCGGACGGTAGTCAGCGGCGCTTTTCCTACGATGCGTTAGGCCGACAGACGACCCGTCAGGACGAACACGGTGCGCTCACCCGGTATCAATGGGATGCCGTCGGGCGACTGGTTCAGACGACCCGTCCCACCGGCGCCAGTCGCGCCTTCAGTTACAACGCCTATGGCAAGATCACCGCCGAGCGCGATGAGCTGGGCCGCGTCACTCGCTATGAATATGCCGACGATTTGCACCTGGTCAGCCGTCGGATCAACCCCGATGGCACGCAACTGCGTTATCGCTACGATAACGCGCAGCTGCTGCTCACAGAGATCGAAAACGAAGCCGGCGAAAAATATCGCCTGGACTACACGCCCAACGGCCTGATCCGACAAGAAACCGGCTTCGACGGCCGCCGCACCGCTTACAGCTACGATCTCAACGGCCACCTGCAGGAGAAAACCGAGTTCGGTGATGACGACTCGCAGCTGATCACCGGCTATCAGCGGGACTCGGCTGGACGTCTGTTGGTCAAGACCCTGCCCGATGGCGTCAAGGTCAAGTACCGCTATAACCGCCTCGGTCGACTGGTCAGTGTCGATGACGGCCACGACCATCCGCTGGAGTTCGAATACGACGCCCAGGACAGGCTGATCACCGAGCATCAAAGTTGGGGCACATTGCGTTATTGCTACGACGCGTGCGGCCGACTCAATCACCTGCGCCTGCCGGACAACAGCAAACTCGATTACCACCACGCCAAGGGCGGCGCGCTGACGGCCATTGACCTCAATGGCACACGACTCACCACCCACCAGTTTGCATTCGGCCGCGAGCAGCAACGCCAACAAGGTCAGCTCACCAGCGAATACTCCTACGACGATCAGGGCCGACTGAAAGCGCATGCCGTCAGCCAACAGCAACAAGCGCTCTACCGTCGCGACTATGCCTACAGCCCCAGCGGCAATCTCGACCATATTGCCGACACCCGCCATGGCCAACGCAGCTACCAGTACAACTCGCTCGATCGACTGATCCGCGTCCGCCACTCTCGCGACCAACTACCGGAAAGCTTCGCCCACGACCCGGCCGGCAACCTGCTGATGCAGGACCGGCCCGGCCCGACCACCGTCAAAGGCAACCGCCTGTTGATGCAGGGCGACTGCCACTTCGATTACGACGCCTTCGGCAATCTGATCCGCGAACGCCGCGGCACCGCGCAAAAACTCGTCACCGAGTACCGCTACGACGGCCAGCACCGGCTGATCGGTGTCACCCAGCCCAATGGCAGTCAAGCCACTTACCGCTACGACGCCTTCGGTCGCCGTATCAGCAAATCCGTCGACGGCAAAACCACCGAGTTCTTCTGGCAAGGCGACCACCTCGTCGCCGAACACAGCCAGGACCACCATCGCAGCTATATCTACGAACCGGGCAGCTTCCGCCCACTGGCCATGCTCGACGGCAAAGGCCCGCGCCAGGCCTGCCCGTTCTACTACCAACTCGACCACCTCGGCACACCGCAAGAACTCACCGACTACAGCGGCGACATCATCTGGGCCGCCCGATACACCGCCTATGGCCGCCTCACCCGCCTCAACCGCGACACCCACCAGGTCCTCGATCAGCCGCTGCGCTTTCAAGGCCAGTATTTCGACGCGGAAACCGGTCTGCATTACAACCGGCACCGCTACTACAATCCGGACATCGGACGGTACCTGACGCCGGACCCGAGCAAGTTGGCGGGTGGGTTAAACGGGTATCAGTACACGCGCAATCCGACGGGCTGGGTTGATCCGTTGGGGTTGAGTGATTGTCCTGGAGGGGATGGGTGTAAGAAGCCGTCGTTTGGGGATGAGGATCCGGCGGGTAAGGTGGGGGTTGATGAGGGGGAGCCAACAACTCCTTCACCTAAAAAAGAAGAGGATTACTTATACCGCGGGGATGAACGAGAGCCCAATGATGTATTTCAAAACGGCTTTAAAAGCAAAGGGAAAAGTAATGATCTATTGCTCCACTCTATAGATAGTGAAAACCCACCCAGTAATTTCATCAGCACGTCGCCGTCGCGAGATGTTGGCAAACTTTTCGCGACCGGTTATCACACAAAAGTAGGTTACCTCTATACTCTTCAAAAAATAGATGGATATGATTTACAGAAAGAGCTTGGACAAGCCTACCTTTTCGGATCAGAAAAAGAGATTGCTATAGCTAACCGAATAGAAAATTCCGACGTACTTGGCGCCACCCTGATCATTGATGATGGCAGAGAGCTCGGTTACTCCATACCAAATCCGTATAGGATAATAAAAAAATGATATCTAAGGTTGAAATAACCATAAGCATTGACGATACAAAGGAAATCGCTAACCTTATATGCGATAACAAAGACGTAACCATAACTTTCACAATGAAAAATGGCTTTAACAAAACATATTCGGACAGTGACTTTTATAGGTGCTTTGCACGTGTTCGAGAGGACAACCCCAACATACAATTTCTCTGCAAGGGATCAAAAATCAACGTACATCCTTCCAGTATGTCATCACAAATGTCTCTTGGATTGAAAGCATATGAATTGACATTGGGTAAAGCCTCGTCGCTCACCGATGTAGTTTATATTTTTGATTATGATGACAACAACCTAACAAATGATCCAAATGAACAGCAATCTTTCTATAGATGCTGGATTGAATCAGAAAAGTTCTAATCATCAAAAGCCCGGCTCACGTCCGGGCTTAAGGATCTCTAACCTCCAGTACCACCATCTGTCCTATCCGTCCCACCACTCTCAGAACCACCTGACTCTCCAGACCCACTTCCAGAACCACTCCCCATCGAACTTCCACCGCTCATCGACCCACTTCCCTCCCCCGGGCTGGTGCTACTCCCGCTGGCATCACCACCATTCCCACCACCAATGGTGTCCGGTGGTGGCACCTTCCCATCCGAGACGCCCGCATTCATTTCCGAATATGGCGGCATCCCGCCCTTGTCGACCGGCGCATCGCGGCCAGAAGATTGAGCAAACGCCGCCAATGAACTGATCGACAGTAGGCCAACCACCGTCAGGGTCGTCAGTTTTGACCTGATCATGGCGCACCTCCTTTAAAGAGTGCTTTACCTGATGTCTGGCAGCGGTCGCTTTTTAAAGGTGCCGCGCAATCGATGAGCGGCGATGGATCGCTGCGCAGGTTTCAGCTCGGTTCTCCCGATAGATCGTCACCGGCAATGTCCGGGTCATCGGGATGGGCTTCCACATCCCCGCGCTTCACATCATCGGTATCGGTGGGCACCTGCTCCACGCCGGTGTCGTCATCGTCGGGCGGGCGCTGGTCGCGACTCAGGGAGTCGGTGGGTGAAGGCAGCGGATATTCGGGGGTATCGTCGTCGATATCGGAGTCTTTTGGATCAGCGTTCATAACGCACCTCTCAATGGACCTGAAAAGCAGATCCTGATATTTCGAGGACAACACGATAGATGCGGTTCGATCAGAAGGACGATCGGTCGGCCAGACCGCAAAGCACGATCACTCGTCGTCTTCCTCGTCGTATTCGTCGTATTCGCAATTGCCCACATCGCCTGCGTCATCGGCATCGTTGAGTGGCACCGTGGCGTCGTCCATCAGAGACCCCGGATCTTCGTTGCCAGGATCATTGATTGGACCTTCATCTTCCATGCCTTCTGTTTCCGGAGTCATGACATGCCTCACAACGTTCAGGGGTGTATGAAGTTCGAGGCGTCCTACGGGCAAACGTTCCAGAGTCCTGGTGACAGAAACGAAAAACCCGGCGCTGGGCCGGGTTTCTACTGTCACTCGATATCGAGTTAGCGATGCTTGTACTTATTTTTATGCTTGTGTTTGTGGTTGCCGCCACCGGAATGCGAGCTGCCGCTGTCATTACCCAGGTTGCTGCCCACCGCGCCACCGGCTGCACCGCCCACGCCAGCGCCAATGGTCGAACCGGTGGAGCCGCCCAGACTATTGCCGATCACCGAGCCGCCTGCCGCGCCGATACCGCCGCCAACAGCCGCTTCTGTTCGACTGCCCTTGCGCGCACCGACCGCGCTGCCCGCCGCACCACCGACGCCAGCGCCAACCGCTGCTCCTGTGCTGCCGCCTAGTTGACCGCCGACCACGTTACCCAACGCGCCGCCAAGACCACCGCCCACTGCAGCGGTGCCGTCGCCGGCAGCCATCGCACCCTGAGCAATCAAAAGTCCTAAAACCACCGTGGACAATGTCAAACGCATGATATGAACCTCTAATTTCCGCATCGGGGGAAGATCGTGCCGCGGATAGGCATCAGTCTGGCATCTGCGTCTGTTGAACAGCAAATCAGATACCGGCTGTAAGAGATTTGAGCCACATACTGCAGAAACGTTCCAAAACGAAGAAGCCCGGCATTGAGCCGGGCTTCTTCAGCGGATCATCTTGAGATCAGTGGCCTTTTTTGGACAGATTGCTGCCCACGCCGCCGCCCAACGCACCACCCAGGCCGGCACCGATGGTGGAGCCAGTCTTGCCGCCCAGGCTGTTGCCGATCACCGACCCGCCCGCCGCGCCGACACCGCCGCCGATGGCCGCTTTGGTGCGGCTGCCTTTGCGTGCTGCAACAGCACTGCCAGCTGCGCCCGCTACGCCGGCACCAATCGCTGCACCTGTGCTGCCGCCCATTTTCTGACCGACCACATTACCCAGCGCGCCACCCAGACCACCACCGAGCGCAGCAGTGCCATCACCGGCAGCCATCGCACCTTGAGCAACCAAAAGGCCCAGAACCAGAGCAGGCAGTGTCAAACGCATAACGAGAACCTCAAAAAAAGGGGGAAACCGAAAGGCCGGAGATTGAATGCTTTAGAGGAGGCAAAGTCCAGACACAAACACAGAACAACCTCGTCATTGGCGACGGTTGGACAGCATTTATGGAAAAGGTTTTACGACAGGCAAAAAAAAGCCCGCTGGGGAGACGGGCCAGGGTACTGCTTTCTAACGGATGAGCTGAGACTACGTAGGCAGGTGTGAAAAGTTTGTGAAAAAAACCTAGCGCTCGCAAAGTTTGTAGGACGTTTTCCCGCATTGCCGCCAAGCCACGCTTTCTACCCCTCAAAAACAAGAAACCCCGCTCAATGGCGGGGCTCGTACGAGTCACTGTTTACTTCTTGGAAGGCGCACCCAGCTTGGGCATGAATTTCGACTTCGGCCCTCGAGTTCGAGGCACTGTAGATTTGATTTTGTTGATTTTGATACGGTCTTCACCGAAGCTCGGCACATAGTCCGTCTGACCACACTGCACGCAATTATTGATTGGAAACTCCGCCCCGTCGTCTTCGATATACGGCTCAGTCATATCTTCGCTCCTCTCAACGGGTCGATACCGGCAAGCCCTATTTGCCTGAAAAATATCGACCACCCAGGATTTTGAGACTAGTCGGTCATTCCCGGACTTGTGATTCAGATTGTTACGTGCCCGACGAATGGCCAGCGCGGCGTCCTACCTCAGCTTGACCGCCGTCCCGGTCACAAACACCACCACCATTCCACCTTTACCGGCCGGCATGCTGATCTCATAGTCGAGCCCTACCACCGCATCCGCCTGAAGCGCCCGCGCCCGTTCCTTGATCTCGTCGGTCGCCTGAATCCGCGCATCTTTCAATGCTCGCTCCAACGTTTGAGAACGCCCACCGAAAAAATCCCGCATGCCAGCGAACAGATCGCGGATCACGTTGACGCCCTGCACCGACTCGGCGCTGACGATGTCCAGGTATGCGGTGATTTGCCGGCCTTCGATGGTGTGGGTTGTGGTGGTGATCATGAAATGTCCTTGTTCAGAGCTGCCGTCGATTGGGGGAAACGATGGGAAAACGGCGCGAGAATTGAGTATAGAGATCGATTCCCGTCGAGCGGGTTGCCAGTTTAACAGGGGGGCGGAACGCACCTGAAATGGGGCTTAGAGGGGGAGCTTGAAAAGGCGGCAGCCAGTGACAGCCATGATTGAATAATCCAGACACCAGAAACCACAAAACCCCTGACTTCTCTCGAAATCAGGGGTTTTGTGTACATCGAATTTGGCGGTGAAGGAGAGATTCGAACTCTCGATACAGTTTCCTGTATACACACTTTCCAGGCGTGCTCCTTAAGCCACTCGGACACTTCACCGTATCTCGTCAAACATGTTCTGTCTGTCGAGGCGCGCTAATGTAGTCGAAAGCTTTTCTGATGGCAAACTTTTTTTGCAGAATTTTCATGCGGTTAGCGATTTAGTCGTTCCGCTGGGTGCCGCGCCATGGCAAACCCGCCAATCTCTGGCTTCGCGCCCTCTCCTATATAGAGGGGAATGCGCGGCTGGCGTGGCCGGCAACGCTTGCCGGGCGGGGAAAAGGGTGACCGGGTGGTCAGTCACGGCGCTTTACCTGGCCTACGGCGGTGGGTAACGTCTGCCCTACTTTATTAGAAGGATTGGCGTCATGAGTGAGTTGATTTCTTACCATCTCGAAGACGGTATCGCGACCCTGACCTTGAGCAATGGCAAGGTCAATGCCATCTCACCGGATGTGATTGTTGCGTTTAATGCTGCGCTGGATCGGGCAGTGGCGGATCGGGCGGTGGTGATCATTACCAGTCAGCCGGGGATTTTTTCGGGTGGTTATGACTTGAAGGTGATGACGGCCGGCCCTAAAGAGGCGATTGCACTGGTGGCTGCCGGTTCGACGCTGGCTCGTCGCCTGCTGTCGCACCCGTTCCCGGTGGTCGTGGCGTGCCCTGGGCATGCGGTGGCCAAGGGTGCGTTTATTTTGTTGTCGGCCGACTACCGCATTGGTGTCGATGGTCCGTTCAGCATTGGTCTGAATGAAGTGCAGATCGGCATGACCATGCATCATGCCGGTATCGAGCTGGCGCGTGATCGTCTGCGCAAGTCGGCGTTTCATCGCGCGGTGATTAATGCCGAGATGTTCAATCCACAGAGTGCTGTGGATGCCGGTTTCCTTGATCTGGTGGTGTCGGCCGAAGAGCTGCAAGGCGCGGCGCTGGCGGCGGCTCGTCAGTTGAAGAAGCTCAACATGACCGCCCATAAAAACACCAAGCTCAAAGTGCGCAAGGCGTTGCTGGAGACGCTGGACAACGCGATCATCCTGGATCAGGAGCATATGGGTTAAGCCCGAACGCGCTGTACCGAAAAGCCCGACCGTCGTGTCGGGCTTTTTCTTGCGTGTCTGGTTTAAAACCTTACAACCGCTCTAGGCCGCATCTGACCCATAAGTCGGAAACAAGCGCTCAAACATCGGCTATCTCCCACTTCTATAGCGGCAATTGCCGAAAACAGTGCACATCCGTACACTGCGCCACCTTTTGTCCCGGTGGGCCCTTTAAATGCTGTTTGTGTTTCGTATGTTATTGATGGGCTTGCACTTTATTCTGGCCGGCATGCTTGGAGTGATTCTCGGTCTGTGCCGACCGTTCAACCCGGACAACAGCCGTTTATGCGCACGTCTGTATGCGTGGCCGGCGATGTGCATTCTGCGTTTGCGGGTGAAGGCCGACGTCGGGCCGTTAATGGATAAGCCTGACAGCTGCGTGATCATTGCCAATCACCAGTCCAACTACGATCTGTTTGTGTTCGGCAACGTGGTGCCCCGCCGCACCGTGTGCATTGGCAAGAAGAGCCTGAAGTGGGTGCCTTTGTTCGGGCAGTTGTTCTGGTTGGCCGGCAATGTGTTGATCGACCGCGGCAATGCGCACAAGGCACGCCAGTCGATGCTGACCACGACTCGCACCTTGCAACATGAAGACACCTCGATCTGGGTCTTCCCGGAAGGCACGCGCAACCTCGGCGAAGAACTGCTGCCATTCAAGAAAGGCGCGTTCCAGATGGCGATTGCCGCGGGCGTGCCGATTGTTCCGGTGTGTGTCAGCAGTTACGTCAAACACATGCGATTGAACCGCTGGCGCAGTGGGAAAATTCTGATCCGTTCGCTGCCGGCGATTCCTACGGCTGGATTGAGTCTGGATGACATGCCGATGCTGATCGCCCAGTGCCGTGAGCAGATGCGCGAGTGCATCGACTCGATGGATCGGCAACTGCAGGCCGCCTGAAAAAAACCCGCCCTGTGCGGGTTTTCTTTTGCCTGCGAACTCTACAGATTTTGCTGACTCTCAAGCAGCAGACAAGGTTAAGCTGAATCCTGCTTGCCACTGCATTTTTGCTAATACAAAGCGCTAATAAGAAGTGAACCAAAATCATGGGTAGAGTCGTTGCTGCTGCGGTTTACAGTGCCGGTAAGAAGGTCACCAATATCACGCTCGACGAAGGCGCTGCCTGGGCTGCCAAGCCCGGCCACTTTGTCTGGATTGGTCTGGAAGAGCCGAACGCCGAAGAGCTGTTCAACCTGCAACGTCAGTTCAACCTGCATGAACTGGCGATCGAAGATGCCCTGGAAAAACACAGCCGACCGAAGCTGGAGACGTTCGGCGACGCGCTGTTTATCGTCACGTATTCGCCAATCCGCAATGAAGGCAAACTGCAGTTCATCGAGACTCATATCTTCGCCGGCAAGGGTTACATCATTACCGCACGCAATGGACATTCGGCGTCCTACGCGTACGTCCGACAGCGCTGTGAGGCGCGGCCGCTGTTGTTGGAGCATGGGGAGGATTTCGTACTCTATGCCATTCTCGACTTCGTGATTGAAAACTACCAGCCGATGGGCGAAGCGATTCATGCCGAGATCGATGAGCTGGAGAGCAATGTCCTCTGCGGTTCACTGAACGAGCGCGATATCCAGAAACTCCACGGCCTTCGCCGCGATGTATTGCGCTTGCGCCGGTTTGCGGCACCCATGGTGGAGATCGGTGAGGAACTGCAAAAGCTGAGCTTTCCTTTCATCGACAAGAATATGCGTCCGTATTTCCGCGACGTGCAGATTCATGTCACGCGGCAGATGGAAGACCTGACGACCCTGGCGGACATCGCCAGCCAGACCATCGAGGTCGGGGTGTTGCTGGAGGCGTCACGCCAGAGTGTGGTGCAGCGCAAGTTTGCAGCGTGGGCGGCGATTCTGGCGTTCCCGACGGCGATAGCGGGGATTTACGGGATGAACTTCGAGGACATGCCAGAGTTGAGTTGGCATTACGGGTATTTCGGGGTGTTGGGGTTTATTACCGTTGGGTGCGTCGGTTTGTGGGCGAGTTTCAAGCGGTCGGGATGGTTGTAGTCAGGACTGAGGCGTCTGCGGAATTCGCGGGCAAGCCTCGCTCCTACAGGATTTCGGTTACCTGTGGGAGCGAGGCTTGCCCGCGAAGCTTTTAAGGCTTAACCGACTCACCCTCAGGCTTGTGCGCCACAAACCGCATCATCCACTCTGCGACGGTCGTGCCGTGATGCTCGTGTTCAAGACTGGCCATACCTTTCGAATAAATCTGCTCGCCCAGCGCTTCCTGACGAATATCCAACAACGCCCGTGAGTAATCGTGAATGAACTCCGGGTGCCCCTGGAAGCACAGCACTTGATCGTTAATGTGGTACGCAGCAAACGGGCAAAAATCGCTCGAAGCAATCACCGTAGCGTTTTCCGGTAGCGCGGTGACCTGATCCTGATGGCTGATCAGCAGCGTCAGCTCTTCCCTCAGTGGGCTCATCCACGGCGCCTTGGCCGCGAGTTTGTAGCTATGGGTGCCGACGCCCCAACCCTGGGTCGCCCGCTCGCTCTTGCCACCCAACAGCAGCGCCAGCAGTTGATGGCCGAAACACACGCCCAGCAGTTTGTCGCCGCGCTCGTAGCGGTTCAGCAGGTACGTCTTGAGGGTTTGAATCCACGGGTCGGTGCCGAAGGAGTCGGCCTTGCTACCGGTGACCAGATATGCATCAAAGATCTGATCATCGCTGGGATAATCGCCCTGCATCACGTTGTACACGGTGAACTCGGCAGCGATGGGTTGCTGCGAAAACAGACGCTGGAACATCTGCCCGTAACCCTGATATTGATCGACCAGTTCCGGACGCAGGATGTCGGTTTCCAGAATGCAGATGCGTAACGACATAAAAAATACCTGACACATGAAGGGAATAATGCACACCCCAGAGCCTGCCTTGAAACACCGTGGCAAGGCAAGCCCCGGAGCGCGTCATCGGTCCCTTGGAACGCCCCTTAGAACAACGCGTTTTTGGCGGCTTTCTCCAGCAGCAGTGCAGGTGGAGTGAAGCGCTCGCCGTACTGCTCGGCCAGGTACTGGGCGCGGGCGACGAAGTCTTTCACGCCGTACTGATTGATGAACTGCAGCGCACCGCCGGTCCAGGCCGCGAAGCCGATGCCGAAGATCGAGCCAACGTTGGCATCCGCCGTCGAGGTCAGCACGCCCTCTTCCATGCAGCGCACGGTTTCGATGGCTTGGACGAACAGCAGTCGATCGCGTATGTCCTTCGGTGAAATCTGCCCATCGGCTTTCTCGAAGCGGGTTTTCAGCTCTGGCCACAAATGCTTCTGCCCTGTGGCCGGGTAATCGTAGAAACCACCTCCAGCGGCCTTGCCCGGACGCTTGTATTCCTTGAACAGCAAGTCAATCACGGCGAACGCCGGGTGCTCAATCAGCAGTTTCCCTTCTGCTCGCAGGTCTTTGGCGGTTTGTTCGCGGATATGGCTCATGAGGCTGAGGGAAACTTCGTCGGAAATCGCCAGAGGTCCGACAGGCATGCCGGCCTTGCGCGCTTCGGTCTCGATCATCGGCGCGCTCACACCTTCGCCGAGCATGGCGATGCCTTCGTTGGTGAAGGTGCCGAACACCCGCGAGGTAAAGAAGCCGCGACTGTCGTTGACCACAATTGGGGTTTTCTTGATTTGCAGGACGAAATCGAAACCGCGAGCCAGGGTTTCATCGCTTGTATGGGCACCTTTGATGATTTCCACCAGCGGCATTTTCTCCACGGGACTGAAGAAATGCAGGCCGATGAATTTCGTCTGGTCCGGCACGGCGGTGGCCAGGCCACTGATCGGCAAGGTCGAGGTGTTGGAGGCGATGACCGCATCCGGCCCGACGACGGTTTGCGCGGCTGATGAGACCCTGGCCTTCAGTTTGCGATCTTCAAACACCGCTTCAATGATCAAATCGCAACCGGCCAGATCCGCATCGTTTTCGGTG
Source organism: Pseudomonas sp. F-14 TE3482 (assembly GCF_053629455.1). NCBI lineage: Bacteria > Pseudomonadati > Pseudomonadota > Gammaproteobacteria > Pseudomonadales > Pseudomonadaceae > Pseudomonas > Pseudomonas sp. F-14 TE3482. The sequence continues at coordinate 5,734,564 of NZ_JBRJII010000001.1, forward strand.
ACATGGATTCGCGCCAGAATCGCCTCGCGCTGCTCCCGGGTTAACTGACCCCGCGCAACCTTCTTGTCCAGCAACGCCGCCGAGTGCGCCTTACCCTTCTCTGCTGCGGCGAGATTGATGTCTTTGAGCACCACGTCGATGCCGGCTGATGCGCTGACAAACGCGATGCCCGCGCCCATCATCCCGGCGCCGAGCACGCCGACTTTCTTCGTCACGTAAGGCGCTATGCCTTGGGGCCGCGAGCCGCCGGCATTGATCTCATTGAGCTGAAACCAGAACGTGCCAATGAGGTTTTTTGACACCTGGCCGGTAGTCAGCTCGGTGAAGTAGCGGGTTTCGATCAGGTGCGCCGTATCGAAATCCACCTGGGCGCCTTCCACCGCAGCACAGAGAATTTTCTCCGGCGCGGGCAGGCAGCCCTGGGTTTTGCTGCGCAGAATCGATGGCGTGATGGCCAGCATCGGCGCGAGCTTGGGATCCGACGGCGTGCCGCCGGGAATCTGATAACCCTTCACGTCCCAGCGCTGCACAGCGACCGGGTGAGCGACAATCCACGCCCGCGCCTTGGCCATCAGTTCATCGCGATCGGCGGCCAACTCGTCGATCAACCGCGCCTGCAACGCCTGTTGCGGGCGGATTTTCTTGCCTTCAAGCAGATACGGCAGGGCTTTTTCGATGCCCAGCATGCGGACCATGCGCACTACCCCGCCGCCGCCCGGCAACAGGCCAAGAGTGACTTCCGGCAGACCCAGCAGCACCGACGGGTTGTCCAGCACGACGCGGTGATGACAGGCCAGACAGATTTCCCAACCGCCACCGAGCGCTGCGCCATTGATCGCAGCGACCACCGGTTTGCCGAGGGTTTCCAGGGTGCGCAGTTGGCCCTTGAGTGTCAGCACCATGTCGTAAAAGGCTTTGGCTTCGGGTTTGCCGACCTTGATCAGTTCATTGAGGTCGCCGCCGGCGAAGAAGGTCTTCTTGGCCGAGGTGATGATCACGCCGGCAATGGCGTCCTTGTCGGCGACCAGCCGGGCGACGCAGGTGGCCATGGCGTCGCGGTAGACCGCGTTCATGGTGTTGGCACTCTGGCCCGGCATGTCGATGGTCAGGACGACGATCTGGTCCTGGCCCTTTTCGTAACGGATGGCTTGGGTCATGGCAATGTTCCTTGAAGTCAGGGCTCAGAGGCGTTCGATGATGGTGGCAATGCCCATGCCGCCGCCGACACACAATGTCGCCAGGCCATAGCGCAGGCGCCGGGTTTCCAATTCATCGAGCAGCGTGCCGAGAATCGCGCAGCCGGTGGCGCCGAGCGGGTGGCCCATGGCGATGGAGCCGCCGTTGACGTTGACCTTGTCGGGGTCGATGGCCATGTCCTTGATGAACTTGAGCACCACCGAGGCGAACGCTTCGTTGACTTCGAACAGGTCAATGTCTTCGACCCGTAGCCCGGCCTTGGCCAGCGCCTTGCGCGTGGCCGGTGCCGGACCGGTGAGCATGATGGTCGGGTCGGTGCTGGTGACCGCCGTGGCGACGATTCGCGCCCGTGGCTGTAAGCCCAGCGCCCGGCCCTTCGCTTCGGAGCCGATCAGCATCAGCGCTGCGCCATCGACGATCCCGGAACTGTTGCCCGGCGTGTGAACGTGGTTGATCCGCTCGATCTGGCTGTAAACCCGCAATGCCGTAGCGTCGAAGCCCATTTGCCCGATCATTTCGAAACTCGGCTTGAGCTTGCCCAGGCCTTCCATCGTTGAGTCGGCACGAATGAATTCATCGTGATCGAGCAGGATGATGCCGTTCTGGTCTTGCACCGGCACCAGCGACTTGTTGAACGAACCGTCCGCCCGCGCCCGCGCCGCCTTCTGTTGGGAGTGCAACGCGAAGGCATCGACGTCCTGACGGCTGAAACCTTCAATCGTAGCGATCAGGTCCGCACCCACGCCTTGAGGCGTGAAGTGGTTGTGCAAGTTGGTTTCCGGGTCCAGCGCCCAAGCGCCGCCGTCGCTGCCCATGGCCACACGGGACATCGACTCGACACCACCGACCACCACCAGGTCTTCGAAGCCGGAACGCACTTTCATCGCACCGAGGTTCACCGCTTCCAGCCCCGACGCGCAGAAGCGATTGAGCTGCATACCGGCCACGCTGACGTCCCAATCGGCCACCTGCGTGGCGGTCTTGGCGATGTCGGAACCCTGATCGCCGATGGGCGTCACGCAGCCGAGCACCACATCATCGACCTGACTGGTGTCCAGGGACGTGCGCTGCTGAAGCGCCGTCAGCAGCCCGGCGACCAGATTCACTGGCTTGACGCTGTGCAAGGCGCCATTGGCCTTGCCTTTACCACGGGGCGTGCGTAACGCGTCGAATATCAAAGCCTGGGTCATGACGTCCTCGAACCTGGTGGTGAATGAATATCAAAAGATCGCAGCCTTCGGCGGCTCCTACAGGGACCGTGTGATCCTGATCTTTATGCACTCACCTTATGCCCAGCAGCCGTGGATTCAATGACCACAGTGCTCATTGGTGTTGACGCTCACGCTCAGACGAACGGTAGTCTGCTATCGGATAAACCGATTCAAGTCACCAAGCTGTCTAGCAAACGGGCGCCCAAGAAGCTGGCCATAAGCCTCATACCTTTTTAAAACCGATGAGTGCTCAGCACATACGAAATGGATCTAAGCCAATCGTGACGCGGGCCCTAAGGTAAACCTGTACGAAGTTGTTGTCGGGTTTTGCCGAGGCACTCGTCATACAAGGAAGTGCAGCGCTCTGCCGTCATGGAGATAGGCAGGCAGGCATCAGGAAATAACAAAAAAGGCGGTCAAGCCATGTTCAAGCATTCGAAAGTTCGTCAAGCCGGGCTCATTCTATTCGCCACTACACTGTTGTTGATTTTGCCGAACCTGACCAAGGTGATTGGCTGATCGAGCATCAGGGTTTTCATTTCGCCTGATAAAAACGTGATTGGCTCGCTATCCGAGCCGGCGTGGCTGTGCCAACCTTTGCGGCACATCCACGACATGGACGGCGATCACTTGAAAGCGCTCACTCTATTTGGGGCCTTGCTGCTCAGCATGCCTCTGTCTGCCGCACAGCTGAATCTGGAGCTAGGCGCGAGTTCTCGCACCTGGCAGACCGAGCAATTGCTCAAGCATCCTCAGGTTCAGACCATCACGATCACCAACGACGTTTCCTACAAACGGGACATGAGCTATCGCGCCGTGCCGTTGGCGGCGTTGTTGACGGGCATCAAGCCTGAGGATCATCTGCAAGCCGTTGCCCTGGACGGTTTTGCCGCCGAACTGGCCGCCGCGCCGTTACTCAATACCCAAGGCGCGCGGGCCTGGCTGGCGATTGAAGACCCGGCCAAGCCGTGGCCACCGTTGTCAGAGGGCAAGCACAGTGCGGGACCGTTTTATCTGGTCTGGACCGATCCGCAAACGGGCAATATCAGTCCCGAGCAATGGCCGTTCGAAGTAGCGAGCATCAAGCGCATGGCCCCGGTGGCCGAGCGCTTCCCTGCCCTGCTGCCCGATCCTGCGCTGAAGGCGGATGATCCGGTAAACAAGGGCTTTGCGCTGTTTCAGAAGAACTGCCTGGCATGTCATCGATTGAATGGCGCGGGGGATGCGCAGTTCGGGCCGGACCTGAATATTCCGTTCAACCCGACCGAGTACTTCGGCGCGGATTTCCTCAAGCGCTATATTCGTGATCCGCAGAGCTTGCGTCAGTGGCCACAGGCGAAGATGCCGGCGTTCGCGACGACGGTGTTGCCAGAGGGGGATCTGGAATTGTTGGTTGGGTATTTGAAGCATATGGCGGGGCGCAAGGTGAAGCCCTGAAGACATCCTCCCTGTGGGAGCGGGCTTGCCCGCGATAGCGTCATCTCAGACACCAATACGGTGACTGGAAGACCGCCATCGCGGGCAAGCCCGCTCCCACAGGGGATTTGTGAAATCCCAGATTACTGCTGTTGCACTGAAAAAACCGGCACAGGCGTCGGCGAGACAAACACCTTCGCATGCATCTGCTCGCACCCGCCACCACGACGCATGCCGCGTACCGGGCAGGCGTCCAGGTAGTCGAGGCCCACGGCCAGTTTCAGGTGACGCTCCGGGCGGGCCAGTTCGTTGGTCACGTCGAAGCTGTACCAGGCGTCATCCAGCCAGGCTTCCGCCCAGGCGTGACTGGCCAGGTGTTCGCTGTTCTCGCTGTACAAATAGCCCGACACATAACGCGAAGGAATGCCCAGGCTGCGAGCGCAGGCGAGAAACGCGTGGGTGTGGTCCTGGCAGACCCCGGAACGCCCGGCGAAAGCCTGGGCGGCGCTGGTGTCCACTTCGGTGGAACCCGGCGTGTAGGTCATGTGCTGGTTCAGGCCATGCATCAAATCGATCAGCGCCGTACGATCCCGGCGTTGTTTGCAGGCCTTCTCGGCGAATGCACGCAGCGCTTCGTCGGCCTCGGTCAGGCGCGTGAAGCGCAGGAACGGCAGCGCCGACTGGCTTTCATGTTCGGCTTCGCGCAGTTCGTCGATGTCCACCTGCCCTCGGGCGCCGATGATGATCGCCTCGTGGGGTTCGTCCAGGGTCAGCACATGCAGAATGTTGCCGAACGGATCGAGTTGCGCACGCACCGGGCGTGGCAGGTCGAGTTGCCAGCTGAGCACGTGTTGGCGCTCGCTGTCGTGAGGGGTCAGTCGCAGGTACTGGATGCTCGCCCGCACCTGATCTTCGTAGTGATAGGTGGTCTCGTGGCTAATGGAAAGTCTCATGCAGCCTCCAGGTAGGAACTGTGTATGGCGTTGCCCAACTGGCGCACCAGCGGGATGAACTCGGTCAGCCAGGCATGCAGGCCTTCGTCGAGGATTTCGTTGATACCGGTGTAGCGCAGGCGTGCGTCCATTTCTGCCGCCAAACGCTGGGCAGGACGGCCGTTGGCCCCAGGCAATTGGGCGAGAATCTGGTCGATTTCTTCGGTGCAGGCCCGCAAAGATCGCGGCACGTCGGCGCGCAGCAGCAACAATTCGGCCACATGCCGGGCGCCGGGGGCGTCGCGATAGATCTCGGTATAGGCCTCGAACGACGACAAGGCCCGCAGCAAGGCGCTCCACTGGTAATAGGCGTGAGCCGTGCCGTCGCTGACCGCTTCGGCCTGATCGCCGGCCATTTCGTAACGGGCGTCGAGCAGGCGCAAGGTGTTGTCAGCCCTTTCGATAAAGGTGCCCAGACGAATGAAGCGGAACGCGTCGTTACGCATGATGGTGCCGTAGGACGCGCCGCGGAACAGGTGGGAACGTTCCTTGATCCACTCACAGAAACGGCTCATGCCGTAGCGACTCAAGCCCTGTTCGGCGATCCCGCGAATCTCCAGCCAGGTGGCGTTGATGTTTTCCCACATGTCAGCGGTGATTCGCCCACGCACCGCATGGGCGCTGGCTCGCGCGGCACCGAGGCAGCTGTAGATGCTCGCCGGGTTGGCCGCATCCAGGGCGAAAAAATGCAGCAGCCGTTCGGCATGCAGATCGCCGTGGCGCTCCAGGTAATCGTCCAGAGTGCCGGTGATCAGCAACGGCATGGCGAGTTCGTGCAAGCCGTCGCCACGACCGTCCTGAGGCATCAGTGACAGCGAATAACTGATGTCGAGCATCCGTGCGAGGTTTTCGGCCCGCTCCAGGTAACGCGACATCCAATACAGATCCGAGGCAGTTCTACTTAACATGGCAGGCTTCCTTCAATCCTCGACCACCCAGGTGTCCTTGGTTCCGCCGCCCTGGGAGGAATTCACCACCAGGGAGCCTTCGCGCAAGGCGACACGGGTCAAACCGCCGGGCACAACCCGGGTTTCGCGGCCAGACAATACAAACGGACGCAGGTCGATATGGCGTGGAGCGATGCCGTTTTCGACAAAGGTCGGACAGGTCGATAAAGACAACGTCGGTTGGGCGATGTACGCGTGGGGCTTGGCTTTGATCCGCTCGCGGAAAGATTCGATTTCCGCCGCCGTCGCTGCCGGCCCCACCAGCATTCCGTAACCACCGGAACCCTGGGTTTCCTTGACCACCAGTTCTGGAAGATTGGCCAGCACGTGGGACAGCTCAGAGGGATTACGACACTGCCATGTCGGCACGTTCTTCAGGATCGGCTCTTCATCCAGATAAAAACGAATCATGTCCGTGACGAAGGGGTACACCGACTTGTCATCCGCGACCCCGGTGCCGATGGCATTCGCCAGCACCACGTTGCCGGAACGGTAGGACGACAGCAGACCTGGAACGCCGAGCATCGAATCCGGGTTGAACGCCAACGGATCGAGGAAGGCATCGTCGAGGCGACGGTAGATCACGTCGACAGCTTTCGGCCCGTCCGTGGTGCGCATGAACACCTTGTCATCACGCACGAACAGGTCCGCACCTTCCACCAGTTCGACACCCATTTCCCGGGCCAGAAACGCATGCTCGAAAAACGCGCTGTTGAAGCGACCCGGCGTCAGCACCACCACGCTCGGGTTGTCGATCGGGCTGGAGCTTTTCAAGGTGTCGAGCAACAGGTTCGGATAGTGGTCGATCGGCGCGATGCGCTGGGCTGCGAACAATTCGGGGAACAATCGCATCATCATCTTGCGATCTTCGAGCATGTAGCTCACGCCGCTGGGGGTACGAAGATTGTCTTCGAGCACGTAGTACGTGCCGTCGCCATCACGTACCAGGTCGACGCCGGAAATGTGCGAATAGATATCGCGGTGCAGATCCAGCCCCTGCATCGCCAACTGGTATTGCTCGTTGGCCAGCACTTGCTCGGCCGGGATGATGCCGGCCTTGATGATGCGCTGCTCGTGATAGAGGTCGGCAAGGAACATGTTCAATGCCTTGACCCGCTGAATGCAGCCGCGCTCGACGACCCGCCATTCACTGGCGGGGATACTGCGGGGAATGGTGTCGAAGGGAATCAGGCGCTCTGTCCCTTGCTCATCACCATAGAGTGTGAATGTAATCCCGGCACGATGAAATAACAGATCGGCCTCGCGTCGCCGTTGTGCCAAAAGCTCGTCAGGCGTTTCGGCCAGCCAACGGGCAAACTCCCGATAATGCGGGCGGACCTGGCCGCCGGCATCGTACATCTCATCAAAATAGGTGCGGATCATGCCGTACTCCTTGTCACCCGGACATCCAGGCCTTCGCAAGGCCCGTGCCATCGGCATAAACGCTTTGATATCAATCAGTTGGATAATGACGCCACACGCACCGCACCAATTCTGTGCGGTAAATGCCCCAACCAGATTGCCCCCGCTTCATGGCGAAGCAATGCTGTCGCCTATCAGCAGCATAGCCAGAGTTGATTTCACTGCCCGGGGGGCGATGCGGATAATCGGCGCATTCGCTGGAAAACCTGACCGAAACTTCCCTTTAGCCGCCTGCTCAGGCGGTTTTTTTGCGTGTTTGAAACGTTATGAATCAAAAACCACACCGCACAAACGAAAACGGCCAACCCAAAGGTCAGCCGTTGCTGAGTGTTGTCACTGTTCATAAAGTTATGCGAGTAGCCCTCGTACCTCCTGCTTGACGCCCCATCCTTCGATGATACCGCCCAGAGGCTCGACCACCGCCTCAAAGTCCTGCTCAAAGTCACCGATCCCGTCGTAGGTGGCGTACATCACTTTGCTCAGTTCCAGATGCCACGCGCCGTCATCGCGCACGCTGATCTGGGCATTCAAGGATTCACCACAAAAATGACCTGCCGCCCTGCGTGCCCGCTCCTCGTCCGGGAAAATGGCGTAGAACTCGATGGGATGGAATCGTGAAAAGTCGAAACCGCCTTCTTTCATGCGGCGCAACACGCTGCTGCTGATGTCTTCTTGATAGGCTGTGCTCATGAAACGTCCCCCTCAGACTGATGGATAGACTTTCCGTATTCCCTGCACTTTCAACCGATTGGTGAGAGCGATACGGCAACAGAGGTTGCCGACGGGAAACAAGCATGTAGCTGACAAGACCAGACCTTAGCGAGTCATTCGCTGATCTCGCTTGCAGAGTAGCCCCAAGATAGAGCTGCTGCCAAGGTCTGGTTGTGAATGTGACAAGAGGTGTATCAGATCGGGGTAATACTGATGATTTCAATGCTGTTCTGGGATTTCAGGCTTTTGACGGTCGGATCATCGGTACGACCCTCCAGATCATTGAGATCCAGTTCGGCAGCGATCGGCAGGCGTCGGGCGCGAATGAGTTTGGCGGCTTGCTCGCTATTCGGGCATTCCTCGCACTCGAAGAGTTCGTCCACTGTTTCACCGTGATCATCCACGAAAGTGATTTTCCACTTTTGCATCGGTGCCTCCTCGATAAAACCCATGAATGGGCTTACTTCTATCTGGACTTTAGCCCTGATTGATCGTTCAACGGATTACCGCGTGTCGGCATGAAAAAACACAGAACCTGAGCAAAGCTTGCTCGCGAAGTCGACATGTGGATTGACTGAATATGACAGGTCGAACCTCACGTCATGGCTCGGCCCAATCCTGTGGGAGCGTGGCTTGCCCGCGATAGGATCGCCACGTTGCAGCTGACAGACCGCAGCGCCTGCATCGCGGGCAAGCCACGCTCCCACAGGTTCAGTGTTGCAGGCGAAACCAGTCAGATCCGCACGTTACCTCGTGGCCCGGCGATGGCCCAGATGATCAGGCCCAGGACCGGCAGCAGCAGGATCAATAACACCCAGATGATTTTCATCCCGGTCTCGGCGCCACTTTTAAGCACGTTGATGATGGCCCAGATATCCAGGGCAAGAATAATCAGGCCAACCAGGCTGTTGAACGTGGAACCCATGGTGACGCTCCCTAAGAGTGATATGCCCTCTTAGGATAGTCGGGCCTTGCGAGGGTTCCGTTTTATTACCGTTCTGGACAGCTTCAGACGTGGATTGCCACTTTCAGGGCTTCCAGCGATGGCGCTGCGGCTATGCCGACTTCGGCGCACAACTCCAGCACCCGTGGCACGTCGTTACCGTAGACCAGCACCACTTGCAGCTCGTCGTCGAGCAACTGGCTGAAGTTCATCAGCGTGTAACCGCCGTTTTCCTTGTTCATGCTGCTCATCTGCACCTGAATGCGATTGAGCGCCGTCAGGGCTTCGGTCTTGGCCAGTTGCTTGGGTTTGATGTTGAAATCGACGCCGGGGCCGAACGAAGCGACGATCTGCGCAAACAGGTCCATGTAGGTGTCGGCCTGGAACAGCACGGTTTCCGGCAAGCTGCCGACGACCACCCACTCACCCAACGGGATCGGGAAGGTGTCGTCGTAGTTGATGTCCGGATTGGCCGTCAGAAAAGCTTCTGGATCGGCGTAGGCCTGAGCCGCTTCGTCAGCGACTTTCAGGATTTCGTCATCGCTCATGCACCCGGAGCTGATTTTGCTGATGAGTTCGACGAGTGCGGCTTTCATGAGGTGGATCCTGTAGCGAGGGAGATTTGAGGGCGCGAAGGATAGCGCATTTTGTGGCGAGGGAGCTTGCTCCCGCTGGGTTGCGAAGCAGCCCCAAAATCAGCCACCGCCGTCGTTCAGATAGACCGCATTCGCCGGGTTTACGACTGCTTCGCAGCCCAGCGGGAGCAAGCTCCCTCGCCACAAAAGCCCCACAGCCGCGAAGGTCAGGCCAGCAATTTCTGCAGCTGAGCCGTGGTATCCACCGCCCCCATGGTTTTGGCCGCGTCCAGCGCGGATACGCCGTTGGCATCCTTGGCTTTCGGATCGGCACCTTTACTGATCAGGTAGTCGATGATTTCGACGCGGTTGAACATTGCCGCCATCATCAATGCAGTGCGACCGTCGAAGGACGAACCTTCCACTTGCGCGCCACCTTCCACCAACGCCTTGACCACCGCCAGATCACCTTTGAATGCCGCGCCGGCAATCGGGCTCTGGCCGTTGTCGTTGCGGATTTCCGGGTCGGCCTTGTGCTCAAGCAGGACTTTTACCGTCTCGACATGGCCGTGGTACGCGGCGAGCATCAGCAAGGTGTCGCCCTTGTGGTTACGCAGGTTCGGCGGTAAGCCCTTGGTCAGCAGCGCAGCCATCATGGCCGCATCGCCCTCGCGCGCTTTGTTGAACACCTGTTCGGCAAATTCAGCAGCCTCTTCGGGCGTCATCTGGCGGCTTTTGTCTGACATTGGGGACTCCACATTCGGTCAATCGGAAAAGCCGATAGTTTCCCGAGCGGTCTGGAACCTGTCACTTCTTTTTTCTCATGAATGGCCATAGCTACATTTAATAAGAGCCGCATTCAATAAGAGCCACATTCAATAACGGTGCTTGCCGTCCTGGATATCCGCCAGCACCTGCTCGGTGACTTGCACGTAAGTCTGGGTACCCGGCAACCAGGCGTAGATGGGATCATCGCCGGTTTTGTTCGGGTCGAAGGCTTCGTCCTTGAGCCGGGTTTTCTGGTATTTGAAGGTCCCGGTGGTTTCCATTTTCACTTTCACCCGTAGGAAAAGTGGCACCGCATAGGCAGGCATTTGCTGCCTGGCGAAAGCCAGTAACTCGCTGAAATCCAGGGTCGCCAGGGATTCAGCCGGCGTGATTGCCGCCATCCCGGCACGCCCGTTGGTGTTGTGGATTTCCACGCCATAAGCCACGGCTTCGGCGATCTGCGGATGTTGCAACAGGATGTTTTCGACCTCGGTGGTCGAGACGTTTTCGCCCTTCCAGCGGTAGGTGTCGCCCAAACGGTCGACAAACTGCGCATGGCCAAAACCGATGTTGCGCAGCAGATCACCGGTATTGAAGTAGCGGTCGCCCTTCTTGAACACGTCGTGGAGCACGACTTTTGCGGTCTTCTGCGGATCGGTGTAGCCGTCCAGCGGCGCCTTGTCGTCGATCCTCGCCAGCAGCAAACCCTGCTCGCCCTTGGCCACTTTGCGCATGAAACCCTTGGTATCTCGCGTGGGGGCACCGCTGTCGTGGTCGTACGCCACCAGTTCCCAGGCCATCAGGGAAAAACCGATGGTGTTGTCGAAGTTGAGGATGTTGGTGAAGCCGATATTGCCATCGCTGGCGGCGTACAGCTCGCAGATATGGTCAACGGCAAAACGCGTCTTGAACTCGCTCCACGCGCCGGGGCGCAGACCATTGCCGATCATCTTCGTCACGCTGTGGCGACTGTCGTCGATGCTGCGCGGTTGATCCACCAGGTAGCGACACAACTCGCCGACGTAACCGAGGGTGGTCGCCCGGTATTTGCGCACGTCACTCCAGAACTGGCTGGCGCTGAACTTGCGGCGGATGGCAAACCCCGACGCCCCGCTGATTGCCGAGCCCCAGCACACGCAGAGCCCGGTGGCGTGGTACAGCGGCAAGGTGCAATAGACGACGTCCTGCGGCTGCATGTCCAGGGCAATCAGCCCGAAGCTGGCGGAGCTGCGCATCCAGCGGCCGTGCTTGAACACCCCGGCCTTTGGCAACCCTGTTGTGCCCGAGGTGTAAATGTAGAAACAAGGATCGTCGAGAAAAACCTGCTGGCTGCTGACGGGGTTATCGCTGCACGCTTGGGCGCTGACCGTCATCAGGTTGATGAAGCCATCGGGCGAATTGCCCGGATCACGATAAGTGTCTTGATCAGCGACAAACCAGGTGCGCGCCGCGTCGATGGACACCCGCTCGCGAACCACATTGAAGACCGGAACCAGCTCTTCTCCGACCACGATCGCTACCGGCGCCACCAGATTCAGGCTATGGGCCAGGGTATCGCGGGTCTGGGAGGTATTGAGCAAAGCGCTGATCGCGCCGACCTTGGCTACCGCCAATATCGTCACCAACAGTTCCGGACGGTTTTCGATAAAAATCGCCACCACATTGCCTTTGCCGATGCCTTGGGCAATCAGGTGATGGGCGATGCGATTGGCCCACTGATTGACCTGGGCATAAGTGAGCGCCACCTCGCCCTGCAGCAAGGCCGGGCCCTCGGGGTTGCGCAACGTCGCCTGCTCGAAGCTCCAGCCGAGGCCACACGGTTGGGTCGGGTCCTTGACGTTGGCGGCTTTCATGCCCTTCACCACGCGGGGAATGGCTTTGGCAATGGAAGGCAGCTTGCGGAGCATCATGCCCCAGGTAATCGTGTCGTTCAGCGTGCGGCTCATTGATGCTCCCGTTCGATTTTCTTATTGTCGGGTGGCGTTGTTTGAGGCCGAAAATACGTCAGCGGTTCTTGAGCTGTACACGCGGTTTTTGCAATGTTTTGTATCCGGAACCCTGGCCTAGCGATTGGTTCCATCGAATTCGCGACCGACCACGCAAAATGCAGGATGCACGATGGGCATTCATGCAGATTGCACGAAAGCATAAAAACGCTTAATAACTAACCTATTGATTTATATATATTTTTAAAAAATCAGGTGCTGGCACAATCACTGCAACTACCTCTCCATGTAGCCCTTCAAAGCACTCACGGAGCTGATAGACATGAGCCTGATCCAGGAAAAATTTTCGTCGCTATTCTCCAACTTCGAAGTGACCACCCAGCCACGGCCTGACGGCGGCATTCTGCTGACCCTGCGCAGTACGGACGGCAAAGTCTTCAAACGTTCGATTTCCTACCAGCAACTGCATGCCGGCGATCAGCTGTCGTGGGTGATCAGCGCGATACGTCGTGACGTCGCCGAACAGGCCAGCGAACTGCCGCAGATCTCCATGCTGCAAAGCCAGCAACGGTTCGCCTTGCCGACTTATCACTCGGTTTAAACGTTACATCGCTACAAACAAACAGGCCGTGAGCGCTTCTGCGTCACGGCCTGAGTTGTTTCTGGCTTTGCACAACCCACGTTACGTGGTTTACAGGGCAGAAGGCCGGAGCAACGATTGGCCTCTACTCAGTCCTCGAGACGCGGGAAACGGCTGGCGATGTCATCACCGGTGAAATTGGCCACCCAGCCTTCGGAGTTGTTGAACAGGCGGATGGCGACGAAATGCGGGTGCTCGCCCATGTCGAACCAATGCGGCGTACCGGCAGGCACCAGGATCAGGTCGTTTTTCTCGCAGAGCACGGCGTAGACGTAATCACCGATGTGCAGGGAGAACAGACCACGGCCAGCGACGAAAAATCGTACTTCGTCTTCAGCGTAACGGTGTTCATCGAGGAACTTGGCGCGCAGTTCGGCTTTTTGCGGGTGATCGCTGTTCAAACTGACGACGTCGACAGAGAGGTAACCGCGCTCGGTCATCAATTTATCGATTTGCTCCTGATACGCGGCGATCACTTCTTCCTGGCTGGCACCGGGCTGGATTTTCGCCGTGGCTTGCCAACGGTCGAAGCGCACGCCCTGTTCGGCCAGGGTCGAGGCGATGTCCTCGAGGTGGGTCAGGACTTTGTTTGGTATTTCAGGGCTGGAGACGTGATAAACGGACAGGCTGCTCATGGTAAATACTCAAAGGTTCAAGAGGGAGCGCGTCTTCAACTCGCACTCGAACAAAAATTCAAAAGCCTCGATCGGCCGCATTGCATTGCTCATGCGCGCCCCACATCGATGATTTCTCGGGTGTTCGCAGGTCAGGCTCATGGCCTGTCCTCTTGCATACGTGTGGCAATGATAACGGCAGCGGCGAAGGCTGCGAGACTGGCAATACTAAAGGTCAATGTGGCGCCCAGGGCATTCCAGCTGTAACCGGAATACAACGCGCCCAATGCGCCACCGGTACCGGCCAGCGCGGCATACAACGCCTGGCCCTGGCCTTGCTGACGCGCGCCGAAGCTACGCTGCACGAATTGGATGGCAGCCGCGTGAAAGCTGCCGAAGGTGGCTGCGTGTAGCACTTGGGCGAACAGCAACACCCAGAGGAATTCAGCAAACGAACCGAGCAACAACCAACGCAACGCCGCCAGCAGGAAACTCGCCAACAGCACCCGGCGCACCGAGAAGCGTGCAAGGATCTTGCTCATGGCCAGAAACATCAAGACTTCGGCAACCACGCCGACCGCCCAGAGCATGCCGATCAGCCCACGACTGTAACCAAGTTGCTCAAGGTGCAGGGTCACAAAGGTGTAATACGGCCCGTGACTCATCTGCATCAGCGCCACGCAACCATAGAATGCCAACACGCCGGGGTTGCGCAATTGCTGGAGGAATCCCTCCCCCGCCAACCGCTCACTCTGAATCGGTTGCGCGTTGGGCACCCATAAACTGCTGACCACGATCCCGGCCATGATCAGCACCAGTGCCAGCGGATAGATGTCCAGGCTAAGCCATTCGAACAACCGGCCGAGGGCGACCACGGTGATGATGAAACCGATGGAACCCCACAGGCGAATCTGACTGTAGCGGGATGTCTGCCCCTGCAAATGCGCCAGGGTGATGACTTCGAACTGCGGCAACACCGCATGCCAGAAGAACGCGTGCAAGGCCATGACCATTGCCAGCCACGCGTAGCTTTTGCTGACGAAAATCAGTGAGAAGGTCAGCAACGTACAGACCGCGCCGAACCGCACGATGGCCAGCCGTCGCCCGGTGTAGTCACCGAGCCAGCCCCAGATGTTCGGCGCCACGCAGCGCATCAGCATCGGGATCGCCACCAGTTCGCCAATGCGCGCACTGGAAAAGCCCAAGTGATCGAAGTACAGCGCCAGGAATGGCGCTGTCGAACCGAGCAACGCGAAATAGAACAGGTAGAAACTGGAAAGCCGCCAATACGGAAGCGCCATCACTTCGTCAGGCCCCGGCGGCTATGAGGCTCTGCACAAAAACTGCCTGCGCGACGAGTTTTCGTACAGACCCTGCGTCAGCCATTAAAGCTGACCCAGCACCGGAGTGCTCACGCGCACATCGACGTTCTGCCCGCGGTGACGCAGCAGATGATCCATCAGCACGATGGCCATCATAGCTTCGGCGATTGGCGTGGCGCGGATGCCGACGCACGGGTCGTGACGGCCCTTGGTGACAACCTCAACTGGGTTGCCATGGATGTCGATGGAACGGCCCGGTGTGGTGATGCTCGATGTCGGCTTAAGCGCCAGGTGCGCCACGATCGGCTGACCGGACGAGATGCCACCGAGAATGCCGCCGGCGTTGTTGCTGAGGAAACCTTCCGGGGTCATTTCATCACGGTGTTCGGTGCCGCGCTGGGCGATGCTGGCAAAACCGGCGCCGATCTCAACGCCTTTGACCGCGTTGATGCTCATCAGCGCGTGGGCCAGTTCGGCGTCGAGGCGGTCGAAGATCGGCTCGCCGAGGCCCGGCATCACGCCTTCGGCGACCACGGTGATTTTCGCGCCGACCGAATCCTGGTCGCGACGCAACTGGTCCATATAGGCTTCCAGCTCCGGCACTTTGTCCGGGTCGGGGCTGAAGAAGGCGTTTTCTTCCACCGAATCCCAGGTCTTGAACGGGATTTCAATCGGGCCAAGCTGGCTCATGTAGCCACGAATGATGATGCCTTGGGTGGCCAGGTACTTTTTCGCAATTGCCCCTGCCGCCACGCGCATGGCGGTTTCACGGGCCGAACTGCGACCGCCGCCGCGATAATCGCGCTCGCCGTATTTGTGGTGGTAGGTGTAGTCGGCGTGGGCCGGGCGGAACAGATCCTTGATCGCCGAATAGTCCTTGGACTTCTGGTCGGTGTTGCGGATCAACAGGCCTATGGCGCAACCGGTGGTGCGGCCTTCGAACACGCCAGAGAGGATTTCGACTTCGTCGGCTTCCTGGCGCTGGGTGGTGTGGCGGCTGGTGCCGGGCTTGCGGCGATCCAGGTCGCGCTGCAGATCCTCAAGGGAAATCTCCAGGCCCGGCGGGCAGCCATCGACAATGGCGACCAACGCCGGGCCATGGCTTTCGCCCGCGGTGGTGACAGTGAACAGCTTGCCGTAGGTATTGCCGGACATGCGGGACGCTCCGTGAAATCGAAACTAAAATACGTAATGCGCGCCAGTATACGCAGGCTACCCGACTAGTTCATCCTCGAACCTTATGGGTGCTTGCGAGTCCAACCGGCACCTTGTTGATGATGGCGTGATGATGCTGCGAGTTCTAGCCTTGAGCCTTACCTTGTTTACCGGCCTGCTCCCCTATGTGGCCCAGGCCACCGTCTTGCAACGTCCCATCACATTGGACACGGGCAGCGGCGAGCTTTTCGGCTCGCTGTTGCTGCCCAAGTCCGACACGCCAGTGCCGGTTGTCCTGATCATTTCCGGCTCCGGTCCTACGGATCGTGACGGAAACAACCCCGACGGCGGACGCAACGACAGCCTCAAACGGCTGGCCTGGGTGCTGGCCAAACACAATATCGCCAGCGTGCGTTACGACAAGCGCGGCGTGGCGGCGAGCCTGGCGGTAACGCCCGATGAGCGCAATCTTTCTGTGGAGGCCTATGTGGCTGACGCCCAAGCCTGGGGCCAGAAGCTCAAAGCCGATCCGCGCTTTGGCAAACTGATTTTGCTCGGCCACAGCGAAGGTGCGTTGATCGCCAGCCTGGCGGCGCCGAACGTCGATGCCGCAGCGGTGATTTCCATGTCCGGCAGCGCCCGGCCGATCGATCAGGTACTGCGCCAGCAGTTGAGTAATCGCCTGCCGCCTCCCTTGATGCTGCGCAGCAATGAACTGCTCGACAGCCTCAAGGCCGGCCACACCGACGACAACGTGCCACCGCAATTGCAGGTGATTTTCCGCCCCAGCGTGCAGCCGTATCTGATTTCGCTGTTCCGCCAAGACCCGGCGGCGGCCTTCGCCAAACTGAAAATGCCAGCGCTGATCATCCAGGGCAGTAACGACATTCAGGTCGGCGTGGGTGACGCCAAGGCGCTCAAGGCCGCCAAACCAGATGCCGAACTGGTGCTGATCGAAGGCATGAACCACGTGATGCGCATCGTCCCCAACGATGTGAAGCGGCAATTGGCCTCCTATAAAGATCCGCAATTACCACTGGCGGCCGAACTCGGCGCGCGAATCCTCGAGTTTATTGACGGACTTCGCACCCGTTAAACGCTGTCAGAAGGCGTTCTCAACCAGTTTTCACGCCGTGAAAACCAGTTGAGAACGTCCCTAGCCCTCCAGTCCTGAAAAAAACGGCCGATAAGCCTTTGTCGCCAGCGCACTGGCTGGCGGCAAGCAGGGCTTGGACAGGATCTCGCCGTTATGACTGATACCCAGACTTCACCCGACACCACCGCTGAAAAAGACGCACCGCCAGCGGTCGAGCTGCCGTGGGCGGACGTCCACGTCGAGCACCACAAAATGCTCCGTCTGGCGCCGCTGAAAACCGACCGCAACACCGGTGGGCGGCCGTTGCGCTTTGTCGAATTCGGTTACGCCGAACGCAATAGCAAGGAACACAGCCTGCTGCGCATGACCATCAAGCTGCCAGGCCAGCGGGTGCGCAAAGAACAGAATCATCTGGATGTCTGGGTTGATCACGCTGCCAAACGCGTGCATTTCGGCCCGGAAAGTGGCTTGCAGATCGAGCCGATGAACCGTGGCATCGGGCGTTATATGGCCGCTCAGGGCATTACGTGGGCGAAGAAAAGATGGCCCGCCTACACCGTCGACGGCACCGACCTGAACAACAAGGATGCGCTGAACGAAGACACTCGCCTGCGCCGCGATCACTTTCTGCGGGTGCACGGTTTTGACGTGGTCTACGCCGACGCCCAGCATTTGAAGGGCAGCGTTAAAGAGGTGTCGGTCGGTGATTTGCTCGGCGACTGGAACAGCGAAAAGTTGCAGCAGGTGGAAATCCTCGAAGCCGCGCAGATGCTCCAGCAAGCCGAGCAGAACCTGGCGGAACAGGAAGTCAAACTGAAGAAGCACGAAGAAAAAGTCAGCAAGTACAAACGCGAAGACGCCGGGCTGCGTTTTACCATTACCTGTCTGGTGGCGTTTGCGGTGTTTCAGGCGGGGTTGTTGATCTGGATTGCTACGCACCGTTGAAGGCTTGAGACCGCAGCGCTGCCATCGCGGGCAAGCCACGCTCCCACAGTTTTGTGTTGTGTCCAATTGATCTGGCACACACAAAACCTGTGGGAGCGTGGCTTGCCCGCGAAGGCTTTCTAGAGTCAGACGCGAGAAGCGAACAGCGCCTGATGATCGCGGCACTGCTGCGCCGTCAGCATGAACACCCCATGCCCACCGCGCTCGAACTCCAGCCAGGCGAAGTCGACTTCCGGGTACAGCGCCTCGACGTGAACCTGGCTGTTACCCACCTCGACAATCAGCAAACCCTTCTCGGTCAGATGATCCGCCGCTTCGGCGAGCATGCGGCGCACCAGGTTCAAACCGTCGTCGCCACAGGCCAGGCCCAGTTCGGGTTCGTGCTGATATTCGTCCGGCATGTCGGCGAAATCTTCCGCATCGACGTAGGGCGGGTTCGACACAATCAGGTCGAAACGTTGACCCGGCAAGCCATCGAAACCATCGCCCTGAACAGTGAACACGCGCTCATCGACACCGTGACGCTCGATGTTCTGGTTCGCCACTTCCAGCGCTTCGAACGACAGATCGGCCAGTACCACTTCGGCGTTCTGGAACTCGTAGGCACAGGCGATGCCGATGCAGCCGGAACCGGTGCACAGGTCGAGAATGCGCGCAGGTTCGGCACCCAACCACGGTTCGAAACGCTTTTCGATCAGCTCGCCAATGGGGGAACGCGGGATCAATACGCGTTCGTCGACAATGAACGACATACCGCAGAACCAGGCTTCGCCCAACAGGTAAGCGGTCGGAATGCGCTCTTCGATGCGGCGCTTGAGCAAACGTTGCAGATTGACCAGTTCGTCGTCTTCCAGACGGCAGTCCAGATAGCTATCAGCGATTTCCCACGGCAAGTGCAGCGCACCCAACACCAGTTGACGGGCTTCGTCCCAGGCGTTGTCGGTCCCATGGCCGAAAAACAGATCCTCCCCATGGAAGCGGCTGACGGCCCAACGGATATGGTCACGCAGGGTACGAAGTCGGGAAGTGATCACGGGGCAAACTCCAGAAAAAACGACTGACGATTCTAACAGCCAAAAGACGCCACGACGACGCAGGAAAAACACCGGACCAGATGTAGGACTCTTCTATTTTTTCAGCAAGCTATTGAACAGAACGAGTATCTTGACAAGGCTGCGACCCAACAACGGCGGTGCCTACGATGGTAGCGATTCACAGAAGCGCTCAGCCAGAGGACAATGTCGCAAAAGCCCCACCCGAAGGAGCCCCAGAATGTCCGTTCCAAAAACGATGTTTCAACTCAGCGGCCGTGGTTATGCAGCGGCCAATCTGGGTCATGCGACCCTTGTCATCATCGATGCCCAGAAAGAATACCTCAGCGGCCCCTTGGCCCTGAGCGGCATGGATGCTGCCGTCGCGAACATCAAGCAACTGGTGGCCGCTGCCCGTGCAGCCGGTCGGCCGATCGTGCACGTGCGCCACCTTGGCACTGTCGGTGGGCTGTTCGACCCGCAAGGCGAGCGCGGTGAATTCATTCCGGGCCTTGAGCCGCAGAGCGGCGAAACCATCATCGGCAAACTGCTGCCGAGTGCCTTTCACGGCACCGAACTGTATGACCGCCTGCAGGATCTCGGTTCGCTGGACCTGATCGTGTGCGGTTTCATGAGCCACTCCAGCGTCAGCACTACCGTGCGCGCCGCGAAGAACCTGGGCTTTCGCTGCACCCTGGTGGAAGATGCCTGCGCGACGCGGGATTTGCCTTGCAAGGGCGGGATCCTCAGCGCCGAACACGTTCAGCAGACCGAAATGGCGATCATGGCGGACAATTTCGCCACCCTCGCCCAGACCCGCGAACTGATCTGATCGACCGTCGATGAGCGGTCCATGCCGCCGCTCATCCGCAAAAGCCTCTCATTTGCTGTAATTGCCCTAGCCTCAGGAACATCCCGGTCAACTCCCGGTCGAAGGGCCGATACCCATTGAGGAAGGTCGGAATGAAGTTATCCGATGGTTTTGATGCACGCCGCTTGCGGCCCAAAGGCCAAAGCAACTGGCGTTTTCGCTTCGGCGCAGCCATTGCCGCTCTGCTGGCGATGTGCGGCGTGCTGCTGGTGATGGCAGGTGCCGCCAGCCTGCTCGGCCAAGCGCCCGCCCTGGGCGAGTTGAATACCAACCGGGTCGGTTCAGCAGTGATTTTGGCGATTGGCCTGTTCGTGCTATACATCGGGGTGTGGCTGTGGCGCCGCTGCCGCCGCCGTTCGCGTCAATCGCAAGAGCTGAACATGTCCCCGCATTTGATGAAAAAACACGACTGAGCCGAACGCCACGCGTTTTGTCGCGCCCCATTCGCTTCGACTTGGGTAAACTGGCCGCCCTTCGCGGAGGCTGACATGCAAGACGACGATTTTTCCCTGTTCAAAAGCGCGATCCAAGGCGTCAAGCCGATCAAGCACGATCGCGCCGAAACCGGCAAACCCAAGGCCGACCGCGCGCAAATCGCCAAGCTGCGCCAGGCCGCCACTGTGCGCACCGATGCCACCACCGTTGACGGGCTGTCTGATCAGTTCGTCATTGATGTCGGCCCCGAAGATGAGCTGATGTGGGCCCGCGACGGCGTCCAGGAAAGCCAGATGCGCAAGCTCAAGATCGGACAGATTCCGTTCGAAGGCAGCCTCGACCTGCATGGCATGAACGTGGAAAAGGCCCGTGAGACACTATGGGCCTTTCTGGCCGAAGCGACCAAATTCGAAATCCGCTGCGTACGTGTCACCCACGGCAAAGCGGTGCGCCTGGACGGCAAGCGGCCGATGATCAAAAGCCACGTCAACACCTGGCTGCGCCAGCATTCACAGGTGCTTGGCTTCACCTCGTGCCAACCGAAACACGGCGGCGCCGGAGCGGTTTATGTGATGCTCAAACGCACCATGATGGAAGGTCGCGACGAGTGATGCCGTCGCTTCACGCTTGCAGCGCCGTGTCCGTCACCGTACCCTTGCCCTTTGCGTAAAATCCCACAGGTAGTTTCATGTCCCTGGAACAGAATTACACCGACATGTTTAGAGGTGTTCACTAAGTTATCAGGAGCAATGAAATCAAGGACTTAACGCCCAGGCCAACTCAGAATTTCCTGCCAAAACACAGTCATTGGTACAAAAATTGGTACGGGATTCTCTCCTCACGCAACACATAAAAAGCCCCACTCCGGTTGTACCGTGCGGGGCTTTTTTACAACTGAGCTAATGCTCTGAACGCTAGCTGAAAGGCCAGCGACAACCTATTTTTTTGAGGGCTTGCTAGGTTTCAAGTCGGGATTATTTCCTTGCGTGTCTTTATTGTCACGACGACGCTTATCAACTTGGCCGGTTGATTTAGCAATTGGCTTTGGGCCTGGTTTAAGCGCCATAATATCTCTCCTTGACGTTAATATTGATTTTGGCTGTTGCAGAATCATCCTATTGATATGGACGAATACTTTCAATAGGCATCTGAATGGCTATTCTGGCCATTTCTCTATGCGACTGGCCGCTTTGGGTCGATTCTGTTGAAAAAGCCGGCCCCGGTTTCCACGTCAGAAAAGTACACGCTTGAGATTGAAATCTTTACTTTGAGGTTTCGGGCTCAGATTTCGCGTAGCTGCGCGCAAAAAGGCTTTTTTCAGCAGTCAGTATGCGGGCAGTCTGGAAGGACCGACTTTTTCAACAGAATCGGTCGATAATGATGTGTTTATATGCATACTGGACCCGTAGCGCAACCTAGCCATAAAAAGATTGGAAGGCAAGAGGCGTAAAGTATTGCGCCGCCGCATATTGCGTAGGTGATACATGTGGTTAATTTAAGCTTCAATTGCGCCAGAAAAATTGACGCCATAATTAAATAAAAAGCAAGCGAAGCGAAAATAGCTACACTGATTGGATGCTTCTGAACTGTTAGGTGAAGAGCTAGCTCTAGGGTGGTAAAAGCTAATACAGAAACCATAATTGCAAAGGCTATGTAGAATGGCGCCTGGTCGCTCTTTAGTTTTTTTGCAAGTCTGAATACATGAAATGACGATATTGATAAGGCAATTATTATCAGCGCTGTGAATGCTAGGACGTATGGCGTAATTGCGTAATACACATGTAACTCCTAACTACTATTAGGCGACATAACCCAGAGAGAAACGCGACTTGGATGACGCCAAGCTCAACTGCGGTAAAGATTCAGCGCAGAAGGTCGAAGCTACCTATTTTCGACTAGTCTGTCCACCGGCTGCAGGTGAGATCTTAACTGCGGCAGTAGGAGGCCATGCACTATAAAAATCTGTGCGTTGGAGCACCGCGGCGCGCCATTTTAGCTTTGGAGTTACTGAGCCCGAAAAAACAAGCATTCGAGATTTTGGTTCAATAACGTGCTTCAGCAGGCCACCAGCCCCAGAGGGTTGGTTGCTATTGAACTCTACATGCACATAAAGTGGTACGGACCAGCGGTTATGCAATCGTACAAGGCAAATATTATCTACGCCGACATCCTCTTCTACACTTAGATCGTTAAGTCCAGACAGCGAGTCGTCATCCGGGGTAACCATTACATCAAGAAGCTCTACGCTGCCGGTGTCTGCTCCCGCTAACCAGACAACTTGATCTGTTTGCCTACAACTATTCACATCTATTTTTACTAAAAACTCTTGGCCATTTATAAGTCTGCGCCTTATCGTTGCTCGCATTACTTTATTGCTCGTATTTTTGATAATTAAATGACGCTTGTTATACCACAGACTTACATCGCTAATTGGTCCTTGCATACACCAGCCAGGTGGCAGGCCATTCGGCCAGACGATACCGCTTTCATTGCATACGACGTGCGCCATTATTGCCACCCCTAATGTAACATCCGCTGCTAAGCCTCTCTGTACAGAAAAATCTAATAATTCACTCCCGATTAATTCACTGCAACCGCGAGAGTTGATAAAACGCTATTTTGAATAACGCAAAGCTAACCAGTTCACCCACGGACTGGCTTATCAGTAACTTCTCAACACATAACTTAAGAGAGCCTAGTTGGCCGCAAAGCAAAGTTCAACCAAATCAATATTGCAATTCGAAATAAATCCTGTAGCGATTATTGCCATGCGATTGCTGCATGTTGCCAACGTCAGCTATGGGTCCAGGCAGGTCATCACAGCTCAGGGGGCGTCTTAGCGATTGCAGGGCTTTCGACAGTCTGGGATAGCCCACGGATCGTCGGAAGAGTTCATTTGCGCGCTTGCAAATAGAAGATCACCTGCTTAACTCTGAACCTCTGGGCAGCTTGTGACTTGTTGGTCATAGCGCTCATCTCAGCGCCCGGAGGAAGCCGGATAGTCACTCACGCTTGTGTGTTCAAGGAAGAAAATGACATGACGCTGAAAACTGCGATCGTCGAGATTGGTAAGAAGTACAAGGTTTATACCGAGCATTATCTCAACGCCGCCACTGACAAGACCATTATTCTGGTTAACGGCTCGCTGGCAACGACCGCCTCTTTTGCCCAGACCGTGCGCTACCTGCGGCCACGCTTCAACGTAGTTCTCTACGATCAGCCCTACGCCGGTCAATCGAAACAACACAACCAGCATGACCAGCCGATCCGCAAGGAAGACGAAGCCGAAATATTGCTGGAGTTGATCGAGCACTTTCGGGCGCAGCATGTGCTGTCCTTTTCCTGGGGCGGCGCGGCGACTTTGCTGGCGCTGGCCCAGCACCCACGACGAATCGAAAAAGCGGTGATCAGTTCATTCGCGGCGCGAATCAATACGCCGATGCGCGACTATCTGGAGAGTGGCCGGCACTTCCTCCAGGCCTGTGATCGGCGCAATGTCGGGCGCTTGATCAACAGCACGATCGGCAAGCATCTGCCGTCGCTGTTCAAGCGTTTCAACGAACGCCATGTCAGCAGCCTTGACGAACACGAATACCGGCAGATGCATTTTCACGTCAACGAAGTGCTGACTCAGGACACTCATTGCTACGTTTCCTGTGCCGATGCCATCGAAGTTCCGCTGCTGTTTATCAACGGCGAACGGGATGAGTACACCTCGGTGGAAGACGCCCGTCTTTTCGCCACTCATTCCCGTCAGGCTCAGTTTCAGACCATCAAGAACGCCGGGCACTTTCTCGACATGGAACACCCGACGGCTTGGCATGACATCCAGCAGGTCTTGCTGGGCTTTCTGCAGCCGGCCTCCAGCCTTGTCAAACCGAAGAGCCCGCCACTGTTGGGCAGCCCGCACCGCTACACAACCAGTGACCGTATCTTCAGTCACAGTACGGCGCATAACCACTTGCCTCACTAGGGCGTGGCTCTGGGTTGACTCCTCGCGCGGCCGTTTGGCGCATGTTGGTACAAATCCTTTCTGTTTGGCTCGATAACGATACGACGATGGAGTTTGGTCCATGCGAAAAAAAACAACTGCGGCGAACACCTTGCCCGGATCCGCATCCCTTGTTAAAACAGAGCGAAGTGCAATACTCGGTCCACATGGTCGAAGTCTGCTCCCCACATTGCGCACTCTGGCGCTGCAAGGCATCAAGCAGCCTATCCACAGCGCCCGCCATACTCTAGCTCTTGGTGGCCTACTGGGCCGCGTGCTGCTCGGTAATACGTCGTATCCCTCCCCCGTCCAGGATGCGCGCTTTCAGGACCCATCCTGGCGCTTCAACCCCTTCTACCGCCGCAGACTGCAAGCCTATCTGGCCTGGCAAAAGCAACTGAACGCTTGGATTGACGAGAGCAATCTGGCGGCCGACGATCAAGCCCGCGCACACTTCATATTGACTCAACTCGGCGATGCGCTGTCGCCATCCAACAGCCCGCTCAATCCGCTGGCGGTCAAAGAGCTGTTCAACACCGGCGGCGCCAGTCTGGTCAAAGGGATTGGTCATCTGCTCGACGACCTGCGGCACAATGGCGGCATGCCCAGCCAAGTCAGCAAGCAGGCCTTTGAAGTCGGCCAGAATATCGCCATCACCCCTGGCGCCGTGGTGTTCCGCAACGAGCTGCTGGAGCTGATCCAGTACCGGCCGATGAGCGAAAAACAGTACGCCCGCCCACTGCTGATCGTGCCGCCGCAGATCAACAAGTACTACATCTTCGACCTCAGCGTGGAGAAGAGCTTCGTTCAGTACGCACTGAAGAACGGTTTACAGGTGTTCATCGTCAGCTGGCGCAACCCCGACGCTTGCCATCGCGAGTGGGGTCTATCGCGTTATGTAGAAGCCATCGAAGAAGTCCTCGATGTGACCCGCGCTATCAGCGGCAGCAAAGAGGCCCATCTGATGGGCGCCTGCGCGGGCGGTCTGAGCATCGCCGCCCTGCAAGGCTATCTGCAAGCCAAACGACAGCTGCACAAAGTCGCTAGCGCAACCTATCTGGTCAGCCTGCTGGACAGCCAGATCGACAGCTCAGCCATGTTATTTGTCAATGAGCAAACCCTGGAAGCCGCCAAGCGCCGCTCCGATCAGCAAGGCGTGCTGGATGGCCGCGACTTGGCCAAGGTCTTCGCCTGGATGCGCCCGAATGACCTGATCTGGAACTATTGGATCAATAACTACCTGCTCGGCAAGCAACCCCCGGCCTTCGACATCCTCTACTGGAACAACGACAGCACTCGCCTACCGGCCGCCCTGCATGGCGATCTGCTGGACTTCGTCAAACTTAATCCGCTCACGCACCCTGGCGGCTTGGAGGTCTGCGGCATGCCGATTGACCTGCAGAAAGTCACGGTCGACAGTTTCAGCATCGCTGGCGTCAACGACCACATCACGCCCTGGGACGCGGTGTATCGCTCGACCCTACTGCTCGGTGGCGAACGGCGCTTCGTGCTATCCAACAGTGGGCATATCCAGAGCATCCTCAATCCGCCAGGTAATCTCAAGGCTAGCTACCTGGAGCACGACAAACTGCCATCCGACCCGCGTGCCTGGTATTCCGATACGCAAAAGCACGATGGCAGCTGGTGGCCAAATTGGCTGGGCTGGATTCAGGCGCGCTCTGGTGAGCAATGCAAAACTGGGCTGGGGCTGGGAAATCAGAATCACACGCCGATGGAGGCCGCTCCCGGCACCTATGTCCATGCGCGTTAATCCCTGATTTGAACATTGAGAAAACCGACGGGGCATTTCTCAGTCAGTTACTGTGCCTTCCGGTGACCACGGGGATAGGGATTCGAACCCCTTCTCGTGTATCTCAGGCCCGCTCCAGACCAGTGAAAGCGGTGTTTTTAAATGTCGCCTATGGCGTGCCGGGGTCTATAGCGGCCCAGAGCTTGCCCTAAATTTGCCCTAAATTCTGCGGTGCCCAAACGCTTAACCAAGCTGGTGATATCCAGGTGCTGTTTGCCGCACGCGTGTGCCGTGCTACTGGCAGAGGAATTCGCGTATCGCTTCGGCGGTTCGTCTAGCGCTGGTCACCACGAAAAAATGCCTCTCGCCCTGCAGGACGTGCAGTTCGGTGGGGCAGGCTAATTTCGCGGGGCTCGCCAAGTGGCAGTGCCCCAAGTCGGTTTCTTCCATCTAGAACGTATCCTGCTGCTTTACTGAGTATGTGGAACACAAGCGACAGTAAAAAATAACGCTTACTAGAGGAGAAAATGGTTATGGCTGAAGAATCGCAAATTCGAGAAAAAGCTTATGAGTTGTGGGAAAGGGATGGTCGTCCTGAAGGCTCTGAAGAATTTTATTGGCGTCTGGCGCAAGAACAGCTTGAAGCAGAAGTGAAGCCGTCTGCCCTCGATACCTCTGAGCCGGTTCCGAACGAATGGGAAAGCAACCCAGATCAATCATCCCCCACCCAGCAGGCTCAGGACAACGCACAATCCACTGATAGTGAGTGGCCAGCCAAAGGCGAAGCCAGCCGCTATGAGGGCACGTAACGCGAATATCTCGAGGTGGCCTCGCCAGTCTTTGCGCTTCGCTCAGCAGCGCCGGTTACTAACCACGGCTGCTAACAGGCCACCCTCAAGGCGCTTGAAGCATTGATGGAGCGTGAGGGATCGCCAAAAGCGGGGGGAAGTAGCCATGAAAACGTCTATTTGTGCACGGGTAAAATCACACGAAAAATCGTGCCCTGCTCCTGCGTCGACTCAACCTCTATCGTCCCACCATGGCCTTCTACAATCTGAGCGGCTATGAATAATCCCAGGCCGAGACCAGACGACGCTCCTGGCTCTCCCTCAGAGTATTTGGAATAACGACCTTCTGGATTGAAGAGAGAGGGCAGTTCGCTGGGAGGAATAGGCTTCCCGTAATTTTGCACGCAAAAGCAGGCGAAAGTGTCATCCCCGTTTAGCGAGACGTTTATTGGATGCTGCGGGCTGCCGTGTCGTGCGGCGTTGCCAATAAGATTCGAGAAGACTTGTGCCATGCGGGATGGGTCGTATTGGCCCGTGACCGATCCCGTAGCGTTGAATATGATGTGCGCTTTGGGGTGGGCGATAATGAGCTCATCCACGACTGCCCTGCAAACAGAACTCAGGTCAGTGCTTTCCGGTCGTACCGGGATACCGGTGCCCAAGTTACAGCGCGCCAGGTCAAGCAGGTCGTTCACCATCTGGTTGGCGCTTTGAACACTGGTAGCAATCTGCGAAATTATTTTTTTTCCATGGGTGCCCAGTTCTTCAGTTTGTCTCAGCAGATCGGCACCCAGCGTCACCGCACTCAAGGGTGTGCGAAGGTCGTGCCCTAACACGCCCAATACTTGTTTTCGGGTTGTTTCCACCGCTTGCCCATACGCGGCTATCGACTCGACAAGTGCCTGATCGATGGCTTCGTTGAAGCGGATCATGTCCAAAATTTGATGGTCTTCCCCTGCATATCCGTGGGCTAGCCATAGTCTGAGTACGCTCGACCTAAGCGCGCGGTACTCGGAGACCATTTGATCCATCGTGAAACCCGCCACCAGGCGTGTAATTGCATGACTTTGAGCGGCTGATTCGTCCTCGGTTACAGGGCCGAGTCCGTGGGATTTGTCGACCTGCTCTTGAGGGGTCTGAGCGGTACGCATATCCAGCGCAACAGTCCGCAAAATATATTCGGCGTGATTTCTCAAACCTGTTGGATCCAGAGGAGGCATCGGGGTATCCAAAGACCTGGCAAATTCTTCCCATGCTTGCAGGATAGGCTCAAGGTTGTTGAGGATGAAATCTGAAAGTCGCATGGCAAATCTTTTTCCCTACCTACGCCCTGATTATGAAGGTACCAGCCAGACAAATTCGGTCGACAAATCCAGATTAGCGGAACGCCAAAAATCGGCAACCAACCTTTGACGAATACCGCTCGTCAGCTGTTGGAAACGCATACTATCGGCGCCCCCACTAAATGAGACAGCAGCGGGAGCTTTGCCCATGCCACCATCAGTGTTGGTCGTAGAAGATGACGAAATAATGCGTTCTCTGATGGCCGAGGCGATTTCGCTGCTTGGTGTCAGTGTGACGAGCTGTGCCACGCCCGATGAAGCTATTCCTATTCTCCATCTTCCATCGTTCTAGTGATAACCGACATCTGCATGCCGGGCAGTATGGATGGGCTGGAATTGGCAAAAGTGATTTCATCATGTTGGCCTGACCTGCCGGTTATCGTCACCTCCGGTCATAGGCCAGTCCTCGAAGGACTACCGACTAATGCAATGTTGAAATCATTAATTTTGTCCTGAAGGTCAGCGCTTATGGACTCTTGTCTATTAATAATTGGTTCCCGCCGTCACCCTAGCGAAGAAAAAATTGCCCACCTATCAGCGTCCTGCTGACCGTATATCCTCCAAAACCCTACAGTTCGTCGCTCTACCCTCGCCCGTGCTTTCTACCTCAATTACTGTACATAAAACCAGCACCTGTACAGCGAACCCGTTTCAATGAATTTTGACCAGGCTAAAGCGCTGAGGCTTCAGCAGTGGCGCTCGACCCTCGACGACCACGACTTTCGAATGCAGAACCCCGAGGCGCACCGGCAGCACCTTCACTCCATGGCAACCACTTTGCTCGCCGAAGGACTGATCAATCCGCTCGAGCAATACGACATGAATGAAATGGCCAGCGCCGCGTACTGGCATGCCGTGGAAGAACTACAGAGCCATTCTGTCCGCTATTGCGGCGCATCGTGCTATGACGTCGTGGCCTGCGACGGTGCCCTAACACTCGGGAAAATCGGGCAAACCATTTTTAACGCGAGAAGAGACAACCAGGACGAAGTTCGAACCACTTACGATGGTAAGGTCTATCGCGACGGCACCGGCGCAAATCTTGTTTTCAACCCATCAGGCGTCAAGGCACGCATCGAAGGCCTTACGCTGACCCTGCCCGATGGTCGACAGTTTGATCTCATCGAGACGGGCCGGATGATTCTCGGGGTCATCCAAAAGCCAACTGAAGACCCCGATATTTATCGTGCCCTGGTCGACGCGGCGCAGGTCGCGCTAGAAGAACGCGACCTCAACGCTTACCAAAAGATGCGACCGTTTATTGATCTGGCCAGGTTCTGTAGCTGCCCAACTTGTCTCGACCGCTTTGACCGAAGAGAAGATTGCCCCGCTTGCTCGGGACAAGGTTTCGTCATCAAGCCGCCAGGTTCTGGTCTACGCTGAAAACACAACCGGAGGGCTCCAACCATGTGCGGACGTCTTTCTCACTATCGCGGCATTCATGACTTTGTCGCGGCGCTCAGCATTCCAAACGCATGATTAACTATGCAGGCGACCAGCCTTTCGAGCTCTACAACGCCGCACCGCCCGCTCAGCTCGCTCTCTTTCACCAGGAAGGTCAGTTTCTGCGAGCCGACAGGGTGCGTTGGGGATGGCAACCGCGCTGGGCAATGGATCATTCCGCGTTGATCAATGTCCGGGTAGACAGAATTGCCCACAATCCATTCTTCAGAGCGATATGGCCGCACCGGGCGATCATCGCGATCGACAACTGGTTTGAATGGGTTGATGAAGGCGGCCCAAAGAAGCAGCCCTACCTGATCCGCCGGAAGGATCGCGCACCAATCCTCTGCACCGCGATCGGTCAATACCCCCACGCCGAACATGAACCGGACGAGCACGACGGCTTCGTGTTCATCAGCGCCAACAGCAAGGGCGGCATGGTGGATATATACGACTGGCAGCCGGTGACGATTAGCCCCGAACTGGCCCGGGAATGGCTGAATCCGGCCACAACGAAAGAGCGCGCGGAGCAAATAATGCTGTTGCTCTGGGAACCGACCGAGGCTTTCGAGTGGTTCAAGGTCGACCGCCCTGTGGGCAACATCCGCAATCAGCCAAGCAGCGTGATCAACCCTATCAGCGACCCATTTGTCAGACCTCCTGCTGACGAGAGGCCCTATCCATGAACCAGACCGAACAAACCTACCAGCAACTGCAGGCGCGCATTGACGATCTGGAGGCGCAGTATCAGACGCTGCAGAACAATTACGACGATGAGATCCTGTTGTGCGTGAGCGTACTGCGTACATTGATTGATGATGACTATGACTACTGTGAATCACTGGTGAAGCGAGCTGATTGCTCTGCTGAACGCAAGACTGACGCGTTGCAATTTATCGCAGACGTGCGCGACGGCTATTGCTGAGCGATTCACAGCAACCCACGACAAAGCCCCCCACACCTCTAGCCGGCGCCCCCAGTAACGCTCCGTTGCAAACGTCGTTTGCCAGCACCATTAAAACAGCCCTCCCAGCGCCGCTGGCTCCCAGTTCATGATCACCAACTCACCGCTCAGCTCGGCCTTCCCCTGCCGCTGGTTGGTGTTGCAGTAGCGGATATCCAGCGTCTCGAAGTGAAAGCCCTCGAACACGCGTCGAATGTCCGGGTGATCGTTGATGCTGACCATGACCTTGCCTTTGCAACGCTGCATGAAGTCGGCCATCCGCTCGTAGTTCTCGAAGGGAAAATCCATCCCATAACCGGCGGTCTGCCAGTACGGCGGGTCCATGTAATGGAAGGTGTGGGCACGGTCGTAGC
This sequence comes from Pseudomonas sp. F-14 TE3482, assembly GCF_053629455.1. Lineage (NCBI taxonomy): Bacteria > Pseudomonadati > Pseudomonadota > Gammaproteobacteria > Pseudomonadales > Pseudomonadaceae > Pseudomonas > Pseudomonas sp. F-14 TE3482. The sequence goes on from NZ_JBRJII010000001.1 coordinate 5,765,433, forward strand.
GTTCCGCGCATTCCAGCCAGGGCAGGTTTTCGACGTAGGTGCCAGACAAACGCTGCCAGGCGGCAGAGAGGTTTTCCTCGATCCGCAACAGGTTGATCGCTGGACCGGTGGTAGCGGTTCCGAACGTCTGCCCGGTGACCTTGCCGGCGAAGGCATGATGCTGCAGGTAGAAGAATCGGGCCGCGCGCTGTATGTCGGTGAGGGTTTCGGGGCGGGTCATCTTCTGCCACTCGAACACCTGGCGCGAGCTGAGCGCCCATTTGAACTGGCGCACGAATTCTTCGAGGTGGTTCTGCACGACGCGGTACAGCGTGACCAGGTCGCCGTTGATGTCGTTGAGGACTTCCACGGGTGCAGCCTGGGGCCGCATGAAGTAGAGCGCGGCACCGCCGGCAAAGACTTCGACGTAGCATTCGTGAGGCGGAAAGAGCGGGATGAGGCGATCGGCCAGGCGGCGTTTGCCGCCCATCCAAGGGATGATGGGTGTAGACATTGAAAGCAAGACCTTTACTGTATGGATAAACAGGTGCTAGGCTCGCCGCGCTTTGTGCACGGAGCAAGAGCCTTGGCTGGACTTGCAGGGACGTTCTGCAGGGACGGCGGCCGGGTTGGATGTTGACGCATCCACTCCGGCCGCTCTTTTTCACTTCCGTGTTGAGACTTCTCTGGCATAGGCCTGACAGGCCGCCAACGCGATCAATCCTTGGTCGCCGGCATCGGTGATGCTGATAATTCGTTGAGCATGCGCCGGGTCAAGTTGGACTCTTGTGGCGCCATGAACCATGCCGCCGGTTGCGGTAGTGGCTGACACTGTGTGGCCACTGGCTGCAGCGGTGGTGTCGAGTAGGACTGACAGGCGCAGATCAGCAGTGGCAAGGCGGTCGCGCAGGCGACCTTGATCACGTTGGGCATCGCTCAGGGCTCGGTAATGGGTTTGTTCACTGGCTGAAAGCCTCTGCTCCAGGGCCAGTCGTTTGGCCTGCTCGGCTTGTTGCTGCGCGGCAGCGGCCAGCGTCAATTGTTTGAGTGCTTCAGTTTGCAGGCGGGCTTGTTGCTCCAGCTGCCGGCCGTAGCGCCAGTCCTGAACCTGCCAGGCTAACGCGGCAGATCCGCCGGCCAATGCGGCCAGCAGCACACCTTGGGCCAGCAACCGGTACGGCGCCGGGATCAGGTCGAAGAGACGCATAACACCGCCCTCGCCCGCTCCCACAATTGCAGCCGATCTGCCAGGCCATTGAGGCCGCCATTGATCTTGCGAGTAATCGCCTCGAATTCATCCCGATCCGCCAAGGCGTTCAGTTCGCGTACCCACCAGAACCACGCGGCCGACTCGGCGGCCCATTGCGGCAGCTCGAGCAACTCCGGGGTGCGCAGCAAGCGTTCATCGCCGAACAGCGCCATGCTGCAGCGCAGGTAGTTGTTGCGGCCGGTGATCTGGATCAGGCCTCGTCCGCGATAATGCTGACCATCACCATCAGCCTCCGGGGTATTGCCCAGCTTCGACGCCAGACTGCCGGTGTCGTACTTGCTCAGGTATTGGTCACCGCCCAGTTCGCGGACGTACTGCAATTGGCCGGACTCATGCCCGACTTGAGCCAGAAAAGCCGCCTGGCGCTTCGGCGTGTTGATCTGCCGATGCGCCATGGCTGCATTGAGCGCAGAAACAAAAACGCCCGCTTGGCGGCGGGCGTTGGGCATGATGCGTTGTAGCTGTGGTTCTGTCAGTGACATAGCGGGTCTCCATGGGGATTGGGGGTTGCGGCGCTTATTGCTTGAGCTGAACGACTTTCAGATCCTTCGCCGGCTTTTTCTTTTTGCCTTTGGCTTTTGCCTTACCCTTCTTGCCGCCATTGCACTCGACCGTCGTACTCCAGCCGGACTGGGTGTACACCTGTTCCACCGAGTCGACCAGGTACTCGCCATCGAAACCGGCCTTGAAGCCTTGGGCGTTGATCGTCCGCTCGGCAAACAGGTCGGTGCGCCCAGGCATTTCCAGACGAACACCCGCCGTCGACCGGTTAAAGGCCGCCAGTCGCGCCTTGGCCGCTTGTTCGGCCGCCGACTTGTTCGGGTAGATGTGACGGTCGGTGTGCACCGGCGGCAGGCCATCGGGTGAGTCGTCGTTGTCCAGGGTGACGACGGCGAGCTTTCCGTTTTTCTTGTCCTGGTGCTTGGCCGACACCGCCTTGTGGGTGTTGCGGTCGCCGAGCCGGAACTGAAAGCGACTGACGTCCCGCCGCTGAATAGTCACCGTGCCCAGCGCCTTGCCCGAGGCGCTCTGCCCCGCTTGCCGTGGCATCACCAGCAGCTTGCCGTCGGCCACCTTGGCCGTGCAGTCGTACTGTTTGGCCAGGCGGGTGATGAAGTTGAAATCCGACTCGTTGAGCTGATCAGCCCGGGGCACCTTAGTCTGTACCGGGCACACCGGCTGCCAGCCGTTACGTGCGGCGACATCAGCGACGATCCGCGACAGGGGCACGTCTTCCCAGCTGCCGCTACGCGTGGTCTTGCCACTGCCACGCATGTCGCTGGCCTTGCCGGTAATCACCAGGGTGTCTGGCGGCCCGGAGAAATCCACCTCATCGACCACGTAGCGCCCGATGCGGGTCAACGACGTTCCGGCGTAGCCCAGATAGATCTCAATGCCAGCCCCGCGCGGCGGCAGGGCCACGGCGCCGTCACGGTCATCGATGCGCAGCTCGAACTCGTCCGACTCCATGCCGGTCTTGTCAGTGGTTTTTAGTTGCAGCAGCCGATCATTGATCAGCGCCGTGATGTCGGCGCCGTCGGCCACGACGCGAAAGGCGGGAGTCATTTATTTTTTCCATAAAAAAACCCGCACGAGGCGGGTTTTGAAGGGGAGTGAAGCGGCTACACCATGACTATAGTTCATCAATTCCAAAGCGCTATACCCTCTTGTGTCGCACTGAGAAGATCCGGCAGTTCGATGACAATACCGGCACGATACGGTTGCGGCTCATCGGCCAGGCCCTGATTGGCATCCAGCACCGCCTCGACAGTGCCGTCGAGGTGGCCGTAGGCGTGGTAACACAGGGTGTCGAGCAGATCCCCGTCAGACGTTCTGCAGGTCGTCGCCATAGCGCGCAAACTCCAAAGTAAACGCCTGCTTGCGCGGGATCCCGCCCTGCAGCAGCGCGCTCTGTTCTTCTTCGACGTTCTTCAAGCACCAGGTGCCCAGCACGTCGCCATAACCGGTGGTCAGGGTCAGGGGTTTCAACTGCGCACCGAGGCTGCGCAAGGTGTCCAGTTGTTTGAGCCCGCCCTTGAAGCCGGGAAAGATCGCGCCCTTGAGGGTGATCTTCTCTTCGCCCATGCCCACCGCTTGCTGCGCCGGTCGCCGGCTCAAGCGTTCCTGGGATGCCCAGCGAAACTCCGTCGAACGCCGCAGTTCGTCGAAGGCGGCGGTGTCCAGGTTGAAGTAGTAAGGCTGCGCCTTGGGATCCTGCGGCTGGATGATCAGCAGGTGCGGAAACGGCGTCACCGCCTCCGGCAATGGCGTGGCATCGCTGGCCAACGAACCGGTGGGCACGATGTTGGCCAGCGAGGGGCTGACCTTGCCGGCGATCTTGCTGATCGCGGTGGACGCCCGGGCGGCCTGCTCTTTCAGCTGTCCCATGCGTTCATCGATCTGCGACACGGCCCGCGTGGCCTTGTTGTACGTAGCCACCACTTGCCCCACTTTGGCCTGAGCGGCATTCACGCCACGCATGACCCGTTGCAATTTCTGACTGACCGCCGGCCCCACAATCGGAATGCCTTCCAGCTCCGAGGCAGCGCCGCTGATTTCGCTGATCGCGCCGTTGACCGGCCCCATCATGCCGTCGAGGCTACGTCGCCCGGTTTCCCCCGCTGCCGCCAGTTGCTTGAGCCCTGACTGCAGTTGTTCCATGTAGGCCATCAGTCCTCCTTACACATGCGGTTCGTCGTAGAGCTTGCGGTTCTGCAGCTGCTGCGTGGCTTGCTGCATTTGCTGCGCGATGAAGGGCTGCAGCTCACGCGCCATCTGCGCCGGATCCTTGGCATCGCCCTGCACGGTGATGTGCAACGGCGCCGAGATCTCGACCCGCTGTTCGACCTTCGGTGTTTCGGATCGGGTTGCCGGGCTCGGCGCGGCCAGCAGGGCCGGCGGAATCGGAGCACTGGCTGGTGCGGCCAACGACCGGGCGACATCGCCCAGCGCGGCAGCCTCGGCGCTGCGCTCGGGGAGCAACTTGCTGACCGTGGATCCGGCAGATGGCGTTGCACCAAGAGCCAGCGGGCCGGAGGCCGGCTTCGGCGCGAATGACCGTGCGACGTCGCCCATCCCCGGCGGCAGGTTCTGCCCGGCGTTGGCCATCATCAGCGGCCCGGCATCCGGTACCAGCTTCAGCGACTCATCGGTGCCGAACAGTTTCTTGCCCAGAAAACCGCCGGCCGCATCGCCGCCCATGTAACCGAGGTATCCGCCGATCAACCCGCCGACGATGTTGCCAATGATCGGCACCGCCGAACCGATAGCAGCACCGGCAGCCGCACCGGCCAACGTGCCGGCCAGTCCGCCCGCTGCCTCGCCGTAGCCTTCGGCCTTTTCATCCTGAGTCTCGGCATTCTGGTAGGTGTCCCAGGCTTTGAAACCGGCATCGACCACCGCAAGCGCGGCCGGGCCTTTCATGCCGGCACCGATTTTAGCACCGCGACTACCACCTCCGCTTCCGCCGCCCTTACCGCCTTTGCTCTTCTTGCCTTCGCCGCCACCGAAGTCGCCGGCATCCAGTCCGCCCCCTGCACCTGGTAGATTGGTGACGATCACCTTTTGTGGAATGTTCGGGTTACCCATCAGGGTGCCGCGCCCGAGGTTCATCAGGCCCTTGCCGACTTTGAATGCGCTGACAGCTCCCTTCAGCGCAACTAGCCCAGCCACGGCCGTGCCAATACCGACCACTACCCGTGGAAATTCGTCGGCAAAGCCCGACAGTTTGCGGCTGACGTTGTTGATACCATCGGCCACGGCGTCGGTGACCGGCCGCAGCGCATCGCCGATGCTGCGCATGGCGTCGTCCATGGACTGGGCCATCTCGGACCATTTTTGCGCAGACGTTTGCCGGCGTTCAGCCAGGTTCTTGTCGAGGATCCCGGTGGCGTCGGCCGAGTCTTTTTTCAGCTGGTTGTACAGATCCTTGTTCTGCATGTACGCCGTCAGGGCGGCCTTGACCTGCATGTCGGCGAACAGGTCACCGGTGCGCAAAGCCTCTTCCAGAGACTTCATCATGGCCTTGGCCTTCTCGGGATCGGCCTCTTTGCTGATAGCGGCTGTGGCCTTGGCCATCTCGGCGGCCCGCTTCGGATCGGTCGCTTCGATGTACTTCTGGGCCAATGCGAAACTGGACTCCAGCGTGGACTTGCCATTCTGCAAACCGGTCTGCATCGAGCCCTTGTAGTCGATACCGGCTTTTTTGTACGCGTCGACCGTCTCGCCGGAACCGATTTTTTCCATCCAGTTCTTGAGGTTGTTGGCCGCCTCGTCCGTACCGCCGGCCGTCTTCATCTGCACTTGCAGCATGGCGCCCAGTTGCGTGACCGAGTCCATGCCGGTAATACCCAGCTTACCCATGCCAGCCAGCAATTCAGGGAACCATCGGGCCATGTCAACCGCTTCAAAGCTGCCCGCCTGGCCCTGATAAGCAATGGCTTCCAGCGCCTTCTCCATCACCTTGGGGTCAGTGATCTTGGCGTTCTGCCCCAGGGCGTTGATCATCCTGGCGGTTTCAGTACCTTCCGATCCCTGTCCCACGGCAAACTTGGCTGCTGTCGGTGCATAGGCCAACGCCTTGTCCAGCTCCATGCCGGCGCCGACCAAGGCGTTGACCACTTCGGCCACCTGATTGCGCGCCATGCCCGTATCGCGTGAGGTGTCGATCACGGTCTTGGACAGCTGCGCTTCTTCCGGCGAGTTGGTGATGTTGGCCTTGATCGCAATGTCCCGGATGATCGCGCCGTAGTCCGCACTGATCTTGGTCGGAATGGCTGCTGCAACGGTCAGCGCACCGGCCTGACCGAGGGTGCTTTTCAGGCCGGACCGGCCCTCCTCTATCTGCCGGTGGCCGAGCGCCTTGAGTTCGGCACCTGCCGCCACACGGCCCATCGTGGCGTAGGCTTTGCTCAGGCGGCCGACCTCGACGCCCTGTTTTTTCAGCAGTTCGAGATTCTTTTCGTACTTGGCCAACAGCTTGTCAGCGCTTTCGGCGCCAGTGGTGTGCGCCTTGCGCCATTCTTCGCGCAGACGCATGGTGTCGCCGATGGTGTTCTGCAGGACTCGGGCTTTGCTGCCGACCGAATCTAGGTGTTTGATCTTGCTTTCGACGTCCTTGAACGCTTTGCCTACCGTCGGATCGACGGCGCCGCCAATGACAAAGCCGAGTGCGAGGTTCTTCGCCATGTGCGGGCCTTATGTGCGGGGAGGGTTAAGCGGTGGCTCAATCGGAAAGCCACCACACCAGTTCGTTGAAGGGCATGGCCGTGATCTCAGCTGCCGAGAACCCGGTCTCCCTGGCCATACGTTTGGCCAGGATCTTCAACGTGGTTCCGTCGCATTTACTCGTCCGTGACCAAGCGAAAATAGCCGGCCTGCAGGCGCAGGTAATCGACCATCTTCAGCCCCATCAGATCCGCTTCAGGGGTCTGGGTCAGCGAGGCAAACAGCGACATTTCGCGCTGCTCGGCATCCCCGTTGGACGCCGCCTGTGCCGCCCGCACATCACGTACGCAAGGCGCGCGCATCGACAGAGTGTCAACCAGCACGCCGGACAGTTCGGTCGGGTACTTGAGGCTGATGCGGAAGCCGTCGTCGGAGAGTTGCAGCCATTTGGGCAGGGACGTTTCAGTGGTCGCTTGAATGTCTTGTTTCATTGCGTATTTCCTTAAAGGCCCAAGGCCGAACGTTCATCTGCCAGTACGTCAACGCCGTCGATCACCAGCACCATGCCGACCATGTCGATCTCGTAAATCAACCGACCATCGACTTCGAGCTTGTAGTAGGTCAGCGCCATGTTGTGTTTGCTCTCGGCCTTTTCGCCGGCTTTCCAATCGCCCATGTCGACCTCTTTGAGGCCGCCGCGCATGGTGACAATGACCGGGGTGACCTTGCCCTTGAGGCCCTTGAAGGAAGCGCGAAACACCGCGTTGCACGCGGTTCGATCCGAGAGGCCGAACCACTTCAAGGCTTCGCGACGCACGCCGTTGGTGGTGAACCCGGCTTCGAGTTTTTCCACACCGGTCGGGATTTCGATCTCGCCGGCCATGCCGCCGCCCCGGTAGGTTTCGGTTTTCAGCACCACCTTGGGCAGGGTGAGACTCGGCATCTCACCGGCAAAACTCACGCCGTCGATAAACCCGGCGCAGTTGGACAGAACTTCAGGAATCATCAGGGGGCCTCCTTAGGCGGCTTCAAGCACTTCGGTCATCCATTCATTGGTGACTTCAAAGAGGAAATTCGGGTTCTCGGCCGGCGGCACGTCGGTGAAGCGAATGCGCCAATACACCTTGCCCTGCTCGATCTGGCTGGCCGTGTTCAACTCATGGTCGGCGTACACCTCAAAGTTGATCACCGCGCCCTGATTCTTCAGGTCACGCATGAACGCCTCCAGACCGTCGGTGACGTCCTTGACGTAGGTCTTGGTGATCGAACGGTCGACCGCCCATTTGTGACCCGCCTGCACCGCATCCATGAGGATGAACAGCGTGCGCACCCGGGTGACAAAGGCCCACTTCGGATCGCTAGACAGCGTGCGGTTGCCCCACAGGCGGTAGCCGTCGTCGCGAATGATCGTGGTGATCTTGGCGTTGTTGAGCAGGTTGGCCCGGCAGGTTTCGTCGCCGTCCAGGTACTCGACGGCGCGGGTGGTACCGGTGATGCCGACGAACTCCTTGTTCGATGGCGAGGCCCAAAACCCATAAGTCGCATCGGTCCAGGCGAACAGGCCGGCCGTCCAGGCCGAGCCGGGCGCATCGACCGTGGCACTGGTGCCGGTGTCCCAGAACTGCACGCCCGGGTCGACCATGAACAGGTTGCGACTGCCGAAGTTGTCGGCGTAGGCCATGGCGGCCTCGTCGGTGGTGCAAGGGCCGTCGATGATGCCGATGGCTCGCAGCTTCTGCGCCAGGCTGTCCATGGCCGTGGCCACCGCCTGCGTGGCGGAATGCCCCGGCGCGATCAGCAGCCGCGGCTGGGCGTTGAACAGGCTTTTGCCATCGAGCAACGCCTGCAGCCCAGTACGCTGACCCGAGGCCAACACCCCGCCGATGATCGCCGAGGTCTGCAGTGCGGCGTCTTCCAGCTTGGCCACGCCGATGGCCACGATCACCGCCTTGGCCTTGGTGTAGATCGCCTGGCAGGCCTTGGTGATCGCCGCACCGGCGCCGAAGGCCGCGATGGCTTCGCGTTCAGTGGTGATCAGTTTCAGCTCGCCGGCCTTGGCCGTGCCGCCACCGATAATGCCCGGGGTAAAGGTGTCACACAGTCCAATGATCGAGGACGACGGCAACGAGATGGTGCGTGCGCCGGTATCGATTGAGGTGGTCGTGACGCCGTGAAAGAAACTCATAAGGTTCTATCTCCATAAACGACAAGGCCCCGCATCAGCGAGGCTTCGTGGTTTGTTGTGATGTGCAGCGGAAAAGAAAACGCCCCGTCAGTGCGGGGCGTTTATTGGAACTGACCAGCCAGCCAAAGAGGCGTCGTCGGCCGGTGTTCAATCAACGGAAACTCTCCCGCTTCCGGCCAGTTGCGAAGGGCGCGGCGGTACGCCTGAAGATCCGCGTACTGCGCGGGAGTCAATGTAGGTTCAACACTCTCCTCCAATTCGTCGCGATGGCGCGTCACGACACCATCCGTTTCAGATAGGCACTGATCCCGCCAAACTCGCTCTACAGCCGCCAGTTCTTCATCACTGGGCGGTGGCGGATCCACCAGCACTGGGAAGCCATCATCACCCCAAGTGATAACCCTGCCTTCCGATTTCCCAGCCAGCAGCTCAGCGTGCGTTTCAACAGAGATTTCAACCACGTCATCCGGCATTAAGGCGTGAATCGACGCATCGTAAAAACCTCGGGTTGATTTTGAAGCGAACATAAGCTCCCCCTAATTAATACCCAATAATAAGTGCTTGCACGTTTGCCGTCGAAACAGCACCAGACAAAGTTGCTCTAACTTTAGTTTCTGTAAGACGGGACCCAGCATTATCAAGGACGTCATCCCATGTAGCGGCATAAGTGCCAGAAGTGCCGGCCACTGAGACTATGACTTTCAGCTTTGCAGCAGGGAATGCAATAGGGTGGGTTATTGTTGCGAGCCCATTAGCCGCTGTAGCGATTGTTGCCCATTGAATAATCAGGCCGCCCAACCAGGTCGGGAGAATGATGTAGCCATTGGATCCCTTGAGGATCTGGAAACCCCAGCGCAGCTTTTTTGGTGTCACGATCGTGGCGTCATCGGCGCCGGCATCGGTCAATGCCTGCGTCGCAATCTTGGCCGTTCCCAGTTTTATTTCCGTGGCTTGCGTCGACAAAGCCGCGAGCGCGGCGATATCGATGTTTCCCTGATTGATGGGCGCGTTCCAGGCCTTAATGCACCACATCACCGCCAAGTTGCGGCCACGCGTCTCAATACCACCGGTATTAACAGTGTTCACGACGTTAACCATTTGCATGGAATCGCCACCGTTGACGTTTGAAATAAATGCGCCAGCCGAAATAGGTTGCTGAACACCATTCACCACAGCGGAAGCACTTCCGCCAGCGGGATCCAAAGTTGCGCCAGTGCCGTCAAAAAATCGATGGTTATGCGCCTTCAGCATGTCCGCCTGATAAGTGCCGATTTCACGCCCAGCATCTACTCCGCGCCCATGATCCCAACCACGCAGGAACTCGCCGCGCGATTCTGGCAGGCGGAAGTTGCCGGCACCCTCATCGCCCTTGTTAAAGGCTGTGCCGAGGAACGTCGCCAGATCCGGATAGGCCGCAATGCTCTTGACGCTGCCGTCCAGCTCCAGAAACCCGGGAGCGACCTTGTCTAGTGGAAACGCCACCGTGGCCCCCACCGGCAACGCCGAGGCCTGCGCAATCATCGCCTCGACTTGAGCCTTGGTGTAGCTGTCCGTAATGCCCATCCCGGCCAGCGTGCTCGGGTTATCACCCGACACCACAATCCCCCGATCGTTGGTCTTGACCCGAGTCCATTCGCCGGGGGCCTTGTTCTTCGGCAGCACTTCCAGAATGGCCGCGTCGACGTAGGCCCGCGAGGCCAGCACAATCGCCGGATCGATCTTGAGCGTGATGTTGCCGGTGCTGGTGACGATGAAGTTCATCCGCACGATTTGCGTGCGGCCCGAGCCCTGCGACAGGATCGGCTTGAAGCTCGGCGCACAGTTGGCCACCGCCACCAGATCGCCGTCCGCGTCGTACAGGCCGATTTCGCGAATCCACTTACCGCCCTCATCGGCCGGGATAATCTGCTCGGCGATCAGCACCGCCGGGTTGATCGGATCAATCTTGAGCTGATTCAGCGGCCGACGTCGCCACTCATTGATCAGCTTGGTTTGCAGGCGATCCGGCACCGGGTCGGTGCCATTGGCATCGCCCACGCCCATTTCGGTGATCTTCCAGGGTATGCCGAGTGCATCGGCGTTCGCCTGCTTCGCCTCGCCCACGTTCGTGAGGATGGCGAAAAACTGCGAATTCGCATCAATCATGGTAAACGTCCAGAGTGTCTATGGAGTGTTCGCGTCCCACCACGCCGAATCGGCCGGTGACCTCGATATCACGCAGCACCGGTGGGTAAACGTCGATTTCGTCGCCTTCGTACAGCGCGACGCTGATGTTCAAATGGCCTTGGGTTTCGAGGCTGATCGCCAACCCCGTCAAATGACGGGAGACGGGCTTGGCGTCGTCGATCAGGCGCTCCAGCTCCTGATACATGTCCTCGGTGATCCCGGTGTCGAGGACGCCGACCTTCAGCGCGAAGGTGCCCGGCACGCCCTCCGGCACCGTGTTGAACCACTCGACGATTTCGATCAGGTAACCCAGCGGCTCGACCACCCGGCGCAGCGCGCCGATGGTGCCCTTGTGCGCATGGATGTAGAACGAGGCCTTGATCGCGGCACGCTTAACCGGCTCTGACCAGTTGGGATCCCAGCGGTCCACCGACCAGGCCCAGGCCAGGTGTGGCAGCAGGTGAACCGGACAGGTGCCGGGGTTATACAACGTGCGCAGCGGGATCAGGGTCTGCTCAGCGAACGTCGCCTCGATGGCACGCTCCAGTGGCGTGCTGTTGAGTGGTAAAAGACTGCGCATTTCAACCTCCCAGCACGACGCTGTATCCGGTGCAGAACGCCGCCTGCGCCTTGGTCGGCTTCAGATCCTGCCAATCCGTCAGTTCCACCCGGCCGACACCGGCGACATGCAACTGCGCATCGACACCGGACCGAGCCACCTCGACGCCCAACCGGCGACGTGGATTGATCCAGGCCTCCAAGCGACGGATCGCCTCCGTGAGCGCCGCGTCGTTCTCCGGGCCGCTGCCCTTCATGTGCAGCACGGCGTCGACGCGATAACGCAGGATCTCGGCACCGCGTACGGTGACGCGGTCGCCAACCGGGCGTACGTCGTCATCGTTCACAGCCGCCGCGACCAGTGCCAACAGCTCCGGGCTTGCCGTGCCGTCGCCTTCCAATCCCAGCACCGTGACGTCAACGCAGGCCGGCGCCGGGCTTTCCGCCGTGGCGTCAGCGACCAGCGCCGATGCGTTGCGCGCGTGAAGGATGTAGCTGTTGCGCGGGCCGGCTGTTGTCAGCCCTTCGTAGGCCAACTGCACCCGCTCACGCAGTGCGTCGTGCGATTCCAGGATCGCCGCGATCGGCGGCACCGCCAGCGGATCCGCCGGCTGAATCACCAGACGTTTGAGATTGACGTTGGCCGCCAACTGATCGAGATCGCCGTTGATGGCGTAGGCCAGCATCTGGGCTTTGGCCGCGTCGTTGACCCGTGCCCGGTTGCCCAGCTTGATATAGCTGCCGACCTCGAGCAGCTTGGTGACCGGGTCGCTTTCCAGCGAGGCCGTCCAGTTCTGGCCCATGTGCCCACGAAACACGCCCAGTGCTTCGCTGTACGTATCCTCGAAGTCCAGCGGCTCCAGCACGTCCGGCGCCGGCAGCTCCGACAGATCTACCAGGGTACTCATACCCACACCTCCAACGTGCCGCGTTCACCGAGGTACTCGCCGCTGATCTTGAAATTGATTTGGCCGCCCAGGACGGAAACGACCACGACACGCTCAAGTTTGAGTCGCGGCTCCCATCGGTTCAGTGCCCGCACGGCCTCCGCTTGCGCCGCGCTCTTCCAGCCTTCGTTGATGGGCAGGTCGACCATGCGCCGTAGCTTGCTGCCGTACTCCGGCCGTTCGCGGCGGCTCAGCAGCGGCGTGCTGAGGATGTCCGCAACCGACTGCCGAAGATGCTCGATGCCGGAGATGGGCTGCCCGGTGTGGCGATCCATTCCGATCATCGGGATTACTCCTTGAGGGGTTCAAACTCAGCGTGGTTTTTGAGGCAGGTCAGCGCCACCTCATCGGAGATGTCGACCGAGACCTTGTTCTTCACCACAGCCAGCGTGCGGCCATCCGAGAGGATGACGGTGCGCGAGGTGTAGAGGGTGTCGCGGAACGTCACGACCCGAGCAGACGCGTTACCAGGAAAACCCTGAGTCAGTGGCACCAACCCAGGCACTGACAGCGCCTCATGCTGGTCCGGCACTTCTGCATCATTTTTTGGTTTGCTCATGAATTATCCAGCCATGAAAAAGCCCGCACTCGGCGGGCATGAAAAGTTGAACAGAGTCACTTACACAGTTACCCGATGCATCAAACATCGCTACTCACCGCTGCCACGCTTGGGATAACCCACCCGAACCAGAATCTGCTCTGATAACGAAGCAACCAGAGATTTCATCCGACGAATATCGCGAGGACAGAGCCAAGCGGAATGAGCAGCCCTGGTAATGGCCATGCCATCCACCAAAACTGAACGTGCGATCTTCTTGGAGCAGTACGGTTTTTTTGAGAACGGGTTTTTCCCAATCAGTAGGAACTTGTCCGGGCAGAGATCCCAGGAAAGCTCAAAGTCGACCGAAGTCATACGCTTCGCCAATCTTGTTACCTCTTAGTGTGAGTGATGATTGCTGTTGCCGGCGGTGTCCAGGATCGCGCCGGCGCTAGTGATGTTCTGCGTAGCGTGCAACGTGCCGTCGATGTTGACCGGGCCTTTGATGTTCACCGCTGCCTCTAGACTGATCGTGGCCGTCTTCACCGTGACGGTGCTGTCGGTCACCTCGGCTAGGGTTGCCCCGACCTTGATGGTGACCGTGCCGGTCGGCAAGGTGATGCTGTAGCTCTTGGCCTGCCAGTCGTACACCAGGGATCCGCCGTCCTCGAAACGCCAGACTTCGACGTGATCGCGATTGTCGGGTGGTGGTCCGCCGTTGCCGTACAAGCCGGGGATGAACGTGCCCTGTGCTACCTCGCCGCTGGCACTGATCAGGGTGCCCTGCTCGTTCAGGCTCGGCGCCCGCCAGTGGCGCGCCTTGCCGGCGGCGACGCTGTGCCAGCGCACCCAACCGCTAACCCATTCACCATCCGAAACGCGGCACACCGGTGGGGATGCGGCAAGATCGACCGCGACCACGTAGCAATCCTTGACCAGGCCCGCCAGCATACGGTCGTGTTGAGCGGCGACATAACCGGAACTCATGGCACGTCCTCCGGACGGAACGGCCCGTCGCCTGGCTCCATGTTCAGCACCAGGGTGCCCGGTGGCTGATCTGGCCATGGCCATTCGGATTCACCGAGGTAGATCTGCTGCGTCCATTCCACAACCCAAACCGTGTAACCGTCCAGTTCCGGCTTGGTCCAGTCGGGCATGGCCTGCACGAACTCGGCCGGCTCGACCTCGACCCCCCAACACTGCATGCGCAAAAGCGCAGCGAGGTGGCCCACCAAAAACACCGCCTGTTGATGATGATCGGGCTGAATGGGGTCGGTGATCACCCGCGCCTCGAACTTGCAGGCCAGCCCCGTCTCGCCAGTTGCTGGATCGAGGCCCGGTTCCATCTCGGCCAGCTCGATCAGCACCGCCGGCAGCGGCAAGCGATCCAAGTCATTCGGCCACATGGCCACCGTCTGTACGCCCGGAAATTGATCCTGAATGCGCCGTTCAATGGCTTGATACAACTGCTCAAGACTGAACGGCTCGTCGACTTGATCCGTCATGTCATTTCCCCTTCAGGTGCTTTTGCACTTCAAAGTTGAGTTCCTGCTGCAGGACGTGCACCAGGTGTTCGTCAGCCTTGCGGATCCAGCTTTCGAAGTGTGGCCGCGCCTGCTCCAACGAGACCTTGGCCTTCGCCAGCGGGAAGCGGCTGCCGTGTTCGGCGATCCAGCCCGAGCTGGCTCCACCTGCCCCGCTGACCTCGCTGTCAGGGTAGTCATTGGCGTCGAAATGCTTGCTGGCCGTGCGGATCCAGACGTCTGCGCTGTTGCCGTAGACCTTCTTGAAAAACGCGCCTTGGAAGCGTCGACCGGCCACCGACACACCGGAGCGACTCTGCCGAGGACGACCGATGCGACTGGCCTCCATCGCGTTGAGACCAAACCACAGTTTGCCGCTGTTCGCTCCACCGCTGACCGGGTAAGCTCGCAGACGCTGCCGCACAGCAGCGACCGCAATGCGCTCCTGTCGGCCAACGGCGCGGGCAATTTGCGTGGCGAGCCAGCGCAGAGTTTTGTTGATGGCTCGCCGCTGTGCAGCAGCAGCGGCCTTGGGCACCAGGGCGGCGAAATCCTGAAAGGCTTTCAGGTCTGCCGCCGAGGTCTGCAGGGAGATCATCCCGCCGCCGGCCGAGGGTTTGAAGTAGCTGCCGACACTCATGGTCGCTTCCTCAGGATCAAGGCAACCAGTCCGTCACCGCCCGGCTCCAGCTGCAGCAGGTCATAATCACCGCCGCCGTCCAGTTCCGGCAGATCCACGCTGACCAGCAGCCCTTTTTTCAGGCCGTGCGAATCACGAACACGGATCTCGAATTTCGGCTCACGCAACGCCGTTCTGATGCTGCCCATCTTGGGTTGCATCCACGGTGCGGCAAACATGCCGAGCACTGGTTCGTCGTAGCCCTCGATCCGGGCTGAGTCACCGAGTGTTTCGAACACCGTATCGTCGATGTCTTCCAGTAGCTCCCGGAAGGCCATGGTCAGAGTTCCAGCAGGATCTGCGCCCGTGGTCGTGTGCACAGGTGCAGCGGGTTGGACTGGGCTTCACCGGCCATGCCTTTCTTGAACGGCAAAGGCTCGATCATGCTGTAGTACGGAATGCCCTGGGTGTTGACCGTTTCCATGTAGTCAGCCGGCGCAAACACCGAGATGTAAAGATCCGGTACGCCTTCCGGGATCAGCAGCGCCTTGTCGTCGTGCACGAACGACACCCCGGCCACCTTGCCACGGTAGCGCTCCCAGATGATGCCGCCGAACTCGAAGCTTTCACGAGCATCACCGCGCAGGGCCGCTGCCTGCTGACTGTTGAGGTAGGTCTCCTTGACCGACTTGTGAACGATCAGCTTGTTCCAGAAGTTTTTGCCGCAGAAAGCCCGGGCCCCGGTGCTGGTTACGCTGCCGAGTGCGTCTTCCTGCATGTCCAGGGCTTCACCGCACTTAACCCGCAGTTCGGTGCTCGAATCTGCCAACCCCATAGATAGCTTCTGACGTTGCACACCGAAGCGGTCATAGAGGTCCAGCAGGACCGTCGAGCCATCGGCGTCGAGGATCTGGCCATTCAGTGCACCGATGCGCTGAAACTCGTGCGTCGCGTCCAACTGGCGCCGCGCTTTGGCCAGGCGCGCATTGACCACGTCCTGCACCGCCTGCAGCTCAGTGCGAGTGCCGAAGGCTCGGATGCCCTGGATCTCGTCGGCCTTGATGGTGAAGCGCTCCGGCAGGTGCACGGTGTTGAATGGGATCAGGTTGCGCTTGCTGCCTGCGACCACCAAGCCGGACGTGCCACGCTCACCAGCCGGCACCAGCGCCAGAGTGTCACCGTCCTTTTCAATCTGCACGGTCAGCGTGGTGATGCCTTCCTCGCGAAACAGACCCAGTGCGCTGATGCGCCCCGGCAAGTAAGGCTGATCGTTGAGTGCAGCGGTCAGCGAATCGACGCTGAATGCTTCGTCGTCAAAAATGGCGATATCGGCCATGGGTACTCTCCAGAAACGAAAAATCCCGCACGCGGCGGGATGCATATAAAAGAAGGATCGACTTAGCGGACGATCACGAAATGGGTGGCGAGGGCTTTCTCAGCGGCCGGGTCCAGGCCAGTCAGGTGTGCTTCGCTGACTTCGGCCAACCGCACCACGGCGCGACCACGACGAACGACGTCCGATTCGCCGAGTGGGCCGTAGAGAATGGCGATGGCGTTTTCCGTGCCGTCTTCGGCGGTCGGGTTGTACGGGGCGAATTCACTGGTCGCAGTCACCAGGCCGAGGATTTGACCCGGTTCCAGCGCCGGACCGGCCGCAACATTGATCGTTTCTCGCGAGATGGTGCCGGCCCCCTCGGACAACAGGAACTCACCTGCATGCATCGGTTCGCGTTTGATGGTCATGGTCTTGCTCCTTTAGAGGCTTGAGATTGAGCGGCCTGACGTGCCGCCCAGATCGACGGCGGATCAGGTTGTTTGGCTTGAATTTTTGGAGCCTGGTCTTCGTTCTGCGGCAGGCTGTTGTCGATCTCGAAGCCCCCGCCTTTCCCTACGACCTTGTCGAAGAGCCGCGCACGCACGGCGCCGGTATCCAGTCCGGCCTGCACAAACTCCACCGCAAACTCCGGTAAGCGGGCGGCTACACACAGATCGCGGATCGCCTTGGCCTGGGTGATCGCGGCCTTGACGGTCGCCTCATCAACCAGTTTGGTGGTGGCCAGAAGTGTTTCGATCAGGTTGCTCATTCCACCCTGGTTGCAGGACTGGGTGATCAGCAGAGCCAACGCCGCCGCATCCGCACCAGGCGCTGGTGGTTCAGGATTGTTGACCACCGGCTCGGTCGGTTTCATGGGTTCGTTGAGCAGATCCAGCAGCGCCTGAGGCGTGTGCTGGTATTTCTGCATCACTGTGCCCTGTCCCAGACACGCCTTGATCTGTACGCCGTCACCGACCTCGTCGGCCAACCCGAGGGCCACCGCTTCGCGGGCTGTCAGCCACGTCTCGGCATTGACCAGGCGCCGCAGCTCGACTTCGTCGATATTCGGTGCCTTGGCCTTGTAGGCCGCGATGATGACTTCCAGCGCCTGATCCAGCGCGGTCGCCACCTTGCGCAGATCCTCGGCATCGCCCGAGGCATACGTCCACGGGTTGTGAATCATCAGCATGGCGTTTTCCGCGACCACCACCCGGTGTGCACCGCAGACCGCGACGCTCGCGGCACTGGCAGCCAGGGCATCGACCCGGCCGGTGCAGCGCTCGCCCAATCGCGACAAGGCGTTGTGAATGGCCAGACCGTCGAACAGGTCGCCGCCGATGCTGTTAAACGCCACGACAATCGGTGAAGTGCCGTCATCCAGCGCGGCCAGATCGCGCACGAACTGATTGGCGGTGATGCCCCAGGTGCCGATTTCGCCGTAGACGTAGACCTCAATGATGCGCTGTTCGGCTTCGCCGCTGGCCCTGAGGCTGTACCAGTGTTGATTCTGGGTGGGCAGTTGATCGCCGACCTTGTTGAAGATCCGCAGAGGGGGATGCAGTTTCATGGTTTCTCCTGATCGTCGGGGTGGGTATCGACCTCGACGAGCGTTCGGTAATTGAGGCCCAAATCGCGGGCACGTTGAGCGTCGGCCGCGTTCTCCGCGTCGACGGCTTCGGCGTCATAGCCGGTACGCAGGCACATCTCACTGCGCGAGGCGAACCCGGCGTTGACCTCCAGCATCCGCGCCTGCACGTCTTGCACCGGCTGGATGTAGGCCCAGCCTTGCGGCACCCAGCGAGTACGCAGAAATTCGCGGCGGCGCTTGGCGTAGTCCGGCAGCTCGATCACACCGGCCAGTACCGCCATGTCCAGCCACGCGGCGCGTACCGGCCGGCAGAGCTGGTGGATGTAGACGTTGAATTGCAGCTGTTCGAGGCGGCGCCGGAATTCGTTCAGCACCACGCGCAACGCTCGGTCGTTGATGCCTTTCATGTCACCGGTGAGGATTTCGTAAGGCGTGTCGGTGCCGGCCGCTGCGGCCATCAGTTGCTGACGCATGAAGTCCGGGTAGTTGTTGCCAGCGTCCGGTGGTTTGGAGAACTCTACCTCCTCACCGGCGCCCAGCTCCTGCATGGTGCCGGGCTCCAGTGCGACCATCGGCGTGAAGCCGTCGCGGTCGGTGGTGATCAATTGGCCGGTGACCGGGTCCCGAGGTACTTGGCCCATGTCCGGCGATGGGCGCTTGATGAAGCCGGCGAACAGGTTGGAGACCTCCTGCCGGAACAGCACTGCGTCGTCGTAGTTGTCCAGGCTACGTAGCCGCTTGAGGACCGGCGACATGCGCGGAACGCCGCGTAGCTGGCCCGGCTCCAGCGGTTCGAAGATGTGCAGCACCTGGCTGGCCGGCACACGCACCAACTGGTTGTAACCGCTGTTGAGCGACGATGCGTCACGCGGGTGCGAGCGGTACATCCAGTAGGCCACGCGTTTGCCGGCCGGGTTGAATTCGATCCCGGCGCGAATGATGTTGCCATCACGGGTGGTTTCGAATTTGTCGTGGGGTACAAACTCCGGTACCAGGGTTTGCAGTTGCAGTGGCACGACCAGACCCTCGTCGAGACCACGCGGACGCAACCGGACAAAGCACTCGCCTGCCATCTCGACGGTACGAGCCACCAGCGCCTGCTGCCCGTAGAAGTCGCAGAGGCCGTCGGCATCCGACTCGTCGGCCCAGTCATCCCACAATTCCTGCAGCAGGTTGCGCAGTTCTTCGTCCTTGACCTTCGGGCGCGGCGTGATGCCTGTGCCTATCAGGTTGCTGACCCGCTTGTTAATCGCGTTGGCCGCGTACGGGTCATTGCGCACCACTGCCCGCGAACGGGCGCGCAAATTGCGCAGCGCCGGAGTGTTGATGCTGTTGATGCCGTTATCGGAGGCATCCCAACTGGCCGAACGACGGCCCTCTCCGGCGCCTTCGTAGCTGGCCTTGATGTTCGATGGCAGCAAAAATCCGCTACGAGACAGTGCCGGAAATTGTCGAGACATCAGATTCCCTTGCCTCCATGACTGAGCCGCACGACCCGCGAACGCGGAGCGGCGGCACTGATGAGTGATCGGCTGATTTCTTCACGGGCCCGCAGGAGTTCGTCGACCGTGCGGTACTCGACCGTTCGGTCGCTGTAGCGCACGATCTTTTCGCCGCGTGCGATGGCGCGCTCGATAGCGTCGAGGTGTTTCTGGGTAAAGGACATATCAGCGTCTCTTCAGGTAACCGCTGGTGGAACTGCGGCGTTGAGGGGGTGCAGCAGGTGGTCGCGCCGGAGCGACTGGTGCAGCGGGTGGTGGTGTGGCTTGAGCCTGTCGCACAGCCGCAGGCTCAGGTGTTTCGCCTTCCTCGACGCGCTCACCCTGAACCGGTTTGATGCCGAGGGCATCGTCGAACAGACCAGACTGGGCCAGTGCCTGCCGCACCCGATCCCAGTCGTGTTCCTGGTAGCGGTTGATGCCGAGGTAATGGGCCATGGCCAGGCAGTACACCATCAGGTCGAGCGCTTCGTTGCGCTCGGCCTTGCCCTTGACCCATTCGATGCGCTTGTGGCCGCGCACATAGCGAGCGACCTTGCGCTCGGCAACGCACTGCGCGAAGAACTCGTCCGGCAGGTCATTGGCAAAGTGCAGCGAGCCCGGCCCATCCGGGAACGGGTAGCGGTTGTAGATCCAGTCCTTTGCCGTGTCCGTGCCGACGAACCACAGTTCGGCGCCGTTGCGTTCGGTCTGGCCTCGCCATGTCACGTCGACCATGGACGGGCGCTGGGCAATGACCGGCCTGCCCGGCTTGCTCGCGCCCTTGATGGCGAAGACGTTTCGCCACCGGCGAACACGGCAGAACTGGTAGACCTCGTCGGTGTGGTGACCGCCGGAGTCGACGCCGACGGCAAGGATCCCCAAGCCGACGCCACAAGGATGCCGGTAGCGAGCCTTGAGTTTCTCGTCCAGCACAGCCCAGGTGCGCTCGTCGGCCGGATCGCCCCAGATGACCTGGTGATCGACCACCCAGCGTTCCATGCCGACGCCGAAGCCCATCACCATCATTTCCAGGCGGTTCGCCTGTACGTCGACGGCACCTGTCAGCATCAGCACACCGACCGGCATCGTGCCGAGGGTGTAGGTCTCCTGCCGTGCGCGGGCGATCAGCACTTCTGCCTTGGTCTGTTCGAGTGCGCTGTCCCAAACCTTGGCCAGACGGGTGTTGTAGAACACCTGCATCAGGCTCGTATCGCCTTGGGCCTGGGCTTTTTTCGCGTCCTCAAACTCTATGGCGAGTGAGGTCCAGTCCATCCAGCCTGTCGGCGAGTAAAGGGCACTGAGATGAAAGCCAACTGTTTTGCCGTCGCCGCAGCCATGCGCGCGCCACTCACCACGGGCGAGCATGTCGCCCTTGTGGTGTTCCTCGATCAGCACGTCACAGTCCATCCCGGACGCCGCGCACTTGTAATGCACCACGCTGAAATCGGCCGAGTAGAGTAGGTTTTCCCACTCAAGCACCTGCATGTGCCCGCAATAGGGGCAAGGCACGTAGTAGTGACGCTGATCGCTGGACTCGAACAGATCGGCGATCCGCGAGGCGCCCTTGATCGTCGGCGAACTGGAAAAGTAGATCTTGGCGTTGCGGCCGAAGTTGGTCGCCCGCGTCTCTGCCAGCTTGATGGGGTCACCCTCCTGGCCGACATCGTTCTCCCAGCGGTCGACTTCGTCGCCGTAGATGTAACGTGCCGAAAGCTCCGACAGGTTGGCCGCAGAACCGGCTGTGGTGACGTACAGAGAGCCACCCTCGAATTCCTTGGTGTCCATCGTGTTGCGTGTATCCCGCGAGCGGGTGGCCGCGACCCGTTCGCGGAGAACGGGGGTGGCCTTGATGGTCTTGCTGATCCGCCCCGACACGCGCTTGGACAGGCCGAGGCTGGGCAGTAGCGCCAGGATGTTCGAGGGCGCCATGTGGATCAGGCCGCCCATCCAGTTAAGGGCGATCTGGGTTTTCATCAACTGCGAGGCCACCATCGTGACCACGCGCCTGCAAGGGTGAGCCGGCGACAGGCAGCGCATTGGCTCGCGGGCATAAGGCGTCCGAGAGGTGCGGTACTGGCCGGGCTCGGGGGCACCGGTGTCTCGCGGGATCCGCATGTACTCGTCCGCCCATTGATCGATCCAGAGATCTGGGTCGGGGCGCAGTCCACGGAAATAAGCCTCACGGTACACCTCTGCACCGTCAGGAAATTCCGTGTGCATGGGTTCAGTCCGATGTCATGGCGTGTTCAAGATCTGCTGAAGAGAGGCGCTCGGCCTCCTCCAGCGTTCGACGGAAGGTGGCCGTCAGGTGTTTTTCGATCAACCAGGGATCGGTCATAACCGCAAGGTCGTGGGACAGTTGCGGTAACGGACCGAACAGTTGATCGCGCAGCAAACGGCCGGCGTTGTAGGCGCCGGTCTCCACCGCTTCCTTGGAGACCAGTGAACCCTGGGCTTTGCCCAGTTCGATCTCGGCCAGCTTGGCCATGTTGTGTTCACGCAAGGCGCGGGCTTTCTGGAAGTCTGGGAGCTTGCCGTCGCCGGTGATCATCTGCGGCGGCGCAGCCGTGGAAGTCGGCTCGACCGAAGTGGACAGTTGGCTGTAAACGTCGCGCTGAATCCGGTCTTGTTGGTGGCGTTCAGCGACGGCGGCTTTGCTTGGGTCAGCGGTGTCGCGAATCAACGCTTCGCTGGCCTGAACGTCCACCAGCTTTCCGTCCGGCGACAGCACCAGGCGGTTGTTGTTTTTCAACCA
Organism: Pseudomonas sp. F-14 TE3482; assembly: GCF_053629455.1. Taxonomy (NCBI): domain Bacteria; kingdom Pseudomonadati; phylum Pseudomonadota; class Gammaproteobacteria; order Pseudomonadales; family Pseudomonadaceae; genus Pseudomonas; species Pseudomonas sp. F-14 TE3482. The sequence goes on from NZ_JBRJII010000001.1 coordinate 5,787,523, forward strand.
GGTGATGTAGCTGGGTGCCCTGCCAATCCGCGCCGCGAAGGCGCTTTTCGACAGGTAAATTGGTTCTGTCATAAGCCCTCCTTTCAACGGCTTTTCAATGCAGATCTTTCAATTTCAACGGATTGAATTTCAGTAAGCTGGCAGCGCTCCCGCTAACACTTTCCCGCGGGTTTCCGACCCCGTACCCCTCGGATAACCCCAGGGTCCCCGGCGATTTTTGGCGCCCCGAAACGGTGCCCCCTACTCGCCACCAGCGGGCGGCATCTCGCTGACGCCCAGTCGCTTGGCGGCCCAGCGTTCGTAGAGGCCGATGGCGACATCGGCGCCAGCCATCGCGGTCAGGCAACCCAAGGCGCCCGCCGTCCAGATCGACATGCCCGCCGCGATCATCAACATCATCGCCGACACGCCGCAGACGATGCAGGCACCCGACCGCAGTGCCAGCCGGCGCAACAATGCCCAGCCCCGCGCCCCGTCCTTATCGGCTCGCCACATCTCCCCCGACACGCCGCCGACCAGCGCCAGGACGATCACTAACCAGATCGGCATCTCTGCCAGCGCTTGTTGCTCGTTTGTCATCGCCTACCCCATAAACGCAAAAACCCGGCGCAATGGCCGGGTTTGGTGGTGTGGTGCCTGCCGCTCTCTGCGGTCGCACCTATCGAAGATGACTACTTTTTACAGGTGGATTCTCATGGCAGCAACCCCACTTTAATGCCACCCGGTGAATATGTGGGTAACGCAGGGTGAACGCCTAGGCAATGTCGGTGAATACACCACCTCGGCTATCTGTTGCTTTCGCGTTGTCCCATCTGTCCCACCTTTCATAATCGAAGTGGGACGCCTGAGAGCGCCTAAATTCGGGGCTTTGCCCCACTGTCCTACTTTTCTGTCTTCTTTCTCGTGTAAAGGAAGAAATTGAATAACACGCGTGCGCGCCACGGGCGCGTGCCGGTGTCCGCAGCGCTCACATGGGCGGGGCGCTCCAGCAGGCGGGACAGTGGGACAGCCTAACAACGACGCGGCCCGCGCTTGTCCCACTACGTTAAAACGCAGTGGGACAAGGCGGGCCAGTGGGACAACAATTGCCGGAGTCGTGCCTGGGGTCACGCAGCCTTCCCCATCAACATGCCTTCGATGTGTACGTGGGCATCGTGCAAACGACGGTAATACGTCGGTGCACTGCATCCGCAATGCAGCATCTTCTGCGACAAAAAACTTTCATGGTTGCAGTAGTGCTCCATCACCACCAAGGCCAGCTCTGGGGCCAGGTGCTTGTTCACAATCAGCTCGATATCGGCCGACTCATCCAGTAGCACCCGACTGCCGCGAGTCCCGCGAATCAGCTCTCCTTTGCACTCCATAAGCATCGCAATCATGTTGCCGCCGCCTAACTCCGAACCGCCCTCGTGTGGGCTGTGCAAATCCTCAGCCCACAGCTTGAGCATCTCGTCGATTCTCTTAATCAAAGCAAGGCTCCTCGAACGCTTCGCGCCGCAATGCCGAGGCACCGCCCCAACCTGCCGGCTTCTTGTAGGCCCACGGACGCTGCCCACTCTTCACCAGCGCCGGCATGCGGGTACGCCGCCAGCCCAGCCGGTGCATGATCGCCCCCACCCGCATCTGCTCGGGTTTACCCCAGTGCCCGGCGTCAAGCTTCAGCGGGCCAGACAGCACCTCGCTGCCGGTGGTGGTTTCACCGATCTGCGACTCCTCCAACCAGGCCAGGATTGGCCCTTCCCACTCGTCCACTACAAAGCGCTCATCCTGTGCCTCGGCAAACATCGGGGCTTCGTCAGGCGTCACCCACCATATGTCACCCGCCTCATAGCAGAACATCGCCTCAGCCCAGAGCTGGTCGCGGATCTCGCGCAGTTTCTCCAGGTCGACCTTGGTGCAGGCGACCGGCCAATAACGCCGGTTGCCGGTGGCATCCTTGAGGTACTCGTCCTGGTTGGTTGTACCCACGAACACACACTGGCGTGGCACGTCGTTTGTTCTGCGGCCGTAGCTTTCGCGGTAGGTATCAGTAGACGCAGAGAAGAACTGTTTGGCCTTGGTACTCTCGGCCTTGTTGAAGCTGTCCAGCTCCCCCAATTCGACAATCCATTTGCCACGGATCGCCTGAAACCCGTCCTTGTCGCCCAGGGCGAAAGGCGTGTCCATGAACCACTCGCCGCCGAGGATGCTCATCGCCGTCGACTTACCAGCACCCTGCGCGCCCTCGAGGATCATCACCGAGTCAGCCTTGCAGCCAGGTTTCATCACCCGTCCCACCGCCGACAGCATCCAGCGCTTGCCGACCTTGGCCGAATAGTCACTGGCCTGCACGCCCATCACATCAGTGAGCCAGCTTTCCAGCCGAGGCACCCGGTCCCATTCAAGCTTGTTCAGGTACTCACGCACCGGATGAAACGCATGGTCATGGGCGACGACGCTCACCGCCTCGATCACCTGGGTCGACTTCACCCGCAAGTTGTATTGCTGCGCGAGCCACTTCATCACCCTGACGTCGTCAATGTCCGCCCAATCGCCGGTACCACCACCGTAAGGAGCAGACCGCAGCTTGACGATCTTCGAACTGAAGGCGCTGTAGCTGATGACCCCGGCCCAGCGTTCGTCGTTGCCGAGGATCAGCTCGACATTCTGCATGTGCGCGATCAATGCCCCGTTTTCGGTGCGGGCTAACTGATCCTTCCAACCACCCGCTGCCGGTGGCTTGACCACCGCAAGTATCTGGCGCCGGACCGCCTCCAGACCTTCAGCAACGTGCAGGTCATTGAAGTCCGTCCACTTGTCTTCCCGCTCACCAGAGAAGATCGGCGCAACCACCTGACCGCCAACGATCAATGCGGCGTTATTCGCCTTCTCTTCACCAGGGTTCCAAGGATCGCCATTCGGGCGCTTGGTCTTCCAGTCATCATCCCGGCAGACAATCAACGGGCAACCCGGAAAACGCTCGCGCATGGCCTTGCAGACCACCAGCAGGTTGCCCGCATCGAATGCGATGGCCACCGTTAGCGAGGTCGCCATGTGCAGACTGGCGCCCGTGGCATAGCCTTCACACACCAGCACCGGCTCGCCCGGCTCCGGATGTGGACCGACCAGGTGAAAGGCACCCTCTTTCGACATACCGTAAGGCCAGTAGGATTTATCTCGGCCGGTGTCTTCCTGCTTGGTCGGAAACACCACCTGCAGACCTACGACCTGATCCCGCACGTTACACATAGGCACCAAGAACGCACCAGTGCGCGGCGCGTAGCGAACACCAAAACCGACGATCTGCTTTCGATCCAGATAGTCGCTGCGACCCTTCTCTGGCATACGCTTGAATAAACCCGCCGCCCGGTTGGCTGCTCGACGTGCTGCGTTGGCCGCGATCTCGGCGGCGCGGCGCTTGGCGTCTTCCTGCCGAGCGCGCATGACCTCACGCTCTTCCGGCGACATCCGCCCGGCCTTGACCTTAATCTTTTGTGTTTCGCCCGAACGCCAATCACCGAAACTGCCGAAGATCAGCGTTTCGTTTTTCTCGGTCCGATGTTCATGGACGACGTACCAACCGTTTTTTTCCTTGCCCTTGTCTTGCGAAGTCTTGCACCGGGTCAGCTTGCCGAAAGTCAGCGGCTGCTCAGGCTCAAGGCCATAGTCTGCGAATTGATTCAATACCTCATCGAGCATGCCGAGCCTCCCATGCCTCAGTGACGGACTGACAGCTCAAGCATTGGGTGCATCCCTGTTGAGCCACTCGGCGCTTTTCTGGGATAGGTTCTTCACAGTCCTCGCAAAACAGAAATGAATGCGCCGCCAACGCGGGCTTGGCGGCGTTACGCGCAGCCAGCGCCTGATCAAGACGCTCCTGGACTAGGTCATTAGCAAAGTCGGCGATATCAGCCACGGTCGATACCCCGCGTCGTCTGATTGACATAGGTGGCGCGGTTGAACATCCCCAGCAGCCCCTGAATACCGCGAAATACCTGTAGACGAATCGCGGCCAGTTCGTGATCACTGACCACGCCGTCACCGATGCTCTTGGCCCATGTCTCAGCCAAGTCAGCTACTTGCCGAAAATACTCAGCAATGCCGGTGGTCAAGGTTTCAGGCATGTCGTTGGTGTACGCCTCGGCTAATTCCTGCCAGGTCGTATCCCCCACCAACGCGTGTACCGCATCCAGAATGCGGCGGTCCTTGGTCAGCTCCAGAATTTCGCCAAACTCCTGAATGTTGATGGAGTGACTGGGGTGCGTTGGAGAAAGCTTGTGCTGCAGCGTGGTGGCGTTTCTGCCGGTGGTGGCGGCAATTGCAGCAGCGCCACCGGGATAGTCCCGAGCAGCATGGTAAAGCGCTAAATCGAGCGGCAGGATTTCCCGCTGCGCCCGTTCTACAGAACTCAGAGCGATTCGGCTCATGGCATTAATCCTTGTAAGTTGCCAGTGCCGCGCGACATGCAGTGGTGATACATTTGCCGCGTGGCTTGAAAGGGCCCAAACGCCGGCTAGATCTTCAGGATCGATACCGGCACCGTGCCGAGGCGAACGATCCGTCGTTCACCTCTGGCGCAACAGCTGCCCAATCTGTGGTGGAAAAGGCAGCAACACCAAGGCATCCGTGCCTTGGAAAGCGCGCTAAAGATCGACGGTTTGCATGTGGTGTGCCCGCCTTTCTTATCGCGACCCGACAGCGCTGTGGTGGTGCGTGTCGGGAGAAACTGGGCGGCCCTTGGGTCGCCTTTTTTCTTAGGCCGCTTGTGCCGTCGTATCAGTAAGAACAGTAGCCCGACCCTGCACTCGCAAATACTGCCAGTCGATATCAGGACGCAGTGCTTCGCAAGTCACCCGGCCCATAGTCTGTCGGTCAATAGCAATCGCGAGGCCTGCATTGGCTCGACGATTACCGTAGGCAACTTGCTTAAGCTGCCCTACTGATGTCTCGCAGCAAGCGGCAAATGCCTCGAGCTGAGCTGTATCCAAACCCTTGATGTAGTCGAGTAGAGTCATGTTCACCTCCAAAACAGCCCGCAGATTAGCAAACGCTAATCTAGCTCGCAATAGCAGAACGTAATTTACAAGCTGCTAACGGCAGAGACATTATTTGCGCATGGATATCTACGAAAAACGCTTAACCATCCTCAAGGCCCTTATTGGTGAAAACCAATTGAAGGATTTTGCAGGAGCACATCTCGATGTCGACGCTTCCTACCTTTCGCAGATCCTCAACGGCCATAGGACGCTAGGTGATCGCGCCGCAATGAACCTTGCAAAAAAACTAGGCGTTCCGACGGAGTTACTGACGACAGGAAATTACTCCGCTGACGACCAAGATCGTATATCGGCGAAATGGCTCGCACTTGACCTCAAACCTCCCGCGCTTCCCCATCCCGCGTTTTTCAACGCTACGATCAATGAGACTGCACAGCGCGTTGTCGAGGACAGAGAGTCGTCCGCTAAATACAACCGCCCCGCTCCAGTGCCAGTAGTAGGAAAAGCCATGCTTGGATCCGAGGGATACTTTGACGCCCTTGACTACCCGTCAGGACATGGAGATGGCTACATAGATATTGTCAGCTCTGACCCCGACGCCTACGGTCTCAAGATGGTTGGTAGCAGCATGCATCCACGTATCAAAAGTGGGGAGTTTGTGCTCATCGAGCCAAACCATCGCTATCAAACAGGCGATGAAGTTCTGGTAAAAACAGCGGATGGAAGAGCCATGGTCAAGGAGTTCATCTACCACAGGGATGGACAGTACCGGTTCGACAGCATTAGCGATGGCTATCCCCCAATCTTTCTAGATGAGCATCTCGTCGAAAAAATCCATTACGTAGCGGCGATCTTGAAGTCCTCTAAATACATAGATATCTAAAATTTAGCATTTGCTATTGCATAAAAATTTAGCTGTTGCTAATTTCGCCTCACTCTTCCACCACAGAGCGAGGCAATACCATGCACACCACTGCCACCCTGCACGTCCACCCGACCGCTGTTGACCCCTTCCGCATCTTTGAGATTCGCCGCTTGGCTCGCGAATGCGGCTGCGCATTCATCCCTACAAAACCCAAGCAAAAATCCCGCTCCGCCCCTGCTCCGCTCGATTCGAACGGCGGAGGGTTTGCAGCATGAGCAAGTTCAAATTCGACAATCGCGCCCTTCAACTGCTCAACGCCCAGGTCAATCTAAGCGGCACCTTCAACCACGTACTCAGATCGGCTCCCAAGCGCGAAGCTGTTCCGTTTCGCCTAAAGGTTGAACGCAACGCGTCGAACACCCTCTTCGTCATCGAGCCAGGCAGCGAGCGCCACACGCTGACCTTGCCTAATGAAAAAAAAATGCACCTCAAGCTGGCAGACTTCATTGAAGAGATCATCAACGGTCCGCTCGACGCCACCAGCACAGCCGATCTGCAGAACACTCCGCACGCAAGCCGCCAATATGCTCGGTTCGATGTCGAGCACAAACAGCGCGTGTTCGAGTTGGTGCGTACCGGTGGCGTGGTGAGCCTCGACATGGGTTTTGAACTGCCGATACATATCGCGATCCATCGAACCCAAACACGCACCGGCGTCACTACCATCATGAGCATCGGCGTGAAGCGTCCGCGCACGAAGTGCTTCACCGTCTGCGGTACTGACGTCGAGATCTACGAAAAAGTAGTCGAGTCCATTAACCACCTGTCTGCCGTGGCGACTCCCGCCGCGCATGCAGCCTGAGGAGGTGCCATGGAACGCACACTTGCTCAAGCCGCAAAACACCTCGGCCTAACCCGGCCCAAGCTGATCAACCTCATGCGGGAAAAGGGTCTGCTCAATGAGCGGAACCTGCCCACCTATCCGTCCCGTGATCGCGAGTACCTGCGGATCAAAGACAGCAACTGGTACCACGACCAACTCGGCATGCAGTACAGCCAGTCAACTCGAGTCAAGCAACCCGGCATCCGCTGGCTGGCAGAGCAACTGGGGTTGAACCTACCAGAAATCCCGGTAGACAGCCGTGACGTGGCCTAGGGAGTACGCCCGCCAGATCGTCGCCATGCGCACACGTGAGGAGCGCAACGCCGCGCTCCTCGAAGTACCGGAGCATCTGCGGGAACTGACCAAACGCCACTGCCTGAACGCCTGGAACCATCCGGCAAGAACACAACGCAAGGAGGCTGCGCAAGCCAATGACTAATGCAGGTCAAACACCACTCCGACTGCTGCCCGCACCAGAGTCGGCCACCGTAGAACTGCTCTACCGCACTTTCGGCGATGTGCTGATCCCGCTGGAAAAGGTGCGCGAGCAGTACTTTCGAAATCTCAACGAACAATCGTTTGTGGCCGAGATCAACAGCGGCCGGATTCAGCTACCCATCACCACGCTGGACACCAGCCGCAAGGCGCCGAAGTACGCACACATCCGGCATGTCGCCTCGCTGATCGATATCCGTGCCTACAAGGCGGACGAAGAGATGCTGCGACCGCAGGACGAACAAACCGAGTAAGAACAGCAACCCAAATGGCTGTCACCACCAGCCCAAGACAACACCAGGAGCACACCACATGACCGAGATTCAAATCTACGCACTGATCGGATTCATCATCACAGTCGGCCTTCTGTTCTGGTTTGGCTACAAGATGGGCCGTAGCGACGGCTTAGCCGTCGGCATCGCTGAAGGCCAGAGCATCGAGCGGGCCGACGGCACCGAGAAATTCCACGAGTTGAACCTGCGACTTGAACAGGCCCTCCAGCACCACAAACAGCTCTGGGGCCATTACACGCGTGCATTGGCCGCGTCAAAACTCGGCGAACCTGACCGCCAGATCCTGCTGGATATCGCCGAAAAACTGAGGATCGCGGCCGCAACATTCAGCGCTCTGCGCACCGGTAAGAAGATCGAACGCGACACACTCACCCTGCGCGACCGGGCCCTTGTTATGGCCGCCCTGCTGGAACCAGTAGCGCAAGAGGACGCAGCATGAGCAGCCCGACTCCATTGCTTCGCTTGACCCCACAGGTAGCCGGCGCACTGCAACAGCAATGCACCAAAGCCACCACCGAGCTACGTGAAGTGACGCGTTTTCGTAAAGAGTTCGACCGTCAACTGGCTGCGTTGATTGGGTACAACGCGATGCGCCAATTGCACAAAGACACCAAGCACGCGCTGCTCCTGGCCGATCTGGTCAAGGAGGCCGCATGAGCCAGATTCTGACCTACACCGGCAAGCGCTTTGACCTGTATGAGCCTGAGGCGGACCTGATTGACCCACGGGATATCGCCCATTCATTGGCGCATCTGTGCCGCTTCAACGGCCACACCCGCGAGTTCTACAGCGTGGCACAACATTGCTGCATGGTCGCCGAGCTGGTGCCTGACGAAGACAAGTTGGCGGCACTTCTGCACGACGCTACCGAAGCCTACATCGGTGACATGGTGCGGCCGCTGAAGCAATGGATGCATGCCTATCAGGATGTCGAGAACTGGATCTGGGACCGCATCTGCACGCGCTTCGGTCTTGACCAGGACTTGCCGACCTCCGTTCGCCAAGCTGACCTGATTGCACTCGCCACCGAACGCCGCGATCTCATGCCCACCGATCCGGCTATCTGGGATTGCCTGATCGGCATCGAACCCACGGCCGAAATCATTCGGCCATGGTCCTTCACCGAAGCACGGCTCACGTATCACCAGCGCCTGATGGACCAACTCGCTATCGAACACCGGAGGAAAGCGGCATGAAGGCTAACCGGCATACCACCCAAGCATCGACCGCTTTGCTCCGCCACGCTAATAGCGTCGACGCACAAAAAACAAACAGTCTCTGCTGCGCAGCAGCAGGCATTACTACCTGTGCTTGCGCCAACGCGGAGGCGCTTATACCCCACGAAAAGCTGCGCCGGGCAGCCACACCCAATGCAACGCTAAACGCTTGGGATCGCCCGCCCGCGCAGCCTGTCGTGGGGTATACGCACTTCGACAACGCAGCAGAAGCACAGCCACAGACCTACCAGGTCGACAAGATTCCGGAAGACAAGATGGCCGAGCTGGTCGGCACCACTCGCCGAGCATTGCAAGGCAAGCGCGCCAGAGGGGTTATCCCTAAAGGTGTTTGGAACACCATCGACAGCCGCATTTACTACAGCATCAGGAGATACGAGGCATGGCTCGAAAGCCAATGGGATTGCCCACCGGAGTTGAATTTGCTGGACAGTCCGTCCGCATTCGCTTCACCTGGAACGGGCAACGCCGTTGCGAAACCCTCCCCTATCCCCAAACGCCGAAGGGGATTAAGGCTGCCGCCGACCTACGCGCTAACGTAATCAGCCTGATCAAGCATGGCGTGCTGGATGATCAGCGCTATACCGAACTGTTCCCCAACTCCGCTTATGCCACCTATTCGGCGACTCCCCGTTTCGGGGAGTATGCCCAGGAGTGGCTCAACAGCCGGGAGATCGTGGCCGGTACGCGCAAGAACTACCTCGGCTCCCTCAATTTGTACTGGATGCCCTATCTGGCGATGCTGCCCATCGACAGCATCACGTCGGTGATGTTGCGTAAGGTGGTGGCCAACACCGAATGGCCATCGCCAGGCGTGAAGCGTTCGGCGATCCAACGTTTGACCACGGTGTTCGGTACCGCCGTGAAAGACGGGCTGATCAACCGCAACCCGGTGGAGTCCATCGAACTGCCGGCGAGGGCCAAGAAGCCGATCGACCCCTTCACGGTGGACGAGGCCGACGCCATCATCGATCACCTATATAAGACGCTGACGCATTCGATGCGCATCTACGCGGCGTATTTTGAGTTCGCCTTCTATACCGGCATGCGTCCCAGCGAAATGGCGGCGCTGCGCTGGGAAGAGGTCGACCAGGACAAGCGCCTGGTCAATGTGTGTCGGATCGTCGCGGACTACAAGATTGAGGAGCGCACCAAAACCCGAACCGAGCGCCAGGTCATGCTCAACAGTCGCGCGTTGCATGCGATAGAGGAAGCCGAGCGCATCGCCAAGCAACGCGCGCAGCAGAGCCGTCGCAAGCAGGCAAAGTCGCCATTTGTGTTCCCCCCCACCAAGAACTTCGAGTTCATCCAGCAGGCCAGTGTGACCGACAAACACTTCCAGGTGGCGCTGACCGATTTGAAGCTTCGCGCCCGTCGGCAATACAACTGCCGACACACATACGCTACCATGTGCCTCATGGCGGGGATGAACCCTGCATTTATTGCCACTCAGCTCGGTCATAGCGTTCAGATGCTGCTATCGACCTACGCCCGATGGATAAACTCCAGCACCGACTGGGGTGAACTCGGGAAGCTCGAAAACAGCTGGATTGGTACAAAATTGGTACAGACTGAAACAGTACCCCTCTGAAACCCTTATGGAATCAGCCCCTGTGACACTGGAACAGAATTACACCGAGATTCTCGGCCAATTGGGCGAGGACGCCTCCCGCGAGGGCCTGCTCGACACGCCGAAACGTGCCGCCAAAGCCATGCAGTACCTCTGCCGCGGTTATGAACAGACACTGGAAGAGGTCACCAACGGTGCCTTGTTCAGCTCCGACAACAGCGAGATGGTGCTGGTCAAGGACATCGAGCTCTACTCGTTGTGCGAGCACCACATGCTGCCGTTCATCGGCAAGGCCCATGTTGCCTACATCCCGAGCGGCAAGGTCCTGGGGCTGTCGAAAGTCGCGCGGATCGTCGATATGTACGCTCGCCGCCTGCAGATCCAGGAAAACCTCAGTCGCCAGATTGCCGATGCGGTCCAGCAAGTCACCGGCGCCCTGGGCGTTGCGGTGGTGATTGAGGCCAAGCACATGTGCATGATGATGCGCGGTGTGGAGAAACAGAACTCGACGATGATCACCTCGGTGATGCTCGGCGAGTTCCGCGAAAACGCGGCCACCCGCAGCGAGTTTCTCAGCCTGATCAAGTAACTCGCAGTACGAAGAAAACCGGCACTGATCGCCGGTTTTTTTTCGCCTGCGAAAATCAGGTAAGCTGCGCGCCTTCTGTTTGCCCCTGTGAGGCTTATACCATGTTCGTTAAAGCGCTTCGTGTCGGCCTTGGCCAACTGATCATCTTCATCGACTTCATCACTCGTCCGGGCAAAAAACAGCGCCCTGCCGAAGCTCAGGCTCAGGTCAACACGGCCGCCAAGGACCTGACCCTGTATCAGTTCCACGCCTGCCCGTTCTGCGTGAAAACCCGCCGCACCCTGCGCCGCCTGAACGTTCCGGTGGCGTTGCGCGATGCGAAGAACAACGAACAGGATCGCCAGGCTCTGCTGGAGCAAGGTGGCAAGATCAAGGTGCCGTGCCTGCGCATCGAAGAGAATGGCCAGACCACCTGGATGTATGAATCCAAGGTGATCATTGATTATCTGGATAAGCGGTTTGCTGCAGTCTGAGGTTTTTGTGGTGTTTCGACCGGCGCCATCGCGGGCAAGCCCGCTCCCACAAGGATTTGTAGAGTAAATGGGATCTGTGTTTAAAACAGATCCACTGTGCGGGCTTGCCCGCGATGACGTCAGACCAGCCACCACAAACTTCAGACAAAAATAGGCCGGTTTATTTGTTTCTGCACCCTCTCAGGCCGCTTCTGCCGCCTGGGCCTCGCGCACCACCGCCGCCAATCGCTTGAGCCCTTCATCCAGCCGCGCCGGGTCGATGTGGCTGAAGTTCAGGCGCAAATGCCCCGGATTGCTGTCCGGTTCGGGGAAAAACGGTTCGCCCGGCATAAACGCCACATCCGCCGCCAGCGCAGCCTTGAGCAGCGTGCGCGTATCCAGCGGCTGCTTGAGCGTCAGCCAGAAAAACAACCCACCCTGCGGCACGTTCCACTGCGCCAGATCGAAAAAGTGCGTTTCCAATGCCGACTGAAACGCATCCCGACGAACCCGATAGAAGTCGCGCAACTCACCCAGATGCTGTTGGTATTTCTCAGTGCCGATCCATTGCAACGCTTGCCACTGCCCGATGCGGTTGGTGTGCAGATCGGCCGATTGCTTGAGCCGCAGCAAGTGCGCAAACAGGTCCGGGCTGGCGATCAGGTAACCGACCCGCAGGCCCGGCAACAGGGTTTTCGACACGGTGCCGGTGTAAATCCAGCTGGCTTTGTTCAAGCGGCTGACGATCGGCGTGGCACTGCCGCCGTCGAAGGTCAGTTCGCGGTAGGGTTCGTCTTCGATCAGGGTTACGCCGAACTCGTCGAGCAACGCCGCCACTGCATCGCGCTTAGCCTCGCTGTAGCGCACTGCCGACGGATTCTGAAACGTCGGGATGAGGTAGATGAACGCGGGTTTGTGTTTTTCCAGACGGCTGCGCAATTGCACCAGGTTCGGGCCGTCGGCTTCCTGCGGGACGGTGATGCAGTCGGCGCCAAACAGCTGAAAAATCTGCAACGCCGCCAGGTAGGTCGGCGCTTCGAGCAGAATCTCGGTGCCTTTGTCGATGTAGAGCTTGGCCGCCAAATCGAGGGTTTGCTGGGAGCCGCTGACCACCAATACCTGACTCGCCTCACACGGCACACCCAACGCTCGCGCTTCGGCCGCCAGCGCCTCACGCAGCGCCGGTTCGCCTTCACTCATGCCGTATTGCCCCATGGACAGCGGCATGTCCGCCCACTCGACTTTCGGCAGCATGGCTTCGGCCGGTAAACCGCCAGCGAACGACATCACTTCCGGACGCTGGGCGGCGGCGAGGATTTCACGGATCAAAGAACTTTTAAGGCGCGAGACACGTTCGGAAAAAGCCATGGGGTCACCGGTAGCGAGGCCTGAGGAAAATGAGTCAAACTGGTTGACCGAAATTACGACAGACCGAACGGATACGTCAATATGCTTGACCTTAAAAACCCCAGCACTCAGCAACAAGCCATGGAAGCGTTTTTCTTCGGTTACCAGGCGTTCACCGCCAAAGCCGACGAAATGCTCGAGCGTCGCGGCTTGAGCCGGGTGCATCAACGCATCGTGTTTTTCATCGCCCGCTACCCTGCCCTCAGCGTCAAGGAGTTGCTGGCGTTGCTCGGCGTGAGCAAACAGGCGCTGAACATTCCGCTGCGTCAGTTGGTGGAAATGCATTTGGTGAACAGCGTCGCGTCCGAGACCGACAAGCGTAAGCGGCTGCTGGAACTGACTGCGGAAGGCGCGCGGTTCGAGCAGTCGTTGCGGCGCGAGCAGGTGAAATTGCTCGAGCGGGTATTTGCCGAGGCCGGGGAGACGGCGGTGAATGGGTGGTTGGCGGTGAATCTCGCGTTGGGTAAAAGTCAGGTGGCAGCTGACTGAAATGCTCTATCCGCGACATGTGTGTCGACTGATCTAAAGCTATCGCGGGCAAGCCACGCTCCCACAGGGGAATGCGCTCACCTGTGGAAGCGGGCTTGCCCGCGAAGGCGTCCTTCCTGGCGATATATCCCTATTGCCAAACTTTTCGTCTACAAAATCAAAAACATTATTTGCTTTATTTGTATACAAAAGCATAATTCGCTTCGTGCGAGTTCCTGACCATCAGGTCAACAAATTCGCAAGCACCTCAAAGGGTCGCTGCCGCCCTCATGGGTCCGGCCCTGGAAATAACAATAAAACTCTTGAGGAGTACTCGCTGTGGAAAGCCGCAAATCCGAAGCCCCGACGCTGGAACTCTCGCCGCCATTACGCAATGGCTGGCTGGAGCGCATCTTCAAACTCAGCTTGCACGGCACCACGGTGAAGACCGAGCTGATTGCCGGTCTGACAACCTTCATCACCATGGCTTACATCATCTTCGTCAACCCGAACATCATGGCCGATGCCGGCATCGACCACGGGGCGGCGTTCGTCGCCACCTGCATCGCCGCCGCGCTGGGTTGCCTGCTGATGGGCCTGTATGCCAACTGGCCGGTCGGCCTGGCACCGGGCATGGGCCTGAACGCGTTCTTCACTTACACCGTGGTCGGCACCATGGGCTACAACTGGGAAACCGCCCTCGGTGCGGTGTTCGTCTCCGGTGTGTTGTTCATGTTCCTGACCTTTTCGCGGATTCGCGAATGGCTGCTCAACAGCATTCCAGTGAGTTTGCGCTTTGCCATGGGCGCCGGCGTGGGCCTGTTTCTGGGGCTGATCGGTTTGAAAACCGCTGGCATCGTTGTCGATAGCCCGGCCACTCTGATCAAGCTTGGTTCCTTGCGCGAACCTGGCCCGTTGCTGGCGGCCATCTGCTTCTTGATGATTGCCGTGCTCAGCTACCACAAAGTGTTCGGCGCGATCCTCATCAGCATCATCACCGTGACCCTGGCCGGTTGGGGCCTGGGCCTGGTGCACTACGAGGGCATCATGTCTGCCCCGCCGAGCCTGGCACCGACCTGGATGGCCATGAATGTCGCCGGCGTATTCAACGTCAGCATGATCAGCGTGGTACTCGCTTTCCTCTTTGTGCACATGTTCGACACCGCTGGGACACTAATGGGCGTTGCCCAGCGCGCCAACCTGGTGAACGCTGACGGCCGGATCGAAAACCTTTCCCGCGCCATGAAAGCCGACAGTGCTTCCAGCGTATTTGGTGCGGTGGTCGGTGTTCCGCCGGTCACCAGCTACGTGGAAAGTGCCGCTGGTGTAGCAGCGGGTGGTCGGACTGGTCTTACCGCCGTGACCGTAGGTGTGCTATTTATTGCCGCAATGTTTTTCGCACCGCTGGCTGGCATGATCCCCGCTTATGCAACCGCCGGTGCACTGATTTATGTAGCGATGCTGATGATGGGCGGCATGGCGCACATCGAATGGGACGAAGCGACCGACAGCATTCCGGCGATCGTTACCGCGATCATGATGCCGCTGACCTTCTCGGTCGCCGACGGTATCGCGCTGGGCTTTATCACTTACGTAGTGCTGAAGGCTTTCACCGGTAAACACAAGGAAATTTCCGTCAGTTTGTGGGTGCTCTGCGCGATCTTCATCGCCAAGTTCATTTTCTTGTAAGCCGTCTACGTTTCAAAAACAGTGTTTCAAAACAGCCTCACCCCGTCGGGTGAGGCTTTTGCATATAGGGAGGAAAGTGATGAGTCTGGAAACCTGGCTGCTGTTCAGCGGCGCTGCGCTGGTGGTGATCCTGATCCCGGGACCACTGTCGTTGCTGATGATCAGCAACAGTCTGAATTACGGTTTGCGCCGTTCTTACCCGGCGTTTCTGGGCGGCGTGATTGCGTCGATCTGCCTGCTCAGTGCTTCGGCGCTTGGCTTGGGCGCATTGTTGTTGGCGTCGGAACAGCTGTTCAGCGCCCTGAAAATCGTCGGTGCGTTGTACCTGTTCTATCTCGCCTGGCAGAGCTGGCAGCAATCCCGTCAGCCCTCCCAAGGCGCCGAAGTGCCCCAGGCTGCGCCGGTGCCGCGCTTTCGTGCACTGTTCGGGCGCGCGTTCATGCTCGGCGCGAGCAATCCGAAAGACATTTTGTTCTTCGCCGCTTTCCTGCCGCAGTTTCTGAGTGCCGAGCAACCCTTCTTGCCGCAGTTGCTGGTGATGATTGCCACCTGGACTGTGCTGGATCTGCTGTGCAAATTGGCTTATGGGCTGGGGGCTCACGGCGCGGCGCGATATTTGCGCAGCGGCAATGGGCAGAGCTGGTTTAATCGGGTGAGTGCGGGGTTGTTCAGTGGTGCGGGTGCCGCTTCATTGTTAAGCCGCTAAAGTCAAAGACATCGCTAGCAGGCTAGCTCCCACATTGTGATCTGCACCCAATAAGTTGGATATCAATCCTGATTTTTGGGATTTGCGGCGTTCACAAATCCCTGTAGGAGCTAGCCTGCTAGCGATGGCGTCAACCCAGTCACCACTTTCCCACAGGCAAAAAAAAGCCCGCAGTGTGAGCGGGCGAAAGACCAAAGAAGCTATATGCGCAGTCGCTTCTCGGAGGAGGCAGCTGCTTGGGGGATCAACTGCCTCGGTATGTGGAATAGCTATACGGCGAAATCAACAACGGCACGTGGTAGTGATCCTGTTCCGCAGAGATGCCGAAACGCAGCACCACCACATCCAGAAACGCAGGCTCGGGCAGCTGAACCCCACGGGTGCGGTAGTAATCACCCGCATGAAACTGAAGCTGATAAACCCCGGACCGATAGTCATCACCTTGCAGCAGCGGCGAATCGACACGGCCATCGCTGTTGGTAATCGCAGTGGCGACCAATTCCAGCTGCGAACCTTCAACGCGGTACAACTCGACCTTGATCGAGCTGCCCGGGCAACCGTGTGCAGCGTCCAAAACGTGTGTAGTCAAACGTCCCATTGATTCTGCGCGCCTGCCTGCGTGGAGCAGTCAGACCTCGCGCCTCCCGAAGTCAGTTGAAAAGGAGACCGCACCGTTTCGGAGCACGAAAAGCTGCGGCGAGCGACTGATTAAGACACTTTTCATAAAAATTGTACACAATAAAAACGACATTTTTACCGCTACCACCGCCATTCAGGGTTTGTCAGCGAATCTTGCGCCGAACCATAAGATCAGAGGACCTCCTATCCATTAGCTGACCAGTCAGGCAGGTTTCTTGCAGTACCCATCAAAGTGGATAGCCAATGAAAAATGCAAAAAAACAGGCTTACAAAGTGAATATAAAGTTGTATACAATCAACCCATCGCTGTGACGCCAGCCTGCCCTTTCATCGCCAGGCCGCCACACACACCCTGACTTTGAATAAGTCGACACGAACAAGAAGGAAGACTGCAGTGAGCGCTGACTATCCACGCGACCTGATCGGTTACGGCAGTAACCCTCCTCACCCACACTGGCCGGGCAATGCCCGCATCGCGCTGTCCTTCGTGCTCAACTACGAGGAAGGTGGCGAGCGCAATATCCTGCACGGCGATAAAGAGTCCGAAGCGTTCCTCTCGGAAATGGTCTCGGCGCAGCCGTTGCAAGGCGAGCGCAACATGAGCATGGAATCCCTTTACGAGTATGGCAGCCGTGCCGGCGTCTGGCGGATTCTGAAATTGTTCAAGGAATTCGACATCCCGCTGACCATCTTCGCCGTGGCCATGGCCGCCCAGCGCCACCCGGACGTGATCCGCGCCATGGTCGATGCCGGCCATGAAATCTGCAGTCACGGCTACCGCTGGATCGACTACCAGTACATGGACGAAGCGCAGGAACGCGAGCACATGCTCGAAGCGATCCGCATCCTCACCGAAATCACCGGCGAGCGCCCACTGGGCTGGTACACCGGCCGCACCGGCCCGAACACCCGTCGACTGGTGATGGAAGAAGGCGGTTTTCTTTACGACTGCGACACCTACGACGACGACCTGCCCTACTGGGAACCGAACAACCCGACCGGCAAGCCGCATTTGGTGATCCCCTACACCCTGGACACCAACGACATGCGCTTCACCCAGGTCCAGGGCTTCAATAAGGGCGACGATTTCTTTGAATACCTGAAAGACGCGTTCGATGTGCTGTATGCCGAAGGCGCCGAAGCACCGAAGATGTTGTCGATAGGCCTGCACTGCCGCCTGATCGGCCGTCCGGCGCGTCTGGCTTCGCTCAAACGCTTTATCGAATACGCTAAAAGTCATGAACAGGTGTGGTTCAGCCGCCGCGTCGACATCGCTCGCCACTGGCACGCAACCCACCCGTATCAAGGGGCTGCGAAATGAGCAACTTCCAAACCCTGAAGCCATCGACCCTGAGCCGCGACGCGTTTGTCGCCGCCTTCGCCGACATTTACGAACACTCGCCATGGGTGGCCGAGAAGGCCTTCGACCTGGGCCAGGACCCTTCGATCGACGAGATCGAAACCCTGCACCAGCGCATGAGCGACATCTTGTTGAGCGCTGATCACACAAGCCAACTGGCCCTGATCAACGCTCACCCGGACCTGGCCGGCAAAGCCGCCGTCCAGGGCCAGCTTACCGCTGCCAGCACTGAAGAACAGTCTGGCGCGGGTATTCACCAATGCACGGCCGAAGAGTTCCAGCGCTTCACCGAGCTGAACGACGCCTACAAGGCCAAGTTCAAGTTTCCCTTCATCATGGCGGTAAAAGGCAGCAACCGGCATCAGATCCTCGCGGCGTTCGAAACGCGCATTCACAACCCGGAAGACACCGAATTCAAATGCGCGCTAGCGGAGATCAACAAGATCGCCCTGTTCCGATTACTGACCCTATAGCGAACTTGGCCCGAGCGTTAAAAAACGCGGAAAACGCTCAGGGCCCTGCAAGCATCCCAAGCCAACTTATTAAAGGCAGACAAGAAGAATGAAAGCTTACGCCGTACCTTTCGAGAAGTTCGTCAACCTGGCCGACGCCCGCCTGGGCACCAAAATCATCTCGGTCACCGATGACTGGTTCGCCGACGCCAACCGTCTGTTCCAGCCGACGCCGGCCGTGTGGAAGGAGGGCGTGTTCGATGACAACGGCAAGTGGATGGACGGTTGGGAGTCGCGCCGCAAGCGCTTCGAAGGCTACGACAGCGCGGTGATCCGCCTGGGCGTACCGGGCTCGATCAAAGGCGTGGACATCGACACTTCATTCTTCACCGGCAACTACCCGCCATCGGCTTCGCTGGAAGCCTGTTTCCTGGCTTCGGGCGAGCCGGACGAAAACACCCAGTGGACTGAAGTGCTGTCTGCCGTCGAACTGCAAGGCAACAGCCACCACTACCACGAAATCAACAACGACCAGGCCTTCAGCCACCTGCGCTTCAACATCTACCCGGATGGCGGCGTGGCCCGTCTGCGTGTGTACGGCATTCCTTACCGCGACTGGTCGGCTGTGGGCGACAACGAACAGGTCGACCTGGCCGCAGCCCTGAACGGTGGCCGTGCACTGGCCTGCTCCGATGAACACTTCGGCCGCATGAGCAACATCCTCAACCCGGGTCGCGGCATCAACATGGGGGACGGCTGGGAAACCGCCCGTCGTCGCACGCCGGGCAATGACTGGGTGATCGTCGCGCTGGGCCACGCCGGCGAGATCGAAAAAGTCATCGTCGACACCCTGCACTTCAAGGGCAACTACCCGGACACTTGCTCGATCCAGGGTGCATTCGTGAAAGGCGGCACCGACAGCCAGATCGAAACCCAATCGCTGTTCTGGCGCGAACTGTTGCCAAGCCAGAAGCTGGAAATGCACGCCGAACACACCTTCGCCGAGCAGATCAAGGCGCTGGGCCCGATCACCCACATCCGCCTGAACGTGTTCCCGGATGGGGGCGTGAGCCGCCTGCGGGTACTGGGCAAGGTCGCTAAATAAGCGCTGAACCTGTGGCGAGGGAGCTTGCTCCCGCTGGGCTGCGAAGCGGCCCCGCTCTTTGTTTAAAAAGAATCGGGAGCGCTACGCACTCCAGCGGGAGCAAGCTCCCTCGCCACAAAAGCAACCAACACAGAATTCGGAAAAGAAGACCAGCATGCGCACATTGACGATTGAACCGCTGACCAAAGAAGCCTTCGCCCCTTTCGGTGACGTGATCGAAACCGACGGCAGCGATCACTTCATGATCAACAACGGTTCGACCATGCGCTTTCACAAACTGGCGACGGTGGAAACCGCTACGCCAGAGGACAAGGCGATCATCAGCATTTTCCGCGCCGATGCGCAGGACATGCCGCTGACCGTCTGCATGCTGGAGCGTCATCCGCTGGGCAGCCAGGCTTTCATTCCGCTGCTCGGCAACCCCTTTCTGATCGTGGTCGCGCCACTTGGCGATGAACCTGTATCAGGCTTGGTCCGCGCCTTCGTCACCAACGGCAGGCAGGGCATTAATTACCATCGCGGCGTTTGGCACCATCCGGTGCTGACGATCGAAAAGCGGGATGACTTCCTGGTGGTTGATCGCAGTGGCACAGGCAATAACTGCGATGAGCATTTTTTCAAAGAGGATGAGCGTTTGATCCTCGCCCCCCACCAATAAGAGAAGGTCTGATCACTCGACAACAGAGTGACAGGCGAGAGGTAAAGACTGTGGAAGCACATCTGTTGGAATGGCTGAACCTGAGCGTGCGCTGGGTTCACATGATTACTGGCGTGGCCTGGATCGGCGCGTCGTTCTATTTCGTCTGGCTGGAGAACAACCTCAATCGGGTCAACCCGAAAAACGGGCTGGCGGGCGATTTGTGGGCGATCCATGGCGGCGGTATCTACCACCTGGAAAAATACAAACTGGCTCCACCGACCATGCCGGACAACCTGCACTGGTTCAAGTGGGAAGCCTACTTCACCTGGTTGTCGGGGGTCGCGCTGCTGTGCGTGGTGTTCTACTCCAACCCGACGCTCTACCTGCTCGCTCCGGGCAGCAGCCTGACCGGCCCTGAAGGTGTTCTGCTGGGCATCGGCTCGCTGTTCGTCGGCTGGTTCGTCTACTCCTTCCTCTGCGACTCGGCCTTGGGCAAACGCCCTGCCCTGCTAGGCTTCATCCTGTTCGTGCTGATCATTGGCGCCGCTTACGGCTTCAGCAAAGTGTTCAGCGGTCGTGGTGCGTACCTGCACGTCGGCGCGATCATCGGCACCATCATGGTCGGCAACGTGTTCCGCATCATCATGCCGGCCCAACGCGCATTGGTGGCGGCGATTGCCGAGAACCGCACGCCCGATCCGGCGCTGCCGGCCAAAGGCTTGCTGCGTTCGCGACACAACAACTACTTCACCTTGCCGGTGCTGTTCATCATGATCAGCAACCACTTCCCGAGCACTTACGGCAGCCAATACAACTGGCTGATCCTGGCCGGGATCGCAGTGCTGGCGGTGTTGGTGCGTCACTACTTCAACACCCGTCATGACAGCCACAAGTTTGCCTGGACCCTGCCTGCTGCAGCGGTCGGCATGATCTGCCTGGCCTACGTGACCGGCCCGGCGCCGATGTCCAGCGCACCTGAAGTGGCCAAGGCGCCTGGGGCCATCGAGTACCAGCCGCTGCCGGAAACCGCCCTCGGCGGTGGCAAGAAACCGGCTGAAGCTGCACCGGCGGCGGCCCCTGAAACTGCACCCGCCCAGGCATCCAATGCCGGTCCTGCCTTCGACAAGGTGCATGACGTGATCCAGGAACGCTGCACGGTCTGCCATTCGGCGAAACCCACCAGCCCGCTGTTCAGCGCGGCACCGGCGGGCGTGATGTTCGATACCCCCGAGCAGATCAAGCTTCAGGCCCCGCGCATCCAGGCCCAGGCGGTTGCCAGCCAGATCATGCCATTGGGCAACATCACCCAGATGACCCAGCAAGAGCGCGACCTGATCGGTGCGTGGATTGTTCAGGGAGCTCAAACCCAGTAAGCAACACGCCGTTGTAGCGGGGGGGGCTTTTGTGGCCACCGCAAGCCCCCCCCCCCCCGCCACAGGTCCACTTGAAACAAAAATCACAAGATCCGAGGTGTTGCATTCCGAGCTGCCACACCCACCCGCACTGACCCACTAAAAGACACACCCCCTTGTGGGAGCGAGCAGGCTCGCTCCCACAAGGGTGGCTACCTGTGCCTCAAACAATAAAAACAAAAGGGAGCAACAGATGACTCGGACAAAAACCAGCGTGCTGTTGGGCTCTGGCCTGTTGGCCGCGAGCCAGGCCATGGCCAGCGATTTACTGCTGTGGCAAACCAACAGCCTGAGCTACCTGTACGGCAAGAATTTCGTGATCAACCCGTCGATCCAGCAGACGGTGACGTTCGAGCACGCCGACAAATGGAAGTACGGCGATAACTTCCTGTTCATCGACAAGATCTTCTACAACGGCGAACAAGACCGCAATAAAGGCCCCCACGCCTTCTATGGCGAATTCAGCCCACGCCTGTCCTTTGGCAAAATGCTCGACCGTCGTTTCGAGTTTGGCCCGGTCAAGGACGTGTTGCTGGCCATGACGTACGAGTACGGCGAAGGCGACAGCGAAGCGTATCTGATCGGCCCGGGTTTCGATCTGGCAGTACCGGGTTCCAACTACTTCACCTTGAACTTCTATCGTCGCCAGACCGAAGGCCCACGCCCCGGTGATGGTGTCTGGCAGATCACTCCCACCTGGTCCTACAGCGTTGCGCTAGGCAATTCGAACCTGTTGATCGATGGCTATCTGGACTGGGTGGTGGACAACGATCGCAATGCACGCGGCACTTACCACGCCAACTTGCACATCAATCCGCAGATCAAATACGACCTGGGCAAAGCGTTGGGCTGGGGCGAGAAATTCGTCTACGTCGGCACCGAATACAGCTACTGGAAAAACAAGTACGGAATCGAAAACAGCGCCAACTTTGACACTCACCAAAACACCGCCAGCCTGCTGGTAAAGGTGCACTTTTAAGATGGCCCGCAACCGTGCCCCACACCTGTCATGGGTGCTCTGTTGCGGGGCACTTGAGCCATGGTGCGCGAGTCAGTATTCTCCGCGCCCGCCCGAATCCGCTCTAAAAAAAAGCGCGGATATAATTCCTGACCAGAAAGCCAACTTATCCCGGCTCTGGACAGTACCAAGGCTTCTCGAATTGACGCTCAATCGACTGTTTTCGAAACAGCCGAACGGGCGTTTTTTTACTTTTTGAAAGCCTTGGCTCAGCTCTTGCTAACAGCATCAAAGCTGACCGAATGGATGATTTTTTACAGCAGCAAGAAAAGGCGCCACACCAGAGCGCCGACCTTAGAAAAATAACGTGGAACCACCTACTTTTTGGGAGCAACCGAATGAAACGTACGTGCACCAGCCTGATGCTCGCGGGATCCTTGCTGGCCGGGGGCCAGGCAATGGCCGGCGACTTGCTGCAATGGCAGAACAACAGCCTGACCTACCTCTATGGCAAGGACTTCCAGGTCAACCCGCGCATTCAGCAAACCGTCACCTTCGAGCACGCCGATGCCTGGAAATACGGGGACAACTTCGTGTTCGTCGACAAGATTTTCTACAACGGCAAGGAAGACAGCGGCGTCGGCTCGAACACCTATTACGGCGAAATCAGCCCACGCTTGTCGTTTGGCAAGATCTTCGACCAGAAACTGGCGTTCGGCCCGATCAAAGACGTGCTGCTGGCGATGACGTACGAGTTCGGTGAGGGCGATACCGAGTCCTACCTGATCGGTCCGGGTTTCGACCTGGCGATTCCCGGGTTCGACTACTTCCAGCTGAACTTCTACCAGCGTCACACCGAAGGCAGCCGTGCGGGTGACAACGTCTGGCAGATCACCCCGGTGTGGTCCTACACCATTCCCGTGGGCGATTCGAATATCCTGATCGATGGTTTCATGGACTGGGTAGTCGATAACGACCAGAACAGTAAAGGCACCTACCACGCCAACCTGCACTTCAACCCACAGATCAAATACGACTTGGGCAAAGCCCTGAACATCGGCGAGAAGCAGTTGTACGTCGGTGTCGAGTACGACTACTGGTCAGACAAGTACGGGATCAAGGACAGCCAGTACTTCAAGACCGATCAGAGCAACACGAGCTTGCTGGTGAAGTTCCACTTCTGATCGCAAAAAGCATCGCGGGCAAGCCACGCTCTCCCACAGGTTCTGTGTCGTTCACATCATCGGCGAACGACACAAAACCTGTGGGAGCGTGGCTTGCCCGCGATAGCCGCACCGCCGATTCAAGCCGGAACCGCAGGCTCCACCAATCCCAAAAACCGGCACAACTCATCCCGCTTGGCCAACGCATCGCGCCGCCCCAGATCGATCAATTCGCTGCAATACCCCGCCTCGAACAGCAGATAACTCAATACCCCTGCCCCGCTGGTCTTGGTCGCCCCCGGCCCGCGCAAAAACAGACGCAAGGCCGCCGGCAATTCCTGGCGATGCCGCGCCGCAATTTCATCGATCGGCTGACTCGGCGAAATCACCAGCACCTCCACCGGCGCTGCTCCCAATGCCCGACTCGGCGCGCCGTCGGGCAGCAGATGGCTGAACTGATTCAGACGCTGCAGCAACTCGATGTCACTTTCCAGGCTGTCAATGAACGTACTGTTGAGCATGTGCCCGCCGATTTGCGCCAGGGTCGGCTGCTGACCTGTGTAGGCGCGTTGCAGCGGCTGTTGCGGGTCGACCCCGCGCGGGTTGCCGCTGACACCCACCACCAGCACGCGGCTGGCACCCAGGTGCAGGGCCGGGCTGATCGGTGCCGATTGACGCACCGCGCCATCGCCGAAATACTCTTCGCCGATTTTCACCGGCGCAAACAACAACGGAATCGCCGAACTGGCCAGCAAATGGTCGACGCTCAATTGTGTCGGCACGCCGATTCGTCGATGGCGCAACCAGGATTCGATGGTGCCGCCACCCTGATAAAACGTGACGGCCTGGCCGGACTCGTAGCCAAACGCCGTGACCGCCACCGCCTTCAATTGCTTTTGCGCAATGGCCTCGGCAATTCCGGGCATGTGCAGTTTTTCGTTGAGTAAACCGCGCAGCGGCGAGCTGTTGAGCAGGGCCACTGGCACCGGGGCGCCAATGCCCATCAGATTGTGACTGACAAAACGGGTGGCTTGATGGATCACCCCCGGCCAGTCGCTGCGCAATACCAGATGACTGCGGAAACCTTGCCAGAAGGCAGTCAGACGCTGAATCGCGCCGCGAAAGTCCATTGCCCCACTGGCCAGGCTGACCGCGTTGATCGCGCCAGCCGAAGTACCGACGATCACCGGAAACGGATTCGCCGCGCCTACCGGTAGCAGCTCGGCAATCGCCGCCAGCACGCCCACCTGATAAGCCGCCCGAGCCCCGCCGCCGGAAAGTATCAACCCTGTAACCGGTTCAGCAGAACTCATCGCAACACTCCATGGTGCTTAAAGGGATCGGTGACTCAACCGCGTTTGGCGTACAGCTTCGCCTCGCCCGGTGGACGGGTCTTGAAGCGGCGATGTGCCCAGAGGTATTGCTCCGGACATTCGCGCAAAGCACTTTCGACCCACTGGTTGATACGAATGCAGTCAGCCTCTTCCGTCTCGCCGGGAAAGCCCTCGAGCGGCGCATGAATCACCAACCGATAACCACTGCCGTCCGCCAGGCGTTGTTGAGTGAATGGCACGACCAATGCCTTGCCCAGTCGCGCAAACTTGCTGGTGGCGGTGACGGTCGCCGCCTGAACCCCGAACAACGGCACGAAGATACTTTGCTTGGCGCCGTAGTCCTGATCCGGTGCGTACCAGATCGCTCGACCTGCCCGCAGCAGTTTGAGCATGCCGCGCACGTCGTCACGCTCCACCGCCAGCGAGTCGAGGTTGTGCCGCTCGCGACCAAGACGCTGGATGTAGTCGAACAGCGGATTCTTGTGTTCGCGGTACATGCCATCGATGGTGTGCTGCTGACCGAGCAGCGCCGCGCCGATCTCAAGCGTGGTGAAATGCACGGCCATCAGAATCACGCCCTTGCCGTCGCGTTGGGCCTGCTTCAAATGCTCCAGGCCTTCGACATGGGCCAGTTTCGCCAGACGCTTGCGCGACCACCACCAGCTCATGGCCATCTCGAAGAAGGCGATGCCGGTGGAGGCGAAGTTTTCCTTGAGCAGACGCTTGCGCTCGGCAGCGGACTTTTCAGGGAAACACAGCTCAAGATTGCGCTTGGCAATGCGCCGTCGGTCGCCGGCCACTCGATACATCAAGGCACCCAAGACGCGACCGACCGACAGCAACGCCGGATATGGCAACTGCACAATCAGCCACAACAGCCCCAAGCCACACCACAGCGGCCAGAAACGTGGAGAAAGAAATGCTGTTCGAAAACGCGGGCGATCCATTAAAGGTTCCGTCAAGACAGTGGCCGCGCATTCTACATCGTTCGACCCGGCTTGCGGCCTGCGGGCGTTCTCGTTATAAGTCTCGGCACTTTTAGTGACAAGCCGTTGTATGCCGACCATGAGCCAAACCGAACCGCTAGACCAAGATCCCGTGTTCCAGTTGAAGGGCAGCATGCTTGCCATTACGGTGCTGGAACTGGCCCGTAACGACCTTGAGAACCTTGATCGACAACTGGCCGCCAAGGTCGCCCAGGCGCCAAACTTCTTCAGCAATGCGCCGCTGGTCCTGGCCCTGGACAAACTTCCGGCCAGCGAAGCCTCGGTCGATCTGCCGGGGCTGATGCGCATCTGCCGCCAGCATGGCCTGCGCACCCTGGCGATCCGTGCCAGCCGCATTGAAGACATTGCCGCCGCCATCGCCGTCGATCTGCCGGTGCTGCCGCCGTCCGGCGCCCGTGAGCGCCCGCTCGACCCGCACGAAGGCACTGTTGCGAAAAAACCGGAAAAACCACCGGAACCGACCATTAAACCGACCAAAATCATCACGTCGCCCGTACGCGGTGGCCAGCAGATTTATGCCCAGGGTTGCGATTTGGTGGTGATTTCGTCGGTCAGCCCGGGGGCGGAACTTCTCGCCGATGGGAACATCCATGTATACGGCGCGATGCGCGGTCGTGTCTTGGCCGGCGTCAAAGGTGACACGAAAGCCAGGATTTTCTGTCAGCAAATGACCGCTGAACTGGTCTCCATCGCTGGCCACTACAAGGTTTCCGAAGATCTGCGTCGTGATCCATTGTGGGGCGCGGGCGTACAAGTCAGCCTGTCGGGCGACGTGTTGAACATCATTCGGCTTTAACGGATACTGCCGCATTTTCCAAGCATCTCTAAAACGTAGCGAAAACGGCTCAAACGAAGTAGGAAAAAGGCCAAAAGCAGTGTTTACCGGGGGTAAACGCCGCTCAGAACCGGATTCCAGCCAAGGCTGTCCGACTGCAGTAGTTTTTCAAGAGATGTTTTTCAGGGGCTAAACGTCCTTTTTCCTTAGGGGTAAAACACCTTGGCCAAGATTCTCGTGGTTACATCCGGCAAGGGTGGTGTGGGTAAGACCACCACCAGCGCCGCTATCGGTACCGGCCTCGCTCTGCGCGGTCACAAAACAGTTATCGTCGACTTCGACGTCGGCTTGCGTAACCTCGACCTGATCATGGGTTGCGAGCGCCGCGTGGTGTATGACTTCGTCAACGTGGTCAACGGCGAAGCCAACCTGCAACAGGCTCTGATCAAAGACAAGCGTCTGGAAAACCTCTACGTACTGGCCGCCAGTCAGACTCGCGATAAAGACGCGCTGACTGTCGAAGGCGTCGAAAAGGTCCTGATGCAGCTCAAGGAAGACTTCGAATTCGTGGTCTGCGACTCTCCGGCGGGCATCGAGAAAGGCGCCCACCTGGCCATGTACTTCGCTGATGAAGCGATTGTAGTGACCAACCCGGAAGTCTCCTCCGTACGTGACTCGGACCGCATGCTGGGCCTGCTGGCCAGCAAGTCCCGTCGTGCCGAAAACGGCGAAGACCCGATCAAGGAACACTTGTTGCTGACCCGCTACAACCCGACACGCGTGAGTAACGGTGAAATGCTCGGCGTCGAAGACGTCAAGGAAATCCTCGCAGTAACCCTGCTAGGCGTGATTCCGGAGTCGCAAGCCGTCCTCAAGGCCTCCAACCAGGGCGTACCTGTGATTCTCGACGATCAGAGCGACGCCGGTCAGGCGTACAGCGATGCCGTTGATCGCCTGCTGGGTAAAACCGTGGACCATCGTTTCCTCGATGTCGAGAAGAAGGGATTCTTCGAGCGACTTTTTGGAGGTAGGTAATGAACCTTTTTGACTTCTTTCGTGCCAGTAAAAAGGTCAGCACCGCGTCGGTAGCGAAAGAGCGTCTACAGATCATCGTGGCGCATGAACGCGGCCAGCGCAGTACGCCGGATTACCTGCCAGCCTTGCAGAAGGAACTGGTGGAAGTGATCCGCAAGTACGTCAATATCGGGTCCGATGACGTGCACGTCGCTCTGGAAAACCAGGGCAGTTGCTCGATCCTGGAACTCAATATCACCCTGCCAGATCGCTGAGTCGATCCGGCGGGAGCCACGGCGGCTCAGGCTCTCCAGCCATCTGTAGGAGCGAAGCTTGCTCGCGAACACAGGCAACTCGGTCTATCTGATAGACCGAGTTGACGCATTCGCGAGCAAGCTTCGCTCCTACAGGGCGCGGGGCCTGAGCCGCCGTTGGCGTTTGTTACGAGGCTGTTTTAATGCCGTTGTCCAACATCCGCATCATTCATCAGGACGCCGCCGTACTGGTGGTGGACAAACCGACCCTGTTGCTCTCCGTCCCCGGCCGGGCCGATGACAACAAGGACTGCCTGATTACGCGCCTGCAAGAAAACGGCTACCCGGAAGCGCGAATCGTCCATCGTCTGGACTGGGAAACGTCCGGTATCATTCTGTTGGCCCGTGACCCGGACACTCATCGCGAGCTGTCTCGGCAATTTCACGACCGCGAAACCGAAAAAGCCTACACCGCCCTGTGCTGGGGACAACCGGAACTGGACAGTGGCAGCATCGACCTGCCCCTGCGCTACGACCCGCCGACCAAGCCACGCCATGTGGTGGACCACGAATTTGGCAAGCACGCCTTGACCTTCTGGCGTGTGCTGGAGCGTTGTGGCGACTGGTGCCGCGTCGAACTGACGCCGATCACCGGCCGCTCTCACCAGTTGCGCGTGCACATGCTCTCCATCGGCCACCCACTGTTGGGTGACGGGCTCTACGCCCATGAGCAAGCCTTGGCTGCCTGGCCACGACTTTGTTTGCACGCCAGCATGCTCAGCTTCACTCATCCCCAGACGGGCGAACGCCTGCGCTTCGAGTGCCCTGCACCGTTCTGACTGCCAATGCAATAAAAACTGTGGGAGCGGGCTTGCCCGCGATGAGGTCGGCACAGCCAGCATGGATGTTGCCTGACCCGCCGCCATCGCGGGCAAGCCCGCTCCCACAGGGTTCTGCTGAAGACGTAAACTCGTAGCACCCGCAGCAGTCCTCCGCCAATTCTGTGACCAATACGTTAAACTGGCGCCACTGCTGTCTGGAGCTACTTATGCGCGAAGAGTTGAACCAAGGCCTGATCGACTTCCTCAAGGCCTCCCCTACCCCGTTCCATGCCACTGCCAGTCTTGTCCAGCGCCTGGAAGCGGCCGGTTTCATGCGCCTCGACGAACGTGAGCCATGGACCACTGAAGCCCATGGTCGTTACTACGTCACCCGTAATGACTCTTCGATCGTCGCGTTCAAAATGGGCCGTCATTCGCCCTTGCACGGCGGCATCCGACTGGTCGGCGCGCACACCGATAGCCCATGCCTGCGGGTCAAACCCCAGCCGGAACTGCAACGCCAGGGCTTCTGGCAACTGGGTGTCGAAGTCTATGGCGGTGCACTGCTGGCACCGTGGTTCGACCGTGATCTGTCTCTGGCCGGTCGCGTAACCTTCCGCCGCGACGGCAAGGTCGAGAGCCAGTTGATCGACTTCAAGGCACCGATCGCGATCATCCCGAACCTGGCCATTCACCTCAACCGTGAAGCCAATATGGGCTGGGCGATCAATGCCCAGACCGAACTGCCGCCGATCCTCGCGCAATTCGCCGGTGACGAGCGCGTGGACTTCCGCGCCGTGCTCACCGATCAACTGGCCCGTGAACACGGCCTGAACGCTGACGTAGTGCTCGATTACGAGCTGAGCTTCTACGACACCCAAAGCGCAGCGGTCATTGGCCTGCATGGCGACTTCATTGCGGGTGCGCGCCTCGATAACTTGCTGTCGTGCTACGCCGGCCTGCAAGCTTTGCTGACGACCGAAACCGACGAAACCTGCGTGCTGGTCTGCAACGATCACGAAGAAGTCGGTTCCTGCTCGGCCTGTGGCGCCGACGGCCCGATGCTTGAGCAAACCCTGCGTCGTCTGTTGCCCGAAGGGGATGAATTCGTACGGACCATTCAGAAATCCCTGCTGGTTTCGGCCGACAACGCCCACGGCATGCACCCGAACTATGCGGACAAGCACGATGCCAACCACGGCCCGAAACTCAACGCGGGCCCGGTGATCAAGGTCAACAGCAACCAGCGCTATGCCACCAACAGCGAAACCGCCGGGTTCTTCCGCCATTTGTGCATGGCCGAAGAAGTGCCGGTGCAGAGCTTCGTGGTACGCAGCGACATGGGCTGCGGCTCGACCATCGGCCCGATCACCGCCAGCCACCTGGGCGTGCGCACTGTGGACATCGGTTTGCCGACGTTCGCCATGCACTCGATCCGTGAGTTGTGCGGCAGCCATGACCTGGCGCATCTGGTCAAAGTGCTGAGCGCGTTTTACGCCTGCCGCGAATTGCCGTAGTCCTCAAAGATCAGCTCCTACAGGATGAACGCGCCCCCTGTAGGAGCTGCCGAAGGCTGCGATCTTTTGATCTTGATCTTTTGGCGTCTTCACATGCGCTGAAAATCAAGATCAAAAGATCGCAGCCTTCGGCAACTCCTACACACGCATCACCTCCGCTCGTCCGAAAGCCGCCTAGACTTGCAGTACCCCTCTCCGACAAGGCTGTCACCATGATCTCGTTGTCTTCGTTCCACGCCATGCTGATCCCGATTCTTTCCGGGATGATCATGCTGGCCATCGGCTTCAACTTTCGCGACAAGAACGCCGGTGTGTTCGCGATGTGGGTTGGCATGCTGATGATCCTCGCCACTGTGATCTACAAGATCCTCGCCAAACTCAACGAATAAATCCTCGCGCCTGGCTCGCATTGATTTTGACGGGCTCGCCAAGTGATGTGCAGTTGAATGCGTGTCCTACACCACATCCACCCCGACATGAATCGCATCATGGCGCCAGAACTCCAGGTCACAATCGATCAGTCGTTGATGCTGATCGTAATTGACCCGGGCAATCCGCAACCCCGGGCTGCCCACCGACACCCGTAAAGCCGCCGCGGCGTCCACCGATAACGCCGTTGGCACAATCTCGAAGCGCACCCGCCCGTAATGCAAGTCGTAATGCCGCGCATACAGTTCGGTCATCGACTGATTCAGATCGAAGTCCAGAATCCCGGGAAAAAACTGCGGGTTCAGGTAGTGCTCCACATACAACACCAATCGCCCGTCAATCCGTCGCGAGCGGCAAATCTGAATCACGCTCGACAGCGCCGGCAACTGCAACCAGGCACACACCGCCGCCGATGCCGGTTGCAAACGGGCCGAAATCACCTCGGTGGACGGCACTCGCCCCTGCGCACTGACCATCGCGTGAAAGTGGCTGCGCTGCATCAGGTTGTAAGCCAGCCTTGGTGGCGACACGAACCAGCCGCGCCGTTCCTCGCGATAAATCTGGCCCTGGGCCTCCAGCTGCAATAAAGCCTCACGCACGGTGATCCGTGTGGTACCGAACAACTCACTGAGCTTGCGCTCTGCCGGCAACTTGCTCCCGGGCGCCAACAAACCGTGGTCGAGCTGTTCTTGCAGAACCTGCCCGATGGCTGTCACCGCTTTGGTGGTCTCGATGCGCATCAACGTTACCTATCTGGACTAGACCAGCACTGATTCAGGGCAGAACCGTGATTCAAATCGGTTCCTTCAACTGCCTGCAAGCCTAGGCACTGCATATGACTGACAGATGACAAAGCCGCCGAACGGTTGCGCCAGACACCTGCAATTTTATGGCCAAGTCCCTTTCATATCAGCTCTTTAGCCATGGTCTACGCTTATCTCGCACCCCGCGTATCCGAGCGCAGAGAATTCAGGCCGACCGGTCGTCGACATCAAAATGTCATCCAACCCGCCTAAATTGGCTCAGGTATTGCTGACCTAGACCAACACAACCGCAATCGCAGCGTTGAAAACGCCCAAAGGAGCTTCGGATGAAACAGTTTTTCCTGGCATCACTGTTAGGCTCGACCATTGCCCTGTGCACCACCGCCATGGCGGCGGATGATCTGAAAACCCTGGAAGCCGCTGCGAAAGCGGAAGGTGCAGTCAACAGCGTCGGCATGCCCGATGACTGGGCCAACTGGAAAGGCACCTGGGAAGACCTGGCCAAGAAATATGGCCTGAAACACATCGACACCGACATGAGCTCGGCCCAGGAAATCGCCAAGTTCGCCGCCGAAAAAGACAACGCCACGGCCGACATCGGCGACGTCGGTGCCGCGTTCGGCCCGATCGCAGTCAAGCAAGGTGTCGTGCAACCTTACAAACCCACCACCTGGGAACAGATTCCGGACTGGGCCAAGGACAAGGACGGTAACTGGGCGCTGGCCTACACCGGCAGCATCGCGTTCATCATCAACAAAAAGCTGCTGCACGGTTCTGAAGCGCCGACCAAATGGGCCGACCTCAAGACTGGCAAGTACAAAGTCTCTATCGGTGACGTGAGCACCGCGGCACAAGCGGCCAACGGTGTACTGGCCGCCGCCCTCGCCAACGGTGGTGACGAAAAAAACATTCAGCCAGCCCTGCTGCTGTTCGCTGACATCGCCAAGCAAGGCCGCCTGTCCATGGCCAACCCGACGATCGCCACCATGGAAAAGGGTGAAATCGAAGTCGGCGTGGTCTGGGACTTCAACGGTCTGAGTTACAAGGCCAAGATGGCGAATCCGGATGACTACATCGTGCTGATTCCATCCGACGGCTCGGTGATTTCCGGTTACACCACCATCATCAACAAATACGCGAAGAACCCGAACGCCGCCAAGCTGACCCGCGAATACATCTTCAGCGATGCCGGCCAAATCAACCTGGCGAAAGGCAACGCCCGTCCGATCCGCGCTGAGCATCTGAAGTTGCCGGAAGAGGTCAAGGCCAAACTGCTGCCTAACGAGCAGTACAAAAAGGTCACACCGATCAAAGACGCCGACGCGTGGGAAAAGACCTCCAAGTCGCTGCCGCAGAAGTGGCAGGAAGAAGTCATTATCAATATGCCGTAACACGGTAGATCCCCACATTGGGTACCCAATGGAGATCCAGTGTGGGAGTGGGCTTATGGTGAGGAGGCTTTTGTGGCGAGGGAGCTTGCTCCCGTTGAACTGCGCAGCAGTTCCTTTTTTGGGGCCGCTTCGCAGCCCAACGGGAGCAAGCTCCCTCGCCACAGGCAAGCCCCCTCGCCACATAAGCCCGCTCCCACAGGGGATTGGTTGCGTATTTGAATCATCTGTTTTGCGGAGTTCCAGCCCCTATGAAGCACAACGTCATCCTTGTCGTGCTCGACGGCCTCAATTACGAAGTCGCGCGCCATGCCATGGGGCATCTGCAGGCTTACGTTGGCGCAGGACGCGCGGCACTCTACAAGCTGGAGTGCGAACTGCCGGCCCTGTCCCGACCGCTTTATGAATGCATCCTGACCGGCGTTACGCCGATCGTCAGCGGTATCGTTCACAACAACGTCTCGCGCCTGTCCAACCAGCGCAGCATCTACCATTACGCCACCGACGCCGGCCTGAAAACCGCCGCCGCGGCCTATCACTGGGTCAGCGAGTTGTATAACCGTTCCCCGTTCATGGCCGCCCGGGATCGTCATACCGATGACCCCAAACTGCCGATCCAGCACGGTCATTTCTACTGGAGCGACCACTACCCCGACTCGCACCTGTTCGCCGACGCGGAAAACCTGCGCCTGCGCCACGCGCCGAACTTTTTATTGGTCCACCCCATGAATATCGACGACGCCGGGCACAAGCACGGCCTCGACACCTCGCAGTACCGCAACAGCGCTCGCTCAGCCGACATCATCCTTGCCGATTACCTGCAAGGCTGGCTCGACGCCGGTTACCAGGTGCTGGTGACGGCTGACCACGGCATGAACAACGACCGCTCGCACAACGGCCTGCTGCCCGAAGAACGCGAAGTGCCGTTGTTCGTCCTCGGCGATGCCTTCAGCTTCAACCAAAACGCCGCGCCGAAACAGACCGAAATCTGCGGCACCGTCTGCGAACTGCTGGGCGTGCCCCACGACAAACCTGTGTGCCGGGAGCTGCTCAAGTGAATGCCATGACCCGCGGTAAATGGCTGGCCGCTTTGTGCCTGGTGCCCTTCGCGATTTTCTTCTTCGTGTTCCAGATCGCCCCGCTGCTCTGGGTAATGATCAACAGCCTGGAATCGGAAGAGTTCGGCTGGGGCCTGGCCAACTTCAGCAAAATCTTCAATT
The DNA here is from genome assembly GCF_053629455.1 of Pseudomonas sp. F-14 TE3482. NCBI lineage: Bacteria > Pseudomonadati > Pseudomonadota > Gammaproteobacteria > Pseudomonadales > Pseudomonadaceae > Pseudomonas > Pseudomonas sp. F-14 TE3482. The sequence goes on from NZ_JBRJII010000001.1 coordinate 5,821,403, forward strand.
CGAAGTTCTATCTGCAGGCGATCCAGTACAGCCTTGAGATCAGTTTCTGGTCCAGCGTGTTTGGCATCATCATCGCCGTACTCGGCGCCTACTCCTTGCGCCGGGTCGACTCGAAACTGCGCAACTTCGTCAACGCCTTCGCCAACATGACCAGCAACTTCGCCGGCGTGCCCCTGGCCTTTGCGTTCATCATTTTGCTGGGGTTCAACGGCACCTTCACCATCATGTTGAAACAGGCGGGGATCATTCAGGACTTCAACCTGTACTCGAAAACCGGCCTGATCATTCTCTACACCTACTTCCAGATTCCCTTGGGCGTGCTGTTGCTCTACCCGGCTTTCGACGCCTTGCGCGAAGACTGGCGTGAGTCCGCCGCGTTGCTCGGTGCCAACGGCTGGCAATTCTGGCGACACATCGGTTTGCCGGTGCTGACCCCGGCGCTGCTGGGCACGTTCGTGATTCTGCTGGCCAACGCCCTTGGCGCATACGCCACGGTCTACGCCCTGACCACCGGCAACTTCAACGTATTGCCGATCCGCATCGCGGCGATGGTCTCCGGCGACATTTCCCTGGACCCGAACCTGGCCAGCGCCTTGGCCGTGGTGCTCGTGGCGTTGATGACCCTGGTGACCGTCGTGCATCAGTTGCTGTTGAAGAGGAGCTACCATGTCTCGCGCTGAACTGGGCCCCGTCGGTATCTACCACCGGGTGGTGGTGTATTTGTTGTTTGCCATTCTGCTGTTGCCGCTGCTCGGAACATTGATCTACTCGATCTCCAGCAGTTGGTCCGCGACGATCATGCCCAGCGGTTTTACCTTCAAGTGGTACCTCCAGCTGTGGAGCGATCCGCGCTTTCTCGACGCATTCGGTCAGTCCTTGCTGGTCTGCGTCGGCTCGCTGATTCTGTCGGTGGTGCTGATTCTGCCGCTGCTGTTCGTGGTGCATTACCACTTCCCGAAACTCGACGCTTTGATGAATATCCTGATCCTGCTGCCCTTCGCGGTGCCGCCGGTGGTGTCGTCGGTGGGGTTGTTGCAGCTCTATGGCTCGGGACCGTTCGCGATGGTCGGCACGCCGTGGATTCTGATTGGTTGCTACTTCACCGTGGCGCTGCCGTTCATGTACCGGGCGATCACCAATAACCTGCAAGCGATCAACCTGCACGACCTGATGGACTCCGCCCAACTGCTCGGCGCCAGCACTTGGCAAGCGGCATTCCTGGTGGTGCTGCCGAACCTGCGCAAGGGTCTGATGGTGGCGTTGCTGCTGTCGTTCTCGTTCCTGTTTGGTGAGTTCGTGTTCGCCAACATCCTCGTCGGCACCCGCTACGAAACCCTGCAGGTCTACCTCAACAATATGCGGAACAGCAGCGGCCACTTCACCAGTGCGCTGGTGATCTCCTACTTCTTCTTTGTGCTGGTTCTGACCTGGGCGGCCAATATCTTGAACAAGGACAAAAGCGAATGAGCTATGTCAGCGTCCAACACCTTCAGAAAAATTACTCTGGAACTACCGTATTCAGCGACATCAACTGCGAAATCAAGAAAGGCGAATTCGTCACGCTTCTCGGCCCGTCCGGTTGCGGCAAGTCCACCCTGCTGCGTTGCATCGCCGGTCTGACCTCGGTGGACGGCGGCAAGATCCTGCTGGAAGGTCAGGACCTCGTCCCATTGAGCCCGCAAAAACGCGGGATCGGCATGGTGTTCCAGAGTTATGCGCTGTTCCCGAACATGACCGTGGAGCAGAACGTCGCCTTCGGTTTGCGCATGCAGAAGGTCAACGCGGACGACAGCCACAAGCGCGTCGCCGAAGTGCTGGCACTGGTGGAGCTCAACGACTTCGCCGCCCGTTACCCGCATCAACTGTCCGGTGGCCAGTGCCAGCGTGTCGCCCTGGCTCGCTCGCTGGTGACCCGACCTCGGTTGCTGTTGCTGGATGAGCCGCTGTCGGCGCTAGACGCGCGGATTCGCAAGCACCTGCGCGAACAGATCCGTCAGATCCAGCGCGAACTCGGTCTGACCACGATCTTCGTCACTCACGATCAGGAAGAAGCCCTGACCATGTCTGACCGAATCTTCCTGATGAATCAGGGAAAGATCGTACAAAGCGGCGATGCCGAAACCCTCTACACCGCGCCAGTCGATGTGTTTGCCGCAGGCTTCATCGGTAACTACAACTTGCTGGATGCCGACAGCGCCAGCAAGCTGTTGCAACGACCGATCACCCACCGCCTCGCCATTCGTCCGGAAGCTATTGAACTGAGCCTGAACGGCGAACTCGACGCGCAGATTCGCAGCCACAGCCTGTTGGGCAACGTCATTCGCTATCGGGTCGAAGCCCGGGGCGTGGAATTGGTGGTGGATGTGCTGAACCGTTCGGCGGCCGATTTACATCCTGATGGTCAGCGCCTGGCGCTTTCCATCGATCCGACGGCCCTGTGTGAGGTAGCCTGATGACCTTGCTGATGTTGAAGAGAGAACTGCACTGATGGCCCTGGCAATTTTTGATCTGGACGAAACCCTGATCCACGGCGACTGCGCCACCCTCTGGAGCGAGCAAATGGGTCGCCTGGGCTGGGTTGATCCCGAGTCGTTCATGCGTCAGAACAACGAACTGATGGACGCTTACAGCCACGGCAAGTTGCGGATGGAGGAGTACATGACCTTCAGTCTGGAACCGATGATCGGTCGCACGCCGCAAGAGGTCGAGCACTTGGTCGCGCCTTGGGTAGAAGACTTCATCGAGCCGATCATTTTCAGCGACGCCACCAAAGCCATCGCCGCCCACCGCAAGGCCGGCGACCGGATCCTGGTGATCTCGGCCTCGGGCACGCATTTGGTCAAGCCGATTGCTGACCGCTTGGGCATCGACGAGATTCTCGGCATCGAGCTGGAACTGTTGCATGGGGTGTACAGCGGCCACACCGTTGGCACCCTGACCTACCGCGAAGGCAAGATCACCCGGTTGCTGGAATGGCTCGATGCCGAAGAGGAAAACCTGGAAGGCGCGAGTTTCTATTCCGACTCACGCAACGATTTGCCGCTGCTGCTGAAGGTGGATTTCCCACACGTGGTGAATCCGGATCCGGTCCTGCTTGAGCACGCCGAAAAGGCCGGTTGGCCGATCCATATCTGGAAGTAGTCCAAATCCTGTGGGAGCGGGCTTGCCCGCGATTCAGGCGACGCGGTGTGTCTTTCATACCGCGTCATCGTTCATCGCGGGCAAGCCACGCTCCCACAGGTGAGTGTCAAACCAGGCTTTCGTCAATCACCAGCACCAGCTTCCCCGACACCTTATTAGTCGCCAGTTCCGCAAATGCCGCTTCGGCATCCTTGATCGCAAATGTCCTGGCCAGTTGCGGGCTCAAACGCCCTTCGGCAAACAGCGGCCAGACATGCTGGCCGAGATCGCTGAACAAATCGGCCTTGAACTGCTCATCGCGGTTGCGCAAGGTTGAACCCAGCAGTTGCACCCGCTTGGCCAGTACCTGCGCCAGATCCAGCTGCGCCTCGCGACCGCCCATCAAACCGATCAGCACCCAACGACCATCGCGAGCCAGCAGCTTGAGGTTCAACGCCGCGTAGTTGCCACCCACCGGGTCGAGGATCACGTCGAACGGCGCAAGATCATTCAAGCTGTCCAGATCGCCGTTGCGCACCACTCCACCCTGTGCGCCCAACGCTTCACAGTAGGCCAGACGCTCGGCGGAACCGACGCTGACCCAGCACGGGTTACCAAACGCCTTGCACAGCTGAATGGCAGCTGAACCGATTCCACTGGCCCCGGCGTGCAGGAGAACTTTCTCACCCGGTTTGAGCGCAGCCAGTTGAAACAAATTCAGCCAAACGGTTGCATACACTTCCGGCAACGCGGCCGCCTCGGCCAGGGACAAACCTTCGGGAACCGGCAACACATGCCGTCCGTCGACAACTACCTCTTCGGCCATCCCACCCCCGGCCAGCAAGGCGCAAACCCGATCACCGACCTGCCAGGAAGAGCCCGGACCGACCTCGCTGATCACCCCCGAACACTCAAGACCCAGTACTTGACTGGCCCCCGGCGGGGGCGGATATAGTCCCGCCTTCTGTAACAAATCGGCGCGATTAAGTCCTGCTGCCGACACCCGGATGCGAACTTGTCCTACATCGCACGTAGGACTCGGCTCTTCAACCCACTCCACTCGCCCCTCAACGCCTTGCAATGCTTTCACAGTGCCTCCATAGTGAGTCTGGACTGAGCCCGAAGCTGTAGCGCCGGGCTTTTTGCATTATGCGACCGGTCCTTGTGGATCCGGCGACTTCAAAGACGGCCTAATATGCGTTATCAATTGTCCCCGCGTCGAATCAGCATGAAGCATCTGCTCCCCAGCACCGCCCTCGCTCTTGTCATTGGTCTCGGTCTTTTGCCGATGTCGAGCAATTCGTTCGCAGCCAACAGCTGGGACAAGCTTCAGCCCGATCGTGACGAAGTAATCGCCAGTCTGAACGTCGTCGAATTGCTCAAGCGTCACCATTACAGCAAACCACCGCTCGACGATGCACGCTCCGTGATCATCTACGACAGCTATATCAAGCTGCTGGATCCATCGCGTAGCTATTTCATGGCCAGCGATATTGCCGAATTCGACAAATGGAAAACCCAGTTTGACGACTTCCTCAAAAGCGGCGACCTGAACGCCGGGTTCACCATCTACAAGCGCTACCTGGACCGCGTCAAGGCGCGTCTGGACTTTGCCCTTGCCGAGCTGAACAAGGGCGTCGACAAGATCGACTTCACCGCCAAGGAAACCTTGCTGGTCGATCGCAAGGATGCCCCTTGGCTCAAGACCACCGCCGAGCTGGACGACCTGTGGCGCAAACGCGTCAAGGACGAAGTGCTGCGGATGAAGATCTCCGGCAAAGAGTCGAAGCAGATTCAGGAAACCCTGACCAAGCGTTACAAGAATCAGCTGTCGCGTCTGGACCAGACCCGTGCGGAAGACATCTTCCAGGCGTACATCAACACCTTCGCCATGTCCTACGACCCGCACACCAACTATCTGTCGCCGGATAACGCGGAAAACTTCGACATCAACATGAGCCTGTCCCTGGAGGGCATCGGCGCCGTGTTGCAGAGCGATAACGATCAAGTGAAAGTCGTACGCCTGGTGCCTGCCGGCCCGGCCGACAAGACCAAGCAGGTTGCACCGGCCGACAAGATCATCGGCGTGGCCCAGGGCAACAAGGAAATGGTCGACGTAGTCGGCTGGCGCCTGGACGAAGTGGTCAAGCTGATTCGGGGCCCCAAAGGCACCGTGGTGCGCCTGGAAGTGATTCCGGCCAGCAACGCGCCGAATGACCAGACCACCAAGATCGTGCCGATTACCCGCGAAGCGGTGAAGCTTGAAGATCAGGCGGTCAAGAAGTCAGTTCTCAACCTCAAGCAGGATGGCAAGGACTACAAACTCGGCGTCATCGAGATCCCGGCCTTCTACCTGGACTTCAAGGCCTTCCGTGCTGGCGATCCGGATTACAAGAGCACCACCCGCGACGTCAAGAAGCTGCTGACCGAGCTGCAGAAAGACAAGGTCGACGGCGTGGTCATCGACCTGCGCAACAACGGCGGCGGTTCCTTGCAGGAAGCCACCGAGCTGACCAGTCTGTTCATCGACAAAGGTCCGACCGTACTGGTGCGTAACGCCGATGGCCGGGTCGATGTGCTGGAAGATGAAAACCCGGGCGCGTTCTACAAAGGCCCGATGGTGTTGCTGGTCAACCGTTTGTCCGCCTCGGCTTCGGAGATTTTCGCCGGCGCCATGCAGGACTATCACCGCGCGCTGGTCATCGGCGGCCAGACCTTCGGCAAAGGCACCGTGCAGACCATTCAGCCGCTGAACCATGGCGAACTGAAACTGACCCTGGCCAAGTTCTACCGGGTTTCCGGCCAGAGCACCCAGCATCAGGGCGTGCTGCCGGACATCGATTACCCGTCGATCATCGACACCAAGGAAATCGGCGAAAGCGCCCTGCCGGAAGCCATGCCGTGGGACACCATCCGTGCGGCCATCAAGCCTGCGCTTGACCCGTTCAAACCGTACATCACGCAGCTCAAGTCCGAGCATGAGGTGCGCACGGCCAAGGACGCGGAGTTTGTGTTTATCCGCGACAAACTGGCCCTGGCGCAGAAGTTGATGAGCGAAAAAACCGTCAGCCTCAATGAAGCCGAACGTCGTGCACAACATGCCGATATCGAAGCCAAGCAACTGGCCATGGAAAACCTCCGTCGCAAGGCCAAGGGCGAAGAACCGCTCAAAGAGCTGAAGAAAGAAGACGAAGATGCCCTCGCGGGTGAGCCGGACAAGACCAAGCCAGAAGACGACGCTTATCTGAGCGAGACCGGGCGGATTCTGCTGGATTACTTGAAACTCAACACCGCGGTTGCCAAGCACTAAGTTGCTATAACCAAGATGATGGCAATTTAATGCTGACGCTCCCCGGATCGTCATCAAACAGACATCATTCTGTCGTGAAATAAAGGACTGGGTGCACCTTGCACCCGGTCCTTTTTTTATCGCCAGAGAATGCCATGACCACGACCGAACAGCTGAGTGCCTTGAGCTCGATACTGACTCAAAGCGGTTTGCACAGCCTGTTCCAGCCGATCATTTCTCTCTCTGAACGACGAATCATCGGTTACGAAGCTCTCAGCCGCGGCCCCTCCAACAGTCCGCTGCACTCCCCTGTTGCCCTGTTCGCGGTAGCTCGCCAGGCCGGTCGCCTCAGCGAACTGGAGATCGCTTGCCGTCAAAGTGCTTGCCGACGCTTCAATGAACAGCAACTGCCCGGCAAACTCTTCCTCAACGTATCCCCGGAATCCCTGCTCGAAGCCGCCCACCAACCCGGACGCACTTTGCAACTGTTGCAGGATTTCGGCATCCCACCGAGCCAGGTGGTGATCGAACTCACCGAACAGACCCCGACCGACGATTTCCAGCTGCTGCAAAACGCCCTGCATCACTATCGGGCAATGGGCTTTTCCATTGCACTGGATGATCTGGGTGCCGGTTATTCGAGCTTGCGCCTCTGGTCTGAATTGCGCCCGGATTACGTCAAGATCGATCGGCATTTTATCGACGGCATTCACCAGGACGCGCTCAAGCGTGAGTTCGTCGGTTCGATCCTGCAGATCGCCAAGGCTTCACGAGCAAAAGTGATCGCCGAAGGCATCGAATTGCCGGAAGAACTGGCGGTGTTGACCGAAATGGGCGTCGATCTGCTGCAAGGTTATCTGCTCTGCCGGCCCCAGGAGCATCCGCCCCGCGATGCCCGAACTTTCATACCCAAACCAAACAGCGTCGCCGCAATACTGAACGAAGAAGTCAGCGACCTTAGCGCCCTGCTCAACGACCAACCGGCGGTGACCAGTGACACCCCGACCGCCACCGTGCTGGAAGCCTTCCGCCGCCAGGCCAACCTGAACTCCCTGGCAGTGCTCGACAAACAGGGCCAGCCCTGTGGCATCGTCCACCGCCATTCGCTCTCGGACGCCTTGCTCAAGCCCTTTGCCACTGACCTGTTTGCCCGCAAGCCGATCAGTCGCTTGATGAGCGACGACTTCCTCGCTGTGGAGTTGAGCCAGTCGCTGCAACAGGTCAGCCGCTTGATCACCAGCCGCGCCCGCCAACGCATTGAAGAAGACTTCATCATCACCCTCAACGGCAGCTATTTGGGTCTGGGCCGAGTGATCGACGTGCTCAAGCTGATTACCGAACTGAAAATCCAGCAAGCCCGCTACGCCAACCCGCTGACCCTGCTGCCGGGCAACGTACCGATCCAGCAATGCCTGACACGGCTGCTGCAACAGGAACGGGAATCGGTGATCTGTTACGTCGACATCGACAGCTTCAAACCCTTCAACGACATCTACGGCTATGGTCGCGGGGATGAAGTCCTACTGTGTCTGGCGCAATGCCTGAACGACCGCATCGACCCATCCCGCGATTTCGTCGGCCATATCGGCGGCGACGACTTCCTGCTGGTCCTCGGCCCGGAAGACTGGCGCAAACGCCTGAACCAATTGCTGGACGACTTCCACAGCCAATGCCGACGCTTTTACCGCAGCGAACACCTGGAAGCCGGTTGCTTCATCGCGCCTAACCGCCAAGGCGTAAGACAGGAATTTGCGCTGCTGTCCCTGTCCATCGGCGTGGTGCATTTGCATCCACAGGCCTGTGCACAGCTCGATGCGAGCCAATTGGCGGAAATGGCATCACAGGCCAAGCATCACGCGAAGAATGTGCCGGGGTATAGCGTGCATGTGATTGATAGCCTGGCGGTGCCAGCAGTCGAGGAAGCGTTGGTTGCCGGGCATCGGTGATTGCCGCTCAAAAAAGATCGCAGCCTTCGGCAGCTCCTACAGGATGTACGCCATTCAATGTAGGAGCTGCCGAAGGCTGCGATCTTTTGATCTTGCTCTTGTGGCAAGGGCCGGCAAGTTAAGACGCAGAACCTGTGGGAGCGTGGCTTGCCCGCGAAGAACGATAACGCGTACTACCTGAAGAACCGCGGTGCAATCTTCGCGGGCAAGCCCCCTCACCACAAAACCGTTCGGCGCTACTCCGAAGACCGCGCCCGCAACCGCCGCCCAATTACATCCAGCACATCGCAGCCATCGCGCAGCGGAATGGCGCAGAGCAAGGCAAAATCACTGAGAATCATCGAATCGCACTCGACTGAACCACGCATGGACAGGTTCTCAAGCACTTGGGTGACAGCACGGATTCGATAGCTGGCGGCTTCAGTCAGAATGTCCAGCGGTGCGTGGGTGTCGACAAACAGGGTGGGCATGTCGGTGCAGTTGCTGGTGAGAGCCATGAAGCGGTTTTTGGGGTGGGGGATTGGTTTTTCGTAGGGTGGATCAGGATGAAGTGTTGGCATTTGAGACCTTCCGATGAAAATGGGAGCTGCCAAAAGCCTTCCTACAGGCTTGGGTGGCAGCTATACGCGGGGTAGGAATACCGAGCATCGGAAACTCGACCACGCCGAAGCGTGCCCGCGCATAGCCGCCGCGACAGATATTACGGACGCACATTGACGGCCGCAAATCTGACTTCGATTGCTAACGCATTACCGATGCTTAAAGGGTTCCTACACCCCCTCACTGATATTCAGTGACCACCAAAGCCTACCGATCGAACTCACTGCGCACCAGTTCACGAAAACCGCCACAACTTGAAGGAAACTTCCGAAGACCTTGCCCAGAAATTTCGCTCAAAAAAGCAAACGTGGCGGAAGGCTTCGCTGAAGCTTGGCTTGATTTCTCCACCGTGGGTTAACCGCTTTCGACCCATGGCTGCCGGTGGCGACAGGCAGAAATCGGCCAGAAGCGGACGTCACCCCACCGTTGCCCATGGATCGCTTGAAGAAGGCAGGCGATGACCTCAACTCTTCGCTTCAATATTTTTGACGATTTCGTCAATGCTGTTTCCAGTGATTAAGTTGTCTCGCCGCCAGTCCCCTCCGTTTTTGGACTTTTGGACATAAAGATTCCCTTCAACATTGCAAATCCTGTACGAAGTGCTACCCCTAAGTACTGGTTGCCCTCCGATTACCGACCAGTCAGGAATACCAAATTTAATATTATTGAGTTGAGTATAAAAGGCAGAGGCTGACGGATATCTTCTGGCTGGATCGATATGGGTTGCCTTTCTTATAACTCTTCTGAGATTTTCAGGCACCCAGGAAGGAAGTGAAGAAACATCTAAAATCTTCCCCCTTTGAATCTTCCGTCGAATACATGCATCAATAAAAATGGCTTTGTCAGGTCTGGATGATAGACGATCGTGCTCGCGTTTTTCAGCGGTGTTCAGCCACGCCATCTCCTCATAAGGTAAGTAGCCGCCCAAAAGCTGATAAAGTATCATCCCGCACTGATATATATCACCTTGAAATCCATAGGAGTCCGAATCAATCGATTCAGGTGGTCTGTAAAGAACAGCATGACTGGAGGCGGGGATCGACTCGCATCCTTCCGGTATATATTTGATAGAGCCAAAATCGCCGATTATTGCTCTTCCGTCCTCACCAACGTAAATGTTGGACGGTTTCAAATCTCTGTGTAGATAGCGGCGCTGGTGTAAATGAACAACGCCACTCAAAATCTGCTTGGTGCGCTCAACAGCAAGCAAGTTGCCGTGCTCCGTCTTTTCAAGCGCATCGTCAAGATCGCCAGTTGAGCATCGGGGGGTCACAAAATAGGCCCACTCCCCATCTAGCAACCCTGCATTCTTGACTTGAAGGATATTGGGGGCTTCGATCGCCGCTAGAGTACTAGGCTCTGCGTGGTATTTCGCGTTGCCGCCCCAATAATAGAATTTTACAGCAACCTCGTTTTTCAAGATCCTATTTTCACCGAAAAAAAGATAACCGTTTCCACCTTTGGTTATCTCTCGGGTGAACCTAATATCCTTGCTTAAAATCTTGAGTTGCGCCTTTATCTTCGGAGGGACACTAACGTTATCAATAAGGATCTCACTCATGCCACTAGCTTACGGATAAATAGCGCGGCAGATTTGAATGCATCCTCTTGATATTTTTTAAGGTTCGTAGGCAGCTCAAACGGTTTTTTCCTTTCGGCAGCAGCTATTCCCTGGCCTGTCTCAAATGCCACCTTAGAGACCCCATTAAGCTGAATAAGCGCCTCCATTTTGAATGAGATTGCACCACCTGCCATTTGTCCCTTCTGGGCACGCTTCTTAATCACTGCTAGGTCAACGTCGTGCTGCCTAGCAAAGTTTTCGAATGTTTCAAAAAAGGACTTAATGTGATCGTTGGACTCGTCATCCCCTAGCATAATTTTGCGAGGCTCGATATCAAGATGCACATATCCAGAGTCTGTTTTTTCCAACAGGACAATAATAGCCTCGGAACCCTTCAGTTCTACACCACAGATCTTATTCATGAAATTCCTTTTTTAAAGCTTAGGACTGCTGCCGATTACATTTATAAAAGCTACACAGCCAAAAAGCTAGCACATGGCCACCGAGAGGTCTACGCAACTTTTGTCCGGTTTTCGCCGCACCCTCCGGCAGTTTTAGAACCAACAACCGCTGGCCGGACAGGTCGCTATCGGCCCAGAGTGTGTAAAAACGCTTCGCCAAAATTGAAGTGTGCGCGTCTACGTTAAATCTGAAATTTATCGGCACGTCAGCAGATGTGGATTTCGCGTAGAAGCGCGATTTTCAGTCCAGATTTGAGTACCTGTCGCGCTCAAAAACGTTTTTTTACACACCCTCGGCCAAGAGCGGACGTTCAAAAGGGCAATAAAAGAAGTGGCTAATCATAAAGCAGTATACGTCTCCTCAAAGCTCTTGAGGGCTTGGGCAACCTTGAATCGCAGCATCAATGAGGCGGATAGCTTGACCATCGAATCAAAGAGCGAGTGTCCCGCTGGGATTGTGCACTCACCCAAGCATACGTCTTTCGGTGAAGCAGTCTCATATGCATAAACTGTGTAGAAAACCTTTTCCCTCTCCCGATTTAGGCCAACAGTTATGTATCTTGCCGGCTTGGGCAAGTTCGGTTGCTCATAAATTGAAAAACGCATTTCATCATCAAAAGGGATGAACAACGCAGTAGCTGACATAACGAACAGACTTGCTACATCCATTGCCTCTTCTACTTCAGGGAGACTCGGTGCCTGATATTCATGCTCAAGTAAATTACGCATGCTGACGGTTTTCCGAAGCAGGCTTGGAGCAAAAAGTCCCATCGCACGCAACTTTTCAACCTTGCGTGGAACATTCCATCTGAATGAATCGAATCCGAATGAGATCAACAATTGATCCATCTGGCTAACTATTGCACGCTTTGAGTTCGTCGCCGCGTTCACTAGCGCAGAAAGCCCACCACGCTCATAGTCGTCTTCTGCAAGAAGCAAAAATTCAAAGGGAGAGGTATTGAGCTCAATCAGATGAAATCCCCCACCCTCTAATGATACTTCCGCGCGACTAATATCGATATCATGAGCAATACAAAATGCCTTGATTTCCATAAGATTTTCGACCCTCGACCCTCAGATGTATCTGGACAATCAGAAAAAATTAAATAGTTTCTGGCTAGGACAGTGCCTTGATCACCTGCAAGGACATGGCCTGTTGGCGCTTCGCTGTGGGCCGCTTCGTCGGTAATGTGATATTTAAATTATCGCTTTGATTGCTTTGGCAAAGGCCTCTGGGCTGGGTTCCTTTAGCACCTGAAGTGAAATCCCCAGTTGACTACAAACTTTATGTGCCTGAGTACGTTCTGCTGATAGAAACGCGGCAATATTTTCGATATCCGCATCTCTGCCATCGCGCTCGCGAATACGGCCGGCAATTATCTCAGGTGAGGCCTCCAGCAGCACCACACCTTTTAGATTCAGCGTTTTAAATACATCTGCTCCCAACGGCGAAAACTCACCTTGACTATTCAATAATATGAAGTGCCCATCCAGCAGAAGATGCGTGCCACCTGAGTTATGCCTCGCGACTGCTTCTGCGAGCGCGACCTGGTTTGCATCCACATCGCTGACTCGCTTGTCGGCTTCCCAATTAGGGAGAGCGCGCTCCTCCTTAATCAGTTTGCTCGCTGACGTATGTGTGAGCCCCAGGCGTGCGGAAATTCGGGAAGCTAAATAAGTCTTCCCGACGCCATGCACACCGGCGATAAAAATGTTCATGTAGGCTTCTCCGATGGAAACATTGCACGTAGAACGCGTGGGAAGTCGTTAGGGTCAATGTAAAGAAATGATTGAGGGGGAGTGAAGTTGGGGAAAAGAATTTTAGGATCTATTTGCACCTCGGCGACCTTTACGCGGTTGATCATCACCCCAAACGCGGTTTTCTTGCCTTTCACATACGACTTCAGCTCTTCATAGGTCACGCCGCCGCCGTTGGCGTCGGCCAAGGTCCACAGGGTCTCAAAATCGCACTCTTCAACCCGATTCACAAAGGCGACGCCCACAAGTCTCTGAACCGGCGCCGACGAATACAGCACCATGACGCCGATGTCGGTTGCCGGCCAGCTGCGACGCAATTCAACGCGCTTCGTTCCTGCACAGATCAGATCTGCATACCTAGGTTTGATCGACAGCAGAACTGCCCTACCGCTCGGTTGCTCGGATGATTCGGGAAAAAGACTCATTAGAAATTTTCGTAATGGATTGAATTGGCCCCTTAATCACTCGAAGACGCTTCAGCGTTGCGTACCCGAGTGGGGGATCGAAGTGGCAGATTAGCCGGAAGAGCATCACCTTTGTTTCGGATTGCGCCATTTCCTCTATTTGCTCATCGGAGTAGACGGTTCTACGGCTTACAATTTCCGCGATTTCTTCAGCTGATTCGGACCACTCATAACGTTCAACCACGCCGAGCGACGTTATCGCACGCATATCGCGACTTCTGTAGAAAAGGACGATGTCGCCGGAACGTGGTTGTCTACTTGGGGCGTGACATAGATAAGCGAGTTTGATGGCATTGCCTACATGGCGACGAGGATGATCATCAGGAAGTCCTTGTCCTGGATCTTGATAATCAGGGAACAAAATTTCATGAAACGCGGGCACGATTGGCACTAGAAATTTTTGAACGTCATCACCGCTTAGGTAATGTGGATAATAACGACGGACGTATTCGAATGGCCCCATGAGTAATGCAGGAGGCTCTATCGGATGAGCCTTGAAGTAGACAGCGTCGCCTCGATACTCGCCTGCGTATTTGAACCCATAGTCGTCGATCAAGGTGATCAGCTGCGTATGCCGCTGGTTATTGGCGTGAAGGAAAATTGATTCGCAATGGTGATTCGTTGCGTGCTGGAACGCCGCACGCAGGAAAAGCTCGCCTAGCTTGCGTCCACGTACGGTTTCGCCCACTTTGAACGTGCAGAGTTTAAGTGATTGGCCTGGGAGTACTTTCCCGTCATCCGTAATAGGCTCGTTCGTCTGAACTGCGTAAATACAAATGGCCGAAATTGTTGGCACCGGTCCGTCGCGGTATACCCAAGCGCGCCGGCCTTCCATGGCCTTGAGACGAAACCAGTCATCAAAGCCTGCATAGCCCGCTCGAATACTGTTAAAAAACGGTTCTGCAAGCTGGTGAGTTAATGTATGCAGCTCCACATCTTCAACGTTGGGAAGATGTACCTCTCCGAGCTCATGGAGTCGGCATAGCCAATCATTCGCTGTCTGGATGAAATACATGCGGGTGCTCAGCCCGCGCTCGCGCGCCTTGCGGTGCAAACCTTGGTCTTCTGTAACCAGCGCGTGTGTAGCGTTGCACTCCAGTGCGTAAAGAATCTCGTTGTCACACGCATCGTTTTCTGAAGTAAGAGCATTGTTCCATGGACACTGCGGGCCAGCTTGCAGCTCCGAGTACTGGCGGAGCCTTTGCAAGGTACGCCTGCGTCGGTCTTGATTGGTATCGCGTTGGATGTCTTCAACCGAAGCGGGATGGTAAAGCAACTGATGACCATGGACGTTACAGAGCCTGACGAAGTTTGTTAGGCTCGGCTGCAATACCACCATTGAGTCCTGCAGCGGTATCAGGATATTAGTATCCAATAGAAAGCGGAGACGGAGTGCCAAGGATCCCTCCAACCAGCGACGTTTATCCATAACATTGAATGCCCGACTTACGACACCGTGGCCTTCTACCGTATCTATCCCATGGACCTGCCATCGGATCGCTATTAGCTTGTCAGAGCGTAGCCTCTCTTTAGCAATCCACAATGCAGAATTTGAATAAGTTTCCTGTCATAAAAAGACCCTGCGATAATCACTTGGGTATTTTCTAGATATATTGCCGTATGCTTCCGGCCCGCTATTGGCCGAAAGCAGCTCGCCATGGAATTTATAATTGACCATCGTTAGGCCCCTCCACAACATTTACTTATCGAAGGACATCGAACTACTGCTCAGCATCGCCGCTCGCCAACTCTTTCAACTTGATCTCAGCCAGCGGATGCCCGGCCTTCGCCGCCATTTCCCACCAGCGAGCCGCTTCAGCCGGATCCGGCGCCTTGCTCGGCGTTCCGGCCAGGCTGATCACACCCACCTGATAGGCCGCCTTGCCATCCCCCGCCAACGCGGCCAGGCGCAGTAATCGCACACCCTCCTCGCGTGCCCCAAGACCGACGCCGCGAAAGGTCAGAATGTGGCCGTAGAAGCTCTGGGCGCCGACATCACCCAGGTTCGCCATACGCGCGAACTGGCCCTCGAGCCAATTCCAGCCTCGCGGCTGACGCACAAACCACGACCAGTGGAACAACCGGCGGGCCAGCCAGTAACTGGCCCGCGCCTTGAGTCGTAAAAACACTCAGGCTTCCGCCGACTCGGGGTACTCGTATTCGAACACCCGCACCACTTCCGAGGCATGCCAGGACGCGGCAGCCACGCCATCGGACGGGCCGGAAAAGCGCCCGAGGCGCTCGACACATTCGAAGAAGCCGGTGCGCGGCAAGCGACTGGCGCCCTGGCTGATCACCAACGAGCTGCGCAACGGCTGCTCGGCTCTGGCATCCAGCGCGGCCAGGTGCTCAAGGGCTGCGGTCAAGGTTTGCATGGCCGGCGTGGGTAGCTGCAAACGCTCCAGCAACGCCCGATAAGTCAAAAGATGGCGCTGACGACGCGCCTGATCCAGCTCCCCCAACAATCCGTCCCAATGTTGACGACTGATGCGTACGCTCACGATTCATCCCTCCATCCTGGCACCGTCAATTCCCAGGCGAGGCTGCGGCGAATAGCAGCGTCGGGTTGACGCTCACCACTTTCGATCAAGGCGAGATATGACGGGCTGATGCCTACCGTGCGGGCCAGCGCCTCAATGGCGATGCCCTTCCCTTCGCGCAAATTGCGTAGTTGATCCAGACCCGGAAGAATCTGGTCTGGTGCCGCCGCGGGAGGCACTGTGGCGTCACGCGGTGGTTGTTGCTTGATGCCTGCTGCTTTCAGTAGAGCCTGATACTGAGCCCATGGCAGAACCGCATATTCGGGTTCGCCTTCGCGTGTAATTATCTGAATATCCATGACTACCCCGTAGGACAACGACACTTAGCGAGTCGGCGCTTTTCCCTAGAAGTGTAATCCTAACAGCGGCCAAGGTCGCGGGGGTATGAATATGGATGATCCTGAATCGGTTCAGTTTTTTTTCGGGCCCTGAAGTTGCAGTTGTTCCGGGGTATCAGGCAGGCGCTCGACCACTGCGAGCTTTTCCGGCAACTGACGCTTGCGCCAGGCACGGAAGGCGTTGAGTTCGTCATCGAGGACTTTCATCAACCAGGCCAGCACGGCAATGTCGTCGAGCATGCCGAATACCGGGATGAAATCCGGGATGGCATCTACCGGGCTCAGGAAATACATCAGGCCAGCCACCACCGAGACCAGTGCTTTTGGGCTGATGGCCCGGTACTCACCACGCCAGTAGGCCAGGCAGAGTGCCTGCAACAAACGCAGATCATCTTTGAGTTTGCCCAGACGATTACCCTGGCTGGCACCTTTGCTGGCAACCGCGAACAGCAGGGTCGGCAAACGACCACGGGCGAGCAGGCGTCCAGCCAGAGGCAGGAAACGAGCAAAATTCCAGGGCGTTTTCATTTATTACTCCCACTGAAATGTTATCCACACAAATTGTGGATAACCTTGTGAACAGAGCTGCATTTCACCGCTGAAAGCCCCGTTTCATAAGGGCCTGACTCAGATCGGGCGTTTTTTACTCACATAAAAAAACCCAAGATTTCATTGACTTGGCGTTCTGGCCCGTCTAGCTCGAGCGCCCTCACTGGCTATGACTTCAGCGTACCGCATCCGTTCGCTTTGTTTACCTCCACTGAACGCCAGATGCAACAACGCCCCGCATAAGCGAGGCGTTGTTTTTAAAGCAGACGCGAATTACTTGGGGGCGTCTTGTTTTGCTGGATCCTTGATGGCCAGCAGCTCCAGGTCGAATACCAGCACCGAGTTGGCTGGAATCGCAGGGCTTGGGCTTTGGGCACCGTAAGCCAGTTCGCTAGGGATGTACAGTTTGTACTTCTCGCCAACGTGCATCAGTTGCAGGCCTTCGACCCAACCCGGAATCACACCGCTGACCGGCAGATCGATCGGGCTGCCGCGCTCGACGGAACTGTCGAAAACGGTGCCATTGGTCAGTTTACCGGTGTAGTGAACAGTCACTACGTCGGTCGGCTTAGGCTGAGCGCCATCGGCTTTCTTGACCACTTCGTATTGCAGGCCGGAAGCCGTGGTGGTGACACCCGCTTTCTTGCCGTTCTCTTCGAGGAATTTCTTGCCGGCGGCTGCCGACTCTTCGCTCATCTTGGTCAAACGCTCTTCAGCACGCTTTTGCAATGCAGCGAAGGCTTCAACCAACTCTTCATCTTTCAGCTTCTGTTCTTTCTTGCCGACGGCATCTTCGATGCCCTGGGCTACCGCTTTGGAATCCAGGTCATCCATGCCTTCCTGAGCCAGGCTTTTGCCCATGTTCAGGCCGATACCGTAGGAAGCTTTTTGCGCCGGGGTTTTCAGCTCTACGCTGGTTTGCGAATCACAACCCGCAAGTACCAGGCCAACCAGGGCCACCGCCGCCGCCAACCGATGCTGTTTCATGCTATTTCCTTGTTCATGCGCCTAAAGGGCAATCGAGTAAAGCCGCGAGCTTATCAGGCCGCCACGACCAATGGCTACCGGCATGAGAGCAGGAAACGTCTGATAAGTTCAGGTGTTTAAACGCATTTCGGCAATAGTTGGATGAAGCTTCTGTCATCTGCCTCCCACAGACTCGGGTGCCGGTTCCCACAGCCTCTGGCGTAATGGCCTCTTGCCGCACTTCGTAAGCTGAGGCATAAGAGAGCTACAAACTGACAAGGACGTTTATCGTGCGCTTCATATTCCGCTTGCTGATTCTGATCGCAGTATTGCTAGGGCTGGGCCTCGCCGTAGTGCTGTATTACGTCGCCAACCCGAAATTGCCGGCCTGGTCACCGGCGCAACAGGTAAATTACCTGGAGCAATGGAGCGCCGCCGACCGCCAGGCTTACTACTTCACGCCTCAGGGTACCCAGGTCAAAGGCTTGCGCTATGACTGGTTCAATGCCCTGGAACTGCCCTTCTCGCAAAAACGATTCGCCGCTCCTGAATACCTTGCACGCTTTGGTTTTCTGATCGACCCGAGCCAGAAAGCCACGCCGAACAACCCTGGTAACCTGCCCGTCGGTTTTGCCCGTCATCAAAACCCCGGCAGCCAGGACGAGTTTCTGGACATCACGTGCGCCGCCTGCCACACCGGTGAATTACGCTTCAATGGCCAGGCTGTGCGCATCGACGGCGGCTCGGCCCAGCATGTGTTGCCCTCCAGCGTCCCGACCCTGCGTGGCGGCAGTTTCGGCCAGGCACTGGTGGCCAGTCTCGCCTCGACTTACTACAACCCCTGGAAGTTCGAACGTTTCGCCCGCAACGTTCTGGGTCAGGACTACGACGCACGGCATCAACAACTACGCCAGGATTTTAAAGTCTCACTCGATACCTTCTTGAAAGTGGCCTGGAACGACACCCATCGAGGCCTTTACCCCACCGAAGAAGGTCCCGGCCGCACCGATGCTTTCGGGCGCATTGCCAACGCCAGCTTCGGCGACGCGATTTCACCCGCCAACTATCGGGTGGCCAACGCTCCGGTGGACTACCCGCAACTGTGGGACATGTGGACCTTCGACTGGGTGCAGTGGAACGGTTCGGCGCAGCAACCCATGGCCCGTAATATCGGTGAGGCCTTGGGTGTGGGCGCCACGCTGAATTTCTTCGACAGCAGCGGGCAGCCGCTCAAGGGCGACGACCGCTACCCGTCCAGCGTCCGGGTGCGCGATCTGCATCGGATCGAAGAAACCTTGCAGCGACTCAAACCGCCCGCCTGGCCGGAAGCCCTGTTGGGCAACATCGACAAGCCCCTGGCCGCAAAAGGCCGCGAACTGTTCGCTGAAAACTGCGCGGGGTGTCATGTCCCCCGCGTCACCCAAAGCGACGTCAGACCAGTGCAACATCTGAAATTGCTGCCTGTGGAGGTCATTGGCACAGATCCCGGCGCCGCCAACAACATTGCCGATCATCGCTTCGATCTGACGGCTTTACAGTGGGATCCGGCAGAGCTTGCGCAACTGGACATAAAACTGCATCCCAAACCCACAGAACCCTTGGATATGAGCCAATTGTCCGTGGCCAAGGGACTGGCTTACGTCACTGCTTTCGTGGGCAACCAGGCCTACCGCGAAGCCAAAGTGACACCCGCAGAGCGCCCGAACCTGGACGGATTCGGCCTGCCGATCGGCGTTCAGGAGTTGCGCAGCTACAAGGCCCGACCTTTGGCGGGCGTCTGGGCCACGCCGCCGTTTTTGCATAACGGTTCGGTACCGAGCATTTATCAACTGCTCTCGCCGCAAGATGAACGCGCCACCACGTTCTACAAGGGCACCTTCGAATACGACCCTAAACACTTGGGCTATCGCACCGAAGCCTTCACCAACGGTTTTGTCTTCGACACGCGCATTACCGGCAATCACAACAGCGGCCACGAGTTCCGCGCAGGTGAACGCGGTAACGGCGTCATTGGTCGCCTGCTGCAACCGGAGGAACGCTGGGCGCTGCTGGAATACCTGAAAGTATTGGGTGGCCCGATGGAGTCGCAATTGCCAGACCGCCGCCTCAGTCAAAAGGATTGATCCATGCTGATTACTCTCTGGTTGCGCCTGGGCGCCTTCCTCGGCAAAACCCTGCTGTGGTTGTTGGGTCTGGGCCTGCTCGGCTGGGCGCTGATCATGGCCTGGTCCGCCTGGCAGCATCGCGGCCCGGTATCGGCCGAAGAACTGATTCCGGACGGCGAAGCGGCAATGACCCAGGACATCATCCAGACGGCCGTGCGAATCGTCGATCAACACCGCGAAAGCACCCGCTACCTGCGCGATGCCCATGCCAAGGCCCATGGCTGCGTGAAGGCCGAGGTACAGGTGCTGCCGGATTTGACGGCGGAGTTACGTCAGGGCGTGTTCAGCGAACCGGGCAGAACCTGGCAAGCGACGATACGGCTGTCCAACGGCAATGCGTATCCGCAGTTCGACAGCATCCGCGATGCTCGGGGCATGGCGATCAAACTGCTCGATGTGCCTGGCAAACAGTTGCTGAGTGATCGACAAGGGCACAGCGAACAGGACTTCGTGATGTTCAACCATCCGAACTTCTTTGTCAGCGATGTCGCTGAGTATCGTCAGAATGTGGCTGCTCAGGCTGATGGCAAAAAGGCGATGGCGTTCTTCCCGGGCTGGGACCCGCGCACGTGGCAAGTTCGCCATCTGTTTATTGCGCTGGCGACGCTCTCCCCTGCCCCGGCAAGCCCGACGCAGACCACTTACTTTTCGGTTTCGCCGTACAAGTTCGGTGAGGCCAACGCCAAATTCCGCGTGATGCCTGACCCTGATAGCTGCCCGGCCTACGCGCTGGCCGCGCAAAATCAAAACCTGCCGAACTTCCTGCGCAGTGCGCTGAATCAGCAGCTGGCGACCGATCGGGTGCCGGCCTGTTTCGTTTTACAGATCCAGCGTCAGGATGCGGGCAAGTACATGCCGATTGAAGATACCAGTATCGAGTGGAGCGAAAGCGACGCGCCCTTTGAAACCGTGGCCCGGATCAAACTGCCTGCCCAGGATTTCGACACCCCGGCGCTGAACCTGCAATGCGACAACCTGTCGTTCAACCCATGGTTCGGGCTTGAAGCCCATAGGCCGATTGGCGGGATCAACCGGTTGCGCAAAGCGGTGTATGAGGCCGTCAGCGACTACCGGCACAGCCGTAACGCCGAACAATAGGCAAGACAGAAACGAAAAAAGCGACCCGAGCAGGTCAATGCCTGTCAGTTCAGGTGCACAACTTGTGGGAGCGAGCCTGCTCGCGATGACGGCGGTACATTTAGCATCAATGTTGGCTGACCCGCCGCTATCGCGAGCAGGCTCGCTCCCACAGGGGCTGCGGTGTTCAAGTCCTAACTGACGGGCGCTGCCCGAACAGGTCGCTTTTTCAGTGAATCCGCTACAAAGCCAAATCCCAGACAGCAAAAAGCCCGCATTAAGCGGGCTTTCTGTGGTGATCTGGCGTTCAGTGTTCCAGATACCGAATATGGCGCAGCGGACGGGACTCGAACCCGCGACCCCCGGCGTGACAGGCCGGTATTCTAACCGACTGAACTACCGCTGCGCGTAGCGTTGAAAGTAAGTGGTGGGTGATGACGGGATCGAACCGCCGACATTCTGCTTGTAAGGCAGACGCTCTCCCAGCTGAGCTAATCACCCTTTACCTTCGTTGCGGGGCGCATTGTGCCACAGATTTTCATAAAGTGTTGATTTAATTGATAAAAAATCAAAAAAAACTGAAAACCGGTAAAACGACACACCCTGCAGGAACTTCAGACAGAAAAAAACCCGCGTTAGCGGGTTTTTCCGTGGTGACCTGGCGTTCAGCGTTCCAGGTTACCGAATATGGCGCAGCGGACGGGACTCGAACCCGCGACCCCCGGCGTGACAGGCCGGTATTCTAACCGACTGAACTACCGCTGCGCGTAACACTAAAGCGAATGGTGGGTGATGACGGGATCGAACCGCCGACATTCTGCTTGTAAGGCAGACGCTCTCCCAGCTGAGCTAATCACCCTTCACTTTCGGTGTGGCGCGCATTCTACGGAGCGACCCAACCTCTGGCAAGCACTTTTTTAATTAATTTTCTCAGGCCTTCCAAAGGCTTAGAGAAGGGTTGGCCTATGGCACACGGAGGACAATAATGCCCCCCTTTGTATAAAGGAGAGACTCACCCCATGTGGTTCAAAAACCTGCTTATCTATCGCCTGACCCAAGATCTGCCTTTTGATGCCGAGGCGTTGGAAACTGCACTGGCCACCAAACTGGCGCGTCCATGTGCAAGCCAGGAGTTGACCACCTACGGTTTCGTCGCGCCATTCGGCAAGGGCGAAGACGCGCCGCTGGTGCACATCAGCGGCGACTTCTTGCTGATCGCCGCCCGTAAGGAAGAACGCATTCTGCCGGGCAGCGTCGTGCGTGATGCGGTGAAGGAAAAGGTCGAAGAGATCGAAGCCGAACAAATGCGCAAGGTCTACAAAAAGGAACGCGATCAGATCAAGGATGAAATCATCCAGGCCTTCCTGCCCCGCGCCTTTATCCGCCGCTCGTCGACCTTCGCCGCCATCGCGCCGAAACAGGGCCTGATCCTGGTTAACTCGGCCAGTCCGAAACGTGCCGAAGACCTGCTGTCTACCCTGCGCGAAGTGATCGGCTCGCTGCCAGTGCGTCCGCTGACGGTGAAAATGTCGCCGACCGCCACCATGACCGAGTGGGTCACCACCCAGAAAGCGGCGAATGATTTCTTCGTG
Source organism: Pseudomonas sp. F-14 TE3482 (assembly GCF_053629455.1). Taxonomy (NCBI): domain Bacteria; kingdom Pseudomonadati; phylum Pseudomonadota; class Gammaproteobacteria; order Pseudomonadales; family Pseudomonadaceae; genus Pseudomonas; species Pseudomonas sp. F-14 TE3482. The sequence continues at coordinate 5,843,829 of NZ_JBRJII010000001.1, forward strand.
CTGGACGAGTGCGAACTGCGCGACACACACGAAGACGGCGGCATCGTGCGCTGCAAGCGTCAGGACCTGACCAGCGAAGAAATCCAGCTGCACCTGAGCACCGGCAAAGTGGTCACTCAACTGTCGCTGGCCTGGCAGGACAAACTGTCGTTCGTGCTTGACGACAAAATGGTGGTCAAGCGCCTGAAGTTCGAAGACCTGCTGCAAGATCAGGCAGAACAGGACGGTGGCGACGAAGCCCTGGGCCAACTGGACGCCAGCTTCACGCTAATGATGCTGACCTTCGGCGACTTCCTGCCGTCGATGGTTGAGGCGTTGGGTGGTGAAGAGATGCCGCAGGGCATCTAAAGACGTTTGATGCCTACTGTGGGAGCGAGCCTGCTCGCGATAGCGGAGTTTCAGTCAACATCATTGTTGAATGTCAGCCCCTCATCGCGAGCAGGCTCGCTCCCACATTGGTTTTGTGGTGCTACTTAAACAAGGATCAGGCCATGCGCGCACTGGCTGCATTGAGTCGTTTTGTCGGCAACACCTTCGCTTACTGGGTACTGATTTTCGCCGTCGTGGCGTTTGTGCAACCGACCTGGTTCATCGGCTTGAAAGGCGCCATCGTACCGCTGCTGGGTCTGGTGATGTTCGGCATGGGCCTGACCCTCAAGCTTGAAGACTTCGCCGAAGTCGCTCGCCATCCGTGGCGCGTGGCGCTGGGCGTGGTCGCTCATTTCGTGATCATGCCCGGTGTGGCGTGGTTACTCTGCCAGGTTTTCCACCTGCCGCCAGAGATCGCCGTCGGAGTGATTCTGGTCGGCTGCTGCCCAAGCGGCACCTCCTCGAACGTGATGACCTGGCTGGCGCGTGGCGATCTGGCGTTGTCGGTGGCCATTGCCGCCGTCACTACCCTCCTCGCTCCGCTGCTGACGCCAGCGCTGATCTGGCTACTGGCTTCGGCCTGGTTGCCGGTGTCGTTCATGGAGCTGTTCTGGTCGATCCTGCAAGTCGTGCTGCTGCCGATCGTGCTCGGCGTGGTTGCCCAGCGCGTACTCGGTGATCGGGTTCGTCACGCGGTAGACGTGTTGCCACTGGTGTCGGTGGTGAGCATCGTGATCATCGTCACTGCCGTGGTGGCTGCCAGCCAGGCGAAGATTGCCGAATCCGGCCTGCTGATCATGGCCGTGGTGATGTTGCACAACAGCTTCGGCTACTTGTTGGGTTACTTCACCGGGCGCCTGTTCAACCTGCCACTGGCCCAGCGCAAATCCCTGGCGCTGGAAGTCGGCATGCAGAACTCCGGCTTGGGCGCGGCCCTGGCCAGTGCGCACTTCTCGCCGCTGGCAGCGGTGCCAAGCGCGCTGTTCAGCGTCTGGCACAACATTTCCGGAGCACTGCTCTCGACGTATTTCCGTCGTATGAGCGAGAAGGAAGACCGGCAAATCGCTGCTCAGCAGGCGGCGGATTAAGCCGCAAACTTGATCCTCGGATTAATGATGGGCACTCTATTGCGCAACGCGGGGACGACCTCGCGGCTCGATCGAATCATTAATCCGGGGACGACCCCATCCATCGATGGAGGTCTCTGATGTCCTGGATCATTCTGTTTCTCGCCGGCCTGTTCGAAGTCGGCTGGGCCGTCGGCCTGAAATACACCGACGGTTTCAGCCGCCCTCTTCCTACCGCACTGACCATCGCGGCCATGGCGATCAGCCTTGGCCTGCTGGGCCTTGCCATGAAGGAATTGCCGCTGGGCACGGCCTATGCGATCTGGACTGGCGTGGGTGCGGTGGGCACGGTGATCGCCGGGATCATTCTGTTTGGTGAATCCATGGCGCTGTTTCGGCTGGCCAGTGTGGCGTTGATCATTGCCGGGTTGGTTGGGCTCAAGGTTAGCGCTTAGGCCTCTACTGTCTTCGCGGGCAAGCCTCGCTCCTACAGGGGTTGGTGGTGTGTCCTCAACCTGTAGGAGCGAGGCTTGCCCGCGAAGAGGCCCGCCCGCTCAACGACTACCTGACGGCCCCACGCAATTCCCCCACCAACCCTTGCAATGTCGCCGGTTCAGCCGCTTCAACGGCCACCGCCGGGCCCGCCACCAGGGTCACCCGCGACCACAGTCGACGAAACACGCCCTTGTCCGGATCACGGCTGAAGAAACTCCCCCACAACCCCTGCAATGCCAGCGGAATCACCGGCACCGGCGTTTCTTCGAGAATCCGCGTCAGCCCGCCCTTGAACTCGTTGATCTCGCCATCGGCGGTCAACTTGCCTTCAGGGAAAATGCACACCAGCTCACCGTCCTTCAGATACTGAGCGATGCGGGTGAAGGCTTTTTCGTAGATATGAATGTCTTCCTGGCGCCCGGCAATCGGAATCGTCCCCGCCGTGCGGAAGATGAAGTTCAGCACCGGCAGATTGTAGATTTTGTAGTACATCACAAAGCGAATCGGCCGACGCACCGCGCCGCCTATCAGCAACGCATCGACGAACGACACATGGTTGCAAACCAGCAATGCCGCGCCTTCATCGGGAATCAGCTCCAGATTGCGATGCTCAACGCGGTACATGGAATGGCCGAGCAGCCAGATCATGAAGCGCATGCTGAACTCGGGGACGATCTTGAAGATGTAAGCATTGACGCCAATGTTCAGCAGCGACACCACCAGGAATAGCTGCGGAATCGACAGCTTGGCGATGCTCAGCAAGACGATCGACACAATCGCCGACACCACCATGAACAGGGCGTTAAGAATGTTGTTGGCGGCGATCACTCGCGCCCGTTCGTTCTCGACAGTACGCGACTGGATCAGCGCATACAGTGGCACGATGTAGAAACCGCCGAAGACCCCAAGCCCGAGGATGTCGATCAACACCAGCCAGGCGTGACCAAACCCCAGGACTTCGATCCAGCCATGACCGGCAACGCTGTCTGGAATCGCGCCGGAATGCCACCACAGCAACAGGCCAAACACCGTCAGACCGAATGAGCCAAACGGCACCAGACCGATCTCGACTTTGCGCCCGGAGAGTTTCTCGCAGAGCATCGAACCCAGTGCGATACCGACCGAGAACACGGTAAGAATCAGCGTCACCACAGTCTCGTCGCCGTGCATCCATTCCTTGGCATACGCCGGGATCTGCGTCAGATAAATCGCCCCGACAAACCAGAACCATGAGTTGCCGACGATCGAACGCGATACTGCCGGGGTTTGCCCCAGGCCCAACTTCAAGGTAGCCCAGGACTGGCTGAAAATGTTCCAGTTCAAACGCATTTCCGGCGATGCCGCGGCAGCCCGGGGAATGCTGCGGCTGGCCAGGTAACCAAGCACGGCGATACCGATGATTGCCGTGGACACGACCGGCGCGTAGTTGCTGGCCGACATCATGATCCCGGCGCCAATGGTCCCGGCGAGAATCGCCAGGAAGGTGCCCATTTCCACCAGACCATTGCCGCCCACCAACTCCTCTTCGCGCAACGCCTGCGGCAGGATCGAGTACTTCACCGGCCCGAACAGCGCCGAGTGGGTGCCCATGGCAAACAACGCGACCAGCATCAGCGACAAATGATCGAACATGAAACCGACCGCGCCCACCGCCATGATGACAATTTCCCCGAGCTTGATCAGACGGATCAGCGCGTCCTTGGCAAACTTTTCCCCGAACTGCCCCGCCAGAGCCGAGAACAGGAAAAACGGCAAGATAAACAGCAACGCACACAGGTTGACCCAGATCGATCGGTCACCCTCGATGGTCAGCCGGTACAAAATGGCGAGGATCAACGACTGCTTGAAAATGTTGTCGTTGAAGGCACCCAGGGACTGCGTGACAAAAAACGGCAGGAAGCGCCGGGTGCGAAGCAAGGTGAACTGCGAGGGGTGACTCATCTTCCATGTGTCCCTGATGTTGGGTAGCTGATGTTGGATAAAAAGTGGCGTGGCAATTGTTATTGGAATGTCGAGCGTCGATCCAGGCCACAGATTACCCAATCTTTGCCGGTTATTTGTTTAATCCTGCAATGCACGGCGAAACAAACAACTCACCTCGCCATGCGCCCTGCACCGTGCGTTTGGCAACAATCAGCCACATCACCGCCAACAACGCCACCAGTACACAGCCAAAGACACTGAAAAACGTCAGATGCAACGTGCTCGCCAGGTTCAACGTCGCCAAAGAATAGACGCCCAACGGGAAAGTGAAGCCCCACCAGCCGAGGTTGAACGGGATACCGGCGCGCAAGTAACGCACAGTGATCAACAGCGCAATCAGCATCCACCAGAGCCCGAAGCCCCACAGCGTGATGCCGGCCACCAAGCCAAGCCCTGCGGCGATCTCGCCGATACCCGGCAAACCGTTGGCGGCAAAGATCGCTGGCGCGTCGGCCCCCAACAGCAACATGCCCAGCGCACCGGTGCCAATCGGCCCCAGGGCCAGCCAGCTCGAGGCGGCCATGTTCTCGTGGGGCAATTTATGCAACGCCATGCGCAGCAACAGGATGGTCAGGATGCTGAACGCCACCGGCAGGGAAAAGGCCCAGAGCACGTAGCTGGTCACCAGCACCACCAGTTGTGAATGAGCATCGGCCAGATGCGGCGCCAGCAAGCCGCCGCTGACCGCCGCCACTTCCGCCGCCACCACTGGCAACAGCCAGACCGCAGTCATCTGGTCGATGCTGTGCTCCTGACGGGTGAACATCATGTAGGGAATCAATACGCCGCAGGCCAGCGACATCGCCACGTCCAGCCACCACAGCACTTCGGCGACAGGAATCACACCGTCACCCCAGCGCGGCAAACCGAACAGCAGAAAGCCATTGATGAGGGTCGCAAGGCCCATGGGAATGGTGCCGAAAAACATCGAAACCGTGGAGTGCCCGAAAATCCGCCGCGCCTCGTCGAAGAACATGACCCAACGCGCGGCATACATGGCCGTGAACATGACAAACAGGACAATGTTGAACAGCCACAGGCCTTCGGCAAACGCATGCAGACCGGGATTCGCCACCGGCAATTGCGCAAGCGCGAGCGCCAATACACCCGTGCCCATGGTCGCTGCGAACCAGTTGGGGGTGAATTGGCGGATGGCTTCTCGAGGGTGCTGCAAATGACTGAGTGGTTTGATACCGGGTTTAACGCTATGGGTACAGCTCATAGTGAACTCCTGTCCTCTCGTGAGGTGGAGCTCATGGTAGATCCGAATAGAATATCGATATAACGGGTAATATCTCTAACTGTTATCTGTTTTGCAGATACACATCAGACGCTGCCTTCAGTCTCGATCACCAATATCCGCGCCACACCCAGCGGATGAGCCACATGCTCGGTGCCCACCGAGGCATAAAAGATATCGCCGACTTCGAGTAGCGTTTCCTTCTCCTGGCCTTCTTCGCGATAACGCATCTGCACCTGCCCATCGAGCACCACGAACACTTCCTGACCGTCGTTGATATGCCACTTATAGGGCTGATCGGTCCAGTGCAAACGAGTGGTGATGCCATTCATATTGGCAATGTCCAGCGCCGCCCAGGCGCGGTCACCAGTGAAGGATTTGCTGCGGATGATCTTCATGGGTCGGTCCGTCGAAATGAATGGCAGTGCCAAGGCTAACGGTCATCGAACATCGACGCCACAGACTTTGACGGACTGCTCACGCATCAACCCGACCAGCGCACCGAGCGACAGTATGATCAGCACCGCACCATAACCATCGGTGGTTGCCACCAGGCCAAAGGTCCGCGTCAGACTGCCGGCCAGTAACGACGGCAAACAGAAAGCCAGGTAACTGAGTGCGTAAAACGCCGACATCAAACCCGCCCGCTCATGAGGCAAGGCCAGCGGCACGATGCTTCGCAGGGCACCCAGGAAACCCGCGCCAAAACCGCCACCCGCCACCAGAGTGCCGAAGAAAAACAACGGCAGGCTGGCGCTGTTTACCGCTAGCAGAATCAGCGCAACGCCCGCAGGCAGCAGGCTCGCGCCCAACAGCAAGACTTTGTCGGCCGGCCGATTGCGCAAGGTGTAGATCATCAATGCACCGGTCACTGTCAACACGGCCACCGTAGCCCCACCAATCAGATTCGAGGTGGACCCAGTGGCGGTCCGCACCAGAGACGGCGCCAGGGAAGCGAAAAAACCACCGAGCGCCCAAACCGCTAGATCTATCGGCAACACCCGCCACAGCATACGCCGTGCCTGAATCGGCACATGCAAGGTCGGGCGCAGCGAGGCCCAGGCACCCGGTTGTCGAGTGACGCTTTCCGGCAGGCGCCAGACATACAACGCTTGCATCCCAAACAGCGCGAACAGCACCCAATAGGTCAATCGCAGCGGCAGCGGCGCAAACTCGGCCAACACGCCGCAGCCCATGGCACCCAGCGCCATGCCCAGCAACGGCGCGACGCTGTTGACCATCGGCCCTTGCTGACGGTCAGTGTCCAGCAGCGCCGCACTTAAAACGGCGGTGGCCATGCCCGTGGCAAAACCCTGCAGGACCCGCGCACTGATCAGCCAGGCAACGCTGTCGGCGTTGATAAACAGCAACATCGCCAGCATGTTCAGCAATACGGCGGTAAAAATCACCGGTTTGCGCCCCAGATAATCCGAGAGCGAACCGACCGTGAGCAGCGCCGCCAGCAAGCTGAGGGCGTAGACGCCGAAAATCAGGGTCAGGGTCGCTGCCGAGAACCGCAGGTGTTCTTGATACAAGTGATACAACGGCGTTGGCGCGGTGGAAGCGGCGAGAAAACTGAGTAAGGTGATCGCCAGAAACCACAGGCTGGAACGGTTTGACGTGAGACGGGACATAGGCACACTCCGCAAAAGCTAACTTTTTGCTTTTTCGGAGTGTGCTACCGACTAACGCTTAAAGCAAATTCTTTGTGTTAAGGTCCGCCGTATGGCTATTAAAGAAGGTTTACGCCCAGGTGGTCGTAGCGCCAGGGTCCAAGAGTCGATTCATTCGGCAGTCCGCGCACTCCTCGAAGAACAGGATCGCGCCAGCGTGACGGTGCCGCAAATCGCTGCACGGGCCGGGGTGACACCGTCGACCATTTACCGGCGCTGGGGTGATCTGTCGGTGCTGCTGGCCGACGTCGCCCTCGCCCGCATGCGCCCCGACAGCGAACCGGCCAATACCGGCAACCTGCGCGGTGATGTGCGGGCCTGGGCGGAGCAGTATCTGGACGAGATGAGTTCCGAACCCGGGCGCAACATGATGCGCGACGTACAATCCAGCGCCACACCGGGCTATTGCGTGACGATCATTGGTGGGCAGTTGCAGACGATTCTGGATCGCTATCCCGATCAGCCGAAGCCGAGTGTCGATCGGCTGATCAATATGGTGGTGGCGCCGACGGTGTTTCGCATTTTGTTTTCAGCGCAGGCGCTGGAGGTTGAAGAGTTGTATCGGTTGATTGATATTGCGCTGAATCAGTAACCGCCATCGCGAGCAGGCTCGCTCCCACAGTTGATCTTCAGTGGACACATAAATTGTGACCGGCATAGATCCAATGTGGGAGCGAGCCTGCTCGCGATGAAGCCTGCACAGGCATCAAAGATCTGACGGCTCCCAACCTGCGACACCCCGCCACGTCACGACCTTGGTCGACACTGACTAACTCAAGCGGTCATGCGAGACTGTCCTGACCGGGCGGGCGTCCCGGATGTCTTTTGTCTGGAGTTCCCATGTCGCTGTCCATCGGGCTGATCGCCACCGTCGCCCTGGCCTATATGGCCATCCTGTTCGCTATCGCCTTTTACGGTGATCGGCGCAGCACGCCGTTGCCGCCACGGGTGCGTGCCTGGGTGTACAGCCTGTCGCTGGCCGTTTATTGCACCAGTTGGACATTCTTTGGTGCCGTGGGCCAGGCGGCCGAACAACTCTGGTCATTCCTGCCGATCTACCTCGGACCGATCCTGCTGCTGGTGTGCGCGCCGTGGGTTCTGCAGAAAATGGTGATGATCAGCAAGCAGGAGAACATCACCTCCATCGCCGACTTCATCGCCGCTCGTTACGGCAAATCCCAGTCGCTGGCGGTGGTGGTGGCATTGATCTGTCTGGTCGGCGTGCTGCCGTACATCGCCTTGCAGCTCAAGGGCATCGTGCTGGGCGTGAACCTGCTGATTGGCGCCGGTGCCGACGCCATGGGCACGCGCGCGCAAGACACGGCGCTGATCGTCTCCCTGGTACTGGCCCTGTTCACCATCGTTTTCGGTACCCGCAACCTCGACGCCACGGAACACCACCGCGGCATGGTGCTGGCGATTGCTTTTGAGTCGCTGGTCAAGCTGTTCGCTTTTCTCGCAGTCGGCGCGTTCGTGACCTACGGCCTGTACGACGGTTTCGACGACCTGTTCGACCAGGCCATGCTCGCCCCGCGCCTCGAAGCGTACTGGAAAGAAACCATCAACTGGCCGTCCATGGTGGTGCAAACCGGCGTGGCGATGATGGCGATCATCTGCCTGCCCCGGCAGTTCCATGTGACCGTCGTGGAAAACATCGACCCCCAGGACCTGCGCTTGGCCAAGTGGGTGTTCCCGGCCTATCTGGCGCTGGCGGCGCTGTTTGTCGTGCCGATCGCGCTGGCCGGTCAGATGTTACTGCCCAGCTCGGTGCTGCCGGACTCATTCGTCATCAGCCTGCCTCTGGCCCAATCTCACCCTGCCCTGGCGATGCTGGCGTTTATCGGCGGCGCTTCGGCGGCGACCGGTATGGTGATCGTGGCCAGCGTGGCGCTGTCGACCATGCTCTCCAACGACCTGTTGCTGCCGTGGTTGCTGCGACGTAACAACGCCGAGCGCCCATTTGAAGTGTTCCGCCAGTGGATGCTTTCGGCGCGCCGGGTGAGCATCGTGGTCATTCTGCTGTTGGCCTACGTCAGTTATCGACTGCTGGGCTCCACCGCGAGCCTGGCAACCATCGGCCAGATCGCCTTCGCCGCCGTGACTCAACTGGCCCCGGCCATGCTTGGCGCGCTGTACTGGAAACAGGCTAACCGTCGTGGGGTGTTTGCCGGGCTGGCCGCCGGCACGTTCCTCTGGTTCTACACGTTGGTGTTGCCGATCGCCGCCAACAGTCTTGGCTTGCCCTTGAGCAGTTTTCCAGGCCTGGCCTGGCTGCAAGGCAACCCGTTGAACTTGCCGATCACGCCGCTGACCCAAGGCGTGGTGCTGTCCCTGGCGGGCAACTTCACCTTGTTCACCTGGGTCTCGCTACTGTCACGCACGCGGGTTTCGGAGCACTGGCAGGCCGGCCGCTTCATCGGCCAGGAAATCAGCGCGCGACCCAACGCCCGCTCAATGCTGGCAGTACAGATCAACGACTTGCTGCAACTGGCTGCCCGTTTTGTCGGCGAAGAACGCGCTCGTCAGAGTTTCATCCGTTTCGCCTACCGTCAGGGCAAAGGCTTCAACCCGAACCAGAATGCTGACGGTGAATGGATCGCCCATACCGAACGCTTGCTGGCCGGCGTACTCGGCGCATCTTCGACCCGGGCGGTGGTAAAAGCCGCCATCGAAGGCCGGGAAATGCAGCTCGAGGATGTCGTGCGGATCGCCGACGAAACCTCGGAAGTGCTGCAGTTCAACCGCGCCTTGCTGCAAGGCGCCATCGAGAACATCACCCAGGGTATCAGCGTGGTCGACCAGTCGTTGAAACTGGTGGCCTGGAACCGGCGCTACCTTGAACTGTTCAATTACCCCGACGGTTTGATCAGCGTTGGCCGGCCGATTGCCGACATCATTCGCTACAACGCCGAGCGCGGTCTGTGCGGCCCCGGCGAAGCGCAAGTGCACGTCGCCCGTCGCTTGCACTGGATGCGTCAGGGCCGGGCCCATACCTCCGAACGGTTGTTCCCCAATGGTCGAGTGATCGAGCTGATCGGTAACCCGATGCCCGGCGGCGGTTTCGTCATGAGTTTCACCGACATCACCGCGTTCCGCGAGGCCGAACAGGCGCTGACCGAAGCGAACGAAGGCCTCGAGCAACGGGTCATCGAACGGACCCACGAACTGTCACAACTCAACGTTGCCCTGACCGAAGCCAAGGGCACCGCCGAATCGGCGAACCAGTCGAAAACCCGTTTCCTGGCCGCCGTCAGCCATGACTTGATGCAACCGCTGAACGCTGCGCGGCTGTTCTCTGCCGCCCTCTCCCACCAGGAAGAAAATTTATCCAGTGAAGCCCGCAAGCTGGTTCATCATCTGGACAGTTCGCTACGCTCGGCCGAGGACCTAATCAGTGACCTGCTGGACATTTCCCGCCTGGAAAACGGCAAGATCAACCCTGATCGCAAGCCCTTCGAGCTCAATGAGCTGTTCCATACGCTGGGCGCCGAGTTCAAGGCTCTGGCGCAGGAACAGGGGCTGAAATTTCGCGTCAGGGGCAGCGCGTTACGGGTCGACAGTGACATCAAATTGCTGCGACGGATTTTGCAGAACTTCCTGACCAACGCCTTCCGCTACGCCAAAGGGCCGGTGCTGCTCGGCGTTCGGCGGCGCAACGGCGAGCTATGCCTTGAGGTCTGGGACCGTGGACCGGGTATTCCAGAAGACAAACTGCAGGTGATTTTCGAAGAATTCAAACGCCTCGACAGCCACCAGACCCGGGCCGAGAAAGGTCTGGGCCTGGGCCTGGCGATTGCCGATGGGCTGTGTCGCGTGTTGGGTCACACCTTGCGCGTGCGTTCCTGGCCGGGCCGCGGCAGTGTGTTCAGTGTCAGCGTACCGCTGGCTCGGGTACAAGCCGCGACGCCGGCCAAAGTGGCCGAACTCAATGGCCATTTGCTCAGCGGCGCGCAGGTGCTGTGTATCGATAACGAAGACAGCATCCTGATCGGCATGAACAGTTTGCTGACGCGCTGGGGTTGCCAGGTCTGGACCGCGCGCAACCGTGAGGAATGCGCGACGCTGCTCGGCGATGGGATGCGCCCGCAACTGGCGCTGGTGGATTACCACCTGGACGATGGCGAAACCGGGACCGAGTTGATGGCCTGGTTACGCACGCAACTGGGCGAGCCGGTGCCTGGGGTGGTGATCAGTGCCGATGGACGGCCGGAGACGGTGGCCCAGGTGCATGCAGCGGGCCTGGATTACCTGGCCAAACCGGTGAAACCGGCGGCGTTGCGGGCGTTGTTGAGTCGGCATTTGCCGTTGTAGGGTGATGATTGAGGTCTGTGTCGCCTTCAAAAAATCGCAGCCTTCGGCAGCGCCTGCATTGGGTCGGCGTACACCCTGTAGGAGCTGCCGAAGGCTGCGATCTTTTGTTCTTTATTCGGGTAACTCGGCCAAGCCATCGACATCCGTCATCGCTCGCTCCAGCAGGTCCGCCGGCAAGCTCTTGCTGGCTCGCGCCCCGAGCAACTTGAGCTGCTCGCTGCGGCTGACCAGGTTGCCGCGGCCTTCCGTCAGCTTATTGCGTGCAGAGCTGTAGGCTTTGTCCAGTTGCTGCAGGCGATTGCCGACTTCATCCAGATCCTGAATGAACAACACGAACTTGTCGTACAGCCAACCGGCGCGCTCGGCGATTTCCCGAGCGTTCTGGCTCTGGCGCTCCTGCTTCCACAAGCTATCGATGACCCGCAAAGTGGCCAGCAGCGTGGTTGGGCTGACGATCACGATATTGCGGTCGAATGCCTCCTGAAACAGCGTCGGCTCAGCCTGCAACGCCGCAGAAAACGCCGCTTCGATCGGGACGAAAAGCAGAACGAAATCCAGACTGTGCAAGCCGTCGAGCCGCTTGTAATCCTTGCCGGCCAAGCCTTTGACGTGAGTGCGCAGGGACAGCACATGCTGCTTGATGGCGATCTGGCCGATGGCATCGTCCTCGGCCGCCACGTATTGCTGATAGGCTGTGAGGCTGACTTTGGAATCGACCACGACCTGCTTGTCGCCGGGCAGGTAAATAATCACATCCGGCTGGAAACGCTCACCGTCCGGCCCCTTGAGATTGACCTGGGTCTGATACTCTCGCCCCTTCTCCAGACCCGCGTGCTCAAGCACCCGCTCGAGAATCAGTTCGCCCCAGTTGCCTTGGGTTTTCTGCCCTTTCAAGGCCCGCGTCAGGTTGGTGGCTTCATCGCTCAGGCGCAGGTTCAGCTGTTGCAGCCGCTCCAGTTCCTTGGCCAGGGAAAAACGCTCGCGGGCTTCGGCCTGATAGCTTTCCTCAACGCGCTTTTCGAACGACTGAATGCGCTCCTTCAACGGATCGAGCAACTGCCCCAAACGCTGCTGACTGGTTTCGGCAAAACGCTGCTCGCGCTCGTCGAAGATCTTGCCCGCCAGCTCGGCGAATTGCGCGCGCAACTCGTCTCGCGAGCCTTGAAGGTCGTTGAGGCGCTGCTGATGGCTTTCCTGCTGCTCACGCAGCTCGGCATTGAGGGAGGCGGCCTGCGCGTCGAGGCGACGCAACTCAGCCTCTTTACCGGCGCGTTCGATGTTCCAGGCGTGAGATGCGTCGCGGGCGTCGTCGCGTTCGATCTGCAGCAGTTCGACTTCACGGCGCACCGCGGCCAGATCGGCCTGTTTGGCGGCATTGGCCTGGCTCAGGTCAGCGATTTCATCACGGCAAGTATCAAGCTGGGCATTCAAGCCGTCCTGCGTCAGTTGGGCAATGGCAAGACGTTCTTCCAGCAACGCCAGCTCGGCCTGCCCCGCACTCGCCCGACGCTGAAGTTGCCAGGCCAGTACCAGTAACGGCAACCCGGCGCCCGCCAGCCCCAGCAATGCGCTGGTCAAGTCCATCGCCATAGCCACTCCTGCCGATTCGATAAAGCGTGAAGGTTAACCAAGGCGTCAGGTCTTGGACAGCTCAGTCTTCGCTCAGGCCCAGTTCCTGCTGCGCACGTCGGTCGCCCGCACGCGCGGCCTGACGCAGGAGCTCCTGGCCAATGCGGCGATCCCGGGCGTTTCCGCATTCGCGGCACATTAGCTGGCCGAGACGGCTTTGCGCGGCCACGACGCCTTCACGGGCAGGCTGCTTAAGCAAGCGTCCGGCGAAGTGTTTGATGTTGGAGTTTTCGCCCAGGCGCGGGCTGTCGAGTAGCCACTCGGCCACACGCATTGAAAAGCGCTTGGGTGGGGTAACACTGGGAGGGGTGGAAGCAGCAGAGATTGATACTGAGCGAAACTTCATAAAGCACTGTAGGGCAGATCGGAAGGCGCGCCACTCTACTCTTTTTTTCGTACAGGTAAAGTCGAAAAAAGCCTGCACGCCCGTCCTAGAGCAAGCGCTTGGGACAATCCACAGAAGCTGTGGATAACTCAGTGGACAACCGCCTTTGAACTCGCGCAAAGCCGTGTGGCGTGGGGCTCGCAGTCAAACTGACGATTTTTTCACCAGTAAAAAAAAGCGATGTTTTTCATTGACTTAAATTTTCATTACAGGCACCCACTCCCGTTGAGGCGAGGATGACAGTGGGATGACAGTTCGCGCAATTTATGTGCACAAGTCCCTGTGAGGCGGTTATATCGATGCGCTTTTTCGGCGCGCTTTTCGGTAGCGTCTGGGGATAAACCCGAGCAACCCGTGCCGCCGGTCGATCCTGACTCGCTCGTTCGCTCGGATCAACGGTCGGGTTCTGGGCTATTGCGGGGCACGGGCCTGCTCTTTGATAGCTCAATCAAGACTTGCCGACAGGCACTTCAGCGCTTTTTTACAAACAGCCTTCCCTTCTGCAGTTCAATCCGTTAGTATCCGCGGCGTTAGTACCAAGCTGAAAGTCAATTCTGGTCGAACAAATCCCCCGGTCAGCCTTCCCTAAGAGAAGCCTCCACCGACAAAACGGGATCGACCACCTCGATGGTTTCCAGATAAATCTTGCGCCAACACAGCCTTTGAATCGAAAGCAAAGGGTGTTGCCAAGCTCACTTACTCTGACCGAACCAGCCTGCAAATTGATCAGGATCTTCACCCCGGGCCCAGAACCTTTGCCCTTGATGTGTTGCCTGCCCTCCTAAGTACCTACCTGCCAGCCCAAGCGCGCCAATTTATCAGCGCTTCAAACTGGCTGCTTTGTTCCAGTCGGGTTCTTCGTTCGACCAATGGTGGTCGTCGTCACTGGAACGTTTTAACTTTGCACGGTTCTTATCCGTGTCGCTTGTAGGAACACCAATATGTCCACTCAAATCCACACTCAGGATGCCATTCGCACCCTAACCAACGCTTTTGCTCCAATGAACTGCCTGATTATGGCCGCTCGCAAAGGCTGCTTCAGCTTCACTCTGGTCAACGAACACGGCATCGCTCGTCATAGCGAACGCCTGTACCCTGATCAATACTCCAGCGCAGAACCGCTGCAGGCTGTGATCGAGCGTACTCGCCAGGCACTGGTTGCCTGAGACGCCAGAAAAGCTGAAAACTCAAAAGCCCTGCTGAAAAGCGGGGCTTTTTATTGCCCGATATTTCTCATTTCGTGACCTGCGGCTAAGCACCAACCGATATAACGGTTATAACTCGAAGCCGGAAATATTTTAAAAACAGTCCTTTACAGCGAAATAATGACACTACACTTCAACTCAAGCGGCTTGATCCGCTTGCGGCGAGCCTGAATCGATCCACTGCTGCCAAGGCCCTTCAGGTATCGCCGACCACCTCATGTTTCGAGGGCTTTATGGGAATCGCTGCCAGCGAACTGTGTCGTTATGTGATCCGTCCGACGTTGATCTACCTCGGACGCCATAGCGCAACTGCCGAATCCCTGCTACTGGGCATCGCCGCCAGTCAGTCAGCCCTTGGTTCAGCCCTGCATGACCGCCGTGGACACGGCCTGTACCGAATCACCGAACCCCGCCACCAGGCCCTTTGGGATCACTATCTGGCCCTGGACCCGGATCGGGCAAGCCTGGTCCGCGGCCTTGCCAGCCAGCATGCTTTTCTCAGCGGGCCGCATCTGGAATTGACCGTCAACCTGCGTTACGCCACTGCCATCGCCTGGCTGCTGGTAGAAGAACAGAACACTCCCCTCCCCGCCTCCGATGACTTGTTGGGAATGGCCCGAATCTGGCGCCAGACTTTCCAGCCCCAAGGTCGCCTGCGAGATTTCACCTACGCGTGGCAGACCTGTGTTTCATCGTTGAATCAGGTCGCCTGCTGATCCACCCATTTCCGAAAATCGCACAACAGGTAGCGATTTTGGTCGGATTGTCCTACAAAACCGCTCTAACTCAAGCGTTACAGGCTATAGCGCCCAGACGAAAATCTTGGTAATTTCCGCCCCGGTGATCACCAGGAATTCTAATAATGAAAAAAGTAATGCTCAAAACCACCATTAGCCTCGCCGTTGCCATGGCATCCACCCAACTCTTCGCAAGTGGCTTCGCACTCAACGAACAAAGCATCAGCGGGATGGGGACAGGTTTTGCCGGGCGATCTTCATCTGCCGACGACGCATCTACGGTTTTTGGTAACCCTGCCGGCATGTCTCGCCTCAAGCGCGAACAAGTAACCGGTGGTGTTGCATTTATCGACGCGCACGCTGATATCAGTGATGCGAGTTCCAGTCCGAATAGTGGCACCAACAAAGGTGATATGGTCCCTTTCATGGGTGTGCCCATGGGCTACTACGTAAAGCCAATCGATGACCAGTGGGCATTCGGTTTCGGCGTCTACGCTCCATTCGGCCTGGTGACCGACTACGAGAACGGCTTCGCCGGCAAATACTTCGGCAGCAAGAGCGAAGTCAAAATCGTGACTCTTCAGCCAACCGTCAGCTACGCCTTCAACGACAAGGTGTCGATCGGTTTTGGTCCGACCATCAACCACATTGCCGGCACCCTGGAATCGAACCTGTCGATCACTCAGGCCGCACCGGACGGCAAGGTCAAGATCAAGGGTGACGACATCGCGCTGGGCTACAACATCGGCGTGCTGGTTCAAGCCACCGACAGCACGCGCGTCGGCCTGACCTACCACTCGAAAGTGAAGTACAAGCTCGAAGGCGACACCAAGGTCAATTACAACCTCCTCGGTGCCGTTGGTCAGAACCCGAACCAGAAGTACGATGCGTCTCTGGATATCACCACGCCTGAGTCGGTCGACTTCTCGGTCACTCATCAACTGGATGATCAGTGGACGCTCTACGCAGGTAGCACCTGGACTCGCTGGAGCCGCCTGAAAGAAATCACCGTCGAAAACAAAGGCGTTCCGGCCCTCCTCAATGGCCAGTTCGGTACCATCACCGAAGAACAGAACTGGCACGACACCTGGGCGCACGCCATCGGCGCTTCGTACCAGTTGAACAAACAATGGGTTCTGCGTACCGGCCTGTCCGTTGACCAGGCACCGACCAATAACGAAAACCGTTCCCCGCGCATTCCGACTGGCGATCGCAAGATTTTCAGCCTGGGCGCCGGCTGGAGCCCGACCGACGACCTGACCATCGACGTAGCGTACTCGTACCTGCGCGAAGAGTCGGTCAAGGTCAACAACAGCAACGGCCGTCAGAACTACAGCGCAGAGTATGAAAACTATGCGAACGGTTTCGGTGTTGGCGCAACATACCGTTTCTGATGATTCACGGCGACTCCCTCGCCGCCTGAATTGAAAAAGCCCCGCGCTCTTGTACAGAGGCGGGGCTTTTTAGTGCGCGTCGATCAGGGTTTCGATGCGAGGGCTTTCTCCACCGCCTCGATGAACTCGGGATTATCCGGCTTGGTCAGGCTGGAGAAATTGGCGATCACCTTGCCCTGGCGATCGACCACGTACTTGTAGAAATTCCACTTCGGCGAACTGCTTTGTTCAGCGAGAACCTTGAACAAATGCGTTGCGTCATCGCCGCGGACCTTCTGTGGCTCGGTCATGGTGAAGGTGACGCCGTAGTTCACGTAACAGACTTTGGCAGTCTCTTCGCCATCCTTGGACTCTTGCTTGAAGTCATTGGATGGAACACCCACCACCTCAAGCCCTTGATCCTTGTAACGCTGATACAGTGCCTCAAGGCCTTTGAATTGCGGAGCGAAGCCACAGAAACTCGCGGTATTGACCACCACCAGCGGCTTGCCGGCAAAGCGCTGGCACAGATCGATGGATTCCTTGGCGCGCAGCTTGGGCAAAGAGCCTTGTAGCAACTCCGGGCATTCTGCCGCCTGGGCCAGCCCGGTAAAAGCCATCAACAATGCGGGAACTGCAAGCCAGCGCATCAGCATGTCGGTGCATCCTTGAACAATCGTCAGAAAACGAAATTACTCGCCTTCGCCGCTCGCTAGCAAGCACCCATGCCCAGCTGCATCAATGCCAGGCCACCCTGATGCCAGCCCCACCATGCCAAGGCCAGTAACAATATGCCGACGCCGATAGCAGCCATCTGCGGCCAGAGACTGTTCATGCAGCACTCATCCGGGTTTGCAGACGCGCCACCGGCTGCTCGCGCACCGGCCAGTTCAGAGCTGCGGCCACCAGACTCAAGAGAATCGCCACTTGCCAGATCAAGTCGTAGCTCCCGGTTCGGTCATACACCACCCCACCCAACCAGCCGCCGAGGAACGAGCCGAGCTGATGGAAGAGGAAAACGATCCCACCGAGCATGGACAAATTTCGTACACCGAACAAGGTCGCCACCGTGCCATTGGTCAAGGGCACCGTAGACAACCAGAGAAACCCCATCGCCATGCCGAACAGATAAGCCGTGACCTGAGTGACCGGCGCCCAGAGGAACAGCACAATCACCACCGCCCGCAACAGATACAAACCAGTGAGCAAGCGCGGCTTGGACATCCGCCCGCCAAGCCAACCCGCCGTATAAGTACCGAAAATATTGAACAGACCAATCAGCGCCAGCACCGTGGTGCCGACGGAGGCTGGCAAGTGTTGGTCCACCAGATAAGCCGGCAAGTGCACGCCGATGAACACCACTTGAAAACCGCAGACAAAAAAACCGAACGCCAACAGCCAGAATCCTGAATGGGAACAGGCTTCGCGCAGCGCTTCAGAGAGGGTTTGCTCGTGTCCGAGAACCGGCAGCGGCTTGTCCTTGAGCATGCTCACCAGCGGCACGATCAGCGCCACCACCAGACCCAACACCAGCAATGCCGCAGACCAGCCAAGCCAGCCGATCAACCCCAGCGTGCCGGGCAACATGGCGAATTGACCGAAAGAACCGGCGGCGCTGGCGATCCCCATGCCCATGCTGCGTTTTTCCGGTGGCACGGCACGACCGACCACGCCGAGGATCACCGAAAACGAGGTGCCTGACAGGCCGATACCGATCAACAGCCCCGCGCTCAAGGACAAGGTCACCGCCGAATCGGACAGCCCCATGAACACCAGACCCAGGGCGTACAGAACACCACCGATCAACACCACCTTCGCAGCGCCAAAGCGGTCGGCCAGTGCGCCGGTGAATGGCTGGGCCAGGCCCCAGATCAGGTTCTGCAAAGCAATGGCGAAGGCAAACACTTCGCGACCCCAGCCGAACTCGGCACTCATGGGTGCCAAAAACAGCCCGAAGCCGTGTCGCACACCCAATGACAACGCCAGAATCAGCGCACTCCCCAACAGAACCCAACCGCATGTACGCCACATCGATGTCATTCTTGTTCTCCGGTAGCGGGTATATACCCGCTTAAGATCGAACAAACTGGCCTCAAGCCAGTTCATCCAGCAACTTCAGCAAAATTTCACGCTTCTCGGCACCCAGGCGATCGATCAACCGCTGCTGCGCCGCTTCCCAGGCTGGCAACGCCGCCGCCAGGCGTTCGCGGCCTGTCTCGGTGAGCAGGACGATGCGATTGCGCATGTCCTCGCCTTCAACCAGCGTCACCAGACCTTCGCCCTCCAGCACCCGCAGATTACGCCCGAGAGTGCTGCGATCCAGGCCCATGGCTTCGGCCAGGGACGAGATGCTTGGCTGATCCAGACGCTGCAGATTGCACAGCAGAGAATACTGGGCAACGTTAATCCCGAAGCCGTCGAGGGCGCCGTCGTAATGCCTGCTGACGCCACGAGCGGCGCGACGCAGGTTAGTGCACAAACATTGAGAAGGAAGCATAGTGCGTGTATATACCCGCGGTTAAATGAAAGCAAATCTTTCGATACATATTACCTGTAGGAGCGAGGCTTGCCCGCTCCTACAGGGGCTCAGAGCAGTGCAAGCCCCACCAGTACCGCCACCTCCAGCAATTCCAGCAACGCCCCCGCCGTATCGCCCGTCGTCCCGCCCAATCGTCGCACCATCACTTGCCGCAACCAGACAAACACCGCTGCCGCCAGTGCAAGCGCCCATACGGCGCTGAGGCCAGCCATCAGCACACAGGCCACCGCACTGATCACCAACACCTGTTTGCCGGCCAAACGCGGCAGATGATCGGCCAGCGCCTGCCCCAATCCACCGGGACGCACGTAAGGAGTGGAGAGGAATAAGCCCAGTAACGCGCTGCGGCCAAGCAGTGGAACGATGATCAGGGCCACGCTGTGCTGTTGCTCGATCAACGCCAGCAACGCGGCGAACTTGAGCAGCAACACCAGCACCAGCGTCACCACGGCGATCGGCCCGCTGCGCGGGTCTTTCATGATGGTCAAGGTGCGTTCACGGTCGCCGTAACCCCCGAGCCACGCATCGGCGCTATCGGCCAGGCCATCCAGGTGCAACGCGCCGCTGAGCACGACCCAAACACTGAGCAGCAGTGCGGCGTGAAGCAATAATGGCGTGCCCAGCAATAGCCAGTTCAGCCCCCACAGAATCACGCCAAACAGCAAACCGACCAGCGGATAAAACAGCAGCGACCGGCCCAGTTCCTCTGGCGTCGGCATACCCGGCAAACGAATTGGTAGGCTGCTCAAAAATTGCAGGGCGATCCAGAACGGCAACATGATCAGATCGCTTCCCTTAACAAGACGCCGGGTTCGACCGACAACGAGAACAACGCGCCGTGGCCGACTTCAACGTTGAGCAACTGCTCACGCGGCAATCCGCGCGCTTGAGCCAGCAACAAACGCATGACGCCGCCATGGCTGATCAGCAAGATCCGCTCACCGGCATAGGCCGTGTGCAGCCGTTCGATGGCCGCCAACACTCGCGCAGAAAAGTCCGCCACCGGCTCACCGTCTGGCGGCGTGAACGAATAAGGATCGGCCCAGAACAAGCCCAACGCCTCGGCACTGGTTTCCATCAACGCCGCGGCGCTCTGCCCTTCCCAGGCGCCGAAGTGTAGTTCTTGCAGATCCTTATCCAGTTGCACCGGCAACCCCAGTTGCGCCCCAAGCTCTTGCGCAAAGCGCGCGCAACGCTGCAACGGCGAACTGACCAGTCGATCCCAGGGCCCCTGCTCGATCACCGCGGCGCGCATCTGCGCCCAACCCTTGCCGGTCAGCGCATCGTCGAGGCTGCCGCGCAAACCGCCGCCGAGTTCGGTTTCGCCATGGCGCAACAGGTCCAGGCGCAAGGTCATGCCGGGCGATCCGCCACTGCGGCTTCGGCGAACGTCGCCATCTGCCCGTGCAGGTCGCAGGCCAGACGCAACAATGGCACGGCCAATGCCGCACCACTGCCCTCGCCCAGTCGCAGGCCAAGGTCCAGCAACGGTTCGGCGTTCAGGGTTTCGAGCACATGGCGATGGCCTGGCTCGGCGCCGCGATGACCGAACAGTAACCACTCACGGCAGGCCGGATTCAAACGCACCGCCACCAGCGCGGCGACGCTGCAAATAAACCCGTCGACCAACACCGCGATACCTTCCTGAGCACAGGCCAGGTACGCGCCGACCAGCGCAGCGATTTCGAAACCGCCGAGGTTGAACAAAGTTTGCAGCGCATCTCCACGCTGAGCGCCATGCAACACCAAGGCACATTCAATGACTTGGGCTTTATGGCTGACACCCGCCGCGTTCAATCCAGTACCCGGGCCAGCCAGATGCACCACCGGGCAATCGAGCAACGCACAGGCCAACGCGCTAGCCGCGGTGGTGTTGCCGATGCCCATTTCGCCACCGATGAACAACTGCGCGCCGGCTGCGATGGCGCGCTGCACACTGTCGCGGCCGGCCTGCAAAGCGAGTTCACCCTGAGCCTGAGTCATCGCCGGCCCCTGAACGAAATTCGCCGTGCCCGGGCCGATGTTCAGGTGACGCACACCCGGCAGGTTCAACGACGGCGTCACGGTGCCGAGGTCGACCACTTCCAGGGAAACCCCCAACTGCCGAGCCAACACGCTGATCGCCGCGCCGCCGCTGACAAAGTTGTGCAGCATCTGCCCGGTGACTTCCTGAGGAAACGCCGACACGCCTTCAGCAACCACACCATGGTCACCGGCAAAAATCGCAATCCACAGCTGATCGAGCGTCGGCTTGACCTGCCCCTGCAATCCGGCCAGTTGCACCGCCACCGATTCGAGCCGGCCGAGTGAGCCGGCAGGTTTGGTCAGTTGCTGTTGACGCGCCTGCGCCTGTTCGACCGTTTGAGCGTCGATGGGCTTGCACGGGTTCAGCCACCAGGCATGAGTCATAACGCAGTTCCTTTCAAAGTCAGGGGCAGACCGGCGACGGTCAGGACGACTCGCTGACAGCGCTCGGCCAAGGCTTGATGCAGCCAACCGGCTTCATCGACATAGCGGCGAGTCAATTCGCCCAACGGCACGACACCCATGCCGGTCTCGTTGCTGACAAAAATGATTTCACCCGGCAATGACGCCAGGCATTCCAGCAGGGCTTCGCGTTCGGCCGACAAGCGCTCGGCATCGTCGAGCATCAGCAGATTGGTTAGCCACAACGTCAGGCAATCCACCAGCAAGCAACGATCGGCACTGGCGTTTTCGCGCAGCACACGGGCGAGCTCCAGCGGTTCTTCGATCAATGCCCATTCGGCCGGACGACGGGCGCGGTGATGGGCCACCCGTTCGTTCATTTCACCGTCTTGAGATTGGCTGGTGGCGATGTAGGTGGCTATATAAGTGACTTGGAGCTGACTGTCTGTCGCCAGTTTTTCAGCCAGACGGCTTTTGCCGGAACGGGCGCCGCCGAGGATCAGTTGCAGCATGGTTTATTCCTTAAAATCTTCGGTGTCGGGACGGGCCTCATCGCGGGCAAGCCCGCTCCCACAAGGATCGAGGCTGTTCACAGATTTTTGTCTACCCACGAAACCTGTGGGAGCGGGCTTGCCCGCGATGGGGCCTGTGCAACCACCTCAAAACCCACAGAGCTCCCGCAACAACCCGGTATCCAGATGCATCTCCACCAGATCCGCCAGCCGTTCGATGTCACGCTCGCGCAAGGCGTGGTAATCCACTTCCTGCACATCCTGCAAACCGGCCCAGCGCAACAACGCACTGCACGCCGCCGGTGACTCGAACAGGCCATGCAGGTACGTGCCGAATATCTGCCCATCGACACTTTGCGCGCCATCGCAGCGACCATCGTCGAGCTTCACCGCGGCATTTTCCAGCGCCGCCCCGGTGGTCACGCCGGCATGAATTTCATAGCCGCTGACCTGCGCATCTTCCAGCGCCAGGCGCCCACGCACATTGCGCAACTGCTTCTCTTCTTCGAGCTGCGTTTCGAACGCCAGCAAGCCCAAGCCGGCACTGGAACCCGGCGCGCCTTCAAGGCCCAGCGGGTCGTGCACGTGCTCGCCGAGCATTTGCAGACCGCCGCAGATCCCCAGCACTTTTCCGCCGTAGCGCAAGTGCCGCGAGATCGCCGTGTCCCAACCGTTGGCTCGCAAGTATGCGAGGTCACTGCGCACGCTTTTCGAGCCAGGAAGAATGATCAGGTCGGCCGGCGGAATCGCCTGACCGAGGCCGATGAATTGCAGGTCCACTTGCGGATGCAGGCGCAACGGATCGAAATCGGTGTGGTTGCTGATGCGCGGCAGTACCGGCACCACCACGTTGAGTACCTGATCGGCCTTGTCGGTCTGCCGCTGATCGAGACCATCCTCGGCCTCAAGATGCAGGTCCATCACATAAGGCAAAACGCCAATCACCGGTTTGCCAGTGCGCGCCTCCAGCCAATCGAGGCCTGGTTGCAGCAAGGCGATGTCGCCGCGAAACCGGTTGATGATGAAGCCTTTGACCCTTGCCTGTTCGCTGGGGGACAGCAGCTCCAGCGTACCGACCAAATGCGCGAAAACTCCACCGCGATTGATGTCGGCGATCAGCACCACCGGGCAGTCCACCGCCTCGGCAAAACCCATGTTGGCGATGTCGCCGGCCCGCAGGTTGATCTCTGCCGGCGAACCCGCCCCTTCGACCATCACCACCGGATACGCCGCACTCAACCGCTCATGGGAGGCCAGTACCGCTTGCATGGCGATGGCTTTGTAGTCGTGATAGGCGACAGCATTCATGGTGGTGACCGCGCGACCATGAATGATCACTTGGGCGCCGGTATCGCTATTGGGCTTGAGCAGCACCGGGTTCATGTCGGTGTGCGGTTCAAGGTTGGCGGCCTGGGCCTGCACCGCTTGAGCGCGACCAATCTCGCCACCGTCAGCGGTCACCGCGCTGTTGAGAGCCATGTTCTGCGGCTTGAACGGCACGACGCTGACACCCTGGCGCGCAACCCAGCGGCATAGCGCCGTCACCAGTGTGCTTTTACCGGCGTCCGATGTAGTGCCCTGCACCATCAAAGTCGCGCCCTGCACCATCAACGTAGTCATTGCGCTTCCTTAACGTAGGCTTCAAGCGCTTGCTCAAGACGCAGCCAATCCGCTTCATCGGCGGGCAAGCCAAACCTCAGGCTGCTGTTGTGGGTGAACAACCGCAGCAGAATGCCGCGCCGGGCCATGAATTCGTGCAGTGCTTCGGCGCACTCGATGATCAGCCATTGGAACAATGCGCAACCGCCCTGGGGTTTGAGACCGTACTGTTCAAGCAGCAACGCCAGACGCTCGCCGGCCTCGTCAGTACGAATGCGCTGTCGGGTGTGCCCGTCCGTATCCGTCAGGCACGCCTGGCCCAGCACTCGGGTCGGCCCACTGACCGCCCAGGGTCCGACCTGTTCGGCCAGTAGCTTGAGCAACTTGCGCTCGGCCAGCACAAACCCCAGTCGCACACCGGCCAGGCCGAAGAATTTGCCGAAGGAGCGCAGCACGATCAAACCGATCTGATTGGCAAACGGCGCCAGGCTCAAATGCGGGGTGTTGTCCATGAACGCCTCGTCCACCACCAGCCAGCCACCGCGCTGGGCCAGCCGAGAATGCCAATCCAGCAGACGAGCCGGCGTCAGGCTCAACCCTGTGGGATTGTTCGGGTTGACCACCACCAGCACATCGAGGCTGTCGAGAAAGAAATCGACTTCCGACTCCAGCACTTCACGCACGATGTACCCGTTGCGACGCCAGGCTTGGGCGTGTTCGGCGTAACACGGCGACAGCACGCCGACCTTGCCGGCCCGGCGCAACCGCGGCAGCAACTGGATCGCCATTTGCGACCCGGCCACCGGCAACACCTGAGCCGCACCGTAATAGTCGCAGGCAGCCTGCTCCAGACCGTCATCGGTTTCTGGCAACCGCGCCCAGGCCCGCAGCGGGATGTCCGGAACCGGGAATGGCCAAGGCGCCAGGCCACTGGACAGGTCGAGCCAATCGGCTTCGGCAATGCCGTATTCAAGCGCCGCATTGCGCAAGCGGCCACCGTGTTCAAGCATAGAATTCAGCCCCCACGCAGAGAATCAGCAGCCATAACCATACCCCGCGCTGGACCAATTGCCAGCCACGGTCGATGGAATCGGCATCCGCCGGCACCCCTTCGCCCAATTGCGGACGCTGATGCAGTTCACCGTGATAAATCGCCGCCCCGCCCAACTCGACACCCAGCGCGCCAGCACCGGCCGCCATCACCGGCCCGGCATTCGGGCTGTCCCAGGTTGGGCCCTGGATACGCCAGCACTTCAGCGCCAGTCGGGTTTTACCCAGCAGCGCGTAGGTCAACGCCACCAGGCGTGCAGGAATGTAGTTCAGAACATCATCGATCTTCGCCGCAGCCCAACCGAAACGTTCGAAGCGATCGTTGCGATAACCCCACATCGCATCAAGCGTGTTGCTCAGGCGATAGAGCACCACGCCGGGCGCACCCGCCACGGCAAACCAGAACAGCGCGGCGAACACCGCATCGCTGCCGTTCTCCAGCACCGACTCGGTGGCGGCGCGGGCGACTTCGGTTTCATCCAGTTCGCTGGTCTGACGGCTGACCAGATAACCCACACGTTTGCGCGCCTCGATCAGATCATCGCTGCGCAGGGCCTTGGCCACCGGCTCGACGTGCTCGCCGAGACTGCGCATGCCGAGGGCACAATAGAGCAAGAGAATCTCGACAATCCAGCCAACGTAAGGCGCCCAGGAAAGTGCGGTGGCCAACAAGGTCAGCGGCACGACCGCCATCACCCAGGCCGTAACGCCGTGACTGCGCCAGCCGCGGCCACCGGAGTTGAAACGTTGCTCGATGCGATCGGCAAAACGACCGAACGCCACCAGCGGATGCCAGCGTTTGGGCTCACCCAGCAGCGCATCCAGCGCGACCGCGGCGACACTCAACAACGCCACACTCATTGACTCACTCCCCAATAATTTTCATACAGCAATTCGCTGAGTGGACGCGCCTGCGCCCAACCTTCGAGTACCAACATCGGCGCCGGGTAGAATTCCTTGACCGGCCCCAGACAAAGAACGGCCAAAGGCTTGGCCCCGGTCGGTAAACCCAGCAAGTCCGCCAGCGCTTGTGGCTCGAACAATGACACCCAGCCCATGCCAAGGCCTTCGGCGCGGGATGCGAGCCAAAGGTTCTGGATGGCGCAGGACAGCGAGGCCATGTCCATTTCCGGCAATGTACGACGGCCGAAGATATGCCGCTCACGATCGTCCATCAGCGCGGCGACCAGCACCTCGGCGCAGTCGTTGATGCCTTCGACCTTGAGCTTCATGAATTCGTCGGAGCGCTCGCCGAGGGCTTCGGCGGTGCGGATGCGTTCTTCTTCCACCAACTGCTGAATCTTGCCGCGCAGTACCCGGTCGCTGATGCGGATGAAACGCCAGGGCTGCATCAGGCCGACACTCGGCGCTTGGTGCGCGGCTTCGAGCAGACGTCTCAGTAACTCGGGTTCGACCGTGCCGCCGCTGAAGTGCCGCATGTCGCGGCGCTCGGCGATGGCTCGGTAAACGGCTGCGCGTTCGGCTTCGGAAAATGTGTTGTCGGTCATGGCCTCTTCGCGAGCAAGCCCGCTCCCACATTTGAATTGCATCCCCCTGTGGGAGCGGGCTTGCTCGCGAAGGCGTCCTCAAGGTCAGGCACAAACAGCGCTGCAATCGCCGATGGATTGGACGGAAAATAAAAATGTACATAAGAGGCCGTCATCCGCCCCTCACGATAAACCGCCTCCGCCCCTCGTCCGCCATTGGGGCTCAAACCTCGAGCAATCGGCTCAAGCCCGGTGCTGGTCAGCGAGTGGTGATAGGTGTGCCCACGCAGCAAACCTTCCGGCAATTCGACCGCCTGCAAGGCCAACGCGGCAAGACGCTTCTGCATCACCGCATCACCGGCCAGCAAGCCAACCAGTTCAGCGCGAGTGCCCTCGACATCGGTCAAGGAATCCAGCAGATACAGCATGCCGCCACACTCGGCCAGCAACGGTTTGCCCGCCGCGTGGTGAGCGCGGATCGCGGTCAGCATCGGCGTGTTTTGCGACAACGCTACATGGTGCAATTCAGGGTAACCGCCCGGCAGATAGAGGCTGTCTGCCTCAGGTAATTCGCTGTCGCGGATCGGCGAAAAGAAAGTCAATTCGGCGCCCATGGCCCGCAGCAGATCCAGGCTCGCGCCGTAGGTAAACGCGAAAGCTTCATCCCGGGCCACGGCAATCCGCACACCGGCCAGCAACGGTTCGGCTGCGATCATTTCAGGCGCGGCGAATTCCACGGCTGGCGGCAGCGCCACATCGCAACTGCTGGCTAATGAGTCGGCCGCCGCATCGAGACGCAGGTCGAGATCATTCAATTCACTGGCCTGAACCAGGCCGAGATGCCGACTTGGCAATTCGATGCCGGTCTCCCGGGACAACGCTCCGTACCAGCGCAAACCTTCAGTCAGGCTGCCTTCGAGCAATTGCGCATGGCGCACGGTGCCGACCCGATTGGCCAGCACACCGGCAAACGGCAAATCCGGCTGATAACGCGCAAGGCCCAGGGCCAGCGCGCCAAACGTCTGCGCCATCGCGGTGCCGTCGATCACGCCGAGCACCGGCACACCGAAGTGCCGCGCCAGATCGGCGCTGGATGGCGTACCGTCGAATAGCCCCATGACGCCTTCGATGAGGATCAGATCGGCTTCGCCAGCGGCTTCCCACAACAGCCGTCGACTTTCTTGCTCGCCGACCATCCACATGTCGAGTTGATAAACCGGTGCGCCGCTGGCGCGCTCGAGAATCATCGGGTCGAGAAAATCCGGGCCGCATTTGAACACGCGAACCTTGCGCCCCTGATTGCGATGCAAACGGGCGAGCGCGGCGGTGACAGTGGTCTTGCCCTGGCCGGAGGCCGGCGCGGCGATCAGTACCGCCGGGCATTGACGATGGCTATTCATAAAGTGCAGTTCACAACTCGACGCCTTTTTGCGCTTTGATTCCGGCCTGGAAGGCGTGCTTGATCATGCCCATTTCAGTGACAGTGTCGGCCAGTTCGATCATCTCGGGCTTGGCGCCGCGACCGGTGACCACCACGTGCTGCATCGGCGGACGGGCCTGCAAGTCGCTGAGCACCTGATCGAGATCGAGGTAGCCGTGCTTGAGGGCGATGTTCAATTCATCTAACACCACGAGGCCAATGGCCGGATCACGCAGCAATTCGCGGGACACTGCCCAGGCGGCTTCGGCGGCGGCGATGTCGCGCTGACGGTCCTGGGTTTCCCAGGTAAAGCCCTCGCCCATCACATGAAAACGCACTTGCTCCGGGAAGCGTCGGAAGAACAGCTCCTCGCCAGTGCTGGTGCGCCCCTTGATGAACTGCACCACGCCGCACTGCATGCCGTGGCCCATGGACCGCGCGAGCATGCCGAACGCCGAACTGCTTTTGCCTTTGCCGTTACCGGAAAGCACCAGCAGCAAACCGCATTCATTCGGCGAGTTGGCGATGCGTTCGTCGATCACCGCTTTTTTTCGCAGCATGCGCGCCAGATGGCGTTCGTCACGATCGGGAGTATCAGTCATGGGGGAGCTCTCCGTTGGGGCTGGATAACGGCGGGCAGGCACAAGAATAGACGGCAAGAAGCCTGGCATCGCCCACCGTGATGCCGTTGGATGAATCAGGCCGGTCTCCGGGCTCATGAGCGGCTTGCGCCTGACTGCGCGCCTTCCCATGTCGACAGTCGACACAGTGGCTAGGGCCTGATGACAGGCCCTCGCGCAGCTTTTACTCATTTACCGTTGCGGGGGCAGCGCCGGGATCGTGATCATTCTTCGCTGGAAGAAATTCACTCACCGGCTTCCCTGTTTCACTCTGTCGACCAAGGTCACAGAGCACCTGAAACAAGCCGCGAAGGTTAGAGGGTTGGGGATGGAGCGTCAATTAAAGCCGGGACACCGCTGAGCGAATAACTGCCGTCGATCAATTAACTGACGCCAATCTTGTGCCACACTGCCAGCAGTGATATCAAAGAGCCACAACCTGACAACACAATAACAAGGGTGAGCCACATGCAAGGCATGATCATCAGCAATCCGAAGCTGGAATTCCTGCGGCCGGTACTGGAACGCTGGTTTGACTGTATCGACCGCTACAACACCGTGCGCGGCGATAACGATACACCTTACTGGTACGACGAAAACGCCAACCTCGGTCTGCTCTGCGCCGCGGCCTGGATGGCAGAAATGGTCACGCTGGCACAGACGTCGACCCGCAAACAGATCGAAGAAGGCGAACGCAACGCCCGCGCCGATCTGTTTATCGCCAGCAGCGAAGAGCGCGCGTATCTCCAGGCCACCCAGCGCTGGCCACGGGTCAATAGCCTGAACCTGACTCAGGCATTGGCGGACATCACCAGTGACGCGAAGCGAATCAGCTACGCCAGCGATCTGAAACTCGGCTGTCTGTTTGTCGCGCCACAAAAAGCCCAACACAGCGCCACCCCGGAAGAACTCCAGGACATGGTCGACGACCTGCAAAAGGAACATACCTGCGCCGTGGCCTGGTATTTCCCTTACGCCTACCGCAAGTTGCGCAATGAAGCCGGCAACTACCATCCAGGCATCGCTGTTCTGCTCAAGGAAGCCCGCGGCTGACCGGTTGAACCATCGAACGTCTACGCTTCTCTATGATTACGTCAATGCATTCATAGGGAAGATCAGTAATGCGCAAACCCCAGCTCGTTTTCATCATCGCGCTCGCCGGAGGGCTCGCCGCCTGTGGTGAAACCTCCAGCCTGCAAGTCTCGGATGGCACAGGCCCCTCGCCCAAGCTGCCAGAACCGAATAAAACCCTGATCCCGACGGTGAACATCGCCCCGGCGATCGGCTGGCCTGAAGGCAAGAAACCTGTCGCCGCGACCGGGACTCAAGTGGTGGCGTTTGCCGAAGGCCTCGATCATCCGCGCTGGCTCTACGTATTACCAAACGGCGATGTGCTGGTGGCCGAAACCAATGCACCGCCTAAACCCGATGATGGTCAAGGCATTCGCGGCTGGGTCATGGGCAAAGTCATGGGCCGTGCCGGTGCTGGCGTCCCCAGCCCGAACCGCATCACCCTGTTGCGGGACAAGGACCACGATGGCGTTGCCGAAACCCGCACGGTATTCCTGGAAAACCTCAATTCGCCCTTCGGCATGACCCTGGTCGGCAATGACCTGTACGTCGCCGACACTGATCGCCTGCTGCGTTTCCACTATGAAAACGGTGAGACGGCGATCAAGTCGCAGCCCATCAAGGTGGTCGACCTGCCGGGCGGCACGCTGAATCATCACTGGACCAAAAACGTCATCGCCAGCAAGGATGGCAGCAAGCTGTACGTCACCGTGGGCTCGAACAGCAACGTCGGCGAAAACGGCATGGATCAGGAGGAAGGTCGCGCGGCGATCTGGGAAGTGGAACGCGCCACCGGCAACCATCGGATCTTCGCCTCGGGGATTCGCAATCCAAACGGCCTGGCCTGGGAACCGCAGAGCGGCGCACTGTGGACAGCCGTCAACGAGCGTGACGAAATCGGCAGCGACCTGGTGCCGGACTACATCACATCCGTGAAGGATGGCGGGTTCTACGGCTGGCCCTACAGCTATTACGGCCAGCACGTCGACATTCGCGTCGAGCCGCAAAACCCCGATCTGGTGGCCAAGGCGATTGCACCGGACTATGCGGTGGGGCCGCATACCGCGTCACTGGGCCTGACGTTCGCCGAAGGCAGCAAGTTGCCCGCGCCGTTCACCCAAGGCGCCTTCATCGGCCAACACGGCTCGTGGAACCGCAAACCTCACAGCGGCTATAAAGTGATTTTCGTGCCGTTCACCGCCGGCAAACCGACCGGGCAGCCGGTGGATGTACTCACCGGCTTCCTCACTGACGACGAAAAAGCCATGGGCCGGCCGGTGGGTGTTGTGATCGATCAGCAAGGCGGCTTGCTGGTGGCGGATGATGTGGGGAACAAGGTGTGGCGCGTTTCCGCGGCTAAATAATATGATCACTGCAAGACGAAAACCCTGTGGGAGCGGGCTTGCCCGCGATAGCGAAAGCCCAGACTACATCGATGTTGAATGTGCCGACGTCATCGCGGGCAAGCCCGCTCCCACAGGGGATCAGCGTTTACGGCAGAGCGTGCGAGCGGTCCTGACAACTTCCACTACGGATTATGTGCCAAGTGCTCGGGTTGCAAGACGCGCTTGGCGCTCAGGTAGGCTTTCTGCCAGTAAGCCTTGGACAAGCTGTCCAGCTTGACCGTGCCGCCCGTGGCTGGCGCGTGGACGAAGCGGCCTTCGCCGACGTAGATACCGGCGTGGCTGACCTGGGAGCCGCCATTGGTGGCGAAGAAAATCAGGTCGCCGGTTTGCAGGCCTTCCTTGCCGACACTGGGGGCTTGCATGCCAATCATCTCGCGGGTGGAGCGCGGCAAGGAAATGCCGGCGACATCGCGATACACATAACCGATCAGACCGCTGCAATCGAATCCGGAATCCGGCGTGTTGCCGCCCCAGCGATAAGGTGTTCCCACCAGGCCCAGCGCGCGAAACAGCACGTCTTCTGCCGCAGGGGAAAAGGCTTGGGAAGGACCGAAAACAATGGGAGCGCGAACCATCGGCGCAGGGGGCGGTGTGCGGCTGGCGCAGGCGCTGAGCAGCGCTGCGAAGAATATGAGTGCGAGGCGGGCCGACATCGTCATAAACAGAACATCCTGATCTGGCTGCGGCTTTTTCCACCGAAAAGGCAGAAAAGAAAACCGCCTGCGCAGAACGCAGGCGGTTTGCCATCAATAATAGATCAGGATTCTAGCGGCTACGCGGCAAACTTCAAGTAAGACTTTAAGTTCGCCTTACAAACTGTCCGCTTACTTGCGTGCCGTGACGATAGCCGGGGCCGCAGTCGGTGCCATCGCGAGTGCGCGCTTGGCTTCGATGAAGGTTTTGCTCCAGTAGCTGTCGCCCAGACTATCAATCCGGACACCACCGCTTTTGCGGCTGCTGGAGTGGATGAACTGGTTGTCACCCAGGTAGATCCCGGCGTGACTGACACGACCGCGACGACCATTGGTGGCGAAGAACAGCAGGTCACCCGGTTTGAGGGCGCTGCGAGCAACCAGAGGAGCGTCAACGTTGATCATTTCGCGGGTGGAGCGCGGCAGGTTCATGCCGGCCTCTTCACGAAACAGATAACCGATGAAGCCGCTGCAGTCGAAGCCGGCCTCGGAGGTGCCGCCGAAACGGTAACGGGTACCGATCAGGGACATGCCACGTTCGAGGATGCTGTCGGCGAGAACCGGAAGCTGGTACGACTTGCCGCCGGCGAAGTCTGCCAGTTCTTTATCGGTGACTAGCTCTTCCTGGAAAAGAACGGAAGAAGACTGCGCGGTAACTGAATTTGAAACCTGCTGTTTTGGCTCTTGCTGGGACACTGGAGAGTGGGCAGCGCAACCGAACAACAGGGTGACGAGTGCGAGAGGCACGAGGGGTGCGAAGCGATTTAGCATGGGCACGACCGTGGCTGATAGTTTCTAAAGAAGCCGCGACTATGCCCGCTATCGACCTCATTTGCAAATTCAATCGATCTGTATGTGACTTTTCGGTTTCTCGTTTACATCTAAGCGCTTAAGCCCATTTTGAACCTTTGCGCAGCCTGCCCTCTTGCAGGAAAGCGGGTTTGTTGACGCCTGGAATATGCCGAAACCCGTGTAAAACCTGAGTTTGATCAGGTTTTTTTACCAACCAAGGGTTTCTTTCAGGAACGGGATTGTCAGCTTGCGCTGGGCTTGAAGGGAGGCCTGATCGAGGCGTTCAAGCAGCTCGAAAAGCGCACTCATGCTGCGGGTACCGCGGGTCAAGATAAAATGCCCGACTTCATCGGTCAGGTGCAGGCCGCGACGGGATGCGCGCAACTGCAAGGCACGCAATTTGTCTTCGTCAGAGAGTGGGCGCATCTGGAAGATGAGTGCCAGTGTCAGCCGCGACTTGAGGTCTGCCAGCTTCACCGGCAGTTCACGCGGGGATGTCGAGGCGGCGATCAGCAGACGCCGGCCGCTGTCACGCAGACGATTGAACAGATGGAACAGCGCCTCTTCCCAATCGGCCTTGCCGGCGACCGCCTGCAGATCGTCCAGACAGACCAGTTCGTATTGTTCGAGGTTATCGAGGATTTCAATGCCGCGGTCCAACAACTCGGCCAACGGCAGGTACACCGCCGGCTCCCCCAGTTGTTCGAAGCGCAGACACGCCGCCTGCAACAAATGCGTGCGCCCTACCCCGTCCTTGCCCCAGAGGTAAATCAGGCTTTCCGTCCAGCCAGCGTCGGCTTCGCAGAGCCGCTCGACATAGCCGAGTGCAGCGGCATTGGCGCCTGGGTAGTAATTGATAAAGGTAGCGTCATCACGCAGACGCACACCTAGGGGCAGCTGAATCGGTTTCATGCTGACTGAACAGTTCCAAAGGAACCGTTAGTGGCCTCTGTGTAAAGTTTGCGAAGTTTATACCCGTGAGGCTGACCGCACAATGCGACAGACCACAAGCAAAATCAAAGGTTTGCGATAACACACTGGTTTTATGACCGTTTCTTTGGCGGCGCATGTGACAGCCACACGAGGGAGACGGGCAAACCTGGCACGCAACCAGACTGCCCGCTACGAGCGATCAAAAAACCTTACACCTCGGATTCGTCGACACCGCCGTAGATATCCGAATCCTTATACAAATCATGCATGTGGCGCACCAGGACCATGATCACCGCCGCCACTGGCAACGCCAGCAACACACCGGTAAAACCAAACAACTCGCCGCCAGCCAGGATGGCGAAGATCACCGCCACCGGGTGCAGGCCGATCCGGTCGCCCACCAGCAATGGTGTCAGGACCATGCCTTCCAGCGCCTGGCCGACCATGAACACCGCGACAATACCGATCATGGGATACAAATCACCACCGAACTGGAACAGGCCGGCAATCAATGCCGCACCAATTCCGATGACGAACCCCATGTACGGCACGATCGCCGCCAGACCGGCAATCAGACCAATCAACAGCCCCAGCTCCAGCCCGACGATCATCAAGCCTGCGGCGTAGATCACACCCAGCGCCAGCATCACCAGCAACTGCCCGCGCACGAAGGCCCCGAGCACTTCATGGCATTCTCCCGCCAAAGACATGACGCGCTCTTCACGATCACGGGGCAGCAGGCTGCGGATCTTGGCCATCATCAGATCCCAGTCGCGCAGCAGATAAAAACTCACCACCGGAATCAGCACCAGATTGGCCAGCAAGCCAATCAGTGCAAGACCTGAAGCTGTCGCTTGACTCAGCACCACGCCGACCACATCGGTGGTCTGGCCCATGTGCTCGCTGAACGCCGCCTTGAGCTTGTCGAATTTCCAGAAGCCGTCCGACAACCCCATCTTCGATTGCGCCCACGGCACGGCGGTGTGCTGCAACCAGTCAAGCATTTGTGGCGCCAGTTCATACAAACGAAACAGTTGCTTGGCGAGCATCGGCACCAACACCAACAGCAACGCGGTGACGAGCAATGTGAACAAGGCAAACACCGCCACCACGCCCCAGGTCCGTGAAAGGCCGTACTTTTCCAGCCGATCCACCAGCGGGTCGAACAGATAAGCCAGCAACAGCGCCACCAAAAAAGGCGTCAGGATCGGGTGCAACAGGTAAACAAACGCGCAAAGCAGGACCACCCCACCGAGCCAGAACCAACGCCGTGTATCGGCCATGTACCACTCCTGCTTCTATATAAAGAAAAACTACCAGCGAAAACGTAACTGCGGCGTCAGCGCCGGGGCTGGCGCTACGGCCGGTGTCGAGCCAACAACCACGGGCTGAACAGGCGCCGTCGGAGCCGGCGCCTCACCGGCCGGAATTTCCTGCAACCTGCCCAAAGACAACTGCGCCCGCAGCTGATCGGGGCTGCCGTTGACCCGATAAAGCACGCGGTCGCCGTCGACACTTTGCAGACGTGCGCCAAAAGGCTCCAGCAATCGCCCGAGCGTTGCATAACGCTCCAGGCTCATCCCTTGTACTTCCAGCAATTGCTCGCTCGAAGCGCCCGGTTTGGCGGCAAAACGCGGCGCCAGGCGTTGACTGACCGCCAGCATCACCGCATCGGCCAGCGCGGCGGTATCGGCGCCCTGCACGCTACCGGCTTCTTTCTGATCGCCCAACCATAAACGCCACTTGGCTTGCCATTGGCCACCCTCTTCACGGGCATGCACGGCGAGCAAAGCGTCGGCATTGTAACGGTCGGATGCGCCACGCAACGGTGCCGGGTCGGCACTTTCCAGATTCGGCGCAGTGGCGACAATCTGCTCGTTCAGGTCCGCCAGCGGCAAACGCAGCGGCAAACCACGATGTTGCGCCGCTCGAAGCAGTGGCGTGGCGCTGGCCTGGCCATCGCCGACCAGGCTCGAACCTTCAGTGGAATCGTTCAACCACCAACTGAGAATCGATGGCCGGTTCGCGCCCCACACGGCCAACCCGGCACGCCGCAAGGCCTGTTCGGTGGTGGCCGGATCGAAATCGACTTTCAGCACTTGCGGTGGCCCGGCCTCATAACCGAACTGACTGATGATCTGCTGAGGGTCTTTGCGCACGGTCGCCAGCCCCGGGCTCTGCGCCGCCTTTGGGTCGCCAGTCAGGCGCAACACCAACGTATCCAGCGCTCGCTGAGTCGCCTGATCGCGCTCCTCCGGTGTCTGGCTGCTGACGGGCTCGCGCACTTGATAGAGGCCTTTGACGGTTTCGGCATGACCGGTCAGGCTGACCATGGTTAAACAGCCCGCGAACAAGAATTTAAGAAAACGCATAAAAAGATTCCTGACGACAAGAGCGGCTGGAACAGACCGCGTGAAGATGAATGAACCAAGGGTCTGTTGACCACAGGTTCAAGCAAAACATTCACCCGATCCCGGTAAGTTTTCGCACTGTCATAACGATAGACGGTTAATGTCGATACCTTATACAGCCATCCGGGACGCCACCAACACGGGCAATATCGGTTTTTTTAACGCGATATGCCCCTGCCCGTCGGCACGAGGATGGCCGCTGCCCCTCAAGCCTGATAAAATCGCGCGCCTTCGCAGACCGGCAACAGCCGGGCGCCCTGAAATTCGCGTTTGGCAATTGCCCTTCGCCAGCTTCAGTGGCCCCACTGGACTCGGTCGTTACCCCTGAATCCCCCCTAAAGGCCTGGATCATGAGCAAGCAACCCTCCCTGAGCTACAAGGACGCCGGTGTAGACATCGACGCCGGTGAAGCATT
This sequence comes from Pseudomonas sp. F-14 TE3482, assembly GCF_053629455.1. Taxonomy (NCBI): domain Bacteria; kingdom Pseudomonadati; phylum Pseudomonadota; class Gammaproteobacteria; order Pseudomonadales; family Pseudomonadaceae; genus Pseudomonas; species Pseudomonas sp. F-14 TE3482. The sequence goes on from NZ_JBRJII010000001.1 coordinate 5,879,670, forward strand.
GGTCGAACGCATCAAGAGCGTCGCCAAGCGCACTGCGCGCCCGGAAGTCATGGGCGGCCTGGGCGGTTTCGGCGCCCTCTGCGAAATCCCGGCCGGTTACAAACAACCGGTACTGGTCTCGGGCACTGACGGCGTCGGCACCAAGCTGCGCCTGGCGCTGAACCTGAACAAGCACGACAGCATCGGCATCGACCTGGTTGCCATGTGCGTGAACGACCTGGTGGTCTGCGGCGCCGAGCCGCTGTTCTTCCTCGACTACTACGCCACCGGCAAACTGAACGTTGAAACCGCGACCCAGGTCGTGACCGGCATCGGCGCTGGCTGTGAACTGTCCGGCTGCTCCCTGGTCGGCGGCGAAACCGCTGAAATGCCTGGCATGTACGAAGGCGAAGACTACGACCTGGCCGGCTTCTGCGTCGGCGTCGTGGAAAAGTCTGAAATCATCGACGGTTCCAAAGTCGCTGCCGGCGATGCCCTGCTCGCCCTGCCGTCTTCCGGCCCGCACTCCAACGGCTACTCGCTGATCCGCAAGATCATCGAAGTGTCCGGTGCAGACATCGAAAATATCCAGCTCGACGGCAAACCGCTGACCGACCTGCTGATGGCCCCGACCCGCATCTACGTGAAGCCGCTGCTCAAGCTGATCAAGGAAACCGGCGCCGTCAAAGCCATGGCCCACATCACCGGTGGTGGCCTGCTGGACAACATCCCGCGCGTTCTGCCAAAAGGCGCACAAGCGGTGGTTGACGTTGCAAGCTGGACTCGCCCTGCCGTGTTCGACTGGCTGCAAGAGAAAGGCAACGTCGACGAAAACGAAATGCATCGCGTGTTGAACTGCGGCGTCGGCATGGTTATCTGCGTTGCTCAAGAGCACGTTGAAACTGCGCTGAACGTATTGCGTGAAGCCGGCGAGCAGCCTTGGGTCATCGGTCAGATCGCCACCGCTGCCGAAGGCGCGGCCCAGGTTGAACTGAAGAACCTCAAGGCTCATTGATGTCCCAGACCTGTGATGTGGTGGTGCTGTTGTCCGGCACCGGCAGTAACTTGCAGGCCTTGATCGACAGCACGCGGACCGGCGACAGCCCGGCCCGCATCGCTGCGGTGATCTCCAACCGCGCCGACGCCTACGGCCTGCAACGCGCCAGGGACGCGGGTATCGACACCCGCACCCTGGATCACAAGGCTTTTGAAGGTCGCGAGGCCTTCGATGCCGCGCTGATCGAACTGATCGACGCCTTCAACCCCAAACTCGTGGTACTGGCCGGCTTCATGCGCATTCTCAGCGCTGACTTCGTGCGCCATTATCAGGGTCGCCTGCTCAATATCCATCCCTCGCTGCTGCCCAAATACAAAGGGTTACACACCCATCAGCGCGCGCTGGAGGCCGGCGACACTGAACACGGCTGTTCCGTGCACTTCGTCACCGAGGAACTCGATGGCGGACCACTGGTCGTACAGGCAGTAATACCGGTAGAGTTGCACGATTCGCCGCAGAGTCTGGCGCAGCGAGTCCATACCCAGGAACACCTGATCTACCCGATGGCCGTACGCTGGTTTGCCGAAGGTCGTTTATCACTCGGTGAACAAGGTGCTTTACTGGACGGACAGTTACTCGCGGCCAGCGGTCACTTGATTCGAACCTAGGAGATTTTATGCGTCGCGCCCTGCTCTTCGCTTGCGCTCTGCTCGCCCTGCCGTTTGCGCAGGCCGCAGACCTTCAACCTTTCTCCGCCAGCTACACCGCCGACTGGAAGCAGCTGCCCATGAGCGGCACTGCCGAACGCAGCCTGACCAAGGGAGCCAACGGCGTCTGGAAACTCAGCTTCAAGGCGTCGATGATGATCGCCAGCCTGACTGAAGAAAGTACCCTGACCCTGGACAAGGACACCCTGCTGCCGCAGTCCTACCACTTCGAACGTGGCGGTCTGGGCAAAGCCAAGAAGGCTGACCTGGACTTCGACTGGACCAACAAAATGGTCACCGGCACCGATCGTGGTGACGCTGTCAAGCTTCCACTCAACCGCGGCATGGTCGACAAGTCCACCTATCAACTGGCGCTGCAGCATGACGTGGCCGCCGGCAAGAAAAGCATGAGCTATCAGGTCGTCGATGACGGCGAAGTCGATACCTATGACTTCCGCGTGCTGGGTTCGGAGAAAGTCGACACCAAGGCTGGCCAGATCGATGCAATCAAGGTCGAGCGCGTGCGCGACCCGACACAAAGCAAGCGCATCACCGTCCTGTGGTTCGCCAAGGACTGGGATTACCTGTTGGTCCGCTTGCAACAGGTCGAAACCGACGGCAAGGAGTACAACATCATGCTCCTCGACGGTACGGTCAACGGCAAGACGGTCAAAGGCAGCTGATCCGCACCAACATGAAAGCCCCGCAAACGCGGGGCTTTTTTTCGTCTGGCATTTGGTTGGGCGAGAGAGCGATCAGCGCACGGTAAAGCGTTGCTGGGCCAGCAGACGGTCGCCCTGGAACACCATGAAACGCCATTCACCGGGAACGACTTCATGGCTTTCGGTGAACTCATACGCCATCACATCCTGCGGAGCACCGGGTACCAGTTTTTGAGTCACTTCCAGTTTGTCATGACGCGCGCCATCCGGAGTACGAATGCCCGGCGTGAAATAGAGCAACGTCAGTGGCTGGTCTTCGGCGACCTTGCCGGCCAACTGGTAGCGCATACCAAACTTGGTGCCGAGTTTGGCGGGGACGATTTCGGTTTGCTGGATCTGTTCATTGCTGCGGCGCAAAACTCGCTCGCCCGATTGCAGTTCGGCTTTCGGGCCAGCGAACACGCCGTATTCCACTGGGCCTTCGACGCGGACTTCGGCACTGGCCAGACTACTGACAAACGTCATTGTGGCCAGGGCGGCTAAACGGGTGAGGTGCATGGTGCGCTCCTTGATTGAGATGAGCGCGAGGGTATGACGCCGGGGTGACAGGACGATGACAAGTTCAGTGAAATCCTGTGGGAGCGAGGCTTGCCCGCGAAGAACGATGACGCGTAATGCCTGAAAAACCGCGGTGCATTCTTCGCGGGCAAGCCTCGCTCCTACAGGTTCTGCGTCTTAGTCGAATCCCCCAACAAGAAAGTGGAACGCGAATTTGAAGGGATGCTCTATAACTTCAGGGTCTTTTTTGATCGAATGACTTTTCCCATTGTCTGCGAGGTTTCTTATGACTGTTACCGTCAATACCGTCTCCGCCGAAGGTTTTCGTCACAGCGTCCAGATCGATGACCACGAGCTCTTTGCCGATGTGCCGAAAACCTCTGGCGGCGAAGGCACGGCGCCTGAACCCCACGACTACTTCGATGCAGCCCTCGGTGCCTGCAAGGCCCTGACGCTGAAAATGTATGCCAGAAAAAAGGGCATCCCGTTGACGGGCGTCGAGGTTGAGGTCACACGCGACAACAGTGAAGAGCAGAAAGGCAAATACGCCCTGCACGTCGAACTCACGCTCAAGGGTGTGCTCACCGACGCCCAGCGTGACGAACTGCACCGCGTGGCCGACCGCTGCCCGGTACACAAGCTGATGACCACTTCCGACATCAGCATCGAAACCCATCTGTCCGAAGGTGCGTTCAGCCAATAGCGGCAAGGGCTGCGCAAGCGGGTTATGCTCCCTGCGTCACCCGCTCAGCCTGGAATACACATGAACACGCCACTCGTGATTCGCCCTCGCGCCGAAGATGTCGAAGGCCAGCCGATTCTTCGCCCGTTGCCCTCGCCCAAATGCCGCAACGTCGGACCTTTCGTGTTTTTCGACCACATGCTCGAAACCCGTTACCCGGCGGGCAAAGGCATGAACATCCGTCAGCATCCGCACATTGGCCTATCCACCCTCACCTACCTGTTCGAAGGGCAAATCCAGCACAAGGACAGCCTCGGCTCCGACCAGGTGGTAAATGCCGGTGATGTCAGCTGGATGACGGCGGGTAGCGCAATCGCCCACGTCGAACGCACACCCGAACCATTGAAAGACAGCGGCTTTACGATGCACGGCTTACAGATCTGGCTGGCTTCGCCCAAGGATCGTGAACACGGTCCGGGACATTACAGTCACCACCCGGCTGCCACGCTGCCCGTCAGCGATAACCTTGGCGTGAAGATACGGATGATTGCCGGGTCAGGCTTTTGCCTCGAATCGCCGGTCCCGGTGCTTTCTCCTACGCTGTACGCCGAATTGAACCTGCAAACGGCGACCACATTGCTGATTCCCACCGAGCATGAAGAGCGGGCACTGTATGTGTTGAGCGGCGAGGTGCAACTGGATGGCGAGTTGCTGGAACCCCACTCGCTGGTGGTGTTGCCGGCCGGGGAAGAGATGACACTGTTCGCCGAGAGCGACTGTCATGCCGTGCTGTTTGGCGGCGCGCCGCTGGATGGACCACGGCGGATCAACTGGAATTTCGTGGCCAGTGATCCGGCATTGATCGATGAAGCGCGTCGGCGCTGGACGGCCGGGGATTGGCCGACAGTGCCGGGGGAAAGTGAGCGGATCGAACTGCCGAAACACCGAAGCCCGCCAACGCCCCTGTAATTGATCGGCTGATCGTTCCCACGCTCTGCGTGGTTGCAGCCCGTGACGCTCCGCGTCACTGGACGCGGAGCGTCCCTAGAGGCATTCCCACGCAGAGCGTGGGAACGATCAAAAAACCCGCCGAAGCGGTTTTTTTTACAACGGGGTTAAACCGACAGTTCAACCAGCAGCTTGTTCAGACGGCGCACATAAGCGGCCGGGTCTTTCAAGCTGTCGCCGGCCGCCAGGGCCGCCTGATCGAACAAAATGTGCGACAGGTCGCCGAAGCGCTCGTCGCTCTGCTCGTTGTCGAGTTTCTCGATCAGCGGGTGAGCCGGGTTGAATTCGAAGATCGGCTTCGAATCCGGAACCTTCTGACCGCTGGCTTCCAGGATCTGACGCATTTGCAGGCCCAGGTCCTGCTCGCCGATGGCCAGAATCGCCGGGGAATCGGTCAGACGATGGGACACCCGCACTTCAGCAACAGAGTCGCCCAATGCCGTCTTCAGACGCTCAACCAGGCCTTCTTTGGACTTGGCGACTTCTTCCGCGGCTTTCTTGTCTTCTTCCGAATCCAGATTACCGAGGTCCAGGTCACCGCGTGCCACGTCGACAAAGCTCTTGCCGTCGAAGTCGTTGAGGTAGCTCATCAGCCACTCGTCGATGCGGTCGGTCAGCAGCAGCACTTCGATGCCTTTCTTGCGGAAGACTTCCAGGTGCGGGCTGTTTTTGACTTGCGCGTAGGTTTCGCCAGTCAGGTAGTAGATCTTGTCCTGACCTTCCTTGGCGCGGGCCAGGTAGTCGGCCAGACCTACAACTTGCTCGCCGTCGTCGCCCTGAGTGGACGCGAAACGCAGCAGGCCAGCAATTTTCTCTTTGTTGGCGAAGTCTTCTGCCGGGCCTTCTTTCATGACCTGACCGAAGTTCTTCCAGAAGCCTTTGTATTGCTCAGGCTCGTTCTTCGCCAGTTTTTCCAGCATATCCAGAACGCGCTTGGTCAGCGCCGACTTCATGGAATCGATGATCGGGTCTTTCTGCAGGATTTCCCGCGACACGTTCAACGACAGGTCGTTGGAGTCGACCACGCCTTTGATGAAGCGCAGGTACAGCGGCAGGAACGACTCAGCCTGATCCATGACGAACACACGCTGCACGTACAGCTTCAGGCCTTTCGGCGCTTCACGCTGGTACAGGTCGAACGGAGCGCGGGTCGGTACATAAAGCAGCGAGGTGTACTCGAGCTTGCCTTCGACCTTGTTGTGGCTCCAGCTCAGCGGGTTTTCAAAATCGTGAGCAACGTGCTTGTAGAATTCCTGGTATTCCTCGTCCTTTACTTCAGTGCGAGGGCGAGTCCACAGGGCGCTGGCGCGGTTGACGGTTTCCCATTCAACGGCAGGCTTATCTTCACCTTCAACGGCTGCCACTTCTTTGGGCAACTCGATCGGCAAGGCGATGTGGTCGGAATACTTCTTGATAATGTTGCGCAGACGCCAGCCATCGGCGAATTCGTCTTCACCGGATTTCAGGTGCAGGACAATGCGCGTACCACGGTCAGCCTTCTCGACGGTGGCGATTTCGAATTCGCCTTCGCCTTTGGACGACCAGTGCACGCCTTCGCTGGCAGCGAGGCCGGCACGGCGACTGAATACGTCAACTTTATCGGCAACGATGAAGGCCGAGTAAAAACCGACACCGAATTGACCGATCAGGTGCGAGTCTTTTTTCTGATCGCCAGACAGGTGTTTCATGAAATCGGCAGTGCCGGACTTGGCGATGGTGCCCAGATGGGTCACCGCGTCTTCACGGCTCATGCCGATGCCGTTGTCTTCGAGGGTGACGGTTTTAGCGTCTTTGTCGAAGCTCACACGGATTTTCAGTTCAGCGCCGCCTTCCAGCAAGTCAGGCTTGGCGAGGGCTTCAAAGCGTAATTTATCGACAGCGTCAGAGGCGTTCGAGATCAATTCGCGAAGGAAAATTTCCTTGTTGGAATACAGCGAATGGATCATGAGGTGCAGCAGTTGCTTCACCTCGGTCTGGAAGCCCAGGGTTTCCTTTTGAGTTTCCACACTCATGGTCATCAAACTCCAATCAGATGGCATAAGCCGCGACCTTGAGGTCGACGGCGGGTTGTCCTCAGAGTTGGGGGCTGAGATCAGGATTTCAAGGGCTCTTCGATTTTGAAGTGAGCGCGGGCCGTGGCAATGGGCTCGGCCTCAGTGCTTTGCCAAGCGGTAATCGCCACGTTTGCCACCCGCCGCCCCTGTCGGCACACCTGGCATCTGGCCCAGGTATCGCGAAACTGCCCCGCGCGCAGGTAGTCGAGGGAAAAGTCGATAATCTTCGGCACGCCGGGCGAACCGGTGAAGATCAGCAGGTGCAGTGCCGCCGAGAGTTCCATGAACCCGGCAATCACCCCGCCATGAATCGCCGGCAATAAAGGATTACCAATGTTGTCCTTGTTGGCCGGCAGACGAAACAGCAGTTCATCCCCGACACGCGAACATTCGACGCCGATCAGTCTGGCGTAAGGAATCAGGTGCAGCAGAGAGGCGTAGTCCCCCTGCGCATGGGCCTGTTGAAGTTGCTCCTTGAACGAGTCGGTCATTTCGCACCTCCAGCTATGGCACCGGCAAAACCTTTGGTGCCTTTGATGCCCTTGCCCATACGCATGAAGGTACCCACCGCATGGGCGATGGGCTGTTCGGGGTCATCCTGATAGGCAAAACCGCGCGCAAAGATCACGTCGGTGGTCACTCGGTAGCATTGGGCGAAGCCGTACACGTCCTTGTGCGGCTCAGCGGCGTGCATGTAGTCGATGCGCAAGTCGAGCGTCGGACAGACTTCGAATTCGGGCAGCACGCAAAGGGTCGCCATGCCGCAGGCGGTGTCCATCAGCGAGGTCAACGCTCCACCATGAATGACCCCGGTTTGCGGGTTACCGACGATCTGCGGGCTGTACGGCAGAATCACCGTCAATCCTTCGCTGCTGGCGCTGTGAACGCGCATGCCGAGTACCTGACAATGCCGCAACGCCGACAGGAATCGCGTCGCACGCTCAAAAACGGGGTTTTCGGCCATTGGATTAAACTCTTCTTAGTGTCTGGGCAAAGTAGCAGGCAAGAAGGAAAAAGTTCCGCTGCAAAACAAACTTATATATCTGTGCGAATTGAGGAACTTAACCCTATTCGCCGTGCTCGAAAGGCCAGTAGATATTTTCCATCAGGAGAAACACCCCATGCGTAAGACTTTAGCTATTGCCTTGATGTTGACCGCTTCCCTCGGTCTCGCTGCCTGCGATAAAAAATCCGAGGACAAAGCTCAAGATGCTAACCAACATGCCGAGCAAGCTCAGGAAAAAATGAGCGAAGCTCAGGATAAAGTGAACGAGGCAGCAAAAGAAAACGCCGAAGCTGCCAAAGCTCAGGCCGAATCGAACGCAGCAGCGACAAAAGAAGCCGCGCCAGAAGCACCTAAAAACTAAAAGCGTTTTTAGTGATAAAAGAAAACCCGCCAAGTGCGGGTTTTCTTTTATCTGCGGCTTTTGTTTGCAATGCAGTATTAGATCAAAATCGTCCTAAAAGTCGGACTAATCATCAGCAACAACGAACACACTAAGCCGACGAACCACACCAGGCTGCGCTGCCAGGCCAAGTCCGCCCAATAGCACAACAGATATATGATGCGCGCGATCACAAAGACGATCGCCAGCGCATCGATCAGCCATCCCGCCGTCTGCGTGGTGTGCGCCACCAACACCCCCACCGCAAAGATCATGAACGCCTCGAAACTGTTCTGATGGGCCGCCAATGCACGGGCACCGAAGCCTGTAAGTTGCGCCTGCTGTTGGCGCGGCAGGTGATTGTTGTAACCACCCTGCTCGTTCATGGCTTTGGCCACCGGGATCTTTGCCACGAAAATCAACAATGCACTGATAAACACACACCAGAACGGAATACTCATCAAGCAGCCTCCTTGTTAACTTCAGGCAATGGCGCCTCTGTGGGGGTATAGACCATCACATCGAGAACGTCGGAGTGAAATTCGCGGCGATACAACACCAGCACGACGCCGGCACTCATCAACATAAACAACCAGGGACTGACGAACCACGCCAGCATGGTCATGCCGAAGTAATAGGAACGCAGACCGAAGTTGAACTGGTTGGCCGCCATGGAAATGACACGTGCCGCTCGGGAAGCAAAGGCTTTACGCTCTTGCTCGGACACATGGCGCTCGCCGATCATCGGTGCCGAGCCCACGAGAATAGCCGCAAAGTTGTACTGACGCATGCACCAGCTGAACGTAAAGAACGCATAGACAAACACCAGCGCCAGGCACAACAACTTGATCTCCGACATGCCCTGGGAAGCCTGTTGCACCATCGGGATATCCGCCAGCAACGACACGGCTCTGTCGGACGCACCCAATACCGTGAGAATACCGGCCAGGATAATCAGCGTGCTGGAAGCGAAGAACGAGGCATTGCGCTCCAGGTTACCGATCACACTGGCATCGGCAATGCGGTTGTCGCGCAACAGCATGCGGCGCATCCAGTCTTCGCGATACAGGTGCAACACGCTGGCCAGGCACGCGGTGTCGCGGCCTTTCCATGTCGCGTAACGGGTGTAACCGCCCCAGCAGATGACAAACCAGAGCGCGGCGAGGATGTGGATCAGATTGGCGTGGATGAACGACATGCAATTCCCTGTGAGACATTGGCATTGGTAAACCTTGTAGGAGCGAGCGATGCGGCGATCCTACAGGTAGTGCTTCGACGTTAGCGCAAGGAAAAAGACACTGCATCACACGCATAAAAAATGCCCCGTATCGATTGATACGGGGCATTTCCATTTTTGCCAGGACTCAGCGCAAGGCCCGCTTATGACGGGCCATGAAGCAGCTTAAGCCAGCGCTTCGGCGCGCTTGCCCAGCAGACGATCGCAGACCACCGCGACCACCAGGGTCATGACCGCTGGCACCAGCCACGCCAGACCCTGCTCGCTCAGCGGCAGGTGAGTCAGCTGAGTCGGCATCCAGCCTGCCAGACCGGCGCCCTTGAGGGCATCGATCAGACCGAAGATGAACGACACCAGCATCACCGGACCGACGATGCGGCCCTGCTCATGCCAGAAGTCCTTGCAGAAGCTCAGCGCTACCAGGGCGATGCACGGCGGGTAGATGGCGGTCAGCACCGGGATCGAGAACGCGATCAGCTTGGTGAGGCCCAGATTGGACACCAACAGGGAGAACGCAGCCAGGATGATCACCAGCGTCTTGTAGGACAGTGGCAGTACACGGCTGAAGTATTCGGCACAAGCGCACGTCAGACCGACCGCTGTCACCAGGCAGGCCAGGGAGATCAGCACCGCAAGGAAACCGCTGCCCAACGAACCAAACGTGTGTTGAACATACGCGTGCAATACCGCCGCGCCATTGGCAGCACCAGCGGCCACCTCATGGCTGCCCGAACCGAGACGGAACAGACTGACGTAAACCAGCGCCAGGCCCACGCCGGCAATCAGACCGGCGATGATCGCGTAACGGGTGATCAGCGCTGGTGATTCCACGCCTCGGGAGCGGATCGCATTGACAATGACAATGCCGAATACCAGCGCACCCAGGGTATCCATGGTCAGGTAACCATTGATAAAGCCTTGGGAGAACGGTGCTGCGACATATTCAGGCGTGGCCACGCCGATATCACCGGCCGGCAACGCAAACGCGGCGATGCCAAGAACGGCCAGGGCGATGATCTTCAGCGGTGCAAGGAAACGTCCTACGGTGTCGAGCAGGCGACCCGGGTAGAGCGAGATGAAGAACACCACCAGGAAGTACACCGAGCTATAGAGAAACAACGCCAGCGGGCTCTCGCCAGTCAGCGGCGCCAGGCCCACTTCGAACGACACGGTCGCGGTGCGCGGCGTCGCGAACAACGGGCCTACAGCGAGGTAGCACGCGGCTGCCAGCAGGCCACCGGCGACTTTACCGATCGGGCTGCTCAAGGCATCCATTGCACCACCGACCTTGGCCAGGGCGACAACGGTGATCACCGGCAAACCAACCGCGGTGATCAGAAAACCCAGCGCCGCCATCCAGACATTAGGCCCGGACTGCAAACCGACGATAGGCGGGAAGATGATGTTGCCAGCCCCGACGAACAGGGCAAATGTCATAAAACCCAGTGCCAGGATGTCCTGGCCTTTCAACACTTTCATTAAGGAAATACCACACTACTGAATCGGAATTTAGAGAGGGATTTCCCTTATGGGTGAGGGAAATGCTGTCGGCCCGTATAGGACTAACCCGTTTAGCGCGTCGCTGCCTTGTGGGCCGCGGACGCAAAAATGGCTGCTAGCCTAACGAATTTGCACGACAAACGCACTGTTACAGGGCGAACTATCCGATACGCGACATTTCAATGTCGCGTTTTTGCATTTTATTGCGTTGTGCCTGTAATTCCGTCATCGCGGGCAAGCCCGCTCCCACAGTTGACCGGGTCGTTCGCAAAAATTGAATACGGCACAATACCTTGTGGGAGCGGGCTTGCCCGCGATGGCGTCCGCATGATCGACGCAAACCCCGGAAACGACAAAGGCCACCCGAAGGTGGCCTTTGTTTGGCGAAGCGTCAGTTAAGCGCGAGGCTTACTTGATCGCCCAACCGGTCAGCTCGGACAAAGCCTTGCCGATGTCTGCCAGCGAACGCACGGTTTTAACGCCTGCGTCTTCCAGGGCAGCAAACTTCTCGTCTGCAGTGCCTTTGCCGCCAGAGATGATTGCGCCAGCATGGCCCATGCGCTTGCCCGGAGGAGCAGTAACACCAGCGATGTAGGAAACAACCGGTTTGGTCACGTGTGCCTTGATGTAGGCAGCCGCTTCTTCTTCAGCCGAACCGCCGATCTCGCCGATCATCACGATCGCTTCGGTCTTCGGGTCTTCCTGGAACAGCTTCAGGATGTCGATGAAGTTCGAACCCGGGATCGGGTCACCACCGATGCCGACGCAAGTCGACTGACCGAAACCGGCGTCAGTAGTCTGCTTCACAGCTTCGTAGGTCAGGGTGCCGGAACGGGAAACGATACCGACCTTGCCTGGCAAGTGAATGTGACCAGGCATGATGCCGATCTTGCATTCGCCTGGAGTGATCACGCCTGGGCAGTTAGGACCGATCAGGACTACGCCCAGCTCGTCGCACTTGACCTTGGCATCCAGCATGTCCAGGGTAGGAATGCCTTCAGTGATGCAAACGATCAGCTTGATGCCGCCGAATGCCGCTTCCAGGATGGAGTCCTTGCAGAAAGGAGCTGGAACGTAGATCACGCTGGCGGTGGCGCCAGTGGCGGCTACAGCATCTTTCACGGTGTTGAACACTGGCAGACCCAGGTGTTCGGTGCCGCCTTTGCCTGGAGTTACACCACCAACCATCTTGGTGCCGTACTCGATGGCTTGCTGGGTGTGGAAACTACCTTGCGAACCGGTAATACCCTGGCAGATAACTTTGGTGTCTTTATTGATCAGGACGCTCATTATTTGCCCTCCGCAGCTTTGACAACTTGTTGAGCAGCGTCGGTCAGGCTGGTAGCAGCGATGATGTTCAAACCGCTTTCTGCCAGTACTTTAGCGCCCAGCTCAGCGTTGTTGCCTTCAAGGCGAACAACAACCGGGATTTTCACGCCGACTTCTTTCACTGCGCCGATGATGCCTTCGGCAATCATGTCGCAACGAACGATGCCGCCGAAGATGTTGACCAATACTGCAGCGACGTTAGTGTCGGACAGGATGATCTTGAACGCTTCGGTAACGCGTTCTTTGGTAGCACCGCCGCCCACGTCGAGGAAGTTGGCTGGTTTGCCGCCATGCAGGTTGACGATGTCCATGGTACCCATGGCCAGGCCAGCACCGTTGACCATGCAACCGATGTTGCCTTCCAGTGCTACGTAGTTCAGTTCGAACTTGGCAGCGTGCGCTTCGCGCGGATCGTCTTGCGACGGATCGTGGAAAGTCTTCAGCTTAGGCTGACGGTACATGGCGTTGGCGTCGATGTTGATCTTGGCGTCGAGGCAATGCAGATCGCCGTCAGCCTTGATCACCAGCGGGTTCACTTCCAGCAGAGCCAGGTCGTGATCCTTGAACAGCTTGGCCAGACCTACGAAGATCTTGGCGAACTGAGCAACTTGCTTGCCTTCCAGACCCAGCTGGAATGCCAGCTCGCGACCCTGGAATGGCTGAGCGCCAACCAGTGGATCGATAGTGGCCTTGAGGATTTTCTCAGGGGTGTCGTGAGCGATTTTCTCGATGTCCACGCCACCTTCGGTGGAAGCCATGAACACGATGCGACGGCTCGAACGGTCAACGACAGCGCCCAGGTACAGCTCTTTAGCGATATCAGTGCACGACTCAACCAGGATCTTGGTGACTGGCTGGCCATTGGCATCAGTCTGGTAAGTCACCAGACGCTTGCCCAACCACTGTTGAGCGAATGCTTTGGCGTCTTCTTTGCTGCGAACCAGCTTTACGCCGCCCGCTTTACCGCGACCACCAGCGTGGACCTGGGCTTTGACAACCCACTCAGTGCCGCCGATTTTGTCGCAAGCTTCTGCTGCTGCTTCCGGGGTGTCTACTGCGTAGCCGGTGGAAACTGGCAGGCCGTATTCAGCGAACAGCTGCTTACCCTGATACTCGTGAAGATTCATGCTTATTACCGTCTTCGTTAGGTACTGCGCATTCGGTGCTGCACCGTTCTGGTGCCGCACCACCTGTGACTGCTGCTTGCGTAGCTTTCCAGTTACCCGGTGCAGCTACGCAAGACTGCGTCCAGCGGACATTCCGCGGTGAGTCTTGCACGCAAGGCTCACGACGGGCCGTACCGCCGTGGTTTCTTATTGTCTTAACGCTTCTTGCGGTTGGCGATGTGGATGGCGCCGCCATTCACAGCCAAAGCTGCTTCGTGCAAGGCTTCAGACAGGGTCGGATGGGAGAAAACCATCATGCCCAGGTCTTCAGCGCTGGTGCCGAATTCCATACCGATCGCGCCCTGCTGAACCAGTTCTGCAGCGCTCGGGCCAATCACGTGGACGCCCAATACGCGGTCAGTCTTGGCATCGGCAATGACTTTCACGAAACCGCCGGTGTCGTTGGCTGCCATGGCACGGCCACTGGCTGCGAACGGGAAGGTGCCAACGTTAACTTCAACGCCTTCAGCCTTCAAGGCCTGCTCGGTTTTGCCGACCCACGCGATTTCCGGGTGAGTATAAATAACTGACGGGATCAAGTCATAGTTCATCTGGGCTTTGTGGCCCTTGATGCGCTCGACAACCATGATGCCCTCTTCCGAGGCCTTGTGTGCCAGCATCATGCCGCGAACCACGTCACCGATGGCGTAAACGCCCGGTACAGTGGTGGCGCAGTGATCGTCAACGTGCACGAAACCGCGCTCGTCCAGGGTCACACCGCAATCGGCAGCCAGCAAATCAGTGGTCACCGGACGGCGACCAACGGCTACGATCAGCTTGTCGAAAGTGATGTTCTGTTCGCCGTTGGCATCGGTGTAGTTCACAACGACTTCGTCGCCGTTCACTTTGGAACCGGTAACGCGAGCACCCAGCTTGATGTCCAGACCTTGTTTGGTCAGGGTTTTCAGCGCTTCCTTGGAAACGGCAGCGTCAGCGGCCATCAGGAAGGTGTCCAGCGCTTCGAGAACGGTAACTTCTGCACCCAGACGGGACCAGACCGAACCCAGTTCCAGACCGATCACGCCAGCGCCAATCACGCCCAGACGTTTTGGAACCGATTGGAATTCCAGCGCGCCAGTCGAATCAACAATCACATTCTGGTCGACAGGAGCCGGTGGAATGTCGATCGGACGCGAACCTGGAGCCAGAATCACGTTCTCGGCTTCAATGATTTCTACCGAACCGTCAGGCTTGGTGACTTCGACTTTCTTGCCGGCCAGCAGTTTGCCGTGGCCCTGGATCGAGGTCACACCGTTTGCCTTGAACAGGGTGGCAACACCCGAGGTCAGGCCTTTGACGATGTTGGCTTTACGGCCGACCATTGCTGGCACGTCCATGGTCACGCCAGCGTGGTTGATACCGTGGATCGCGAAGCCGTCTTGGGCTTCGTGGAACTTCCAGGAGCTGTCCAGCAGCGCCTTGGATGGAATGCAGCCGACGTTCAGGCAAGTACCGCCGAGGGCCAGTTTGCCTTCCTTGTCGGTGTATTTCTCGATGCAGGCAGTGGAGAGGCCCAATTGCGCTGCTTTGATGGCAGCCACGTAGCCACCAGGGCCCGCGCCAATCACTACCACGTCGAATTTCTGAGTCATGTGTCATTCCTTCTCGAATCAAACCGGACGGCCCCTTTTGGGGACCGTCGTGGGACGAAGCTGGTCATTACAGAAGGGCCGTCCATCACTGAGCGGCCCGTGCAACGAAATCAGATATCCAGCAGCAAACGAGCCGGGTCTTCCAGCAGGTTCTTGATGGTAACCAGGAAGGTCACAGCTTCTTTGCCGTCGATCAAACGGTGATCGTAGGACAGAGCCAGGTACATCATCGGACGGATAACGACTTGGCCGTTGATCGCCATAGGACGCTGCAGAATGTTGTGCATGCCCAGGATGGCCGCTTGTGGCGGGTTGACGATCGGAGTCGACATCATCGAACCGAAGGTACCACCGTTGGTGATGGTGAACGTACCACCGGTCATTTCGTCCATCGACAGCTTGCCGTCACGAGCCTTCTTGCCGAAGGTGGCGATGCCGCCTTCGATTTCAGCCAGGCTCATCAGTTCGGCGTTACGCAGAACCGGTACAACCAGGCCGCGGTCGCTGGAAACAGCAACACCGACGTCGGCGTAGCCGTGGTAAACGATGTCAGCACCGTCGATCGACGCGTTGACAGCCGGGAAGCGTTTCAGCGCTTCGGTGGCAGCCTTGACGAAGAACGACATGAAGCCCAGGCGCACGCCGTTGTGGGACTTCTCGAACAGATCCTTGTACTTCGAACGCAGGGCCATGACTTCGGTCATGTCGACTTCGTTGAAAGTGGTCAGCATCGCCATGTTCGACTGAGCTTCAACCAGACGCTTGGCCACGGTGGCGCGAACGCGGGTCATCGGTACGCGCTTCTCGATGCGATCGCCGGCAGCGAACACTGGAGCAGCAGCGGCAGGCGCAGCAGCCTTGGCAGGCGCGGCAGCCGGAGCGGCTTTCTTGGCAGCTACAGCGGCAACCACGTCTTCCTTGGTCACACGACCGCCTTTGCCAGTACCGGCAACGGAAGCGATGTTGATGCCGTTTTCTTCAGCCAGCTTGCGAGCAGCCGGTGCAGCAACAGGATCGTCTTCGCCCGCTTCGGCAGGAGCAGCGGCAGCAGCAGGTGCAGCAGCGGCGGCAGGAGCAGCGGCGGCAGCACTGCCCTCACCGATGGAGCCCAGAACTTCGTCGGACAGAACGGTGTCGCCTTCGTTCTTGACGATAGCGCCCAGCACGCCATCAGCGGTGGCCAACACTTCCAGTACGACTTTGTCAGTTTCGATGTCGACGATCAGTTCGTCACGCTTGACGGCGTCGCCCGGTTTTTTGTGCCAGGTGGCAACGGTGCCATCGGCAACCGATTCCGGGAAAGTGGGGGCTTTGATTTCGATAGCCATTATCTGTGGGTCCTTAAATTCGGTTTCAGGTGCGCGAAGGCGTTAAACAGTAAAGGCGTCTTGCAGCAGTTGTTCCTGCTGCTCAGCGTGCATCGATGCATAACCACAAGCAGGTGCAGCAGAAGCCTCACGGCCCGCGTACTCGAGTACGAGAGACTTGTTGAGCGTACTGATGCTACGACGCAAGTGGTGTTGGCTGCAGTACCAGGCACCCTGGTTCATCGGCTCTTCCTGACACCAAACGGCATGCTTGGCGTTGGTGTAAGGAGCCAGGACTTCTTTCAGGTCGTCCTCAGGGAATGGGTACAGCTGCTCGATACGCACGATGGCGATGTCATCACGACCTTCGGCACGGCGTTTTTCCAGCAGGTCGTAGTAGACCTTGCCGCTACACAGAACAACGCGCTCGACCTTTTTCGGGTCCAGGGCATCGATTTCCGGGATAACGGTCTGGAACGAACCTTCGGCCAGATCTTCCAGGGTCGAGATGGCCAGTTTGTGACGCAGCAGCGACTTCGGAGTCAGGACGATCAACGGCTTGCGCAGCGGGCGAATCACCTGACGACGCAGCAAGTGGTAGATCTGAGCCGGGGTGGTCGGGACGGCAACCTGAACATTGTGCTCGGCGCACAGTTGCAGGTAACGCTCCAGACGAGCCGAAGAGTGCTCCGGACCCTGACCTTCATAACCGTGCGGCAGCAGCATGGTCAGACCGCAGAGACGGCCCCACTTGTGCTCGCCACTGGTGATGAACTGGTCGATAACCACTTGGGCACCGTTAGCGAAGTCGCCGAACTGGGCTTCCCAGATCACCAGCGCCTCAGGCGTAGTGGTCGAGTAACCGTATTCGAACGCCAGCACGGCTTCTTCGGACAGGAACGAATCGTACAGGTCGAAACGTGGCTGGCCCTTGTACAGGTTTTGCAGCGGGACGTAGGTACCCGCGTCTTTCTGGTTGTGCAAGACAGCGTGACGGTGCGAGAACGTACCGCGACCGATGTCCTGACCCGTCATGCGAATCGGGTGACCTTCGAACGCCAGGGTCGCGTACGCCATGGTTTCGGCGTAACCCCAGTTGATCGGCAGGCCGCCGGCTTGCATTTTCTGACGGTCTTCGTAGATTTTCGAGACCTGGCGCTGAACCACGAAGCCTTCCGGAATTTCCAGCAGCTTGGCGGACAGTTCCTGCAAGGTTTTCAGATCGAAACGAGTGTCGTGACGCGCGGTCCAGGCATGGCCCAGATACGGACGCCAGTCCACGAACAACTCTTTGTTCGGCTCTTTGACCAGGCTTTTTACAACATGCAGACCGTTGTCCAGCGCATTGCGGTATTCGTCGACTTTCGCCTGAACACGCTCTGCGTCCAGCACACCGCTCTGGGTCAGACGATCGGCATACAGCTCACGGGTGGTGCGCTGTTTGGTGATCTGCTGGTACATGATTGGCTGGGTGCCGCTAGGCTCGTCGGCCTCGTTGTGGCCACGACGACGGTAGCAGACCATATCGATTACCACGTCACGCTTGAACTGCATGCGGTAGTCGATGGCCAGTTGGGTCACGAACAACACGGCTTCCGGATCATCACCATTCACATGGAGGATCGGCGCCTGGATCATCTTCGCAACGTCGGTCGCGTACTCGGTGGAGCGCGAGTCCAGCGGGTTGCTAATGGTGAAACCGACCTGGTTGTTGATCACGATGTGCACGGTGCCGCCGGTCTTGAAACCGCGGGTCTGCGACATCTGGAAGGTTTCCATGACCACACCTTGACCGGCGAATGCCGCGTCACCGTGGATGGAGATCGGCAGAACCTTCTCGCCGGTAGGGTCGTTACGACGATCCTGACGGGCGCGAACCGAACCCTCGACCACCGGGGAAACGATTTCCAGGTGGGAAGGGTTGAAGGCCATGGCCAGGTGAACTTCACCACCGGTGGTCATCACGTTGGACGAGAAGCCCTGGTGATACTTGACGTCACCGGAACCCAGCTCGACCTTCTTCTTGCCTTCGAACTCGTCGAACAGCTCGCGCGGGTTCTTGCCGAAGGTGTTGACCAGCACGTTGAGACGGCCACGGTGGGCCATGCCAATCACGATTTCCTTGGTGCCATAGGAACCGGAACGCTGGATCAGCTCGTCGAGCATCGGAATCAGGCTCTCGCCGCCTTCCAGACCGAAACGCTTGGTACCCGGGTATTTGGTCCCGAGGTATTTTTCCAGGCCTTCGCCAGCGGTGACGCGCTCAAGCAGGTGGCTCTTGATGTCGACGGAGTACGTCGGACGGCCGCGCACGCTTTCCAGACGCTGCTGGAACCACTGGCGCTGCTCGGAATCGGTGATATGCGTAAATTCAGCGCCGATGGTGCGGCAATATGTCTGCTGCAACGCTTCGTGAATTTCGCGTAGGCTCGCCTCCTCTTTGCCGATGAACAGGTCGCCGGCACGGAAGGTCGTATCAAGATCGGCATTGGTCAAGCCGTAATGATTGATTGACAGGTCTGCAGGTGCAGGACGCTGCCACAGCCCCAGCGGGTCAAGCTGGGCTGCCTGGTGGCCACGCATACGGTAGGCCTGGATCAATCGCAGCACTTCAACTTGCTTCTTCTCGTGCTCACTGCTCACGCTACCGGCGGAAACCGGTTGGGCGCGGCGCTGGTTCTTTGCCAGCAAGACGAAATGATCGCGAATTGTGGAGTGCGAAACATCGGTGACAGGGTTGCCATCAGCAGGCAACTTCTGGAAGTAGGTGCGCCACTCTTCTGGCACAGCGTTAGGGTCGTGCAGGTAGAGCTCGTAGAGCTCTTCCACATAGGCAGCGTTACTACCGGATAGGTAGGCGCTGTTCCACATGCGCTGCATCACGCTTTCTTGCATGCTTGGTCACCCTCGGTTAGGGGAACACCACCGGCGTCGACACCGAGCAAACTTGCAGAAGTCCGAATGCAGCGACTAAAACAAGCCACTTAGGATCACGCTGATAGTCCGGGTACCAGCCCGGATGCCCCTGCTTGTCTCATTTCTTCAAAATAAGAGCGGCAGCCTTTTAAGCTGCTGCTCAGGTTAAAACTACGGCGCCGGTTGAAGCCTGCGCCGTAGCATCTACGGGTACAGCGGTCCTACGGGTACAGCAGCTGAATCACACGCCGCTTTGCAGCAGCATGTTACGGATGTGACCGATGGCCTTAGTCGGGTTCAGGCCTTTCGGACAAACGTTGACGCAGTTCATGATGCCCCGGCAGCGGAATACGCTGAACGGGTCATCCAGCGAAGCCAGACGCTCGGATGTCTTGTTGTCGCGGCTGTCTGCCAGGAAGCGATAGGCTTGCAGCAGAGCAGCCGGACCCAGGAACTTGTCCGGGTTCCACCAGAAGGACGGGCACGAAGTCGAGCAGCAAGCGCACAGGATGCACTCGTACAGACCGTCGAGCTTTTCACGCTCTTCAGGGGACTGCAGACGCTCGATGGCCGGAGCCGGCGTGTCGTTCTGCAGGTATGGCTTAACCTTTTCATATTGCTTGTAGAAGATGCTCATATCGACGACCAGGTCACGGATAACCGGCAAACCTGGCAGCGGACGAACGATCAGCTTGTTACGTTTTACGACGGCAGACAGCGGCGTGATGCATGCCAGACCGTTTTTGCCGTTAATGTTCATGCCGTCGGAACCGCAAACACCTTCACGGCAAGAGCGACGATAGGAGAAACCTTCGTCCTGCTCTTTGATCAGGGCCAGCACGTCCAGCACCATCAGGTCTTTACCACCGGTATCAACCTGGAATTCCTGCATGAACGGCGCAGCGTCCTGATCAGGGTTGTAACGATAAACACTGACTTGCAACATGGCGGCCACCCTTAATAAGTCCGAATCTTAGGTTCAAAAGTCGGAACAGTCTTCGGCGAGAAGTTCACAGCACGCTTGGTAACGCGCTTGTCACCCGGGAAGTACAGGGTGTGGCACAGCCAGTTTTCATCGTCACGGTCTTCGAAGTCTTCACGGGCGTGAGCACCGCGGGACTCTTTGCGCACTTCTGCAGCGATGGCAGTGGCTTCGGCCACTTCCAGCAGGTTCTGCAGTTCCAGCGCTTCGATACGCGCCGTGTTGAACGCCTGGCTCTTGTCGTTGATCTTGACGTTGGCGATGCGCACGCGCAGATCAGCCAGCTGAGCAATACCCTTCTGCATGTATTCGCCGGTACGGAACACACCGAAGTAGTTCTGCATGCAGCTTTGCAGTTCGCGACGCAGGGTTGCCACGTCTTCACCTTCAGTACGCTCGTTCAGAGCGGACAGACGTGCCAGGGCAGCGTTGATGTCGGCGTCGGTGGCGTCATCGTATTCGATACCGTCGCTCAGCGCTTTTTCCAGGTGCAGGCCGGCAGCGCGGCCGAATACCACCAGGTCAAGCAGCGAGTTGCCGCCCAGACGGTTGGCGCCGTGAACCGATACGCACGCCACTTCACCCACTGCGAACAGGCCAGGGATGATTTCGTCGACGCCTTCGTCGTTCTGGGTGATTGCCTGACCGTGAATGTTGGTCGGAACGCCGCCCATCATATAGTGGCAGGTCGGAACGACCGGAACCGGAGCAACAACCGGGTCAACGTGTGCGAAAGTCTTGGACAGTTCGCAGATGCCTGGCAGACGGCTGTGCAGCACTTCCTCGCCCAAGTGGTCGAGTTTGAGCATTACGTGGTCGCCATTCGGACCGCAACCGTTGCCGGCGATGATCTCTTTAACCATCGAACGAGCAACGACGTCACGACCGGCAAGGTCTTTGGCGTTCGGAGCATAACGCTCCATGAAACGCTCGCCGTGCTTGTTGATCAGGTAACCACCTTCACCACGGCAACCTTCGGTAACCAGTACACCGGCGCCGGCGATACCGGTCGGGTGGAACTGCCACATTTCGATGTCTTGTACCGGTACGCCGGCGCGCAGCGCCATACCAACGCCGTCACCGGTATTGATCAGGGCGTTGGTGGTCGAAGCGTAGATACGACCTGCACCGCCGGTGGCCAGTACGGTAGCCTTGGCGCGGATGTAGGTGGTTTCGCCGGTTTCGATGCAGATGGCAATAACGCCGACGAATGCGCCGTCCTGGTTCTTCACCAGATCAACAGCGTAGTACTCGTTCAGGAACGTGGTGCCGGCTTTCAGGTTGCCCTGATAAAGGGTGTGCAGCAGCGCGTGACCGGTACGGTCGGACGCGGCGCAGGTACGGGCGGCCTGGCCACCTTTACCGTAATCCTTCGACTGTCCGCCGAATGGACGCTGATAGATACGGCCTTGCTCGGTACGGGAGAACGGCAGACCCATGTGGTCCAGTTCGAAAACTGCAGCCGGGCCTTCCTGACACATGTATTCGATAGCGTCCTGGTCACCGATATAGTCGGATCCCTTGACGGTATCGTACATGTGCCAGCGCCAGTCATCGTTCGGGTCCGCAGAAGCGATAGCGCAGGTGATGCCACCCTGAGCCGATACGGTGTGCGAACGGGTCGGGAAAACCTTGGTGATCACGGCAGTCTTGTGACCGCCTTGTGCCAGTTGCAGCGCTGCGCGCATGCCGGCACCGCCGCCACCAATAATGATGGCGTCGAAAGAAATCGTTGGAATGTTAGCCATGGATCAGATACCCCAGAGAATCTGCACACCCCAGACGAAGTAAGCGAACATCGCAACGCCGCATACTGCCTGGAAAAGGAAACGTACTGCAGTCGCGGACTTGCCCAGCGCCATCGGCGTCAGGTAGTCAGTCGCGATGGTCCACATGCCGACCCAGGCGTGAGCGCCCAGGGCTACAAGGGCCAGCAGACTGAAGATACGCATCCAGTTGCTTGCGAACAGTTCGTGCCATTGGGTGTAGCCAATGCCAGGATTCGCAACGAGGTATCCGATCAGGAAGATGAAATAAGCCGCGAGAACGACCGCAGACACACGCTGTGCCATCCAGTCATAGAGGCCCGAACGCGACAGGTTCGTAACGCTGGTTACCATATCCAAACTCCCGCCAGAACGATCAACACCGCAGATACGGCGATAATGATTTGCGAGCCCAGTTTGCCGCCTTCCAGCGTCTCACCGATGCCCATATCCATAATCAAATGGCGCACACCGGCTACCAGGTGATACAGAAGAGCGGACAGGAGGCCCCATGCTACGAACTTGGCCAGCGGGCTGGTCAAGCATGCCTTCACCTCGGCAAAACCTTCCTCGGAACCCAGAGACTTGCCCAATGCATAAAGCATGAAGCCAAGGCCCAGGAAGAGGATGATGCCGGAAACACGGTGAAGAAACGACGTAACGCCGGTGATGGGGAGTTTGATGGTCCTTAGGTCTAGGTTTACAGGTCGTTGGCTTTTCACGGCTTTTTTTCACACTGAAGAGCCCCTAACAATCAGGGCAAAGTTGTTGGGGAGTGCACTGGTCAGGTAACCACCACCCAGGGATGCGACCCCCAATAAAGCAGGCCCAAAAGCCCCTGGCGGTCGGTGGCCGAGTATAGACAGTTAGGCTACTAATGACAACGCGTTCACCTTCCCCTAATAGCTGATTGCACAAGTGACATAAAAGGCGTAAATGGCAGTCAATTTCGAGGAAAAAGTCCGGTTAAAGCCTTCTGGAGCAAGACTTTAGGCAAATTGACATTCGAATTTATCTCACTATAGTGGTGCGGGCCCTGCGTGGGGGGTCTGTCTGATGATTTCAAGCATAAATAGGAGGCCACATGGCTGACAAAAAAGCGCAGTTGATCATCGAGGGCGCAGCCCCCGTCGAGCTGCCCATTTTAACCGGCACCGTTGGTCCCGATGTTATCGACGTTCGGGGCCTGACGGCCACGGGCCGTTTCACCTTTGACCCTGGTTTCATGTCGACTGCCTCCTGCGAGTCGAAGATCACCTATATCGACGGCGACAACGGCATTTTGCTGCACCGCGGCTACCCGATCGAACAGCTGGCTGAAAAGTCGGACTACCTGGAAACCTGCTATCTGCTGCTCAATGGCGAATTGCCGACCGCAGAACAAAAGGCCCAGTTCGTCGGCACCGTGAAGAACCACACCATGGTTCACGAGCAATTGAAGACCTTCTTCAACGGCTTCCGTCGCGACGCCCACCCGATGGCCGTCATGTGCGGCGTAGTGGGCGCCCTCTCGGCCTTCTACCACGACTCCCTCGACATCAATAACCCGCAGCATCGCGAAATCTCCGCGATCCGTCTGGTTGCCAAGATGCCGACCCTGGCCGCAATGGTTTACAAGTACTCCATGGGCCAACCCATGATGTACCCGCGCAACGACCTGTCGTACGCGGAAAACTTCCTGCACATGATGTTCAACACCCCGTGCGAGATCAAACCGATCAGCCCGGTACTCGCCAAGGCCATGGACCGGATCTTCATCCTCCATGCCGACCACGAGCAGAACGCATCGACTTCTACCGTACGTCTGGCCGGCTCGTCGGGTGCCAACCCGTTCGCCTGTATCGCCGCCGGTATCGCTGCACTGTGGGGCCCTGCCCACGGCGGTGCGAACGAAGCCGTTCTGACCATGCTTGACGAGATTGGCGATGTTTCGAACATCGACAAGTACATCGCCAAGGCCAAGGACAAGAACGATCCGTTCAAACTGATGGGCTTCGGTCACCGGGTTTACAAAAACCGCGACCCACGTGCCACCGTCATGAAGCAGACCTGCGACGAAGTACTGAAAGAACTGGGCATCACCAACGATCCGCAACTCGAACTGGCCATGCGCCTGGAAGAGATCGCCCTGACCGATCCGTACTTCATCGAACGCTCGCTGTACCCGAACGTCGACTTCTACTCGGGGATCATCCTCAAGGCAATCGGCATTCCAACCAGCATGTTCACCGTGATCTTCGCTCTGGCGCGGACTGTCGGCTGGATTTCCCACTGGAAAGAAATGCTCTCCAGCCCGTACAAGATTGGCCGTCCGCGTCAGCTGTACACTGGCTATGAGTCGCGTGATATCACTCGGCTTGAAGACCGCTGATAAGCGCTGTCTTGCGATAACGTCTTGAGCTTTACCGGAAACGGCCTCTATTGGATAGGGGCCGTTTTTGTTTGTGCCTGACGTTGAGTTACGCGGCAGCCTGAGGGCCGACCGGGCTCTGTGGTTGTGTACATATCCGTTTCTTCGGTTGCGCCGGCTGGCGGTTCCGCTCTTACAGCGGGTCACTTTGGAAAAGCGCCAAAGCAACCAAAACGCTCTTGCCCCTTTCGCTCGGTGCCTCGCCCAGGCTCGGCATTCCCTCGCTCCGGTCCTGCTCCGTGGGCCCGCCGCGATCAGCCATCCATGGCCGGGCGCGGCCACCCGGCATCCATGCCGGGTTGCCCACTGCGCAGAACCTCCACTCGGCCTCTCGAGGGGGCGGTGCATCAAGATCAAAAGCTGCAGGCGAGCTAACGCTCGGCCTATATAGTGGTGAAAAGAAGAGCGGATGGCTCTGATTTTGGATGTGCTCTGATTTTTTGTGGGAGCGGGCTTGCTCGCGAAGCTGTTGATCTTGCTGTTGCTTTGGCTTTTGATCTTGATCTTTCGCCCCTTTCCCAGAGGCCGAACGCAGGCATTGCGTAGGGGGCACCGCGGCAAGGATGCCGCGGTAGCCGCCCCCGGCCATGGATGGCCGATGGCGGCGGGCCCCCGGAGCAATGCCTTCGTTATGGCATGCCGAGCCTAGGCGAGGCACCGAATGGAGGGGTAAGAGCCCTTTGGTTACTTTGGGGCTTTTCCAAAGTGACTCGCTGTAAAAGCGAAACCAATAGAAGCCGTAACCGCAGAAACGGATATGTACACGATCAAAGAGCCCAGTCGACTATCAGGCCACCTTCGCGAGCAAGTCAAACAAGGGCCGATAACCGCCCAATAAAAAAATGCCCCAATCTCTCGACCAGGGCATTTTGTGTAGCTCAGCTTATATATAGAAACTCAAAGCCTTAGTGCGAAACCGCCCCGCTCGCCCCCAATCCAGTCTGCGAACGAACAAACTGCGGGAAGAACAGCGCCCGCTCGTTCACACCCTCGGCCGACTTATCGGTGATCGAGAAGAACCAGATCCCGACAAACGCAATGGCCATGGAGAACAGCGCCGGGTATTCATACGGGAAGATCGCCTTCTCGTGACCCAGGATCTGCACCCAGATGGTTGGCCCCAACACCATCAAGCCAACGGCACTGACCAGACCCAGCCAGCCGCCGATCATCGCACCGCGAGTCGTCAGCTTCTTCCAGTACATGGAAAGCAGCAGTACCGGGAAGTTGCAGCTTGCCGCGATGGAGAACGCCAGGCCCACCATGAACGCGATGTTCTGCTTCTCGAACAGAATACCCAAGCCGATCGCCAGCACCGCCAGAGCGATGGTGGTGATTTTCGAGACGCGGATCTCGTCCTTCTCGTTGGCCTTGCCCTTCTTGATCACACTGGCGTACAGATCATGGGACACCGCCGAAGCACCGGCCAGGGTCAGACCAGCCACCACCGCCAAGATGGTTGCGAACGCCACCGCCGAGATGAAGCCCAGGAAGATACTGCCACCCACCGCGTTGGCCAAATGCACCGCCGCCATGTTGTTGCCGCCCATCAGCGCACCAGCCGCATCTTTAAAGGCCGGGTTAGTGCTGACCAGCAAGATCGCGCCGAAGCCGATGATGAAGGTCAGGATGTAGAAGTAGCCAATGAAGCCGGTTGCATACAGCACGCTTTTACGCGCTTCTTTAGCGTCGCTCACGGTGAAGAAGCGCATCAGGATGTGCGGCAGGCCAGCGGTACCGAACATCAGTGCCAGGCCGAGGGAGAACGCCGAGACCGGATCCTTCACCAGGCCGCCCGGGCTCATGATCGCTTCACCTTTAGGGTGAACCTTGATCGCCTCGGAGAACAGCGCGTTGAAGTCGAAGTTGACGTGCTTCATCACCATCAGTGCCATGAACGAGGCACCGGACAGCAACAGCACCGCCTTGATGATCTGCACCCACGTGGTCGCCAGCATGCCGCCGAACAGCACGTACAGGCACATCAAGATACCGACCAGGATCACCGCAACGTGATAGTCGAGACCGAACAACAGCTGAATCAGCTTGCCAGCACCCACCATTTGCGCGATCAGGTAGAACGCCACCACCACCAGCGAACCGCATGCCGACAGCGAGCGGATCTGGGTTTGCCCGAGGCGGTAGGACGCCACGTCGGCAAAGGTGTATTTGCCCAGGTTGCGCAGGCGCTCGGCGATCAGGAACAGAATAATCGGCCAACCCACCAGGAAGCCGATCGAGTAGATCAGACCATCGTAGCCGGAGGTGAACACCAGGGCGGAAATACCCAGGAAGGACGCCGCGGACATGTAGTCACCGGCAATCGCCAAGCCGTTCTGGAAACCGGTGATCTTGCCGCCCGCCGCATAGTAGTCGGCGGCCGAGTTGTTTTTCTTGGAAGCCCAGTAAGTGATGCACAGGGTTGCACCCACGAATGCCACGAACATCAGGATCGCGGAAATGTTGAGTGGTTGTTTCTGTACCGCACCCGTCAGGGCTTCAGCCGCCCAGGCGCCAGGTGCGAAGGCTGCGATGCTCAATAGAGCCATTAGACGCCGGATCATTGCTGAGCCTCCTTGAGAATCGCATTGTTCAAGTCGTCGAATTCGCCGTTGGCGCGTCGCACGTAGATGCCCGTGAGGACAAAGGCCGAAACGATCAGCCCGACACCGATCGGAATGCCCCAGGTAATTGAGGACTCGGGGCTGATTTTTGCGCCCAGGATATGCGGTCCGTAAGCAATCAAAAGAATGAATCCGGAGTACAGCCCAAGCATGATCGCTGAAAGAATCCAGGCGAATCGTTCTCTCTTGCTGACCAGCTCCTTGAAGCGCGGGCTGTTTTGAATCGAGAGGTAAATGCTGTCGTTCATTGTTTTTATCCTCGCAGCACAGATTTAGTTGGAACGGTATCCACTCTATGCGGCTGCCGGACAGGTTCCAGACGACCTTAGTATTAGAACGACATGACAGAGTCGCCATTTCTCATGCATGCGTTAAACACATAAAAAAGCAAAAGGCCCCTTGGCATAAATGCCAAGGGGCCTCGAGAGGTACTGACTAGACGCTTCTAATCAAATCATTTGACCCAGTCGGCAACGCGATCCGGGTGTTTGGCCACCCAATCCTTCGCTGCGGCTTCAGGCTTGGCACCCTCCTGAATCGCCAACATGACTTCGCCGATTTCGTCTTTCGACGCCCATTGGAAGTTCTTCAGGAACTTCGCGACTTCAGGTGCTTTGGCATCCAGGCCCTTGCTACCGATGCTATTTACGGTTTCAGCCGCACCGTAAACGCCTTTCGGATCTTCCAGGAAACGCAGTTTCCACTTGGCGAACATCCAGTGCGGCACCCAACCGGTGACGGCAATGGATTCGTTTTTCTTCTCGGCACGGGTCAGCTCGGCAATCATGCCGGCGCCGGAACTGGCCTTGAGGGTATAGCCGTCCAGGCCATAGTCCTTGATCGCCTGCTCGGATTTGAGCATCACGCCTGAACCGGCATCGATACCGACGATACGATTTTTGAAGCTGTCGTCGGTTTTCAGATCGGCAATAGACTTGGCCTTGACGTACTCCGGCACGATCAGGCCGATTTTTGCATCCTTGAAGTTCGGGCCGTAATCGACGACCTGATCCTTGTTCTTGGTCCAGTATTCACCGTGGGTCACGGGCAGCCACGCCGACAGCATGGCGTCGAGTTTGCCAGTGGCCACACCCTGCCACATGATCCCGGTGGCAACCGCTTGCAGCTTCACGTCATAACCGAGTTTCTGTCTGATCACTTCCGCGGCCACGTTGGTCGTGGCGACGCTGTCCGACCAGCCGTCTACATAACCGATCGTCACTGCCTTGCCTTCAGCACTGGCCATCGTAGAACTGATCGCCAGCACCAAAGCGGCACCTGCGCCCAAGAGTCGTCGCATCTTCATCGTTACTTCCCCGAAAGTGCTGCGCTCGACGGATGCCGAGCCGCTCAACGTATTGTTATGGTGCACAGCGCCCCCATCACGCCTCACCGCAAACTCGTTCAAACATCAGCGGAGTACTGACGATTGGATGATCAACCTGACGCCCACTGCGACCTGCTCTGCCAGCGACCTCAAGGCATCGAGAAACGACATCAGAAGGCCATTAATTGCAACCGTCGCAAATCCATCCGCCACCCCGCCTGAACTTTGCATGTCAAAATTATGCGGGCCACCAAGCGCGGGACAAATGCAGGTAACATGCGCGGCTTTGTTCCCAGACGGCCTGACCATGCCCGCGACATCCCGCTTTCCTCTTCTTGCTTATTTATTTGCCTGCTTGCTGGGGCTTTTTGCCCTCGGTGGCTTCTGGTATGGACTCGGCAAACCGGTGATCCTGCCGGACGTGGCCAGCGCAACACACAAGCTGCAATGCGCCTCCTACACTCCGTTCGACAAAGACCAGTCGCCGTTCGATGTGCCGTTCAAACTGCGCCCCGAGCGCATGGACGCCGACCTCGCACTGCTGGCAACCCGTTTCGAATGCATCCGCACTTATTCCATGACCGGCCTCGAGGCTCTGCCCGATCTGGCACGCAAGCACGGCTTGAAGCTGATGATCGGCGCCTGGGTCAACAGCAACCCGGTGGACACCGCCAAGGAGGTCGACCTGCTGATCGCCTCGGCCAATGCCAACGCCGATGTAGTGACCTCGGTGATCGTAGGCAATGAAACCCTGCTGCGCAAGGAAGTCACCGGCGCACAGTTGGCAACGCTGATTAACAAGGTCAAAAGTCAGGTCAAACAACCGGTGACCTACGCCGACGTCTGGGAATTCTGGCTCAAGCATCCCGAAATCGCTCCGGCGGTGGACTTCCTGACCATTCATTTGCTGCCGTACTGGGAAGACGATCCGTCGAACATCGACGCCGCGCTGCAGCATGTGGCCGAAGTGCGTCAGGTGTTCGGCAACAAATTTGCGCCCAAAGACGTGATGATTGGCGAAACCGGCTGGCCGAGCGAAGGCCGTCAGCGCGAAACCGCTTTGCCGAGCAGGGTCAACGAAGCCAAGTTCATTCGTAGCTTTGTGATCATGGCCGAACAGCAAGGCTGGCATTACAACCTGATCGAGGCATTTGACCAGCCCTGGAAACGCGCCAGCGAAGGTGCGGTCGGGGGTTACTGGGGATTGTTCGACGCCGATCGTCAGGATAAGGGCGTACTCGCCGGGCCAGTCTCGAACGTGCCGTACTGGTCGCAATGGCTGGCGCTGGGTGGGTTGATCTTCATCGGCACACTGATCCTCGGCGGTCGCGTTCGCAGCACCCGTGCGGCGCTGGTACTGCCGCTGCTCGGCGCGCTGGCGGCCTGTTCGATTGGCGCCTGGGGCGATCTGGCTCGGGTCACCACACGGTTTGCCAGTGAATGGCTGTGGGTCGCTTTGCTGACGGGGTTGAATCTGTTGGTGCTGGCCCATGCTGCGCTGACCTTGAGCGCTCGTACCGGCTGGCGTGAACGCGCCTTCAATGCACTGGAGCGTCGCGCTGGCTGGTGGCTGGCAGCGGCAGGTTTTGCCGCGGCGGTGATGATCCTGGAGCTGGTGTTCGATCCGCGTTATCGCAGCTTCCCGAGTGTTGCGTTCATCCTGCCGGCGCTGGTGTACCTGTGCCGTCCGGTCAGTGTGCCGCGCCGGGAAATTGCCCTGCTGACCTTCATCATCGGCGCCGGCATTGCGCCGCAGTTGTATCAAGAAGGTTTGCAGAACCAGCAGGCCTGGGGTTGGGCGCTGGTGAGTGTGTTGATGGTGGCGGCGTTGTGGCGCAGCTTGCGGGTTCGCAAGGGCTGATCTTCAGCGTGCTTGCGGGCCTCTTCGCGGGCAAGCCTCGCTCCTACAGATTTATGTCGACCGTGATAATTGCGAACGACTCTAAACTGTAGGAGCGAGGCTTGCCCGCGAAGGCTGCCCATTAGGCGCTACGAGAAGCCCGGACCAGCCGCAAAGCAGCAATCACCACCGCAAACACCGCCAACGTGGTGTTGTACAACGCCAGCGCCGGAAACCCGAACACCAGCGCCAGCACCGCCAGCCACCACCCCACTCGCCCTGGCAGAACAAAACCAATCACGGCGGCAGCCATTGCCGTCCAGCCCAACACCTTGAAATGAATCATCAAGCCCAGGTTCGACCGAATCTGGCATTCCCAGCGACTGGCCTCATCCACGCAGATGCCGACCCATTGCGCATCCTCCATGAAGCCATAACGCGCGCCATAACTGGCGGCCAGCCATAACGGCAGAAGAACGAGCAACAGGATCACGGGCAGACGGCGGGACATGAAGCACTCCAATAAACGAAATCGGCGGCCAGCTTAATCCCCCGCCCGCGGTAAGCAAGTGACATCAACAGATAACTGTTCATCAAATAGCTGCAAAGTGTATCGTCCAGCTACCGTTGCTCCGAAATCAGGCCTGATTGGTACCCATCATGGCACTTTGGCGCAAATCCTGTGGTCATAGCCTGCGAACTTCATCCGGCACCTTCCTCTAAGGGATCTAGTCATGCTCCGTTCCTTGCGCTGCGCCGCCCTGTTTGGCGGCTTGATTTTAAGTGCGTCCGCACTGGCGGCCGACATTGATGCCGCCAGTTACGGCTACCCCCTGACCAACCCGTTCGAGGCGACTATCGCCACGACACCGCCGGAGTTACGCCCGGAGTTGCCGCTGGACGACGATATCAATCAGGAGGATCGCAGCGTCACATTGCGCCCGGAGCGTGAATTCAGCCTGCCGGAAAATTTCTGGCCGGTGAAGAAACTCACCTACCGCATCGCCACGCAAGATCAAGCGGCACCGTTGATCTTCCTGATCTCCGGCACGGGTGCACGCTATGACAGCACCCTCAACGAGTACCTGAAAAAGCTCTACTACAAGGCCGGCTATCACGTGGTGCAGCTATCGTCGCCCACCAGCTTCGACTTCATGACCGCCGCCTCGCGCTTTGCCACCCCCGGCGTGACCAAGGATGATGCCGAAGACATGTACCGGGTGATGCAGGCCGTGCGGGCGCAGAACCCGAAGCTGCCGGTCACCGATTATTTCCTGACCGGTTACAGCCTTGGCGCACTGGATGCGGCATTTGTCGCGCACCTGGATGAAACCCGTCGCAGCTTCAATTTCAAGAAAGTCTTGCTGCTCAACCCTCCGGTCAACCTTTACACCTCGGTCACCAACCTGGACAAGCTGGTACAGACAGAGGTAAAGGGCATCAACAACAGCACCACCTTCTATGAACTGGTACTGGACAAACTGACCCGCTACTTCCAGCAGAAGGGCTACATCGACCTCAACGACGCCCTGCTCTACGACTTCCAGCAGTCCAAACAGCACCTGAGCAACGAGCAGATGGCCATGCTGATTGGCACTTCGTTCCGTTTCTCGGCGGCTGACATCGCTTTCACCTCGGACCTGATCAATCGTCGCGGCCTGATCACGCCACCGAAATACCCGATCACCGAAGGCACCACCCTCACGCCGTTCCTCAAACGCGCGCTGCAATGCGACTTCGACTGCTACCTCACCGAACAGGTCATTCCGATGTGGCGCGCCCGCACCGATGGCGGCAGCCTGCTGCAACTGATCGATCAGGTCAGCCTGTATGCACTCAAGGATTACCTGCACGACAGCCCGAAAATCGCCGTCATGCACAACGCCGACGACGTGATCCTCGGCCCTGGCGACCTAGGGTTTCTGCGCCGGACCTTTGGCGACCGTTTGACTGTTTATCCATTGGGCGGCCATTGCGGCAACCTCAACTATCGCGTCAACAGCGACGCCATGCTGGAGTTTTTCCGTGGCTAAATACCCCCTGCTGATCGCAGCGTTACTCTGTGCAGGCGTCGCCAACGCCGACAACAGCAAAGCCAATGCACCTGTGGTGGTCGATAGCGACGGCTTCAAGCAACCACTGAGCAAACTCAAATTCAATCCAGGGCTGGATCAACGCGAATTCGAACGTTCGACGCTCAACGCATTGAACGTTTACGACCCGCTGGAAGAGTGGAACCGCCGCGTCTACCACTTCAACTACCGTTTCGACCAATGGGTGTTCCTGCCCGTGGTCAACGGCTATCGCTACATCACCCCAAGTTTCCTGCGCACCGGCGTCAGCAACTTCTTCAACAACGTCGGCGATGTGCCAAACCTGGTGAACAGTTTGCTGCAATTCAAAGGTCAGCGTTCGATGGAAACCACCGCGCGCCTGCTGCTCAACACCACCATCGGTGTCGCCGGACTGTGGGACCCGGCCACCGCCATGGGGCTGCCGCGCCAGAGCGAAGACTTCGGTCAGACACTGGGCTTCTACGGCGTACCGGGCGGCGCCTACTTCGTGCTGCCGATCCTCGGCCCGTCGAACCTGCGCGACACCGCGGGCCTGGTAGTGGATTACACCGGCGAATCGGCGATCAACTTCCTGAACGTGGCCGAAGTCAGCTCCAACCATCCGGAAGTCCTGGCACTGCGCATCATCGACAGGCGCTATCAGAACAGCTTCCGCTACGGTCAGCTGAACACGCCGTTCGAATATGAAAAAGTGCGTTACGTGTACACCGAGTCGCGCAAGCTGCAGGTTGCCGAGTAATTCCGTCGGCAACAAAAAAGGCCATTCGATTTGCGTCGAATGGCCTTTTTCATGCGCGGTGTATCAAACACCATCAACCGAATGTGGGAGCGAGCAGGCTCGCTCCCACAGGTTCAGGCTTTCACCGTTTTCCAAAGCTTGCCGACAGCCATTACGCCCACCAATACCGCCGCACCGGCAATAATCCCGGCCACCGCATTCAGCAACGTCGGCACGATAAACCCGGCCCCACCAGCACCCGCGCTGACACTCTCGATCCAGTGATGAACCACCGGCACGCCATGGGTCAGAATCCCGCCGCCGACCAAGAACATCGCCGCGGTACCGATCACCGACAGGCTTTTCATCATGTACGGCGCTGCACGCAGAATCCCGCCGCCGATGCTTTTGGCCATTTGCCCAGGCTTCAGGGCCAGCCACTGACCGAGGTCATCGAGCTTGACGATACCGGCCACCAAGCCGTAGACACCGATGGTCATGACGATGGCTATGCCCGAGAGCACGATCACTTGCTGGGTCAGCGAAGCGTCAGCCACGGTGCCCAGGGTGATGGCGATGATTTCCGCCGAGAGAATGAAGTCGGTACGGATCGCTCCCTTGATCTTGTCCTTTTCGAACGCCACCAGATCGACCGTCGGGTTGGCCACAGCCTCGACCAATTCTGCGTGTTCAGCCTGATCTTCAGCTTTGCTGTGCAGGAACTTGTGGGCGAGTTTCTCGAAGCCTTCAAAGCACAGGTAAGCGCCACCGACCATCAACAACGGCGTGACCAGCCACGGAATGAACGCACTGATGGCCAAGGCCGACGGCACCAGGATCAGCTTGTTGAGGAACGAGCCTTTGGCCACGGCCCACACCACGGGGATTTCCCGCTCGGCACGGACGCCGGAAACCTGCTGGGCATTGAGCGCCAGATCGTCGCCAAGCACGCCAGCGGTCTTCTTCGCGGCCATTTTGGTCATCAACGCCACATCGTCCAGTACAGTGGCGATGTCGTCGATCAGCACCAGCAAACTGCTTCCCGCCATGAATCAGGTTTCCTTCTTGAATGAATGGTGCGCAGCATAGCGCGAGCCGAGGCCAGACGGGGCATTCTTGAGCGCCGCGCGAGGCCGGTGCTACCATGCGCAACCGCCAGAACAGGCAAGGAACTCCTTGGTTTATGAGCACCATCCGCGAGCGCAACAAAGAACTGATCCTGCGTGCCGCCAGTGAAGAATTTGCCGACAAGGGCTTCGCTGCGACCAAAACCAGTGACATCGCGGCCAAGGCCGGGCTACCCAAGCCTAACGTCTACTACTACTTCAAATCCAAGGAAAATCTCTACCGCGAGGTCCTGGAAAGCATCATCGAGCCAATCCTGCAGGCCTCGACGCCGTTCAACGCCGACGGCGTGCCCAGCGAAGTGCTGAGCGGCTACATTCGCTCGAAAATCCGCATTTCCCGTGACCTGCCCTTCGCCTCCAAAGTGTTCGCCAGCGAAATCATGCACGGCGCCCCGCACCTGAGCCCCGACCTGGTTGAGCAGCTCAACGGCCAGGCCAGGCACAACATCGACTGCATCCAGACCTGGATCGACCGCGGCCAGATCGCCCCGATCGACCCCAACCACCTGATGTTCAGCATCTGGGCTGCGACCCAGACCTATGCCGACTTTGATTGGCAGATCTCTGCGGTTACCGGTAAAGCCAAGCTGGATGAGGCCGACTATGAAGCGGCGGCGCAGACGATTATCCGGTTGGTGCTTAAGGGGTGTGAGCTGGACTGATAGACTGAGCGAACCCCAATCGCGGGCAAGCCCGCTCCCACAGGTTCGGTGGTGTACACAAAATATGTGAACACCCTCAATCCTTGTGGGAGCGGGCTTGCCCGCGATGAAGGCGACTCTATCTAAATTCTTAAAGCCAGATGGCATCCCACAACGGATAGTCGCCAAGCCGCTCTACAAGACCTGCCCGCAATGGATTGGCCACTACATACCGTGCCATCTTCACCAAGTCTTCTTCTCGCCTCAATGCCCGGTCGTGATAGCCCTGCTGCCAAAGTGGTCCGTTCCTGTTACTGGAAATATTCACCTCCCGCGTAATCAGTGACTTGGTTTGACGCATCAGGTTACTAAGCGAACAGTTCTCCAACTCGACAAGCCAATGGAAGTGATCAGGCGTGACGACCCACGCCAGCGAATTCACTAACCCTGTGTTCTGTGCTTGGCGAAATTGATGAACAACCAACCTGCCCAATGCGAAATCCGCAAATACCGGCTCGCGATCAAGTGTATTGGTAGTCAGTAAGTAGATTCGATTAGGTTCGGCATAGCGCCCCTTTCTTAGGCGATGTGAAGCAGGAAGATCAGGCAATCCGTTGCCCCTTCATGATGGATTCATCAGAAGACTAGACCTCAGCGGCCCATAGACCGCGACAGTCCGTTATCCAGATGTGTCCATGAGGCCGCCATCGCGGGCAAGCCCGCTCCCACAAGGATCGAAAGTGTTCACAGATTTTGTGTTCACCTACAAGGATCGAGGGTGTTCACAGATTTTGTGTTCACCTACAAGGATCGAGGGTGTTCACAGGTTTTGTGTTCACCAGCAGGAACCTGTGGGAGCGGGCTTGCCCGCGATGACATTCGATCAGCCGCTGAAGATCAACCAACCACCCCCGCATCCGCCCTCAACCCCTGCGCCTCGATCGCTCTGATCGCACATTGCTCATCAACATCAGACAAATCGCCACTGATGCCCACCGCCCCCAACACATTCCCATCCTGATCCCGAATCAACACGCCGCCCGGTACCGGGACGACGCTGCCCTGCCCGAGGCTATTCAGCGCGGCGAAGAACGCCGGGCGTTGTTGGGCGTCCTGGGCCAGCAGGCGTGAGCCCTTGCCCAAGGCGATCGCGCCCCAGGCTTTGCCGATGGCGATCTGTGGGCGCAGCAAGCTGGCGCCGTCTTCGCGCTGCAGCGTTATCAAGTGCCCGCCGGCGTCCAGCACGGCAACGGTCAAGGGCGCGGCAGAGATTGCACGGCCTGCGGAGATGGCCTGGTTGGCCAGGTTGACTGCGACGTTCAAGGTTAAAGCGCTCATGGTGCCGTCCTCATTTTGTTATTTGGAAAGCCGTTGGATTGCTTTCTGTTGCGCAATCCGATGCAACAAATAGAACACAATGAATTATTTTTTTGTATACAATAATTATAGAAAAGCGCCACATGCGACGAAAAGCCACAGTCCTTCGGGCTTCCGACGAATGAAACAGCTGCTTGAGAAAATGGATTGACCTGCGCCATCCGTCGTGAATACACTCTGCGCAAAGCCACTTGTATACAATTACAAAACGTAAGAGGCACAAAACCATGAGCAAAATGAGAGCAATCGAAGCCGCCGTTCTGGTGATGCGCCGTGAAGGGGTTGATACCGCTTTTGGCATCCCGGGCGCCGCGATCAACCCGCTGTACTCCGCCTTGCAGAAGGTCGGTGGCATCGATCACGTCCTCGCTCGCCACGTTGAAGGCGCCTCGCACATGGCCGAGGGCTACACCCGCACCAAGGCCGGCAACATCGGCGTGTGCATCGGCACCTCCGGCCCGGCCGGCACCGACATGGTCACCGGGCTCTACAGCGCCTCGGCCGACTCGATCCCGATCCTGTGCATCACCGGCCAGGCACCCCGGGCCCGGATGCACAAGGAAGACTTCCAGGCCGTCGATATCACCAGCATAGTCAAACCGGTCACCAAGTGGTCGACCACCGTCATGGAGCCGGGCCAGGTGCCTTACGCGTTCCAGAAAGCCTTCTATGAAATGCGCTCCGGCCGCCCAGGCCCCGTGCTGATCGACCTGCCGTTCGACGTGCAGATGGCTGAAATCGAATTCGACATCGACGCTTATGAGCCGCTGCCGCTGGCCAAGCCGACCGCTAACCGCGTGCAGATCGAGAAGGCTCTGGCCATGCTCGATCAGGCTGAACGTCCATTGCTGGTCGCCGGTGGTGGCATCATCAATGCCGACGCCAGCGAGTTGCTGGTGGAGTTCGCTGAGCTGACCGGCATTCCAGTGATCCCGACCCTGATGGGCTGGGGCTCCATCCCGGACGATCACCCGCTGATGGTTGGCATGGTCGGTCTGCAAACCTCACACCGTTACGGCAACGCCACGATGCTGAAGTCGGACGTGGTGCTGGGCGTCGGTAACCGTTGGGCTAACCGTCACACCGGTTCGGTCGACGTTTACACCGAAGGTCGCAAGTTCATTCATGTCGACATCGAACCGACCCAGATCGGCCGCGTGTTCACCCCGAACCTGGGCATCGTGTCCGACGCCGCTGCCGCGTTGACCGTGTTCATCGAAGTCGCTCGCGAATGGCAAGCCGCCGGCAAGCTGAAAAACCGCAGCGCCTGGCTGCAAGACTGCCAGCAACGCAAAGCCAGCCTGCAGCGCAAGACTCACTTCGACAACGTGCCGGTCAAGCCGCAACGGGTGTACGAAGAGATGAACCAGGTCTTCGGCAAGGACACCTGCTACGTCAGCACCATCGGTCTGTCGCAGATTGCCGGCGCGCAGTTCCTGCACGTCTACAAGCCGCGTCACTGGATCAACTGCGGCCAGGCCGGCCCGTTGGGCTGGACTATTCCGGCCGCACTCGGCGTGGTCAAGGCTGATCCGACCCGTAAGGTTGTGGCGCTCTCGGGCGACTATGACTTCCAGTTCATGATCGAAGAACTGGCCGTAGGCGCGCAGTTCAAGCTGCCGTACATCCACGTTGTCGTGAACAACTCGTACCTGGGTTTGATCCGTCAGGCCCAGCGCGGTTTCGACATGGACTACTGCGTGCAGTTGTCTTTCGACAACCTCAACGCTCCGGAACTCAACGGTTACGGTGTCGACCACGTCGCTGTCGCCGAAGGCCTGGGTTGCAAGGCGTTGCGGGTGTTCGAACCGGCTCAGATCCAGCCTGCCCTGCGCAAGGCTCAGGAACTGATCGAGGAGTTCAAAGTGCCGGTGATCGTCGAAATCATTCTGGAGCGCGTGACCAACATTTCCATGGGCACCGAGATCAACGCCGTCAACGAATTCGAAGACCTGGCGCTGGTCGGCAACGATGCGCCAACGGCGATTTCGCTGCTCGATTAACTGCTGATCGTTCCCACTGTGGGAGCGGGCTTGCTCGCGAAGGCGGCGGCACAGTCAACATTGATGTCGCCTGACACACCGCTTTCGCGAGCAAGCCCGCTCCCACAGGGATCTGGGAACGACGACCACACCTATACGGGAGACCACCATGCCGCGTTTCGCAGCCAACCTGTCCATGCTGTTCACCGAGCAGGATTTTCTTGCCCGTTTCGACGCTGCCGCCAAGGCCGGCTTCAGTGGTGTCGAATACCTGTTTCCCTACGATTTCAGCTCCGCCGAAATCAAGGCCAGGCTCGATGCCAATGGCTTGACCCAGGTGCTGTTCAACCTGCCGGCCGGGGACTGGGCCAAGGGCGAGCGCGGTATCGCGTGCCTGCCGGATCGGGTCGAAGAATTCCGCGCCGGTGTCGATCTGGCCATCGCTTACGCCAACGTGCTGGGCAACACCCAGATCAACTGCCTGGCCGGTATTCGTCCGCAAGGTGTCGACGATGCCACCGTGGAAAAGACCTTTGTCGCCAACCTCAAGTACGCGGCCGACAAGCTGCAAGCGGTGGGCATCAAACTGGTGATGGAAGCGATCAACACCCGTGACATCCCGGGTTTCTACCTGAACAACACGGCGCAAGCCCTGTCGATTCGCGAGCAGGTCGGCAGCGCCAACCTGTTCCTGCAATACGACATCTATCACATGCAAATCATGGAGGGCGACCTGGCCCGGACCATGGCTGCGCACCTGGGCGAGATCAACCATATCCAGTTGGCCGACAACCCAGGGCGCAACGAACCGGGCACCGGTGAAATCAATTACCGCTTCCTGTTCGAACACCTGGACCGCATCGGTTATCAGGGTTGGGTTGGCTGCGAATACAAGCCGCTGACCACCACCGAAGCGGGTCTGGGCTGGTTGAAAACCCACAACGCGATTTGAAGTTGAAACAGAACCATTGTGGCGAGGGAGCTTGCTCCCGCTCGGCTGCGAAGCAGTCGTAAACCCGCGAGCAGTTCTACCTGACACACCGCAGTGGCTGTTTTGGGGTCGCTTCGCAACCCAGCGGGAGCAAGCTCCCTCGCCACAGGATGTGTCTACCTCAGCCACGCGCACATTATTTGGCTACACAAAAACAAGAGGATTTTCTCATGGCTAAAATCGGATTTATCGGCACCGGCATCATGGGCCACCCAATGGCGTTGAACCTGCAGAAAGCCGGTCACAGCCTGTTCCTGTCGGCGCACCACGACCCTGCCCCTGCCGATCTGGTCGCTGCTGGCGCCATCGCCCTGGCGAACCCGAAAGAAGTGGCCCAGGAAGCCGAATTCATCATCGTCATGGTCCCGGATACCCCGCAGGTCGATGACGTGCTGTTCCGCGCCGATGGCGTTGCGGCAGGCGTGAGCAAGGGCAAAGTCGTGATCGACATGAGCTCGATCTCGCCGACTGCCACCAAAGTCTTCGCTGCCAAGATCAACGAGAAAGGCGCGCAGTACCTCGACGCACCCGTGTCCGGCGGTGAAGTCGGCGCCAAAGCCGCGACCCTGAGCATCATGGTCGGCGGCGATGCCGACGCCTTCGAACGCGCCCTGCCGCTGTTCCAGGCCATGGGCAAAAACATCACCCTGGTCGGTGGCAACGGCGACGGTCAAACCGCGAAAGTGGCGAACCAGATCATCGTCGCGCTGAACATCCAGGCCGTGGCCGAAGCGCTGCTGTTTGCCTCGAAAAACGGTGCCGATCCGGCCAAGGTGCGTGAAGCGCTGATGGGTGGTTTCGCATCGTCGAAGATTCTTGAAGTGCACGGCGAACGCATGATCAAGGGCACCTTCGACCCGGGCTTCCGCATCAGCCTGCACCAGAAGGACCTGAACCTGGCCCTGGCCGGCGCTCGCGAACTGGGCATCAACCTGCCGAACACCGCCAATACCCAGCAAGTGTTCAGCACCTGCGCGGCCATTGGCGGCAGCAACTGGGACCACTCGGCGCTGATCAAAGGCCTGGAACACATGGCGAATTTCTCGATTCGCGATAAATAACACCGATCTGAAACTGGCTAGGTTCCTGTGGGAGCTGGCTTGCCTGCGATGGCATCGACTCGATCTATCTTAGAGACCGCGTCGCCTGAATCGCAGGCAAGCCAGCTCCCACAGGACCGCGTCGCAACACCTGCTGTCGTCTTATCCCAATAACAAGAATTCCGGGAGCCCGCCATGTCGGTCGATCCGCAAC
The DNA here is from genome assembly GCF_053629455.1 of Pseudomonas sp. F-14 TE3482. NCBI lineage: Bacteria > Pseudomonadati > Pseudomonadota > Gammaproteobacteria > Pseudomonadales > Pseudomonadaceae > Pseudomonas > Pseudomonas sp. F-14 TE3482. The sequence goes on from NZ_JBRJII010000001.1 coordinate 5,919,863, forward strand.
AACTGCTGCGTGAGCTGTTTGCCACAGCCATCGACGCGGCCCATCCGCAGCACGTCCTCGAAGCCCATTTGCCCAAAGATCGCAGCGGTCGGGTGATCGTCATCGGTGCCGGTAAAGCCGCAGCGGCCATGGCTCAGGTGGTCGAGCGCTGCTGGCAGGGCGAAGTGTCCGGCCTGGTGGTGACCCGTTACGGTCACGGCGCCCCGTGCGAAAAAATCGAAGTGGTCGAAGCCGCGCACCCGGTGCCGGATGCGGCGGGTTTGGCTGTCGCAAAGCGGGTGCTGGAACTGGTCAGCGACTTGAGCGAAGAAGACCGCGTGATCTTCCTGCTGTCTGGCGGTGGATCGGCATTGTTGGCACTACCCGCCGCCGGCATCACCCTCGCCGACAAACAGTCGATCAACAAAGCCCTGCTCAGATCCGGCGCGACCATCGGCGAGATGAATTGCGTGCGCAAGCACCTCTCGGCGATCAAGGGCGGTCGTCTGGGCAAAGCCTGCTGGCCGGCCACGGTTTATACCTATGCGATTTCCGATGTACCGGGCGACCTGGCCACGGTCATCGCGTCCGGCCCCACCGTGGCCGACCCAAGCACCTCGGCCGAAGCACTGGCGATCCTCAAGCGTTATGGCATCGAAGTCCCGGCCTCGGTGCGTAACTGGCTGCAAAGCGCGGAATCGGAGACGGTCAACCCCGGCGATCCGAGCCTGGCCCGCAGTCATTTCCAGTTGATCGCCCGCCCACAGCAATCGCTCGAAGCGGCAGCGGTGAAAGCCCGTCAGGCTGGCTTCAGTCCGTTGATTCTCGGCGACCTGGAAGGTGAATCCCGGGACGTGGCGAAGGTCCATGCCGGCATTGCGCGACAGATCGTCCAGCACGGCCAGCCGCTGGCGGCGCCGTGCGTGATTCTGTCCGGCGGCGAAACCACCGTCACCGTGCGCGGCAATGGCCGTGGCGGGCGCAACGCCGAATTCCTGCTGAGCCTGACCGACAGCCTCAAAGGCCTGCCCGGCGTCTACGCGCTGGCCGGTGACACCGACGGTATCGACGGCTCCGAAGACAACGCCGGCGCCATCATGACCCCGGGCAGTTACGCCCGCGCTGCCGCCCTCGGCCTCGCTGCCTGCGATGAACTGGACAACAACAATGGCTATGGCTATTTCGCGGCGCTGGATGCGCTGATCGTCACCGAGCCGACCCGCACCAACGTCAACGACTTCCGCGCCATCCTGATTCTCGAGAGCACTAAACATGACGCCTGACAAGAAGGTCAAAATCCTCGCCACCCTTGGCCCGGCCACCAATGGGATCGACGACATTCGTGAGCTGGTGCAGGCCGGGGTCAATATCTTTCGCCTGAACTTCAGCCACGGCGATCACGCCGACCACGCCCTGCGCTATCAATGGATTCGTGAAGTCGAGCGCCAGCTGAATTACCCGCTGGGGATACTGATGGACCTGCAAGGCCCGAAACTGCGGGTCGGCAAATTCGCCCAAGGCAAAGTGCAGTTGCATCGCGGTCAGGCCTTGCGTCTGGACCTGGACCCGACGCCGGGCGATGAGCGCCGGGTCAACCTGCCCCACCCGGAAATCATCGCCGCGCTTACGCCTGGCATGGACCTGCTGCTGGACGACGGCAAGCTGCGCCTGCGGGTGGTGACCAAGTACGCCGACGCCATCGACACCACGGTGCTCAATGGCGGCGAGCTGTCGGATCGCAAAGGCGTCAACGTGCCGCAAGCGGTGCTCGACCTGAGCCCGTTGACCGCCAAGGATCGTCGCGACTTGAGCTTTGGTCTGGAGTTGGGGGTGGATTGGGTCGCGCTGTCGTTCGTGCAACGCCCGGAAGACATCCGCGAAGCCCGCGCACTGATCGGCGACAAGGCGTTTTTGATGGCGAAAATCGAGAAGCCATCGGCCGTGACTCAATTGCGGGAAATCGCCGAATTGAGCGATGCGATCATGGTCGCTCGCGGTGACCTGGACGTGGAAGTGCCGGCCGAGAGCGTGCCGCAGATTCAGAAAAACATCATCAGCACTTGCCGCCAACTCGGTAAACCAGTGGTGGTGGCGACGCAGATGCTGGAGTCGATGCGTTTCTCTCCCGCCCCGACCCGCGCCGAAGTCACTGACGTCGCCAATGCGGTGGCCGAAGGCGCGGACGCGGTGATGCTGTCGGCGGAAACCGCGTCCGGTGAATACCCGCTTGAAGCGGTGCAGATGATGAGCAAGATCATCCGTCAGGTGGAAAACGGCCCGGACTATCAGGCCCAACTGGACGTGAGCCGACCGAAAGCCGAGGCCACGGTGTCGGACGCGATCAGCTGCGCGATCCGCCGCATCAGCAACGTGCTGCCGGTGGCGGTGCTGGTGAATTACAGCGAGTCCGGCACCTCGAGCCTGCGGGCTGCGCGGGAACGGCCAACGGTGCCGATCCTCAACCTGACGCCGAATTCGCAAACCGCGCGACGGTTGACGGTGGCGTGGGGCGTGCACTCGGTGGTCAACGATCGGCTGCGCCAGGTGGACGAAGTGTGCTCGACGGCGTTGGAGATTGCTCAGGCACAGGGGATGGCTCAACGCGGCGATACGTTGTTGATCACGGCGGGAGTGCCGTTTGGGCAGCCGGGGTCGACCAATTCTTTGCGCATTGAGACGTTGATTTAAAGAACTACTCCTGTACCCCTGTGGCGAGGGAGCTTGCTCCCGCTCGGCTGCGAAGCAGTCGTCGCTTTGGCATGACGGTTTCAACAGAAAGACCGCATTGCTGATTTCAGGGCTGCTCCGCAGCCCAGCGGGAGCAAGCTCCCTCGCCACAGTTTTTGTGCAAGATCCTGGATTTTCTCTGCCCTAGACCCCACCCATGCCTGCCCACCACTTCAACACCCAATGCCCCGACTGGGCCACTGCCCTGCTCAATGGCTTCAGCCAGATCTTTCTCCAGCGCCATCCGCTGTGCGGTCTGCTGTGTCTGTTGGCGATTCTGTTCAGCGCTCCGGCCTTGCTCGGCGGTGCGTTGCTGGGAGGGGTCGCCGGTTTGCTCACCGCGCAACGTCGCGGTTACACCAAGGCTGATCGTCAGGCCGGGCTGTTCAGTTACAACGGTATTCTGCTCGGTCTGCTGCTGAGCCTTTATTTCCCGTGGTCAGCGTTATTGCCGCCGCTGATCATTGCCGCTGGCGGCCTGAGTGCGATGCTCACCCAGCAATGGCTCAAGCATTCGCGCGATCATGATTGCCTTCCCGCCTACACCGCGCCCTTTGTCGGGATAAGTTGGTTGCTACTGTCGTTTGCCGCTCCCCAGCAACCCGCGCCGCTGATCGAAATGACCACACTCAATTTGCTCGCCGCGTCATTGAAAGGGCTCGGTCAGGTGCTGTTTCTCGGTCATCCGCTGGCCGGTGCTCTGATTGCCATGGGTTTGCTGATCGCTGACCGTCGTGCCTTCCTGTGGGCGCTGCTCGGCTCCGCTGCCGGCCTCGGTTTCGCCCTTCTGCATCACGAAACATCAACCGCGCTGCTGGGTTTGAGCGGCTACAACGCCGTGCTTGCCGCCCTCGCTTTCAGCCAAAATCGTCGCCAGCCTTGGCTGCCATTGTTGGGAATCCTGCTGGCGGTGTTGCTCACGCCGGGGTTCGTCGCACTGGGGCTGGCAACGCTGACGGCACCCTTCATCCTCGCCTGCTGGCTGATTCGCGCAGGCATTCGGGTGTTGCGTCAGGCCGCCATGGACAGCGTGCCTTGCGCTACCGGGGAGAATCGACCTAGGCTTCGCTGATTCTTGGTTCAGGCGTTTTCCATGGACAGCAATAAAAACTGGCGTGAAGACCTTTACGTCATCATTTTCCAATCCGATACCCCGGCCGGTCGCCGCTTCGACAGCATTCTGCTGTTGATCATCCTGGCGAGCCTGGTGATCGTGATTCTGGACAGTATCGACAGCGTTCATCAGAACTACGCCGACATACTGGCGTACATCGAATGGGGCTTCACCATCGTTTTCGCCATCGAATACGGTCTGCGCCTGTACTGCTCGCCCAAGCCGCTGCGCTAAGCGTTCAGCTTCTATGGGCTGGTGGATTTGCTGGCGATCGTACCCGGCATTCTTGCGTTGTATTACAGCGATGCGCAGTACCTGCTGATTATCCGGATCATTCGGATGCTGCGGATTTTCCGCGTGCTCAAGCTCAGCCCGTATCTGAAGCAAGCCAACTACTTGATGACGGCGTTGCGCGGCAGCAAGCAGAAGATCGTGGTGTTTCTGCTCAGCGTCAGCACCCTGGTGACGGTGTTCGGCACGCTGATGTACGTGATCGAAGGCCCGGAACACGGCTTCACCAGCATCCCCAAAGGCATCTATTGGGCCATCGTCACACTGACTACCGTGGGATTTGGCGATATCGTGCCCAGGACGCCATTGGGTCAGGTGGTTTCGTCGCTGGTGATGATCACCGGTTACTCGATCATCGCCGTGCCCACAGGGATCTTTACCGCGGAACTGGCCAACGCGATGCGCGGCGAACAATTGCAACACGATTGCCCGACCTGCGAGAAAAACAGTCACGAACACGGCGCAGCATTTTGCTCCCGTTGTGGCAACGCGCTGTTCAAGAAACTGGAATAAGCAAAGTGCTTTTTAATCTTTAAAGGACTATGCGAGCCCGGCTATAGTCGCTGGCAAATTGCCAACACTTTCCATAGAACATGTTTGATAAAACAAGGAATGCGCAGTGAAAAAACTCTTTGGCGCCTCACTTCTGGCTGCTGGCCTGGCCTTGGGCAGCATGGCTCAGGCTGCACCGACCCTGCTTAACGTTTCCTACGACGTGATGCGTGATTTCTACAAGGACTACAACGCTGCCTTCCAGAAACACTGGCAAGCCGAGCACAACGAAAACATCACCCTGCAAATGTCCTTCGGCGGTTCCAGCAAGCAGGCACGCTCAGTGATCGATGGCCTGCCGGCGGACGTCATCACCATGAACATGGCCACCGACATCAACGCCTTGGCGGACAACGGCAAACTGGTCCCGGACAACTGGGTTACGCGCCTGCCAAACAACAGCGCGCCATTCACCTCGGCCACGGTGTTTATCGTGCGCAAAGGCAACCCGAAAGCATTGAAAGACTGGCCCGACCTGCTCAAGGACGGTGTGCAAGTGATCGTCCCCAACCCGAAAACCTCGGGCAACGGCCGCTATACCTACCTTTCGGCCTGGGGTTATGTGCTGAAAAACGGCGGCGACGAGAACAAGGCCAAAGCCTTCGTCGGCAAACTGTTCAAGCAAGCGCCAGTGCTGGATACCGGTGGCCGTGCAGCGACTACCACATTCATGACCAACCAGATCGGCGACGTGCTGGTGACCTTCGAAAACGAAGCGGAAATGATTGCGCGTGAGTTTGGCCGCGACCAGTTCGAAGTGATCTACCCAAGCGTTTCCGCCGAAGCAGAGCCGCCAGTGTCTGTGGTCGACAAAGTGGTCGAGAAAAAAGGCACTCGCGCTGCTGCCGAGGAATACCTGAAGTACCTGTGGTCGCCGGAAGGTCAAGAGATTGCGGCGGCCAACTACCTGCGTCCGCGTGATCCGGCGATACTGGCCAAGTACACCGATCGCTTCCCGAAGGTTGATTTCCTTTCGGTGGAGAAGACCTTTGGTGACTGGCGCACTGTGCAGAAGACCCACTTCAATGATGGTGGGGTTTTTGATCAGATCTACAGCGGTCAGTAATTCCTGAGGCCAATGAAAAGGCGACCTTCATAGGTCGCCTTTTTTTGTGGGAGCTTGAAGACCCAATGAAAGGCCTCTCTCAATCATTCTTCAGAGGCATGATTACTATCACCCTGTTCCCTCTTCCGCCGCTCTAGCCAGCCGATTAGCCTCTGCGCATTCCTTCTTGTTCAACGAGCCCCGTTATGAATCCAACGACTCAGGTGCCCCTCGGTACCGCGACAATGACCCGAGGCATGGTGCTGCTCTTCGCCTTCTGCTGCGGCGCCATCGTGGCCAACATCTACTACGCGCAGCCGATCATCGGCCTGATCGCGCCGGACATCGGCCTGACCGACACCATGGCCAGCCTGATCGTTTCGCTGACGCAGATTGGTTATGCACTGGGTCTGTTCTTCCTGGTGCCGTTGGGTGATCTGCTGGAAAACCGCCGCTTGATGATCATCACCACCGTGGTGGCGATTGCCAGTCTGTTGGGCGCGGCGTTCACCGATCAGCCGAACGTGTTTCTGCTGATCTCGTTGCTGGTGGGGTTCAGCTCGGTGTCGGTACAGATCCTGATTCCACTGGCTGCCCATCTGGCGCCGGAAGAATCGCGCGGCCGCGTGGTCGGCGGCATCATGGGTGGTTTGCTGCTGGGGATTCTGCTGGCTCGACCAGTGTCCAGCGTAATAGCCGACCACTTCGGCTGGCGCGCAATGTTCGTCATCGCTGCGGTATTGATGGCGGCCATCAGCATCGTGCTGGCCCTGACCATCCCCAAGCGCCAGCCTGATCACAGCGCTTCTTATGGCCAGTTGTTGGGTTCGCTCTGGACGCTGTTGCGTCAGCAGCCGGTATTGCGTCAGCGCGCGTTTTACCAAGCCTGCATGTTCGCCACCTTCAGCCTGTTCTGGACTGCGGTGCCGCTGGAACTGTCGCGTAATCATGGGCTGTCGCAAACCCAGATCGCAATCTTCGCCCTGGTCGGCGCCATCGGCGCGATTGCCGCCCCCATCGCCGGTCGACTCGCGGATGCCGGCCATACCCGTATCGCCTCGCTGCTGGCCCTGCTATTCGCCAGCCTGAGCTTCCTGCCCGCCTTCATCCACCCGGTCTACAGCGTTATCGGCCTGGCGGTGACGGGGGTGGTACTGGATTTCTGCGTGCAAATGAACATGGTCCTCGGCCAACGCGCGGTCTACACCCTCGACGCTAAAAGCCGCGGCCGTCTGAATGCGCTGTACATGACCAGCATCTTCATCGGCGGCGCGTTTGGTTCTTCGGTGGCCAGCGCGGTGTACGAGCATGGCGGCTGGTTGTGGATCGTGATTGTGGGTAGTGCGTTTCCGCTGTTGGCGTTGTTGCGGTTTTTGAGTGTTTCGCAGAGACCTGCACTGGCGACGGCTTAAATACCTAAAAGCTTCGCGGGCAAGCCTGTAGCGGTCCAGTTTTTTTAGACCCATCTGTAGGCGCTTGCCCGCGAAGGCGATTCGACTGATACCCCTCAATGCCGAACCAGTTTCTCCATCGCCGCATCCGCGAGAAAGGAGGAGCGGCTTTTGACATTGTGCTCTCGTACATAGCGGTCAATACGCTGGATCACGTAGCCAGGCAGTGTCACGTTGACCTTCTCGGTCTTGCCCAGATATTGCGAGATGTCGAGTTCCAGCATTCCCCAACCCATGTCGGCAAATTCCGGATTCTCGCGGTGTGCAGCCGCTGAGGTCGGCATCGGAATCGACTCCCCGTCTGCCATGATCTCCTGCAGCATGATGTGGGCGATTTCGACTGCCGCGTTGTAAGCATCTTCAAACGTATCCCCGGCCGTTACGGCACCAGGAATATCGGGGATCTGAATACCGATTGCGGTGTTCTCGTCGCCCCACTCGATACAGATTGGGTATTGCATTATGGATCTCCTGCCAAACTGGCTCCCGGGCAATAAAGCCCGGCTCGCCTCCTGATGCTTTTGACCGTCCCGATCGGCAAATCCTTCTTCGGATGAGGGGCGGGTATCGTGTAAGGGTTGTAACGGTGAGTGAAGATGTGATGACTGCCGGTGACCCGCTCCAGTGTCCAGCCCGCCTCTATCAGCTCTTTGATCAATAACCTGCTCTGCACCACCAGCCTCCTTGCTCCGGCCCAACAAAAAGTAACCCTAGAGTTACTTTTACTCAAGCACAAAAACCCGGATCACGACGCTTGGTTGTTTTACAGGGTGTGATTTTTATCGGCCCCCCGAAGGCTCTGTCATTTGTCGATTACGTCCAGGCCTTACTGGTAAAAGAGCCTTAAACAAGCTCTTGTTTCGTTTATTGCGATTTTCGTTTGATTCGAATAGCCTTCCAGCATCGCTACTCAGAATGTTGGAATTTCATCATGTCCTTAATCATCCACCCACCGATCAACCTGCCCATGGCGCGCGAAGTTCAGGCCGCTATCGAAGGCCAGCGCGCCCTCGCTGCCTATCTCGCCACTCAATTCGAAACCCAACGCATCCAGATTTTCGACGAGCAGAATGAAGCTCACAGCGTCGAACTGCCCACTTCAGCCCTTCGATTGCTGGTCGACGTCCTGGCTGCGTTGGCAGAAGGCAATGCGGTAAAGGTCGTCCCGGTTCATGCGGAACTGACCACCCAGGAAGCCGCGGACTTACTCAATGTCTCACGCCCGCACCTGATCAAACTGCTGGAGTCCGGCGAGTTGTCCTACCACAAAACCGGCAAGCACCGACGTGTGCGCTTTGCCGATTTGATGGACTATAAAAACCGGCGCGACACCGCCAGCGAGCAAGCAATGACGCTTCTCGCCGAGCAAGCACAAGTGTTAAGGACAGGATACGAGTGAGGCACTCCCCTTTTACCGCTGTATATGATGCATGTGTTTTGTACCCCGCCCCCTTGAGAGATTTTCTGATGTGGCTCGCGCTCTCAGGACGTTTCAGGGCGCGATGGTCACTGGAGATACACAACGAATGGAAGCGCAATCTGCTGAAAAACCGTCCGGACCTGACAACAGAGCAATTGGATCGCACGTCCGACTTGATGGATCAGGCCATACCCGATGCTTGCGTATCCGGTTACGAAAAGCTGATCGAAGGGCTCACACTGCCCGACATCGATGACCGACATGTTCTGGCTACCGCAATACGCTGCAACGCCAGTGTCATTGTGACTTTTAATCAGAAAGACTTTCCCGACGAAACACTCGGAGCTTTTGGCATCGAGGCCCAGCATCCTGACGAGTTCGTCGATAACCTCTTTGACCTGGACCCGGCAGCGGTTGTCGCGGCAGCACAACGGCAACGCAAACAGCTAAAGCTGCCGCCGATGGGTGTCGGCACCTATCTTGATCTGCTGTTGCGCCAAGGCCTCATTCGGTCGAGCAAGGCGTTGACCCACTATCGAGCCATTCTTTAATCGCCTTCCACAAACCCCAAAAAGCAAAACGGCGATCCTCAGATCGCCGTTTCCATTCACTGCCCGAATTTTCTGCCTAACCCACCCGGCACGCCATGGATGTCCGTCTCTTCCCATGGCCCGTTGGGGCTGATCGAGCGACTCCAGCCGTTGTTCCAGCGGTAGTAGGTGCGCTGGCGGTAGAAGGTGTTGGTCTGATCATCGAGAACGTAAACGCCGAGTTTCGCGTCCCAATGGCTATTACCCCCTGGTGGGGGGGCAAAGCTGGCGGAAGTGCGTGGAATCGGCTTGGACGGTTTGACCGGGATGCTCGGTTTGCTCGGTGTCGTCGTTGGAGGCGGTTTGGTGCTTGGCCCCGATGGCGGGATTGGCGGCAGCCGTGTGGGCTCGGGCTGCTGGACCGCACAGGCGCTTAACCCCAAAACCATACTGAGGAGAGTGATACGAGCGATGGCGGTCATGGTGGTGCTTCCTGTTATTTATCCGGGCTGTCGATGATCAGTTTTTGTTGCGCGGTGGTGCTGGTGGCCAAGGGTTGGCTGCGACCGATCCATTCGCCGGCAGTCGGTTGGCCAGCGCGGGAGATGCGCGCAACCAGTTGGACTTCAGGGAAGTTCGACAGTTTCAACTGCGGCATCATGGCGTCGGCATCACCCAGTTCGACGGTTGCCGGCAAGTCGGCGACGGTCAGACGCTTGGCGGCCAGCGGCGCGGGTGGGCCGGAAATGGCTCGGGCAAAGATGAACACGCTGTCACCCGGTTGGACTTTGGCTTTGAGCTCTGGCGAAAGTTCGACTTGCACTTTGAGCAGCGCTGCAGCTTTAACCGCAGGCGCTTGGGCAACCTTGCCACCGCTGGCTTCCAGCTTCTCGGCGGCCCGAGTAATGCCGCCTTGCAGAGCGACGCGGGATTTATCATCCGGTGGCAGTTGCGCCAGCAGGCGATTCCAATAGTTGATGGCGTCCTGGTAACGCTCACTTTCAAAGGCCGCGATGCCCAGCAGACCGAGGCTGGTGACTTCTTTCGGATCAGCTTTCAGCGCTTCGTCAGTCAGGGCCTGGACCTTGTCTGACCACTTCTTGCCGTCGGCGAAGTATTGGGCCTGGGCCCACTGCCCGAGCAGTTCCGGCTGACGACCAGCCAGAGTCACTGTGCGCTCAAAGATCTTCGCCGCATCGCCCGGACGGTCCTGAGCCATATAGGTGCGGCCGAGGAAGTACAAGCCCTCGGCCGAATCCGGTTGGGTGGCGACCGCACGCTCCAGGCGACGGGTCATCTCTTCCATCGACTGCGGTGCCTGGGCGAACTCTCGGGTCAGCTCGACTTTGTCGCTGGCACCGAAATGCAGGTACAACCCAAGGCCCAGCACCGGCACCAGAATCGCCGCCAGCAATGGCAACGGCTTGCCCAGACGCGACACGCGCGGCGCCTCGAGGCCTTCGGTGTCGGCGAGCAGTTCACGGGCAGCTTCGGCGCGGCCGGTGTCCATTTGTTCGGCGTTGAGCACGCCCTCTTCCTGCTGAGTCTGCAACTCAGCCACGCGCTCCTGATAAAGCGCGACGTTCAGTGCCGTGCGGTCCTCTTCCAGCTGAGCGCGGCGACCACGCAGAACGGGGATCAGCAGAAAACTCAGGGCAACCAGGAGCAGCAGGCCTGCAGCGAGCCAGAAATCAATCATTCTTGGTTTTATCCAACAGGTGGTCGAGGCGCTCGCGCTCCTCGGCAGAAAGCGTGTCCGGGCTGTCAGTGCGTTGCACGCGACGACGGCGGACGATCACGGCGATGATCACAAAACCGCCCAGCAGCAGGCCGGCGGGGCCGAACCAGAGCAGTGCGGTTTTGGCGTTGAGGGCAGGTTTGTAGCGAACGAAATCACCGTAGCGGTCGACCATGAAATCGATGATTTGCTGGTTGTCCTTGCCCTCGCCGAGCATGCGAAAAATCTCTTTGCGCAGGTCGGCGGCGATTGGTGCGTTGGAGTCGGCGATGTCCTGATTCTGGCACTTGGGGCAACGCAGCTCTTTGGTCAGCTCGCGAAAACGCTCACGATCGCCTTCTTTGGCGAACTCATAGGTGTCGATGGCCGCGTGGGCCACACCGGCCATGCTCAAGCCCAGAACAGCGGCGGCAATCCAGCGCTTCATGGCTTGGCCTCATCGACCAGCGCCTGATACTTGGCGGCCAGTTTTTCGCGCCAGACTTGTTCGTCGATCACGCCGACGAATTTGTCGCGGATGATGCCCTTGGCGTCGATGAAGAAGGTTTCCGGAGCGCCGTATACGCCGAGGTTCAGGCCCAGGGTGCCGGCATCGTCCCGGATGTCCAATTGATACGGGTTGTGGAACTCGGCCAGCCACTTCAAGGCATCGGTGTTGACGTCCTTGTAGTTGACGCCGTAGATCACCACGCCTTGCTGAGCTAATTTGTTCAGCACCGGGTGCTCGACCCGGCAGGAAATGCACCAGGTGCCCCAGACGTTGACCAGTGCCGGTTTACCCAGAAGATCCGCTTTGGTCAGGGTTTTGTCACCCTGCACCGAGGGCAGCGAAAACTCAGGGAACGGTTTGTTGATCATCGCCGAAGGCAGCTCGGCCGGGTTCAGGTACAGACCCCGATACAGAAAAACAGCAACCACCAGAAAAATCGCCAGTGGCAACAGCATCAACCAACGTCTCATGCGGTGGCTCCCGTCATGCCGAGTGCTTCACGCACGCGGCTTTTCACCTTGACCCGATAACGGCGATCCAGCGCCGCCAGCAAACCGCCGAAACCTGTAAGCAGACCGCCGAACCAGATCCAGCGCACGAACGGTTTGACATGCACACGAACCGCCCAGGCGCCCTCGCCCAACGGCTCGCCCAGTGCAACGTAAAGGTCACGGGTGAAACCGGCGTCGATCCCGGCTTCGGTCATCACCGAGTTCTGCACGGTGTAGAGGCGTTTTTCCGGGTGCAGCACACTGATTTCCTTGCCATCGCGGATCACCCGCACGGTGCCCTTGTCGGAGGTGAAGTTCGGCCCTTCGAAGTGCTTGGCGCCTTCGAACACAAACTGATAGCCGGCCAGGCTCATGGACTCACCCGGCGCCAGGCGCAGATCACGCTCGGCACTGTTCTGGCTCGACAACACAACACCCAGCGCGCAGACGGCAATGCCCAAATGCGCGATCTGCATGCCCCAATAGCTGCGGGTAAGGGTCGGCAGACCTTTGATCAAACCCTTGTGACGCGTTTTGTCGAAGATGTCCCGCACACCGGCCAGCAACACCCAGGCAGCCAGCATGAACGTCGCCAGCACCGCCCAGTTGAAATCGCCGTAAGCGACACCCGCCACGACGGCCAGCGCAGCGCTGCCGAGCAACACCGGGGTCAACATGCTCATCAGCCATTTGACCGGGGTGTCTTTCCAGCGCACCAGCATGCCGACCGCCATCACCACCATCAGCAACGCCATCAATGGAATAAACAGCGCGTTGAAGTACGGCGGGCCGACCGACAGTTTGGCGCCGGTCATCGCGTCAAGGATCAATGGATACAAGGTGCCGAGCAGGATCATCGACGCGGCCACCACCAGCACCAGGTTATTGCCCAGCAGCAGGGTTTCCCGGGACCAGAGGTTGAAGCCGACATGGCTCTTGACCACCGGAGCGCGCAGGGCAAACAGCGTCAGCGAACCGCCGACCACAAACAGCAGGAAGATCAGGATGAATACGCCGCGCTCAGGGTCGGACGCAAAGGCGTGAACCGACGTCAGAACGCCGGAACGCACGAGGAAAGTGCCGAGCAAACTCAATGAGAATGCGGCGATGGCCAGCAACACGGTCCAGCTCTTGAACACGCCACGTTTTTCCGTGACCGCCAATGAGTGAATCAACGCCGTGCCCACCAGCCAAGGCATGAAGGACGCGTTTTCCACCGGGTCCCAGAACCACCAGCCGCCCCAGCCGAGTTCGTAGTACGCCCACCATGAACCCAGGGTGATACCGATACCGAGGAAGGCCCAGGCCACGATCGTCCACGGACGGGACCAGCGCGCCCACGCCGCATCGAGGCGACCGCCCAGCAGCGCGGCGATGGCAAAGGCAAACGCCACGGAGAAACCGACGTAACCCATGTACAACATCGGTGGGTGAACGATCAGGCCGATGTCTTGCAGCAAGGGATTGAGGTCGCGCCCATCCGTCGGCATCTGCGGCAGGATGCGTTTGAACGGGTTGGAGGTCATGATCAGGAACAGCAAAAAGCCGGTGCTGATCATGCCCATCACTGCCAATACGCGAGCCAGCATCACTTGTGGCAATTGCCGGGAGAACACGGACACCGCGAAGGTCCAGCCGCCGAGGATCAGTGCCCACAGCAGCAATGAACCTTCGTGAGCGCCCCAGACGGCACTGAATTTGTAGTACCACGGCAGCGCACTGTTGGAGTTGCTGGCCACATAAGCGACGGAGAAGTCGTCCGCCATGAACGCGTAAGTCAGGCAACCGAAAGCGAACAGCAAAAACGCGAACTGCCCCCATGCTGCGGGCTGAGCCAGGCTCATCCACAGACGGTCGCCACGCCAGGCACCGAGCAACGGCACCACGGCTTGAACCAGCGCAAAACACAGCGCCAGGATCATGGCCAAGTGGCCGAGTTCGGGGATAAAGATGCCGGAAGTCATGGATCAACCCTCCTTCGCGGGTGGTGGGGCGGATTGACCACTGTCTTTCAGCGCCTTGGTCACTTCCGGCGGCATGTACTTCTCGTCGTGCTTGGCCAGCACTTCATCAGCCACCACCACGCCGTCAGCGTTGAGCTTGCCGAGGGCGACGATGCCCTGCCCTTCGCGGAACAGGTCCGGCAGGATGCCGCGGTAGCTGATGGTCACGGATTTGTTGAAGTCGGTGACGATGAATTTCACGTCCAGGGAATCGCCGGAACGTTGTAGCGAACCTTTCTCCACCATACCGCCCGCGCGGATACGCGTGTCTTGCGGGGCTTCGCCGTTGGCGATCTGGGTCGGGGTGTAAAACAGATTGATGTTCTGCTGAAGGGCGCTCAGGGCCAGGCCGACGGCAGCGCCGACACCGACCAGGATCGCGAGAATGATCATAAGACGCTTTTTACGCAGCGGATTCACTTGCCGTTCTCCCGGCGCAGACGACGCGCCTCTTGTTGCAGATACCGCTTGCGGGCCAGGATCGGCGCCGCCACGTTGAGGGCCAGCACCGCCAGGCTTATGCCATAGGCTGACCAGACATACAGGCCGTGATGGCCCATGGCGAGAAAGTCGCCGAATGAAGCGAAACTCATCGAGCGGCCTCCAGACTGTGCTGCACTTCGGTTTTCACCCAGCTCGCCCGGGCTTCGCGCTTGAGCACTTCAAGGCGCATGCGCAGCAACAGCACCGCGCCGAAGAAACAGTAGAAACCCAGCGCCGACAGCAGCAGCGGCAGCCACATCTCGGCGGGCATCGCCGGTTTTTCGGTGAGGGTGAAGGTCGCTCCCTGGTGCAGGGTGTTCCACCACTCCACCGAGTATTTAATGATCGGGATGTTGATCACGCCGACGATTGCCAGCACCGCGCAGGCCTTGGCCGCACTGTCACGATTGCTGATGGCGTTGCCCAGCGCAATAAGACCGAAGTACAGAAACAGCAGAATAAGCATGGACGTAAGTCGCGCATCCCAGACCCACCACGAACCCCAGGTCGGTTTGCCCCAAATCGCGCCGGTGACCAGCGCCACGGCGGTCATCCAGGCACCGATCGGCGCGGCGCATTGCAGGGCGACATCGGCCAGCTTCATCTTCCAGACCAGCCCGACGATGCCGCACACGGCCAGCATCACGTAGATGGACTGCGCCAGCATGGCGGCGGGAACGTGGATGTAAATGATGCGAAAGCTGTTGCCTTGCTGATAGTCCGGCGGCGCAAAGGCCAGCCCCCAAACCACGCCGATGCTGATCAGCAGCAACGCCGCGACGCTCAGCCATGGCAGCAGTTTGCCACTAATGCCGTAAAACCATTTGGGCGAGCCGAGCTTATGAAACCAGGTCCAGTTCATTGCTGTTTCCATCACGGTGCTCTTCGCTGTGAAGAGCCAAAGGGTCTTTACTGGTTAAAAAATAACCAGACCTCATTATTCGCCGACGCTGATCTTCAGGCCAGCAGCTATTGCAAAAGGTGTCAGGGTTATCGCCAGGGCGGTCAGGCTACCAAGCCACAAGAGATAACCGGTCGCCGGCATGCCCTGCAATGCCGCCTGCAAGGCGCCACTGCCGAGAATCAACACCGGGATGTACAGCGGCAGAATCAGCAGCGCCAATAACAGGCCACCGCGCTTCAATCCTACCGTCAACGCCGCGCCCACCGCACCGAGCAGGCTCAGCACCGGTGTACCGAGCAATAAAGAAAGCAGCAACACCGGCAGACAGGCGGCAGGCAAACCAAGCATCAACGCCAGCAAGGGTGCGAGCAAAACCAGCGCCAAGCCGGAAAACGCCCAGTGTGCCAGCACCTTGGCCAAAACCAGAAGAGGCAGGGGGTGCGGCGAAAGGACCCACTGCTCAAGCGATCCGTCTTCGAAATCACTGCGAAAGAGCCCGTCCAGCGAGAGCAGGACCGATAAAAGTGCTGCCACCCAGACCAGCCCCGGGGACAAGGTTTGCAACAATTGAGGCCCGGCGCCGACCGCCAACGGGAACAAAGAGACGACGATGGCGAAAAACACCAGCGGATTCGCCAATTCGGCAGGACGGCGGAACAGCAAACGTGCCTCGCGGGCGACCAACAGGCCGAAAACACTCATACGGCCCAGTTCCCCAAATCAATGTCACGATAGCCGGCAGGCACCCGGGTGAGCGTGTGGTGAGTGGTGAGGACCACCATGCCACCCCGTTCACAGTGCGCCGCCAGGTGTTCTTCGAGTTGCGCCACGCCTTGTTTGTCGAGCGCGGTAAACGGCTCATCGAGGATCCAAAGCGGCGGGCTGTCCAGATACAAGCGCGCCAACGCGACACGGCGTTGCTGGCCGGCAGACAGGGTATGGCAGGGAACATCTTCGAAGCCGCGCAGCCCCACCGCCGTCAGCGCCTGCCAGATCGCCTCATGGGAGGCCGGTTGATGCAAGGCGCAGAGCCAACTGAGGTTTTCCTCGGGGGTCAGCAAGTCCTTGATGCCGGCGGCATGGCCGATCCACAACAGGTTGCGCGCCAGTTCGCTGCGCTGTTCGTTCAGTGGCAAGCCGTTGAGCAGCACCTGCCCGGCAGTCGGATGCATCAAGCCGCAAAGCAGACGTAAAAGGCTGGTCTTGCCACTGCCGTTGGGGCCGCTGATCTGTACCATTTCGCCACTGGCCAGTCTCAATTCGAGATTTTCGAAGAGCAGCCGAAGGTCTCGCTCACAGGCAAGGGCAACGGTTTGCAGGACAGGACTGGTCAAGAGATCACGGGCCTTTTGCGGTTCAAGTCGGCGGCAGAGCGGCCGCTAAAGAGATGCAGCATAGATGCATTGGCGGCTAGTTCTAGAGAGCCAGGTCAAACAAATGCAATGTTTTCGCCACTCCCCGAAGACGGGCGGCATTATACATGCCATGCCCTACTCTAAAGAGTGCATTTTCCTCAGGTTGTGACCGCGTATGACAGGCGAAATGAACATCCTCCCGCTGCCGCCGACCACGCCCGCGACTTCGCGGCCGCTGGTGGTGAGTGGTGATCTACTCAAGCTGCTGACGCCGATGGAGGGCCTGATCTCCGTTGGGCAAACCGCCAAGGCTGAAGTGCTGTCGCTCAAGCAGACGGATCAGACCTTTCAACTGTTGCTCAAGGTCACCCTCGACAGCGGCCGCCAGACCACGGTCCAGGCCACCAGCACTCAGCCGTTGCCCCAAGGCACCAGCCTGGCAATCACCCAGCCATCGGCGGGCAACCTGGCGGTCACGGTGCAACAGGCCATCGCCTCCAGCGTCGCGACACTCACCCGCATCGACACGGCGCAACTGCCGGTCGGCACCTTGCTGCAAGGCAAAGTACTGACCTCTCAGGTCATGCCGCAGGTGCCGGGTCAGCCGACGGTGTTTCGCTCGATGGTGAGCCTGCTCAACACCGCGCTGAGTAGCAGCACGCTGAGCATCGACAGCCCGACGCCACTGCGCATCGGTACCTTGCTGAGCGCCTTGGTGCAAGACACCCAGACCCTGAAGTTCGTCCCGTTGAGCAGCCGTCAGGAACAGTTGGCGGTGACGCAGCAATTGGTCAGCCAGCAAAGTCGCCAAGGCTCTTTGGATGGCTTGCTCAAAGTCCTGCAAAACCTGCCGCCATCGGATCAGACCTCCAGCGACCTGCGCGCCGCCGTGGACAAATTGCTCGCCGGCCTGCCGGACGTTCAGCAATTGAGTACACCCAAAGGTCTGGCCCAGGCGTTGGCCAACAGCGGTCTGTTCCTTGAAGCGAAACTGCTGACGGGGCAAAACCCGACGCTGGCGCCAGACATGAAGGGCGACCTGCTCAAGCTGATCGCACAACTGACGCAGGGATTGCCGGCCAATACCAACCTCAACGCGATCATCGCCGCCAATACACTGGCGCAAGCGCTGCCCAGCTTCGTGCGCAGCGCCTTGGGAATGCTTGGGCAAGTCAGCGCCAAACCATTGCCGACCAGTTTCCCGCTCCCGGAGCGCCTGCTGCAAAGTCAGGACGGTGAAAGCGATCTGGAACATTTGCTGCGCCTGGCAGCAGCGGCTGTCTCG
This sequence comes from Pseudomonas sp. F-14 TE3482, assembly GCF_053629455.1. NCBI lineage: Bacteria > Pseudomonadati > Pseudomonadota > Gammaproteobacteria > Pseudomonadales > Pseudomonadaceae > Pseudomonas > Pseudomonas sp. F-14 TE3482. Next base: position 5,937,721 of record NZ_JBRJII010000001.1, read on the forward strand.
CGCTTGCAAAGCCATCAACTGTCGAGCCTGGAACAGACCGGCCTCACCGACGACGGTCGCCTGCTCAGCACCTGGCAACTGGAAATCCCCATGCGCAACCTGCAGGACATCGTGCCATTGCAGGTAAAATTCCAGCGCGAAGAAGCACCTGAGAAAGAACAACCGCACGAACGCCGCGACGAACACGAACCCCGGCAACAGCTGTGGCGCGTTGAGCTGGCATTCGACATGGAACCGCTGGGGCCATTGCAGATTCAGGCGCAGCTGATCAAAGGCAGCCTCTCCAGTCAGCTATGGGCCGAACGGCCGTACACCGCCAGCCTGATCGAAAGCAATCTAGCCGGGCTGCGCGAACGCCTGCTGGCGTCAGGCCTGAACGTCGGCGATCTGGATTGTCACCTCGGCACACCGCCGCAAGGCCCTCAAACCCGTCTCGAACAACGCTGGGTCGACGAAACCGCATGAACGAATCCGCCACACCGCGCCAGGCCATCGCCCTCAAATACGACGGCAGCCACGCCCCTACCCTCACGGCCAAAGGTGACGAAGAACTGGCCGAAGCCATTCTGCAGATTGCCCGGGATTATGAGGTGCCGATCTATGAAAACGCCGAGCTGGTGAAACTGCTGGCGCGGATGGAATTGGGGGAGAGTATTCCGCAGGAGTTGTACCGCACGATTGCCGAGATCATTGCGTTTGCGTGGAATTTGAAGGGCAAGTTTCCTGAGGGGCATGATCCGGAGGTGGGGATGATGGAGAAAGACATTACCGGCCGCGGGGATGATTACTGAGGTTTCGAGGACGCCTTCGCGGGCAAGCCCGCTCCCACAGGGATAGGTGGTGAACACAAAATGTGTGAACGCAGCCAATCCAATGTGGGAGCGGGCTTGCCCGCGATAGCGATCTAAACCACACCGCAAAAATCAGTTCTTATGCAACTTGCTCATCAACTCAGCCTCAGCCTGGGTCAACCCGCAGGACTGCGTCAGCTCACTGACGCTCGCGCCCATCCCCACCAGCCGTGCCGCCTGGGCGAATGAAAGGCTCGACGGATCACGCTGCTCCAGCTGCGCCAATTTGTCCGGCAACGGCCCGACGACGGCGCGCAGTTCGTGCAGGTCTTCACCCATGCGCACGTTGCCGTTCTGGTAGTCGTCGACGCGTTTGGCCAGGTCCTTGATGCGCTGATCGCGCAGCGCATCGCCCTCGGCCTGTTGCGCGGCGATCTGCCGCTGAGCGCGGATGTACGCCAGGAACATCGCCAGCGTGCCTGCCCATAAAAGGAACAGGACAATGACAGCCACCTCAAGAATCAATCAGATACTCTCCAGTTCCGACCATTCTTCTTCGCTCATCATCTTGTCCAGCTCGACCAGGATCAGCAGTTCGTTGTTCTTGTTGCACACGCCTTGAATGAACTTGGCGGACTCTTCGTTACCGACGTTCGGCGCGGTCTCGATTTCCGACTGACGCAGGTAAACCACTTCAGCCACGCTGTCGACCATGATCCCGACCACTTGCTTGTCGGCTTCGATGATGACGATACGGGTGTTGTCGCTGATCTCGGCATTCATCAGGCCGAAGCGCTGACGGGTGTCGATCACGGTGACCACGTTACCGCGCAGGTTGATGATGCCCAGCACGTAGCTCGGAGCACCCGGGACCGGGGCGATTTCGGTGTAGCGCAGGACTTCCTGAACGCGCATCACGTTGATGCCGTAGGTTTCGTTGTCCAGTTTGAAGGTTACCCATTGCAGGATCGGATCTTCAGAACCTTTTGCATTCGTCGCTTGACTACTCATACCCTGACCCCTCGAAAAACCGCTCCTGGCGGTGTGTGTTCTGTAGGCAGCATTCAACAATGCCGTCGCATACTTGTTATGTCGGCAGCTATGTCGGTTTGTGAAGTGGCTTGCTGCCGCTCATGTGCTTTGCCCCGCCGCTGGCGATCAACTCGGCCAGAGCAGAAACGTCCAGCAGCGCACACATGTGCTCAATCACCGTGCCGGCGAGCCATGGCCGCTGACCTCGGTGACTTCTCCATTTGATTTCGTTCGGGTCCAGGCGCAATGAGCGGCTGACCTGATGCACCGCCAGCCCCCACTCGTAGCCCTGAACCGAAATAACGTATTGCAGGCCCTGGCGGAAATCATCGCGATAACGATCCGGCATGACCCAGCGCGCGGTATCCAGCACTTTCAGGTTGCCGGCCTGACTCGGCAGGATCCCGAGGAACCATTCCGGCTGGCCGAACAACGGCGTCAGCTCGTGACCGGCCAAGGAATAAATCGATCCCAGACACACCAGCGGCACCGCCAGGGTCAACCCGGCGACGTCGAACAACAGGCATTCGAACGGCTCAGCAGCCCATGCCGGACGACCGTCGGTTTCCACCGGTGGCGGCGTGTTGCTGGGTGGCAGATGAACTTCAACCACCGGCGGCACCAACGCTTGCAGCAGGGGTGCAATCGTCGACACGGGCGCCAGGACCGGTGCGGGCGCTTCGATCACGGCCACCGCTGCTTTCACCACTGGCGCAACGATGGGGGCAGCGGCCAGGGCCGGTTTCTGCGCATCACGGGCCTGCTCTTCAAGCACGGCAGCCTGGAACTCATCCAGCGCGGCCTCAACCTCGATAACCTCGACAACCTCGGGCAGCGCCTCCACTTCTGGCGGCAACTCTTCGGTCGCGTCCTGCAGCAATGCGTCCAGATAGGACTGGAGGGCCAGTTGCGGACGCGAGGTGATCTTCACCGGCCGATTCATGCGCGCACCTTTGTAGGAGCGAGGCTTGCCCGCGAAGAACGATAATGCGATTTAACTGTGGAAACTGCGGCGTCTGCTTCGCGGGCAAGCCTCGCTCCTACGGGGATTGAGTTCATCTCACGCCACCTGCGGAACACGTTGCGCCGCCAGCAGATGCTTGAGCAGTGCGCGATAAGCGAGAACGCCACGGCTCTTGCCGTCGAATTGTGAGGGCGTCAGCCCTGCCCGGCTCGCGTCACGCAAGCGGGTGTCGATCGGAATGTAGCCTTGCCAGATTTCTTCCGGGTACTTGTCGCGCAGCACGCGAAGGGTGCCGAGGGACGCCTGGGTGCGGCGGTCGAACAGGGTCGGCACGATGCTGAATGGCAGCGCCTGTTTGCGCGAACGGTTGATCATCGCCAGGGTGTTGACCATGCGTTCCAGGCCTTTGACCGCCAAGTGTTCGGTCTGTACCGGAATCACCAACTGCTGGCTGGCCGCCAAGGCATTGACCATCAGCACACCGAGCAACGGCGGGCTGTCGATCACCGCATAATCGAAGTCCTGCCACAACTGCGCCAGGCTCTTGGCGATCACCAGGCCCAAACCACTCTGGCCCGGCGACTGGCGCTCAAGGGTTGCCAGCGCGGTGCTCGATGGCAACAGGGAAATGCGTTCGTCACTGGTGGGCATCAGCAACTGACCGGGCAAGCCTTGCGGCACACTGCCCTTATGCAGAAACAAGTCGTAGCTGCTGTGTTCCAGGCTGTCGGGGTCGTAACCGAAGTAGCTGGTCATGGAGCCGTGGGGGTCGAGATCGACCACAACCACGCGCTTGCCCGCCTCAGCCAGCAAACCGGCTAAAGCGATGGAGGAAGTGGTTTTACCGACACCACCCTTTTGATTGGCGACTGCCCAGACTCTCATTCGGATTGTTCCTCCCGGTCGAAAAGGTTGACCGAGAAATAGCTCAACGTATTAATGCGGGTGACGGAGAATTGACGGCGCTCTCTCGTCCCGGCGACTTGACCGGAGCCGGTGCAGTTTGTGTGCCAGCCCGCTTCAACGCGGCATCCGGTTGTGCATGAGCCGTTCCGGTACCCGTGAGGCTGCGGCGTACATCAAGATTTCGTGAAACCACCAACACCACCCGACGGTTGCGCGCCCGGCCTTCGGCGGTGGCGTTATTGGCCACCGGCTGGAACTCGCCATAACCCACCGACGCCAGACGACCGGGGTTCACACCCTGCATCGCCAGCATGCGCACGATGCTCGCAGAACGGGCCGAGGACAGCTCCCAGTTGGTCGGGTATTGCGCGGTGCGGATCGGCTGATCGTCGGTAAAGCCTTCGACGTGGATCGGGTTGTCGAACGGCCTCAGGATCGCGGCGACCTTATCGATAATGTTGAAGGCGATGTCGCTGGGCATTGCATCGCCGCTGCCGAACAACAGGCTGGAATTGAGCTCGATCTCGACCCACAACTCATTGCCGCGCACGGTCATCTGGTTGGAACTGATCAAGTCGCCGAACGCCGCGCTGATGTCATCGGCAATGCTTTTGAGCGGATCGTTGGCAGCCTGGGCGATGCCAGCGTCAATCTGTTCGCTGTCCTTGACCAGAGGCTTGGCCGGGGTCACGGTCTTCGGTCGCTCGTCACCAATCGGGATCGGCTTGAGGGCGCGATCAGAGTCGGTAAACACCCCGATCAACGCCTCGGAAATGACCTTGTACTTACCTTCGTTGATCGAAGAAATCGAGTACATCACCACGAAGAAAGCGAACAGCAATGTAATGAAGTCGGCGTAGGAAACGAGCCAGCGTTCATGGTTTACGTGTTCTTCAGGCTGCCGACGACGTGCCATGCTCCATGTCTCCCATCAATCCATGAAGCCCTGAAGCTTCAACTCAATAGAGCGAGGGTTTTCACCTTCGGCGATCGACAAAATCCCTTCCAGCAACATCTCGCGATAACGCGACTGCCGCAACGCGATGGACTTGAGCTTGGCGGCAACCGGCAGCAATATCAGGTTGGCACTGGCCACGCCATAGATGGTGGCGACGAAGGCAACAGCAATGCCGCTGCCCAGCTGCGATGGATCGGCCAGGTTGCCCATGACGTGGATCAGGCCCATCACCGCACCGATGATGCCGATGGTCGGCGCGTAGCCGCCCATGCTTTCAAAGACTTTGGCGGCTTCGATGTCGCGACTTTCCTGGGTGTAGAAATCCACTTCCAGAATGCTGCGAATCGCTTCCGGCTCGGCGCCGTCCACCAGCAGTTGCAGGCCTTTGCGTGAGTAGCTGTCGGGTTCGGCGTCGGCCACCCCTTCCAGACCGAGCAAACCTTCCTTGCGGGCAGTCAGGCTCCAGTTCACGACGCGATCGATGCCGCCAGCCAGGTCCACGCGCGGTGGAAACAGAATCCAGGCGAGAATCTGCATGGCGCGCTTGAAGGCGCTCATCGGCGATTGCAGCAGCGCTGCACCAACGGTCCCACCGAGTACGATCAACGCTGCCGGGCCGTTGGCCAACGCGCCGAGGTGACCGCCTTCAAGGTAGTTGCCGCCAATGATGGCGACGAACGCCATGATGATCCCGATAAGGCTGAGTACATCCATCAGAGACACGCCTCGACCAGGTGACGGCCGATATCGTCCAGGCTGTACACCGCGTCCGCGAGCTCGGCTTTGACGATCGCCATGGGCATGCCGTAGATCACGCAACTGGCTTCATCCTGAGCCCAGATCGCACTGCCGCCCTGCTTGAGCAGACGTGCGCCTTCGCGACCGTCGGCGCCCATGCCGGTGAGTACCACCGCCAGAACTTTGTCGCCGTAGGATTTGGCCGCGGAACCGAAGGTGATGTCCACGCACGGCTTATAGTTCAGACGTTCATCGCCCGGCAGGATTTTCACTGCGCCGCGGCCGTCGATCATCATCTGCTTGCCACCCGGCGCCAGCAGCGCCAGGCCCGGACGCAGGATGTCGCCATCCTCGGCTTCCTTGACGCTGATGCGGCACAGCTTGTCCAGACGCTCGGCGAAGGCCTTGGTGAAGGCTGCCGGCATGTGCTGGATCAACACGATCGGGGCCGGGAAGTTGGCCGGCAACTGCGTCAGTACCCGTTGCAGGGCAACCGGGCCACCGGTGGAGGTGCCGATGGCGACCAGTTTGTAGGCTTTGCGTTTCGGCGCTGGCGACGCCGGCGTCGCTGCATGGCTGCGAGCCGGAATCGGTGCCGGGGCCGGACGCGCAGGCGCACTGCTGCTGCCGTAGCTGCTGACGCTCGAAGGCGCAGGTGTCGGGGCGGGTGCGGCCACTGGAGCCGGGGCACTGTAGGCGCTGACACGACGGTTACTGCGCGAGATGCTGAGAATTTTCTCGCACAGCAGTTGCTTGACCTTCTCCGGGTTACGCGAGATGTCTTCGAAATTCTTCGGCAGGAAATCCACCGCGCCAGCGTCCAGCGCATCGAGGGTGACCCGCGCGCCTTCGTGAGTCAGCGAGGAGAACATCAACACCGGGGTCGGGCAGCGCTGCATGATGTGCCGCACTGCCGTGATGCCATCCATCATCGGCATCTCGTAGTCCATGGTGATCACGTCTGGCTTGAGCGCCAGCGCCTGATCGATCGCCTCTTTGCCGTTGGTCGCCGTACCGACGACCTGGATATTGGAATCCGCTGAAAGAATTTCCGAGACGCGGCGGCGGAAAAACCCCGAATCGTCCACCACCAGGACTTTGACTGCCATAAACACTCCGTTAGACGGGGCGAGGCTCAGTCGCCCCGCTCCCGCAGAATCAAATACGCCGTGCGGCGTAACGCTTGAGCATGCTCGGAACATCGAGAATCAGCGCAATGCGGCCGTCACCGGTAATAGTGGCGCCGGACATGCCCGGGGTTCCCTGGAGCATTTTGCCCAATGGCTTGATGACCACTTCTTCCTGGCCCACCAGTTGATCGACGACGAAGCCGATCCGCTGAGTGCCCACAGAAAGGATCACCACATGGCCTTCGCGCTGCTCTTCATGAGCAGCAGAGCTGACCAGCCAGCGCTTGAGGTAGAACAGCGGCAGCGCCTTGTCCCGCACGATCACCACTTCCTGGCCGTCCACCACGTTGGTGCGAGACAGGTCGAGGTGGAAGATCTCGTTGACGTTCACCAGCGGGAACGCGAACGCCTGGTTGCCGAGCATGACCATCAGCGTCGGCATGATCGCCAGGGTCAACGGGACCTTGATGACGATCTTCGAGCCCTTGCCCTTGGTCGAGTAGATATTGATGGTGCCGTTGAGCTGGGCGATCTTGGTTTTCACCACGTCCATGCCCACGCCGCGCCCGGAGACGTCGGAAATCTCGGTCTTGGTCGAGAACCCCGGAGCGAAGATCAGGTTGAAGCAATCGGTTTCGCTGAGACGGTCCGCCGCATCCTTGTCCATCAGGCCTTTCTTCACGGCGATACCGCGCAGAACATCGGCGTCCATGCCTTTGCCATCATCGGAGATGGACAGCAGGATGTGGTCGCCTTCCTGTTCAGCGGACAGAATCACCTTGCCGCTGCGAGGCTTGCCCATCGCTTCGCGCTCAGCCGGCTCTTCAATACCGTGGTCGACCGAGTTGCGCACCAAGTGGACCAGCGGGTCGGCCAGGGCCTCGACGAGGTTCTTGTCGAGGTCGGTTTCTTCGCCGACCAGCTCCAGGTTGATCTCTTTCTTGAGCTGGCGAGCCAGGTCGCGAACCAGACGCGGGAAGCGCCCGAAGACTTTCTTGATCGGCTGCATCCGGGTCTTCATGACCGCGGTTTGCAGGTCGGCCGTGACCACGTCAAGGTTCGACACGGCCTTGGACATGGCTTCGTCGCCGCTGTTGAGGCCCAGGCGGACCAGGCGGTTACGCACCAGTACCAGCTCGCCGACCATGTTCATGATCTCGTCGAGACGCGCGGTATCGACCCGCACGGTGGTCTCGGCTTCGCTGGCCGGTTTTTCCGGTGGTGGTGCGGCTGGGGCACGAGCAGGTGCCGGTGCAGCAGCGGCGGCCGGTTTCGGCGCTTCGGCTTTTGGCTCGGGCACTTTGGCCACAGGTTTCGCAACCGGTGCTGGCGCCTTGGCGACAGGAGCAGAAACCACTGCGCCAGTGCCAACCTCGGTGAACTTGCCTTTGCCATGCAATTCGTCGAGCAGCGATTCGAACTCGTGATCGGAGATCAGATCGTCGCCGGCCGCTTTAGCGGTTGGCGCAGCCGGGGCCGGAGCCGAAGCAATCGCCGACTCCAATGCATCGACCGCAAAGTTGCCTTTGCCGTGCAACTGATCGAGCAGTGCTTCGAACTCGTCGTCGGTGATGTCGGAGCTGTCGCCTGCCGCTTTAGGGGCCGCCGGTGCGGCGGGCGCCGCGACCACTGCATCGGGGGCGAACTGGCCTTTGCCGTGCAATTGATCGAGCAACGACTCGAACTCGGCATCGGTGATTTCGTCGCTGGCCGAGGCATCGCTGGTCGGCACTGGCGCAGCCGCTGGAGCCTCGGCTTGAGCCTTGACGGCATTCAGCGAGTCCAGCAATTGTTCGAATTCGTTATCCGTGATGTCGCCCGATTCTTCAGCGGCAGGTTCTTCCACCACCTCGGCGACCGGTGCCGACTCATCGGCGGTTTGCGGCTCGGCCAGACGGGCCAACGCTGCAAGCAATTCTGGAGTGGCAGCCGTGATCGGGCTGCGTTCGCGGACTTCGCTGAACATGCCGTTCACCGCGTCCAGTGCCTCGAGAACCACGTCCATCAGTTCCGAGTCGACGCGTCGTTCACCCTTGCGCAGGATGTCGAACACGTTCTCGGCGATGTGACAGCACTCCACCAGCTCGTTGAGCTGGAGGAAGCCGGCGCCCCCTTTTACAGTGTGAAAACCGCGAAAAATTGCATTGAGCAAATCCGCATCATCCGGTCGGCTTTCAAGCTCGACCAGCTGTTCGGACAGTTGCTCTAGAATCTCGCCGGCCTCAACCAGGAAATCCTGAAGGATCTCTTCATCGGCGCCGAAGCTCATTAAGGGGGGTGCTCCTAAAGGTCTAAAAACCTAAAAAACCTAAAATGCTAAAACTCTAGAATCCTAGGCTGGATAACAAATCGTCCACATCGTCCTGACCGGACACAACGTCTTCTCTTTTATCGGCATGAATCTGCGGACCTTCACCCTGAGAGAGATGTTTTTGCGGATCTTTTTCAGCCAGCATCGCTTCACGGTCATGTTCGATACCCGCAAAGCGGTCGACCTGACTGGCCATGAGCACGAGCTTGAGCAGGTTGCTTTCAACTTCGGTGACCAACTGGGTCACGCGCTTGATCACCTGACCGGTGAGGTCCTGGTAATCCTGGGCCAGCAGAATGTCGTTGAGGTTGCTCGACACGACGCGGTTGTCTTCACTGCTGCGGGTCAGGAAACCATCGACCCGCCGGGCCAGTTCACGGAACTCTTCAGCCCCGACTTCGCGACGCATGAACCGTCCCCAATCCGTGCTCAGCGCCTGAGCTTCGTCGCTCAGGCTGTTGATCAGCGGCGTGGCGTTTTCCACCAGGTCCATGGTGCGGTTGGCCGCGGCCTCGGTCAGCTTGACCACATACCCCAGGCGCTCGGTGGCATCCGTGATCTGAGACACTTCCTCGGCTTGCGGCATGTGCGGGTCAATCTGGAAATTGACGATCGCGCTATGCAGCTCGCGGGTGAGCTTGCCCACTTCCTGATACAGGCCGCGGTCACGGGTCTGGTTGAGCTCATGGATCAGTTGCACAGCGTCGCCGAACCTGCCTTTTTCAAGGCTTTCGACCAGTTCGACCGCGTGTTTTTTCAGGGTCGACTCAAAATCGCCCTGTGAAGATTCGTTATGCTCCATAGCTCCCCCGTGACGGACTGGCTTTGCACATCAACCGATGCGTTCGAAGATCTTTTCAATCTTGTCTTTCAACGCTTGAGCCGTGAATGGCTTGACCACATAGCCGTTCACGCCCGCCTGAGCGGCTTCGATGATTTGCTCGCGCTTGGCTTCGGCCGTGACCATCAACACCGGCAGGTGTTTGAGTTTTTCATCGGCACGCACGTGGCGCAGCAGATCAATACCGGTCATGCCGGGCATGTTCCAGTCCGTTACCAGAAAGTCGATGCTCCCGCTGTTGAGGACCGGAATCGCGGTAATACCGTCATCCGCCTCGACCGTGTTGGTGAACCCAAGGTCACGCAACAGGTTTTTTATGATCCGCCGCATCGTTGAGAAGTCATCAACGATGAGGATTTTCATATTCTTGTCCAATTCGACCTCCAAGCAGTCTTAAAACGCGCGCAGCACCTGAACGCGCCGTTCAATCAATTCGGCGTAACACTCAACAGTTGTATGGATTACAACGGGCCGTGGCCGATGCAGCAAAATGCCGTACCCACCTCGTTCGCAGTGTCCCCACACTGCCTGTCAGCGCGCTCGCCACTCCCCCAAACGCCCCCGCAAACGGGCCGCGCACTGGCTGTGTAACTGGCTGACCCGCGATTCGCTGACCCCCAGGACCTCACCGATTTCCTTGAGATTCAACTCTTCGTCGTAGTACAGCGCCAACACCAGTCGCTCACGCTCCGGCAAATTGGCAATCGCGTCCGCCAGCGCCGCCTGGAAGCGTTCATCTTCCAGATCGCGCGACGGCTCGAGATGAGCACTGGCGCCATCCTCGTGCAGCCCTTCGTGTTCGCCGTCCTGCAACAGATCGTCGAAACTGAATAACCGGCTACCGAGGGTGTCGTTCAAAATCCCGTAATAATCGTCGAGACTCAATTGGAGTTCGGCCGCAACTTCGTGATCTTTAGCGTCACGGCCGGTTTTAGCTTCAATCGAGCGAATTGCGTCGCTGACCATACGGGTATTGCGGTGAACCGAACGTGGCGCCCAGTCCCCCTTGCGCACTTCATCGAGCATCGCGCCGCGGATTCGAATGCCCGCGTACGTCTCGAAGCTCGCGCCTTTGCTGGCGTCGTATTTGGTTGATACTTCAAGCAGGCCGATCATCCCGGCCTGGATCAGGTCTTCGACCTGGACACTGGCCGGCAAACGCGCCAGCAAGTGATAGGCAATGCGTTTGACCAGTGGCGCGTAACGCTCGATCAGCTCGTACTGCGCGTCACGTGCCGACTTCTTGTAGAGGTTGTAGCCACTGGCTGTCATAGGACGGGTCCTGCGGTCTGTTGCACGAGGCGCTCGACGAAAAACTCCAGGTGCCCACGCGGGTTGGCCGGCAGTGGCCAGGTATCGACCTTCTGCGCAATGGCCTTGAACGCCAGGGCGCACTTGGAACGCGGGAAGGCTTCGTAGACAGCACGCTGCTTCTGCACGGCCTTGCGCACGCTTTCGTCGTAAGGCACGGCACCAACGTATTGTAAGGCGACGTCGAGGAAACGATCCGTGACCTTGGTCAACTTGGCGAACAGATTGCGGCCTTCCTGCGGGCTCTGCGCCATGTTGGCCAGGACGCGGAAGCGGTTCATGCCGTAGTCGCGATTCAGCAATTTGATCAGCGCGTAGGCGTCGGTAATCGAGGTCGGCTCATCGCACACCACCAGCAGCACTTCCTGGGCTGCGCGAACGAAACTGACTACCGAGTCACCAATCCCCGCAGCGGTGTCGATCACCAATACGTCGAGGTTGTCGCCGATGTCACTGAAGGCCTGGATCAGGCCGGCATGCTGGGCGGGGCTCAAATGCACCATGCTCTGGGTGCCGGACGCCGCCGGGACGATGCGGATGCCGCCGGGTCCTTGCAACAGCACGTCGCGCAGCTCACAGCGGCCTTCGATCACGTCGGCCAGCGTGCGTTTGGGTGTCAGTCCCAGCAGGACGTCGACGTTCGCCAGTCCCAGATCGGCATCCAGCAGCATGACGCGCCGGCCGAGCTCAGCTAGAGCCAGGGACAAGTTCACTGACACGTTAGTCTTCCCGACGCCACCTTTGCCGCCGGTCACCGCGATCACCTGTACGGGATGCATGCTGCCCATGTTATTTCTTTACCTTGTCTTACTTAGACGGAGGCCACATTACTGGCTGCGCGTTCATCAACGGAACAATGCATGGCAGACCATCGATGTAGGTACAAAAACTGTTCATTAGTACCTCAGCCAACCTGCTTGGTCGGGCTGTGGTAAATATCAGCGAACATGTCAGCCATGGCTTCTTCGCTGGGTTCTTCCTGCATTTGCACGCTAACGGCGCGGCTGACCAACTGATGACGACGCGGCAGATGCAAATCATCCGGAATCCGCGGGCCATCGGTCAGGTAAGCCACCGGCAGTTCATGACTGATGGCCAGGCTCAACACCTCGCCCAAGCTTGCCGTTTCATCCAGTTTAGTCAGGATGCAGCCGGCAAGGCCGCAACGTTTGTAACTGTGATAAGCGGCGGTTAGAACCTGTTTCTGGCTAGTGGTTGCCAAGACCAGATAATTTTTTGATTTGATGCCCCGTCCGGCCAGGCTTTCGAGCTGCATGCGCAGTGCTGGATCGCTGGCTTGCAGGCCGGCGGTATCGATCAGCACTACGCGTTTGCGCAGCAAAGGCTCCAGCGCCTGCACCAGCGATTGGCCCGGGTCGACGTGGGTGACCGACACGTTGAGGATGCGGCCCAGGGTCTTGAGCTGTTCCTGAGCGCCGATGCGATAGCTGTCCATGCTCACCAGCGCGATGTTTTGCGCGCCGTACTTGAGCACATAACGCGCTGCGAGCTTGGCCAGCGTGGTGGTCTTGCCCATGCCTGCCGGGCCAACCATCGCAATCACACCACCCTCTTCCAGTGGCTCGACTTCCGGAGTGGCGATCATCCGCGCCAGGTGCGCGAGCAACATGCGCCAGGCCTGACGGGGTTCATCAATATCGGTAATCAGTGCCAGCAGATCGCGCGACAACGGGCCGGACAGACCGATGCGTTGCAGGCGACGCCAGAGGTTGGCCTGGGCCGGACGGCTGCCTTGCAGCTGATTCCAGGCCAGCGAGCCAAGCTGCACCTCCATCAGTTCACGCAAGCTGTTGAGCTCGAAACGCATCGAATCGAAGGCTCGCGGGTCAACTCCACCGGAGGCTGGCGCGGGGGCTGGTGCAGCACGACGAGGTTCAGCGTAAGTCGGTTCGATCAGCGGCTCGGCGGCGGTCAGCGGCAGGCCGGCGAACAATTGGCGATTGGTGCTGTTGTCGCTCTCGCCATCGCTACGCAGGCTCAATTCGGCCTGGGCGGTTACGATCCGCGACTGAGTCTTGCGCAGCTCGTCCTCGAGCTCCATGTTCGGAACACGCGGGGCCAGCGCCGACAATTTGTAATCCAGGGCGGCCGTCAGCTCGACACCGCCGGCAATCCGGCGATTGCCAATGATGGCGGCATCAGCGCCCAGCTCATCACGAACCAGTTTCATGGCCTGACGCATATCGGCGGCGAAAAAACGCTTAACTTGCATAAACCACTACCTCAGCCGTTGGGCCCTACTGTCGCAACGATGGTCACTTGCTTGTTGTCAGGGATTTCCTGGTAAGCCAACACATGCAAACCCGGGACTGCCAGTCGGCCGAATCGCGAGAGCATCGCGCGAACCGGACCGGCCACCAGCAGAATCACCGGTTGACCTTGCATTTCCTGACGCTGCGCCGCTTCGATCAACGAACGTTGCAGTTTCTCTGCCATGCTTGGCTCCAGCAGAACGCCCTCTTCCGAGCCTTGTCCTGCCTTCTGAAGACTATTGAGCAATATTTGTTCCAACCTTGGCTCCAAGGTGATCACAGGCAGCTCCGACTCAGTGCCTACAATGCTTTGGACGATTGCACGGGATACGCCGACGCGCACCGCGGCCACCAAAGCGGCAGTATCTTGACTCTTGGCGGCGTTATTCGCGATGGCTTCGGCGATGCTGCGAATGTCCCGTACCGGCACCTGTTCGGCCAGTAATGCTTGCAAGACCTTGAGCAGCTGCGACAGCGTAACCACCCCCGGCACCAGTTCCTCAGCCAGTTTCGGTGAGCTTTTGGCCAGCAATTGCATGAGTTGCTGGACTTCTTCGTGGCCGATCAACTCGCTGGAGTGCTTGTACAAAATCTGGTTCAAGTGGGTTGCCACGACTGTACTGGCATCGACCACGGTGTAGCCAAGGGATTGCGCCTGGGCACGCTGGCTGATTTCGATCCAGACCGCCTCCAGACCAAAAGCCGGATCTTTGGCGGTAATGCCGTTGAGCGTGCCGTAGACCTGCCCCGGGTTGATCGCCAGTTCGCGGTCCGGGTAAATCTCGGCCTCGGCCAGGATCACGCCCATCAGGGTCAGGCGGTAGGCGCTTGGCGCCAGGTCGAGGTTGTCACGGATATGCACCGTCGGCATCAGAAAGCCCAGGTCCTGGGACAGCTTTTTACGCACCCCCTTGATCCGTGCCAGCAACTGACCACCCTGGTTGCGATCCACCAGCGGGATCAGGCGGTAGCCGACTTCCAGGCCGATCATGTCGATCGGGGTCACGTCATCCCAGCCAAGCTCTTTGGTTTCCTGAGCGCGGGCCGGCGACGGCAACAGTTCCTGCTGACGCTTGACCTCTTGCAGGGCCTGAACCTTGACCGTGTTCTGCTTCTTCCAGAACAGATAAGCGCCGCCGGCCGCCAAGGCGGCCATGCTGAGAAAGGAGAAGTGCGGCATGCCTGGCACCAGGCCCATCACCGCCATCAAGCCAGCGGCCACTGCCAAGGCTTTCGGCGAGGCGAACATCTGACGATTGATCTGCTTGCCCATGTCCTCCGAGCCGGAAGCCCGGGTCACCATGATCGCAGCGGCAGTCGACAACAACAGTGATGGCAATTGCGCCACCAAACCGTCACCGATGGTCAACAAGGCGTACACCCGACCGGCATCACCAAAGGTCATGCCGTGCTGGAAGATACCGACCGCCATGCCGCCGATCAGGTTGATGAACAGAATCAGCAGGCCGGCGATGGCGTCACCGCGCACGAACTTGCTGGCACCGTCCATCGAACCGTAGAACTCGGCTTCCTGGGCCACTTCCATCCGGCGCAGTTTCGCCTGGTTCTGATCGATCAGGCCGGCGTTCAAGTCGGCGTCGATGGCCATCTGTTTGCCCGGCATTGCGTCGAGGGTGAAACGCGCGCTCACCTCGGAAATCCGCCCGGCACCCTTGGTCACCACGACGAAGTTGATGATCATCAAAATCGCGAAGACCACGATACCAACCACGTAGTTGCCGCCGATCACCACCTCACCGAAGGCCTGAATCACCTTACCGGCGGCGGCATGGCCATCCTGACCGTGGAGCATTACCACCCGTGTCGAGGCCACGTTCAACGCCAGTCGCAGCAACGTCGCCACCAGCAGAATGGTCGGGAACACCGCAAAATCCAGCGGCCGCAAGGCGTACACGCAGACCAGCAACACGACGATGGACAAGGCAATGTTGAAGGTAAAAAACACGTCCAGCAGGAACGGCGGCACCGGCAACATCATCATGGCCAGCATGACCAGCAGCAACAGCGGCACGCCCAGATTGCCCCGACTGAGGTCGGCAACGTTTGTGCGTGCAGTGTTGATTAACTGAGAGCGATCCACCGGTTTTCCCCGTTTCTTTAAAGCAAACTTTTGACGCCTGAAGCAGGCGCAGGGCGGCTATTGCAAGAAGCCTTCCAACTTTTGCCGAGCAAGGGAATAGAGGGCTGTTTCAGGATTTGTATTGCTTGAACCGACGCCTTCGCGGGCAAGCCTCGCTCCTACAGGTTTTGAGTCAGTCGCGACATAGGCGAACGACACGAGACTGTAGGAGCGAGGCTTGCCCGCGAAGAGGCCAGTATTTCCAACACAACAATCAGGAATCGCGGCGCAAATCCGGTGGAATCGGCAAATCATCCTGGAGCGGATCCGGACGTTTGCCTTTGCCGGCGCGGTACTGGCGAATCTGGTAGACGTAGGCCAGTACCTGGGCGACCGCCAGATACAGCCCACCGGGGATTTCCTGCTCCAGCTCGGTGGAGTAGTAGATCGAACGCGCCAGCGCCGGCGATTCGAGTAGCAGCACATTGTTGGCCACGGCGATTTCGCGGATTTTCAAGGCAAGGAAATCGCTACCCTTGGCCAACAGCACCGGCGCATTGCCTTTGTCCGGATCGTACTTGAGCGCCACGGCATAGTGAGTCGGGTTGGTGATGACCACATCGGCCTCGGGAATGGCCGCCATCATTCGCCGCTGCGACATCTCGCGCTGCAACTGGCGAATGCGCTGCTTGACCTCTGGTTTACCTTCCTGATCCTTGTGCTCGTCGCGCACTTCCTGCTTGGTCATCAGCAGCTTCTTGTGGCTTTCCCAGAGCTGCACCGGCACGTCGACCGCAGCGATGATGATCAGCCCGCAAGCCATCCACAAGGTGCTCCAGCCGACCAATTGCAGGCTGTGAATGATTGCCATGTCCAATGGCTCGTGGGCGATGCGCAGCAGATCGTCGATGTCCGCCGACAAGACCGCCAACGCCACGAATAACACGATAAAAAATTTCGCCAGGGCCTTGAGCAACTCCACCAGAGCCTTGGCCGAGAACATCCGTTTCAGGCCTGCGCCGGGGTTCATGCGACTGAACTTGGGCGCCATGGAGCCGGCCGCAAATAGCCAGCCACCCAGGGAGATCGGACCGATCAGCGCCGCCAACAGCATGGTGATCATCACCGGCTGAATCGCAATCAGGGCAATCTGCCCCGAATGCAGCAGATAAGTGCCCATGGAGCGCTGATCCAGAATCACTTCCCGCGACAGCGTGAAGTTCATGCGCATCAGCTCCATCATGTCCTGCGCCAGGGCGCCGCCAAAAATCAGCAACCCACCGGCACCGGCGAGCATGACCGCCAGAGTATTGAGCTCCTTGGAGCGCGCAATCTCACCCTTCTCACGGGAGTCCTTTTTGCGTTTCTCCGTGGGGTCTTCTGTTTTGTCCTGACCGCTTTCGCTCTCAGCCATGACTCAGCGCGCCCGTGCCAGTTCGCGTAACAACTGCAAAGCCTCGGCGGCCAGCGGTTGATACTGATTGAGAATGTCCGCCAGGCCGACCCAGACAATGAACAGCCCGAGCACCAGCGTCAGCGGAAAGCCGATCGAGAAGATGTTCAACTGCGGCGCCGCACGGGTCATCACGCCAAACGCAATGTTGACCACCAGCAACGCCGTGATCGCCGGCAACACCAGTAACAGCGCCGCACCGAGCACCCAGCCGAGTTTGCCGGCCAGTTCCCAGAAATGATGGACCATCAAGCCGCCGCCGACCGGCAGCGTGGTGAAGCTTTCGGTGAGCACTTCGAACACCACCAGATGGCCATTCATCGACAGGAACAGCAGGGTCACCAGCATGGTGAAAAACTGCCCGATCACCGCCACCGACACACCGTTCGTAGGGTCGACCATCGAGGCGAAGCCCATGCCCATCTGGATCGCAACAATTTGCCCGGCAACCACGAAAGCCTGGAAGAACAGTTGCAAAGAGAATCCCAGTACCGCACCGATGATGATCTGTTCGGCAATCAGCAGCAGCGCACTCAAGTCCAGCGCATTGACGGCGGGCATGGGCGGCAGCCCCGGCGCAATGACCACGGTGATCGCCAGGGCGAAATACAGGCGCACGCGAATGGGCACCAGCGTCGTGCCGAAAATCGGCATGACCATCAACAACGAACCAATGCGAAACAGCGGCAACATGAACGTTGCCACCCAGGTGCTGATCTGGGTATCGGTCAACTGCAGCAGCGACATGGCTTAACCGATGACCTGAGGAATACTGTGGTACAGCTGCAGGATGTATTCCATGAAAGTCTGCACCAGCCACGGACCGGCAACGATCAGCGTCACCAGCATCACCAGCAGGCGCGGCAGGAAGCTCAGGGTCTGTTCGTTGATCTGGGTGGCGGCCTGGAACATCGCCACCAACAAACCCACCAGCAAGCTGGGAATCACCAGCACCGCGACCATCATGGTGGTCAGCCACAGCGCTTCGCGAAAGATGTCTACGGCCACTTCCGGCGTCATGGTGAAACGCCGCCAAAGCTGCTGGCCAAGGTACCGATGATCAACGCCCAGCCATCCACCAGCACAAACAACATGATTTTGAACGGCAGGGAAATGATCAGTGGCGAGAGCATCATCATACCCATCGCCATCAACACGCTAGCCACCACAAGATCGATGATCAGGAACGGGATGAAGATCATGAAGCCGATCTGGAACGCGGTTTTCAGCTCAGAGGTCACGAACGCCGGCACCAGAATCGTCAGCGGTGCCTGATCAGGCGAAGCAATGTCAGTGCGCTTGGACAAGCGCATGAACAGTTCCAGATCGCTGCTGCGAGTCTGGGCCAGCATGAAGTCCTTGATCGGCACCTGGGCCTTGGTCACGGCATCCTGAGCGGTGAGTTTCTCCGCCAGATACGGCTGCAAGGCATCCTGATTCACGCGATCGAACACCGGCGCCATGATGAACATGGTGAGGAACAACGCCATGCCGGTGAGGATCTGGTTCGACGGCGTCTGCTGCAAGCCCAGGGCCTGCCGCAGGATCGAGAACACGATGATGATCCGGGTGAAACTGGTCATCAGCATGACGAACGCCGGGATGAAACTCAGCGCAGTCATGATCAGCAGAATTTGGAGGCTGACCGAGTATTCCTGAGCGCCTTCGGCGTTAGTGCCCAAGGTGATTGCCGGGATCGACAACGGATCGGCGGCGAACGCCAGCGGCGCGGCCAGCATCAGGGCCAGCGTCAAGACGATGCGTAACGCACCCATTACTTCTTATCCTTCTGATCCTTGCCGAGCATCTTCAGCAGATGCTGGGCAAATTCCGGCGTGGCTTTCTCGGCATTTTCCGGCACTTGCACCGGTTCCTTGAGCACATGCAACGCGGTGATGTTGCCGGGGCTCAGGCCGAGCAGAATCTGTTCGTTGCCGACCTGCACCAGCATCAAACGGTCCCGGGGACCCAGCGCGCGCGAACCGATCAGCTCGATCACCTGCCCCTTGCCGGCCGGCCCAGCCTGCTGGACCCGGCGCAGCAGCCAGGCGAGGAAGAAGATCAACCCCAGCACCAGCACCAAGCCGAATACCAATTGCGTCAATTGCCCCGCCACACCGCTGCTGACGGCCGGCGTGGCGACCGCTGTCGCAGCTGTCGTTACCGGCTCGGCCGCCAACGCGCTGAACGGCAAGGCCAGCGCTAACCCCAGCACAAAACCCGGAACCTTTTTCACTCAGCGCAGCTTCTTGATGCGTTCGCTTGGGCTGATCACGTCGGTCAGGCGGATGCCGAACTTTTCGTTGACCACCACCACTTCACCGTGGGCGATGAGCGTGCCGTTGACCAGCACGTCCAGCGGCTCGCCGGCTAGACGGTCAAGCTCGATCACCGAACCCTGGTTGAGTTGCAGCAGGTTGCGGATGTTGATATCGGTGCTGCCGACTTCCATGGAAATCGACACCGGAATATCGAGGATCACGTCCAGGTTCGGACCGTCCAGCGTCACCGGATCGTTGTTCCTCGGCACGCTGCCAAACTCTTCCATCGGCAGACGGTTGGACGGCGAACCGGCGGCGTCGGCGGCCAGCAAGGCATCGATATCGTCCTGCCCGGCGTCACCAGTTTCTTGCAGGGCCGCAGCCCACTCATCAGCCAGTGCCTGGTCGTCCTGGGCGTTCATATCGTCGTTCATCATTTGTCCTCGGCGGGCACCTGCTCAATCAAGAGCAGTCAATTAAAGGGGGGGGTGGAGCGCCGGTCAGCGGCGCTCGATCGGCTCGATCACTTGCAACGCGAGGTTGCCCTTGTGCGAGCCCATCTTGACCTTGAAGGCCGGTACGCCGTTGGCGCGCATGATCATTTCTTCCGGCATCTCGACCGGAATAATGTCCCCGGGCTGCATGTGCAGGATGTCGCGAAGGCGCAGCTGACGGCGGGCCACGGTGGCACCGATCGGTACATCGACGTCCAGCACGTCCTGGCGCAAGGCGTTGATCCAGCGCTCGTCCTGATCGTCGAGGTCCGACTGGAAGCCGGCGTCGAGCATTTCGCGCACCGGCTCGATCATCGAATACGGCATGGTCACGTGCAGGTCGCCGCCACCACCATCGAGTTCGATGTGAAACGTCGACACCACGACCGCTTCGCTCGGGCCGACGATGTTGGCCATGGCCGGGTTCACTTCCGAGTTGATGTACTCGAAGTTCACTTCCATGATCGCCTGCCAGGCTTCCTTCAAATCGACGAAGGCCTGTTCCAGCACCATGCGCACCACACGCAGTTCGGTGGGGGTGAATTCACGCCCTTCGATCTTCGCGTGACGGCCATCGCCGCCGAAGAAGTTGTCCACCAGCTTGAACACCAGTTTGGCGTCGAGGATGAACAGTGCGGTGCCGCGCAGCGGTTTGATCTTGACCAGGTTGAGGCTGGTCGGCACGTACAGCGAGTGCACGTATTCGCCGAACTTCATCACCTGCACGCCCCCGACGGCAACGTCCGCCGAGCGGCGCAGCATGTTGAACATGCTGATGCGGGTGTAGCGGGCGAAACGCTCGTTGATCATTTCCAGGGTCGGCATGCGTCCACGGACGATGCGATCCTGGCTGGTCAGGTCGTAGCTTTTGACACTGCCGGGTTCGGCAGCGTTATCGGTCTGTACCAGACCATCGTCAACGCCATGCAGCAGCGCATCGATCTCATCCTGGGACAGCAGGTCCTGCACGGCCATGTCGTGTTCCTACTGCAGTACGAAATTAGTGAAAAGCAACTGTTCGATCACCACTTTGCCAAGCTCTTTCTGCGCCACTTCCTGGACGCTGGCCGTGGCCTTCTGACGCAACATTTCCTGGCCGACCGGGGTCGCCAGCGTGGCGAAATCCTGACCGGAAAACAGCATGACCAGGTTATTGCGAATCACCGGCATGTGGACTTTGAGCGCTTCCAGATCGGCCTGATTGCGGCCCTGCAGGGTAATGCTCACCTGCATGTATCGCTGGCGGCCGTTCTGGTTGTAGTTGGCCACGAACGCCGGCGCCATGGGTTCGAAGATCGCCGGCTGCTTGCCGATCACCGCCGTTTCAGCCACGGGGGCAGGCTTGCTCTGGGCGCTGTGCATGAAGAACCAGGTCGCCCCCACGGACAAGCCGATCGCCAGCAACAGGGCCACGACGATCACAATGATCAGCTTGATTTTGCCTTTGGTTGCGGGGTCTTTCACGGGTGCTGCGTCGCTCTTAGCCATGCCAATAATCCGTCACTATTCGGGTTTTCACAGTCGCACGGCAAGGCAAGAGCAAGTGTTATGCCAGAAGTGTCTGGAGGGAGTTGAGGCGCGGGGTTAAGAGGCACCACAAAACAAATGTGGGAGCGGGCTTGCCCGCGATGAGGTCGTCACATTCAACATATAAGTCGAATGTTAGATCGCCATCGCGGGCAAGCCCGCTCCCACAAGGGGTGTTGCGCTTGATCAGGCGTAGTAGTCGACGGCGCTCGAACCAATCACGCTGGTAGCCGTAGCAGCCACTTCGGCAACAGTCGGCGCAAGCTCTTCATCGGCAGAGTCGAGGCGACCGCCACTGGCGTTGGCACGCCCACCCTGCCCCTGTTGAGCCTGTTCCTGACCCTGCCCCTGCCAGCCACGGGACTGATCGGAAACGTTGACGTCGACCTGGCCCATGCCCTGCTGCGCGAACATGTCACGCAGGCGATGCATTTGCCCGTCGAGCGCTTCACGAACGCTTGGATGGGCACTCATGAAGGTCACCTGGGTCTGCTGATCCGGAACCATGTTCACCCGAATATCCAGGCGCCCCAGCTCGGCCGGCTGCAACTGAATGTCGGCCGCCTTGAGATTGGCGCTGGACAGGTACATGACCCGGTTGACCACCTCTTCGGTCCAACCGCTCTGATGCATGGCGATTGGCTGGTTTACCGGTAATGCATTGGCAGTCTTCGGCGTTGCCGCCTGGGTCAATGCCGCCAGACGGTTGGCGAAATCATCGACACGGGTATCGCTGCTGGCGGACTTGAGATCCTTGAGGCCGTCATCGATCAGGCCACTGAAAGCCTTCTCGCCGCCCTGGCGGGTGCTGTCCTGGTCGGCTTGCACATCGAGCATGCCCGCCATGCCCGTGGCAAAGTTCTGTGCCGAAGTTGGCTCGCCGTCGACTTGAACCGAGGTCGGTGCCGCCTTAGGCTGGGCCTGGCTGGCGGGCGAAACGTGCCCGCCCTGCTCCATGGCCATGCGCACGGCTGGCAGCGCATCGAGAGGATCGGCTTCGGGATCGAAATCCGGATCGATGGTTGCAACAGTCTGTGCCGCAGCCGCAGTAACGACGGCAGCGACAGGTGCCTCAACTTGTGATTGCGCAGTGACCACAACTGTTGGCGTTTCCAGCACAGGAGCTGGCAACACCGGCTGCACCACCAACGCAGGATCGAGGGCCGGATCGACAGGCGCGGTATCGGCCACCGGCGTCGACGCCTCGGCCGTATCCGACGCGTCATCGCTGGCCGTCTTGTCGTCAGCCTGCGCCGGTTTATCGGCGGGCAAGGATTTGCCGCTATCGGCAACCGTCGGTTCCGGGGCGGCAGACTTGTCGTTGCTCACGTCCTTTTTGCCGACGCTGTCCGAGACTTTGTCGCGTGCGGGTTTAGCCGAGCCGTCCGCCATGGCGGAGGGTTTATTCTGCGCCTGATTGGCATAGACCTGAGCGAAGCTGGAGGCCTTGTCCCCGGGCTCGGCCGTCAGCGCCGGTGCATTGGCGGACGCGGTTTGAGCCTTGGCCGTCGTGGCGGCCTGAAGAAGGATGTTTGGGGTAACGGGCATAAAACGGTCTCCGCTGCACTGGGATCGTAGGTACAGTTGAGTAAGTTATTAGCAAGGGTCGAGCCAGCTTTGTTCGCTGGCTGCTAAAAGCGCCGGACGGATGCTGGTTCAGCCAGGGAACGCTGGCGTTCCGCTTCGTAGAGCGGTCGGACAATAGCGAATTCGCCGTCAATGTCATCAATGAGCCGTTCAATGCCGACAAGACTCTTTTCTTTGGCACGCTGCTCCAGCTCACCGCACAGCTTGGCCAGATAACTGGCGCCCATGTTGCTGCTGCTACCTTTGAAACTATGGGCAGCATTCATAAGCTGCGCGGCGTCCTCGGCCTTTCGCAGGACGCGTAAACGCTCTTCGGAATCGGCGAGAAAGGTATCGAGCAATTCTGGATACCCGTCCTCCATCACTTCCTGCAACGCGCTCAGCACGTCACGGTCCAGATGTGTGTCGTCCACTTGTTCACTCCTTGATCAAGAATGCCTGGCATTATGCCAGAGCCTCCCAGAAAAACTCCACGCGAGCACTTCTTCCATTATCGGACCAGGTCGCATGATCGCTCAACTGGCGGATCAAATTGACCCCACGTCCTGACAGACGGACGTCATCGACGGGACGCGCCATGACCCGCGCCACATCGAAGCCTTTGCCACTGTCTTCGACCCGGACCACCAGGCAACCGCCCTCGCCTTTTGGCGTCACCTGCAAATGCACCCGCACATAGCCATCGCGCAACTCGTCCAGGCGTGCATTGCGCTGCTGATAATAACGCGCAAAACCTGCCGCATCGCGTTTCAAACTCGAATCCAGGCCCAACACGCCATGCTCCAGAGCATTGGAATAAAGCTCTGCCAGCACACTGTAGAGTGCGCCACTCTGAGCCCGCAGACCATGCACCTCAAGCAGCAACTGCAACAAGTACGGCAGCGGATTGAAGCGCTTGAGGGTGGCGGCGCGGAACTCGAAACTCACCGACCAGTCCAGCGGGCACGACTGGCCGCTGTCGGAATACACTGGCGTCGGTGGGCTCAGTTGCGCGGCCTCCAGCAGACGGACCTCGACCATGCTCACGTCATCACGAGCCTCGCCACGAAAATCCCGCAGTGCCTGCTCGATCTCTTCAAACAGTGCATCGGGCTGACGATTGGTTGCAAACACTTGCTCCAGCCGCTCTACGCCAAACAACTGCTCATTGGCATCACAGGTATCGATCACCCCATCGGACAGCAGGAACACCCGATCGCCGACGGCCATCGGGAACACCTCGGTGCGATCATCGAAGGTTTGCGAGCTCAGTACGCCCAGCGGCAAGTGCCGTGCCGTCAGCGCCGTGCGCTCGCCACTGGCGATACTGTGCAGGTAACCGTCCGGCATTCCACCGTTCCAGACCTCCACCGATCCTCGCTGAAAACTCAGGCACAGCAGCGCCGCACAGCAGAACATGTCCACCGGCAGAATACGTTTGAGCTTGGCGTTCATCTCGCGCAGGGTTTCGGACAAACCGTAACCCTTGGCCGTCATGCCATAGAAGACTTCGGCCAACGGCATGGCACCGACAGCGGCCGGCAAACCATGGCCGGTAAAATCACCGAGCAGCACATGCATGTCGCCAGCCGGAGTGAACGCGGCCAGCAACAGATCGCCATTGAACAGCGCATAGGGCGATTGCAGGTAACGGATGTTCGGGGCATTCAGGCAACCGGAGTGGGCGACCTTGTCGAACACGGCTTTGGCTACCCGTTGTTCGTTGAGCAGGTAATCGTGGTGCCTGGCGATCAGGTCGCGCTGCTCCAGCACCGTGGCTTGCAAACGTCGCAAGCGGTCCATCGCCTTGACCTTGGCCGCGAGGATCACCTGGTTGTAAGGCTTTGCCAGAAAATCGTCGCCCCCGGCCTCCAGACAACGAGCCAGGGCTTCGCTTTCGGTCAGCGACGTCAAAAAGATGATCGGCACCAGCGTTTCGCCGGCCAGCGCCTTGATCTGCTGCGCCGCCTCGAAACCGTCCATCACCGGCATCATGGCGTCCATCAGTACCAGATGCGGTCGTTGCGAGCGAAATACTTCGACCGCTTCGGCGCCATTGGCGGCCGTCAACACTTCATGGCCCTGACGCCGGACGATCGTCGACAGCAGCATGCGATCGGCCGCGCTGTCTTCGGCGATCAGAATCGTCAGCGGTTCGAGCGACTGCATGACGGTCAACTGATGTCGAACAGTTTGTCGAAATTGGAGATGGCGAGGATTTTCTTCACATCGGAACTGCTGTTGACGACGCGAATATCGGAGTTGTCGCCACCGGCGTGATCACGCAGCAAGAGCAGCATGCCCAGCGCCGAGCTATCAAGATAAGTGGCTTTCTTCAGGTCCACCACAATGGAATCGGGTTTCTTGTCGAGTCGCTCGTAGGACTCGCGAAATTCCTGATGTCGACCGAAATCGAATCGTCCCTCGATCGAAATCGTCAGTTTTTTCCCACCCTCAGATACTTCTGTAACGACTGACATTTCACGGCTTCCTTGTCATTGGCGAACGAACGTACGTGTACAAGGTTTAGCACCTGACGGTGGTAGGAGCAAGGCAGGAAATCAGAATCAAAAAATCGCAGCCTTCGGCAGCTCCTACATTGGCCGCATGTAAACCCTATCCTGTAGGCGCTGCCGAAGGCTGCGATCCTTTAAAACCGACACTCAATACGGATCCTGACGCGGCAACCGCTGGGACAGCTCATCGAGCAGCTTCTGCTCGCGCTTGTCTTCCAGTTGCCGCGCTTCATCCCTGTAGCGCTGAACCAGTTTGCGCAAGCCTTCGACCCGGGCAAACGCCTGCTGCCAGGCTTCCCGGGATTTGTTCAGGTTATTTTGGTGCCAGTTCAGGCTCTGACGCTGCTGGTCGATGGCCGTGCCCAATTGCGCGAGAAAACCCTGATAACCCAGCAACCATTGGCCCGACACGCCGCTACTGCCGCGTACGATCCATTGTTCCTGGTATTCGAGGCGGAAGTTTTCCAGGTCGGCGAGTTTGCTTTCCGCCAGGCGAACCTGGCCCTGAAAGTGCCCCAGGCGCAGGACAGCGGTCTTTTCGGCCTTTTCAGCCATTTCCACCACAGGCGCCAGACGTGCTGCGCGGCTCGAGGCCATGACGGGTTAACCGCCCGGCGCTGGCGCAAAGATCGAAGCGAGATGGTTCTCGCTGGCGCCCATGCTGATGTTGTCGTTCAAGCCCTGGCGCAGGTACATGGTCATGGCCGGTTGCAGACTGATCGCGGTATCGGTTTCCCGATCACCGCCGGACACATAGGCGCCGACACTGATCAAGTCGCGGCTCTGCTGATAGCGCGACCAGTATTGCTTGAACGTCTGCGCGTGGTTCATGTGCTTGATGCCGACCACCGACGGCATGACCCGGCTGATGGAGGCTTCGATATCGATGGCCGGGTAATGCCCTTCCTCGGCCAGACGCCGGGACAGCACGATGTGTCCGTCGAGCACACCCCGCGCCGAGTCGGCGATCGGGTCTTGCTGATCGTCGCCTTCGGACAATACCGTGTAGAACGCAGTGATCGAACCGCCGCCCTTTTCAGCGTTACCGGCACGCTCCACCAGTTTCGGCAACTTGGCGAACACTGACGGCGGATAGCCTTTGGTCGCTGGAGGCTCGCCGATGGCCAGGGCGATTTCCCGCTGGGCCTGGGCGAAACGGGTCAGGGAATCCATGAGCAACAGGACGTTCTTGCCCTTGTCGCGAAAATACTCGGCGATTCGCGTGCAGTACATGGCCGCGCGCAGACGCATCAGCGGCGCATCGTCCGCTGGCGACGCCACCACCACCGAACGCTTGAGCCCTTCTTCACCGAGGATGTGCTCGATGAACTCTTTAACTTCTCGACCCCGCTCACCGATCAGGCCGACGACGATGATGTCGGCCTCGGTGAAGCGGGTCATCATGCCCAGCAGCACACTCTTGCCCACGCCAGTACCGGCGAACAGCCCGAGCCGCTGACCGCGACCCACCGTCAACAAACCGTTGATGCAACGAATGCCCACGTCCAGCGGCTCGCTGATGGGTTCGCGCTTGAGCGGGTTGATGGTTGGGCCGTCCATCGGCACCCAGTCTTCAGCCTTCATCCCGCCCTTGCCATCCAGCGCACGCCCGGCGCCATCGAGCACCCGCCCGAGCATGCTCATGCCCATCGGCAAGCGACCGGTATCAGCCAGGGGAACCACACGGGCACCGGGGGCGATGCCGGCGACGCTGCCAACTGGCATCAGAAAGACTTTGCTGCCAGAGAAACCCATGACCTCGGCTTCAACCTGCACCGGGTGATAGCTGTCATCGTTGATGACCATGCAGCGGCTGCCCATGGCGGCGCGCAAGCCTTCGGCCTCGAGGGTCAGGCCGACCATGCGCAGCAGGCGACCTTCGAGGATCGGCGCACTGGCAAGCTCCGTGGCCTCGGCGTAGCTGCCGAGGCGCTTGGCGAAGCTGGTGCGATCAAGGCGCATCGGGATGGTCCAGTGTCGGCTCGACCGGTGTAACCGCAGGTTTTTCGTCGATTGGCAGTTCCAGGCTCAGGTCCGGCGCGGCCGGGTGCAGCGCCTGATCGTGCAATTGATCGAACAGCTTGGCCATGACTTGGGTAACACGGGTCTCGATGGTGGCGTCGATGCGGCTGTGTTCGGTCTCGACCCGGCAGCCGCCCGGCAACAAGGACTCGTCCTCGACAATGCGCCAGGTTTCTTCATGGCGCTCGCGCAGGGCTTTGACCTGTTCGAAATCCTGCGGATTGATGTATAGCCGCACATTGCCCACACCCAGCGGCAAAAGCTTGAGCGCTTCGCGCATGACGTGTTCGATCTGCGTCGAGTCGATGGCCAGTTCGCGCTGAATCACTTGTTTGGTGATGTGCTGCACGAGGTCGACCAGCGACTTTTCGATCTGCGTGTCCTGCTCGGCAATCGGCTCGAACAGGTTGGCCATCAGTTGTTCCAGACCCGCGATCTTGGCCGTCAGGGCCACTTCGGCTTCCTGACGGACCTTGAGCGTGGTGCTGTGGAAACCTTCTTTTTCGCCAACGGCGAAGCCTTCGTTGTAGGCCTCCTGGCGAATGCTCTCGAGCTCTTCGAGGGTCAGTGGCTGGACTTCTTCCAGCGGCACTTCTTCCATTTCCGGCGGTTCGGGTTCCGGTTCCGGCTCGGGTTCCGGCACAAACGGGTCGAAGCTGGGCAACGACCAGATGTCGAAACCACCGACGTCCTTGGCACGGATCAGGTCGGTATTGGACTCATCATGTTTGGACGACATAGTGACCTTAGATCATCTCTTCGCCGCCCTTCCCGCCGAGAACGATTTCTCCGGCTTCGGCCATACGGCGGGCAATGGTGAGGATTTCTTTCTGCGCGGTTTCCACGTCGCTGACGCGCACCGGGCCTTTGGCCTCGAGGTCGTCGCGCAACAGTTCGGCCGCCCGTTTGGACATGTTCTTGAAGATCTTCTCCTTGACGCCTTCGTCCGAGCCCTTGAGGGCCAGCACCAGGACGTCCGAGGACACTTCGCGCAACAGCGCCTGAATGCCACGGTCGTCGACATCGGACAGGTTGTTGAACACGAACATGAGGTCTTCGATCTGACCGGACAGGTCTTCGTCGACTTCGCGGATCGAGTCCATCAGCTGACCTTCGATCGAGCTGTCGAGGAAGTTCATGATGTCGGCCGCACGTTTGATGCCACCCAGGGTGGTGCGCGAGGCATTCGAGTTGCCGGAGAACTGCTTCTCGAGAATCTGGTTGAGTTCTTTCAGGGCTGCCGGTTGCACGGTGTTCAACGAAGACACCCGCAGGATGATGTCCAACCGGACCTTGTGGTCGAAGTTGCCCAGCACTTCACCGGCCTGATCCGGGTCGAGGTAGGCGACCACGATCGCCTGGATCTGCGGGTGTTCGTAACGGATCACGTCGGCGACGGCGCGAGGCTCCATCCACTTCAGGCTGTCGAGACCACTGGTGTTGCCGCCCAGCAGGATCCGGTCGATCAGGCCATTGGCCTTGTCTTCGCCCAAGGCCTGGGTGAGCATTTTGCGCACGTAGTCATCGGAGCCGACACCCAGGCTGGTCTGGTCGCCGACGATGTCGACGAACTCGCTCATCACCTGTTCGACCTGCTCACGGTGCACGTTGCCCATCTGGGCCATCGCCACGCCCACACGCTGGACCTCTTTGGGCCCCATGTGACGCAGCACTTGCGCAGCATCGGTGGAACCGAGGGACAGCAGCAGAATCGCGGCTTTGTCGACCTTGGTGAGTTTGGCGGCAACGGCTCGGTTATCACTCATCTGCGTTAATCCACTCTTTCACGACCTGGGCCACGCGACCCGGATCTTCTGCCACCAGACTCTTGATTGCGTTCAACTGTGCGTCATAGCCTTCGCTCGGGCTCGGCAGCAGGATGCTGGTCGGGCCACCAAGGCTGACGCGGTCGTTGGACAGTTCGCCGTCCAGGCCGCCCATGCCACCGAGCTCCACGTCGCTGCCCAGGCCTGCGAGTTGCTTGTCTTTGCCGCCACCGGTGATGTTGTTGAGCACCGGACGCAGCACACCGAACACCAGCACCAGGATGAACAACACACCCAGCACTTGCTTGACGATGTCCCAGAACCACGGCTGGGAATAGAACGGAATCTCGGCAATCACTTCACCGCGCTCGGCGGAGAACGGCATGTTGATCACACTGACGCTGTCGCCACGGCTGGCGTCGAAACCGACGGCGTCCTGTACCAGACGAGTGAAGCGCGCCAATTCATCGGCGCTCCACGGCGCGCGAGTCGTTTCGCCGTTGGCCGCGTTGACCTTGACCTGATCATCCACCACCACCGACACCGACAGGCGATTCAAACGGCCCTGCTGTTGTTTGGTGTGACTGATGGAACGGTCGAGTTCGAAGTTCTTGGTGGATTGTTGACGCTTGTCCGCCGGGTACGGCGCCAGCATCGGCTGGCCGGTGGCCGGGTCCATGATTTGCTGACCGTTGGCATCGAGCAATGGCTGGCCTGGTTGCACCATGCCGGCCGACGCGGTGGCGCCACCGGTGGTTTGCGGCGCCGAGGCTGGCGATGGAGGCTGGTTGCTCAGGGCACCCGGCACACCTTGCGGGCCATTGCTGGCGGTGCGCTGTTCGTTGACCGATTGCTCACTGCGCAACGCCGGCTGATCCGGGTTGAATTGCTCGGAAGTCGACTCGACGGCGCTGAAATCCACATCGGCCGACACTTCGGCTTTATAGCGATCATTGCCCAACACCGGTTGCAGGATGTTGTGTACACGCTGAGTCAGCATGCTTTCCATGCGACGGCTGTAATCGAATTGCTTGCCGGCCATGGTCAGTTCGGAGTTTTCCGCCTGATCCGACAGCAGGTTGCCCTTCTGATCGACCACAGTGATCTGGGACTTGCTCAGTTCAGGAACGCTGGTGGCAACCAGATTGATGATAGCGACGACCTGACCCGGCTCCAGCGAGCGACCGGAATAGAGTTCAACCAGAACCGAAGCGCTGGGCTTACGCTCGTCACGCACGAACACCGAACTTTTCGGAATCGCCAGGTGCACGCGGGCACCCTTGACGTTGTTCAGACTGGAAATGGTCCGGGCCAGTTCGCCTTCGAGGCCGCGACGATAACGGGTCGCTTCCATGAACTGGCTAGTGCCCAGCCCCTGCTCCTTGTCGAGGATCTCAAAACCGATGTTGCCGTCGCTGGGAGTGACACCAGCGCCCGCGAGCTTGAGCCGCGCACGGGACAGGTCATCGGCCTTGACCAACAAGGCACCGGAATTCGGTTCAACGGTATAGGGGATGTCGGCTGCGGCCAGGGTTTCCATGACCTGCTTGGCGTCCATACCGGCAAGGCTGCCGTACAGAGGCCGGTAGTCTGGCTGCTGGGACCACAACACCACGGCAAAACCAATCGCCACGCTCGCGGCCAGGCCGACCAACAGGCCCACCTGACGCAACATGGTCATCTCGGAGAGGTTTTCCAGGAAGGACAACCCGAACAGCGGCGGTTTGCCGTCTATTGGAGTGGCCTTGGCCGGAACATTATCGGCGATTGCTTCTGCCATGACTCAATCTCGTCCTTAAACCGGCATCTGCATGATGTCTTGGTATGCCTGAACCAGCTTGTTACGCACTTGGGTCAACGCTTGAAAAGACACGCTGGCCTTCTGCGAGGAAATCATCACGTCCGTCAGGTCGACGCCGCTTTTACCGATCTCGAAAGCACTGGCCAACTGATTGGACGCCTGCTGGGTGTCGTTCACTTTATTGACGGCCTGACCGAGCATGTCGGAAAAGCTGCTGCCACCCAATTCAGGGACTGCGGCAGTCGATTTCGGCGCAGACATGGCATCCATTTGCATGGAGCGCATATCCAGCATCAACCGATTGAATTCAATACCTTGGCTCATGGTTTCTCTCTTTGACGAAGCTACGTCTTTGGCTACCCGCAATTTTTTGACACTCACTCGGCGGGTAGTGAGGTGTTAGCAACAAGGGTGCCAGCTCGGTGGCCGCGCCAAACAAAAGCCTTCCAGGCTTTGATTAACCGTGAATCAGCGCAAGACAAATGTGGGAGCGGTGTTGCTTGCGTCAACTTTCAGGTGGCGAACAAGTACGCTTCCACATCCATACCGGCGTCACGCATTTGCGCCAGCTTGTAGCGCAAGGTGCGCGGGCTGATGCCCAGTCGCTCGGCGGCTTCTTTGCGACGGCCGCGCTCGGAACGCAAGGTGTCGATGATCATCTGAAATTCACGGCGCCGCAGGTCATCGCCGAGGGCGCCCGCCGGTTCGGCTTCGACGTCCACCGTACGTGTGGGGGTCGACGCCAATGGCGGCAACGGCGCACATGCCACAGGCCCGGTCAGGCAGAAATCCTGCGGCTGGATCAAACCGCCCTGCTGCAGAATCAAGGCTCGCTGGATCGCGTTATCCAGCTCACGCACGTTGCCCGGCCACGGATAAGCGATCAGGCAAACTTGCGCCTCGGGCGAGAGCTTCGCCGCGGCATGCTTCATTTTATTGACGTGCTTGGCCAACAGTCGCTCGGCCAGCGGCAGGATATCGGCGGTGCGCTCGCGTAGCGGACGCCAGGCCAGCGGGAACACCGACAGGCGATAGTAAAGATCTTCGCGAAAACGCCCCGCCGTCACTTCGGCGGCAAGGTCACGGTTGGTGGTAGCCACCACTCGAATGTCCAGCGTGATCGGCTTGCGTGCGCCGACTCGCTCGACTTCACGCTCTTGCAATACGCGCAGTAATTTGGCTTGAAGGCCGAGGGGCATTTCGGAGATTTCATCGAGCAGAATCGTGCCGCCATCGGCCTGCTCGAACTTGCCGGCCTGCGCCGCAATGGCGCCCGTGAACGAGCCCTTTTCGTGACCGAACAAGGTGGCTTCGAGCATATTGTCCGGGATCGCTGCGCAGTTGATCGCAATGAATGGCTGACTGGCGCGATGAGAATGCTGATGGATGTAACGCGCCAGCACTTCCTTGCCGGTCCCGGACTCACCGGAGATCAACACCGTGGAGTCACTGCGTGCCACCCGCGCAGCCAGTTCCAGCAATTGCGCACTGGCGGGCTCGAATGCCACTGGCCCTTCACTCTCGGTCATCCCCAGATTGCCCAGTGCGTGCCGCGCCACCAGATCGAGCAAGGCTTTGGGCTCGAATGGCTTGACCAGATAATCCGCCGCGCCCTGACGCATGGCGTCGACTGCGCGTTCGACCGCACCGTGAGCGGTCATCAGTAATACAGGCAGTTGCGGCTGACGAGCCCGCAGCAATCCAAGCAGTTGATGACCATCCATGCCCGGCATGTTGACGTCGCTGAGCACCAGGTTAAATGCCTCGGCGCCGACCGCAGCCAGCGCCTCTTCCGCCGAGCCGACCGCCGTATAATCGTGCCCGGCAAGCAGCAGCGTATCGGCCAATGCTTCCCGTAGCGCGCGGTCATCCTCGACCAGTAAAACCTTGATGGCCATGTCCTTCACTTCGCTCCCTGAGCGCTGGGTTGTTCACCAGAAAAAAGCGGCAAGATCACCTGCGCGCAGGTGCCGCGACCCGGCCGCGAGCGCAACTGCAATTCTCCCTGATGGGCACGGGCGACTGCCTTGACCACGGTCAGGCCCAGGCCGGTGCCGGTGGTTTTAGTGGTGAAAAACGGTTCACCCAAACGCGCCAGTACCTTCGTGTCGATACCGCTGCCGCTATCGCTGACGCACAAGCGCAGGTTGTTGCCGCGGGTATACAGGTGAACCTTTAAACGAACGTCGCCGGCGCTGGCCTGGATGGCATTCTCGATCAGGTTGAGGATCGCCCCGACCAAGGTGTCGCGATTACACAGCAACTCACCGGCATGACTGTCGCACTGCCAGCGAATCGGCAAGTCCTGAACGTGAGTCAGCGCTGCCGCTTGCAGCGACTGCATCAGCATCCTGGGGGTCACGCGATCGGTCAGCGGCAGCTCGCCGCGGGCGAATACCAGCATGTCGCGAACCTGGTGTTCGAGCTCATGCAAACGCTCTTTCAGGCGCCCGGCAAAACGTTGCTGAGTCTCGACCGACAACTCCTGCTCAGTCAAATGACTGGCGTAGAGCAACGCAGCGGACAATGGCGTGCGAATCTGATGAGCCAACGAGGCGACCATACGCCCCAGAGACGACAGGCGTTCATGGCGAGCCAGTTGATCTTGCAGATGACGGGTTTCAGTCAGGTCGTTGAGCAGCACCAACTGACCGGGCTCGGCGTCCAGCGAACGCGTGGCGATCGATAGACGTCGACCGTCCTTAAGGGATATTTCGTGACCGTCGTCCTCGCGCGGTGCAAAGCATCGAGCAATCACATGACGCCACAGCTCGCCTTCGAGGGGCAGCCCGAGCAGTTCACTCGCGGCGGGATTTGCTTCGCGCACGATGCCTTGGGCGTCGATGACGATGACGCCGCCGGGCAACAGATCGAGGAGATTTTGCAGGCGATTAGCCAGACGTTCTTTTTCCGCCAGCTCCTGCATGCGCTGAGCACTAACCACCGCCAGCTCGCCCTTGAGCTCGGTGACCCGGGCTTCGAGCATGCTGTAGGAATCGGTCAATTGGCTCGACATCTGGCTGAACAGCGCAAATGCCTGCTCAAGGCCAAGCCGGCTTGCCTGCTCTACGGACGACGGTTGCCCCGAAGCATCAAGGGCTGGAGACATCTGGGCGGCTTGGGGCATCGGGCTCTCTCGCGTGGTTGACCGTCAGTTAAACGGAACGTTGCGAGGGATGTAGCAATACCCGTGCCTAAAAAAAAACACCTATAAATGAAGGAGTTGAAAAACAGGCGTCAATCATCCGCCTGTTCATCACCGTCACGACGACTCATGCCGTACTTGCGCATCTTCTCCACCAGCGTGGTACGACGAATCCGCAGCCGTTCTGCCGCCCGCGCCACGATGCCATTGGCATCATCCAGCGCTTGCTGGATCAGCCCTTGCTCCAGACCACCGAGGTAATCCTTCAAGTCCAGGCCTTCCGGTGGCAGCAAGGCATTGGCGGTGAAGTCCGGGGTATGACCGTTAATGGCCACTCGCTCTTCAAGATCGCTGCGCAGGCTGTCGACCAGTTGCTCGTCTTCGTCATCGACGTAGCGGAATTTCTTCGGCAACTCGACCACGCCGATCACCCCGTACGGGTGCATGATCGCCATGCGCTCCACCAGGTTGGCAAGCTCGCGAACGTTGCCCGGCCAGCCATGACGGCACAGCGACATGATCGCCGCCGAATTGAAACGGATCGAACCGCGCTTCTCGTGCTCCATGCGCGAGATCAACTCGTTCATCAGCAGCGGAATGTCTTCGACGCGTTCGCGCAATGGTGCCATCTCGATCGGGAACACGTTCAAGCGATAGTAGAGGTCTTCGCGGAAAGTGCCGATCTCGATCATGCTTTCGAGATTCTTGTGGGTCGCCGCAATGATCCGCACATCGACGCTTTGGGTCTTGTTGCTGCCCACGCGCTCGAAGGTGCGTTCCTGCAAGACGCGCAACAGCTTGACCTGCATCGGCAACGGCATGTCGCCGATTTCGTCGAGGAACAGCGTACCGCCGTTGGCCAGCTCGAAACGCCCGGCGCGACTGGTGATCGCTCCGGTGAAGGCACCCTTCTCATGGCCGAACAATTCGCTTTCGAGCAACTCGGCCGGAATAGCACCGCAGTTGACCGGCACGAACGGCGCGTCACGCCGCTTGGAGTGGTAGTGCAGGTTGCGCGCGACCACTTCCTTGCCGGTCCCGGACTCGCCGAGGATCAGCACGCTGGCATCAGTATCGGCCACTTGCTGCATCATCTGACGGACGTGTTGAATCGCCCGGCTGGTGCCGACGAGGCTACGGAAAAGATTGGGTTCACGGTGACGACCGCGCTCACGCGCCTGGTCATACATCTCGCGATAGACCTGTGCACGGTGCAACGAGTCGAGCAATTTGCTGTAGCTGGGTGGCATTTCGAGCGTCGAAAGCACTCGACGACGCTGGTCTTCCGGCAAGTCAATGGAAGAATTATCGCCCATTAACAAAACTGGAAGGAACTCATCCCAGGTTGAGAGTGTCTTTAACAGGCCCAAAAGTGCACCAGGAGCATTTACCGTCCCGATGAGGACACAGATTACTTCACGACTTGATGACAAAGAGCCGACAGCCTGCTGCCAGTCATGGCTGCCACAGGGTAAATTTTCTTCGCCGAGAAAATTTAAAATCACCGCCAAATCGCGGCGGCGGACGCTATCGTCATCAATCAGCAGAATTTTGGTTTCACGCCACATGCAATAGCAACTTCCCTAGTCAACTCAATGCCCAAAATGAGGGGCAAGCTAGACGCTTGCAGACACGTTATGCCTGTAGACGCCTGAAATCTGGAACCAGCCACTAGTTAAGTCAAAAAACCGTGCACAGTCAAATTTATGGCGCACTATGTTTGGATTAACTGAGGGTTAACTACCCAAACAGATGGTAAACCTTTGCCGCGCTCTGCGCTTGGTGGATCTGCGACATCTCGTCGACTATCGCTTGGCGCTCCCCCGTCGCCGCCTCCAGAAGCTGTTTATACACCCCCAGCAACTCCTCAAGGTTGTCGCGCAACGCGGCCTCGTCCACCGCAGCTTCACTCAAAACGTCTTCCATGCAGGAACGGCAAGCCAGGTCCAACTCACCAATGGCTTCCCAGTTGCGCTCGGCCAATGCACCGACGAGGGCATCGCGGGTTTGTTCGATTCGCTGCAAGACAAGACTCATGGTGATCTCCTTAAAACTGCGGACCCGGCGCGGCAATGGCATCCCAACCGTCTTTGACCGTGCGAAGCAGGTCAGCGACTTCGTCGAGAATTTTTGGATCGGTCTTGAGATTCGCTTCAGCCAGGCGCTTCATCATGTAGGTGTAGAGATTATCCAGCTCAGTCACCGAATCGGCCTGATTTTCCAGATCCAGACCTTCGCGCAAACCACCGATGATGCCGATGGCCTTGCCGATCAGAACGCCTTTATTCGGAATGTCCTTACGCTCCATCGCGCCTTTGGCCTGGGCGATACGATCCAGGCCGCCTTCCATCAGCATCTGCACCAGACGATGCGGGCTGGCTTCGGAAGTTTGCGCCTGAGCGCCAATCTTCTGGTATTGGCGAAGGGCTAACATTGGATTCATGTTGTACCTCATCAGAAATCTGTGGTCCGTATAACCAGTGTATCGACGACGCGTCAAAAAACTTTAGATTCAAAAACAAAAAGCCCGGAGCGTGAAAACGCTGCCGGGCTTTTGGCACGGTGAGTGTTAGGAGTTCTTCTGCTGCGCGGTCATCGCTTCGAACATCGACGTGATGTTGCTGGCTGTCGCTTTCAGCTTGCCGACCAGGGTGTCCATGTCGTTGTACTTTTTGGTCAGTACCGCGGTCAGGGTCTCGATTCGGCGATCCAGGGCTGCCTGGTCATTGCTCAGCTTTTTCTTGGTTGAATCGAGGCTCTTGGCGCGCGCATCCAGGATCGAGTCGACTGCTTTGCCATTGACGGTTTTACCTTCGGTGTAAGGCTTGATCGCATTGTTCATACGCTCAATCAGACCGTTGGTACCGGTGAACAGTGTCTGAACCTCACCGCCCAGCTTCTTGTCGTTCATTGCAGTGTTGAACTTGGTGCTGTCGAAATCCAGTGCGCCGGTCTTCTGGTTAGTGGTGATACCCAACTGGGAAAGCACGGTCAGCTTGTCGCCGGCACCGGTCTGGGAAAGCGGGCCCCGCAAGGAATCCAGAATCGAACGTGGCAGCGGGTCACCGGTCAGCGCCGCGGAAACGGTCAGCTTGCCATCGTCATCCAGGGACGGCTTGGTCAACGAAGTCACAGCGTTGGCGACGGCGTTGTACGCATCGACGAACTTCTGGATCGACGCCTTCAGACCATCATTGTTGGACGCCACGGTGACGGTCGACTTGCCCGTGGTGAGCAAACTCAGGCTCAACCCGGAGATCGTCTTGTCGATGGTGTTGGACTTGCTGGTCATCGCCAGACCGTCGACGCTAAACACCGCGTCCTGGGCCGGAGCACCAATAGCCCCCGAAGAAGTGGCAGTCGGCGGGGTGGCCATCGGGGCGGTCCCATCGATTTCCAGACCGGCAATACCGCTGGCGGAAATGTCGGAACCCGCGCCAGTCGTCGTGGAACCCAGCACCAGGCGCGAGCCGAAGCTGTCGGTCACAATGTTGGCGCTCAAGCCACTGGATTGGTATTGGCTGTTGATCGAATCACGCACCGATTGCAGCGTGGCGCCTGCGCCCACAGTTACCGGATAGCTTTTGCCATTTTGCGTGATGGTCAGCGTGCCAGCAGGGATCGCACTGGTTGTACCACCAGCAAACGCAGCAGAGGCGACTTTCGAGGAGGTGGCCAGTGCGGTGACGTCGACCACGTAATTACCGGCGACAGCCGCGTTACTGGACGTAGCGGTCAGCACTTTTACATCGGACGATGTCGCGGCAAAACCCGTGAACTGAGGGGTTGTCGTACTACCCAGATCGGTAAGCGCTTTCTGGAACGTAGCCAACAGCGACTTCAAGGTACCAATCCCGGAAATACTCGCCGAGTTAGTGGCGGTTCCACGATCGATCTGACCTTGCTTGGCCGCTTTATCGGCGTTCACCAAGGCTTTAACGATAGCACCGGTATCAAGGCCGGAACCTAAACCTGTGCCCGGTAGAATTGGACTTGCCATGTGAAACTCCCTTCAGTGTGTCGCCGGCCTTTTGACCACTACAACGCCCAAAAGAACATAGCAACAAAATTCGTGCCAGTTGTCAGACTTTAGCGCTGAACAACAGGCTGCTTGCATCATTCAAACTATTGGCCAGTTTCAGGACTTCTTCGTTGGGGATCTGTCGGATCACCTCACCGGATTCGCTGGCAATGACTTTGACGACCACTTTGCCCGAAGGCTCGTCGATCGAGAATTCCAGGTTGCGCTTGACCGACTGAACGAATTTTTCAATTTCCTGAACAGCCATCTTCAGTTTGTCCTGCTCGGTCTGTTCGCCCTTACCTTCTTCCTTGACGACAGCTACTGGAGCAACTACCGCTCGAGGCTTCTCCGCCGGCTTGTCGGCAACAGTTGTCGCCTGCTTGGCCGCAGGATAAGACAAGTTCAGCTTGACGCTCATATCCATGTCCATCACCTCTTAAAGTAAAAAGCGAGAGAGCGCGACAAGCGCACTCCCCCGCCAAAACGCATCAGCTATTACTGAAGCAGTTTCAGTACAGCGGATGGCAGTTGGTTGGCCTGAGCCAGAACTGCGGTCGAAGCTTGTTGCAG
This sequence comes from Pseudomonas sp. F-14 TE3482, assembly GCF_053629455.1. Taxonomy (NCBI): domain Bacteria; kingdom Pseudomonadati; phylum Pseudomonadota; class Gammaproteobacteria; order Pseudomonadales; family Pseudomonadaceae; genus Pseudomonas; species Pseudomonas sp. F-14 TE3482. Next base: position 5,976,201 of record NZ_JBRJII010000001.1, read on the forward strand.
AGTTTGTTGCTTGGTCAGCTGTGCAGTTTCAGCAGCGAAGTCGGTATCTTGTACGCGACCCAGTGCAGCACTGGCGTTTTCGTTGATGTTCTGCAGGTTGGAGATGGTGCTGGACAGACGGTTTTGTGCAGCACCGAGGTCAGCACGGCTGGAGTTGATCTTGGCCAGAGCGGCGTCGATTTTGGTCAGCGCGTTGTTCATCGAAGCTTCGGCGGTTGCCGAGTTGTTACCAGTGATCTGAACGGTAGCCGAGTCAACCGACAGGGTAGCTGCGTCGAAGCCGCTGTCCAGGGTCAGGGTGATCTGGTTGGTAGCGCCGGTGTTGGAACCAACCTGGAAGGTCATGGTGCCAGCGGTGCCGTCGATCAGGTTCTTGCCGTTCAGGTTGGTCGACTTGGCGATACGAGTCAGCTCGTCCGACATCGAAGCGAATTCTTTGTTCAGAGCAGCACGGTCAGCAGTACCGTTCGAGTCGTTTCGCGATTGAACAGCCAGTTCACGCATACGCTGCAGAATGTTGGTCGATTCTTGCATCGCGCCTTCAGCGGTCTGAGCGATCGAGATACCGTCGTTGGCGTTTTTGATAGCCATGGTCTGACCGCGGATCTGCGAAGTCATACGGGTAGCGATTTGCAGGCCGGCAGCGTCGTCTTTAGCGCTGTTGATTTTCAGGCCGGAAGACAGGCGAGTCATCGACGTCGACAGAGCGTCGGAAGCGCGGTTCAGGTTTTTCTGAACGTTCAACGATGTGACGTTGGTGTTTACTGTTAAAGCCATGACGAATTCCTCGTTGGTTGGGTACTGCGGCTTCCGGCCCTGGCAACCGCCGGGTATGGCCTAGAGAACCTTCGTAATAGTTATCGTCGGGATTGGAACTTGCTTTAGGGGATTTTGAAAAATATTTGCCATCACGTTGCCACCCTCCGCAAATCAAGGGCTTGGCTGTGTTCAAGCAGCGAAAAAATGACGTCAGGGAAATGCCGGTGACAGACTGGCGAGGACTCGCCTGCACCGGCAGAAGGGAAATTGTTTAAATGGACAGACTGTCGCGCACCAACTGGACCAGTTCGTATTCCAGATAGTCCGCCAGCGCCAGCCAATTTTGCGCCTCCTGGCATTCGAGCATCTGGCCGAGCAACAGCACCCACTGCTGCTGAACCACCTGCGGCGTCAGATCAAAGGACGGTTGCACCGCAACGATCAGCTCAATCATCGCCAGCCCGGCTTCTACATCACGTCCCAAACGGAACAATGTTGCACATTGCTCAGAGTCGACGACAAAGGATTCAAGCCCGCTCATGACACCCACTCCGGATGAAAAGCCGTACCGGCAATCATCGCGCCTGCCCGGCTGCTGTTATAGAAGCGCACCTGAGGATGCCCTGCGATAAAGCGCTCCAGCTCACACAGGTAACTGCGAAAATTGAGCTGGGTCTTGATGCGTTGACCGTTACCATCGAGCACCCAATGCTTGGCGGCGCCCAGTTGCGGTCCCAGATCGCCATCGTTCCAGCCTGCATGGGTCTTGTCATTGGGAAAGGCAAAGTCGGCACCGAACAAGGTGATCTGTGCTGCGCCCATCTTCACCGCAAGGTCTACCGCGGGATGAATCACGCTACCGCCGACATACAGCTCGCCTTTGGGCTGTTGCCGACGCATCTGCTGGTAAATCGGGCTGGCGGAGTAACTGGCATAGCGCGGTCCCTGCCAGGCTTCAAGCACCAGGGGATCGACCATGGGCATATACGCCAGGATGATATCGGTCGTGCCTTCATAGGGTAGATGCCGAGCCGAGATGCGCTGGTCGATGCTGACCACTACATCAGGTCGGATCCCGTGATCGATCAGTGGTCGGTAAGCCGTATCGACACAGATGAACAACGGCCGTTCGGCCTGATTACGAATCGCGAGCAAGGTCTCGAAGTGCTGCTCAAGGCTCGGGCCCGTGGCAATGACGAATACCTCCTGCCCTTTGCACGAACCGAACAACCCGGTCACATCCCGATCGGCCTGCACCAGCCCCAGGCTGGCCTGCAAACGCTCGACGATGTCCGGATCCTGGGGGTCGAACTCACGATTATTGAAGCTCAGGTGTATTTCGCTGATCAACCGATCACGAATCTTCGCATTGAAGTCATCGGCCAGCACCAGCTCGGACGGCAACGCGAAGAACGGCAGCTGGATTTCCGCCAGATCGCCGGCATACAACAGCTCGACTCGCGGATCGCTGAGCCACTGCTGCTGATCGAGCAATTGCAGCACCAACGCAAACACCGCGCCGTTGAGGATGTGTACGTACAACCGCTCAACCCCGACGCGCTCCAGCAACTCCAGTTGCAGGTCGCCAAGACCAGTGCCGTAGACATGCACCACCGAACTGTCGGTGGGCAGGCTGTCGGCCTGAAGCCTGGCCTCGCGATTGCGGTCATGGCGACTGGTCAACTGAATGCCGTTGATGCTCAGGGTCGAGCCCAGGCCTTCGACCAGATCGGCCTGCAACAGGCTCACGTCTTCAACCAGCAAGCGCGCAGACAGCAGCGGCCAGCGGCGCTGTATGACCTCGACGTTGCGCTCAAAGAACTCGCTCATGGAGCCTCGCTTTTCATTCGGGCAAAAAAATAGCGTTCAAGGTTACACCTTGAACGCTTTTTTTGTGCCTGGCTTTTAGAAGCTCAAGGACGATAGATGATCGCCGACCCCCAGGACAAACCAACACCGAAACCGCTGAGTGCCACGCGCTTCCACTTGGAATCGAGCACGTGTTTTTCCAGCAGCAACGGAATGCTCGACGACACGGTATTACCGGTTTCGACCATGTCCTTGATGAACTTCTCAGGCTCGCCCTCGAAACGCCGCGCCACAGCGTCGACAATCGCCGCGCTGCCCTGGTGAATGCAGAAGGCATCGATATCGTCAGCCGTCAGGCCCGAGTCAGCGAGCAGCTCATGCAAATGCGCCGGCACTTTGAGCAGCGCGAAGTTGAAGACCTGACGGCCGTTCATGAAGAACACCCCGTCGGAAACCTTCAGGTGCGGTGCGCCGGAACCGTCGGTGCCGAACTTGGCCTTGCCCAGCTGCCACGGGGCATCTTCGCCCATCCAGGTAGCGGTGGCGGCATCGCCGAAGAGCATGGTGGTGTTGCGGTCTTCCGGATCGACGATCTTCGAGTACGGATCAGCGGTCACCAGCAGGCCATTCTTCAGGCCCGCGGCTTCCATGAAGCCCTTGATGGCGTAGATGCCGTAGACGTAACCCGAGCAGCCCAGGGAAATATCGAACGCCGCCACGGTGGTTGGCAGGCCGAGTTTGTCCTGAACGATGGCGGCGGTGTGCGGCAAGCCTTCTTCATCGCCGTTCTGGGTCACGACGATCAGCACGTCGATGGCTTCACGCTTCAAATCGGGATTGTTGGCGAACAGCGCGTTGACTGCTTCAACACACAGGTCCGAAGTTTCTTGCCCCGCATCTTTGCGCGGCAGGAAGGCCGAACCGATCTTGCCCAGGATGAATTCTTCATCCTTTTCGAATTTTGCACCTTGTGCGTAATTGTCCACGCCGGCTACAGGAACGTAGCTCGCAATGCTCTTTATGCCAATCATTACGGCTTCCCAATAATAAACAGCCCAATACCACCGCTCGCAAGGAATCGAGGGGCGCCGACAAACAACGAATAAACGTCGCCCTCAAGGGGGTGACAGCGGGAAGAATAAAAGGCCATCATTGGGCTAAAAACAGTCCAGGCGCCATCTCCCCTTTTTATACAATACAGTGAAGATGCGCGTTATGACTCGCAGGTCACGCTATTTTGCCGAATCAGCCGCACAAGCGGTTATTCAACCAACGACCAATCCAGCGGTGTTCCGCGCTTGATGGGCTGGCGCGCACGGCGGCCCAGCAGGGTTTCAGCGTGTTTGGGGGCCAGCCCCAGGCCAGGCCGGATGGCTCGCAGGTTGGCAACGGTGAAAGGCTCACCGGCGGTCATGTCCTGAGTGACGTATAGCGAACGTCGGTATACCAGAGATTTGCGCTCGGCCTCGGTCACGCCGTAATGCACCTGGCCCATGGCCTGCCAGGCGCGTTCGGTCTCTACCACCAGGCTGGCGAGTTCAGCCGGTTCCAGGGAGAAGCTGGCGTCCACGCCACCGGCGGCACGGTCGAGGGTGAAGTGTTTTTCCACCACCGTCGCCCCCAGCGCTACCGCGGCGACGGACACTCCAACGCCCATCGAATGATCGGACAAACCGACTTCACAGCCAAACAGCTCCCGCAGATGAGGGATGGTGCGCACATTGCTGTTGGCGGGCGTCGCCGGGTACGTGCTGGTGCACTTGAGCAACACCAGGTCCTTGCAACCGGCCTCACGGGCGGCACGCACGGTTTCGTCGAGTTCGGCGATGCTGGCCATGCCAGTGGAGATGATCAGCGGCTTGCCGGTGGCAGCGACCCGCCGGATCAACGGCAGGTCGGTGTTCTCGAAACTGGCGATCTTGTAGGCGGGCACGTCCAGGCTTTCGAGGAAGTCCACCGCGGTGTCATCGAACGGTGTGGAGAACGCCAGCATGCCCAATTCCTTGGCCCGGGCGAAAATCGGCGCGTGCCATTCCCACGGCGTATGGGCCTTCTCGTACAGCGCGTACAGCGAAGAACCGGCCCACAGGCTGTTGGGGTCCTTGATGAAGAACTCGCCTTCAGACAGATCCAGGGTCATGGTCTCGGCGGTATAGGTTTGCAGCTTCAAGGCATGCGCACCGGCCTTGGCCGCGGCTTCGACGATTTGCAGCGCCACGTCCAGCGACTGATTATGGTTGCCGCTCATCTCGGCAATGATGAACGGCGGCGCATCGGCACCGATCAAGCGGTTGCCGATCTTGAAACTGGTCATTGTTTTGGATCCTTCAATACACGCGTGAACGCGCAAGCACTCTGAGTGAAACCTGCCTCGCGGAAAACTTTCAGCGACGCTGAATTGGCCGGCAGCACCTGAGCGGTGATGGCTTCCAATCGCGGCCAATGAGCGGTGACGAAGGCTTCGCCCCGCGCCAGCAGTGCCTTGCCCCAGCCCAGGCCAAATCGGCCTTCGAACAGATAAATCGAGACTTCGGCGCGAGCATCGTCGAGATCATAACGCAGCACACCGACCGGGCCATCATCCGCTTCGGCGATCAATAGCAACCGCCGCGGATTGCTCAGGCTCGCGGCCACCCAGGCCTGATGCCGTTGCCAGTCAATGACGTGCGTGTCCAGCGACCAGCGCCGCACCGCTTCGGCATTGCGCCCATCGAACAACAATTGCGCATCATCCTGAGTGGCCTGACGAACCTGCAACACCGCCCCCGCCAGCGCTGCCGCCACCCGCTGCGCCCCACGGCCATCGACCAACTGCCGCGAGCGTTCGGCCAGACTCTGACGAATCCCCTGATTGCCCACGACAAAACCGATGGTCTGATGCAACTGCTCGACGCTGACCCGCTCGCGATTGCCCAGGAACACATGAGCACCCGAGGTCGCCATCACCTCGCCGTTGGCCTGCTGATTATTCGAAACCGCAATGCAGATCGTCGGCAGCCCCATGGCCGCCCGCTCCCAGCTGGTACCGCCACCGGCACCAATGAACAGGTCGGCCTCGGTCATCAGCTGGTAGAAATCGCTGACAAAATGGTGCAGGCGCCAGTTCGGACGATAATCCACCAGACTCTGCATCTGCTCCCAGGCCGGGTTGTCGGCACCTGCCACGAAATCAACTTCCAGCTCATGGAAGTCCGCCAATGCCAGCATCGCGTGATGGGTCTGCATGGCCGCGTCGAAGCCGCCGAAGTTCACCAGCACGCGCCTGGCTCGAGGTTTGATCTCGATCGCCGGGCAACAGAACTCATCGCGCAGCAGGGCAAACCGTGGGCCGAGTAACGTCTGGCAATCGGGCGTCAACAGTGAGGCATAAGCCTCTGGTGTGCCCGACAGATTTTGATTGAGCAGCAGATCGACGCTGTATTGCCGAGTGGCCAAATCGTCCACCGCCGCAATTCGTGGAGCCCAGCGGCGCGCGGCGGTCTGCCAATGGTGATCGAGACCGTAGTGGTCAGCGATGATCCAGTCGAAAGCCGGATGACTTTCCAATACTTGCCCCAGCGCTGCAATGTCTGCCTGCCAGGGCAGCATCGACTCGATGGCCTGCTGTGGGTCTTCATCGCGATAGCGCTCCGGCAGCGCGAAGGTCTCGAAACCCTCGGCCCGCAGACTGTCCAGTCGATGCCCGGGCAACAGACGACAGGCGAAGGCAACGTGCGTGCCCTGCTTGCGCAATACCCTGGCCAGGGTCAGGCAACGGGCGACGTGGCCACTGCCAATGGTCGGCGACGCGTCAGCGCGGATCAGTACTCTCATTGCAGCTCACCTCCCGCCTTCAAGGCGATGTAGAGGTATTCGGCGCGTTTCCAGTCTTCGAGGGTGTCGATGTCCTGCACCAGATGCCGCGGCAGAATCACCGGCAGGCTCGCCGGCGAGAACAGCACATCACCACGCAACCAGGCTTCGCTACGCCCCCAATAGAACTGGCCAGCATCTTGAAAAGCTTCGGGCAAGTCCTGGGAACGGGTCTCGCGAAATTCCGGGTAGAGCGAGGTCAAGGCGCCCTGCTCGTCGAGGGTCAAGGCCCGTTGTACCGGGAAGCCAAAACCGGCGACTGAAAACGCGAAAGACTTGTCCGGATGCTGCACCAACAACTCATGCCCCTGACGCAGATAACGCGCCTGCAACAGGGGCGCCGTCGCGTAGACGCAGCACGCATAGTCGAACGGCGGCAATTGCTGCAAGGCATGTACGATCACCGCTGCAGTCCCGGTGAAATCATCGGCCAGCGCCGCGGGCCGCATGAACGGCACTTGAGCCCCATTGGCCCGTGCGACCTCGGCGATTTCTTCATCGTCAGTACTGACGATCACCTGGTCGAACAGGTTCGACGCCAGCGCCGTGCGAATCGAACGGACGATCATCGGCACGCCATCGAACGGCTTGAGGTTCTTGCGCGGGATTCGCTTGCTGCCACCACGGGCCGGGATGATCGCAACACAACTCAAGAGTCTCTACTCCTCAAAGATCAGTCGTCGCAATTGCTCGACCACATAGTCCTGTTGTTCATCGCTCAGCAGAGGAAACAGCGGCAGGCTGATGGCCTCGGCGTAATAACGTTCGGCCTGGGGGAAATCCCCCTCGGCAAAACCCAGGTCGCGATAGTACGGCTGCAAGTGCAGCGGAATATAGTGCAGGTTCACCCCGACCCCGGCCGCACGCAAACCTTCGAACACCTGTCGATGACTGAGGTTGATCCGTTCCGTCTGCAAGCGCACCACGTACAGATGCCACGCTGACTCGGCCTCTGGCTGCGCGCTGGGCAAGGTCAGCGGCAAGTACGCCAGCAACCGCTCATAACGCGCCGCCAGTTCACGCCGACGTTCGATGAAACCATCGAGCTTGTTCAGCTGTGACAGACCGAGGGCCGCTTGCAGGTCGGTGATGCGGTAATTAAAGCCCAGTTCCACTTGCTGGTAATACCAGGGGCCGTGGCTGGGTTCGGTCATCTGCGCAGGGTCACGGGTCATGCCGTGGCTGCGCAGGCGCTGCAAGCGCTCGGCCAGCTCCGGACGATTGGTCAGCACCATGCCGCCTTCGGCGCTGGTGATGATCTTCACCGGGTGGAAACTGAACACCGTCATCGCCGCGAAATCGCCGCACCCTACCGGACGCCCGGCATAAGACGCCCCGACCGCGTGGGAAGCATCCTCGATCACGGTGAAACCATAGCGCTCGGCCAATTCAGCGATCATGCGCATATCGCAGCTCTGCCCGGAGAACGCCACCGCCACCAACACTTTCGGCAGCATGCCGTCGCGCTCGGCGATTTCAAGCTTCGACGCCAGAGTGTAGGCGTCGAGGTTCCAGGTCAGCGGGTCGATGTCGACAAAATCAACCTCGGCGCCGCAGTAGCGACCGCAATTGGCCGAGGCCAAAAAGGTGTTCGGCGTGGTCCACAAGCGATCGCCCGGCCCGAGGCCGGCGGCGAGACAGGCAATGTGCAACGCCGCCGTGGCATTGCACACCGCCACGGCGAAGTCGGCCTGGCAACGCTCGGCCATGGCCTGTTCGAAACGCTCGATGGTCGGCCCCTGCGTCAGCCAGTCGGACTGCAATACGGCAACCACCGCGTCGATGTCTTCCTGATCGAGACTTTGCCGACCGTAGGGAATCATGCCGACAGCTCCGCGTGCAGGTCGGCGATCTGGCCGACCGACAGGAAGTGCGGGTTGGTGTCGGAGCGGTACTCGAAATCTTCGCTCACCGGCCGGCCCTGCTCGCCCAGTTTGTCGACGGCAAAATCCACGTCGACGCTGGTGAAGCGAATCGACGGCTGAATGGTGTAGTGATCATCGAACTCCAGGGTCATGCGCGCGTCGTCCAGCGGCACCATCAGTTCATGGAGCTTTTCCCCCGGACGGATGCCGACGTTTTTGTGCGGCAAATGTCCAGCCATGCCCTGCGCCAGATCGACGATGCGAATCGACGGGATCTTCGGCACAAACACTTCACCGCCGTGCATGCGGGCAAAGCTGTCGAGCACAAACTTCACACCGTGATCGAGAGTGATCCAGAAACGCGTCATGCGCTCATCGGTGATCGGCAGCTCTTTGGCGCCCTCGGCAATCAGCTTGCTGAAGAACGGCACCACCGAACCCCGCGAGCCAGCGACGTTACCGTAGCGCACCACGGCAAAACGGGTCTGCTGTTCGCCAGCAATGTTGTTGGCGGCCACGAACAGTTTGTCCGACAGCAGCTTGGTCGCGCCGTACAGGTTGATCGGGCTGGCGGCCTTGTCGGTAGACAGTGCGACGACTTTTTTCACGCCGTTGTCGATGGCCGCGGCAATGATGTTTTCCGCGCCATTGACGTTGGTACGAATGCACTCGGTGGGGTTGTATTCCGCCGCTGGCACTTGTTTCAAGGCTGCTGCATGCACCACGTAATCGATACCGCGCATGGCCTGACGCAAACGCTCGGCATCACGCACATCGCCGATAAAGTAACGCATGCACGGCGCGTTGAACGTCTGTTGCATCTCGTACTGCTTGAGCTCATCGCGGGAGAACACCACCACCCGCTTGGGCTGGTATTGCTCCAGCAACCGGCGAATGAAGTTGCGCCCGAACGAGCCGGTGCCGCCAGAGATGAAAATCGATTTACCGTTGAACATGCCTTGAGTCCTTTTACCTGTCAGCCAGGCTTATGCGAGCAACTGCGCCCAGTTCACGCTGGTCGGTTCGCTGAGAGTAAAGCCCTTGCCGGTCAAGGCCAGGTTCTGGTTGTAGGCCGAGTCGTGTTCGAAGCGGCCCTGCCACTTGTCGCGCAAAGCGGCGCGTGCTTGAGGCGCATCAGGCAGCAGGCCCGGGTGCAGTAATTGTGCTTGTGGCGTCCAGACTGTCAGGTAACCGGCATCGGCGACTTTCAGGCACAGGTCGATATCGCCAAAAGCTTCGTCGAAATGTTCCTCGTCCAGACCGCCCACCGCTTCGAACACGTCTTTGCGAACCATCAGACAGGCACCGGATATTGCCGAATAGTTCTGCTCGACCTGATGGCCGTTCATGTAGCCCTTGGCGTCCTTACGTTCATCGACAAAGACCGAGCCGATCTCGCCATTCAAACCCAGGACCAGACCGGCCTGGGTGGTGACGCCACGAATGTCCATCAGTTTGGCGCCAACGATGCCGACTTCCGGACGCTGGGCCTGGTTGAGCATGGCGTCGAGCCAATTGGCATTGACCACTTCGGATTCTGCCGACAGCAGCACCAGGTAGTTCCCCTTGGCCTCGGCACAGGCAAAGTTGTTCAGCGCCGAGGCACTCAGGCGCTGATCGCTGCGCACTACGCGAAGTCGATCGCCCTTGCCTTCAAGGCTGCTCAGCCAGGTCGCCAGTTCTTCGGATTGGCTGTGATTGTCGGCAATCAGCACTTCGTGACGTTGATAACGGGTGCGCTGCAGCACGCTGACCAGCGCTCGTTGCAGCGACTCAAGGTTGTCCTGGCTCTGGAGGATAATCGATACCAGCGGCCGCTCAGCGTGTTGATAGTCGATCTGGTAAGTCAGCGGCAGCGTCGAGCTGACCTGAGCGCGATACCCACGCGCAGTCAGAGAACGGGTCAGCACCTGACGCTCCTGAACGCTGACTTCCTCTACCGGGGCATTGCAAATCAGCAGCGGCTCGGCCAGATGCGCCAGGCCCGCCAGCCCGCCATCCTCGATCAGACGCAGCAACAGATCGAATTCCAGCGCCTGACTGTACTCGGCCGAGAAACCGCGTGCCTGAGCCAACACATCACGCTGGATCAACCAGTGGCGCGCCATCAGCGATGGCACGCTTTGCAGCAGGTCGAGATTGACCCCGGGGCGGAACACATCCGCCAGAGCACCGTTGGCCTGACGCTGAAGCTCGTCCATCGCCACTGCACGGACACCCTCGGCACCGATCAGTTCGAGGCTGGCGCGCAACAACCCGCCAGGAGTGAACTGATCGCCGGCCTCGGCCAGCAACAGCCAATCGGCGGTGGACTGAGCGACGATCTGGTTGATGCGCTCCACATAATTGGTCGCGGTGACTTTGACAAAGTGCACGGTGTCGCGCACGGATGTCGTCGCCGGTAAATCACCGGTAGTGAACACCACCACGTTGAACGCTTTGCAGTGACCACCGACCAAGCTGTCGAAGGTCGCCTGCAACTTGACCATGTCGGCATCCAGATCCAGCAACAGAATGCCGAACTGTGGACCGCCATTATGCGTGGCCAACTGTGCAGCGATAGCCTTGAGCTGCGCGGCATCCGGGTTGCGCGCTTCGAGCCAGCTCAGCAAGCGGCCGGATGGCATGTTCTCGAACAGTCGACGCTCTTGCTGACCCGGTAAAGCATTCAGTCGGTCGGCCCAGGCTTGCAGTTTGAGGCCTTCTTCCGGCTCGTCACTGTCTTTCAATGACTCCGCCAGGCGCTTGACCACCGTGCGGTTGAACACGTTCAGGCTCAAGGCCTCCCACAACCGGCTGCGCACGGTGCGGTCAGTGTCGTTGGGGTGAACGCGCATCAACTCATGCTGCTTGAGCAGGATGCCTTCCAGCTCCTGAAGTTGCAGGCGACCGGCAGGCATGGCGTGCAGCAGGAATTCGAACTCGGTCAGCAGATCGAACACCGGTTTGTTGTAGAACGGCATTTCGACGAACTGCTCGGGGCCGAATGAACGAATCGGCTCTTCCCCCGCCTCGCGCCAGGCCGAGCGAATAATCATGGTGCCTTTGAGCGAGCGGCCTTCGACCAGGCAATCGGCCATGGCAGCAAAACTGTCCAAGGCAATTTGTTTAACCCGGGCCGGATCCTTGTTGTCGCTGAGTGGCGTCGGGATCGAGGCCAGGAATTGGGCAAACTGCTCGCGTTCGGCAACGCTTTTGGCGTCTTTGAAAGTCAGCACCGTCAACACGTTGGTGTTGTGGTCCGAAGCGCCATAGTTCATTTCCCGCACGGCGAACGGAATCGGCAGGATCCGCGCCTTCGCGCAGGCCAACAAGTAGAAGGTGTGGCCGATTTCCTGCCATTCGAAACTGGTGCCCGCTGGCAGAAGGCTGTACCACTGTTGCAGCAAGTCGGTACGGGTGACCGCATAGAACGGCGGCAGGAAATTATCCATGAACCGCACCACACGGTCTTCGGCCTGCTCCGAGTTGTAATCCTCATGAACCTTGCGGTCGCGACGGAAGTAGTTCACTTCCGTGGCACGGGTCAGGTACATGATCCCGTAGCCATGGCACAAGCCGTAGTCGGGATTGGCTTCGAGAAACTCCACCGACTCGGTCAGTGCACGGTGTAACAGGAAGTCGTCATCGGCGGCGAACACCATGTAGGGCGTGGTGACCTGATTGACGCCATAGGTGAGTTTGTCCTGCAGTCCCTTGTAGGTGTATTGCGGCAAGTGGCGATAGTCGACCGACGGAAAGTCCCGGGCCATGTTCTCGTCACCCTCAGCGGACGAATCCAGAACCAGAACCGTGCAGGGATAGCTGCTGTAGTACTGCAAGGTACGCCGCAGGAACGCGTTCCGGTTGTGGGAAATCACCACTACCGTAAACCGCTCGTTCAGCGGTGCAACGTTGTTTTGAGCACTGTTTTGAACCTGCATCTTTCTATCCCCACAACCGGCCAATCGCCAAGAACCTGAAACCACTTATGATTAACGAACGCGACGCAGATAGCCGTCCGGCGCTACGGTGATCAGCAGCTTGTTTTGCAGTTGCTGGTCAATTTCGAAGTCCTTGTTCTCTTCCAGGTACTTCCATACCGCAGTCTTCGGGTTGTCGCCCGGGCCCCATGGACGATCCGGAAAGAAGTCGGCCGGCATGTCTTCAACCACGGTGTCCATCACCACGCAGTAGCTGTCCACCGAAACCAATGGCGCATACAGACGCAGCTCTTCGAGCACGTGATCGTGGGTGTGGTTGGAATCCAGCACCAGGATGACTTTCTTGCCTTCGGCGGCAGCGCGCACTTTGGCGGCGATGGCCGGATCGACGCTCGAGCCTTCGATCATCTTGATGCGCTTGCTCATCGGGTGGCTCTCGATGGCTTCGCGGTTGTGCGCACGGATGTCCAGGTCGATGCCCAGCACTTCGCCGTGGCCTTGCAGCTCCAGCAACGATGCGTAGTAGATGATCGAACCGCCGTGGGCAATGCCGCACTCGATGACCAGATCCGGTTTGACCTGCCAGATGATCTCTTGCATCGCCATCATGTCTTGCGGCAGCTGGATGATCGGACGGCCCATCCACGAGAAGTGATAGCTGTATTTGTGCTTGGCCGATTCGTTGAAGAAGTCACGGGCCAGGCCGGTGAGTTTCTGGTCATCACCTTGCTGGGCGATCTGTTCCCGGCATTCGGCTTCGAAGGCTTTGTTGATGCTGTTGTCGGTCATTTCAAAATTCTCATTGGTCACTGGAACGAAGCGCTGTCGACGGCGTGATAGACGTAGCGCCCACCAGTCATCCGCTTGATTTCTTCGAGGTAGTTGGAGTTCATCACAAACAGGTTGGCGCCTTCGGGCAAGGCATCCATGGCCTCTTGGGGCGAGGACACCCGCGCGCCGCTAAGGGGCAGATATCGGCCCTGTTTGGCCGGGTTGATATCCACCACGCGATCCACCGCCACACCCGCTCGTTGCAGGAACAGCGAATAAATCACGCCTTTGGACGACGCGCCCCAGATCGCCGAACCTCGCTCAGGCGCGGCCTGAATGATCTGCACGGCGCGGTCAAGGCTGGCGGTGAAACCTTCGGGCAGCGTCAGGCGCGGCACCGGTTGTTCCGGGGTCAGGCGCAGCGTAGCCAGGTCGGCGACGATGTACAGATATTGGCCACCGAACAGGTGACCGGCCTCGTGCACCGTACCGAACATCCGGCGCAGGTCATCGAGGCGGAAATAATTGACGTGCTCGTAGAACAGGTCGAACCAGGCGCGATGCTCGAGAATCCAGTCGAAGCACGGCACTTCGATGTAGATCTGCCCGCCCTGATTGGCCTCGGCGATGACCGCCAGAAAGCCCAACGGATCCTGAATATGCTCCAGCACATGGCGCAGCACGATGGCGTCCGCCGACAGACCCAGGCCGCGAGTGAACGGCGCCTTGATCACATCGCCGTTGTCGCCTTCGTAGGCCGGATCGATACCGGTGATCGAGTAACCCAGGCCTTTGAGCAGCTCTAAAAAATACCCCTTGCCGCAGCCGACTTCGATCAGCTCCTGACCCTTGAAGTGGCGAGCAATGATTCCTTCGACATCGTTCAGGTGCTTCTGGAACTGGCCGGAATGCGCCTGCTCGTTCTGATAGTCAGCGTCGTAGCTGAGTTTGTCGCCGTCGAAGGCCTGATTGAAGATCAGCCCGCTCGCCTCGTCCTGCACCAACAGCATGTCGGCGCTGGCCGAAGCCCTGGCCGACTCCGGGTCGGCAAAGGTACGGTTCTGCAACACCGGCAGGTCGGCGACCCGATACAACTCATGCCTCATGCTCTGCTCCCAGTAGCTGTTGCAAGCGGTCCGCCACGCCCCAGAACGCCATCGGTTCATGGGTCGGGTAAGGGTAATGGCCCAGGTTCAAAGTGATCGATGCGCCGCGTTCACGCAGACGTTGTTCGACCAGCGCTCTGACCGATATCGGCTGGCCGCTGCAGCAATTGATCACGCCATCAAATTCGCGCTGTTGCAGGATCGCGGCGAGGTAACCGGCGGCTGTGTCGATCGCCAGGTAATCGCGCAATTGCTCGCCGGCCGACATGTTGAAGCTGGCGTCGCCGGCCTCGATTGCCCGGTCCAGCGCAGCCAATAAACTGTTAGGGTTCTGCCCTTCCCCGTGCAGGTAAAACAGCCGCGCCCATTGCAGGGTGAACGGTTGAACCTGCTGCAGATTTTCGAGGAACAGCCGTAGCGTGTTTTTCGCCAACCCGTAAGGGTTACTCGGCCGCGCCTCGGTCTGCTCGCTGAGCGGTCCGCTTTGCAGGCCATATTCAAAACAGGTGCCCGTCACCAACACCTGCGACACGCCCGCCTCGACCGCCCCCTTGATGAACCGGTAATCGGCCATAAGGTTGTGTTCGAAGTGAAACAGCGCCTGATAGTTCGGCAACCCTGGCCAGGCGAGATGCGCCAAGGCATCGACACCATCGGTGAGTGCAGCGAAGTCCAGGTCGGCGGCATGAATATCCGCTGCCACGAATTCCACGGCGTTGATCCACGGCAGTTGCGCGGCGGTCTCGACGTTACGCGCCACGGCCCGCACCTCGCAGCCACGGGAGAGCAAGGCCGCGACCAGATGTCGGCCGACGAACCCGGTGGCACCGGTCACCAGCACTTTCACAGCACGGTCAACTCAGGCACAGCGATCACGAAACGGCCATCCCACTGCCGTACCTGCACCAGTTGCTGACTGACTTCGTGCAACAGATTCCATGGCAGCACCAGGATGTAATCGGGTTTCTCCAGATCGATCTGCGCCGGCGAAACGATCGGAATGCGACTGCCCGGCAAGTACTTGCCCTGTTTGTGCGGGTTGGCGTCGGCCACCCAGGCCAGCAGGTCCGGTTTGACCCCGGCGTAGTTGAGCAAGGTGTTGCCCTTGGCCGCCGCGCCATAACCGACCACGCGCTTGCCGTCGGCCTTGGCCTGCAGCAGGAAACGCAGCAGTTCGTGCTTGATGCGTTCGGCAGCGGGCGCCAGGGTGGCGTAGTACTCGGTGGTTTTCACACCCGCATCAAGCTCAGCCTGCAACTGCTCGCGCACCGTCGATTGCACGGCGCGGCGTTCGCCGTCCTTGCGCTGCAAGAACACCCGCAACGACCCGCCATGAGTCGTCAACTGGCTGACATCGAACACCTCCAGCCCATTGCGCTCGCACAGCGTCTGCACGGCGGTCAGGGACAGATAGGAATAATGCTCGTGATACAGCGTGTCGAACTGCTGCCCCGCCATCAGCGTCAGCAGCTGCGGAAACTCGAACGTCGCCACGCCTGTCGGCTTGAGCAAGGTGGCGAAACCACCGAGGAAATCATTGATGTCCGGCACATGGGCGAGCACGTTGTTGGCAGCCATCAGGTCAGCGGCCCAGCCTTCGCTGTTCAACTGCGCAGCGGTGTCGCGACCGAAAAACAGTTCGCGAATCTGCAGGCCTTTTTCCCGCGCCGCCTGCGCGGTGCTGCGGGTTGGCTCAACGCCCAGACAAGGGATGCCGCGCCCCGCCACGTACTGCAACAGGTAACCATCATTGGCGGCGATTTCCACCACGCGGCTGTCGGCGGTCAGGCCGAAGCGTTCGACCATCTCGGCGACATAGCGCTCGGCGTGGGCCAGCCAGGTGCTGGAGAACGAACTGAAATACGCATACTCGGCATCAAACAGACTGTCGGCGCTGGTGTAATCCTCAGTCTGCACCAGCCAGCACTGCTGACACACCGCGACCTTCAGCGGCACCCATTGCTCGGCTTGTTCCAGGCGATCCGCATGCACGTAGGCATTGGACGGCGGCGAGGTGCCGAGATCGATCAGCGGCAGGCTCAGCGGTGCAGCGCAACCACGGCAATTCATAGACGCACTCCAGCGAAGTGTTCATCGAGCAAGGGATGGCTGGAATCCCTGGCCGACAGATTATTGACAGGCAACGGCCAGGCGATGGCCAGCCGTGGATCGTTCACGCTCAAGCCACCCTCATGCGCAGGCGCGTAATCGTTGCTGTGCAGGTAGAGCAATTCGGCGTCGTCGGTGAGGGTCTGGAAACCATGGGCGAACCCGGCCGGGATCAGCAGGCTGCGGCCGTCGCCGGCCTGCAGGTGTTCGGCGTGCCAGTGCAGAAAAGTTTCGGAGTCAGGGCGCAAGTCCACCGCCACATCCCAGACCTCGCCGCGCAGGCAGGTAATCAACTTGGCTTCCGGCGCATTGGCATTTTGATAATGCAGACCGCGCACACTGCCCCGCTCGCGAGTGCAGGAATGATTGATCTGGCGGATATGAAACGTCTGGCCGAAGGCGCTCAGGCTGCCTTCGCAAAACAGCCGAGCGAAGTGCCCGCGATCATCTTCGAAGCGTTTGTGCTGGACACCGAACAGACCGGCCAGCGGCAAGGCTTTCAACAGGAATTCGCTCACAGCGCGCCTCGGTACAGGTTCAACTGGTTCAGGGTGACTTCACGCATGTCATCGCCGTTCTGCCATGCCAGGTGCCAATCGAGGGTCTGGGTCAGGCACTGCTGCAACGACCATTGCGGTTGCCAGCCAAGCAGTTGACGGGCGCGGCTGCTGTCCAGACGCAGCAGACCGGCTTCATGCAAATCACTCGGTTCGATGCGTAAGCCGCGTGCTTGCGGCCAGCGGCTAGCGAGCAATTCGACCACTTCACCGACGCTGCACATGTCCGCTTCGCTCGGGCCAAAATTCCACGCACCGGCAAACGCCGGGCCTTGCTCGTAGAGGCCGGCGGCCAGTTGCAGGTAACCAGCCAATGGTTCCAATGCGTGCTGCCATGGGCGCACGGCTTGCGGGTAGCGCAGGGTCACCGGCTCATCCGCCGACCAGGCTTTGAGTACATCGGGAATCAGGCGCTCAGGCGCAAAGTCGCCACCGCCCAACACATTGCCGGCACGCGCGGTGGCCAACGCCAAGCCATGTTCGGCGTACTTGTCGGCCGGGAAAAACGATGCCGCGTAAGACTGCGCCAACAATTCGCAACAAGCCTTGCTGCTGCTGTAAGGATCGTGACCACCAAGAGCTTCGTCCTCGCGGTACGGCCACAGCCATTCCTTGTTGGCGTAGACCTTGTCGGTGGTCACCAGCACGCAGGCGCGCACGCCGCCGACCTGGCGGATCGCTTCAAGCAGATTGAGCGTGCCCATGACGTTGCTGGAATAGGTGCCGAGCGGATCGCGATAGCCTTCGCGCACCAGCGGTTGAGCCGCCAGGTGCAGAACGATTTGCGGCTGGGTTTCGGCGATCAATTCCAGTAAGGCACCGAGATCACGCAGGTCACCGCGCTGATCATTGATGCCCTCGTGCACGCGGGCCAGTTCGAACAGGCTCGGCTCGGTGGACGGATCGAGCGAAAACCCGCTGACCTCGGCACCGAGGCTTTGCAGCCACAACGTCAACCAGCTGCCTTTGAAACCGGTGTGGCCGGTCAGCAGAACACGTTTGCCGCGCCAGAATTGCGAGCTCAGTCCCATTGCTTCCATGGGGCCTCCCCGCTCTGCCACAGCGCTTCGAGGTGGTTCTTGTCGCGCAGGGTGTCCATCGGATGCCAAAAACCTTCGTGCTCGAAGGCCTTCAACTGTTCATCCTGGGCCAGACGCGCCAAGGGCTCGGCTTCCCAAGTGGTTTCGTCACCGCCGATGTATGACAGCACTTTGGGCGAAAGCACAAAGAACCCGCCATTGATCCAGCCACCGTCGCCACGGGGTTTCTCGGTAAAACCAAGCACCTGATCGCCGTGACGCTCCAGGGCACCGTAACGGCCCGGCGGTTGTACGGCGGTGACGGTCGCCAGACGACCGTGGGCGCTGTGGTAGTCCACCAGTTGACGGATATTGATATCGGAGACGCCGTCGCCGTAGGTGAAGCAGAACGCCTCTTCGTCCTTGAGGTAACGGCCGGCGCGCAACAAGCGGCCGCCGGTCATGGTTTCCTCACCGGTGTCGATGAGCGTGACGCTCCACGGTTCGCTGTAGTTCTGGTGCACGTCCATGCGGTTATTGCGCATGTCGAAGGTGACGTCGGAGGTGTGCAGGAAGTAATTGGCGAAGAAGTCCTTGATCGCATAGCCCTTGTAGCCAAGGCAAATCACGAAATCATGAATCCCATGGGCAGAGTACTGTTTCATGATGTGCCAAAGAATTGGCTTGCCACCGATCTCGATCATCGGCTTGGGCTTGAGGTGCGACTCTTCGCTGATGCGCGTACCGAGACCACCCGCCAGAATTACTGCCTTCATCGCTGTCCTCTTGCTCTTCGCGCGGCGCGGCAGCCCCCGCAAGGGTCGGCGAGCCGTCATGCACATCATTTACCCGCAGCCATTGGGCCGGTCATCCCCTCGGGGGTGAAGGTTTTATGGCGATATACGGGCGACTTGCAGGAAGTGAGCCAATTGCGCAGGACAAAAAAATCGCAGCCTTCGCCAGTCAACACATTCCTGTGAAGCTGTCGAAGGCTGCGATTTTTGATCCTTGGAAGGTAATAGCAGAATCAGTCCGGCAACCAGCCCCATAACCAGTGATTGAGGTTGTCGCCACGCAACATGAAATCGCGATGCACCGCTTCACGCAATTCATCGCCCATACGATAGCTGGCATCCGGGTCAGCCAGGTGCATGCGGATCGCCTGCAGCCATTCGTCCGTGCTGTTGCTATAGACCTTGGTACACGGCAAGTGGCCGCGGTAGGCCTCGGTGTCGGTGCAGATCACCGGGTACCCGCAGGCGCCGTATTCCAGCAGGCGCAGGTTGCTTTTGCAGTCGTTGAAGATATGAAATTCCAGCGGTGCCAGCGCCAGGTCAAGGTTCAGGCTGGCCAGTTTGAATGGGTAGCTCTGCAAACCGATGGTGGAGTGAAACTCGTGAACATACGGACGCAAGGCGTCAGGGCACATGCCGAAGAACACCCACTCGACTTCGTCCGCCAGTTCGCGCACAACCTCGGCAATGATCTCCAGGTCACCGGTGTGGCTGGTGCCGCCCCCCCAGCCGACTCGCGGCTTGCCGGAGGTGCGACGGTGACTGGTCAGTGTCGCCCAAGGGTCCGGCGATAGCATGTTCGGCACCACGCGGATCTCGCTGTGCATACTCGACAAGGCATCGGCCAGTGGCTGAGTGGTGACCACTACGCGATCGCACAGGCCTATGCCTTCGCGCAACAGCTGCTCGGTATTGACCGGTTTGTTGCGGGCGTGGGTGTTTTTCTTCGGCGCACTGACGATGTAGTCGTCGAGTTCGAAAATTCGTAGCGCACTGGAATACTTTTTCATCCGCAGAATGTCACCCGCGGCGCCTTCGCTGTAACGCCCTTGCAGAATGATCGTGTCGGGTGACAGACGCTCGATCTCCACAGTCGACGGCGACTCATAGGCCACCCGCGCGATCACCCGACCGGCTGCTTCGAGTTCGGCCAGCGGCGCGGTTACCCGGTAATGGCCAACGGCGGTGCTGTTAACCGGCAGACCGAGAATCAACGGCAGGGCACGGGTACAAAACGGGTTCCAGTTATTGCGCAGTGACGGCTCCAGACTGAAGCTGGAAATCCCAAGGCTCAGCGCCGGGCTGTAGGCCGGATCCTTGGCGATCTTCGGCAGCCATTTGCGATAAAAGTCCTCCTGTTCACGCTCGCGCAGCGCCAGTGTCGAAGGCTGTGCCGGCGACACATCTTGCGGCACCCACACCACGCTGGCGTAAGGCGTCCAGACCACCAGGTAGCCATCCTTGGTCGCCCGCAAACACAAGTCGACGTCGCTGAGGCCTTGGGTGAAGGTCACCTCATCGAACTGCTCGAGTTCATCGAACACTTGCTTGCGCACCATCAGGCAGTGATTGCTCACCGCACTCCAGTTCTGGGTCACATGCAAACGCTGCATGTAGCCGCGAGAACCGGCCGCTTCGCCATAAAATGGCGAACCGACGGGTCCGGCAAGACCAAGAATCAACCCGGCACTGACGATCGAGCCCTCGGGGCTGAGGATGCGGGCACCGACCACACCCACTTCGGGGCGCTGGGCGTGATTGAGCAATTCATCCAGCCAGTCGCTGTCGCAGATTACCGTCTGCGCACTGAGCAGCAGCAAGTACTCGCCATGCGCCAGGCTCGCGGCAAAGTTACGGATCGCCGCGTCGTTGGCGTCACCGGCGTAACGCAAGACTCGCAGCATTGCGGCGCCCAGTTGCGCCATCGCTTCCAGCCAGTCGAGCATCGCCGGGTCGTCCGTGCCGCTGTCGACGATCAGGATTTCGTATTGGCTATAGGCCGTGCGCTCGATCAGGCCTTCGATGCATCGCTGCAACGCGTACAGCGAATCGCCGGTCTGGATGATGATCGACACCAGCGGTCGCACCCCATGGAGGTAGTCGATGCGGTTGATCAGCGGCAACGCTTCCTGCCGGATCGCGTGCGCCACGCCAATACGATCCAGGTGCGCGCTGACCATGCCGGCGTTGCTCTCGATCACTTCGGGCAACGACAGCCAGGCGGCGAAAGATTGAGTCGACTCTACCTGGATTTCGGCGATGTGCTCGATGGTTTGCGGCCCGGCCTCTTCCACCAGACGCCATAACAAATCATGCGGCGCCAGCTCACCGTGAGCCGGATCGAAACCGCCCAGCGCCATGAAGCGCTGCCGCTCGAAGGCCAGGGTTCGACCGACGTAGGGATAGGCGCGCATCAGATCCAGGTTGAAATCGGGTTTGAACACCGGATCGATCGACTCGCCATCGACCAGCGCGCCTTCGTCACTGTAAGCACAGAGAATGCCCGCCGAACCGGCAATGCGTTCGGCCAGGATCAGCAGAGCCGACTCGCGCAAGGTGTCGCCAGCGTGCAGCAGATAAAACCAGTGAGCGCCTTCCAGTTGCGGTACCACGGCGTTGAGCTGTTGTGCCCAATCCGCCTGGAACGGCAACTGCACCACGCGATCGTCAGTCGCACACAAGGCATCGGACAACACCAGCACTGCCTGAGGCGCGTACAGTTGCTGGCTAATACTCTGCAACGTCGTCTTGAGCCCCGCACCGTCAGCTGTGCTGTCGATCACGATAGGCACGATCTGCGGACGGTACGCCCAACTGTCGAGACGTTGCGGCATGAGCCGTTGCTCGACATCGGAGAACCTGCGGATCGCCAGCCATTCGCGATAGAAATCGGCGTAGCTTTCGCTCTCCCCGCCCACCCGGCCATTCACCACCGTGTTGCGATTGCCCAGAATGCGCACCACACACAACTCTTCCCAGGCGTGGGGCTGGTCGGTGATTTTAGTCAGCTCGATGTAGCGCACCCAACCCGATGCCGGTGCCGATTCACCGCTGCGCGCCGCGAGCATCTGCGAAAGCCAGTTCCACTCCACGGCTGCGGCCTTGACCATTTCAGGGGTTTTGCTCAGGCGCTCCGGATACAGACGTTCAGTGCTCAACACAGTGCTCAGCGACACCAGATTGCCGCGACGCATCAAGCACACGAACAAGGCGAAATCGAGCATGGCGACGAAACCGGCACCTTCCTGAATCAGCGCCGGCAACAGCTCCAGTACATCGGTGCGGCGCATCAGGGTCGAACTGAAGTTACCGAGGAAATTCTTTGGCGTGCCTTCAAAGATCGCCAGCATGTCATCGCCCTTGAGCAAGGCGTCGTTCGGCGAGAACCGGCAGTTGTCGACCCGTGGCGGCAAGATGAAATTGCCGGCGTCGCTGAGCATCCGCAAGGCAAACACCACATTCACGTCCGCGTGGTCAATCAACACCTGCGCCTGCAAGGCAATGCTCGGTGAAAACAGACGGTCGTCGTCGCACAGCACTTTAATGAACTCGCCCCGGGCTTGCTCGACGCAACGCAATACGTTCTTCTGCAAACCCAGACGCTGCGGATTGCGCAAGTAACGAATCGGGTGAGCCGGCTCGACGAAGGTCTCGACAATGTCGCGGATATCGTCGCTGGCCGAATCGTCGCAGATGACGATCTCGACGTGCTCGTAGGTTTGGGCGAGCGCACTTTCCAATGCCTGACTGAAGAAGCGCGGGTTGAAGGCTGGGATGACGATGCTGACGAGGGGGCGTTGATTCACGGCGGAAACTCTCGAGCGGCGGGCCTCTACCCTTTCAGGCAGAGGCCCCGGAACCGCTTAAAAAAAGACGGTTGGCTGCTCGGCAGGCGCAGGCTCAGACCTTGTTGAACAGGCCCAACTGAGCAATCTTGCTGAAGGCCAGTTGCGAGGCTTGCAACATGGTTTGTTGCAGGGTCAGACGGGTCATCACTTCAGCCGGATCGGAATCGCGGATCGATGATTGGGTCTGGGCATTAGCCAGTTTCAAGCTCTGGTTGGTATCGCTCTGGGTATCCAGGGCAGCACCGCGACCACCGACCGAGCTCAAGGCACTGGACAGCTGATCGGTGCCGCTGGCCAGGTTGGCAATACCGGAAGCCAATGACGCTTGCAGCTTCTGAGTAGCGATCGGATCACCGTTGGTTGGCGTATTCAGCGCGGTTTTCAACTGGCTCACGGTGTCCAGGATGTTCTGGGTTTCGTGAGTGTTGACCGCGATGCTGAACTGATCGTTGGCAGCCGGCGTACCACTCAACGTGAAACTCACACCCGATGCAGTGGCGACGCTACCGGCCATGGTTCCGCTAGACACAGGCTTGCTGCTGGCCGTCAAAGGCGCCGCATACAGGTCGAAGGCGGTGGCGCTGGTAAACTTGAGGATCGCCGAACCGGTAGGGAAACTGGCGTGGTAATCCGCCGGGTTGGTGATGCTGCTGGTGGTGACCTGCGCCGCCGAAGGGTTGCCCGGGCTGCCGGTTGCGCTGAAGGTGTCCGGCTTGGCCGCCAGGGTAAACGTGTGGCCAGGCAGCACGGTCGCCGCCGTGTCGCCGGCGCTCAGGTTGATGTTCAGGGTCAGCTCGACGCCACGGAAAGTGACGGCCTGGCCGGTCTTGCTGGCAGGATCGAACGCGCCGCCCTGACTGGCTTCGGCAGTCACGTCATTGCCGCCCGAGTCAGTGATTTTCAGCTGGGTGCCGCTGACGAAGTCCACGGTATACGGCTCGCCGCTGCGGAATTTGGCGTTGTAGGTGACGTTCGACGACACTTGGCCGTTGGACAGGGTCACGCGACCGTCATCCACGACCGGCGCGGTCCGGGTGACCTCGCTACGGCTGGTGTTGATCGCCTGCTGGAATGCATCCCAACCGGTGCTGTTGGTGGCCATCGACATGGTGTCGCCGATCGCCAGGTCAAGCGTTACCTGGTCACCGTTGTAGCTGTAGGTGCCATCGTTGTTACGTGTGAACGGCACGGTATCGCCCTTGGAACCGGCGAAGATGTATTTGCCGTTCTCGTCTTTGCTGTTCATCAGGCTGAGCAGCTGCTCTTCGATCTGCCCCAGCTCCGATGCGTTGGCCTGGCGGTCGGCATCGGTATAACCGGCGTTGCCTGCGCCTACGGCCAATTCCTTGGCGCGTTGCAGCACGTTATTGATGCTGGTCATCACTGCTTCCGTGGTGCCCAGGGTTGCCTTGATGGTGGTGGTATTGGCTTCGTACTGATCAAGCATCGAAGCCTGCTGACCCAGTTGCAGCAAACGCGAAGCGCCGACCGGATCATCCGCCGCGGTATTCACACGAACCAGGCTGCTGGCCTCTTCGCTGCTCTTGACCACGTTGGCGAAGTTCTTCTGATAGTTGGCGGCAGAGGACTCGTAAAACTGGGCGGTAGAAATGCGCATGGGCTACGACTCCTTAAAGACTGTTGATCAGTGTGCTGAAGATTTCCTGCGCAGCCTTGATGATCTGCGAAGACGCGGTGTAGTACTGCTGGTACTTGACCAGGTTGCCGGTTTCCTCATCGAGGTCGACCCCGGACAACGAGTCGCGAGCGCCCTTGGCGTTGGCCAGAATCGCTTCGGTGGCAGCGCTGTCGAGCTTGCCTTGGGCGGCTTTGGCGCCTACGCCCTCAACCAGTTTGCCGTAGGCGTCGGTCAGGGAAATGCCTTTGCTCGCCGAACCGGTATCCACGGTCTGCCTGGTCTGCAAGCCGGCCAGCGCGGTACCGTTGCGGTTGTCCAGCGTACCCGGTTGGCTGAGCGAAACGTTGATCGCAGAGCCTTGACCTGGCGAACCGGCCACGGTCATGTCAAACGACACAGTGCGCTGCACAATTGGCGGCCCAGGGTCATTGATCGCGGCGCCGCTGGCGTCGACCAGTGGAATGGTCAGGCTCAGCGTATTGTTCTGGCCCGGCACGATGGTGCCTGTGCTGAGCGAGTTGCCTTGGGCATCGAGCATTTGGTAAGTCTGAGTCGTACCACCGGCCGCACCAAATACGATTTTGACCGGCGTCGACGTCTTCAGGCCGTTCTGGATCGTGGTGGTAGTCGCCGTGTCGTAGATATCGAACTTCGTGGTCAGGGTCGGTTGACCGCTGGCCGGAATCGTCAATGTGCCGCTGCCACCCGGCGCGATGGCGGCGCCCAAGGGTGCCGCGATGGCCAGACGCTTGGAGTCGGTCATCTCGGTCTTGATGGTGGTCGCCGCGTTGCGGGTCGGGGTGATCTTGAAGGTGTCGCCGGCGGCTGCGGTGCCACCGGTGAGCTTCATCGAGAAACCATCGATCACTGGCGGCGGCGTGGTCAGCGTGCTGAATGCGCCCATGGCGGTGCCTTCAGGCAGGCGCTGCACGGTGTAGTTCGTGGCGCTGGTGAAGGTGACCTTGTAATCGTTGATGGTCAGCTTGCCGCTGTCCTCGATGCTCACCTCGAAGTTGCCTGAGCCGGCGCTGTTGCCGACCGTGGCGACGCTGCGCTGAGCCATTTGCGCGGCACTGTTGATGCTGTTGAACAGGTTCGAACCGAAGTCACCGTTCTTGTCGATGCCCTGGGCCTGGATGGTATTCATCTGATCGGCGACGACCAGTGCCACACGTCCCAGCTCGTTCATGGCCGGGTCCAGCACGGTGCTGCGATAGCGCAGCAAGCCGCCCATTTCACCACCGGTCATCACCGAAGTGATGTCGATGGTGCTCGAACCACGATTGAGCTGAATGGCCGAGCGCGAAGGATCGTCTTTGCTTGGCACCACTTCCAGTTTGCTGGCGGTGCTGCCCATGACCAGCGGCTGACCGCTGCCCAGGTAAATGTCGAGGTTACCGTCACGCTCCATCACCTGCGCACCGGTGAAAGTGGACAGTTGGCGTACGGTCTCGTTGCGCGCATCGAGCAAGTCGTTGGGCTGGCCGCCGGCTTTGGAAACTTCGGAAATCTTCTGGTTCAGCTGGGCCACGGTGGCGGCCAGTTTATTGACCTGATCGGCCATGTCCGCCAGGTTGCCGTTGACGTTGGCGTTCTGCTGCGTCAACTGGCTGGAGATCGAGTTGAACCGGTTGCTCAGGGCCTGCGCATCGCTGAGCAGCAGTTGGCGGGAAGCATCGTCGCCCGGCTTGGCGTTGACGTTCTGTACCGAGGCGAAGAACTTGGTCAAGGCGCCATTGAGGCCGGTGCCGCTGTCCGAGAGCAACTTATCGAGCGGGCTGATCTGCCCGGCGTAGGCAGCCGAGTCGCTGTTAAGCGAAGTGGTGGTCTGCAGTTGCGCATCGAGGTAGCTGTTGTACACCCGACGCACATCGGCCAGGGTCGTACCGGTGCCGATGTAGACATTGCCGAACTGATTCGAAGCCTTGGTGCCCTGCACGGTTTGCTGGCGTGAGTACCCGGCGGTGTCGGCGTTGGCAATGTTATTGCCGGTAGTCATCAGCGCGGATTGGCCAGCGGCCAGACCCGACATCCCGATATTGAGCAAACTCATGGTTCAGACCTTATGCCTTGTGCCTATAAAGGCGTAGTGGAAGCGCCCGCCGCAGCGTAGTTTTGGTAACTCGTCATCTGCTTGGCTATCTGCGAAATCTTGCTTGCGTAATCCGGATCGGTTGCATACCCGGCTTTTTGCAACTCGCGTACAAACTGTTCTGGGTTATCGGCCGACTTCAGCACATCTTGATAGCGGTTATTGCTTTGCAGCAGCGTTACAAGGTCATGGAAGCTGTCTTTGTAAGAGCCGTAGGAACGGAACTCAGCCGTCTCCTTGACCATCTCGCCATTTCTGAATTCGCTGGTGATCGCCCGCGCCGAATCGCCCTTCCAGTTACTGCTGGCCTTGATGCCGAACAGGTTGTGGCTGCTGCTGCCATCCTGGGCGCGCATGACCGATTTGCCCCAACCGGTTTCCAGGGCAGCCTGAGCCACCAGGTAACGCGGATCGACACCGATACGGTCGGCAGCTTCTTTGGCCATCGGCAGCATGGTATTGACGAATTCGTCGGCGGAACTGAAGGCTTTCTTCGCCGGCGCCAGGGGTATTTGGGCCATGGCACGCCCATAAATCTGCATACGCCCGGTGGCCGCTGTATCCGTTTGCGCAGCCAGCCAGTCGCCGTTGTACAGGGGGCCGGAACCGGTCCTGGTGCTCTGCGGCATCTGGATAGTGTTCTGCGCCGTTATGACGGTTGTTGCAGCGGTCGATGCCGACGGCACCAGCCCGGCGAGCAAACGATCAGCCAGTTTCGGCGGCAGCGCCAGACGCCGCTGATTGATCAGCGCCATGTCATTGCGATGAGCGCCCTCGCCCGCGCTTGTCGGCGTCTTCACTGAGCGCGAAGCCCACAACGGGCGCTCGCCATTGAGACGCGACAGCGGCCCGTTGGTGGCGACCGTACCGGCGGCAATCGGTGTTTCCACGGCGGCTTTCGCCGCAGCTTGCTTGGCGGCAGACGCTGCCGCGGCCTCACCCGGCGCCATCGGCTTGTTCTTCGACATCTGACGCATCAGCACGTCCGCCAGGCCAATACCGCCGCCTTCGCGGGACAGGGAAACGGCCAACTGCTGGTCGTACATTTCCTGGTATTGCTTGGCTGCCGGTGTGTTGAGCGGGTTGTCCTGGCCCAACGCTTCGGTGGCCGAACGCATCGACTTGAGCATTTCACCAAGGAACAGCGACTCGAATTCCTGCGCCACTTTGCGCATGTTCGCATCGCTGTTCTTGTCGCCGACCTTGAGCTGGTTCAGGCGGTTCAGGTCCGAGTAGGAACCCGAATCGCTGCTGCTGACCAGACCGCTTTTGCGCATATCCATGGTCGCCGTCCTCAGATCACAATCAGGTCGGCTTGCAACGCGCCGGCCTGCTTCAGCGCTTCGAGGATCGCCATCAAGTCACCCGGTGCCGCGCCGACCTGGTTCACCGCACGGACGATTTCGTCGAGGGTGGTGCCCGGGCCGAATTTGAACATTGGCTTGGCTTCTTGCTGAGCGTTGACCCGCGAGCGCGGCACAACCGCCGTCTGCCCGTTGGACAAAGGGCCGGGCTGGCTAACGATCGGGTCTTCGGTGATGGTTACGGTCAGGCTGCCGTGGGTCACGGCGGCCGGGGAAACCTTGACGTTCTGGCCGATCACGATGGTGCCGGTGCGCGAGTTGATGATGACTTTCGCCACCGCCTGACCCGGGTCGACTTCGAGGTTTTCGAGGATCGACAAATAGTCGACCCGCTGGCTCGGATCGAGTGGCGCAGTCACGCGGATCGAACCACCGTCGATGGCCTGAGCGACGCCAGGGCCAAGCATGTTGTTGATCTTGTCGACGATGCGCTTGGCGGTAGTGAAGTCCGAACGGTTGAGGTTCAGGGTCAGGCTGTTGCCCTGATTGAAACCGCTTGGTACGGCACGCTCGACCGACGCACCGCCAGGGATGCGACCGGCCGACGGAACGTTGACGGTGATCTTCGAACCGTCACGCCCTTCGGCATCGAAACCGCCAACCACCAGGTTGCCCTGAGCGACGGCGTAGACGTTGCCGTCGATACCTTTGAGCGGCGTCAGCAACAACGTACCGCCACGCAGGCTCTTGGAGTTACCGATGGACGCAACGGTGATATCTATCTGTTGACCGGGCTTGGCGAACGCCGGCAGATCAGCACTGATCGACACCGCCGCGACGTTCTTCAATTGCACGTTGCCCGAACCTGCCGGCACCTTGATGCCGAACTGCGAAAGCATGTTGTTGAAGGTCTGCAGGGTGAACGGGGTCTGGGTCGTCTGATCGCCGGTGCCGTTAAGCCCGACCACCAGGCCGTAGCCGATCAATTGGTTGGAACGCACACCGGAAATACTGGCGATGTCCTTCAGCCGCTCGGCTTGAGCGTCGAAGGCTGCGGACATCAGGAGCGCAGCCACCATCAGGTGTTTGAAGTTCAACATGCTCACCAGAGAAGCCACCTAGAAAGGGAACAGCGGACTGAGGAAGAAACGGTCGAACCAGCCTGGCTGACTCGCATCGGCAAACGCACCGGTGCCCGAATAGGTGATGCGTGCATCGGCGACGCGGGTCGACGACACGGTGTTGTCGGTGGCGATGTCATCGGCGCGAACGAGGCCGGCAATCCGCACCAGCTCATCACCGGTGTTCAGGGTCAGCCACTTCTCGCCGCGCACGGCGATGATGCCGTTGGGCAACACGTCGGCGACGGTCACGGTGATCGAACCGGTCAGGCTGTTGCTCTGGCCGGACTTGCTGTCGCCCTTGGTGGCGCGGT
The DNA here is from genome assembly GCF_053629455.1 of Pseudomonas sp. F-14 TE3482. Lineage (NCBI taxonomy): Bacteria > Pseudomonadati > Pseudomonadota > Gammaproteobacteria > Pseudomonadales > Pseudomonadaceae > Pseudomonas > Pseudomonas sp. F-14 TE3482. The sequence continues at coordinate 6,005,083 of NZ_JBRJII010000001.1, forward strand.
CACCTTCATAACCGACGTCCAGGCTCAGGCTACCGCTGCCCACAGGATCACTGGTGCTCAGGCCGCCCCCAAAAAACGAGCTCAGGCCGATGTCGGTCTTGCTGTTCTTGTCGATCTGCGAGTTGGCGTTCTTGCTCGCCTGGGTGCGCTCGTTCAGGGTGATGGTGATGATGTCACCGACCCGGAACGCCTTGCGGTCGCTGTACAGGTTCTGTTCGAAACCGGCCTGGTAGATCGAGCCATTATTGGCGGCAGCCGGCAGCGGCGTGCGCGGCAACACCGGGGCGTAGTAAGGGTCATTGGGCTTGGGCGGCGGGGCAACGCAGCCCGCGAGCACGACGACCCCACTCAGTGCCAGAACAGATACAAAGCGATTCATGACCCTACCTCACGGTATTGCAGGCGACCTCATGGCCGCCTCATAGACTTGATTACAGATTCTGCGTTACGAACGAGAGCATCTGGTCGGCGGTGGAGATCACCTTGGAGTTCATCTCGTAGGCGCGCTGAGTGGTGATCATGTTGACCATCTCTTCAACGGTGCTGACGTTGGACGTCTCCAGGGTGTTCTGCAGCGTGGTGCCGAAACCGGCGAGGCCCGGGGTGCCGACTTGCGGCGCGCCACTGGCAGCAGTTTCCAGGAACAGGTTGTTACCCACCGCTTGCAGACCGGCCGGGTTGATGAAGTCGGCGGTTTGCAGGTTGCCGATCACCTGGGAAGCCGGGTTGCCGGCGACGGTGATGGACACGGTGCCGTCACGGCCGACGGTGAAAGTCTGGGCGTCGTTCGGAATGACAATGGCCGGCTCCAGGGCGAAACCGCTGGCGTTGACGATCTGGCCGTTGGAATCCAGGTGGAACGTACCGTCACGGGTGTAGGACGTGGTGCCGTCCGGCTGCAGGATCTGGAAGAAACCGCGACCGTCGATGGCCATGTCCAACGGTTGCTCGGTGGTTTGCAGGCTGCCGGCGGTGAAGTTTTTCTGGGTGCCGACGATGCGCACACCGGTACCCACTTGCAGACCCGACGGCAATTCGCTGTCCTGGGTCGACTGGGCGCCTGGCTGGCGTTTGATCTGATACAGCAAGTCCTGGAACTCGGCGCGATCACGTTTGAAACCCGTGGTCGATACGTTCGCCAGGTTGTTGGAAATGGTGGTGAGGTTGGTGTCCTGGGCGGACAGACCTGTTTTGGCAACCCATAGAGCCGGAAGCATTCGATTCTCCTCGTGCGCCTGTTTTACGGCGCGACGTTCTGATAATTAGCTGATCTGCAAGACCCGAGCCATGGCCTGGTCATCGTCTTTGGCGGTGTTCATCATCTTGATGTGCAGCTCGAACTGCTTGGCCAGCGCCAGCACCGAGGTCATTTCCTCCACGGCGTTGACGTTGCTCGACTCAAGGAACCCGGATACCAGTTTGACGTTGGCATCGGCCTGCGCCGGCTTGCCGTCCTTGGTGTGGATCGAACCGTCCAGGCCTTTGGTCATGTTCTTGAAGTCCGGGTTGACCAGTTTGATGCGGTCGACTTCGGCCATCACGCGAGGGCCTTCGCCCATCGCACGGATGCTGATGGTGCCGTCTTCGCCGACTTCGATTTGCTGCTCGGGCGGCACGGCAATCGGCCCACCATTGCCTACCACCGGCATACCGTTGCCGGCACGCAGCACGCCCAGGGCGTCAACGTTCAAGCTGCCGGTGCGCACGTAGCTTTCACCGCCATCGGGGTTCTGCACGGCGATCCAGCCGTTGCCCTGCACCGCGACATCGAGGTCGCGACCGGTTTCTACCAGCGAGCCAGGGGAGAAGTCGGTGGCCGGACGTTCGCTCATGGCAAACGCACGCGCCGGAAAGCTGTCACCAAACACCGGCATCGAACGGGCCTGTTCCAGGTCCTTCTGAAAACCGTTGGTAGAGATGTTCGCCAGGTTGTTGGCATGAGCCTTCTGCGCCAGTGCATTCTGGCTGGCGCCGGTCATTGCCACATAAAGGTACTTGTCCACACTCTTTCCTCTGCATGCCGGACGTTTGCCGCCCACCGCTGTACTGCTGAGCCATAAGCAATTTGCAGACCAACTTTTTTCTGGCGGCGCAGGGCCCGGCAAACAAAGGACTTGAGGGATTCAGAGGGGATTGGGGGAATGTGCCGAAGACGAAAAACCGGCGGTGTTATGCCGCTTCGCGGCAAGGCTCTCATGGCCAAGTTCATCCCCCTGTGGCGAGGGAGCTTGCTCCCGTTCGGGCGCGAAGCGGCCGCAAAACCATCCCGCGTGATTTGCCTGCAATAACTCGATTGTCTTTTTTGGGGCTGCTGCGTAGCCCAGCGGGAGCAAGCTCCCTCGCCACAAAAGCTCCCTCGCCACATCAGGTGTTGTCTTTACCAACCTCATACTCACGCAACTTATTGGCAATGGTGGTATGCGAAACCCCCAACCGCTTGCCCAGTTGCCGACTGCTCGGATGCTCGGAATACAAACGCTCCAGCACCGCTTTCTCAAAGCGCCCGACAATCTCGTCCAAGCCACCCTCAAGCGAAAAATCGCCGAGGGGCTGACGCACACCGTAATCCGGCAGGCGAATATGTTCAGCCTTGACCGTCCCGCCGTCGCACAGGGAAACCGCCTGGAACAGTACGTTTTCCAACTGTCGCACATTGCCCGGCCAGTGATAGTGACTGAGCCGTTCCATGGCCGCTGGCGCCAGTTTCGGCAACGGGCAACCGATCTGCCGACTGGCCTGATCGAGGAAGTGCTCCACCAGCGGCGCCAGTCCGTCGAGGCATTCGCGCAGCGGCGGGATGTGCAGCGAGAGCACGTTCAAACGGTGGTACAAATCCTGGCGAAACTCACCGCGAGCGCACAGCTCGGACAAGTCCACTTGCGTTGCGCAGATCACCCGCACATCCAGATAGACCTCTTCATCGCTGCCGACACGACGGAAGCAACCGTCCTGCAGAAAGCGCAGCAATTTCACCTGCAAGCGCGGGCTCATTTCGCCGACGCCGTCGAGAAACAACGTACCGCCCGCCGTCAGCTCCAACAGCCCGAGCTTGCCTTCGGCCCGCGCGCCTTCGAAGGCACCGGGACCGTAGCCGAACAGTTCGGTCTCGGCCATGGACTCTGGCAGACCGGCACAGTTGAGCGCCATCAACGGTGATTGCCCACGCGGGCTCGCCAAGTGACAGGCCCGCGCCAACAACTCTTTGCCGGTGCCGGTTTCGCCTTCTATCAATAGCGGCGCGTCCAGCGGGGCCATGCGCCGCGCTTCGCGTACCACCGCCGCCATCACTTTCGAGCTTTGGAAAATGCTGTCGAAGCCACGCAATTCCTGCTTGCGCACGTTATAGATGCGCTCGCCCACCCGGTCCGCCCGGTGCAACGTCAACACCGCACCGGCCATGGCCTCGCTTTCGTCATGCTCCGATTGCAGCGGCGCGATGTCGGCGAGAAACACGTCGCCCTTGACCTTGACCCGCAAGCCGTTGATCCGTGACTTGTTGGCGCGCACCAGTTCCGGCAAATCAAAATCCTCGGCGTACCGCGACAGCGGTATCCCCGGCACCTCGTCCACCCGCACCCCGAGCAACTGCGCCGCCGCACGGTTGGCCGCGACGATGGAGCCGCCCATGTCGATCGACAGCACCGGAAACTCCAAGGCACCAAGCAAGGCATTGAGTTCCATATGCCGACGCTCGCTGGGCATCAGCCCTACGCGTTTGACGCCGAATACCCCGCCAATCGCCTCAAACTTCGGACGCAACGCCTGAAACTGAATGTTGATCAGGTTCGGGCAGTGCAGGTAGATCGCATTGCCGTGCTCACCGCCCACTTCGCCGCGAGCGACGTTGATCCCGTACTCGACCAGCAGGTTGAGAATGTCGCGCAGGATACCGATGCGGTTCTGGCAGTGAACTTTGATACGCATATAAAGGCCCGTAACAGCGGTGATCGAGGCCCGGCGCAGGAAATTTTCTGCGTAGGCACCAAGTTAGTCGTCAAGATTATGTGACACCCGTGCGCCATTTCAAACCCGCAAATATCAATACTTGCGCCATAGCGACCAATCCGTAACGAATACTTTACGAAAAGCCGGGATTTTTCCAACTCTCACCGCGGATCACCTGCTGCAACACTGCACGCCTTGGGGTATTTCTAGGTCTATAGCTGTACACACAACAAGAACGTATCCCCTAGCAGGAGAGCAGCATGAAGCAGACGCAATACGTGGCTCGTGAGCCCGATGCGCAAGGTTTTATCGACTACCCCGCCGAAGAACACGCGGTGTGGAACACGCTGATCACTCGCCAACTGAAAGTGGTCGAGGGCCGTGCGTGCCAGGAATACCTGGACGGTATCGAAAAACTCGGTCTGCCCCACGACCGCATTCCGCAACTCGGTGAAATCAACAAGGTCCTCGGTGAAACCACCGGTTGGCAGGTTGCCCGAGTCCCCGCACTGATTCCCTTCCAGACCTTTTTCGAATTGCTGGCGAACAAGCAGTTCCCGGTGGCGACGTTTATTCGTACCCGCGAAGAGCTGGATTACCTGCAAGAACCGGACATTTTCCACGAGATCTTTGGCCACTGTCCGCTGCTGACCAATCCCTGGTTCGCCGAATTCACCCACACCTACGGCAAACTTGGCCTACAGGCTTCCAAGGAAGAACGGGTGTACCTGGCGCGCCTGTACTGGATGACCATCGAGTTCGGCCTGGTCGACACGCCACAAGGCCTGCGCATCTATGGCGGCGGCATTCTGTCCTCGCCGAAAGAAACCGTTTACTGCTTGTCGAACGAGCCTGAGCATCAGGCCTTCGACCCGCTGGAATGCATGCGCACGCCGTACCGCATCGACATTCTGCAACCGCTGTACTTTGTCCTGCCGAACCTCAAGCGCCTGTTCGATCTGGCCCACGAAGACATCATGGGCATGGTCAAGCAAGGTATGCAGCTGGGGTTGCGCGCGCCGAAATTTCCGCCAAAAGCCGCGTGACCCGCGTCTTTTGGCATCAAGTGAGTCTGTTACGGATCGCCGCTTTGCTTTAGCGTGGTCCCACTGACGACCGTTTTTCAAAACACTCGATTTCAGGAACACATCATGTCCACATTAAACCAAGCCCATTGCGAAGCCTGCCGCGCCGACGCCCCTCAGGTCAGCGACGAAGAATTGCCGATCCTGATCAAGCAGATCCCTGACTGGAACATCGAAGTTCGCGACAGCGTGATGCAGCTGGAAAAAGTTTTCCTGTTCAAGAACTTCAAACACGCGCTGGCGTTCACCAACGCCGTCGGTGAAATTTCCGAGGCCGAAGGTCACCACCCAGGCCTGCTGACCGAGTGGGGCAAAGTCACCGTCACCTGGTGGAGCCATTCCATCAAGGGCCTGCACCGCAACGACTTCATCATGGCCGCGCGCACTGACGAAGTGGCGAAGAACGCCGAGGGCCGCAAATAATGCATTTCGACGCCATCGGCCGAGTGCCCGGCGACCCGATTCTCGGCCTGATGGAGGCCTATGCGCTGGACCCCAACCCGCGCAAATTCGACCTTGGCGTGGGTGTCTACAAAGACGCCCAGGGCCAAACGCCAATCCCCGAAGCGGTGAAGCTCGCCGAGCAACACCTGGTGGATCGTCAATCCACCAAAACCTACATCGGCGGCCACGGCAATGTAGCGTTCGGCAAAGTCATCAACGAGTTGGTGCTTGGCGCTGATTCGGCGTTGATCGCCGAACAACGGGCCGGCGCCACTCAGACGCCGGGCGGCACTGGCGCATTGCGTTTGAGCGCCGACTTCATCGCCCAATGCCTGCCGGGCCGTGGCGTGTGGTTGAGCAACCCGACCTGGCCGATCCACGAAACCATTTTCGCGGCGGCCGGGATCAAGGTCAGTCATTACCCGTACGTGGGCAGCGATAACCGTCTCGATGTGGAAGCGATGCTGGCGGTGCTCAATCAAGCACCCAAGGGCGATGTGGTGCTGCTGCATGCCTGCTGCCACAACCCGACCGGTTTCGATTTGTCCCATGATGATTGGCGTCGGGTGCTGGACGTGGTGCGCAGTCGTGATTTGCTGCCACTGATCGACTTCGCCTATCAGGGTTTCGGCGACGGCCTGGAGCAAGATGCCTGGTCAACGCGCCTGTTCGCCGCCGAGTTGCCGGAAGTGCTGATCACCAGTTCCTGCTCGAAGAACTTCGGCCTGTACCGCGACCGCACCGGCGCATTGATTGTCTGCGCGAAAACCGCCGACAAGCTGGTGGATATCCGCAGCCAACTGGCCAACATCGCCCGTAACCTGTGGTCGACGCCACCGGATCATGGCGCCGCCGTGGTCGCGACCATCCTCGGCGATCCAGAGCTGAAAAGCCGCTGGGCCGACGAAGTGGAAGCCATGCGTTTGCGTATCGCCCAGTTGCGCAGCGGTCTGGTCGAAGCACTTGAACCCCATGGCTTGCGCGAGCGATTTGCGCACATCGGCGTGCAACGCGGGATGTTTTCCTACACCGGTTTGTCGCCGGAGCAGGTTAAACAGCTACGCGAGCATCACAGCGTGTACATGGTGAGCTCGGGCCGGGCTAATGTGGCGGGGATTGATGCAACGCGCCTGGACTTGCTGGCCGAAGCTATCGCCGACGTCTGCAAGTAACACGATGCAATGGCGAGCTCCCTGTGGCGAGGGAGCTTGCTCCCGCTCGAGCGCGTAGCGGTCGCAAAAAGCTGCAACCGAGTTCCAACGCAAACACCCCATTGCCTGCATTGGGGCCGCTCCGCGGCCCAGCGGGAGCAAGCTCCCTCGCCACAGTAAGTCTTCGCCCCCCTGTAGACCTGTCTAGACAATCCCATCCGTCGCAACAAATGGATATAAAAGTCTATTTGTCATTTCTCCTGCTGTATCCTGCGCAGGCTTTTTTAAAAGCGCGGATCTACCAGATCTATCAACAGACTTAGCGAGGAGCGCGACATGCACGAGATCCCTAATCTCCCCTTCCCAAGCCTGCACGAAACTGAGCAGACAACCACGCAACAAGCCGGTGCCCAACAGCCCGAGATGAAAGAAGCACCTGAACGCCGCCAGGCCGACAGCGAAGACTGATACACCTGCAATGCCAGACCGTGTGGAAAGCGCTAACATGCGCTTTCCACACCGCCTGAACCGCGAGCCCGCACCATGAGCGATGATTTCACTGAAGCCCAGGCCAGCGTCCTGATCGGCACCGCCGAGAAGATGATCGAGATCTGGAACCGCCTTTCCCCCGAGAAACAAGCCGCGTTGCTGGCCCGCTTCGGCAGCGAAGAAAACGCCCTGGCCGCTCTGGTCACGACGCAACTGGTTGCCCCCGCCAAAACCTGACTCACCCCGCCTGGCAAATAGTTTTACTTTTTCACGCCCCGCGACCGTCCACGCCGCTATCATAAGCAGCCTATCTATCCTGCTGCCCCGCGGACCTTTACCCATGTCAGAAACCCAGCGCCCCATGGCGGTCACGCTGCAAGTCGTTTCCATCGTCCTGTTCACGTTCATCGGTTACCTGAATATCGGCATTCCCCTGGCTGTATTGCCGGGCTACGTCCATAGCGACCTCGGTTTCGGCGCCGTGATCGCCGGGCTGGTGATCAGCGTGCAATACCTGGCCACCCTGCTCAGCCGCCCTTACGCCGGACGCATCATCGATAACAAGGGCAGCAAACTGGCGGTGATGTACGGCCTCGCTGGCTGTGGTTTGAGCGGTGTGTTCATGTTGATTTCGGCCTGGACGCAAAGCCTGCCGACGTTAAGCCTGATCAGCCTGTTGATCGGCCGACTGGTGCTCGGCAGCGCAGAAAGCCTGGTGGGTTCCGGGTCGATCGGCTGGGGCATCGGCCGGGTCGGCGCAGCGAACACCGCCAAGGTCATCTCCTGGAACGGCATCGCCAGTTACGGCGCGCTGGCGGTCGGCGCGCCGCTGGGTGTGCTGCTGGTGAGTCAACTGGGTTTGTGGAGCATGGGCGTGAGCATCGTGCTGTTGGCCGTTCTGGGTCTGGCGCTGGCCTGGCCAAAAACCGCCGCACCGATCGTTGTCGGCGAACGTCTGCCGTTCATGCATGTGCTGGGGCGGGTGTTTCCTCACGGTTGCGGTCTGGCCTTGGGCTCCATTGGCTTTGGCACCATCGCCACATTCATCACCCTGTATTACGCCACTCAGCACTGGTCCAACGCGGTGCTGTGCCTGAGCCTGTTTGGCGCCAGTTTTATCGGTGCGCGATTGTTGTTCGGTAACCTGATCAATCGCCTCGGCGGCTTTCGCGTGGCGATTGCCTGCTTGTCGGTGGAAACCCTCGGACTGTTGCTGCTGTGGCTGGCACCCGATGCCCATTGGGCACTGGCCGGGGCGGCGCTGAGTGGTTTCGGTTTTTCACTGGTGTTCCCGGCCTTGGGCGTGGAAGCGGTCAACCTGGTGCCCGCCTCCAGCCGTGGCGCGGCAGTCGGGGCGTATTCGTTGTTCATCGATTTGTCGCTGGGGATTACCGGACCGTTGGCGGGTGCGATTGCGGCTGGATTCGGGTTTGCCTCAATCTTCCTGTTTGCCGCGTTGGCCGCTTTGAGCGGATTGATACTAAGCGTTTACTTGTACCGGCAGGCGCCAAAGTATCGTGAAGAAAGAGAAGCGCGTTAAAAGTCGACCTTTCCGCGCCCAGCCTTGATGCTGCCGCGCTTGTTCTTGGATTCGAGCCGACGCTTCTTCGAACCGAGGGTCGGCTTGGTCGGACGGCGCTTCTTCTCGACCTTGGTGGCACTGAGGATCAACTCGGTCAGGCGCTCCAGCGCATCGGCACGGTTCTGTTCCTGCGTGCGATATTGCTGAGCCTTGATGATCAACACGCCGTCGCTGGTGATGCGACTGTCACGCAACGCCAGCAGCCGTTCCTTGTAGAACTCGGGCAAGGACGAGGCCGGGATGTCGAAGCGCAGGTGCACGGCGCTCGATACCTTGTTGACGTTCTGCCCACCAGCGCCTTGCGCACGAATGGCCGTCAATTCGATCTCGGCATCCGGCAGATGCACGTTGTTGGAAATCACCAGCATGGAAAAAGGTCCGTATTCAGAACAAGCAGGATACCGCGAATAGACAGAAGGAATGCGGCCCCTGTGGGAGCGTGGCTTGCCCGCGATGAACGATAACGCGGTATGCCTGATGAACCGCGGCGCCTGAATCGCGGGCAAGCCACGCTCCCACAGGATTTTGTACGGAACCCATAAATGACAAACCCGGCACATGGCCGGGTTTGTTGTTTCTGCGCTTTGCACTTACTTGGCAGCGGAACCTGCGGCCTGCAACGCCTGCTGGGCGCTGCGCTTGTTCTTGATGCCGTAGCAGATCCACATGAACGCGACCCACACTGGAATCGCATACACCGAGATCTGGATGCCCGGGATCAGCAGCATCACGCCAAGGATGAACACCACGAACGCCAGGCAAACATAGTTGCCGTACGGGTACCACAGGGCCTTGAACAACGGCGTCTGTTTGGTCTTGTCCATGTGCTGACGGAACTTGAAGTGCGAGAAGCTGATCATCGCCCAATTGATTACCAGGGTGGCCACCACCAACGACATCAACAGTTCCAGCGCATGTTGCGGAACCAGGTAGTTCAGCAGCACCGCGACCAGGGTCACGGCAGCCGACGCCAGAATCGAACGCACCGGCACGCCACGCTTATCGATCTTCGACAAGGCCTTCGGCGCATCGCCCTGCTCGGCCATGCCCAGCAGCATACGGCTGTTGCAGTAGGTGCCGCTGTTGTACACCGACAGCGCCGCGGTCAGGACCACAAAGTTGAGGATGTGCGCGGCGGTGTCGCTGCCCAGCATCGAGAACACTTGAACGAACGGGCTACCGCTGTAGGCATCGCCGGACGCGTTCAGCGTCGTCAGCAGGCTGTCCCAAGGCGTCAGCGACAGCAGGACCACCAGCGCACCGATGTAGAAAATCAAAATCCGGTAGATCACCTGGTTGATCGCTTTCGGGATCACGGTTTTCGGTTTGTCAGCTTCAGCTGCGGTGAAACCGAGCATTTCCAGGCCGCCGAAGGAGAACATGATGATCGCCATGGCCATCACCAGACCGCTAACGCCGTTCGGGAAGAATCCGCCGTGTTCCCACAGGTTGGTTACGGAGGCTTGTGGGCCGCCGTCGCCGCTGACCAGCAGGTAACTGCCGAGCGCAATCATGCCGACGATGGCCACGACCTTGATGATCGCAAACCAGAACTCGGCCTCACCAAAGACTTTGACGTTCGCCAGGTTGATCAGGTTGATCAACACGAAGAAACCGGCTGCCGAGACCCAGGTCGGGATATCCGGCGCCCAGTAGTGGATGTATTTGCCGACCGCGGTCAGCTCGGACATACCCACCAGAATGTACAGAATCCAGCAGTTCCAGCCCGACAGGAAGCCGGCAAAACCGCCCCAGTATTTGTGGGCGAAGTGGCTGAAGGAACCGGCGACTGGCTCTTCGACAATCATTTCGCCGAGTTGGCGCATGATCATGAAAGCGATGAAGCCGCAGATGGCGTAGCCGAGAATCATCGACGGGCCAGCGGATTTGAGCACGCCGGCCGAGCCAAGGAACAACCCGGTACCGATCGCGCCACCGAGGGCGATCAGTTGAATATGGCGATTTTTCAGGCCGCGTTTCAGCTCGCCTGAATGCGAGTTTTGTCCACTCATGAAAAGGGTCTCACGCAAGGTTTGATGATGTTCAGTAGACGTTGCTGCTCGGTTGCGATTTCAAGCAGCGCCGATCAAACCCCAGCGCAGGCACCAGGAGTTCAGCGTTTTTACGACAGTCATGCGTCACCTGTTTGTTTTTATCTGTGACGAAATCGAACCCGACACGCTCGTGACGCGGCGGAGTGAACAAGGCGGATAGCCTTGAGGTTTGCGCTGTTGCGCAGAGGGTCACAGTTAAAACGCGGCGCATTGTACACCTGTAACCCCCTGCTGCCAGACACCGCTGGATCAGCGCGTCGGTTGCCGGGATTGCCTGTGTCCGCCTCGAGGGTCTCGGGCGACTGCAAAAATTGAGTCAGACCTTTGCAGGTCATCGATAAGGGCAGCGGAAAAAGCGCCCTTGGGGGAGAGATGGAGATGAGTCACGGCGTACATTGCGCCTCCTTCTTGTTATGCACCTGCACGACAGGCATGGAGCGCATCTCACCCTTCATGCGCTGCTGAAACAAGCGCGCCAGAGCCCTTGAAGACCACGAACTCGCCGACTGACGGAAGGTTTTCCTTACAGACCTTTCCCTCGCGGCATTCCACGGGGTTTGAGAGCGCTTTTCGTAAGGTTTTATTGACAAGGCGTAACGTAAATTTTCCAAATCAGATCCATAAGCCCATTGACTGTAAATTGACGATAGGAAGCTTCCTAAGTAAATACCCGACTTAGTTTTCTGTTTTTTATTAAGAAAATTGGCTTTCGAAAAACGGAATAAATAGTTCAAATGAAAATTGTTTAATTATTTTTTTGCATTCCAAAACCCTGTGAACTAGGTTTTCAGCGACTTGCCGAACTGCATCGTCCGGCACGTTGACGCGCTCTTCAACGAGTGAAAAGCACGCCGCTGTTCTTACCTAAAAGTCATCTAGGAGATTCACCATGCAAGCACTGGACAAAGACTTGGACACTGAACTGCAACTGGACGATTGGTTTGAAGCACCGACACACGAAGCCGCCGTCGAAATGATGCAAGCCGACGCGGTTGTTCCGTTCGGCACGGCGATGTGGCCTCTGTAAGACATCCCGGCAGGCACGATCCGGCCGGTCGTGCCTGCCACTTTCTCGGTTTGTCAGGGAGGACTACATGGATAAGCAACGCGCCATCTCGCATTTCCTTTACTACCTCGAACATCACCCTGCCATTGCCGGTATCAATCCGGCGAAGGTCTTGCTCGGCCATACCGCTGATTACGAGGCGCACACCTGCGCCATCGCCGAACAGGCCGGTAACAGCCCACGGTTCAGCTTCAGCGCGATGCGTCTGGACCTCGAACCCACCGAGTTGCTGGCCCAGGCAATTACCGATAGCGATCTGTACATTTTTTTCTACGACTCTTCCACCCTGCCCAACCCGCGTCCCGACGGCCCGGAGTTTGTCCGCGCGCTGCAGGGCGTAATGGCGCAGAACTGGAAGAAGTCATTGCTGTTCAAGGATTACGGCGATTACTTCTACGACACCTTCAGTGTCACCCCGCAGCGAATTGCCGGGTTGAACAGCCACTTGATCCAGCGCATGTCCCACGCCACTACCCTGAGTTTCAAAGATGATCATGGGTCGTGGTTCGAAACCCCCTTGAGCAGTATCAAGAAGTGGACCGACATCAACGGTATCGGCAACTTCGACCTGGCGCCCGGGGAGATCGCTACTCATAGCGAGGCCATTAATGGCCGGGTGAAGTTTATGGGAACTTTCCTCAGTACGATTCCGTTTGCCCGCAAGTACGGCGTATTGGCGTCACCGCTGGAGTTGTGGATCGAGAACTCGACCATCAGCAAAATCGCCACCGATGTGCCGGGGCTGGAACATGACTTCAACAAGTACCTGGACGCCAATCCGTCCAATCGGCGAATCGAAGAGTTGGGGATCGGCACCAACGAAGGCGTGAAAGATTTGTATGCGCGCAATGCCGGGTTCGAGGAGCGCCATTGCGGCTTGCACCTTGGGCTGGGCGGTGGCGCCAAGGGTAGCCATCATTTGGACCTGATCTTCTCCAGTGGCGTGTTGGCCCTGGATGATGACCCGCTGTTTGATCGGCGGTTTGTGTTCTGAACAACACCTGACCCTGTGGCGAGGGAGCTTGCTCCCGCTCGGCTGCGCAGCAGCCGCAAAACCTGCCGATGCGGTTTACCAGACATAACGAGGTGAATGGTTCTGGGGCCGCTTCGCGACCCAGCGAGAGCAAGCTCCCTCGCCACAGGTTCACCTGCTTTCTGAAAACCGGTTTACCAGACCAAAAAAAACGCCATCCCGAGGGATGGCGTTTTTCATGCAGCGCTCACCGATTACTCAGGCTTGCGACGACCGAAGCCCGGGCGCTGGCCGGAACCGGCTGGTGCGCCGCGGCGTTTGCCCGATGGCGCGTCACGGTCGACCAGCACGATGCCAGGGCGTTTCTTCGGTGCCGGCTTGGCCGGGCGCTTGGTATCGGCCGGGCGGTCTGCCACAGGCGTACCACGACCGGCAGGCGCGCCGCGATCACTGCGACCACCGGACGGAGCGCCACGGCCTTCGCCACGCTCAGTGCGACCGTTGGCCGGACGTGGCGTGCGTGGGCCGCGCTCACCGTCCTGACGTGGTGCTGGCTTGCGGGCCGGGCGTTCGCCTTCGATCTGTGGCTCGCGGGATTCGCGCGGGCTGGCAGCGGTCGAACCCGCGGCTGGACGCAGGGTCCGTACGCGTTCGGTCTTGCCCACCGGACGGGACGATTTGCGCTGCATACGCTCAAGCTTGTCTTTGCTCTTGGCGTTCATTTGCGGCATCGCCACCGGGGTCAGGCCGACTTCAGCACTGAGAATGTCGACTTCGTACTGGCTCATTTCGCGCCAGCGGCCCATCGGCAGGTCGGAGTTGAGGAACACAGGACCGAAACGCACGCGCTTCAGGCGGCTGACCACCAGGCCCTGGGATTCCCACAGACGACGGACTTCGCGGTTACGACCTTCCATCACCACGCAGTGGTACCAGTGATTGAAACCTTCGCCACCCGGAGCCTGTTTGATGTCGGTGAACTTGGCCGGGCCGTCTTCGAGCACCACGCCTGCCTTCAGGCGTTCAATCATCTCGTCGTCGACTTCGCCACGTACACGTACCGCGTATTCACGGTCCATTTCGTAGGAGGGGTGCATCAGGCGGTTGGCCAATTCACCGTCGGTGGTGAACATCAGCAAACCGGTGGTGTTGATGTCCAGACGACCGATGTTGATCCAGCGACCTTCTTTGGGGCGCGGCATCTTGTCGAACACGGTCGGACGACCTTCAGGGTCGTTACGGGTGCAGATTTCACCGTCGGGTTTGTTGTACATGATCACGCGACGTACCGACTCGGCGGCTTCTTCGCGCTTGATCACCCGGCCATCGATGGTGATGGCGTCATGCAGGTCGACGCGCTGGCCGAGGGTGGCATCTTTGCCATTGACCTTGATGCGGCCGTGGCTGATCCAGGCTTCTACGTCACGGCGCGAGCCGACGCCGATACGGGCGAGGACTTTCTGCAGCTTTTCGCCTGCTGGGCCGATTTCCTGGTCGTCTTTCTGGTCGTTGATACTCATCTGGGCACCTCCCGGTGTGGTCTGTTCAGGCTTGTGCCTGAAGATGTGAAAGCTGGTCGTTTGACGAAGAGATCGCCAAAGGGTCGCGAATCATACGCTCATGGAGACGTTCGCGCATCAGAGACTAGCTGATCGACCGTCGGTTATTTGCTTTTGCGCCGAACGGTGGTGCCGGGGTCTTTGGTTGAGTTCATAGAAACTCCAGCCGACACAAAACACTGTGGGAGCGGGCTTGCCCGCGATTGCGGTGGGTCAGACAGCAATGATGTGACTGACACTCCCTCTTCGCGGGCAAGCCCGCTCCCACAGGGATTTCCATTGTCCACAGGATTTGGGTCAATCTTCGAACTGGCGACGTTCGGCCTCAATTGCTTCTGCCAAAGCCTTGGCTTCGGCTTCTTCGTCGGTCAATTCGGGCTCGGGTTTCGGCTGTTCAAGCGCGGCGACGGCGGCCAGGAGCTTTTCGCGAGCTTCGGCGACACCAAGAATGTCGTCTTCCTGCTCTGGTTCGACTTCGGCGTCAGCCTCGACCTGAGGTTCAACTTCGGTTTCAGGCTCGGGTTGAACCGACTCCCCTTCCGTCTCGGTCACCGTCCCATCGCGCAGCAAATCGTCGAAGTCGGTCTTGAGCCCCTCTTCCATGGTGTCCAGTTCCAGCAACAGAGTGTGGAAACTGGTTTCTTCCTTGGGTTCTTCCGGCTCGGCGCTGGCATCAGCCAATTCCTGCAGGCTGGCAGGCACGGGCGCGTCGTCAAAATCGAGCACAGGATCGGGTTCAAGTTCGCGCAGTTCGGCGAGTGGCGGCAGGTCGTCGAGATTCTTCAGGTTGAAGTGATCGAGAAACGCCTTGGTGGTGGCGAACATCGCCGGTTTGCCGGGTACGTCGCGGTAACCGACGATGCGGATCCATTCACGCTCCAGCAGGGTTTTCACGATGTGGCTGTTGACGGCCACGCCGCGCACGTCTTCGATCTCGCCCCGGGTGATCGGCTGGCGATACGCGATCAGGGCCATGGTTTCGAGCATGGCGCGGGAATAGCGTTGCGGCCGCTCTTCCCACAAACGTCCGACCCACGGCGCGAACTTTTCGCGGATCTGCAGGCGATACCCGGAGGCGACTTCCTTCAACTCGAAAGCACGACCATCGCAGGATTTGGCCAGAATCGTCAGCGCTTTCTTGAACACAGGGGGCTCGGGCCGCTCGCCTTCTTCGAAGAGTTCGAACAGGCGTTCAAGCGATTGCGGTTTTCCCGAGGCCAACAGAAAGGCTTCAAGCAGTGGCGCCAGCTCGCGGGGTTCAGTCAGGTTCATGATTCAACTCGTTATTCGGCTCGGGCCCGGACATGGATCGCCGCGAACGGCTCATTCTGCACCAGCTCGACCAAGGATTCCTTGACCAGTTCGAGGATCGCCATAAAGGTCACCACCACCCCCAGGCGCCCTTCTTCAGCGGTGAACAGCTCGACAAAGGGCACAAAACCGCCGCCCTTGAGCCGTTCCAGCACATCGCTCATGCGCTCGCGGGTGGACAGCGCTTCACGGCTGACCTGGTGGCTTTCGAACATGTCGCCACGGCGCAAGACCTCGGCCATGGACATCAGCAACTCTCCCAGACTCACATCCGGCAACAGCTTGCGCGCCCGGGCTTCAGGGGCGTCGAGCTTGGGCACCACCACGTCGCGGCCGACGCGGCTCAAGCCATCAATGCCTTCGGCTGCAGCCTTGAAGCGTTCGTATTCCTGCAAGCGGCGAATCAGCTCGGCGCGAGGATCATCCTCTTCGTCTTCGATCGTCTCGGCACGGGGTAACAGCATCCGCGACTTGATCTCGGCGAGCATCGCGGCCATCACCAGGTACTCGGCGGCCAGCTCCAGGCGCACCGACTGCATCAACTCGACATAGCCCATGTACTGCCGGGTGATTTCCGCCACCGGGATGTCGAGGATGTTGATGTTCTGTTTGCGGATCAGGTACAGCAGCAAATCGAGCGGGCCTTCGAAGGCCTCAAGAAAGACCTCGAGCGCATCCGGCGGGATGTACAGGTCCAGCGGCATTTCCATGACCGCCTGGCCATAGACCATGGCGAAAGGCAGTTCTTGCTGGGCGCCGGCCTGGCTGTCGACGGGTTCTACTGCAGACATCTAGGCCTCGGCCATGAAAGGCGCAGGGTCGCCGCAACCGACGCGGATGATTTCCGGTTCGCCGTCGGCGAGGCTGATCACGGTGGACGCCTTGATCCCGCCGAAACCGCCGTCGATGATCAGGTCCACCTGATGCTCAAGCAACTGGCGCATTTCGTAAGGATCGCTCAACGGGTCGGTGTCGCCGGGCATGATAAGGGTCACGCTCATCAGCGGCTCGCCGAGTTCTTCCAGCAATGCCAGGGCAATCGGATGGCTTGGCACACGCAGGCCGATGGTGCGTTTTTTCGGGTGCAACAACAGCCGCGGGACTTCGCGGGTGGCGTTGAGAATGAAGGTGTAAGGGCCAGGCAAGTGAGCCTTGAGCACACGGAAGGTGCCGGTGTCGATCTTGGCAAACAGCCCCAACTGCGACAGGTCGCTGCAAATCAGCGCGAAGTTGTGCTTCTCATCCAGCTGACGTAGCCGACGCACACGCTCCACGGCGTTTTTGTCGCCGATCTGGCAACCAATGGCGTAGGAAGAGTCTGTGGGATAAATCACCACCCCGCCGTTGCGGATGATCTCGACAGCCTGTTTGATCAGGCGCGCTTGCGGGTTTTCCGGATGAATCTGGAAAAATTGACTCACATTCTCTACCTGTTCAGACGACGGCAATAATTGGGTCATGTTTGAATCGACACCACAGTGGCGGCAGATCCTCCGGGACCGGGCGGTATTCACCGATCTCGGACCAGCCTCCAGGGCCATGAAAATCACTGCCGGCGCTGACCAGCAGACCAAACTCGCGGGCTAGAATCGCCAAACTGCCCACCTGCTCGGCGGGTTGATGGCCATTGACCACTTCTATCGCGTGGCCCCCTGCTTGAATATAGTCGGCAATCAGGCGACGACGCTTGCTGCGAGTGAAATCGTAGTGCCAGGGATGCGCCAGACTGACCCAGGCACCCGCGGCGCGCAGGGTTGCGACGGTGTCATCCAGGGTCGGCCAGTGTTGTTTGACGTCGCCCAGTTTGCCGGCGCCCAGCCATTTGCGGAACGCTTCGGCGCGATCCTTGACGAAACCTTCACGCACCATCCAGTCGGCGAAGTGCGGACGGGCCGGCGCGTTACCGCTGTCGCCCAGTTCCTGTTGAATGGCCCGAGCGCCGTCGAGCGCCCCCGGCATGCCTTTCAACGCCAACTTGCGGCTTATTTCTTCGGACCGTAGCCAGCGGCCATCGTGCAATGTTGCGATGGCCTCGACCAACGGCGGCGCATTGACGTCGAAACCGTAGCCCAAAACGTGAATGGTCGCCCCGCCCCAGGTGCAGGACAATTCGACGCCATTGACCAGTTGCATCCCCAGCGCCGTCGCAGCGCTACGGGCCTCGTCGAGGCCTTCAAGGGTGTCGTGATCGGTCAAGGCCAGGACTCGCACGCCTTTCTCGAACGCACGCGCAACCAGTATCGCAGGCGCGAGGGCGCCGTCGGAAGCCGTGCTATGGCAGTGCAAATCAACATTCACAGGACTGTGTAACCTCAAATCAGCTGACGCTATCGCGCGTCAATATGTTTGTTATTATGCCGCCACATCCTGCTTCTGGCTGCCACTGTGAAACAATTCATCGACTTCATCCCGCTTCTGCTGTTTTTCATCGTCTTCAAAATCGATCCACGGGTCGTCGATATCGGCGGTTATCAACTGTCTGTCGGTGGTATTTACAGCGCCACCGCCGTGCTGATCATCAGCTCCCTGGTGGTTTACGGCACGCTGTTCATCAAGCAGCGCAAGCTGGAGAAGAGCCAGTGGCTGACCCTCATCGCCTGCCTGGTCTTCGGCAGCCTGACCCTGGCGTTCCACAGCGAGACCTTCCTGAAATGGAAAGCCCCGGTGGTCAACTGGCTGTTCGCCCTCGGGTTCATCGGCAGCCACTTCGTCGGTGACCAACTGCTGATCAAACGCATCATGGGCCACGCACTGACCCTGCCAGAGCCGGTCTGGACCCGTCTGAACATCGCCTGGATCGGTTTTTTCCTGTTTTGCGGCGCCGCTAACCTGTTCGTTGCGTTCACCTTCCAGAGCTACTGGGTCGACTTCAAAGTCTTCGGCAGCCTGGGCATGACGTTGCTGTTCCTGGTCGCCCAGGGCATTTACCTGTCCCGCCACCTGCACGACGCCGATACCACCACGCCAAAAACCGAGGACTGACATGCTTTACGCAATCATTGCCACAGACGTCGCCAACTCCCTGCAAGCCCGCCTGGCCGCACGGCCTGCGCACCTTGAGCGCCTGCAAGTGCTTAAAGGCGAAGGTCGTATCGTACTGGCCGGCCCGCACCCGGCCGTCGACAGCAATGATCCGGGCGCGGCGGGTTTCACCGGCAGCCTGATCGTTGCCGAATTCGATTCCTTGAGCGCCGCCCAAGCCTGGGCCGACGCCGATCCGTACATCGCCGCAGGCGTCTACGCCAACGTTTTGGTCAAGCCGTTCAAGCAAGTCCTGCCTTAGTGCCCTGTCGCGCGATGAACCTTGTCGGTTCATCGCGCGTTCAATCGCTCATTATTCTCGTTTACCGGCCGACAACCTGCCCAATACTCGTATTGGAATCAGGAGTTGCGATGCGCAAAGGTCCGTTGTGTCTGATGTTGGTGACGTTGTCGATCATGGCGCCCGCCCACGGTGAAGAAAGCGCCGATGTTGGCAATTCCACGCCGCTGTCCTTGAGCGCCGGCAGCCAGATCACCGAGTTGCAGCAGCGCTTGAAGGCAAGCGAGCAGCAACGGGAAGCACTGAGCAAACAATTGCAAAATACCGATGGCGAACGCGAAAGCGCTCAGTTGAGCCGGTTGCGCCAAGAGAATCAGCGCCTGAAGCTGCAACTCAAGGAAATCCAGGCCAGCCCGCTGCCACGTCTGCTGACAGATCAGCAACAGTGGTTCGTGATCGGGGCCGGGGTAGCGCTATTGGCGCTGCTCTGCGGTATCTTCGCCAGTGGTGCACGTAGAAAACGTCGGCAATGGCTAAATTGAGTGAGTCATGAGCGAGCTGTTATTAATTGATGATGACCAGGAGCTGTGTGAGCTCCTGAGTAGTTGGCTGAGCCAGGAAGGCTTTCAGGTCCGCGCCTGCCACGATGGCCAGAGCGCGCGCCGGGCGTTGGCCGAAACTTCCCCGGCGGCCGTGGTGCTGGACGTGATGCTGCCAGACGGCAGTGGCCTGGAACTGCTCAAGCAACTGCGCAGCGACCATCCGGATTTGCCAGTGCTGATGCTGTCGGCCCGTGGTGAACCGCTGGACCGCATTCTCGGCCTGGAACTCGGTGCCGATGATTATCTGGCCAAACCGTGCGACCCACGAGAGCTGACAGCCCGTCTGCGCGCAGTGTTGCGCCGCAGTCATCCGACGGCAGTTTCCAGCCAGCTCGAATTGGGTGACTTGTGCTTCAGCCCGGTGCGTGGCGTGGTCAGCATCGATGAACAGGAATTCACCCTCACCGTCTCCGAAAGCCGTCTGCTCGAAGCCCTGCTCAAGCAGCCCGGCGAACCACTGGATAAACAGGAACTGGCACAAATCGCCCTCGGTCGCAAACTGACCCTGTACGACCGCAGCCTGGACATGCACGTGAGCAACCTGCGCAAAAAAATCGGCCCACACCCCGACGGTCGCCCACGCATCGTGGCCCTGCGCAGTCGCGGTTACTACTACAGCCTGTAAGAACGAACGGCCACAACAGCTCCCTCGCCACAGACGGGTGCCTGCACATGGAGTTTTGTCAGGTCGGCACAAGACCCTCTTTACCCAAGCTTTACGCTCCGCTGACCGCCGCTGACCTTGATCTGCGTAATCTGCACACATCCGGAACGTACCGGGAACGAGACAAGGAGATACACCATGCGCAAGACTCTTATCGCTCTGATGTTTGCTGCCGCCCTGCCGACCGTTGCCATGGCCATGCCTGAAGGCGCAGGTCCCATGGGTGACCATATGGACGGCTCACGCCACGGCGGTCAGATGCACGGCATGCACGGTAAAGGCCCTTACAGCCAACTGGACCTGAGCCGTGAACAGCGCGAGCAAATCCGCAAGATCATGGGCGAGCAGATGCATGAGCGTCAGCAACTGGTCGACAAGTACCTGGAAAAACTCTCGCCAGCCGATCAGAAAGCCCTGAAAGACGAGATGGCGGCCAAGCACAAGAAAGCCGAAGCCGACGTTCGCGCACTGCTGAAACCGGATCAACAGAAGCAATTCGACGAGATCCAGAAGAAAAAGGCTGAGCGTCGCGCCGAATGGGCCGAGTTCAAGGCCTGGAAAGCGCAGCAAGCGCAAAAAGCGCAATAATGCGCTAACCCCGGACCTGACGGCTAACACCGTTGGGTCTTTTGCCACTCAGTCCAATGTGGGAGCGAGCCTGCTCGCGATGGCGTCCTTTCAGTCACGTTGATGTTGAATGTGCCGACGCTATCGCGAGCAGGCTCGCTCCCACAGGGTTTTGTGCTTGTTTGAGGATTTTCTGTGCGCTCATTGTTCTGGCGTATCCTGGCCAGCTTCTGGCTGGCCATCGCTCTGGTTGCAGGGCTTTCCATTCTGCTCGGGCACATGCTCAACCAGGACGCGTGGATTCTCAGTCGCCACCCTGGCCTCAACACCTTGGCCGAACAGTGGACGCAAACCTACGAAAGCCAGGGAGAAGAAGCCGCCCAGGACATTCTGGAACAGCGCAAGCGTCAGTATCACATCAACGTTCAAGTGCTCAACGAGGCAGGTGACCCGGTGGTACGCGGTACCTTTCCACGGCGGGCGGCGGCCTTCGAAGCACGACAGAACAACGATGATCGACGCCTGCCATGGCGGCGTCTGACCGATGAATACACCAGCGCCAAGACAGGCGACACCTATCTGCTGATCTATCGCGTCCCGCATCCGGAACTGGACGCCTGGCACCGCGAAAGCCTGCTCTGGCCGTTGAGTGCACTGGGCATCGCACTGGTGGTGTTGACTCTGTTCAGCTTGCTGGTGACCTTTTCCATCACGCGACCACTGAGCCGTTTACGAAGCGCCGTGCATGACCTGGGGCAGACAACGTATCAACAAAACAGCCTGGCGAAACTGGCCAACCGCCGCGATGAATTCGGTGTGCTGGCCAACGACTTCAATCGCATGGGCGCACGCCTGCAAAGCCTGATCGGCAGCCAGCGGCAATTACTGCGGGACGTGTCTCACGAGTTGCGTTCACCTCTGGCCCGACTGCGCATTGCCTTGGCGCTGGCCGAGCGGGCCAACCCTGAGGAGCGGGAAAAACTCTGGCCACGCCTGACCCGCGAATGCGATCGACTGGAAGCGTTGATCAGCGAAATCCTGGTACTGGCGCGCGTCGATGCCGACAACGCCAGTGCTGAAGAGGTCGATCTCAATGCGCTGCTCACTACCCTGCAAAAAGATGCGCAGTTGGGTTCGCCCGAACAGAACGTGCACCTTGAGGTCGAGCCACAACTGAACCTCAAAGGCTGGCCGACCATGATCGAGCGTGCCGTGGACAACCTGCTACGCAATGCCCAGCGCTTTAACCCGGTCGGGCAACCGATTGAAATGCAGGCGTCTCGCCAGGGCGACAGGATTGTCGTCAGCGTGCGCGATCACGGTCCCGGCGTAGAAACCGAGCATTTGAATCAGTTGGCTGAACCCTTCTATCGGGCGCCGGGGCAGACAGCGGCCGGGCATGGCCTCGGGCTGGCCATTGCACGTCGTGCGGCGGAGCGCCATGGCGGCAGTCTGGTGCTGGCCAATCATCCGGAGGGCGGGTTTGTTGCCAGTCTGGAATTGCCGTTGGTGCCGGGGGCGGTAGTGCAACCCTGAATCCTGTGGGAGCGGGCTTGCCCGCGATGGCGGCGGCACATTCAACATCTCAGTGCCTGACACTCCGCTATCGCGGGCAAGCCCGCTCCCACAGGGGAATCGTTTCCTCAGTTACTACCGGACCAGGCGCTGACAAACTCGGCCAGATCGACCTTCTCCGCCACCCGCGGTTCTTTCTGCGGCGTGCCCAGGTAAAGAAACGCAATCACCTCTTCCCCTTCCGCCAATCCCAAACCTTTGGCCACATGCGCCGAATAAGCCAGCTCACCGGTGCGCCACACCGCGCCAATGCCTTGCGCATAAGCGGCCAGCAAAATCCCGTGAGCTGCACAACCGGCCGCCAACAGTTGCTCGGACTTGGGATACTTGGCGTGCTCCTGCAAACGCGCAATCACCACAATCACCAGCGGCGCACGCAGCGGGCCGTTGCGCGCCTTGTCCAGCAAGGCTTCGGACACATCACGGTCTTGCAGCTTCGCCGCCTCGGCCAACAACTCACCCATTTGCTCGCGCGCTGCGCCTTCGACTGTCAGAAAACGCCAAGGCTGCAAGTGGCCATGGTCTGGTGCGCGCATCGCGGCGGCAAACAGCACTTCGCGCTGCTCGGCAGTGGGTGCCGGATCAAGCAGTCGTGGGACGGAAACACGGTTGAGCAAAGCGTCGAGAGCCTGCATCGGCCACCTCCTGTAGAAAATGTTTGGCTATTCTAGCGTCAACTGTCGCGACGGCGTCGGTTTACATGCCCTGCCCCGCAGGTAGAATGGCGCCCTTCCCTACTATCAGCCCGAGCGGACTTCATGGCGTTGCCGACCTTACGGATCATTGGTTTCATCATCGGCATCTTCCTGATCACGCTGGCCATCGCCATGGTCGTGCCCATGGCCACGTTGGTGATCTTCGAACGCACCAGCGATCTGCCGTCGTTCCTCTGGGCGAGCATGATCACCTTTATCGCTGGCCTGGCCCTGGTGATACCCGGGCGCCCCGAGCACATCCATCTGCGTCCGCGAGACATGTACCTGTTGACCGTCAGTAGCTGGCTGGTGGTATGCATCTTCGCCGCCCTGCCGTTCCTGCTGACCCAGCACATCAGCTACACCGACTCATTCTTCGAAAGCATGTCCGGCATTACCGCCACTGGAGCGACGGTGCTCAACGGCCTGGACAACATGTCCCCCGGCATCCTGATGTGGCGTTCATTGCTGCACTGGATTGGTGGCATCGGTTTTATCGGCATGGCGGTAGCGATTCTGCCCTTGTTGCGCATCGGTGGCATGCGGCTGTTTCAGACCGAGTCGTCGGACCGTTCCGAAAAAGTCATGCCCCGTTCGCACATGGTGGCGCGTTTGATCGTTGCGGCCTACGTCGGCATCACCATTTTCGGCAGCCTGGCGTTCTGGTGGGCCGGGATGAGTCCGTTCGATGCGATCAACCACGCGATGTCGGCGATTTCCACCGGTGGTTTCTCGACCTCCGACCAGTCTTTGGCCAAGTGGCCGGAGCCTGCTGTACATTGGGTCGCGATCGTCATCATGATTCTCGGTGCCCTGCCGTTCACCCTGTATGTCGCCACGTTACGCGGTAACCGTCGGGCACTGATCAAGGATGAACAGGTTCAAGGGCTGCTCGGTATGTTGCTGGTGACCTGGCTGGTGCTCGGCACCTGGTACTGGTGGACCACCCAGCTGCATTGGCTGGAAGCCTTGCGGCATGTGGCGCTGAACGTGACGTCGGTAGTGACCACCACCGGTTTCGCATTGGGGGACTACAGCCTCTGGGGCAATTTCTCACTGATGCTGTTCTTTTATCTGGGATTTGTTGGCGGCTGTTCGGGTTCGACCGCTGGCGGGATCAAGATTTTTCGCTTCCAGGTTGCCTACATTCTGCTCAAGGCCAACCTTAACCAGTTGATTCACCCGCGCGCGGTGATCAAGCAGAAATACAACGGCCACCGTCTCGACGAAGAGATCGTGCGCTCGATCCTGACCTTTTCGTTCTTCTTCGCCATCACCATTTGCGTCATCGCACTGCTGCTGTCGCTACTGGGCGTGGACTGGATGACCGCGCTGACCGGCGCGGCCGCCACGGTGTCTGGCGTAGGCCCGGGGCTTGGCGAAACGATTGGCCCGGCGGGTAACTTCGCCAGCCTGCCGGATGCCGCGAAGTGGATTCTCTCGTTTGGCATGCTGCTGGGCCGGCTGGAGATCATTACGGTGTTTGTCCTGTGTATCCCGGCGTTCTGGCGTCACTGATCCGCATGGGCGCTTCCATCAGCCGCGTCCGGTATTCGCCGGGGGTGGAATCGAACCAGCGTCGGAAGGCGCGGAAGAAGTTGCTAGGGTCGGCAAACCCCAGCAGGTAGGCAATTTCCAGCAGAGTCATGTTCGGTTGCGCCAGGTATTGCTCGGCCAGTTCGCGTCGGGTGTCATCCAGCAAGGTCTGAAAACTCGTGCCCTCTTCCTGCAAGCGCCGCTGCAAGGTGCGTTGCGACAAGTGCAGCGTCTGGGCCACCGTATCACGCTTGGGTTCACCCTGAGGCAGCAGACGGCATAACACCTGCCGTGCCTTGTGGGTCACGCGGCTCTCGGAAAACCGCGCCAGATACTCGCCGGCAAACCGGTCGTGCAGCCGCGCCATGGCCTCGTTGGCGGTGGGTAGCGGTGCCTCCATGTCGGCGCGCTCGAAGATCAAGGCGTCATAAGGCGCGTTGAACATCAACGGGGCGTGGAAAGCTTGTTTATAGGGCTCAAGATCAACGGGGTTAGCGCCTTGCAGCAAGACCTTGCGCGGCTGGAGCGTACGGCCGGTCAGCCAGCAGCAAAGTGCCAGAGCGCAGGCCATTGATGCTTCGGCACTCTGTCGGGTCGGCGGCAGGTGGTCGCCATGCACCGTCAGAATCAGCGCATAACCCTCATCCAGCAATCGGAAACTCAAGTCGGCACTTTCGGCGATGATTCGCTGATAACGCACCAGACGTTGAAAGCCTTCAGCCAGGGTCTGGCTGGACATTAAGGCATAACCAGCAACATGGAAGGACGCCGGTCGCACCACCTTGCCCATGTTCAGACCGATCGCCGGGTTGCCGGACAGCTCGACCGCGCGCTGCCAGAGCCGCGTCATGGAATCTTGCGGGAAGCGCGCATCCGGGTCATCCAGTGCCGCATAGTCGAGCCCTAGCTGCTTGAACAGAACCCGGCAATCCAGGCCGTCCATTTCCAGTGCTTTGACAATCCCCATCGCCCAGCTTGCAGAAGTCGTTCGTTCGCTCATGGCGTTTACTACGTAATGGCCGCATGCCACGACCCAATACCCAAGGATACTAAAGTGGCGCCTATTGTCACTGGCTGATACCAATGATCACTCTAGACTTAAATAAGCTACCCGCAGAGCAACTTGTCGCGTGCACAGCAACCACAGAGATCGCAGTCGTGGAAAACATCAAGCGTTTCAATAGCTTCGCTGAGTTTTACCCGTATTACCTCAGCGAACATCGCAACAGCACTTGTCGACGATTGCACTTTGTCGGCACCTCCCTGGTTATTTTCATTCTGGCGCTGACCATCGGCAACGGCGCATGGTGGCTGTTGCTGGCCCTGCCGCTGGCCGGTTACAGCTTCGCCTGGGTCGGGCATTTCTTCTTCGAGAAGAATCGCCCTGCCACCTTCCAGCATCCTCTTTACAGCCTGCTCGGCGATTTCGTCATGTACCGCGACATGATTCTGGGCCGCGTGCCGTTCTAGGGGGCGTTCTCAATTAGTTTCCCCTCCCCTAGGCTCCATGGGCCACAAAAGCGTCTTGTGTAGCCAATGCAGCGTGGGATCCGAGTCCTACACTCAAAACATCCCTTTCGATCAGAACAAGAGGATAGCCGATGAATGCCCATGCCCGTTTTACCCATATGCAGGACGGCACGCAGGAAGACTGGGCGATCATCGCCGCGGATTTCAGCGCCTATGCCCGGCAATTGCCCAAACGGATCGTGGCGCACCTGAAGTTACTGGAGGGGGATTTCGGCGGTTTCCCGGTGGATCGTCTGACCCACTCCCTGCAAACCGCCAGCCGCGCCTGGCGCGATGGTCGCGACGAAGAATACGTGGTCTGCGCCCTGCTCCATGACATCGGCGACACGCTGGGCTCCTACAATCATCCGGACATCGCCGCGGCGATCCTCAAGCCGTTCGTCAGCGCCGAGAACCTGTGGATGGTAGAAAAACACGGGATCTTCCAGGGTTATTACTTCTTTCATCACTTGGGCATGGATCGGCATTTGCGCGAGCAATTCAGCGGTCATCCGCAGTATCAGGCGACCATCGAGTTTTGCGCCCGGTACGATGCGGCGGCGTTTGACCCGGCGTACGACACACTGCCGCTGAGCTTCTTCGAACCGATGGTGGAACGGCTGTTTACGCAGCCGAAGAACTCGATTTACAAGGCGGCGATGGAAGAGCATTCGCCGGCCTGATCAATGTCAGAGTTCTGTGGCGAGGGGGCTTGCCCCCGTTCGGCTGCGCAGCAGTCGTAAAAACCGAAAAATGCGGTCTGCCCGATACAACCGGGATGAATGGTTTTGGGGTCGCTTCGCGCCCCAACGGGGGCAAGCCCCCTCGCCACAAAGGCTAAACCTCTGGTTCATGCCGGCTCGGCGACCTTGACCGCCTTCAACTCGGCCTCCCGCGCCTGGGCATCGGCCAATCGATACAACTCGATCGAACCGTCCCAATGCTCGATCAGCGCCGTGCACGACTCCACCCAATCCCCGCAATTGAGGTAATCCACCCCGCCAACCTTGCGAATCTCGGCATGGTGAATGTGCCCGCACACCACCCCGTGCAACTCGCGTTTGACGCATTCGTGGGCGATGGCTTCTTCAAAATCGCTGATGAAGCTGACGGCGGTTTTGACCTTGTGCTTGAGGTACGCCGACAACGACCAGTAGCCGTAGCCATAACGGGCACGCCAATGGTTGAGCCAGCGGTTGAGCGTCAGGGTGAATTCGTAGGCCGAGTCGCCGAGGAACGCCAGCCAGCGGTGGTAGCGGGTAATTACGTCGAACTGGTCGCCGTGAATCACCAGCAGATGACGGCCATCGGCGGTCACATGCACGGCTTCGTCCACCAGCTGGATGTTGCCCAAAATCAGCTTCGAATAACGGCGCAGGAATTCGTCATGGTTGCCGGTAACGTAAATCACTTCTGTGCCGCGCTTGCTCATGGTCAGCAGGCGACGGATTACATTGGTGTGTGCCTGCGGCCAATACATGCCGCTGCGCAGTTTCCAGCCATCGATGATGTCGCCGACCAGGTAGACCTTGTCCGCGTGGTAGCCCTTTAGAAATTGCGACAGGTGTTCGGCCTGGCAGTCCCGGGTGCCCAAATGCACATCGGAAATCCACAAGGTCCGCACACGTTGCTTACGGCTGGGTTTGGCGAGCTCGGCGCTGGTCATGGGCAACCCTCAGGACAAGTTTTGGCAAGCTTGCGCCGGTCGAGTTAACTGCCCATGACAATCGCAAGTCAGTCCTGTGACAACGCGAGTCGGGCCGCACCCGGTGTAGACTGGCGACCTGCACAGGAGACCTGCGATGAGACCGATCCTCACGCTACGCCAATACACCCACGACCTGATCGTCCACAGCCATGACCACGCGCAACTGGTGTTCGGGCTGTCGGGTGCGCTGGATTTCGAGGTCGACGGTCGTGGCAGTCAGGTGGTGCAACAGAGTTTCATAGTCGTGCCGTCCGGTTTTCATCATGCCTGCGGCAGCGCCAACGGCAGTCGTTGCCTGGTGCTGGATGTGCCGAGCGACCAGTGGGTTTCGCAGTCCCTTGGCGATCACGCCGAAGCCAGCCGCCGCTTGCTCGACAATGCCGGTCGCCTGTCGCTGGACGCCGGGCAAAGCCAACTGGTGAGTTGGCTGGCGGGCAGTCAGATCAGTGATCCGCTGATTGCGCAGCAAGGCGCGGTGCTATTGCTGGCCAGCCTGAACAACGCCAAACCCGACAGTGTGGGCGGTCGGCGCCTGCCCTATGCGGCGTTGAATGCGCACATCGATCAATACGTGGCCTATCCACTGCAAGTCGCCGACCTGGCGCGCATTGCCGGCCTGTCCAGTGCCCGGTTGCATGCGCGGTTCGTGGCGGAATGCGGGCAAACGCCGATGGACTACATTCGCAGTCGTCGTCTGCACATTGCCGTGGGCCTGTTGCGCGATTCGGCGTTGCCCATTGGCGAAATCGCCTGTCGGGTCGGCTACAGCTCGCAGAGTGCGTTCGCCGCGGCAATGCTGCGTGAGTTCGGAGCCTCGCCCGGTAAATTACGCCGCGAGGCGAATACCGGTTGGCTAATAGATAGAACGAGCAATCAGTAACCTGTGGCGAGGGAGCTTGCTCCCTCGCCACAGGTACAGTGCCAGGCCTGACTGGCAGGTGTTAGGGCAAAAAATCCGTCAGGCGCGAGGCCGGCGACAAGAGACGATAGTTTGCCGACAGACACGGCAAGTCATTGCGCGGTTCAATGGTCTGGTCCAATACATTTATCAAGGATTGCAATGACTCCCCGTACCGCCCTTGGCGCTCTGCATATCGGTGCACTGATGTTCGGCCTGACCGGCGTATTCGGCAAACTCGCCGCCGCTTCGCCGGCCATCATCGTGTTCGGCCGTGCCGCGTTTGCCGTCCTCGCCCTGGCGTTTTTCGCACGGTTCGCAAGCGGTACCCGTTGGCAGAAACTCGACGCCGTGGACCTGCGTCGCCTGCTGCTCAGTGGCTTGCTGCTGACCGGGCACTGGGTGAGTTTCTTTATCGCGGTGAAGGTCGCCGGGGTGGCAATCGCGACACTGGGGTTTGCCAGTTTCCCGGCGTTTACCGTGATCCTCGAAGGGCTGATCTTCCGCGAGCGCATCCGCGCCAATGAAATCCTGCTGGTGGTGCTGGTCAGCATCGGATTGGTGCTGGTCACACCGGATTTCGATCTGGCCAGCGGCGCCACCACTGGCCTGCTATGGGCGGTGGCTTCCGGCTTGTTGTTCGCCCTGCTGTCCCTGACCAACCGTGCCAGTTCTGGACGAGTTCCGCCAGTGCAGGCTGCGCTGTGTCAGAACGTGGTGGTTGCGATCTGCCTGCTGCCGGTGGCGGCCCCCCAATTGAGCGAAGTGAGCACCATCGACTGGCTGTGGATCGGCCTGCTCGGGGTGTTCTGTACCGGCGTCGCCCACAGCCTGTTCGTCGCCAGCCTGGCGGTGATCAAAGCCCGTACCGCGTCAGTGGTGTTTGCTCTGGAGCCGGTTTACGGCATCACCCTGGCCTGGTTGTTGTTCGATGAAAATCCGACCCTGCGCATGTTGATTGGCGGCGCGCTGATCATCGTGGCCATCGTGGTTTCCAGCCGGTTGTCCGGCAGTTCAAGCAAGAACGCCGTGGCGGCGCAAGCCCCGTCTCACTGAGTGCGGTCGTTGTGGCCCAGGTCGCGGTCCGGATCGATCTGATCACGGACCCGCTGCTTGAGCACCTTGGCCTCGGGAAAACCACCGTCGGCCTTGCGCTCCCAGAGCTGCACATCGTCACAGAAAATGTGAAAAACCCCGCCGGTGCCGGGCACCAGAGATACTTTGCCCAGATCGTCGCCGAAGGTACTGAGCAGTTCCTGGGCCAGCCAGGCAGCGCGCAACAGCCATTGGCATTGCGTGCAATAGGTGATGACGATTTCCGGTTTACGTACGGTCATGATTGGCAAAACTCCTGGGCCTGGGGGCGTCGCCATGATAAACCGCATAACCGAAAATCTTCAGCGAATACCGGCCAACAGAGTCCGCGCTGTCTCTTTGAGCGGTTCGTCACCTTCTTTGAGCAGCTCGTTAAGCAGTTCGATGGCGCTGTCCAGATCGCCGTCGTCGATGCAGGTCTGGGCCTGTTCAAGTTTACCCGCACTGCTAGGCCCCGCCGGTTCAAGATCCATCAATTCAGCACTGAGCGGCTCAAGCTCCAGCGGCTGGCCGGGATCGCTGAATTCGTTGAGAAAGGTCTCGTCCAGAGATTGAGCGTCAGGTTCTGCGATCCATTCAAGCTCGGGCTCGTCCAGCGTCGGCTCCTCGGGCATTTCGAAAACATCGGGCAACACATGTAGATTCGAGGTGAACCCGGGGTCGTCTACCTGCTCTGGCTCATTCGACGGTTTAGCGCTGGATGATGAGTTTTCGAAGGGGCTGATCAGGTCCCAATTCGAATCCATCGACAGGTCATCGAGGTTCAACTGGAACTCATCGCTCGGTGCCGCTTCAGGGATTGCAAGCGTGGGAGGAACCACTGCCACGGCGGCGACCACCGGTGCGGCGCTGATCAGTTTCGGATGCCGGGCGCGGATGTCCTGAAGTTGCTGTGCATCGAACCCGGCGTCGCGCAGGCTACTTTCCTGCGCGTCATAAGCTTGCACATCACCCTGTTTACCGAGGACTTCCAACAACTGCACAGCCAGATCGGTGCGCTGGGGTTCCCTGACCAACGCATCTCGCAACAAACCGGCTGCCTCGGACAAACGGCCATATGCCAGATAGATGCCCACCCCTTCCAGCACGTCGCCTGCGGGAATCTCTTCGGCCGCTCCGGCTAGCGGTTGCGGCCGGGGCGCCGGACTGGCCGGTTCTGTTGCGCGGCTGAGCACCGGTTCATGACGCGACGGCAGCACGGGGAACGGCTCGGACTGGACCTGAGCCTGAGCCTGCTGTCGTTGGCGGCGAATGTAGACGGCGAGCGATAGCAACGCCACCAGTGCCAGCAACCCGATGATCAGCAGCCACGGAGTCGATTCAGATTCCTCTCCTACAACGGGCACCGGTGCCGTCACCTGGGGCACGACCGGCTCTACCGGCGCCTGTTTGACTTCCGCCAATTGGGTTTGCAGCTCGATCACCTGCTTTTTCTGGCCGGCGATCTGCTCGTCCTGAGCCTGAAGCTTGGCATTGAGTTCATCGATGGTCTTCTGCAACTGTTGGTTCTGCAGCACGCTGGCGGCCAGCTGTTCGGCAATAGCATCATTCCCGGGCACGGCAGCTGGTTTATCGATATCAGGCTTGGGCGTCGCCGCCTTCGCAGCAGGTGGCGGTGCAACAGCCGGTTCGACGGACGGGAACGCGGAAGACTGAGGGCGCGGCGCGGGGTCGTCGTTGACGGGAACAATGCCCGGTGACCCCGGAGGATCGATCAGCACTGTGTACTCGCGCAGCAAACGCCCGTTGGGCTGATTGAGCTGCACCAGAAAATTCAGGAAGGGTTCATTGACCGGTTTGCTGGAAGTTACCCGGATCAGGCTGCGGTTACCCCGCAGGATCGGTGTGAACTTCAGGTCGTTGAGGAAGAACACCCGCTCAACACCGGCGCGGCTGAACTCGTCCGCCGTCGCCAGGCTGACCGATAGCTCGCCCTCCGCCAGGCCGCCAGCGTCCACCAAAGCAATGTCGGCATTGAACGGCTGATTCAACGCCGAATGCTGGGTGATCTCACCCAACCCGAGCGCAGGGGCCAATGCCGAGTAAGTGACAGCACCACCGACCAGCAGCAGCCTGGTGCAACACCGCAATACAACGTGCCAACTCTCGAGCATGAGCATCCCTTAGATAACCTGAACCAACCTGTACGTATTCGCACATCCGGTACGAACACGATATTGCCTAGTAGTTCTTTATAGTCTGCCCAACGGGGTATCTCAAAAGTCCGGCGCGTGGTTATGCCTCAAGATTTTTCCAGGTTACCCAGGATGTGCCCGTGGACGCGCATGCAGATTTTCAAATCCGCCTCATCAACGCCTTCGAACAGTTCGTGGCGCAATTGAGTGGCAATGGTTTCAATTTGTTCGATCAAGGGCCGGGCCGGGGCACAGAGGACGATTTTTTTTGCCCGACGGTCTTCCAGCACGGATTGGCGTTGCACCAGGCCCTGACTTTCCAGGCTGTCGAGCAGTCGGGCCAGAGTGGGCCCTTCGACGCCGACGCTTTGCGCCAGTTCACGTTGGGTGGGGGCAGTCTCGAAACGTGCCAAATGCAGCAGCACCAGCCAGCGCGCCTGGGACAGACCCAGGCCAGCCAATCGGCGGTCCAGTTCGGCACGCCAGCCCCGAGACATCTGGGCCAGTTGCATGCCAAAGCGGTGTTGATCGGTTAACGGCATAAAACACTCATGGTTAGACTGAAAATAGAGAAAAGCTAATTATTAGTCAGCTAAGCATGACCTTTGGCTATAGGCAAGGCTTGCTCCTGTACTGAATCGTTACATCTATGCCGCAGGTCATTCAGACTTCGAATTCCGACTGCAGGGCGGCACGAACGCAATACAAAACGCCTTCCGGAACTCTTCCCGCGAACAGCGCGGCAATCTCTGACACCGATGGCAACTCGCCCTCGCCGTCGAGGAAAGCGTCCTGAACTTCACCCATCAACTCTTCAGGCAAGTCCAGCGCCTGTTCCAGTGACAGCTGCTGCTTGCCGATAGCCTCGGCAAGCATTGTGTAAACGTTCTTTTCCGAGCATTGCAACTGACCGGCGATCTGCAGCGGAGTCATGCCGGCCCGGGCCAGCGTGATCAACTCGTGACGCACATCGGCCACCACTTTCGGCGCCTCGACCTGGCCGCCGAGCACTTCGAGGAAGGCCTCGCCGTAACGTTCCAGTTTGCGCGCGCCGACACCGCTGACCGTGGCCATTTGCGCCAGCGAAGTTGGCTGGCTGCGGAGCATTTCCAGCAGCGTCGAGTCGGGGAAGATGACGTACGGCGGCACGCCATGCTCTTCGGCCAGTTTGCGGCGCAGTGCACGCAAGGCTTCCCACTGTTCGCGTTCTTCACCGCGAACCAGTTGGCTGGCCTGGCTCTTGCTGCTTTTGGCGGTGGTTTGCGGCTTGAGGTCGCGGCGCAGTTCCAGGGTCACTTCGCCCTTGAGCAATGGCCGGCAGGTATCGCTCAGGCGCAGGCCGCCGTAGCCTTCGAGGTCGATGTCCGCCAGACCACGGGCAACAAGTTGTCGGAACAAGGAGCGCCATTCGCTCTCCCCCATCGCTTTGCCTACGCCGTATACCGACAAATGCTGATGACCGAAGCTGCGGACCTTTTCGTTGTCCTTGCCCAACAACACGTCAACCAGATGACCGACGCCATAACGCTGACCGGTGCGGTAGATTGCCGACAGCGCCTGACGGGCCGGCTCGGTGGCGTCCCAGGTCTGCACGCCGTCGACGCAGTTGTCGCAGTGGCCGCAGGGCTCGGGCATGTCTTCGTCGAAGTACGCGAGCAGGGTCTGGCGGCGGCAGCGGGTTTCTTCGCAGAGCGAGAGCATGGCGTCGAGCTTATGCTGCTCCAGACGCTTGTGGCGCTCGTCGCCTTCGGAGTTTTGCAGCATCTGCTTGAGCATCACCACGTCTTGCAGGCCGTACGCCATCCAGGCATCCGCTGGCAGGCCGTCACGACCACCGCGACCGGTCTCCTGGTAATAGGCCTCAAGGGACTTCGGCAAATCGAGGTGCGCGACAAAACGTACGTTAGGCTTGTCGATGCCCATGCCGAACGCTACGGTGGCGACCATGATCAGCCCTTCCTCGTTGAGGAAGCGCTTCTGGTGATGGGCCCGCGTGTCGTTGGCCAGGCCGGCATGGTATGGCAACGCCGGAAAACCTTGCTCGCTGAGGAACACCGCTACTTCATCAACCTTCTTGCGCGACAGGCAGTAAACAATGCCGGCGTCGCTGCGCCGCTCGGCGAGGAACGCCAGCAACTGCTTGCGCGGCTGTTCCTTGGGCACGATGCGATAGAAAATATTGGGGCGGTCGAAACTCGAGAGGAAACGCTCGGCATCCTGCAAATGCAGGCGATCGACGATTTCTTCCCGGGTGCGCTTGTCGGCGGTCGCGGTCAGGGCAATGCGCGGAACGTTGGGGAACAATTGCGCCAATTGGCCCAGTTGCAGGTATTCCCGACGGAAATCGTGACCCCATTGGGACACGCAGTGCGCTTCGTCGATGGCGAACAGCGCGATTTCAAGGCTTTGCAGGAAGGCCAGCATCCGTGGCTGAACCAGGCGCTCGGGCGCCAGGTAGAGCATTTTCACCTCACCGCGCTTGATCCGCGCTGCCAGATCACGCTGTTGCTCAGCGCTCAGCGTGGAGTTCAATGCCGCCGCGGCGACACCCAGCTCTTCGAGGGTCGCGACCTGATCGTCCATCAGCGCAATCAGCGGCGACACCACCACCGCCAGGCCTTCGCGCAGCAGCGCCGGCACCTGAAAGCACAAGGACTTGCCGCCCCCGGTAGGCATCAGCACCAGGGCATCGCCGCCACTGGCCACGCGCTCAATGATTGCACCCTGACGGCCACGGAAACTGTCGTAGCCGAAGATGTCCTTGAGGACGCGTTGAGCCTGTTCGAGCATAAAAACTCCAAAAATCACCGAAACATCCCTGCAAGGCTGGTTCAGAATCATGAAAGCTGCACCGACAAATCGTAAGTGCGCATTGCATGACGCTGCATATCTCAGCCGTGACGCCAGCAGGGCATCACAAAACGCGCGAGTATACCCGAGCCCTCCCCTGCAAAGGGCGCCGCTGAGAAGAGGAACGCAATGCAATACCTGTGCGGGCTTGCCCGCGATGGCGGCGTGTCAGGCGAAAAATGTATTGGAAGTACCGGCCTCATCGCGGGCAAGTCGAATCGTCGCACCGCCGCTCCCACAGGGATTGGGCCAGACTGGCGGTATCGACAACCACAGAATCCCCCCGCAAGGCTGCAAATATGCCGCGCGGCTGGCCCAAGCGCTCAAGAAGGCCTAGAATTCCCGCATCGTATATTCCCCAAGGTAGCCCTTTAATGTCCTTCGCTGAGCAACTAACCCGCCTGCAAGTCTTCCTCGACGCCGACGAGCTGCATGACGAGGCGCTGGACTACGTGGCCGCCCACGGCTACCTCACCGCGCTGTCGATCTGTTCCGAGAGCGTTCCCGACCGTGAATGGATCGACGCGCTCTTCGCCGAAGAGCCGCATTACGCCGACGACACCGAGCGTGAAGCGATCGAATCCACCCTGCTGCTGCTCAAGGCACACATCGCCCGCCAACTGGCGTCCGACGAAGAGTTCGAGCTGCCATGCGAGCTCGACCTGGGCGACGACCCGGACGATTCCGACCTGCGCGGCTGGTGCATCGGCTTCATGGAAGGCGTGTTCCTGCGCGAAGCGGCCTGGTTCGAAACCGCCGAAGACGAAGTCAGCGAAATGCTGCTGCCGATCATGGTCGGTTCGGGTCTGTTCGACGAACAGCCTGAATTCTCCGACATCGCGGCCGACGCCAACCTGATGGACGACATGATCGTGCAGATCCCGGAAGCCCTGACCGCGCTGTACCTGCTGTGCAACGCGCCAGACGAAAAACCGGCGATTCTCAAGCCACGTCACCACTAAGGTTTTGCCTATGGACAACCCCATAGGCAACCGCCCCCTGATGTTGCGCTACGTGCTGCTGGCCATCGGCTGGCTGAGCGTAGCGCTGGGGGTGATCGGGATTTTCCTGCCGGTGCTGCCCACCACACCGTTCCTGTTGCTGGCGGCCGCCTGTTTCGCCCGCAGTTCGCCACGCTTCTATCAGTGGCTGGTGGAGCACCCACGGCTTGGGCCGTGGGTTCGCGATTACCTGGATGGCAATGGCATTCCGCTCAAAGGCAAGGTCTATGCGATCGGGCTGATGTGGGCGAGCATCCTGTTCTCTTGTTATCTGGTACCGCTGCCGTGGGCGCGGGGGTTCATGCTGACCAGTGCGGTGCTGGTGACGGTTTATATCCTCAAGCAGAAAACCCTGCATAAACCCTGATCCTTCTGCAATGAAGGACTTCTGTGGCGAGGGGGCTTGCCCCGTTGGGTTGCGAAGCGACCCCAAACCCTGCGACCCAATTTTTCCTGACACATCGCATGAGCTAGTTTTACGACTGCTGCGCAGCCGAGCGGGAGCAAGCTCCCTCGCCACAGTAAGCAAACTGCTGACGTCCTTTCGTCCGACGACCTGCCCTACCCCGCCCAAATCAACGCCTAGACTTCAGACATCTGCACTCGAGCAGCCAGACATGTCCCGCAGTCCGCGTAGCCCAGGATGGTCAACGCTCCGACTTCGGTTCGGCGGATGGCTGCTGCTGATGAGTTTTCTGCTGGTCGGGTTGGGCAGTGTCCGGGCCGACCGTGATTTTGCGCAGATTCTGCAAACGGCTGAAAAACGCTACGGCCCCCTTGGCCCGGCTCGGGGGCGGATCGAGGCCTGGAGTCAATTGCTGCAAAGCGAACTGAACCAGCCTGAGCGCGAACAACTGAACGCGGTTAATCGCTTCTTCAATCAACAACTGAATTTTCAGGATGACATGCGCATTTGGCGTCAGACTGATTACTGGGCCACGCCGGTGGAATCCTTGATCAAAGCCGCTGGCGACTGTGAAGACTACGCCCTGGCGAAATATTTCAGCCTGCGTCACCTCGGAATTCCCAGCGAGAAACTGCGCATCACCTACGTCAAGGCCCTGAACCAGAATCAGGCGCACATGGTGTTGACCTTCTACAGCAGCCCCACAGCCGATCCGCTGGTGCTGGATAACCTGATCGGCGAGATCCGCCCCGCGTCCCAACGCAAAGACCTGCTGCCGGTGTATGCCTTCAACGCCGAAGGCCTGTACTTGCCGGGAGCCCATGGCGGCAAACGCAGCAGCGACTCGAAAAAACTGTCGCGCTGGCAAGACGTGCTGCAAAAGATGCAAATCGAAGGGTTCGCCGTGGGCGAAGGCTAGCCGCTACAGCAAGGAGCGTTTTATGTCACTGCGCAAACAGTTGTTCCTGGCCATTTGCCTGTTCTTGCTGGTGGCTTTCAGCGGCAGTTTTTTTGTCAGCCTGGAGAGCTCCCGTGAGCAGGTGCTTAGCCAGTTACGCTCCCATGCCCAGGACGCCGCCACGGCGCTGGGCCTGTCATTGACGGCACAGATCGACGACCCGGCGATGATCGAATTGATGGTCAGCTCGATTTTCGACAGTGGTTATTTCAGCAGCATCCGGGTCATCGACATCGAAAATGAACAGGTGCTGGTGGAACGCAGCGCACCCGCACAAATAGAAGGCGTTCCGCAGTGGTTTGTGAGCGTGGTCAATCTGCGCCCGCAAGGTGGTGACGCACTGATCACCCGTGGCTGGCAGCAGGCGGCGCGAGTCGAAGTGTTGAGCAATCCGCAATTCGCCTTGGCCAAACTCTGGGACAGCACCCTCGGCAGCCTGATCTGGCTACTGATTTGCGGACTGCTCAGCGCTGTGTTCGGTGGCTGGTTGTTGCGCCGACAACTGCGCCCGCTCGACAACATGGTCAAACAGGCAGAAGCCATCAGCAAACGCGAATTCCGCAGTTTGCCGAAACTGCCGCGCACACCGGAGCTCAAACGCGTGGTGCTGGCCATGAACCAGATGGTCGAAAAGCTCAAAGCGCTGTTCGCCGAGGAGGCCGCGCGCAGTGAAAATCTGCGAGCCGAATCTTATCAGGACGCCCTGACAGGCTTGGCGAACCGGCGCTTGCTGGATGAACAATTGGCCGACCAATTACTGGTTTCCGAGCAAAGCCGCGACGGTCATTTGCTGATGCTGCGGATCAATGACCTGATCGGCCTCAACCAACGCTTGGGCGGCCAGCGCACCGATGCCCTGATCAGTGCCGTCGGCGAATTGCTCAAGCGCCTGACGCAACCGCCGGAGCGTCGAACCTGGCTCGCGGCACGCAATCGCGGCGGCGAATTCAGCTTGTTGACCCCAGGCCTGGACAGCAAGGATGCTGCACGCGTGGCCAGCGAAATCAGCGCCACCCTGGAAAACCTGCGTCTTACCGGCGCCAGCGACTGTATGCCGGTGGCGCACCTGGGCGTGGTCGCCTATCACCCCGGCGAACCGGCGAGTGAGGTGCTGCTACGCCTCGATCAGGCGCTGACCCAGGCCCGGCAACATCCCGAGCGCCCCTGGATATACCAGGCCCACGCCGATACCGCGCCGAACCATTCCCAACACGACTGGCGCAGCTGGATCGACGAGGCACTGACCGAGGGCAAGATGCAGTTGTATTTCCAACCGGTGGTGCAGTGCGCCGACACTAGCCAGGTGCTGCACCACAAAGTCCTCGCTCGCCTGCTCGATCCGCAGGGCGAGGCGATTGCCGCCGGGCATTTCCTGCCGTGGATCGAACGCCTTGGCTGGTCGGCGCGATTCGATCTGGCGATGCTCGAAACAACCCTCGAATACCTGGCCGCCAACCGTTGGCCCCTTGCGCTGAGTCTGTCCGGCAGTACCCTGCGCGATCAGGCGCAGCTGCAACATATCCTCGACCTGCTCGAATCACTGCCAGAACTCGCGCCGCTGCTGATCCTGGAAATCGACGAACGCCAACTGCCGCCCCCCGAAGAATTGCAACGCCTGAGCCACAGCCTGCTCAACACCGGTTACCGCATCGGGTTGCAGCATTTCGGCGGCAGCTTCAGCCAGATCGGCAACCTGACGCAACTGGGGCTGGCTTACCTGAAAATCGACGGAGCCTACATACGGGGTATCGATGAACAGACTGACAAGCGCCTGTTCATCGAGGCGATTTTCCGGGCGACCAACAGCATTGATTTGCCGTTGATTGCCGAGATGGTGGAAACGCAGGGCGAATTGGAGGTCATTCGGGAGCTGGGTTTGTTTGGGGTGATGGGAAGATTGATTGGGCCGCCGGAGCCGATGTGAGCCAGCCACAAGCAGGCTCCCATAGGTCAGGGCCGGCGATCCTCAACCCGAACCTGACTCTTGCTCCAATCGGTAAGCAGGCTGTAAGCCACGGCCAGCAATGTCGGGCCGATGAATAAACCGATAAATCCAAACGCGATCAACCCGCCAAACACCCCGAGCAGCACAATCACCAACGGCAAATTCCCGCCCCGGCTGATCAGGTACGGCTTAAGCACGTTGTCGACGCCGCTGATAATGAATGTCCCCCAGCATCCAAGGAACACCGCCATCCCGTACTCGCCCTTCCAGGCCAACCACGCCGTGGCCGGAATCCACACCAACGGCGGCCCCATCGGAATCAGGCTGAGCAGGAAGGTCACGACCCCCAGCACCAACGCTCCGGGCACACCGGCAATCAGGAAGCCGATCAACGCCAGAATAGCCTGAGCCGCCGCGGTGCCAATCACCCCATTGACCACTCGCTGCACGGTACCCGCCACCAGCTCGATGTAATAGCCGGCACGGTCACCGATCAGCCGCTCCAGCAGCCCATGAACAAACACCGCCAACCGTGGCCCGTCGCGGTAGAAAAAGAACACGAACACAATACTCAGCGTCAGCTCGAGAATTCCGCCGCCAATCTGCGCACTGCGCGCCAGTAACCAGTTACCGACCTGCCCCAGATAAGGCTTGATCGCCAGCATCATCGCCGCGCCTTGCTGATCGATGCTGTTCCAGATACCCACCAACCGCTCGCCGACCAAGGGAATACCGCCCAGCCAGGTCGGCGCCTCAGGCAGTCCATCGACCTGTATATCCTTGATGAGCACCGTGGCATCGCGCACATGGTCCGCCAGATTGAACCCCAGCCACACCAGCGGCGCCGCCACCAGCACCATCCAGCCGAGTGTCAGTACCAGCGCCGCCAGGGATTCACGGCCATTGAGCCAACGGGTCAACAAACGCATCAGCGGCCAACTGGCAAACGCCAGCACCGCGCCCCAGAACAGCGCCGACCAGAACGGCGCCATCACCCAAAAGCTCGCGCCAAACAGCACCAGAAGCAGAATTTGCACCAACAGCCGATCGTTATTGGGCATGTATGATCCTGAAAAAAGTCAGACGAAAAAGTCAGTCAGCAAAGAGTAGGCGAACGCGCAGAACGCGCTCGCCCAATGAAGCTTATCGCAACAGCTCGAAGTGCAGACCAGAGCCTTCGACGTTGCCGGTTTCCATCCGTGCCGCCCGTACGCCCTGGCCGATCAGCGCCTGACGCCAGGTTTCGGCATTGGGCCCCGAAACATTAACGCGCAGAGTGGTGTCCAGGTTCAGGCCTCGGGAAATCAGACGCAGCCAGGTTTCGTCCGGGTCGCCGCCGAGTTTGGGGAAATCGAGTTTTCCAGTGCTTTTTAGCTGTCGCAGCAAGGTCGCGGAAGTGGGCACCAAATCGCCCAATGGTGCAGCAGCGTCGAACTGCTCGACGTGCAGATAGGCTTTGCGATTGCCGCGAGTGATGCTGTAGAGCGCCACCAGTGTGTTGTCTTGAGGGGCTGCCAGACGCAGCAGTAGATAAGCCTGCTGATTATCGGCGCCATACAGCTTGGCGTTGCCGAAGACTTCATTGGCCCACAGACTGCTTTCGCCACAATCCCGGGCCTGGCACCAGAACAGCAACTCGGCGCCCTGTTTCTGCAAGGCTTCGCGAGCGGTGGTGAAGGCATCGGTCGAGGAATGCTCCGGTGGCAACTCGTAAGTCACCGAGGTGGTTTGACCCCGGGCGGTGACTTGGCCGTCAAAGCGCAGCTGGCCACTGATCTTGCGGATCGAACCCAGCGGGTAGATCCGCTCAAGCTCGACAGCCGGGCGATAGTCGACGATCTGCGCATCGGCCATACGCGGCACGATCGGCAAGTCCTGACTGCCAGGGATATCAGCGGCAAATAACAGAGGACTGAAACAACACAGCGCCAGAAGACTGAGAGAACGCA
Source organism: Pseudomonas sp. F-14 TE3482 (assembly GCF_053629455.1). Lineage (NCBI taxonomy): Bacteria > Pseudomonadati > Pseudomonadota > Gammaproteobacteria > Pseudomonadales > Pseudomonadaceae > Pseudomonas > Pseudomonas sp. F-14 TE3482. The sequence continues at coordinate 6,046,097 of NZ_JBRJII010000001.1, forward strand.
TGGATAGACTCATCGAATCAGCATGGCCTGGGCGCCCTTGATGACACTGTCGTCATCGATGCGCTCGGGCACCAGTAGACCGCGTTGTACCGCAGGGCGCGCCTCCATGGTCGCCATCCAGCGCTGCAAGGCTGGCAAGCCATCCACCGCGACACCGGACCATTCATGGCCACGTATCCACGGAAAAGTCGCGATGTCGGCAATGCTGTATTCGCCCGCCAGGAACTCTACGGCTTGCAGACGGGTGTCGAGCACTTCATACAAGCGCCGGGTTTCATGTTGATAGCGGTCGATGGCGCCCTGGAGCTTTTCCGGAAAATAGCGGAAAAACACATTGGCCTGGCCCTGCATCGGGCCGATTCCGCCCATCTGGAACATCAGCCACTGCAGCACCACCGAGCGCCCTTTCGGGTTCTGGGGCAGCAGTTTGCCGGTCATCTCGGCGAGGTAAATCAGGATCGCACCGGACTCGAACACGGCGAAATCGCCATTGGCGCGGTCGACAATCGCCGGAATCCGTCCATTGGGATTGATCTTGAGAAAGTCCGGGGACTTCTGTTCCTTTTTGTCGAAACTCAAGGCATGCACCGTGTAGGGCAGGCCGAGTTCCTCGAGCACGATAGAGACCTTGTGGCCATTCGGGGTCGCAGCGGTGTACAGATCTATCATGGTTGTCTCCCATTTCAACCCGCCCAGCCTCGACAGTTGCCCGACGCAAGTCAAGGAATGGCGAAGAACCGATTGAAACAGTCTGCGACAAGGTCTGCACCGGATTCGTCATTCAGGTGCAAATGATGGCCGCCAGGCAACTGTTCCCGGCTAAAGGGTAGACGCTCCAGCAACTCTGGATGTTTGGCGAGCATTCCGTCAGCTGCAACCACCAGGTGTGCGGGACAACCGACGCGCTGGACGAAGGCCATAGCCTGTTCCGTGGTCAGACGTAGCGGCGATGGCAGGGTCAGGCGGTTGTCGGTGCGCCAGGTATAACCGCCGGGCACCGGCATCAAGCCGCGCTGGGCCAGCAGTTCGGCGGCTTCGCGACTGACCGCCACCAAGCCTTTCATTCGTGCTTCGATGGCGCGGTCGAGGGTGTTGTAGACCGGCTTGCGTTTTTCCCGCAGATCCAGCTGCGCTTGCAGGGCCATGCCCATGCGCTCGGCGGCGTTTTCGCCTTTGTCTGTAGGAGGAATGACGCCATCGATCAAGGCCAGATGCGTGACCCGCTCCGGCAACGACCCGGTCAGCACCAGCGAGACGATCGCCCCCAGGGAATGTCCCAGCAGCGCAAAACGTTTCCATCCCAGCTGCTCGGCTACTTGCAGCACATCGTGGGCGTAGTCCCACAACGCATAACCGGCGCCGTTCGGCCGATGCCCCGAGTGACCATGCCCGGCCATGTCCAGCGCGATGATGCGCAAGCCTTTGAGCTTGGGCGCCAGCCGGGCAAAGCTGTTGGCGTTGTCCAGCCAGCCGTGCAAGGCGATCACCGGCAAGCCGTCCTCGGGACCGAACAAGTGCGCCGCCAACTCGATATGCGGCAGGCTCAGGCGAACTTCTTCGACGACGCTGTTCATGCGCAATCCTGTTGGCGGCGACCTTCCCAGCGACTGAACAGATTCTTCAGCAGCGTGGCCGTGTCTTGTGGACGTTCGAGGGGAAACATATGGCCACCGGGCATGGTCAAGGACTCACCCAGGGGCATGCGCCCGACGGAACGGGCGTGATGACGCATCACCACGCGGCTCTTGTGCCCGCGAACCACCGCCAGCGGCACTTTCAACTGCCGTGCACGGCCGGGGCTGGTATGGGGCACACCGCGGTAGATGCTGATTTCCGTGGCCGGGTCGAAACGCAGGCGCAGCTTGCCGCCGACAGTGTGCAAACCATGTTGAAGATAGGCGTCGAAGCATTCCGGATCAAAGCCACGAAACAGGGTTTTACCGGCGAAATACAGGCGGGCCGCGTCCAGATCGGCGAACTCTTCCCGTCGTCCCAATGTGCGGCCGGCCGGAGTGAGGCGATCGATGAAACCGAAGCGCTTGGCGGCGCGGATTACCCATTGATCGGCGCGGGTCAGCACCGGCGAATCGAGCATCACCACGCCGCGATACAGCTCGGGGCAACGTAACGCGGCGTGTAAATGCAAGACGCCGCCAAAGGAATGGCCGACGCCCCAGACCGGTTCCGGTTGCTGCTTGAGGTGATGGATCAGTTCGTCCACCAGATTGTTCCAGTTGTCGTCCGCCGGAAAACGCGGGTCATGGGCGTGCTGCTCCAGATGCGTCACCTGATACTCGGGCGCCAGCGCCGCGAACAACTTGCCGTAGGTCCCCGAAGGAAAGCCATTGGCGTGGGCGAAAAATATCTGTTGCGACATACCTGCAAATCCATGAGCGAGAACGGGGGTTGATTGTCCGTAAGACGGAGTCCTACAGCAATGACCGTAACTGACAGGAATGATGACAGTCGGGTCAGGGCTATGACCATTCAGCATTCACTGAAAATCTTGTGGCGAGCGAGCTTGCTCGCGCTCGGTTGCGCAGCAGCCGCAAAACCGGCGAATGCGGTGTGACCAGAGAGCGGTGTATTCCGGGTTGGGGCCGCTTCGCGACCCAGCGGGAGCAAGCTCCCTCGCCACAAAAATTTTCCAGCCATGAGTCTTTGACTTGATCAGGAATCAACGCGCCGGCGGGTTCTCACCCAATGGCACCACCGCCATGGTCAGCCGCGACACGCAACTGGCCTTCCCTTCATCACTGCTCAAACGGATATCCCAGACATGAGTGGTGCGACCAATGTGAATCGCCTTGGCCACCGCCGTCACTCGCCCACTGCGCAGGCCGCGCAAATGGTTGGCGTTGATTTCCAGGCCCACGCAATAAAACTTGCTGGCGTCGATGCACAGGTAACTGGCCATCGAGCCGACGGTTTCGGCCAACACCACCGAGGCGCCGCCGTGCAGCAAACCAAAGGGCTGATGCGTGCGATGGTCGATGACCATACTGGCAGTCAGGGACTCGTCATCGAAGGCTTCAAAGCGAATATCCAGCACTTCGCTGATGGTATTTTTTCCGATTGCGTTCAACTGCTCGACGTTGGGAATGGTGCGCCACAGACTCATCGTTACGTTCCTTTGCTGGAGTTGTTCGTGGCTCAATCCTGCCACAGCACCGCCTCGCTACGCTCGCTCCATTCTTCAAAGCGCGCACCGTAAGCCGCTTCGATCATGTTGCGCTTGATCTTCAGGGTCGGTGTCAGGAAGCCGTTTTCCACCGCCCAACTGTCCTTGACCACCACCAATCGACGCAAGCGCTCATGCCTGTCGAGGACGCCGTTGACTTCCTCCAGCAATTTTTCCAAGCTTGAATGCAAGCCTGCCCGGGCCGATCCCTTCGCGTCCTGTTGACCGACCGCCGACAACACGCACAACCCCAGCGGGGCGCTCAGCCCATCGCCAACCACGCACACTTGTTCGATCCGCGCATGCACCGCCAGGCGATTTTCAATCGGTGCCGGGGCGACGTATTTGCCTTTGCTGGTTTTGAAAATTTCCTTCAGGCGCCCGGTCAGGCGCAGGTTGCCTTCGGCATCTTCCTCGCCCTTGTCGCCGGTACGCAGGAAACCGTTCTCGGTGATCGCTTCGGCGGTTTTCCCGGGTTCCTTGAAATAGCCGAGCATGGTCGCGCCGCTGCGTACCAGAACTTCGCCAGACGGTTCGATGCGCACTTCGACTTCCGGGCATGGCTTGCCGATCCAGCCGGGTTTGTTCTGACCCGGCAAGCCGATGTGGGAATAACCGCAGCTTTCGGTCATGCCGTACACCTCCAGCACATCCAGCCCCAGTTTTCGGTACCAGAGCAGCAAGGTCTGCGGCACTGGCGCCGCACCGGACAAGGCGATGCGCAAGGCGTCCAGCCCCAGCCCGGCAAGGACTTTGTGCCCTACCCGTTTGCCAATGAAGGGCAAGCCGAGCAGGAAGTCGAGGCGTTTAGCCGGGATCTTGCTGTAGACGCCCATCTGGAATTTGGTCCAGATTCGCGGCACGCCGAACAGCGCGGTCGGCCGGGCACGTTTTAGATCAGTGAGAAAGGTATCGAGGCTCTCGGCAAAAAATACCGTTTGCCCGGTATAAATCGACGCCAACTCGACAAACATCCGTTCGGCGACGTGGCACAGCGGCAGGTAGGACAGCAGACGATCCGACTCATTCAAGCCAAACAACTGCGTGCCGCGAGTGGTGGCAAATCCCAGCGTGCCGAAACTGTGCATCACACCTTTGGGCTGACCCGTGGTGCCGGAGGTGTAAATGATGGTCGCCAGCTGATCGGCGGCGGGTTTTGGGTCGTCCTGAATTGGCGAACTGCGCTGCAGATCGGCCCAGCTGAAATCGAAGGGGCCGGCCGGGCACAGCGGCAGGCTGATGGTTGGCAGGTCGGATCGGACCCCGGCGGACATGCCCGGCCAGTCATCCAGCTTGCCAATGAATGCCAGCGCAGCTTCGGAATGATCGAGCACCTGGGCCACGGAATCGGCGGTCAGATTGGGATACAGCGGCACCGAGACATGCCCGGCCATCCAGATCGCCAGGTCGGCGATGATCCAGTGGGCGCAGTTTTTCGAGATCAGCGCGATGTGGCTGCCTTGCGGCAATTCGCGAGCCCGCAGCCAGTGGGCGGCACAGCGCGCCTGATGGCCGACGTCGGCCCAGGTCAGCGTCTCGACCTGACCGCCCCCCGTCGGCTGCACCAGAAAGCGCTGGCGGGGATGACGGGCTTCACGCTCGTAGAAGGCGTCCAATGGCAAACGGGAAGCAGCAGACATGCGACTTGCTCCATTATTTTTTGTCTGGAGCAAGCGTAGTCAACCAAGCAAGTGCTTGGTTAAATTATTTGAGGGTGGAGCAAGATCAAAAGATCGCAGCCTGCGGCAGCTCCTACAGGGGAATGCAAAACCCATGTAGGAGCTGCCGCAGGCTGCGATCTTTTGACGTTAAGGGTGCTTGATGCCGTTGAGCTTCATCGACCCGATCAGCAGTTCATTGTTCTCAAGCTCAGCCAGGCCGGCGGTGCTGACTTTTTCCGGTGGATGGCCGGCGCCATGCTGCAGATAGCTCAGCAAGTTGCCCACCAGCGGATTGTGACTGACCAACAGGACTTCACTCACCGATACGAGCTGCTCCGCCACCTTGTCCGGATCGGTATCCGGGGTCAGCCAGTCGACGGTGCGAATCTCCGGCGCGAAACCGAGCGCCGTGCGCACAATTTCTGCCGTCTCCTGCGCTCGCTGATAAGGACTGGCATAAATGGCGGTGAGCGGCTGGCCGATCAATTGGGCCGCAGCACGCAACACCTCTTCACGGCCGTGGGCGGTCAATGTCCGCTCGGAGTCGGGGCGAGTACCGTGAGGCTCGGCTTCACCATGACGCAATACCCAGAGTTTCATAGTTTCGGTTCCTCATCTCGAGCCGGATGCGGTGCTGGCGCCACAACGTGCGGGGCTTCACCTTCCGGTGTACGCGGCGTCGGCCAATCGGCGAACGGCCAAGGCTTCTGGTCGCTGTGAAAGCTGCCGAAACGACCGATCTGCGCCAGGAACTGGCTCAGGCTGTCGCCGAAGTTCATCAGGCTGGCGCTCGGGGCGCCATAAATCAAACGATAGATCAGCTGCACAAACACCACCGCACCGAGGATCAATTGCGCCACTTGCCAGACCAGCACATAGACAATCATCCACAGCACCCGCAGCAGGATGGATTCGTACTTGGCTTCTACCTTCGGATCATTCATGTTTCGCTCCCTGCCCTGTAGATGGGGTATTTAGTTGAAACCGCTGGTGGAGATAAAATCGACGTCGGTTTTAGGCTCGGCACGCATCAGTAGACCGATGACCTGCTCCAGCGTGCGCCCTTCGAAGAGGATGGCATGCAATCCGGCGACCAGCGGCATATACACGCCTGCTTCCTGCGCCTTGGCCTTGAGTACCTTCAGGGTGTTCACGCCTTCGGCGACTTCGCCAAGACGCGTCACCGCATCCTCAAGGCTCAAACCCTGACCGAGGGCAAACCCGACCTGGTAATTCCGGCTTTTGGGCGAGGAGCACGTCACGATCAAGTCGCCCACGCCCGCCAACCCAAGGAACGTCATTGGGTTGGCGCCCTGATTCACCGCGAAGCGGGTCATTTCCGCCAATGCCCGGGTGATCAGCATGCTCTTGGTGTTTTCACCCATGCCCAACGCCACCGCCATGCCGGCGATGATCGCGTAAACGTTTTTCAACGCCCCGCCCAACTCCACGCCATAGCGGTCGGCGCTGGCGTACACACGAAAGGTCTTGCCGTGCAGCGCTTCCTGGACTCTTTGGCAAAGCGCTTCGTCTTCGCTGGCGACCACCGTGGCGGTCAGCGCGTGCTCGGCGATTTCACGGGCCAGATTCGGGCCCGACAGCACGCCGATGCGCGCTTGCGGGGCGATCTCTTCGAGGATTTCGCTCATCAGCTTGAACGTATGGGCTTCGATGCCTTTGGTCAGGCTCACCAGCAGTTTGCCGCTCAAACGTTCGGCGTGAGGGACCAATACCGAGCGCAGCGCGCTGGACGGCAGCGCGACGAAGCACAGGTCGCAGGCCTCCAGGGTGGCTTGCAGGTCTGTGACCGCTTCCACTGCCGGAAGAATCTTGATGCCTTTGAGGTAACGCGGGTTCTCACGATTGACCCGAATGGCTTCGGCCTGTTCGGGGTCGCGCATCCACAGCCGGACCTGATGCCCATTCTCGGCCAACAGATTAGCCACGGCGGTACCAAAACTTCCGCCTCCCAGGACCGCAATTGGGCGCTGTTCAGTCATATGCAATCCGTTAATCCATACCAGTGGCGATGCCGGCATTATACGGAGCGGCCCGGTCGCGGCCAGCCCCAGCGTCAATTACCGACACTTGTAGGAAGAAGACCAAGAAAACCGAGGAAAATGCCCATAACGTGACTGGAAAAGTCTTTGCGCTCGGTTAACATGCGCGCCAACTAACCGCTATCAAGGCCGTGCCGTGTCTTTTGGCTTTCCCCGTGCTCGCTCGCCGCTGGTATTGGCGCTGATCTTCAGCTCGCCATTGCTGGCCGACGATCTGTTCCTCGACAATGATCCGCTGCCGCAAGTGCTGACCGCGACGCGCCTGAAGCAATCGCCTGCGGCCGTGCCGGGAAGCATGACGGTGATCGACAGTGAACTGATCAATGCCAGCGGCGCGCGGGATATCAGCGAGCTGCTGCGGCTGGTGCCGGGAATGATGGTCGGCAATATCAGCGGCAATCAGGCGGCGGTGAACTATCACGGCACCAATGCCAGCGAAGCGCGGCGCATGCAGGTGTTGATCGACGGCCGCTCGGTGTACCGCGCCGGCCTGGCCACGGTGGACTGGAGTGATATTCCGGTGGCCATGGAAGACATCGAACGCATCGAGGTTTTCCGTGGCCCGAACACCGTCAGCTACGGCGCCAACGCGCTGATGGCGGTGGTCAATATCATCACCCGCAAACCGGCCGACAGCCACGGCACGCGGCTGAAAGTCACCCGTGGCCAGCGCGGTATCAATGATTTCTACGCCAGCCAGGGCATGGGTTGGGACAGCGGCGACTTGCGTCTGTCGTTGTCCGGCCAACAAGACGACGGCTTCGACTCGGATCGCACCGGCGCCGATTACCGCGACAGCCGTCGCTTGAACCGTTTCAATCTCGCCGTCAGCCAGACGCTCAACGAAAACCAGAGCATCGACTGGCAATTGAACGCCAAGGACGGGACTAACCAGCGGCCCTATACCTACCGTCCGGTGTTCTCAGGAATTACCGCCGCCGGGGACAATTCCGACGTCATCGCCAAGGACTATGCCGGCTCGTTGCGCTGGAACCTGGACATCAACCCCAATCACAGCCTTTATATTCAAGGCTCGGCGCAACATTGGGATCGTCAGCAGACCTGGCGCGCCTGCGATGCCGAGATCTCGTTCAGCCCGGAACTGACCCAACTTTGGCAGCTCAATCCCAATTACACCGAACGTCTGGCGCGCAACATGGACCGCTACACCGCTTCGGGCGCACCGGCAGGAACTGCGGCTGAACGTGCGCTGGGCAATCAGGTACTGAGGCAATGGCAAAACGGCGCCCGGCAAACCCTCTGCGGCGACATTGACCAGAGCGCCAGGGAATCGCGCTACGACCTCGAGCTGCAAGACACGCTCAGCCTGTCCGACAGTCTGCGGCTGGTCAGCGGCATGAACTATCGTTACGACCGGGCCAACTCCGAGACCTACTTCAATGGCACGCTCGACGACACCACCTGGCGGGCGTTCGGCCAACTCGAGTGGCGCGCCACCGAGCACTGGTTGTTGCAGGGCGGGGCGATGTACGAAGACACGCAATTGACCGGCGACTCGCTGACCCCGCGGGTGGCGGTCAATTACTTGATCAACCCACGCCACGGCTTGCGCGCGGTGTATTCGGAAGCCATCCGTTCGCCGGACATGTTCGAGAACAACGTCAACTGGAGCTACCAGGTCACCAACCTGAAGCCCAGTGCCTACGGCCAGTCCAGCGCCCGTTATTTCGTCAAGACCCGTGGCCCGGGCGACCTCGAACAAGAACGCATGCGCTCCCGGGAATTGGGTTACAACGGCTACTTCGCAGAGTGGGGGCTGGCGGTCGACGTGAAGCTGTTCTACGACGAAATCACCGGCATGATCAGCGAACCGCTGCGCAACAACCAATACATCGCCAGCAACTCGAACAGCTCACGCTTCACCGGGACTGAAACCCAGCTGGATTGGCGCGTCAGCAGCGCCGATCGTCTGCGCCTGACCTATGCCTACGTCGATGCCGAGGCCAGCAACCCGCTGGATGCACAACAGACTGCGCGCAACAGCGGCTCCGCCGGTTGGCTTCGCAACTGGGGCCTGGGCTGGAACAGCGCCCTCTTCTACTATGGTGCCGACGCCCTCAACGGTTATCGCTTCGAACGGGTCGACACCCGCATCGCCAAACGCATCGGTCTGGGCAAGGCCAATCTGGAGCTGGCCGGGGTCCTCCAGCAACGCCTCGACAATCAGCCCACCACCTTCGTCGACAACAACTACGACGATCGCCGGGTGCTCTACTTCAGCGCGGAGCTGGAGTTCTAAGATGCAGCATCGCCCGTCACCAAAGACGCCAACCCTTGGCCGCCTGCTGGCGGGGTTGTGCCTGGTGTTTATCGGGCTGCTGTGCCATCTGCCGGCACGGGCCGCCGACATTCTGCTGACTGGCGCCGAGGACAATCCCGGCGTGCAGTCTTTCGTTCAAGCCCTCAGCGAGTTGCGCCCCACCGACAATGTGCGCTTCCAGCCTGTCGCCAGCCTGCCGGCGCCAGGCCAATTGCCCGTCGGCACCCGCCTGGTTCTACTCGACTTGCCCAGCCTCGACTGGCGCTTGCAAGACGCCCAAGGCCCGGCGACGCTGGTGTTGCGCATCAGTCGTTTGCAAGCCCATCAACGCTTGGGCAATGACTTGCCATCGCACCTGAGCCTGCTCTGGAGCGATCCGCCGCTGGAGCGACAGTTGCGCCTGACCCGACTGCTTCTGCCTGAGGCCCGCCGGGTCGGTGTGCTTTTCGACAGCCACAGCGAATTCCTTTTGAAAGAACTGCGTCAGGCTGCCCTGCCCCTGGGCCTTGAAGTGGTCACCGAGCGTTGGGATAACACCCATGACAGCCGCCCCTTACAGGCCCTGCTAAAAAACAGTGACGTGCTGTTGGGCCTGGACGACCCTGATCTGTACAACCCGAAAACCGTGAAAAACTTGCTGCTCAGCAGCTATGCCCGGCAACTGGCGTTGATCGGTCCCAACGCAGCCTTTGTCAGGGCCGGTAGCCTGGCCAGTACTTACAGCGACCAGAACGATTGGCTGAAGATTCTCGACGAACTGCTCGACCGCCCCTCGAGCACCTGGCCACGCGCACTTTATCCGCAACACTTCAAGGTCTTAAGCAACCCGCAAGTGGCTCGTTCACTGAGTATTGAACCGATGAATGAAGCCTCTGTCGCAACACAGCTGGCCGAAGGAGAACGCCGCCCATGACCTTCCGTCGCGGTTGGGACATCAATACCCGCACCCAGATCATCAGCCTCGGCCCGGCCCTGTTGCTGACCTTGCTGCTGATCAGTTTTTTTACCTTCGTGCGAATCCAGGACCTGCGCCAGGAACTCAATCACACCGGTCAGCTAATCGCCAATCAACTGGCGCCGGCCACCGAATACGGGGTGATTTCAGGCAACAACGAGGTGCTCGAAAGTTTGCTCAAGGCCACCCTGGCCACGCCCAACGTACGCTTTCTGGAAGTACAGGACAGCGCCAACCGGATTCTGGTGTATGTCGAGCAACCGTCGGAAGCACACAACCGCTCGCATCAAGTCGAAGTGTTCCAGGCGCCGGTGCGCCTGCAACGCATCGCGCTCAACAATGACTTTTTCCAGAACAGTCGTACTGTTGCCAGTGCACCGGGTGAGGATTATCTGGGCCGGGTGATCGTCGGCCTGTCCAATGACGCGTTCAACCAGCGCCAGCAGGAAATCCTCTTCAAGGCCGGGATCCTGGCCTTGTTCGCTCTGCTGTTTACATTTCTGCTGGCCCGGCGCCTGGCCAGCAGCCTGTCTCAACCGATCCACGACATCGGCAATGCGGTCAAGGCGATCCAGGAAGGCGACTACAAAACGCCCCTGCCGATTGTCGACGACACCGAACTGGGCGCCCTGTCGCAACACATCAACAACCTTGCCCAGGGCCTTGAGCAAGCCAGTCGCGAACAGCATCAGGCCATGGCGCAATTGATCCAGACCCGCGAAGAAGCGGAAAAGGCCAACAACGCCAAATCCGATTTCCTGGCGATGATGAGTCACGAGTTGCGCACGCCGATGAATGGCGTGCTGGGCATGCTGCAACTGCTGGAAACCACCGAGATGACCGAGGAGCAGATCGAGTACGCGGCGCTGGCCTCGGAATCCACCGAACACCTGCTCAAAGTGATCAACGACATTCTCGATTTCTCGCGCATCGAGCGCTCGGAACTGGAGCTGGAACATATTCCGTTCAACCTCGCAGACCTGATCAGCAGCTGCGCCCAGTCGTTCCAGCACAGCGCGGTGCAACGCGGCCTGGACATGCAACTGCGCATCCCCGAGGACATGCGCGCCCTTCAGGTTCAGGGCGATCCAACGCGAATCCGGCAGATTCTGGTCAATCTGGTCGGCAACGCGCTGAAGTTCACCGAACGGGGCCGCGTCACGATCGAACCGCAGTGGCAGTCCCTGGATCATGAACTGCTGTGGTTCACCTGCACCGTACGCGACAGCGGAATCGGCATCCCGCCCGCTAGCCTGGAGTTGATGTTCAACGCGTTCCAGCAGGCCGACAGTTCTATTTCAAGACGTTACGGCGGAACCGGGCTGGGGCTGCCGATTGCCCGCACCCTGGCTGAGCGGATGGGTGGCACCTTGCGCGCGCAGAGCGAAGAAGGCGTTGGCTCGGTGTTCACCCTGGAAATCCCTTTGGCGTTGTATAAGCAGCCAATGCCGGTACTGACCCCGCGAGGGCATACCGGCGATGACCACGGCGAAGGTCGCAATGTGCTGCTGGTGGAGGACAACCCGGTCAACCGCACTGTTGTCGAAGCAATGTTGCGCAGTCTGGGCTTTACTGTCAGCGTCGTCACCGATGGTGCACAGGCAGTGCGCAGTGCCGAGAGTCTGACTTTCGAAGCGATTCTGATGGACTGCCGATTGCCGGTCATTGATGGCTACGAGGCCACCCGACAGATTCGTCGATTGCCCGGCTGTGCTGACGTGCCGATCATCGCCCTGACGGCCAATGCGTTGCAGGGCGATCGCGAAGCCTGCTTATCGGCGGGAATGAACGATTACCTGGCCAAGCCCTTCAAACGCACTGATCTGCAGCAAATTCTGCAGCGATGGGTGCAGTAGAACAGGCCATTCGGCTATCTGCGACTGGCGTGAACGACGAAAGTGCGGCAGTCTTAGGCACCCGAACAGGCCCGAAAAGGGGCTTGAATAATAATTTCAGTGCACAAGTGTACATTCATGTCCTTGGTGCTGTGACTTTCACCACAACGCAATAGTCTATGAGTAGGCTGCTGACTCGAGGCATGAACGCTTCGATCGGCCGGGAAGATTCGCCCCACCCTGCCGCATGGACTATTGAGGAGCTCGCATGACCAAACAAAACGCCTTTACTCGGGAAGACCTGCTGCGCTGCAGTCGTGGTGAGCTGTTCGGCCCAGGTAACGCGCAATTGCCCGCCCCGAACATGCTGATGGTCGATCGAATCACCCATATCAGCGAAGAGGGTGGCAAGTACGGCAAAGGTGAATTGGTCGCCGAGCTGGATATCACTCCGGACCTATGGTTTTTCGCCTGCCACTTCGAAGGTGATCCGGTGATGCCGGGCTGCCTGGGCCTCGACGCCATGTGGCAACTGGTCGGCTTCTTCCTCGGCTGGCAAGGTCTGCCGGGCCGCGGTCGCGCCCTGGGTTCCGGCGAAGTGAAATTCTTTGGCCAGGTACTGCCGACCGCCAAGAAAGTCACCTATAACATCCATATCAAACGTGTCCTGAAGGGCAAGCTGAACATGGCTATCGCCGATGGTTCGGTGACCGTTGACGGCCGCGAAATCTACACCGCCGAAGGCCTTCGGGTCGGCGTTTTCACCTCCACTGACAACTTCTAAGGGTTATTCGCATGCGCCGCGTCGTTATCACTGGTCTGGGCATCGTTTCGTGCCTGGGCAATGACAAAGAGACCGTCTCCGCTAACCTGCGTGCAAGCCGCCCTGGCATCCGGTTCAACCCGGAATATGCTGAAATGGGTCTGCGTAGCCAGGTTTCCGGCTCCATTGACCTTCCCCTCGAAGAGCTGATCGATCGCAAGATCTATCGCTTCGTCGGCCATGCGGCGGCTTACGCCTACCTGGCCATGAAAGATGCCATCGCAGACTCCGGCCTGACCGAAGAGCAGGTTTCCAACGTGCGTACCGGCCTGATCGCCGGTTCCGGTGGCGCGTCGACCTTGAACCAGATGGAAGCGCTGGACATCCTGCGCGAAAAAGGCGTCAAACGCGTAGGCCCGTACCGCGTCACGCGGACCATGGGCAGCACCGTTTCGGCTTGCCTGGCGACGCCGTTCAAGATCAAGGGTGTGAATTACTCGATCTCCTCCGCGTGCGCCACCAGTGCTCACTGCATCGGTAACGCTGTGGAGCAGATCCAGTTGGGCAAGCAGGACATCGTGTTCGCCGGCGGCGGTGAAGAAGAACACTGGAGCCAGTCGTTCCTGTTCGACGCCATGGGCGCACTGTCCAGCCAGTACAACGAGACCCCGGAAAAAGCTTCCCGTGCCTACGACGCCAAGCGTGACGGTTTCGTCATCGCCGGCGGGGGCGGCATGGTCGTGGTCGAAGAGCTGGAACACGCTCTGGCCCGCGGCGCGAAGATCTACGCGGAAATCGTTGGCTACGGCGCGACCTCCGACGGCTACGACATGGTCGCCCCAAGCGGCGAAGGCGCCATCCGCTGCATGCAGATGGCCATGGCCACCGTCGACACTCCAATCGACTACCTGAACACCCACGGCACCTCGACTCCGGTCGGCGACGTCATGGAAATGAAAGGTGTGCGTGAAGTGTTCGGCGACAAGGCTCCAGCCATCAGCTCCACCAAGAGCCTGTCGGGTCACTCCCTGGGCGCCGCCGGCGTTCACGAAGCGATCTACTGCCTGCTGATGATGGAAGGCAACTTCATGGCGGGTTCCGCCAACATCGACGAACTGGACCCGGAAGTGGCAGACATGCCAATCCTGACCAAGACTCGCGAAGACGCCACCATCAACACCGTAATGAGCAACAGCTTCGGCTTCGGTGGCACCAATGCCACGCTGGTACTGAAGCGCTGGGCCGGTAAGTAATACCTCCCCCGCTACGCTGCACACAAAAACGCCCCGACTGGTTCGGGGCGTTTTTGTGTGCCTTGAAAATGACCTCACCGTCGCTCCCTTGTAGCAGCTGGCGTGTCGACCGCGGTTTTTTTGCCTCTTGAACATGAAACATTTGTCATGAAACTCAACGGTCTGCGACTGAATGTCGCGTATTTCGCGGGCTGCAGGACTTTTGCCGATTCTGCAAGAATGGGTTGCCGAACTCTGCCGTTTACTTAGCCAGCTAACAAAACATATAACGGAGGCCTGCACACGCCGTGCTGCAGATAACAGAGATTGGAGCTAGCAGATGACTGTAAAAGTAACTGAACGCGACGATTCACATATGTCCCATGAAGGCATCGCCGCCGGTATCCGCATCTGGGATGTACATCAACAAGACCTGTTGGTCGGGATGTTTCACTCCGAGACCGAAGCCCATAAATACAAGGCCGAACTTGAAACACAGGAGCAGCAGCGCGAAGCGCGTTCTGCATAATGACCGCATTGAAAACGACAAACCCCGCCATGAGCGGGGTTTGTCGTTGTTGCATTCTCTAACGGCTTACCACATCAGATCGTCAGGAATCTGATAGGCCGCGTACGGATCGTCTTCGGTGCTGACTTCTTCTGTCTTCACATTCAGCTGCACGATGCGCTGTGGATCGCGCTCCTGAATCTTCAGGGCCGCTTCACGAGGGATCACTTCGTAACCGCCAGCGTGATGCACGATCGCCAGCGAACCACTGCTGAGCTTGTTGCGCATCAGCGTGTTGACGGAGATGCGCTTGACCTTCTTGTCGTCAACGAAGTTGTAGTAGTCCTCGGTGGTCAGCTTGGGCAGGCGCGAGACTTCGATCAATTGCTTGACCTGGGCGGCGCGGGCCTTCGCCTCTGCTTTCTCCTGCTGCTGGCGGTTCAGCTCCTGGTCGCGCTTGACCTTCTCGGCCATGGCTTCCTGAGCGGCACGCTGCTGGGAGTCATCGAGTTCAATCTGACCTTTGTGGGCCAGACGTTGCTGCTTCTGCTTCTCTTTGCCGACCTGTTTGGCCTGCTTTTGGTTGACCAGCCCTGCTTTGAGCAACTGGTCGCGAAGGGAAAGGCTCATGGTGCTTATTTCTCACTTAGGCAACTGCTCAACCGCAGCTGGGCAAATTCTTTTCCTGACGTTTGGCTTCGCCCCACAAGGCGTCCAACTCTTCGAGGGTGCAATCTTCTATGGGACGGTGGGTGTCGCGCAATGCCTGTTCGATAAATCGGAAGCGTCTTTCAAACTTTGAGTTCGCGTTGCGCAGTGCGGTTTCCGGATCGACCTTGAGGTGTCGCGCCAGATTGACCACGGAAAACAGCAGGTCGCCGACTTCATCGGCAATCGCCGTCGAGTCATTGTCGGCCATGGCTTCGAGCACTTCATCGAGCTCTTCGCGAACCTTGTCGAGTACCGGCAAGGCGTCCGGCCAGTCAAAACCGACCTGCCCTGCGCGCTTCTGCAGTTTTGCCGAACGGGACAGCGCCGGCAACGCAGCAGGCACATCGTCGAGCAAGGACAACTGCTGTGGCGCCGAAGACTTCTCGGCGCGCTCTTCAGCCTTGATCTCTTCCCAGCGCTGCTTGACCTGTTCTTCATTCAGACGCGGAATGTCCAGCGGCGCATACAGATCACCGGAGGGGAACACGTGAGGATGACGGCGGATCAGTTTGCGCGTGATGCTATCGACCACACCATCGAACTCGAAGCGCCCTTCTTCCCTGGCCAGCTGGCTGTAATACACCACCTGGAACAACAAGTCGCCCAACTCCCCCTGCAAATGATCGAAGTCCCCGCGCTCGATGGCATCGGCGACTTCGTAGGCTTCTTCCAGGGTGTGGGGGACGATGGTCGCGTAGGTTTGCTTGATGTCCCACGGGCAGCCGTATTGCGGGTCGCGCAGACGGTTCATCAGGTGCAATAGATCTTCAAGTGAATACATCAATTAGTCTCTGCGAGAACCTGTGGGAGCTGGCTTGCCTGCGATGCAGACGACTCGGTTATCAGTGAAAACCGAGGTGATGCCATCGCTGGCAAGCCAGCTCCCACAGAGGACCGGTGGCCACAAAAAAAACAGCCGCTTTATGGAGTACGGTTACGGCGGGTTTCAATGATGTTCGGCAACTGGGAAATCCGCCCCAGTAACCGCCCCAGCGCATCCAGCCCCGGAATCTCGATGGTCAGGGACATCAACGCCGTGTTGTCCTCTTTGTTCGAACGGGTGTTGACCGCCAGCACATTGATCCGCTCGTTGAGCAGCACCTGCGACACGTCACGCAGCAGACCGGAACGGTCGTAGGCGCGAATGATGATGTCCACCGGATAGGTGAGCACCGGCACCGGGCCCCAGCTGACCTGGATGATCCGCTCCGGCTCGCGCCCGGCCAGTTGCAGCACCGAGGCGCAGTCCTGACGATGAATGCTCACCCCACGGCCCTGGGTGATGTAACCGACGATCGCATCCCCCGGCAGCGGCTGGCAGCAGCCGGCCATCTGGGTCATCAGGTTGCCGACGCCCTGGATCTGAATGTCGCCACGCTTGCCCGGTTTGTAGCCGGTGGCTTTGCGCGGGATCAGTTCCAGCTGTTCGTTGCCGCGTTCCGGCTCGACCAGTTGCTGCGCCAGATTCACCAATTGCGCCAGGCGCAAATCGCCTGCGCCCAATGCAGCGAACATGTCCTCGGCGGTCTTCATGTTGGCCTTTTCGGCCAACTTGTCGAAGTCCACTTGCGGCAGACCGAGGCGATTGAGTTCGCGCTCGAGCAAGGTTTTACCGGCCGCGACGTTCTGATCGCGGGCCTGCAATTTGAACCAGTGAACGATCTTCGCCCGCGCCCGTGAGGTGGTGATGTAACCCAGGTTCGGGTTCAGCCAGTCGCGGCTCGGCGTGCCGTGCTTACTGGTGATGATCTCGACCTGTTCACCGGTTTGCAGGCTGTAGTTGAGCGGTACGATCCGCCCGTTGATCTTGGCGCCGCGGCAGTTGTGACCGATTTCGGTGTGTACGCGGTAGGCGAAGTCCAGCGGTGTCGCGCCCTTCGGCAAGTCGATGGCGTGACCGTCCGGGGTGAAGATATAGACCCGGTCCGGTTCGATATCGACCCGCAGTTGTTCGGCAAGGCCACCAATATCACCCAGCTCTTCGTGCCACTCGAGCACCTGACGCAGCCAGGAGATTTTCTCTTCATAGTGGTTCGAGCCGGACTTGACGTCGGTGCCCTTGTACTTCCAGTGCGCGCACACGCCCAGCTCGGCTTCTTCGTGCATGGCATGGGTGCGGATCTGCACTTCCAGCACTTTGCCTTCAGGGCCGATCACCGCGGTGTGCAGCGAGCGGTAGCCGTTCTCTTTCGGGTTGGCGATGTAGTCGTCGAACTCTTTCGGGATATGCCGCCACAGGGTGTGGACGATGCCGAGCGCGGTGTAGCAGTCGCGCATTTCCGGCACCAGCACGCGAACCGCGCGCACGTCGTAGATCTGGCTGAACTCCAGCCCCTTGCGCTGCATTTTGCGCCAGATCGAATAGATGTGTTTGGCCCGACCGCTGATGTCCGCATCGACGCCGGTGGCCTGCAACTCTTCTTTGAGTTGGGTCATCACGTCGGCGATAAAGCGCTCGCGATCCAGCCGTCGCTCGTGGAGCAACTTGGCGATCTGCTTGTACTGGTCAGGCTCAAGATAGCGGAAGGACAAGTCCTCCAGCTCCCACTTGATGTGACCGATACCGAGGCGGTGGGCGAGCGGCGCGTAAATGTCGAACACTTCACGGGCGACGCGGTTGCGCTTCTCGTCGTCGGCGGTTTTCACCGCGCGGATCGCGCAGGTGCGTTCAGCCAGTTTGATCAGCGCGACGCGCACGTCGTCGACCATGGCCACGAGCATTTTGCGCAGGTTCTCGACCTGGCCTTGAGTACCCAGCACCAGGGATTGACGGGGGCTCAGGCTGGCGCTGATCGCCGCCATGCGCAACACGCCGTCGATAAGTTTGGCGACCACCGGACCGAAGCGCTGGCTGACCGCCGGCAACTGGATCTGGCCTTCGCGCACGCCGCGGTACAAGACTGCCGCGACCAACGAATCCTGATCGAGTTTGAGGTCGGCGAGAATCTCGGCGATCTCAAGGCCCGTGCGGAAACTCGAGGTCCCTTCGGACCACAGATTCTTCGCCGCATTGGCTTGTTGTTCGGCCTCGCGAGCGAACTCGCAGGCTTCCTTCAAGGCTTCGCGATCCAGTGCCAGATCGACACTGACCGCATGATCGAGCCAAGCCTCGAGGTTGATACTGCCGTCAGTATTGATCGGCTGGTGTGCTCTCACCTGTACCATCTTGCTTTACCTTCCCTACGACGCAGATTCAATGCGTCAAATCGCTGACCTTCGCTGCCCGTGTGCACTCGCGGGGCTAAGACGAATGCGCTTTGCACGAGCGGGTCAGTCGGACCAGACGAGCCGTCCTAGCTCGCTTCAAATAACGCCATGGCCTCGACATGTGCCGTCTGAGGAAACATATCGAGAATCCCGGCACGTTTTAACCGGTAGCCCTGCTTGATCAATTCGACTGTGTCGCGCGCCAGCGTTGCAGGGTTACACGACACATACACCAATCGTTTGGCGCCCAAAAACGCCAGCTTGCGCACCACCTCAAAAGCACCGTCGCGAGGTGGGTCCAAGAGTACCGCACAAAAGCCTTCATCGGCCCATTCAGCATCGGCCAAAGGCTGGGATAAATCGGCCTGAAAAAACTTCGCGTTATGCAGATTATTGCTGACAGCATTCGCGGCGGCACGCTCGACCATCGCCTGCACCCCCTCCACCGCCACCACTTCGCGAACGGTTTTGGCCAGCGGTAAAGCAAAGTTGCCCAACCCACAAAACAGGTCCAGAACCCGCTCATCAGGTTTCGGCGCCAACCACGCCAACGCCTGGGCGACCATCGCTTCGTTGACCCCGGCGTTGACCTGAATGAAATCTCCCGGCCGATACGCCAGGTTCAAGTCCCACTGCTCAAGGCGATAGCCCAGCGACTGATCGGCCTCGACCGGTTGCGGCTCGCCGTCACCATGCAGCCACAACTGGGCTTCATGGAACGCGCAGAAGTCCTTGAGGATGGTCATGTCGGCTTCGGACAACGGCGCCATATGCCGCAGCAATACCGCCAATGACGAACCGCTGAACAACTCCACATGCCCCAGCGCCTGAGGTTTGCTCAAGCGCCGCAGCATCTCCGGCAAGCGGGTCATGATCGGTTGCAAGGGCTGTACCAGCACCGGGCATTCGTTGATGGCGACGATGTCCTGACTGCCAGCAGCACGGAAGCCGACTTCGAGTTTTTTCGCTTTCATGTCCCAACGCACCGCCACTCGGGCGCGACGACGGTAGCCGAATTCCGGACCGCTCAACGGCGCGGCCCACTCTTCAGGTTCGACACCGGCAACCCGCGACAATTGCTCGGCGAGCATGCGCTGTTTCAGGGCGAGCTGTTCGTTGTGGGGCAAATGCTGCACGCTGCAACCGCCACAGCGAGCGGCATGAGCGCACGGTGCCGGGCGGCGCAATTCACTGGCCTGGAACACGCGCTCGGTGCGCGCCTCGACCACTTTGCCGTGGGCACCCAAGACCCGCGCCTCGACCTCTTCACCGGCCAATGCGCCGATGACGAACCAGGTGCGACCTTCGAAAAACGCGATACCGCGACCGTCATTGGCCAGGCGCTCAATCGTCAAGCGCTGCTTTTTGTCGGTCGGGACTTGCGGGGCCTTGCTGCCGCCTGTGGGCTGGAAGCGCAGGCCTCTCTCTTGCCTGGCCATCAGTTGGGCGCGTCGAAAATGCCGGTCGACAAGTAACGGTCGCCACGGTCGCAGATGATCGCGACGATCACCGCGTTTTCAACTTCTTTGGACAGGCGCAGCATCGCCGCCACGGCACCGCCCGAAGACACACCGCAAAAGATGCCTTCTTCGCGTGCCAGACGACGGGTCACGTCTTCGGCTTCGCTTTGCGCCATGTCGACGATCCGGTCCACGCGCTCGGCCTGGTAGATCTTCGGCAGGTATTCCTGCGGCCAGCGACGGATGCCCGGAATCGCCGAACCTTCCATCGGTTGCAGCCCGATGATCTGCACGTTGTCGTTCTGCTCTTTCAAGTAGCGCGAAACGCCCATGATGGTGCCGGTGGTGCCCATCGAGCTGACGAAATGAGTGATGGTGCCTTCGGTCTGACGCCAGATTTCCGGACCGGTGGTGGTGTAGTGCGCTTCAGGGTTGTCACCGTTGGCGAACTGATCCAGCACCTTGCCGCGGCCTTCGGCTTCCATTCGCTGGGCGAGGTCGCGAGCGCCTTCCATGCCTTCTTCCTGGCTGACCAGAATAAGCTCGGCGCCATAAGCCGTCATGGCGGCTTTACGCTCGGCGCTGGAGTTGTCCGGCATGATCAGGATCATCTTGTAACCCTTGATCGCCGCAGCCATGGCCAAGGCAATCCCGGTGTTGCCCGAGGTCGCTTCGATCAGCGTATCGCCGGCGTGGATCTGCCCGCGCAATTCGGCACGGGTGATCATCGACAGCGCCGGACGGTCCTTGACCGAACCCGCCGGGTTATTCCCTTCGAGCTTGAGCAAAAGGGTATTGCTGGTGGCGCCAGGCAGGCGCTGCAAACGGACCAGCGGAGTGTTGCCGACGCAATCGGCGATGGTTGGGTACTGCAAGGTCATGGCGTATTCGCAATCCAGACTGCGGGGGCGCCTATCATACCGGCAAACGTGCGCAGGCCATATCACGCAAAGTAAGGGGCTTATGGCGAATGGGAATAAGAGGAAGATTACCCGCTCTTCTCCTGCTCAAAATCCAACGCATAAAACTCATGCAATTTAGCCTGCAACAACTGCTTGTCCGGCAGGCGAGTCTGGTATTCGGCAATTAACGCTGGCGACAGGCTGCGGTTAAGGGCGTATTCGACCACCTCGTCATCCTTGCTGGCGCAGAGCAACACACCAATGGCAGGATTTTCGTGGGGTTTGCGCTCATTGCGATCCAGCGCTTCCAGATAGAAATCCAGCTTGCCCAAATACTCCGGCTCAAACCGACCGACCTTGAGCTCAATGGCTACCAGACAGTTGAGCCCACGGTGGAAGAACAGTAGATCCAGGGCGAAATCACGCCCACCGACTTGCAGCGGGTATTGGGAGCCGACAAAGCAGAAGTCACGACCCAGTTCGATCAGAAACTCCTTGAGACGCGCCAGCAGTCCCTTATGCAGATCGGTTTCGGCATGGCCGCCGGGCAGGTCGAGAAACTCGACCATGTAGGCATCGCGGAAAATCTCAAGCGCCGCAGGGTGAGTATGTCTTAGCACTGCGGTTTTTGCCGGTTGGGTCACGCTACGCTCGAACAGTGCAGTTTTGAACTGACGCTCCAACTCGCGCTTCGACCACTTCTCCTGAACCGCCATTCGTAGATAAAACTCCCGCTCTTCCGGGAGTTTGCCCTGACTGAAGATGACCAGATTATGGGTCCAGGGTATTTGTCTCACCAGTGGTGAGACTTTCTCGTCACCCCGGTAAGTCTCGTAGAACTGACGCATGCGGAACAGATTGGGGCGAGTAAAACCACGCAACCCTGGTTGAGTCTGGGCCAGATGCTCAGCCAATTGACTGACCACAGAATCGCCCCATTCGGCTTTTTCCAGCTTGCGACTGATGTAAGCACCCACCTGCCAATACAGCTCGATCAACTGGGTATTCACCGCCTGCATGGCTTGCTGTTTGGCACTTTGAATCAGCGCAAGCACTTCATTGAAACGGTCGTCGGTTACGTTGCCGGGGACGCTGGATGCATTCATGCCGAACTCCTTGAGGACGAGGAAAAACGCGAGTCTATTCCGTCGAATCAGGCATAAGGTGTCGGCAATACCCTTTAGGAAAGGTCGTACAAATAAACGGGAACGCTCCGGCAAAAGCTGAACGGCGGTGACCGGGAGCCGCATCGCGAGCAGGCTCGCTCCCACAGGAGTCAAGGTTGATCACACAATGTGTGGCAGACACACATCAACTGTGGGAGCGGGCTTGCCCGCGATGGCGTCATCACTAACACCGTCATCATCCGCCAATAACCGCATATTCAATCGCAACCCTGCCCCGCTGTTCTCCGCCCACAAACGCCCGCCCTGGCGCTGCACCGCATTCCTGGCGATGCTCAAACCCAATCCAAATCCGCCATCCCCCGGTCGCGATCCATCAAGCCGAATGAACGGCGAGAAGATCCGTTCAAGATCCTCGTCCGCCACTCCACCGCCCTCGTCCTCCAGCCACAGGTGCCAGAAGTCGCCATCGCGCCGACCAGCGAGCGTCACGACACCTCCCGCAGGTGAATGACGAATGGCGTTGCGCAGTATGTTTTCCAGCGCTTGGGCCAGCGTATTGAGATGGCCGCGCACCCAGCAGGATGCATCCACGGCACAGTGCAACTGACCCGCCGGCCAGCCACTTTCATAGCAGGCGTTTTCCGTGAGCATTTCCCACAAGGCCTGGACCTGGATCGCTTCATCGGGCAACGGCGCGCGCTCGGTGTCGAGCCAGGCGAGTTGCAGGGCGTCCTCGACCAGACGTTGCATGCCGTCGACTTCCCGGCCAATGCGTTCGCGCAATTGCCCCAGGTCTTGCTCGCTATCGCTGGCCACCCGCAGCCGGCTCAGTGGCGTACGCAATTCGTGGGAAAGGTCACGCAGCAATTGTTGTTGCAGAGCCACCGTGCTTTGCAGGCGCTCGGCCATGTGATCGAAGGCCCTGCCCAGTTCACCCAATTCATCCGAGCGGTTGGTGGTGCGACTCGATAAACGCACAGTCAGTTGGTCGGCGCGCCAGGCATTGGCTTGTTCGCGCAGGCTGTTCAGCGGGACGACCAGCAATCGATACAGCCCCACGCACAGCAGCAGCGTGAACAGCCCGGGAATCACCCCATTGGTGATCACCCGCCAAAACACCCGGTAGCGTCCGGGCATAAAACGCTGAGGCAACTCGATCACCAGGCTGCCGGCAGACGGGTCATTGGGAAACGGGATCTTCAGCCACGGCCGGCCCTGGTGGCGCCGACTCACCGGCCAATCCAGACCGCGCAAAAAGGTCAGGCGCTGGATTTCCTGATGGGTCAGCGGGTAGCTGCTCAGGGATTGCAAGTCGCCACCGATGACACCAACCCAGGTCGACTCGCGCTCGCCGACACGCTGCAACCAGGCATCAATGCCTGCACTCTGCTGTTCGTTCCACGCCCGCTCCGCCTCGGCGGCGTAGCGCGTCAGGGTGCCCCGGGCCTCGTCGGACAGGAACAGGTTTTTCTTTTCCATGTAGCGACCCCAGGACCAGCTCAACCAGATCATCAGCAGACAGAACGCTACCAACAGGCAAGCCAGTTTCCAGAACAGTGAATGCTTGCCCGGCACGTCAGACCATTTCATCGGCCGCACTCAATACATACCCCTTGCCCCAGACAGTACGCACTTCACGCTCGGTGTAACCGATGGCCTTGAGCTTGCGGCGAATCTGGCTGATGTGCATGTCGAGGCTGCGGTCATGGGGCGCATAACCGCGCTGCAGTACCTGCTGATAAAGGAACGCCTTGCTCAGTACTTCATCACCGTTGCGATTCAATGTATCCAGCAACCGATATTCGCTGCGAGTCAGGCCGGCCGCGTGTTCGCCCAAAAAGACCTCGCACCGTTCATCGTCGAAATGCAGGTTGTCCATCGCAGGGGCACTCGATGCCGACGCTGGCCGCCGATCGAGCGCCACCCGCCGCAGGATCGCCTCGATGCGTACTCGCAGCTCGGCCATGCTGAAAGGTTTGGGCAGGTAATCGTCGGCGCCGAGGCGAAAGCCACTGATGCGATCCGCCTCCGCCCCCAGCGCCGACATCAGCACCACTGGCGTGGAGTGGCTCTGGCGCAGTTGGGTCAGCACCGCCAGGCCATCCAGCCCCGGCAACAGAATATCCATCAACACCACATCGAAGGCTTGCCGGCGCGCAATGGCCAACCCTTCCTGGCCGTTCTGACACCAGGTCACCTGAAAACCACAGCGCCCCAGATGCTCATGGACATAAGCACCGAGCACCAGATCGTCTTCGATGGAGAGGACGCGGGGGGGAACAACGGAGATGGGAGTCATGAGTATCTGCAAATAATTCTCAGTTGCCGATTATTCAAGATCGCCTCGCCAGGGGCAACCCATGGTTTGCTCCCCAAGACCAAAGCGCGGAACTGGCCGACGAATGACGACATCAATTTTACGAGGATTGCCTGCATGCAAATCGCTACACTGCGCAAGTGGCGCGTGCCGGACGCATGTGCAGGTCAATAAACAGCTGGATGCGGGAGAGATGCGTGCTCAAGAAACTGGGAATTAAAGGCCGCGTGCTGTTGCTGACCCTGTTACCGACCACCCTGATGGCGCTGGTTCTGGGCGGCTATTTCACCTGGATGCAGCAATCGGACCTGCAATCGCAACTCATGCAACGCGGCGAAATGATTGCCGAACAGCTGGCACCGCTGGTGGCCCCGGCCATGGGTCGCAAAGACAACGACCTGCTGGAACGCATCGCCACCCAGTTCCTGGAACAGACCGACGTGCGCGCGGTGACTTTCCTCGCCCCCGACCGCACTCAGCTGGCCCATGCCGGCCCGACCATGCTCAATTCGGCGCCTTTGGGCAACGGTTCACAGCTGCTGCGCCGCAGTGGCAATGACGCCACGCGTTACCTGCTGCCAGTGTTCGGCAAGCACCGCAACCTGGCCGGCGACCTGATCCCCGATGAAGCCGACCGTCTGCTGGGCTGGGTCGAACTCGAGCTGTCGCACAGTGGCATGTTGCTGCGCGGTTACCGCAGTCTGTTCGCCAGCCTGCTGCTGATCGGCGGTGGCCTGGTCGGTGCGGCGCTGTTGGCGTTGCGCATGGGGCGGACCATCAACCGGCCATTGAGCCAGATCAAACAAGCCGTGGCACAGCTCAAGGACGGTCACCTGGAAACCCGCCTGCCGCCCCTCGGCAGCCAGGAGCTGGATGAACTGGCGTCCGGCATCAACCGAATGGCCGGAACCCTGCAGAACGCGCAGGAAGAATTGCAAAACAGCGTCGACCAAGCCACCGAAGACGTGCGTCAGAACCTGGAAACCATCGAGATCCAGAACATCGAGCTGGACCTTGCGCGCAAGGAAGCCCTGGAGGCGAGCCGGATCAAGTCCGAGTTCCTGGCCAACATGAGCCATGAAATCCGCACGCCGCTCAACGGCATTCTCGGCTTCACCCATTTGCTGCAAAAAAGTGAATTGACCCCGCGCCAGCTCGATTACCTGGGCACCATCGAAAAATCCGCGGACAGCCTGCTGGGGATCATCAACGAGATTCTCGACTTCTCGAAAATCGAGGCCGGCAAACTGGTGCTCGACCATATTCCGTTCAACCTGCGCGACCTGCTGCAAGACACCTTGACCATCCTCGCCCCCGCCGCCCATGCCAAAGAGCTTGAGCTGGTGAGCCTGGTATATCGCGATACGCCGCTGTCGCTGGTGGGCGATCCGCTGCGACTCAAGCAGATTCTCACCAACCTGGTGAGCAACGCGATCAAGTTCACCCGCGAAGGCACCATCGTCGCCCGAGCCATGCTCGAAGAAGAGTATGAAGACAGCGTGCAATTGCGCATCAGCATTCAGGACACCGGCATTGGCCTGTCGAATCAGGACGTGCGCGCCTTGTTCCAGGCCTTCAGCCAGGCCGATAACTCGCTGTCCCGGCAACCTGGCGGCACCGGCCTGGGGCTGGTGATTTCCAAACGCCTGATTGAACAGATGGGTGGCGAGATCGGCGTCGACAGCACACCAGGCGAAGGCTCGGAATTCTGGATCAGCCTGAGCCTGCCCAAAACCCGCGACGACGCCGAGGACCTGCCCGGCCCACCCTTGCTCGGACAGCGGGTGGCGGTTCTGGAAAACCATGAGCTGGCCCGTCAGGCCTTGCAGCATCAACTGGAAGACTGCGGCCTGGCAGTCACGCCGTTCAACACCCTCGAAAGCCTGGCCAATGGTGTGACCGGTGCCCATCAGACCGATCAGGCCATCGGCCTGGCAGTGCTCGGCATCACCAGCAACGACATGCCGCCGGAGCGCCTCAACCAGCATATTTGGGACCTCGAACACTTGGGCTGCAGAGTGTTGGTGTTGTGCCCGACCACCGAACTGACGCTGTTCCACCTCTCGGTGCCCAACCCCCACAGCCAGCTGCAGTCCAAACCGGCCTGCACGCGCAAACTGCGTCGGGCCCTGTCCGACATGGTCAACCCTCGCCAGCAGCGCAGCGACCCCGGCGAGCCGCTTTCGAGCCGCGCACCGAAGGTCCTTTGCGTCGATGACAACCCGGCCAATCTGCTGCTGGTGCAAACCCTGCTCGAAGACATGGGCGCCAAGGTGCTCGCGGTGGAAAGCGGTTACGCCGCGGTCAAGGCCGTACAGAACGAGACCTTTGACCTGGTGCTGATGGACGTCCAGATGCCCGGCATGGATGGTCGCCAAAGCACCGAAGCCATTCGTCAGTGGGAAAGCGAACGACATTGCACACCACTGCCGATCGTCGCCCTCACCGCCCACGCGATGGCCAACGAAAAACGCGCATTGCTGCAAAGCGGCATGGATGACTACCTGACCAAACCCATCAGCGAACGGCAACTGGCGCAGGTGGTGTTGAAATGGACCGGCCTGGCGTTGCGCAATCTGGGGCCGGAGCGCTCCAGCGAAAACAACAACGATAATGACTTGCAGGTGCTTGATCACGACGAAGGCCTACGCTTGGCGGCGGGCAAGGCCGATCTGGCGGCGGACATGCTAGCCATGCTGCTGGCTTCCCTGGAAGCCGACCGCGAGGCCATCCGCGTCGCCCGTGAAGCCAATGACCAGAACGCGCTGATTGAGCGAGTCCATCGCCTGCATGGGGCGACCCGTTATTGCGGCGTCCCGCAATTGCGCGCCGCCTGCCAGCGCAGTGAAACCCTGCTCAAGCAACAGGACCCCAAAGCCCCCGGCGCGCTGGAAGAACTCGAACGAGCCATCAATCGCCTGGCAGCCCATGCGCGTATCAATGCCTGATGCAGCGCAATAACGCTGGGCGCCTTGAAAGCTAAGCTAAAGGCCTGTAGCAGCTGCCGAACGCAGGCTTCGCCAGCTGCTACAGGTAAACTCCAGGAGGACAGCATGCGCACGATTCTTTTCAGCAGCCAGACCTACGACCGCGACAGTTTTCTGAGCGCAGACCTGCCCGCCGGCATCGAGCTGTATTTCCAGTCGGCACGACTGAGCCTCGACACAGTGGCGCTGGCGGAGCATCACGAAGTGGTCTGCGCCTTTATCAATGATGACCTCAGTGCTCCGGTACTCGAACGTCTGGCCGCGGGTGGCACACACCTGATCGCCCTGCGCTCGGCCGGTTACAACCATGTCGATCTGGCGGTAGCGAAGCGCCTGGGGTTGGCGATTGTGCGGGTTCCGGCCTACTCGCCTCACGCGGTGGCCGAACACGCGGTGGCGCTGATTCTGGCGCTCAACCGCCGACTGAACCGTGCCTACAACCGTACCCGCGAGGGCGATTTCAGCTTGCACGGGCTGACCGGTTTCGACCTCGTGGGCAAAACCGTCGGCGTGGTCGGCACCGGTCAGATCGGCGCGACCTTCGCGAAAATCATGAGCGGCTTCGGCTGCCGGTTGCTGGCCTGTGATCCTTACCCGAACCCGCAGGTCGAAGCGCTCGGCGCGCGCTACCTCAGCTTGCCGCAATTGCTGGCCGAGTCGCAGATCATCAGCCTGCATTGCCCGCTCAACGAACAAAGCAAACACTTGATCAACAGTGAATCACTGGCGCACATGCAGCCCGGCACGATGCTGATCAATACCGGGCGTGGCGGTCTGGTGGACACGCCGGCGCTGATCGACGCGTTGAAGGACGGCCAATTGGGCTATCTGGGGCTGGATGTGTATGAAGAGGAGGCGCAGCTGTTCTTCGAGGATCGCTCCGACTTGCCGCTGCAGGACGATGTGCTGGCACGCCTGCTGACCTTTCCGAATGTAATCATCACTGCGCACCAAGCCTTCCTCACGCGCGAAGCCCTGGGCGCGATTGCCGCAACCACCCTGCAGAACATCGCGGCCTGGGCGGCCGGTTCGCCACAGAATCAGGTCGAGAGCTGATCGGCTCAGGCCTTGGACAAAAGGATCATCAGGGCCAGCCAGCCGAAGCCCAGCAAGCGCTGCCCCAGCGAATGCCCGCGACGCAGCAGGAACCAGACAAAAAACGGCGGCAGTAAGAAAATCATCAGTTTCAGCCAGAGTTCCACCGGACGCGGCCCGCCGGGTGCCGGCGCCGGGATCTCGGCCTCGACTTCAACTTTACGTTTGCGCCCGAAAGCGGCCGGGGTCACCCTGGGTACGTTCTCATTGGTCGGTAAGCGCCCGAAAGAAAGAGGCGCCTGCGTTGCCGTCGATGTAGCCGCTTCTGCTACAGCAGGTGCACCGCAATGAATACAAGCAGGCGCCGTGGAGCTGATGCGTTGCTTGCACTCAAAACATTCGATCAACGCCATTTCCGTTCCTTAGAGATGCAAAAGCGGCATTGTGCCATGACTCGGCAGGTCATTTGAACCAGATCGAAGGTTACATGCCCGCGCCATGCTGCGTTCATGCCCGTGCTAGCATATCGCGCATATTTGGAGGACCCATGGTCGAACACGATTTCCGCTATAGCCTGATGAACCCGCAACACACCCTCACCGAATGCCGCGCCCTTGTGCCGGGGCGTTATCAAGTCACCGGCAACGGCGGCTCGATTCGTAATAACGACGTGTTGGTAGTGACCCTTAAAGGCAGCAAGGACTTGTCCATGCGCCTGACCGTCGAAACGGTTCGCCACTTGATCAACCCGCCGGGCCAATGGGTCGCGGTGGCCAGTGGTCCGGTGTTCGGCGAATTGGCGATCCACACCTGGAAGGTCAACTGCGACAGCTGCGCCAAAGAGCTGAGCTTTGAATTCGCGGTCGACGCCAAGCTGGGCAACAAGGCGGAAAAACCGGCGGCCACTGCACGGATTGCCGAGCTGGGCTGGGCCACCGTTGCCGACAAGCACCTGTGCAAGAAGTGCCAGGAGCCTGCGTGATGAAACGCCTTGCTCTGACCGCCATGGCCGGCGCCAGCCTGTTGGGCTGCGCCGCCGAGCCGGTGCAATTGCAACACAACCGCAGCTACATTCTGGAATGGATCGGCGAGCGTCCGCTGATGGACTACAGCCATCTGACCATCACCCTCGATGAAGATGGTCGGGCCTACGGTAATGGCGGCTGCAATCACTGGTTCGCGCCGTATACCCTGCAAGGCGACAAGCTGAGCTTCGGCAAGATCGGCAGCACCCGCAAAATGTGTGCGCCAGCGTTGATGGAGCAGGAAAAACGCTTCCTGCAGGCGCTGGAAAACGTCCAGCGCTGGGACGTTTCACCGATCGACCAGATGCGCTTCTGGCCGGCGCAAGGCAAACCACTGCGTTGGTGGCTTGAAGAGGGTTGATCACCACGGCTGTAGCCAAGTGAATGACTGTGGCGAGGGAGCTTGCTCCCGCTGAGCTGCGAAGCAGCCCTAAACCCAGTCACCTTGTTTTGTCAGGTGTTCCGCGCATACCGTTTTTGCGACTGCTGCGCAGTCGAGCGGGAGCAAGCTCCCTCGCCACAAAAGCCGCCCTGCGCAATCAGTTGGTTGCCTGCAACGCCTCAAGCTTCGCCATCACCCCCGCCGCCGTCTGCTCGCCCATCAACTGTTCCCGCACCTTGCCCTTGTCATCGATGATGTAAGTCACCGGCAGCGCCTCACTGCGCGGTAATTCGAAAAGGTCGGCCGGGTCCTGGGCCAGCACGGTGAAGGCGATCCCCAGTTTCTCGCTGGCACTTTTCAGCTCTTCGCCCTGCACATTGTCGAAGTTGACCCCGAACACACCGATCTTCTTGCCCTTGAGCTGTTCGGCCAGCACGTTCAACTCGGGAATCTCGGTACGGCACGGGCCACACCATTCGGCCCAGTAATTGAGCACCAGCCATTGTTTGTCCAGACGTTCAGCGGCAACTTTATGGCCATTTTGGTCGGTGCCATAGTCGTTGCCGCAGCCCCCCAACAATAACGCCCCCATGATCGCCAATGCCGCTGCCAGTCGCCTTGTCATGTCTCGATCCTTGTCAAAAATGGAATGCACCTGCGACCCATCGCCTCCCAAGGTTCTGGATTACGCGCCGCCCAGTTAGAATAGCCGCCACCTTACGCAAGATGCGACCCGCACATGACCGATCTGACGCTTTATCACAACCCGCGCTGCTCGAAATCCCGCGGTGCGCTCGAACTCATCGAAGCCCGTGGCCTGACGCCAACGGTCGTCCGCTACCTGGAAACCCCGCTGGACGCCGCGCAAATCCAGAGCCTGCTGAGCAAGCTTGGTATCAGCGCCCGGCAATTGCTGCGCACCGGCGAGGACGAGTACAAAACCCTCAACCTGGCCGACAGCACCCTCGGCGAGGCGCAATTGATCGCTGCTATCGCCACGCACCCGAAACTCATGGAGCGGCCGATTCTCGAAGTCGGCGACAAAGCCATCATCGGCCGTCCGCCGGAGAATGTGCTGGAGTTGCTGCCGTGAGTGCCCCATACATTCTGGTGCTGTATTACAGCCGCAGCGGCTCGACCAATGAAATGGCCCGGCAGATTGCCCGTGGTGTCGAGCAGTCCGGTATGGAAGCGCGCCTGCGCACCGTGCCGGCGATCTCCACCGAGTGCGAAGCCGTGTCGCCGGACATTCCCGATGAAGGTGCGCTGTACGCCAGCCTCGACGACTTGAAAAACTGCGCCGGCCTGGCCCTCGGCAGCCCGACCCGGTTCGGCAACATGGCCGCACCGTTGAAGTACTTTCTCGATGGCACCAGCAATCTGTGGCTGACCGGCGCCCTGGTGGGCAAACCGGCCGGGGTCTTCACCTCCACCGCGAGCCTGCACGGCGGCCAGGAAACCACGCTGCTGTCGATGATGTTGCCGTTGCTGCACCACGGCATGCTGATCACCGGCCTGCCTTACAGCGAGTCGGCGCTGCTGGAAACCCGCGGTGGCGGCACGCCTTACGGCGCCAGCCATCACGCCGGGGCCGAT
The DNA here is from genome assembly GCF_053629455.1 of Pseudomonas sp. F-14 TE3482. Classification (NCBI taxonomy): domain Bacteria; kingdom Pseudomonadati; phylum Pseudomonadota; class Gammaproteobacteria; order Pseudomonadales; family Pseudomonadaceae; genus Pseudomonas; species Pseudomonas sp. F-14 TE3482. The sequence goes on from NZ_JBRJII010000001.1 coordinate 6,077,322, forward strand.
GGCAAAAGCGGTTTGAATGAACACGAAGTTGCGCTGTGCCGCGCCTTGGGTCTGCGGTTGGCGAAGACTGCGCAAAAGTTGGTGAGCTGAAATGGCCAAAAAGCCGAAGATTCTGCCTTCCATCGAATGGCTCGAACCGCGAGTACGGGCGATGCGTATCATCAGCCTGCTGTGCTTTTTCGGCCTGGTGGGACTGCTCTGCGCCTACTACCTGGTATTCGCCGACCTGCATGGCGCGCGGCCGTGGGTGATTCTGCTGATCGAACTGGTGCCACTCTTGTTGCTGGCGCCGGGGATGATCGTTGGCAGCGCCCGCGGGCATTCGTGGATGTGTTTTGTGGTGAACCTGTATTTCATGAAGGGCGCATTGGCCGCGTATGACCCGAACCGCCAGCTGTTCGGTTTACTGGAGATGGGCGCGAGCCTGGCGGTGTTCTGCTCGGCAATGTTGTATGTGCGGTGGCGGTTTCAGTTGAACCGCAAGTTGGCGGGTGAAGGCGAGATCTCTATCGCCTGACCTATCGCCATCGCGGGCAAGCCCGCTCCCACAGTGACCGGGGTCGTTCACACATTTTGTGCTCAAAACCAATACCTGTGGGAGCGGGCTTGCCCGCGATGGATTCGACTCGGTCTCAATGATTCACTGTGTAAGCCAGCATCATCGAAATCTGGCTCATCGGCCGCCCACCGCTCTCTTCGTGCCACTGGTTGAACGCATTTTGCACCGTGGCCATGTCCCGCAGGCTGGTTGGCACCTTGTCGACGATCTTCTGCGCACTCAGCGCTGCCACCACGTCGTAGCTCGGCACGAACGTATCCTTGCCGACCATGCGCAAGAATCGCGGTGCCGATAACCCGCCCAACTGATGCCCGTGTTTTTTCAGGTAGGTCCACAAGCCGACAATATCGGTCACCGGCCATTCGGCGATCAACGCGCCAAAACTGCCCTTCTCATGGGCCACGTCCAGAATGAACTGTGCATTGCGCGGCACGCTCTTGAGCTTGCCCAGGTGGCGGATGATCCGAGCGTCCTGCATCAGGCGTTCCAGGTGTTCGGCGCTCATCAGCACGACTTTTTCCGGGTCGAACTTGAAGAACACTTCTTCGAACGCCGGCCACTTGGCGTCCACCAGGCTGTGCTTGAGCCCGGCGCGGAATACCCGCAGCGCCATGGTCGAGAGGTAGCGGTCGTCGCTGATCTTGCGCAATTGCGCCGGGGTCTTGGGAACGGGCAGATGGGCTTCCAGTTCAGCCGCCGAACCGAAGCGGTTCAAGCAGTATTCGTGCAGCCACTTGTAATCGCGCATGCCCTTTCCTGATGAGTAAGTGAATAGACTCATGTGGGAGCCAGCCTGCTGGCGATAGCGGAGGGTGAGTCAACAATGATGTGTCTGACCCACCGCTATCGCCCGCAGGCTGGCTCCCACCGTGATTGTGTTTAGAGGTTTACAACGTTGACGAAGCGCGAAGCGGCGGTTTCATCGATGCGCAGGTTGGTGAAGTCGAACAGGTTGCGGTCCGCCAGTTGCGACGGGATCACGTTCTGCAAGCTGCGGAAAATGCTTTCGGTACGGCCCGGGGTCTTGCGTTCCCACTCCTGCAGCATCTCTTTAACCACCTGGCGTTGCAGGTTTTCCTGGGAGCCACAGAGGTTGCACGGGATGATCGGGAATTGCTTGAAGTCCGAGTAAGCCTGAATGTCTTTTTCGTTGCAGTAGGCCAGCGGCCGGATCACCACGTTGCGTCCGTCATCGGCGCGCAGCTTCGGCGGCATGGCCTTGAGCGAGCCGTTGAAGAACATGTTCAGGAAAAATGTCTCGACGATGTCGTCGCGGTGGTGACCGAGGGCCATTTTGGTCGCGCCGATTTCATCGGCAAAGGTGTAGAGCGTGCCGCGACGCAGGCGCGAGCACAGCGAGCAGGTGGTCTTTCCCTCAGGAATAAGCTCCTTGACCACCGAATAGGTGTCTTTCTCGACGATGTGGTACTCGATGCCCAGTTCTTTAAGGTAAGCCGGCAGCACGTGCTCGGGAAAGCCTGGCTGCTTCTGGTCCATGTTCACGGCCACGATCTCGAACTTGATCGGGGCGACCTTCTGCAAATGCATCAGCACGTCGAGCATGGTGTAGCTGTCCTTGCCACCGGACAGGCAGACCATGACCTTGTCGCCGTCTTCAATCATGTTGAAATCGGCGACAGCCTCACCGGCCTGGCGGCGAAGGCGCTTTTGCAGTTTGTTCTGGTTGACCGTAAGAGTGCCCATGACGCGAAATCCGTGAGGTGTGACGAAAGGCCGGCATTTTACGCAAAAACCCTTTCGGGGCGAAGCCTGCACTTATATGACTTGAGCATACCCCTGTGGCGAGGGAGCTTGCTCCCGCTCGGCTGCGCAGCAGTCGCAAAACCTGCCGACACGGTTTGCCTGACACAACATCAGGGCCGCTTCGCGCCCCAGCGGGAGCAAGCTCCCTCGCCACAGGTTTCATTCGGCACAGACCTGGCGGCGATTAACAATAGTGTTTACAGCGCGATTTGCTCTAAGCCCCTAGCACTATTCCCGGTAACTCCTTTCTATACTGCGGCATAAGGTCGCACGCATATTCAGACCTGTACTTACCTGGCCACTTTGGCCCGTAAGCGCTCCGCTGGGGGGCGATGGCAACAACAAGAGGAGTGACTGGCATGATCCATCACGTAGTGGGGCTCTTCACCCACCCTGACCAGGAATGGAAAGAAATCCGTGGCGACCAGGAGGAAAGCATCAGCCACATGTACCTCACGCACACCCTGATTCTGGCGGCGATCCCTGCCGTGTCGGCGTTTATCGGCACCACGCAGGTCGGCTGGGTCATTGGTAATCGGGCGCCGGTGATGCTGACCATGGAAAGCGCACTGTGGATGACCATCATGTCGTATCTGGCGATGCTCGGCGGTGTCGCGGTGATGGGCGCGTTCATCCACTGGATGGCCCGCACCTATGACGCCAACCCGAGTCTGGCACGCTGCGTTGCATTTGCGACCTACACCGCGACACCGCTATTTATCGGCGGTCTGGCGGCGTTGTACCCACACATGTGGCTGGGAATGATCGTCGGCACCGCCGCCATCTGCTACACGGTGTACCTGCTGTATGTGGGCCTGCCAACCTTCATGAACATTCCGTCGGACGAGGGATTCCTGTTTTCAAGCTCGGTGCTCGCCGTAGGACTGGTGGTACTGGTAGCCATCATGGCGTTCACCGTGATTGTCTGGGGCCTGGGCGTGGGTCCCGTCTATACCAACTGACAACCGACCGCCCACATAACAATCAAGATCTGCCAATACAAGGCCGCCGCAAGGCGGCCTTCTAATGCTCAGCATAAAGAACTCCGGGATAGAGGGCTCGACGATAGGAAGCGGCGACGACCATTCGGCGCCTCGACGATTCGCAAGCCCCGAGGGTTGCGGCATACTCGACGTCTCTGGAGATCCATCAAGCATGCCCGAGCAACTCAATACCCGCGTCGAAGACTGTTTTCAACAAGCCGAATCCTTTTTCAAACGACCTTTCAAACGCCCCGTGGTGAGCCTCAAGCTGCGCGGGCAAAAAGCCGGTGTCGCGCATTTGCACGAGAACCTGCTGCGTTTCAATCCGCAGCTGTACCGGGAAAACACCGAAGACTTTCTCAAGCAGACCGTGGCGCATGAAGTCGCGCACCTGATCGCCCATCAACTGTTCGGCGACCGCATCCAGCCTCATGGCGAAGAGTGGCAACTGATCATGCGCGGTGTGTACGAACTGCCGCCCAATCGCTGCCACACCTACGACGTCAAACGCCGTAGCGTGACCCGCTACATCTACAGATGCCCGTGCCCCGACAGCGACTTCCCGTTTTCGGCGCAGCGACATGGTTTGGTGAGACAGGGGCGGCGGTATTTGTGCAGGCGGTGCAGGAGCACATTGGTGTTCAGTGGCGAGATGCGGGTCGAATAAGTCAGATTAGTAGTGTTTGGGCCGGCCTCATCGCGGGCAAGCCCGCTCCCACAGTGGTCGGAGTCGTTCACACATTTTGTAATCAAAGCTGATCCCTGTGGGAGCGGGCTTGCCCGCGATGAGGCCGGGACAGACGCTAGATAATCACCCCGGCACGCCGCAATTCCTCGATCCGCTCAACACTGAACCCCAACTCCCCCAACACCTGATCGGTATGCGCTCCCAGCGTCGCGCCAATATGCCGAGGCTCAGGCAAGCCGTCCGAAAACTTCAACGGGCAAGCCATCTGCGCCTGAGTCGAACCATCGCCCCTCGGCACCTCCGTCACCAATTCCCGCGCTTTCAACTGCGGATGCCGCACCGCTTCGCCCAGGCTTAATACCGGCTCGACGCACGCATCGACCCCGGCGAACAGCTCACACAACTGGGCAAAGTCGTATTTTTCGAATTCAATTTTCAACGCCTCCTTGAGCGCCTGTTGCCGGGCCGGCTCGGGTGACAGCCCTTGGGCCGCCAATTCCGGCCGGCCCAGCGCCGTGCAGAGTTGCTGCATGAACACCGGCTCCAGACTGCCCACCGACAACCAGCGTCCATCGCGTGAACGGTAGTAATCGTAGAAGCTGCCACCATTGAGCATCTGATCTTCCCTGCCCGGCTCCACGCCACAGGCCAGGTACCCGGCACCGGCCATGGCATTCAGGCTGAAGGCGCAGTCGGTCATGCTCACATCCAGATACTGCCCCTGCCCGGTCTGCTGTCGCGCGATCACCGCCGCCAGCAGGCCGATCACCCCATGCAGCGAGCCGCCCGCGACATCCGCCACCTGCATGCCCAACGGCACCGGGCCGCTGTCGGCGCGACCGGTGTAGCTCGAAAGCCCCGCCAGCGCCAGGTAGTTGATGTCGTGGCCGGCGCGATCCTTGTAGGGGCCAGTCTGGCCATACCCGGTGATCGACACATAAATCAGCTTCGGGTTGATCGCTTTCAAGGCTTCATACCCCAAACCCAACCGGTCCATCACGCCGGGACGAAACTGCTCCAGCACGATGTCGTGGTCCTGCAGCAATTGCTTGATCACCTCCAGCGCCTCGGGCTGCTTGAGGTCCAGCGCCAGGCTGCGCTTGTTGCGATTGAGGTACGCGTGGCTGGCCGAGACGCCTTGATCATGCGGCGGCAGCACTCGCAGCAGGTCCATGCGGGTCGGCGACTCGATGCGCAGCACCTCGGCGCCCATATCTGCCAGCAGCAACGAAGCGAACGGCCCCGGCAGCAGGGTCGAGAAATCCAGAACCTTGAGTGATGCCAGTGGACCGAGCATAAGTGTTCTCCAGTGCGATTCCTCAAGCCTAGGCAGCCGAGGACATTGCAGCAATCACCTTATGTGCCAGTGGCGGTGACCGTTGCGCTCAAACTGCCTATATGAAAAAACCCGCCGAAGCGGGTTTTTCATGCAGCCAAAGTACTTACTTGACGCTGGCTGGGGTTGGGCCTTCAGCCACACCCAGGTCGTCTACTTCCCGCTCGTCGGAGATACCGCGACCGCCGGAAGCCAGCTCGACTTGCAGCTTGTCTTCGTCCAGCTCTTTCACCCACTTGGCGACCACGAGGGTGGCCACGGCGTTACCCACAAGGTTGGTCAGCGCACGGGCTTCGGACATGAAGCGGTCGATACCGAGGATCAGCGCCAGGCCGGCCACCGGCAGAGTACCCACGGCCGACAGAGTGGCTGCCAGCACGATGAAGCCACTACCGGTCACACCCGCCGCACCTTTGGAGGACAACAGCAGCACCAGCAGCAAGGTGATCTGGTGAGTCAGGTCCATCGGGGTATCAGTCGCCTGAGCGATGAACACAGCCGCCATGGTCAGGTAGATCGACGTACCGTCGAGGTTGAACGAGTAGCCAGTCGGGATCACCAGACCCACAACCGATTTCTGCGCACCCAGGCGTTCCATCTTGATCAGCATGCGTGGCAGTGCGGATTCCGAAGAGGAAGTGCCCAGCACGATCAGCAGTTCTTCACGGATGTAGCGAATCAGTTTGATGACGCTGAAACCGTGTGCGCGGCAGATGGCGCCCAGAACCAGAACCACGAACAGGATGCAGGTGATGTAGAAGCAGATCATCAGCTGACCGAGTTGCACCAGCGAACCGACACCGTAGGCGCCGATGGTGAAGGCCATCGCACCGAACGCGCCGACTGGAGCGAGCTTCATGATCATGTTGATGATGTTGAACATCACGTGAGCAAAGCGATCGATGAAGTCCAGCACCGGTTTGCCGTAGGCACCCAGGCGATGCAGGGCGAAACCGAAGATCACCGAGAACATCAGCACTTGCAGGATGTCGCCGTTGGCGAAGGCGCCGACGATGGTGTTCGGGATCACGTTGAGGACGAAAGCAATGATGCTCTGGTCTTTACCAGCCGAGATGAAGCCAGCGATTTTGCTGGTGTCCAGGGTCGTCACGTCGATGTGCATGCCGGCGCCCGGTTGCACGACGTTGACCACGACCAGACCGATCAGCAAGGCAATGGTGGAGACGATTTCGAAGTACAGCAGCGCATAGCCGCCGGTCTTGCCGACCGATTTCATGTTCTGCATGCCGGCGATACCACTGACGACGGTACAGAAGATGATTGGCGCGATGACCATTTTGATCAGTTTGATGAACCCGTCACCCAGCGGCTTGAGGGCTACACCAGTCTGCGGGTAGAAGTGACCGAGCAGGATGCCGATAGCGATGGCAACGATCACCTGGAAGTACAGGGATTTATACAGTGGCTGACGAGTCGTCATTGTAAATTCCTCAAGAGTGCCTCAGTAACAACATCCATCTGTTGCCCCTGACACCTCAATTGCGAACCCTCCTGCACTGGAGGGATTTGTTTTGTCGAGCTGCACTGCCGGCAGACCTCTGCGGCTTGTATCGCAAGCGCCGTGCCACCTTCGAAAAAAACCCCGCCAGCCTTGTGACATCAAGGGTTACAGGTTTTTTTGGGTCACTGACCCGTCACAACGATGTGGCGGATTTCCGCCCATCAGCCAAACCTCGTCCTGCAATTTGGCGGATATCCGCCTTGTTCATTCTCGACAGGCACCGCTACCATCCATTGCTCAGTGGACGGACCTGCCCCCTATGCGCGAACGCACCATCGCCAGCCATTTCGCCCGCGCCGCCCTCGGTGGCGCGCGTCGGCGTGGCTACGACTATTGGAGTCTGTTGCAGCAACTGGGGATCAGCCCCGAGCTGCTCGAGGAGCCGCGCGCCCGAATCGCGCCCGAGCAGTTCGCTCAATTGATCCAGGGGCTGTGGCTGGCCCTGGACGATGAATACCTGGGCTTCGGGCAGGCCCCGAGCAAACCCGGCAGCTTCGCGATGATGTGCCATGCGGTGATTCACTGCCGCACGCTGGAGAAAGCGCTCAATCGCGGTTTATTGTTTTACAGCCTGTTCCCCGGCGCGCCGCGTCTGACGCTGAGCCACGAAGGCGACAGGGTTCGCCTGAGCCTGGACGATTCGTCGCTGTGGGATCCGGACCACTTCCTCAGCGAAAGCCTGTTGGTGATCTGGCATCGGTTCGGCAGTTGGCTGATCGGCCAGCGCATTCGTCTGGAGCAGGCCACGTTCAGCTACCCGAGGCCCGAACACGGGGCCGAATACGACTTGCTGTTTTCCTGCCCGCTGAGCTTTTCCACCGTAAAGAGCACGACGGCGCAAAGCAGTCTGCTGTTTCACAGTCGCTACCTGAACATGCCGCTGTTGCAGGACGAACGAACCCTCAAGCACTTTCTCGAGCGCTCCCCCGCCGACCTGCTATCGCGCCCCGACGAAGGCGACAGCCTGAGCAGCCAGTTGCGGCGCTTGCTCAGCCGCGACAGCGCGCGCTGGCCAGACCTGGAAGCCGTGGCCGCGCACCTGCACATCAGCCCGCAAACCTTGCGGCGGCATTTGCGCGAAGAAGGCACGAGTTTTCAGGAATTGAAGGATCAGTTGCGGCGGGACATTGCGATTTATCACCTGGGGCGCGCGGATCTGTCGTTGCAACAGATTGCCGAGCAGCTGGGGTTTTCCGAGCCGTCGGCGTTTCACCGGGCGTTCAAGAAGTGGACGGGGTTGACGCCGGGGGCTTACCGGGCCCAGGAGAACTGATATTTCGGTTGAATTGACTGGCCTCATCGCGGGCAAGCCCGCTCCCACAGGAGGCTGTGTTGTTCACAAATTTTGTGTCAGAAGTCGAAACCTGTGGGAGCGGGCTTGCCCGCGAAGAGGCCCGAAAAAACACCACAGAACTTTGCAGACAGCCATGCTGTTGTGGCGAGGGAGCTTGCTCCCGCTGGGCTGCGAAGCGGCCCCAAATCCGGCAGTCACGGTTTTTCAGATGCACCGCACGCTCAGGTTTTGCGACTGCTGCGCAGCCGAGCGGGAGCAAGCTCCCTCGCCACAGGTTCTTCGCTAGCCTCGCGGATCGAAGTTATCCAGCACCCGGTTCACGGCCAGCTCCCCGAGCATGACCACCGATTGAATCCCTAACATCATGTTGCGATGTGGCATGTCCATCAATCCGGCGAATTCACTGAGCATCATGCTCGCTGACGCCAGGGATTCGCAGGCGTTGACCAGCAGGGTTTCGTTATCGACCTCGGCACCGACATGGTAAATGGTGCTGGGCTTGCGCTTGGTGTCTTTGGGGATGTCCGGCTTGAGGTAGTAATCGAGGGCGCGGTCGGCGGCTTCGTTGAGTTTTTTCGAATCGAGGGACTCGTAGGGGGAGGTTGGGTCGGTTTCCGGAGGATTTGGCGTTGGTTTGAACATGGATGAAACTCCTAAAGCACTTTAAAGGAGCCATCACTCTCGCTACCAAACGAAGGGTGGTGGCCAGACGCAGGTTGGTAGACCGGGCTCTAGGAAAACGGCGCGCCCGAAGGCGCCCTGCGCATGACCACCATAAAGACGAGACGAAACATCTCAGCAAAAGGTAGTGCTTTGCGAAAAGAGACCCGGGCTACCAAACCCGATCGCTGTTTTTCAGCGACAGGGAAACGATATAGCCCACGCCCCAGGCGCACTAGCCGGCGGATTCTGGCGTAGTCGTAGGCAGCGGCGCAAGAATGTGTAGCCTGGGAGAGTATCTGGAAGTGTCGTTTAAACAGTGCTTGTTTATCAGTCTGACACCAAGACTTGTGGTGGCTGTACCGGCCTCATCGCGGGCAAGCCCGCTCCCACAGGTATCTACTTTGATCAAAAGATTTGTGAACGACACCGATCACTGTGGGAGCGGGCTTGCCCGCGATGAGGCCCGAAAGAACACCATCAATCCAAGGGATCACACCACCGGAAAATGAACCCGGAACGCCGCCCCGCCCATTGGCGAATCCCCCAGCGTCAGCTTGGCGCTGTAGCTTTCGATGATGTCCTTGACCACCGCCAACCCAATCCCCTGCCCCGGATGCTGACGATCAAGCCGTTCGCCCCGCTGCAAAATCCGCGCACGCTGATCCGGTGGCACGCCCGGCCCATCATCTTCGACGCACAACTCAATCCCACTGAGGGTTTCGCGCACGCTGATGCGCACTTCGCCGAGGCACAGGCGATAGGCGTTTTCCAGCAGGTTGCCCATCATTTCCAACAAGGCGCCCTGCTCGATCGGCACGTAACACTGCTCCGGCAGATCGAAAGCGACCCGCACGCGTTTGTCGCGATAGACCTTGTCCAGCGTGTCGCAGAGGCTTTTCAGTACCGGGCGCAGGCGCACCTGGTGGCGCACCAGACCGCTTTTGCGCAGGCTCGCACGTTGCAGTTGATAGCCGATCTGCTGGCTCATGCGCTCAATCTGGGTTTGCAGCACCCAGGCCTGATCGCGCTCTTGCGGCTTTTGCGCCATGTCTTCGCTGACCCCTTGCAATACCGTCAGCGGGGTTTTCAGGCTGTGGGCCAGGTCGTCGAGGGAATCGCGATAACGGCTGCGCTGCTCGCGTTCGCTGTGCAATAAACGGTTGAGCGAGCCGGTCAGGCGCAGCAATTCACGCGGGTGTTGTTCGCTGAGGCTTTCCCGGGTGCCGCTTTCGATCTGGTCCAGCTCCTGGCTCAGCCGGCGCAACGCCTGCAAGCCCCAGGTCAGGCCGATCCACAGCAAGGCGAGCAACACCAGCAAGGCTGCGCCAAAGCCCAGATAAAGGTTTTCCCGCAGGCCTTCGAGGGTGATTTCGTATTCGCGCACCGGTTGCAGGGCGACGATGCTGAACGCTGCGCTCTGGCCGCCCAGCAGTTTGACCTCGACGTCATAGACGAAGAACTCTTCACCATTGGCTTCGAGAATCCTTGCGAACTCATTACCGCGTCCGTCGTAACGCGGTTTGTAGTTGATCTTCTCTTCCTGGGTAGCTTTCGAGCGCCAGACCAGATGACCTTCGCGGTCAAAGATGTAGCCGAGCAAACGGCTGTCGGTGAGGTTGAAGCGTTCGTCGGGCAGCTGCGTCGGCATCTGTAGGGTGTTGTTTTCCACCCGCGCGGCGGAGATCAGCGTGGTGACGTCCGACGCCAGGCGCTGCTCGATGGAATCCTGCAACGCCAGGCTGAACGCGCCCTGCATCGCCGGCAGCAACGCCAGCATGAACAACACCGCCAGGAGGGTGGCGGCGAGCATCAACCGGACGCGAAGGGAACGAATCAAGTGCAGCGCTCATTAAACAGGTAGCCAAGGCCACGCACGGTATCGATCGGTTTGAAGCCGGCCGGGCCTTCGAGTTTGCGGCGCAAGCGGCCGACCAGCACTTCGATCACATTCGGATCGCGCTCGCCGTCATCCGGATAGAGCTGCTCCATCAAGCGGTCCTTGGCCACCACTTGCTGGTGATGGCGCATCAGGTACTCGAGGATCCGGTACTCGTAGGCGGTCAGCGCCAGCGGTTGTTCATCGAGGGACGCCTGTTTGCGATTGAGATCGAGCAGCAAGGGGCCAGCGACGATGGTCGACTGGGTGAAACCGCTGGAGCGGCGCAGCAAGGCATTGAGCCGGGCGTCCAGTTCTTCGAACTGGAACGGCTTGACCACGTAATCGTCGGCACCGGCGGCGAGGCCTTCGACCTTGTCCTGCCAGTTGCCGCGCGCGGTGAGGATCAGGATCGGAAATGTCTTGCCCCGGGAGCGCAATTGACGAATCAGATCTAGCCCGCCCATGCCCGGCAGACCGAGGTCGATCACCGCCAGGTCATGGTTGAACTGCTCGGCCTGGTACAACGCTTCCTCGGCGTTGGCCACGGATTCGACCACGTGGCCGCTATCCGTCAGGCGGGTTTGCAGGTGATGGCGCAACAGCGCTTCATCTTCGACGACCAGCAATTTCATAACGCTCTCCTGGGCAAATCAACATCTCCAAAGGCGCAACATATGCAAAGGCACAGCACCTCAATGGCTGACAGGGCGACGCCAGCAATCAAGCCGCAGAACCTGTGGGAGCGGGCTTGCCCGCGATAGCGATCGGTCTGACACATCAATGGTGAATGTGCTGCCGTCATCGCGGGCAAGCCCGCTCCCACAGGGTGCGCGGCTTAACCGACTGGCCGCGAAACGCTTTTTAGAAAGCGTAGTTGGCGGACAGGTAGGTCTGGGCGCTGCTGGTCAAATCCAGCGAACCCTGTTTGCTGCCGCCGCGCTCGCTCATCTCGGTGCTGGCGTTGCTGCGCAGGTAACGGTAACCCAGCTCGACCGAGGTGTTTTGCGAAACTTGCTGCAATACACCGACCTGGCCGCCAATGGCGTAACCGATGTCGCTGTCGCGGCTGAAGCCTGGCGAATCCTGGGTCAGTTTGGTCAAACCAGCCGTGGCACCGCCGAACAGTTTGGTGCTGCCGCCCACCGGGTAGAACAGATCGTAGCTGCCCAGCAGGTTTTCCTGACGCAGTTTAATGCCATTGTGCGAGCCCGATACGTTGTCGTAAGTGGCGTAGTAGCGGCCCTTGCTGTCTTGCTGGCCCAGACGCACGCCCCAGGTGTTGTCCTTGCCGATCACACCGTCGGCGTTCGGGTGGTTGAGGTTGTCGTTCAAGGCGCTGGATTTTTTAACCTTGTCGCTGGTCTGGCCAAAGGTCAGGCCGGCGAAATTGGTGGTGTCGGCGTGGGCCGCCACACTGGCGCCCATCACGGTGAAAGCCAGAAGCAGTTTTTTAAAAGTAGTCATTGGGGAGTTTCCTCATGCGCTATGTGCTTTTTGGGTACGGGGCAAGGTTACTGCCCCCTCCCTGTACGGCCCCTGAACGCACTCTGAACCTGAGCTGAATCAAATCGACTACGCTGTTCTCACGATTACTAATATGGAGATTTGATCATGCGTGTGTTCCTCGCCCTCGTGTTACTGGCTCTGAGCGGGGTCAGCCAGGCCGCCATCCAGACCCAGGAAATTCCCTACCAGAGTGCCGACGGCACCAAGCTGATCGGCTATTACGCCTACGACGACGCCATCAAAGGCCCGCGCCCGGGCGTGGTGGTGGTGCATGAGTGGTGGGGCCTCAACGACTACGCCAAGCGCCGCGCCCGTGATCTGGCCGGTCTGGGCTACAGCGCGCTGGCGATCGACATGTTTGGCGACGGCAAGAACACCGAACACGCCAAGGACGCCATGGCCTTCATGCAAGCAGCTTTGAAGGACAGCGCAGCAGCCAGCGCGCGGTTTCAGGCCGGGCTCGACTTGCTGAAGAAACAACCACAAACCGATCCGAATAAACTGGCGGCCATCGGCTATTGCTTCGGCGGTAAGGTGGTGCTGGATGCGGCGCGTCAAGGCGTGCCGCTGGCGGGCGTGGTGAGTTTCCACGGCGCGCTGGTGACCAATACGCCAGCGACGCCTGGCAGCGTGAAGGCGAAAGTCCTGGTGGAGCATGGAGCTCTGGACAGCATGGTCACGGCGGAAAACGTGGCAGCGTTCAAGACGGAAATGGACAAGGCCAAAGCCGACTACACGTTCGTCACCCTCGAAGGCGCCAAGCATGGGTTCAGCAATCCCGAGGCGGATCGTCTGAGCCATGGCGACCACGGCGGGCCGGACATTGGTTACAGCAAGACCGCGGATGAGAAGTCTTGGGCGGACATGCAGGCGTTTTTCAAGAAGATATTTGGCTGACACACCAACAGCATTGAGCCGAGCATTGCTCCCTGTGGCGAGGGAGCTTGCTCCCGCTGGGCTGCGAAGCGGCCCCAAACCCGGCAATCACGTTTTTTCAGACACACCGCATTCACCGGTTTACGACTGCTTCGCAGCCGAGCGGGAGCAAGCTCCCTCGCCACAAAAGCGCTCAGCCACTACCCAGCCCCAAGGCAACCCGGCAAAATGCCCGTCATGAATCCCGTCCCCGCCCTACCCGTCTGCTGCACCCCACTCGACGCCCATTGGCCGCTGCCGTTTGTGCTGCCCGATACGGTCCTGTTGGGTACCCACTTCGATACCAGGCAACTGGCCAGTGATGATTTCCAGCGCAGCGCCATCGATCCGCCGGCGAGCATCCAGCGTTCGGTGGCCAAGCGCCAAGCCGAGTTTCTCGCCGGGCGAGTCTGCGCTCGGGCGGCGTTGCAACAACTGGAAGGGCTGAGTTTCATTCCGGCCATCGGCGAAGACCGCGCACCGGTATGGCCGGCGCACATCACCGGCTCGATCACCCACAGCACTGGCCGGGCCGCAGCAATAGTCGCGAACAAAGCCCATTGGCGTGGCTTGGGAATGGACCTGGAAAACCTGCTCGACGCAGAGCGCGCCGAACGCCTGGCCGGGGAAATTCTCACCGGGCCTGAAATGCAGCGCATGGCTGCCGGGGCTCGCGATCAATTGGCAATGCTGGTCACGCTGACATTTTCGGTGAAGGAGAGCCTGTTCAAGGCGCTCTACCCGATTGTCCAGAAGCGCTTCTATTTCGAACACGCCGAAGTGCTGGAGTGGAGCGCGGACGGTGAAGTGCGGTTGCGGTTGCTGACTGACCTGTCCGGTGAATGGCGTAACGGCACTGAGCTGGATGCGCAGTTTGCGGTGATGGATGGGCAGTTGTTGAGTCTGGTCAGCATCAAGGCCTGAAGGCTTTCAGTGTTTGGGATGGCTCATCGCGGGCAAGCCCGCTCCCACAGTTTCAGTGGTGTTCACAGATTTTGTGTACGACACGGACCCTGTGGGAGCGGGCTTGCCCGCGATAGGGCCCTAAAGGACACCAACAATCTCAACGCCGCTCCTGATTCCTCGGCCAGCTCAAACTGAAACAGGCCCCGCCCAGGCTTTTGCTCTTGCCGATCAATGCTCGCCCGTCATGCCAATGGATGATTCGCCGCACAATCGATAACCCCAACCCATGCCCGCCCGAAGCGCGAGTGCGGCTGTCATCGAGGCGCAGGAACGGCGTGAAGATTTTCTCCCAGGCCGTTTCCGGCACGCCCGGCCCATCATCCTCGACATCGACCCGACAGCGCTGCTGTCCGACCTGATAACTGACGGTCACCCGTGAATGGGCGTGGCGCATGGCGTTGCTCACCAGGTTCTGCAACGCCCGGTGCAAGTAGCGCGGTTCGGCCTCGACCCAGGCGTCGTCGCAATCGGCGGCCGACAGACACAAACCGCGCTGCACCGTGATCTCGGCGCGCAACGGCGCCAGTTCTTCGATCACCTGATTGACCAACGCATCCAGATCGATCCGCTGAAAATTCAGCGCCGGCGAACCCTGCTCCAGCCGCGCATAGGTGAGCATCTCGTCGACCAGCCGATCAAGGTCCTCGATGTCGTGGTCCATCCCCTCGCGGTATTTTTCCAGCGCCTCAGGCGTGGTGGCCGAGCCGATCATCTCCAGGCCAAAACGCAAGCGCGCCACCGGCGTGCGCAATTCATGGGACACGGCACGCACCAGTTCTCGCTGAATCGCCAACAATTGCTGCAAGTGCTCGGCCATGCCGTTGAACGCCGAGGCCAGGCGCCCCACAGAGTCCGCGCCGCGTGCCGGTACGCGGGTTTCCAGGCTGCCCTTGGCGATGCGCGTGGCAGCGGCTTCCAGCCCGCGCAAACGGCGCTCCAGCTGACGCACCAACAGATAGACAATCAAACCAATCAGGCTCAGGCCGAGGGCCGCGATCAGCACCAGCCACTCGGGCGGATAAGGATTCATCTGATACAGCGGGCCGATTTCCAGTACCCACGGCGTACCGACCATGCCGGCAAACACCCGGATGGAATCGCCGCCCTTGCCCAGCGCCATCACCGTGTCGCCTTCGGATACGCGGCGGCTCTGATCTTCGTCCATGTCGGCCTGATCGATCGTGACCAGCCGCAGATCAAAGCCGAAACCCTTCTCTTCCTTTAACTGCGCCAGACGCTTGGGCTGCTCGGCCACCGGGTAGCGCACCAGTTCATCGGCCAACAGGTAAATGGTCGCTCGCGCCAGTTGCTCGCTGATCTGCTGGACTTCCCCGGTGAGCACCAGTTGTTCCTTGTCGCTGACCAAGCGGTAAACCTTTGCCGCGTGCGGGCCGGTCTGTTCCACCAGTGCCTGACCGCGCAGCACGCGGGTGCGCTGGGTCAGGTCGAGGTCGGTCTGGGGGAATGTCTTCAGCGCCAACGGAATCCCGAGCAAGCGCTCCCATACCAGCAAGGCCCGGTGACGCTCGGTTTCGTTCATCGGTTGCAGGTTATCGGCCATCAACGAGAACGTGCCGTGGGCCAGACGCTCGCGGTATTGCTCGCTGCGCACCTGGTTAAGCAGGTGCAAGGCCAGCACGCCGAGCACGGCCACCAGAATCAGCGCCGCGCACATGCCGCCATAAATGCGCAGGAAGATCGAGTTCACAGCGACAAGTCTGCGCAGGCTTCGGGAACGAACAGGTAGCCTTTGCTGCGGATGGTTTTGATCAGCCGCGGATGCTCCGGGTCATCGCCGATCTTCGGGCGGATGCGTGAGATGCGCACGTCGATGGAGCGGTCCTGGCCGTCATAACCGATACCGCGCAGCGCCGTGAAAATTTCTTCGCGAGACAGAATGCGCCCGGCGTTGGCCACCAGCAGCCAGAGCAAATCGAACTCGGCGCTGGTCAACTCGATGCCTTTGTCATGCAGCCAGGCCTCGCGCAACGCGTTGTCCACCACCAACGGGCCGAACTGCAGACGCCGCTGTATTTCCGGGGCTGCTTCAGGCGCTTCGCTACGCCGCAACAAGGCCTGGATGCGCGCCAGCAGCAGGCGTGGGCGCACCGGTTTGCACACGTAGTCATCCGCGCCGAGGTCGAGGCCGAGGATTTGATCGGTGTCATCGGTGCGTGCGGTGAGCATCAGAATCGGGCCGTCATACTTGTCGCGAACCTTGCGGCAAATGCTCAGGCCATCTTCGCCAGGAAGCATCAGGTCGAGGATCACCAGGTCCGGTTTCTCCTTGATGATGCGTGCCGCGGCAAGGGCACCGTTGCCCTCAATCGAGACGCGCAGGCCATTGGCTTCGAGGTAGTCGCGGGTCAGTTCGGCCAGACGCTGGTCGTCCTCGACAATCAATACCTGCCAGACTTCTTGCTCCACGGTGACCTCTGCTTGCCAACATCACTTTAAGAAAGGATCCGCCCGTCTTTTTGTAATGATTGGGGAGGATAAGAATGCATCTGCATTGGCCGATTGTATAAACGGCGCACGTCTGGAACACAAGCGGGTAAATGCGTTCGGACACAGCGGTTTTTTGTGATAGGGTTCGCGCCCTTAAAAATCCGAACGACTGTTTTCAATCGCTGAAAATCAGTGAAAAACGGTCCGCTCCAGCTAGGTCGCGGCCTACACGCTCGTTCCACCTTTCACACACAATTTACGCACAGGTTTATCCACAGGTAGTACGTTGCAACACCCTCAAAAACGCATTATCTTGTACCTCGGCGCTAAAAAAACCCTACATGTAGGGTTTTAGCTTAAAAGCCCAACCACATTTCAGACCAGAAACTCAAGTGCTTTATTGCCTGTTTATGGTTGAACCAAGCACGTTTTTACAAGCCCAAACCGCATGCGCGGATGGCACCGTTTTTTCAGGCCAGAACAGCCAGAACGGTACGGGTGTTGCAGTCAAAACTGGCACCCCAGAAAGGAATCCGGTTTCGAGCCCTGGCTCGCGGCCAAAGACTTCGGCAAGGAAGCGGCATCATTAGCCTTTTTCCTACTGTCCCGAAGTTGTTATGCCCGACGCCACGTCGGTTGTAGTGCTTCAGGACAGAACGGTGGGCACCGTGATGGTGCCCAAACAAACATAGAGAATGTGGAGACAACCCCCCATGCAAACCGACACAACTCGCGAGAACCCGCAGGGTACCTTGCCGCAGGCCGCCGATTCGAATTCGGATCTGTCCGCCACCGCGCCTGGCCAGCTGCGCGTGATCAAGCGAAACGGGACTGTCGTTCCTTACACCGATGACAAAATCACCGTCGCCATCACCAAAGCGTTTCTTGCAGTTGAAGGCGGCACCGCTGCCGCTTCGTCGCGCATCCACGACACCGTTGCCCGCCTGACCGAACAAGTCACCGCCACCTTCAAGCGTCGCATGCCATCGGGCGGCACCATCCACATCGAAGAAATCCAGGACCAGGTCGAACTGGCCCTGATGCGTGCCGGCGAGCAGAAAGTGGCGCGCGACTACGTGATCTACCGCGACGCCCGTTCCAAGGAACGCGCTGTACGCGCCCCTGCCGAGGACGCGGTACAGGCTCACCCGTCGATCCGCATCACCCGCGCCGATGGCAGCCTTGCACCTCTGGACATGGGTCGCCTGAACACCATCGTCACTGAAGCGTGCGAAGGCCTGGAAGAAGTCGACGGCGACCTGATCCAGCGCGAGACCCTGAAGAACCTGTACGACGGCGTGGCCCTGACCGACGTCAACACCGCTCTGGTGATGACTGCCCGTACGCTGGTCGAGCGTGAGCCGAACTACTCGTTCGTGACCGCCCGCCTGCTGATGGACACCCTGCGTGCCGAAGGCCTGAACTTCCTGGGCGTCGCCGAGAGCGCGACTCACCACGAAATGGTCGATCTGTACGCCAAGGCACTGCCGGCGTATATCGCCAAAGGTATCGAATTCGAATTGCTGAACCCGGTTCTGGCGTCCTTCGACCTGGAAAAACTCGGCAAGGCAATCAACCACGAGCGCGATCAGCAGTTCACGTACCTGGGCCTGCAAACCCTGTACGACCGTTACTTCATCCACAAGGATGGCGTGCGTTTCGAACTGCCGCAGATTTTCTTCATGCGCGTGGCCATGGGCCTGGCAATCGAAGAGAAGAACAAAGAAGACCGTGCGATCGAGTTCTACAACCTGTTGTCGTCCTTCGACTACATGTCGTCGACCCCGACCCTGTTCAACGCCGGTACCCTGCGTCCACAGCTGTCGAGCTGCTACCTGACCACCGTGCCGGATGACCTGTCGGGCATCTACCACGCGATCCACGACAACGCCATGCTGTCGAAATTCGCTGGCGGCCTGGGCAACGACTGGACGCCGGTTCGTGCACTGGGCTCGTACATCAAGGGCACCAACGGCAAATCCCAGGGCGTTGTACCGTTCCTGAAAGTGGTGAACGACACCGCCGTCGCCGTTAACCAGGGTGGCAAGCGCAAAGGCGCTGTGTGTGCCTACCTGGAAACCTGGCACATGGACATCGAAGAGTTCATCGAGCTGCGCAAGAACACCGGTGATGACCGTCGTCGTACCCACGACATGAACACCGCCAACTGGATCCCTGACCTGTTCATGAAGCGCGTCTTCGATGACGGCCCGTGGACCCTGTTCTCGCCATCCGAAGTGCCGGATCTGCACGACCTGACCGGCAAGGCCTTCGAAGAGCGTTACGAGTACTACGAAGCCCTGTCCCAGTACCCAGGCAAGATCAAGCTGTTCAAGACCATCCAGGCCAAAGACCTGTGGCGCAAAATGCTGTCCATGCTGTTTGAAACCGGCCACCCATGGCTGACCTTCAAAGACCCGTGCAACCTGCGCAGCCCGCAGCAGCACGTGGGCGTGGTTCACAGCTCGAACCTGTGCACCGAGATCACCTTGAACACCAACAAGGACGAGATCGCCGTTTGCAACCTGGGCTCGATCAACCTGCCGAACCACATCACCAACGGCAAGCTGGACACCGCCAAGCTGGAACGCACCGTGAACACCGCCGTTCGCATGCTCGATAACGTTATCGACATCAACTACTACTCGGTGCCACAAGCGAAGAACTCCAACTTCAAGCACCGTCCGGTCGGTCTGGGCATCATGGGCTTCCAGGACGCTTTGTACCTGCAGCACATCCCTTACGGTTCCGACGCTGCCGTCGAGTTCGCCGACAAGTCGATGGAAGCGGTCAGCTACTACGCGATCCAGGCGTCCTGCGACCTGGCCGACGAGCGCGGCGCCTACGAGACGTTCCAGGGTTCGCTGTGGTCCAAAGGCATCCTGCCGCTGGATTCGCAACAGATCCTGATCGAACAGCGTGGCCAGAAGTACATCGATGTCGACCTGAACGAATCCCTGGACTGGGCACCGGTTCGCGCCCGTGTGCAGAAAGGCATTCGTAACTCCAACATCATGGCCATCGCACCAACCGCGACCATCGCCAACATCACTGGCGTGTCGCAGTCGATCGAACCGACCTACCAGAACCTCTACGTGAAATCGAACCTGTCGGGCGAATTCACCGTGATCAACCCGTACCTGGTTCGCGACCTGAAGGCTCGCGGTCTGTGGGACTCGGTCATGATCAACGACCTGAAGTACTACGACGGTTCGGTGCAGCAGATCGAGCGCATCCCGCAAGAACTCAAAGAGCTCTACGCCACCGCGTTCGAAGTGGACACCAAGTGGATCGTTGACGCGGCCAGCCGTCGTCAGAAGTGGATCGACCAGGCTCAGTCCCTGAACCTGTACATCGCCGGCGCATCGGGCAAGAAGCTGGACGTGACCTACCGCATGGCCTGGTACCGTGGTCTGAAAACCACCTACTACCTCCGTGCCCTGGCCGCGACCAGCACCGAGAAGTCGACCATCAACACCGGTAAGCTGAACGCTGTTTCCAGCGGCGGCAACCACGGCGACGACTCGGTCCTGGCAGCCCCTGCCGGCCCCGCTCCAGTGCCGAAGGCGTGCGCCATCGACGAGCCGGATTGCGAAGCTTGCCAATAAGCTGAGCGGGTGAGCGCTGAAAGGCGCTTACCTCGATAACCCCCGATCAGTCCTCTGGATTGGTCGGGGGTTTTCTTTTGCCTTGAGGAATGTGGTGGCCGATCTGACGCCTTCGCGGGCAAGCCTCGCTCCTACAGGATATACGTTGATCATATGGGCGACGTATATCCTGTGGGAGCGAGGCTTGCCCGCGAAGAGGCCGGCACAAACAACCAAAACCTCAACTCCCGACAAAAAACCAAGCCATAAAAAAACCCCTCCTGCGAGGGGTTCTTTATGCAGCACTATCAAGCATCAGGTCATCTGAATGATGGTCTGCATGATGGTGCTCTGGGTGGAGATGGTCTTGGCGTTTGCCTGGTAGTTGCTCTGGGCCTTGATCAGCTCGACCAATTCATTGGTCAGGTTGACGTTGGACTCTTCCAGGGAGTTGGACACGACCGAACCCAGAGTGCCGGTTGTCGGCGCATCGACACCCGCCACGCCCGAGGCGAAGGTTTCTTTCCAGCGGGTACCACCGATCGGCTGCAAGCCTTGCTCGTTAGCGAAGCTGGCGACTGCAACCTGGCCGATGGCCTTGGTTTGCTGGTTGCTGAAGTTGGCGGTCATGACGCCGGTGGCGTCGATCGTCAGGCTGGAGATCTGGCCGGTGGCGTAACCATCCTGGAACTGGGCGGTACGAGCGGTTGGCGAGTTGTAAGAAGTGGTCAGCGCCATGTTGAACGCGATACCGCCAGTGGCAGCGACAGAACCGTTCGGCCCCCAGGTCACAGGAGTCGTTGCGGCGTTGGTAATGGTACCTGGCACCCAACCGGTCATGGTCAACGTGTTGCCGGTCTTGGTCCAGCCAGCACCCGCCGTCAGCGTATTGATGCTGCCATCGGAGTTGAAAGTGATGTCGGCGGTAATCGCCACTGGTGGCGTGGTAGCAGGGTTGGCCGGGGAACGACCATCCATGTAGGTGTGGACACGCCAGGCGTTGGTACCCGTTTTCACGTAGTACTGATCCATGGTGTGCTCGTTACCCTGGCTATCGTAGACCTTGGTGGAAATGGTCTTGTTATAGCTGTTGGTATCGGTCGGGCTGAACGTGGCCACGGTCGGTAATGTTTCCGCCGAGTTCAGGTTCATCGTCTGATCGACTTTGGTGGTCGGGTTTGGCTTGAGGCTCGACGTATCAATCTTCAAGTCAGTCAACACACCGTTGATGATCTTGCCGTTGGCATCAACACCATAACCCTGCAAACGGTTGCCGTTGTTATCAACCACATAGTTTTCAGCATCAGTCTTGAACGCACCGGCACGGGTGTAGCTCAGGGAGCCGTTGTCGCTGAGGATGAAGAAGCCGTTGCCCTGGATGCCCATGTCCAGCACGTTGCCGGTGTTGTTCACGTCGCCCTGGCCGAACTGCTGGGACACGTTGGCCAGGCGCACGCCGTTGCCGACGGTCTTGCTGCCGGTACCCAGGCGAGTGGCCGAGTACACGTCTTCGAATTCTGCACGGGAGGATTTGAAACCGGTGGTCGCGACGTTGGCGATGTTGTTGCCGGTCACGTCCAGTTGTTTGTTGGCTGCATAGAGACCGCTAAGGCCGATATTGAAAGACATATTCCACTCCTTGTGCCGTGTTAGTCGGCTCTATATACCAATGGTTTGTACTTTGGACAGGGCAACGCTGCCCATGCCTGCCAGGTTCAGCATCAACTCACCGCCGGTCTGGCTGATGGTCACGCTGTTAACGGTCGCTGGCAGATAGGTAATCAGCGATGTCGCCTTGCTGTCGATGGTGGCCGTTGCGCCGAAGGTGTAAGTACCCGCCGGTGCCACCGCGCCTGCATCGTCCTTGCCGTCCCAGATAAAACTGGCGTTACCGGCACTTTGACTGCCCAACTCGAGCGTACGGATAGTCTTGCCTTCCGAGTTGGTGATCTTGACGGTGGCGGCGGAAACCGAGGTGGGCACCACGACGGTACCGTTGAGGCTCTTGGAAGTGTCGACCATGGTTTTGTCGGTCTGCGCAATGACGGAGCGCCCCACCAGCGAAGAAGCCTGCAAAGCTTGCGAGGAGCTGTAGCTGCTGGCAAGGCCGCTGACCGTATCGTTCAGCGTGGTGATACCTTCCAGGCTACTGAACTGCGCCAACTGTGCCACGAACTCGCTGTTATCCTGAGGATCGAGCGGGTTCTGGTTTTTCAGCTGAGTCACCAACAGTTGCAGGAACGCGTCCTTGCCCAGCTCCTGGCCGCCGGTAGCGGCGGAGGTCAGGCTGTCTTTGTTGGTCGGGGTCTGGACCGAGGAGTTGGCCAGAACATCGCTGATAACGCTCATATGAATCGCCCCTTATCACTGACCGAGGGTCAGGACCTTCTGCATCATGGTTTTGGCGGTGTTCATCATTTCGGCGTTGGTCTGGAACGAACGGCTCGCGGAAATCATGTCGGCCATTTCTTCGACGACGTTGACGTTCGGGTAGTAGACGTAGCCCTTGCCATCGGCAGCCGGATGGTTCGGCTCGTAGCGCGCTTCAAGGTTGCTCTGGTCTTCGACCACGCCCAGCACTTGCACGCCTTGACCGGCAGCGTCCTGGTTCTGGAACAGCGAATCGCTGCCGCCGCTCTGGCCGCCCTGGAACATGGTGGCGAATACCGGGTGGCGGGCACGGTAGGTCTGGTCGATGCTCGACGAGACGGTCTCGGCGTTGGCGATGTTCGAGGCGACGGTGTTCAAGCGAGTGGTCTGGGCACTCATGCCGCTACCGGCAATGTTGAAAACACTGGCAAGGGACATGACTTACTCTCCACGCAGGGCTGATACCAGCCCTTTGAATTTACTGTTGAGCAGGGTGAAGCTGGCCTGGAAGTTGACCGCGTTTTCGGCGTAGTTCGACTGTTCCAGTTGGGCGTCTACGGTGTTCTGGTCGATCGACGGTTGCATCGGCGTGCGATACATCAGCGACTCGTCGCCATTGCCCATGCCTTCAGCTTCGATGTGACGGCTGTTGGTCATGTTCAAGGCGAACTTGCCGTTTTTGGTTTTCTCGTTCTGCTCGGCGAGCACTTTCGAGAAGTCCAGATCCCGAGCCTTGTAGTTCGGGGTGTCGGCGTTGGCGATGTTGTTGGCCAGGACTTCGGCACGCTGAGCGCGGAAGCCCAGGGCTTGTTCATGGATACCGAGCGCTTTATCGAAGCTGATGCTCATGTCGGGAAACCTTCGGGTGACCTGATTTTTCGTAACAGGGACATAGCAAGCGCCGTGCCAATTCAAAAAATCCCGTAAACCGGGGCTTTGCGCGCGGTGGCAAGCCGGCAATGCCAGAAAAGCGGCAACCGATTTCCGCCGCCTGCCGCTTTTCTGCCGCTTTCCCACAGTCGGAAGAACACCACCCGCTCCCACAGGGGTTGTGGTGATTTTTAGAGATAATTACAGGCACAAAAAAACGGGAGCCCCTGAGGACTCCCGTTTTTTTATGCCGTCAACGAATCACTTCGCCTGATAAATGATCCCCGGACTGCACTGGACCATCTGGTAATGGTCCGGCAAACCGTTCAGCGCCTCGGACGCACCAAGGAACAGATAACCGCCCGGCTTCAGCGTGCTGTGGATGCGCAACAGGATGTCTTTCTTCACCTCGGCGGAGAAGTAGATCAGCACGTTGCGGCAGAACACGATGTCGAACTTGCCCAGGCTCGCGTAGCTGTCCAGCAGGTTGAACGAGCGAAATTCCACCCGACTCTTGATCGGCGCCTTGATCGCCCAACGTCCCGGCCCTTTCGGGTCGAAGTAACGCTGAAGGCGCTCGGGCGACAGACCGCGGCCGATGGCCAGGCTGTCGTACTCGCCGGTCTTGCAGTTGGTCAGCATGGTGCCGGACAAGTCAGTGGCAACGATCTGCACGCCCATCTTCAACTGACCCATGTTGACCCGTTCGAACTCATCGATGGACATCGACAGCGAATACGGTTCCTGACCCGACGAACACGCCGCCGACCAGATCCGCAGGCGCTGGCCGGGGCTTGCCTTGATCGCTGCAGGCAAGACCTTGTTCTTCAAGACTTCAAACGGATAGGTGTCACGAAACCACAGGGTTTCGTTGGTGGTCATGGCATCCACCACCATCTCGCGCAAACCACTGCGCGGCTGGGTCTGGATGCGCTGAACCAGCTCACCCAATGATTTGATGCCCTGCTGCTCCATCAGTTTGTTGAGACGGCTCGAGACCAGGTATTGCTTGTTTTCACCGAGCAAAATGCCACAGGCTTTTTCCAGGAAGACCCGGAACTGTTCGAAATCCAAATTACCCGTAGACAAAGATGCCGCCTCTTAAATCGTTTTGACCGCCAGGGACAGAAGGCCCCTAGCTGTTATCTGCTGCTTTGATCCGGTCGACTACCCGGGATGCCAGGTCATCAGGACGGAATTTGGCCAGGAAGTCATCGGCCCCGACCTTCTTGACCATCGCCTGATTGAACACACCCGACAACGAAGTATGCAGGATGATATGCAGCTTTTGCATGCGTGGGTCGTTGCGGATCTCGGCCGTCAGGGTGTACCCGTCCATCTCCGGCATCTCGATGTCGGAGATCATCATCAGGAACTCTTCTTCCGGCTTCTTGCCCTCGTCGACCAGCTTGCGCAGGTAATCCAGCGCTTGCCGGCCGTCGTTCAACGCCACCACTTCGACGCCGACGGTTTGCAGGCAACGGGTCACTTGCTTGCGCGCCACCGATGAGTCATCGACCGTCAGCACGCGCAAGGACAACGCCTTGTGCTGAGTCTCGACATCCACCACGCCCACCGAAATCGCTTCCGGTGTCGGTGACACTTCCGCCAGCACCTTCTCGACGTCGATGATTTCGACCAACTGATTGTCGACCCGAGTCACCGCCGTCAGGTAGTGATCGCGCCCGGTGCCCTTGGGTGGCGGATGAATCTCCTCCCAGTTCATGTTGACGATGCGCTCTACCGATCGAACCAGGAAACCCTGAGTCTTGGTGTTGTACTCCGTGATGATCACGAAGGGATTGCTTTGATCTTTGAGCGCTCCGGAGCCGGTCGCCATCGCCAGATCCAGAATCGGAATGGTCGCCCCCCGAATATTCGCCACACCGCACACGACAGGACTGGACTTGGGCATCAGGGTCAGTTTGGGGCATTGCAGCACCTCACGAACCTTGAACACGTTGATCCCATACAGCTGCTGGCCGTCGAGACGGAACAACAACAGCTCAAGGCGATTCTGCCCCACCAGTTGCGTGCGCTGGTTCACCGAATCCATTACACCAGCCATGCCCAGACTCCTACACCAACGCTAAGTGTGTTGCGACGCACATTCTTCACTAAACGGCACGGCGCTTGCTTTTTAACTCTTATGAACACAGAACCGACATTTTCCCGACGCTTGACATCAACGTATCGCAGATTGCTCTGCGCGATGTCGGCCGTTTGCCTGTTCAACGCTGGCAGCCCTGCCCTTGCTGACGCGGTTACCTTGCCTGACATGCTTATCGGCGTCACTCAGGGCTTTCTTGAATTCACCGTAGAAGACTATCTGGCCACCAGTCAAACGCAAGGACGCTACGAAATCGAGGTCAACCAGCTCGATCCGCGCCTGCGCATGCCGATGTGCGACAAGGAATTGACAGCCACCCTTGAGAGCCCCGCGAGGCCTCTGGGCCGGGTTACGGTCAAGGTTCGCTGCGACGGTGCCTCCCCCTGGACAGTCTTCGTACCCGCTCAAGTACGGCTGTTTCGCGACATCGTGACCACCACTCGTCCGCTCAAGCGCACAGGGATTATCGAACCTCAGGACGTGACCCTTCGTGAACGCGATATCAGCCTGATAAATCAGGGTTTTCTGACTTCCGTTGATCAAGCGATCGGACAAAAACTGACCCGACCAATGGTCGCTGATCAGGTGATTACCTTGGTGCATCTCGAACAGGCGGAAGTCATTCGCAAGGGCGATCAGGTGGTGATTACCGCCCGCAGCGGTACGCTCAGTGTGCGTATGCCGGGTGAAGCGCTGTCCAATGGCGGCATGAGCGAACAGATTCGCGTGAAAAACCTCAACTCCCAGCGGGTCATCAAGGCGCAAGTCACCGCACCCGGCCAGGTGGAAGTTTCCATGTAAGCGGCCATTAGTTTGTGAAGAGATGGCGCGCCACTGGGCTGTTGCCTAAACTGTGCCGCATGCAGGACACACGCTGGCGCATGCACGCTCATTGATAAATGGGCCTAAAGTTTTCACAAGAAGAGCCGAAAACATGGCAAGCGTCCAAATACCCAGAGGTTTTTTGTCATGGTCATCGATTTCAGTCGTTTAAACAGCTCCTCGTCACTTACGGGCAGTACACGTACCAGCGCCGCGAAGGAAACCGCCGAAGCCGGCCAATCCGCGCCGCTGAATACCCCGGCCGAACAGGCCAGTACCACCAAAAGCGGGGAATCGGTACACCTCAGCAATGAGGCTCAACAGTTGCAGAAGGTCACTGACAAGCTGCGCGATCAGCCTGCCGTCGACAACGCCCGCGTGGCCGAGTTGAAAGCAGCGATTGCCGATGGCAGCTATAAAGTCGACAGCAACCGTGTAGCCAGCAAACTGCTCAACTTCGAAGCCCAGCGCTAGGCCCCGGCCGCGCCAGGCTTTTGGACGCTTAAAACCCAAGGCCAGCCATGCACGACACTAATTTACTGCAACTGATCATCGACGACTTTGCCCCGGCGCAACACTTGCTGGAGCTGCTGCAAACCGAGTCCCTCGCCCTGCACGGTCGCGACATGCCACTGCTCGAAGAGATTCTGGCGCAGAAACAGGCATTGATCATTTTGCTTGAGCAGCATGGCCGCAAGCGCAGTGAAATCCTCGCCAGCCTCAACCTGCCGACCAATCGCCAGGGACTGGAGCAACTTGCCAGCCATTCGAGCATTGGCGATCAGTTGCTGGCACAGAGCGATGTGCTGACCGACCTCCTGGCCCAGTGCCAGGCCGCCAACGTTAACAATGGCCAGTCGATTCTGGTGCAGCAGGCCGCCACGGCCAATCAGCTGAAAATCCTCACCGGCGGCGAGCCGCCAGCGCTCTACGATGCCCGCGGATCAACCTCCAAACTCGCAAAACCACGCCCGCTCAGTCAGGCTTGAGCCTTTCAATGAGCACGCTCTATCAAGACGCGAAACATGCTGGCAGAATGCTAGCCAGTAGTCATATTTGTCTGGAGATTGATGCCCCGTGTTCAATGCCTTAAACGCGGAAGATGCTCCGCAGCCACCCAAGGTGCTCACTACGCCCCTGGAAATCTCCGGCAATTTGCGTCAGCTGCAAGACAGCCATGACCCGCTGATCATCACGTTCCACGAGCGCAGCCAGCGCTTCCAGAGTTATCTGGTGGACATCGATCGTGACAGCAACATGATCGCCCTGGACGAAATGATCCCGCGCGATGGCGAACGTTTTCTGCTGGCCGGCGAACCGTTCAAGGTCGAAGGCTTCCACGACGGCGTGCGCATCGCCTGGGAAAGCAATGGCCCGCTCACCATCGACGACTCCGGCGATGGCCGCTGCTACCGTGGCGCGCTGCCCGATGAGGTGGTTTATCACCAGCGCCGCAATGCTTTCCGCGCCGCGTTGAAGCTGGCGCAACTGGTCAACGTCGATCTGGGTGGCGACAAACTCAAATCGGCCATCAGCGGCAAACTGCTGGACATCTCCGCCACCGGCTGCAAATTGCGCTTCGAGGGCGACATCACCGCTAGCCTGCAACTGGGCCAGGTCTACGACCGTTTCGTCGCTGCCCTGCCCTTCGGCAGCATGACGGCACCGGTCGAACTGCGTTACCTGCATTTCGAAGAAAAGATCAACACCACCTTCGCCGGCGTGCGTTTTCACAACATGAGCGGCCTGGTGCAGCGCCAGGTCGAGCGGTTCGTCTATCAGCTTCAGCGCGAAGCGCGGCGTTTCGATAAAGACGACTTCTGATACGCCACGCCCATAAAAAACGGGCAGTCCCTTGCGATGACTGCCCGTTTTTTATGCCTTGGTCAAGGCCGCGCTTCGGTAAAACTTTGCTCGCGACCTGTGTCAGGGTCTTCGGGTTCCGAATCTGTTTCAGCTTCGGTTTCCGGCTCGGCATCCGGATTGAAATCAGCCTCCGGGTTGACCGGGTTCTGCATCTGATCCTGCACTACCTGTTCATCGACTCGCGGGTCCAGGCAAGCGACCAATGGCGAGCTCGACATGCTGTCCGGCATGGCCACGTGATGCAGCGGAGCATCGTCCACCTGATGCAGGTTGGTGACCGCTTTCGGGCGAATTCGCCACACCAGCACCAGCGCAAAGAAGCTGAAGAAGGCATAGAGCATCTGACTGCCGAACAGCTTCATCAACACCCCGGCCACCAACGGTCCGATACTCGCGCCGACTCCATAAGTCACCAGCAGCATCGCCGTCAGCGACACCCGGCGATCACCCTCGACGTGGTCGTTGGAGAACGCCACCGCCAACGGGTACAGGCAGAACTGCACCAACGAGCAGAGGAACCCGGCAATGAATAGCACCTCCAGCGGCACCTGCTGCATGATTGCCAGCGGCAACGCAGCCAGCGCCAGGCTGAACGCGAAACAGCGGATCAACAGCGCCCGGTCATAGCGATCCGACAGCCAACCCAACGGCCACTGCACCACCAGGCCGGCAAAAATGCAGCTACCCATGAACAGACCGACCTGTTCAGTGGACAATCCTTGCTGCGAGGCATACAGCGGCGCCAGACCGTAGAACGAACCGACGATCAACCCCGACCCCAACACCGTGCTCAACGACTGCGGCACACGCTTGATGAAGAAGCGTGGTTCCATCGGCGCCGGGTGCAAAGGCGCCGGGTGAATCCGCCGCGTCAGGGCCACCGGTACCAGGCACAGGGCGAAACACAGTGCGACCAGCATCAGCAGTTCCAGGCCCAGGCCCGGGTGCATGACCAGAATCAGCTGACCCAGCACCAGCCCCAGGTACGAAGCGATCATGTAGCCGCTGAACACCACGCCACGCTTATTGGCTTCTGCCTGCTCATTGAGCCAGCTTTCGATCACCATATACTGGCACATCATGCCCAGGCCGACGATCACCCGCAGGAACAGCCACGCGGGCAGCCAGTCCACCAGGCCATGGCCCAGCACTGCCGCGCCGACGATCCCGGCGCAGGCTGAATAAGCTCGAATATGCCCGACCCGGGCAATCAGCCGATGGCCGATCTTGCCACCCAGCACCAGGCCGAAATAGTTGGCCGCCATCAACGCACCGACCCACAGGCTGTCGACTTTATCGGCCGCCAGGCGCAGGGCAAGGTAAGTACTCAACAGGCCCGAGCCGATCAACATCATCAGCGAGGCGAAATAAAGCCCCCGAAAAGATTTCAAGATTTGGCGCATCGGCGTTCCGAGCGGCTCCTTGCAGTGAGTATCGGGCTATCGACAAACGATAGCCCGACGGCGACGGGTCGTCAGGCCTGGGCTGCTAGAACACGCCGTTCCCAGGGAGTAATTTCATCAAAGAAGCTGGTCAACTCCATGGTCTTCGAAGCGATGTAGCCTTCGATGAACTCCTTGCCGAACAGTTCCTTCGCCAATTGGCTACGTTTCAGACGTTCGAGAGCGGCATGCAAGGTACACGGCAATGAAAGATTATCCGGCACAACGAACTCACCCTGGATCGGCTCGCTCGGCTCCAGTTTGTTCTCGATGCCATACAACCCCGCGGCCAGGCTCGCGGCGATCGCCAGATACGGATTGGCATCGGCCCCCGGCAAGCGGTTTTCGACCCGACGAGCGACCGGTGAACTGGCCGGAATGCGCAGCCCGGCCGCGCGATTGTCGTGGGACCAGCAGGCATTATTTGGCGATGCGAAAGGATGGCATAGGCGCTGATAGGAGTTCACGTTCGGCGCAAACAGCGCAGTGAAATCCGCCAGACCGGCCTGCTGGCCACCGATGAAATGACGGAAGGTCGCGGTCGGCTCGCCGGCCTTGTCGCTGAACACGTTACGCCCGGTGTCGATCTCGACGATGCTCTGATGAATATGCATCGAACTGCCCGGTGTGTGCGCCAACGGCTTGGCCATGCAGACCACGGTCAGGCCATGCTTGAGCGCCACTTCTTTGAGCAGATGCTTGAACAGCAAAGTCTGGTCGGCCAACAGTAGCGGATCACCGTGCAGCAGGTTGATCTCGAACTGGCTGACACCCATCTCGTGCATGAAGGTATCGCGCGGCAAACCCAGCGCCGCCATGCATTCGTAGACTTCATTGAAGAACGGCCGCAAGCCGTTATTGGAACTGACGCTGAACGCCGAATGACCATCCTCGCGACGACCGTCCAGGCCCAGTGGCGGCTGGAAGGGATGCGTCGGGTCAGGGTTGGGCGCAAAGACGAAGAACTCCAGCTCGGTCGCCACCACCGGCGCCAGACCGAGGGCGGCATATCGAGCGATCACGGCCTTGAGTTGGCCGCGGGTCGACAACGGCGAGCTCTCGCCAGTCAGTTCGTCCGCATCACAAATGGCCAGCGCCCGAGGCTGCTGGCTCCAAGGCAAACGGTGGATCTGCGCGGGATCAGGCACCAGCGCCAGATCGCCATCATCGCTGCCATAAAAGCGCGCCGGCGGATAACCGCCCATGATGCATTGCAGCAGCACTCCCCGCGCCATCTGCAAACGCCGCCCTTCAAGAAATCCTTCGGCGGTCATCACCTTGCCGCGTGGTACGCCGTTCAGGTCCGGCGTGACACATTCAATCTCATCAATGCCCGTCAATCGCTGCGCGAGTGAACGATGGCCATCGGTTGTCATGACGCAATCCTTGTTGTTGTACGAGCCGCGAACGGCGACCCGTACAAAATAGGCTTCGGCTGTTCGGAATATCAAGCAGCGTCAAACAAAAAGGTGCAATCCTTGAACAGAAGTGTGATTCAGGGGAGATACAGTCTGAACACGCCACCGCCCAACGGGCCGCCATTGCTGATTTCGGTGCGTCCGCCCACGCCGTTGCGCTGATGCAAGGCGGCAATCCGTCCGGCAAAGTACAGGCCCAGGCCGGTGCTGCCACTGCTGTGGTTGATGCCCTGCACGTAATCGGCCTGACGCTCGATCATCTCGGGCGGATAACCCTCGCCATCGTCATTGATGGTCAGCACCAGTTGCCCGGCCTCATCGCTGACGCTGATCAACAAGGCATCGCGGGCGTAACGCATGGCATTGTTGATGCAGTTGGCGAGTACCGAGGCAATCAGTTCCCGGTCAAAGAAACCCAGCGGGCTCAACGGGTCCACTTCATAGCTCGCGATAATGCCGCGGCTGGCGAACACTTCCTGGTGAGCCGCCAGTTGCGCCTCGATGAAATCATCCAGCTCATGGTAGGCCGGCTGCAACGGCATCTGGTTGACACCGAGTTTGTACAGCCCCAGCAATTGCACCAGCATGCCATTGAGGTGGGCGAACTCGAAGTCGATCACGCCCTGCTCCGGGGTGTGTTGCTCGGGATCGGGCAAGCGCGCCAGCCATTGGCTGTGCGCCTGCATCAGCATGGCCAGGGAGTTCTTCATGTCATGCACGGTGGAGGCAATCACCGTGGAAAAGTCGAGTGACGGTTCGCTGTCGATCATTCGCCGAACGCCTTGATTTTCAGTTTCTGGTAGCGCGGATAACGCGCGTCGGTATCGGGCATCAGGCCGACGGTTTTCAGGCAGGCCCGGCATTCTTCCAGTTCGGCCGACGGCACGCTGGTGTCAGTGCCATGCAACAGCGACTGCGCCATGTTCAGGGCAATACTGATGTTCTTCGGCTGCAACGCCAGGGCTTTGCGGAATACATCCCGGGCTTCCACCAGGTTCCCGGTCTTGTACACCCGCACGCCCTGACGGTTAAGGTCGGCGGCTGCGTTGCCGGAGTTGAGGATGGTCGGGTCGTCGGTCAGTTTGGCGATGCCTTTCATCACGGTCGGATCGTCGCCGTAGATTTCCGCACAGTTTTTCAGCATCGAAGCGCCGGCACTCGCCTGCCCCAACATTTGCAGCTGCTTGGCCACCAGCAGCGCCGCTTCGGCGCTCATGAACTGCTCCATGCCATCGAGACGCATCATCGCCTGCTCGGTGAGCTTCTCGGCGGTTTCGGCATCGTTGAGCAACAGGCTGGTGGCTTTCATCAGGCGCGCACGAATCTGCAGGCCGGGGTCGGAAGGGTTCTCCTTCGCCACCGCACTCAGCGTGGTGTTGATTTCGAGGCGGGTCCGGGTGTCCAGGCCTTTCTCACTGCCCTTGCTGATCAAGGCATGGGCCAGGCCGAGGTTGCTTTCCGCATCCTTGAAACGTGACTGTGCCCCTTGGGCCACCGCCTGACGATAGGCTCTGGAGGCGGTGTCGAAATCTTCGTTGGCCATCGCCAGCTTGCCCAGCAACGCTTGCCGGCGCACCGCCAGCGGCGACAGGCGAATAGCCTCTTCCAGGACTCTCTGCGCTCCCTTGGTGTCCCCTTCGGCGACCAGCACATCGGCCATGCCGTCGTAGAGGGCCGGCATCATCGGAAAGACTTTCAGGGCCTTTTCATAAATGCCTTTGGCCTGGCTGACCTGGCCGCGCTTGAACAGCAACTGGCCCAACCCGGCAAATGCCCATGGCAAAGGCCGATCAGCAATGATGCTGTCATAGAGACGCTCCAGCGCTTCGTTCTGGTTCAAATCGCGCAACGCATCGGCGCGGTAACGCAGGCACAGCGGCGAATACCGAATGTCCTGTTTGCACAGGGCAATGCAGGCATTGAGCACTTCAACCGGTTTGCCCCGGTCAAGGGCTTGCAGGATCGGTTTGAGCAACGTTTTGCGCTGCTCCAGCCGTTCCAGGCGCTGGGCCAGGCCCGAACGGTTGAACGGCTTGGTCAGGTAAGCGTCGGGCTCATGCTCCAGTGCGCTGAGTACCATGGCCTGGCTGGTTTCGGCAGTGACCATGACAAACACGCTTTCATGGCTGATCAGCTTCTCGATCATCAGGTCTTCAAGCACCTGTTGACCGTTCTTCTTGCCGTCGCCCAGGTGGAAATCCTGCAGGATGAAATCGTAGGACTTCTGCGAGCACATGCGCAGCGCCTGTTCACCGGTATCGGCGGTGTCCACGTCCTTGACGCCCAGCTCCCGCAGCATGGACCTGACGGAACTGCGGAAATCCGAGAAATCATCGACGATCAGGAAGCTTTTTTGGTGATACGACAGCATCGAAGATTTCCAGGCAATTTAAGAAGAACAACCTAAAGGCAGTTACACGGATGAACTCAGCGTCGCGGCCGTTTTTCGGGCGCGCAGATGATAGCGGGAGGCCATAGGCTATCAAGCGATTTCGCACAATTCCGCGATCACACGTGCCGACCGTCAGCGACGAAACTCACACAGCCGATCGGGTTATCGGCCAGTAGTCGCGTTCCCTTGAAGCGACGGGAATGCAATCGCACGTTGGGTGGTCAAAAACTTATATAACCCCACAAATGCGCGCTAAATAATTGAAGGCCTTATTGAAAAACGGGATTATTCTGAATTGACGCGCGTTTTATACCCGCTTGAACTCAATACGCTTTACATCGCCAGCAAAGGCAAAAGAAATGACCACCAACCCCAAGCACTCGGCCACCGCTCCTGAGCAAAAGGCCCTGAGCCCCAGCACCCTGGACTTTCCGGTGGTGGGTATTGGCGCGTCAGCGGGCGGGCTGCAAGCCATTAAATTGTTCTTCGAGAACATGCCTCACGATAACGGCATGGCGTTTGTGATCATTCTCCACCTGTCGCCCGACCATCAGAGCATCGCAGACAAGATCATCCAGGAATCGACCCGGATGCCGGTTCTGCAGGTCACCGAAACCGTGCCGATCGAAAAAAAAAACCGGGTGTACGTCATCTCACCGGCGCAGCGGCTGACGATGAATGACGGCAACCTTGAGGTCAGTGAAAACGATCCACAGTTGGGACGCCACGCCTCGATCGATCTGTTCTTCCGTGACCTGGCCGAAGTACACCAGGAACACGCCTTTTGCCTGGTACTTTCCGGCAGCGGTTCCGATGGCGCGGTCGGCTTGTCACGTATCAAGGAACACGGCGGCATCACCATGGCCCAAGTGCCGGAAGATGCCGAGTTCGACGGTATGCCACGCGCAGCCATCGAGACCGGCATGGTCGATCTGGTGTTACCCGTGGTCGAAATGCCGCAAAAGTTGCTGGATCTGTGGCACAACTCCCAGGAAATCAGCTTGCCCACCGCCAACGACCCGGAACTGCAAACCATCGCCTCGGTGTCCGAGCGTGATGCAGCGCTCGCCGAACAAATGCTGCATGACGTGCTGATCCAGTTACGCACCGGTACCGGCCATGACTTCAAGCACTATAAACGCGCGACGGTATTACGTCGGATCGAGCGCCGGATGCAGGTCACGGCCCAGCCGGACCTGGTGGCTTACTACCGCTACCTGCAAAGCAATCCCGAAGAAACCAAGGCGCTGCTGGGGGACATGCTGATCGGCGTGACCAACTTCTTCCGCGATCGCGAAGCCTTCGAAGCGCTGGAGCGCGATATCGTGCCGCAACTGGTCAGCGCCGCGGTCTCGGCGCAGCCTGAGAAAGAAGAAATTCGAGTGTGGTCGGCTGGCTGCTCCACCGGCGAAGAAGCCTACAGCCTGGCGATGCTGGTCAACGATCAGCTGCAACTGGAATCCAGCAAGGCCTCGCTGCAAATTTTTGCCACCGATATCGACGAACGCGCCATCAGCATCGGCCGGGCCGGTCTGTACCCGCAAGCGATCGTCACGGATGTGCCGCCGACGCGGCTGCGGCATTACTTTATCAAGGAGGATGACCACTATCGGATTCGCAAGGAAATCCGCGAGAAGGTGCTGTTCGCCAAACACAGCCTGTTATCCGACCCGCCTTTCTCGCAAATCGACCTGATCGTTTGCCGCAACCTGCTGATCTATCTGGATCGCGAAGTACAGCGCGAAATCCTTCAGATGTTCCACTTTGCATTGCGCCCTGGCGGCTTCCTGTTCCTGGGGTCTTCAGAAAGCGCAGACGCTTGCCATGATCTGTTCACGCCGGTGGACAAACGCAACCGGATCTTCCGCGCCAAGACCGGCACCGCCAATAGCCGACGCACGCCGACCGTGCCGCGCGGTGGTTATGTACGCAGCAACGTTTCCCGCCAGACACCGCAAAACGCAGTGCCGCGCAAGCTGTCCTTCGCCGACATCCACCAGCGCGCCCTCGAGCGCGCCGCCCCGCCGAGCATGATTGTCGATGCTAACGCCGACATCTTGCACATGAGTGAAAGTGCCGGGCGTTTCCTGCGGCATGTGGGCGGTGAGCTGTCACGCAACCTGCTGACGCTGATCCTTCCGGAGCTGCGCCTGGAGATCCGCACCACATTGTTCCAGGTCCAGCAGAGTGGCCTGGCGGTCAAGTCCCGCGAGGTGCCGATCAAGCGCGAAGACCGGCGCTACAAGGTCAGCCTGGAGGCACAGCCTTACAAGGATGAAGAATCGGACGGCGAGTTCGTCCTGGTGATTTTCGAGGAGGTCGAAGTCGATCCTTCGCAAGTGACGACCACGACCCTGCTGCAAACCGAGAGCCAGGTACTGTCCAACCTGGAGCGTGAACTGCAACGCACCAAGCTGCATTTGCAGGACACCATTGAACAATCGGAAATCTCCAGTGAAGAACTGAAAGCCTCCAACGAAGAAATGCAGGCGATCAACGAAGAATTGCGCTCGGCCACCGAAGAGCTGGAAACCAGCAAGGAAGAGCTGCAGTCGATCAACGAAGAGTTGCTGACGGTCAACTACGAGCTGAAAACCAAAGTCGAAGAAACCGACAAGATCAACGACTACCTGACCAACCTGATCGCCTCCACCGACATTGCCACGGTCTTTGTCGACCGCAGCATGCGGATCAAATGGTTCACCCCGCGCGCCACAGACATTTTCAGCATGTTGCCGATGGATACCGGCCGTTCACTGCTCGACATCACCCATCGCCTGCACTACGAAGAGCTGGCGAGTGATGCCGCCCAGGTATTCGAATCATTGAACATGATCGAGCGTGAAGTCAGCAGCACCGACAAGCGCTGGTACATCGCCCGCCTGCTGCCCTACCGCTCCAGCGAAGACCATATCGACGGTACGGTGTTGACCTTCATCGACATCACCAAACGCCGCGCGGCCGAAGAAGAACTGCGCCTGGGCGAAGAACGCATGCGCCTGGTGGCCGAAAGCACCCGCGACTACGCAATCATCACCCTCGATAAGCAAGGCGTGATCACCAGCTGGAACAAGGGCGCCG
The DNA here is from genome assembly GCF_053629455.1 of Pseudomonas sp. F-14 TE3482. Taxonomy (NCBI): domain Bacteria; kingdom Pseudomonadati; phylum Pseudomonadota; class Gammaproteobacteria; order Pseudomonadales; family Pseudomonadaceae; genus Pseudomonas; species Pseudomonas sp. F-14 TE3482. The sequence goes on from NZ_JBRJII010000001.1 coordinate 6,113,803, forward strand.
AGCTGATTTTCGGCTACAGCAAGGCCGAAGCCGAAGGCGCTTACTACGACTTCATTTTTTCCGCCGAAGACCGCGCCTCCGGCGTGCCCGAAACCGAGCTGCAAGGGGCTCGTACCCATGGCCGTTCCGAGGATGAACGCTGGCACCTGCGCAAGGACGGCAGCCGTTTCTATTGCAGCGGCGAGGTGACCCTGCTCAGCGGTGACAACCTGCGAGGCTATGTGAAAATCGCCCGTGACCTGACCGGCCACAAACGCCAGCATGAAGAGCAGAGTCAACAACTGGCCGAGACGCTGAACACCAATTACCTCAAGGATGAGTTCTTCGCGGTCATGTCCCACGAACTCAAGCATCCGCTGAACCTGATCCAGCTCAACGCCGAACTGCTGCGGCGCTTGCCGGTGACCAAGTCTGTGGCGCCGGCCGCCAAAGCCGTCAGCACCATCTGCGATGCCGTCAGCAGCCAGGCACGGATCATCGATGACCTGCTGGACGTTGCCCGTGTGCGTACCGGCAAGCTCAAGCTAAAACCGGTGGCCGTGGACCTGACCAGTGTGCTGCACGATATCCACACTGTCGTGCTCAATGATCGGCATAGCACCACCGTCGAATTGCAAGTACCGTCGGAGCCGTTGATGGTGTGCGCCGATCCGACGCGCCTGGAGCAGATCATCTGGAACCTGGTGAACAATGCACTGAAATTCACCCCGCCCAACGGCCACGTGCAATTGATCGCCCGGCAGGCAGGAAATATGGCTCGCCTGGACGTCAAGGATGATGGCATCGGTATCGCGGCCGAGCACCTCGAACACGTATTCGACCTGTTTGGCCAGGCAGAAACCCAGCACGCCAACCACCAACGCGAGGGGCTTGGCATCGGTTTGTCGCTGGTCCGCCAGTTGACCGAGGCCCAACGGGGTACGGTGGAGGTGAGTTCGCCGGGCGTCGGGGAAGGCTGTACCTTCAGTGTCTACTTGCCACTGGCCAGCACCAAAGGCGAAACCCGAACCGAGGCTCAAATCGACGATGTGTCAGGAAGACTGAGCGGCTTGACGATTCTGCTGGTCGACGACTCTGCCGAGGTACTGGAAACCCTGAAAATGCTGCTGGAAATGGAAGACGCCGAAGTCATTGCCTTCGATCGCCCGGTGGCCGCCCTGGACGCGGCGAAAAACACCCGTTTCGATCTGATCATTTCGGATTTGGGCATGCCGGTCATGAACGGCCATGAGCTGATGAATGCATTGCGTCAGTTGCCGCTTGCCAAGGATGTGCCGGCCATTGCCCTGACCGGCTATGGCGCCAGCAGCGACATTAAAAAGGCCCGCCAATCGGGTTTTAACCAGCACATTGGAAAACCGGTTTCCTACGATGACCTGATCACAACCATCGAGTCCCTGCGGCAATCCCAGGCCTGAGGACCCGGCAATGGCTCAGCGTAAATAGGCGCGTTGTACACAGACGCGCCGGTCAATCGCCTGTTTCAGTCGCTCCTTGTGGTCTGCCCAGACCTTGGGATCGACCTTGGGCGCGCGCATGAGGTTCAACATGGCCGCTTTGGCGGCCAGGTATTCCGACCATGCGTCTTCGCAACTGAGCTTGAAACGCTCATGTTCGTTCATTTCCATGCGCCGCAGCGCCAGTACCGACTCATCAGTGATGACCGGGCTTAGCGTCAACTGCACCCGATGCGGTGCGACGAACCCTTGCGCGTCCGCCACAATATCCCTCGCGCGCTGAGCGCCCCATTTCAACGCCGCGCAGTAAGGCTCATCGCGATCCGTGTCGTGAAACTCCTCGCACAGCATGATCCCATGGTGATCGTAAATACCTATGAACACTTGGGTGACACCTTCGAGATTCACCTGCGCACGAACTTCCACTTGCACCCCATCGCTGAGCACTTCTTCATGGATGTGCAGCGATAACCGATTGTCGGTCCATAACCAGAACTGCGCGCCTCTGTGTCGCATGGCTTGGCTCCTTGTGGAATGAGCAGTAAGGCATAGCAATGACTGACTTTCCATGTAGGTCGTCGGCTGGTTTTAGCCATGAAAAACCTGCCACAGCAGACGCGGGACCGCTTTTCGCAGGAGCCAGGCTTGCCGGCGAAGGCGTCCTTAAGAGCGCCTTCGCCGGCAAGCCTGGCTCCTACATGTCCGATTTATCCTTAACCGACCTGCATCAGGCTCTGGCAGGGCCTTTTTAACACTGAACGCTGAAATTTCAGGGGCGTCCCAGCATCGATAAAACACAGCCAGCCCATGCCGCATAAGGGTTTCAGATCGTTTGAGCCGCACCAGTGTTGAGTGCCTGCGGCCCCTTCGCCAAAAACAAATCGACATAATATTGACACCGAAATACCCGCCCGTCGGAATATTGGCACGTCGTACTGTTAGCTGCGGTTAACACCTTTACAAAGCCTGCCCCCACAACTAAACACACATCAAACTGATATCAGGAAAGGCCGTACCCCTGAGTCGGTGCTCTCTCAAAACACGGCCTCATCCAGCCATTATTTCAGGAGTCCCTGCCACATGGGTGCTCTCAGTCTATTGCGTGCCATGTGCAGCGCAGCCCCAGCCTCGGGCTCACATTCGCCCGACCTGCCCTGCGATCCGCGCCTCAAGCGCGGCGAACTTTTCCATCTTCGCAATACCCGCGCGCCTCTGCCGGCAGCGCCTGGCCCGTCAGGCCGGCGATGTCCGGCGGCCGCCTCGCACCACTCTTGAACGACCTGAGCGGTGCAAGAACGGGACTTCTTCCTGCTAGCAGTCCCTAGCGATTCTAAAAACAAAAAAATGGCATTTCCGGGAGAAAGACATGGCAACCACCACAACGACTAGCGACGGCACCGTTACTTCGCTTTCCAACACTCCGCAGGCGCAGGAGGACATTTTCACTGCTGGAGTTATTGGCACGAGCACCGCGGCCATCACCGAAGACCTGCTGGGCGTCGTGTACCTGGACGTCATGTCCAATGACCTCGGCGGCAGCGCAAAGACACTGTGGTCACTCGATGACGCGACCAGTCTTTCTACCGCCACCAAGATTTATGCGCCGGCCGACCTCCTGATCCAGGACACGGGCAGAATTGAGGCGACAAGTACTGACACCAGTTTCAACGGGGCAAAGATCTGGATTACCTCGGATGGCAAAGTCGGCTACGACGCCGCTACGTTGTCGACTGCTTTCAAGGCACAACTTCAGGCGCTGGCGGGTGGAGGGACTCTGACGGACACCTTTACCTATGCGATTCGTCTCGGCAACGGCACGCTCAGTTGGGCCACTGCGCAGGTGCAGTTCGCAGGTGCGAATGACAGCGTGACGATGGGCACAGGTGTGCAGGCCGGCACAGTAACCGAAGATGCGACCACGACATCGAGCCCGACCGATTCGCTGAGTGCGACAGGCACTATTGCCTTTAGCGATGTTGACCTGAGCGACACGCATACCGCTTCTTTCGTGGCTGCGGGAGACAACGCCACCGCGCTGGGCAATTTCACCCTTGCATCAGTAACTGAAGCGGCCAACGCAGCCGACGGCACGGTTAACTGGACTTACACCCTGAATAATGCGGCAGCCCAATCCCTGGCCCAGGGTCAGACGGCTACCGAAACTTATGTAGTCACCATCAGTGACGGGCATGGTTCGTCGACCACGCAGAATGTGATGATCACCATCACCGGCACCAACGATCAGGTGCAGATCACCAGCGGCGTGCAAGCCGGCGATGCCGGGGAAGACAGCGGCGACTACTCAGCCAGCGGCAACATCACCTTCACCGACGTCGACCTGATCGATACCCACAGCGTCACCGTCACACCGGGTGCTTCCGGCTATCTGGGCAGTTTCACCACTAATCCACTGAGCGACAGCACCGGCACGGGCAGTGGTTCGCTGGGTTGGAACTTCGCGGTGAACAACACCGACCTGCAGTTCCTCGGCGAAGGCCAGATCGTCACCCAAACCTATAACGTGGCGATTGGCGACGGCGCGGTGCAGACCGTGACTATCACCATTACCGGCACCAACGATCAGGTGCAGATCACCAGCGGCGTGCAAGCCGGCGATGCAGGGGAAGACAGCGGCGACTACGCAGCCAGCGGCAGCATCACCTTCACCGACGTCGACCTGATCGACACCCACAGCGTTACCGTCACGCCGGGCGCTTCCGGTTATCTGGGCAGTTTCACCACTAATCCACTGAGCGACAGCACCGGCACGGGCAGCGGTTCTCTGGGCTGGAACTTCGCGGTGAACAACACCGCCCTGCAGTTCCTCGGCGAAGGCCAGAGCGTCACCCAAACCTATGACGTGGCGATCGGCGACGGCGCGGTGCAGACCGTGACCATCACCATTACCGGCGACAACGACCAAGTGCAGATCACCAGCGGCGTGCAAGCCGGCGATGCAGGGGAAGACAGCGGCGACTACGCAGCCAGCGGCAGCATCACCTTCACCGACGTCGACCTGATCGACACCCACAGCGTTACCGTCACGCCGGGCGCTTCCGGTTATCTGGGCAGTTTCACCACTGATCCACTGAGCGACAGCACCGGCACGGGCAGCGGTTCGCTGGGCTGGAACTTCGCGGTGAACAACACTGCCCTGCAGTTCCTCGGCGAAGGCCAGAGCGTCACCCAAACCTATGACGTGGCGATTGGCGACGGCGCGGTGCAGACCGTGACCATCACCATTACCGGCGACAACGACCAAGTGCAGATCACCAGCGGCGTGCAGGCCGGCGATGCCAAGGAAGACAGCGGCGACTACGCGGCCAGCGGCAACATCACCTTCACCGACATCGACTTGATCGATACCCACAGCGTTACCGTCACGCCGGGCGCTTCCGGCTATCTGGGCAGTTTCACCACTAATCCACTGAGCGACAGCACCGGCACGGGCAGCGGTTCTCTGGGCTGGAACTTCGCGGTGAACAACACTGCCCTGCAGTTCCTCGGCGAAGGCCAGATCGTCACCCAAACCTATGACGTGGCGATCGGCGACGGCGCGGTGCAGACCGTGACCATTATTATCACTGGCACCAACGACCAGCCGACGCTGACAATTACCGACACCACCGGCACGATGAACGAAGGCAACGGCACGGCCACCCTGAGCGACAGCGGCGCACTGAGCTTTGCCGATCTGGACAGTACCGACACGGTGATCGTGTCGCAGACCGCCAACGGCGACATCACCTGGAGCGGCGGCGCGCTCAATGTCGGTGTGGCCTCGGCACTGGTGGCTGGTTTTTCGGTCGACCAGAACAGCTGGGACTACAGCAGCAATCAGAACCTCGACTTCCTCGGTGCGGGTGAAACCATCACCTTCTCGTACGCGGTGGTCGCCACCGACGACAGCGACGCGGCTAACGCTGTCTCGGCGACGCAGACCGTCACCATCACTATCACCGGCACTAACGATGCGCCCGTGCTCAGCTTCGTGACGGGCAACGATGCCGGCGCGGTAAAGGAAGACACCACGCTCAGCGTCAGCGGCCAGTTCAGCTCGGCCGACATCGATCACGATGCCACGACCAGTTGGAGCATTGTCGGTAGCAATACCGGCAGCTACGGCTCGATCGCCGTCGACAGCACTGGCCAGTGGACGTACACGCTGGCCAACGGCACCGATGGCATCGCCAGTGCCGTGCAGTCGCTGAAGGCTGGCGAAAGTCATAATGAAGTGTTCAGCGTGCAGGTCAGCGACGGCCTCGGTGGTGTCGATACCCAGCTGGTGACCGTCACCGTCAGCGGCACTAACGATGCACCCGTGCTCAGCTTCGTGACGGGTAACGATGCCGGCGCGGTAAAGGAAGACACCACGCTCAGCGTCAGCGGCCAGTTCAGTTCGGCCGACATCGATCACGACGCCACGACCAGTTGGAGCATTGTCGGTAGCAATACCGGCAGCTACGGCTCGATCGCCGTGGACAGCACCGGCCAGTGGACGTACACCTTGGCCAATGGCACCGATGGCATCGCCAGTGCCGTGCAGTCATTGAAGGCTGGCGAAAGTCATAATGAAGTGTTCAGCGTGCAGGTCAGCGATGGCCTCGGCGGCATCGATACTCAGCTGGTGACCGTTACCGTCAGCGGCACTAACGATGCGCCCGTGCTCAGCTTCGTGACGGGCAACGATGCCGGCGCGGTGCGGGAAGACAGCACCCTCAGCGTCAGCGGCCAGTTCAGCTCGGCCGACATCGATCACGATGCCACGACCAGTTGGAGCATTGCCGGTAGCAATACCGGCAGCTACGGCTCGATCGCCGTCGACAGCACCGGCCAGTGGACGTACACCCTGGCCAATGGCACCGATGGCATCGCCAGTGCCGTGCAATCGCTGAAGGCTGGCGAAAGTCATAATGAAGTGTTCAGCGTGCAGGTCAGCGATGGACTCGGCGGTGTCGATACTCAGCTGGTGACCGTTGCCGTCAGCGGCACTAACGATGCGCCCGTGCTCAGCTTCGTAACCGGCAACGATGCCGGCGCGGTGCGGGAAGACAGCACCCTCAGCGTCAGCGGCCAGTTCAGCTCGGCCGACATCGATCACGATGCCACGACCAGTTGGAGCATTGTCGGTAGCAATACCGGCAGCTACGGCTCGATCGCCGTCGACAGCACTGGCCAGTGGACGTACACGCTGGCCAACGGCACCGATGGCATCGCCAGTGCCGTGCAGTCGCTGAAGGCTGGCGAAAGTCATAATGAAGTGTTCAGCGTGCAGGTCAGCGACGGCCTCGGCGGTGTCGATACTCAGCTGGTGACCGTTGCCGTCAGCGGCACTAACGATGCGCCCGTGCTCAGCTTCGTGACGGGCAACGATGCCGGCGCGGTAAAGGAAGACACCACGCTCAACGTCAGCGGCCAATTCAGTTCGGCCGACATCGATCACACTGCTACGGCCACTTGGAGCATCGCGGGTACGAATACCGGCACCTATGGTTCGATCGCGGTGGATAGCACTGGCAAATGGACTTACACCCTCGCCAATGGCACCGATGGCATTGCCAGCGCGGTGCAATCGCTGGGGGCTGGCGAAAGTCACGATGAAGTGTTCACCGTGCAGGTAAGCGATGGCCTTGGCGGCGTGGACACTCAGCTGGTGACCGTTACTGTCACCGGTACTAACGATGCCGCCGTGTTGTCCGCCGACATCGCCAACCTGACCGAGACCAATGCCCCACTCACCACCAACGGCACCTTGACCATCAGCGACATCGACAGCGCCGCGACCTTCGTCGCCCAGACCAACACCGCCGGCAGTTACGGCCAATTCTCCATCGGCACTAATGGTGCCTGGAGCTATGTCGCCAATAGCGCTCACAACGAGTTCGTCGCCGGCACCACCTACACCGACACCTTCGTCGTGAGCAGTGCCGACGGCACCCTCACTTCGGTCACCGTCCATATCCTCGGCACCAACGATGCCGCCGTGTTGTCCGCCGACATCGCCAATCTGACCGAAACCAATGCCCCACTGACCACCAACGGCACCTTGACCATCAGCGACATCGACAGCGCCGCGACCTTCGTCGCCCAACCCAACACCGCCGGCAGTTACGGCCAATTCTCCATCGGCACCAATGGTGCCTGGAGCTATGTCGCCAATTCCGCCCACAACGAGTTCGTCGCTGGCACCACCTACACCGAAACTTTCTCAGTGAGCAGCGCCGACGGCACCCTCACTTCAGTCACCGTGCATATCCTCGGCACCAACGACGCCGCCGTGTTGTCCGCCGACATCGCTAACCTGACCGAGACCAATGCCCCGCTGACCACCAACGGCACCTTGACCATCAGCGATGTCGACAGCGCCGTGACCTTCGTCGCCCAACCCAACACCGCCGGCAGCTACGGCCAGTTCTCCATCGGCACTAATGGTGCCTGGAGTTATGTCGCCAATAGCGCCCACAACGAGTTCGTCGCCGGCACCACCTACACCGACACTTTCTCAGTGAGCAGTGCCGATGGCACCCTCACTTCGGTCACCGTGCATATCCTCGGCACCAACGATGCCGCCGTGTTGTCCGCCGACATCGCCAACCTCACCGAGACCAATGCCCCGCTGACCACCAACGGCACCTTGACCATCAGCGACATCGACAGCGCCGCGACCTTCGTCGCCCAACCCAACACCGCCGGCAGTTACGGCCAATTCTCCATCGGCACCAATGGTGCCTGGAGCTATGTCGCCAATTCCGCCCACAACGAGTTCGTCGCCGGCACCACCTACACCGACACCTTCGTCGTGAGCAGTGCCGACGGCACCCTCACTTCGGTCACCGTGCATATCCTCGGCACCAACGATGCCGCCGTGTTGTCCGCCGACATCGCCAACCTGACCGAAACCAATGCCCCGCTGACCACCAACGGCACGCTGACCATCAGCGACATCGACAGCGCCGCGACCTTCGTCGCCCAACCCAACACCGCCGGCAGTTACGGCCAATTCTCCATCGGCACCAATGGTGCCTGGAGCTATGTCGCCAATAGCGCTCACAACGAGTTCGTCGCCGGCACCACCTACACCGATACCTTCGTCGTAAGCAGTGCCGATGGCACCCTCACCACGGTCACAGTCCGCATCACCGGCAGTAACGACGCCGCCGTGTTGTCCTCGGCCAACATCGTGCTGACCGAAACCAATGCCCCACTCACCACCGGCGGCAGTCTCACCGTTAGCGACATCGACAGCCCGGAAACCTTCCAGGCCCAATCCGGTACCGCCGGCGCCAACGGAACCTTCGCCATCGATGCCGCGGGTAACTGGAGCTATACCGCCAACTCGGCCTTCGACGCACTCAATGTCGGCGACAACCTGAACGATACCTTCACGGTACTCAGTGCCGACGGCACCGCGACCTCGGTGACCGTCACCATCAAAGGCAGTAACGACGCCGCCGTGCTGTCCTCAGCCAGCGTCACGCTGACCGAAACCAATGCCCCGCTGACCACAGCTGGCACCCTCACCATCAGCGATGTCGATAGCCCGGAAACCTTCCAGGCCCAATCCGGTACCGCCGGCGCCAACGGAACCTTCGCCATCGATGCCGCAGGTAACTGGAGCTATACCGCCAACTCGGCCTTCGACTCACTTAATGTCGGCGACAGCCTGACCGACACCTTCACGGTACTCAGTGCCGACGGCACCTCGACTGCAGTGACGGTGACCATCAACGGCAGCAACGACTCGCCAACAATCACCTCCAACGGCGGTGGTACGACTGCTTCGGTCAGCTTGGCGGAGAACACCACGGCAGTTACAACGGTGGTAGCAACCGACGTTGATCTTCCGGCACAAACCCTGAGCTACAGCATCGTCGGCGGAGTGGATGCCGCGAAGTTCTCGATCGTTTCAGGCACAGGCGCGCTGAGCTTTATCTCTGCACCTAACTTTGAGTCCCCAACTGATTCGGGAACCAACAACATCTATGACGTGATTGTGCGGGCATCGGACGGCACGCTGTTTGACGACCAGGCGATCGCGGTGACCGTGACGGGCGTCAACGACAACAGTCCGGTGATCACCTCCAACGGCGGTGGTGCGACGGCTTCGGTCAGCGTGGCGGAGAACACCACGGCGGTCACGACAGTAACGGCGACCGATGCTGATCTTCCGGCGCAAACCCTGAGCTACTCGATCCTGAATACGGCCGGGACGGACTTCAGCAAGTTCTCGATCAGTTCAAGCGGGGTGCTGACGTTCAATTCGGCGCCGGATTACGAGAATGCCCAGGATGTCGGTGGTGTTGACGGTGACAACGCCTATGTTGTGGACGTTCTGGTGGTGGACGGTAATGGCGGAACCGACACGCAGACAATGACGGTAAACGTGCAGAACGTAGTGGAGACTCCGGTTGATACCGTGGCGCCGACTGTGACAGTGACGGGGACAGCCTTAGGGAATGTGATCACCCCTTCCCCTTCAACGTCGACAGTCACATTCCAGTTCAGTGAGGTTGTGAGCGGTTTCGACCTTTCGGACGTCACGATGAGTACAACGAACGAAACGCCCCGCGGAACCTGGAGTAACTTCACGCAGGTAGACGGCGATACCTATACGGCGACGCTGACTAGAACGCTGGGCGGTAGCGTGAAAGTCGACGTTACAGCGAACAGCTATACCGACCTGGCGGGTAATGCGGGTGCTGCCGGAAGCAGTGCAAACCTTCCGGCAGGCGTTGCCGGCGAACCTATCAATCTAGCCCTCACTACTCCGTCGAGCGATATCAGCGGCCCGATAACGGTTTCAATCAGTGGTGTTCCCTCGGGATGGATATTCAATGCGGGAACCGACAACGGCGATGGCACCTGGACCGTGCAGACCAGTGATCCTGGCGCATTGACGGTGACAACCCCAAGCGACTTCGCGGGAGCGTTGGTGCTTGATGTCAATATGTACTGGAGCAATAGTGACGGCAGCGACGGTAGCGCTTATGTGTTCAACAACATCGAAGTCTATGCACCCGACGCGCCAATCTTCGCCTTGTCCGCTGACGACAACCTGTCTGGCTCGTCCGGTGCCGACACTTTCGTCTTCGCCCAGCCGATCGGCAACAACCAGATCTACAGTTTCGATGCCACGGCGGACAAAATCGACTTGATCGGCTTCCCGGGCATCAACAGCTTTGCTGACTTGAGCATCACTAACGACGCCAACGGCAATGCACTGGTCAGCATCAGCTCCGGCCAGACAGTCACCCTCAAAGGGGTGGATGCCGCTGACTTGAGCGAAGCGAACTTCCAGTTCGATGTGGATCCGGTCATGACCAATACCGGTACCCTCACCATTGCCGACGGCGCGATCATGCCGTTCGGTGGCAGCATTCATAACAGCGGCACCATCGAACTCCGCTCCACCGGAAGCGAAACCGAGCTGGAAATTCTTTTCCGCGGTGCGACCTTGACCGGTGGCGGCCAGGTACTGTTATCCGACAGCGCGCAGAACGTGATTTTCGGTGGCAGCGCCGACACCGTGCTGACCAACGTCGACAACCGCATTTCCGGTGCCGGCCAGTTGGGCGCCGGGCAGTTGGTGCTGGTCAATGCGGGGTTGATCCTGGCCAGCGGGCTGAACAGCCTGGTGCTCGACACCGGCACCCACACCATCACCAACAGCGGCGTGCTGGAGTCCACGGGTGAAGGCGGCATGACGGTGGCCAGTGCGGTCGAAAACTCCGGTCACTTATGGGCCAACGGTGGCGACATGCGCCTGCTGGCCGACGTGATGGGCAACGGCAGCGCCACCATCGACGGCGACGCGACCCTGACCTTTTCCGGCGCAGCACACGGGTCCGTCGCCTTCCACGGCGAAGGCGCGGGCACACTGGTAATCGCACAGGCCGAAGCGGCGGGTTCCTTGGTCGGCATCCTCGGTCTGGAAAGCGATGACATGCTGACCTTTGGCGATCTCGCCTTCGGCGCCAACACCCAGCTCAGCTACAGCGCCAACGCCTCTGGCAGCGGCGGCCTGCTGACGGTGGACGACGGCATGCACCGGGCCGAGGTGAACCTGCTAGGGCACTACACAGTGGAGGACTTCCAGGTCACCGACGGCGAGGCCGGTACCCAAGTCAGTTACAACGGAGCATCCAGTGGCACACTCGTGGGCAGCATGGCGGCAGACGTACTCAGTGGCGGCGACGGCAACGACATCCTCGCAGGTCGTGGTGGGGAGGACACGCTCAGCGGTGGCGCGGGAGCCGATATGTTCGCCTATCTCAACGCGGCGGAAGGCGGGGACACCATCCTCGACTACAACTTCGCCGAAGGCGACGCACTCGACCTCTCCGCACTGCTCAGCGCCAACTTCGTTAGCGGTATCAGCCAGGCGTCCGACTTCGTCCAACTGGCTCAATCAGGCAGCGACATCACCGTGAAGGTGGATGCCGACGGGGCAGCCAATGGTACGAACTTCGCCGATGTGGCGGTCCTTGCCAACACGGGCACAAGCGGTACCGATCTGGTGCGCACCTGGTTTGGGGAGGCTGACCATACGCTGACGGCTTGATGTTGGGCTGGAGACGAATCCACCGCTGCAGACAGCCACAAAAAAGCCCCACCAGATCACTCTGCGTGGGGCTTTCAAATAGGTGGTGTCCCAGGGCAGGTTCGAACTGCCAACCTTCCCCTTAGGAGGGGGATGCTCTATCCAATTGAGCTACTGAGACACAAGTCGCCCGCAAAGGAATGCGCAGCGATGGACGGCGTGCATGTTAACGGGCAGGCCCGCTTTTGTCATGTCGTCCGTAGGGCTTTTTAAGTGTAGGCAGACGCCTCAGGGTGGCGTGGCTTTGTTTACCGTGCAAATTGCATCACCGCAAAATGCCATCATTGCAAAATGCAATGTGGGCTTTTTGCAAAAATACCTTAATTCGTTGTTTTTAAAGGATTTAATAGCCGTTAGACTTTTGGCATGCGGGCTGCTTCGGCTGTTCTCACAGAACACAGGAGGTCAGCCCCATGAACAGCGCTCTGTTAGTCGCGAACGCGGTCGCTTTGGCGGTTCTGGTGGGTTTTCATTTCTTCCCCGAAAACGACGCTACGACAATTGCTCAACGCATACCTCATTACCTGCAGCTGCAAAAAACGCCTCAATTGGCCGTCACGAACGATCAACGCAGTGTTCTCGGCCAAGAGGTGAGCCAAGAGACTATTCAGCTGCGCACACAGTCTTTCGAACGCTTGGTATTTTGAAATCACCCCATCAGGAGCACAGCATGTCTAAATCAGCCGCAGGATTTTTCGTCCTCGCCTTACTGAGTGGCATCCTTCATTTGTCATTGGTCGGGGACACGGTCGTCACCCTGCCCCTGATTGCTTGCGGCGTGTTCGGTGCGGTGTTTGTGCTGGCGTTGATCGCCGGGCGCAAGATCAAGTTCGATCCGGTTTTGCGCTGAGGTTCAGCAGTTCCAGAAGATTGGCGACAGTTACAGTAAGGTCGCCGGAGTTATCGAGTCGACAGATCTGCATCCCATCGATTGACTCATCAGCCGCAAACAGCGCATTACGGCGCAGTCTTGCTTCAATTTCTGCCGGGCTCTCACGCCCCCGCCGTAAAAGGCGCTCGCGCAGGGCTTCATCCTTGACCGTCAACAGCACCGGCAATAGCGTGGGATAGCGCTGTTGCGCTTCTGCCAGGTGCCCGCGCGAACCGTTGATCAACACATCGCGACCGTCCGCGAGCCATTGGTCTACGCGCACAGGAATACCGTAATTGAGCCCATTGGCCTGCCACGACAGCGCAAAATCCCCTTCGGCCCTGCGTTGTTCGAACTCTTCGCGGGACACCTCGATGGCGTCTTCACCCAACGATTCCGCCGAGCGTGTGATAACGCGACGCACGACTTCACAATTGCGTGCGCGCAGCGGCTCGCGAGCAGCTTCGATAAGGCTGTCCTTGCCGGATCCCGAAGGCCCCATTAAATAAATTAGCCTGCCACCCATCCTGAAATCATCCCGCGCCATATGCCCAGACTAGTAAATCGGCCATTTGCCACTATCCTGTATAAGATAAGGAACAAGGATCGACCCCGCATAGCATGCACCTTCAGGCGTCTTCGGGCATCACCTGTCGGGCAAGAGGACGCGGTCAGTAATTCGGACTCATGGATTATTTTCAAACCAGTCCGCATTTCTGGTAATAGGTGCTGGCATTAAGCCTTTACCCAGATCAATATTTGTCACAGAATTGACGCCAATGATCTGGCTAATTTGAGGCATGATGCGCGCCTCTATCAATTCAGGTTGAACATTTGGCCGGAGTGCTTGTCCTATCTGACATCCTGCGGCCTATCCCGAGAACCGCTCCCCTGAACTAACCGGTTAAATATATGCGCCCATTGAAACAGGCAATTTATTCCAGCCGTACGGCTGACAAGTTCGTCGTACGTCTGCCAGACGGAATGCGTGAACGCATTGCCGAGGTGGCTCGCAATCATCATCGCAGCATGAACTCCGAAATCATCGCGCGCCTTGAGCAAAGCCTTATTCAGGAAGGCGCGTTGGGTGAAGAGTTGAGCATGCGCCTGGACAGCCCCGAACTGTCTTTGCACGAACGCGAACTGCTGCAGCGCTTCCGCCAGCTCTCCCACCGCCAGCAAAACGCTCTGGTTTCGCTGATCGCCCATGACGCCGAAATGGCCGCAGACGCTTCCTGATTCATCCCGAAAGCTCAAGCCAGCGTAATTGCTGGCTTTTTTTTGCCTGAAATTTGGCTAAAAAAAACCCGCCGATTGGCGGGCTCTTTTAAAACAGGACATCAAAGCAGGAAAATCGTCGCCAGCCCGAGGAAGATGAAAAAGCCGCCACTGTCAGTCATGGCCGTGATCATCACACTGGCACCCATTGCCGGGTCGCGCCCAAGCCGCGCCAGGGTCATCGGAATCAAAACCCCCATCAACGCCGCAAGCAACAGGTTAAGCGTCATGGCGGCGGTCATCACCACGCCCAGGGACCAACTGCCATAAAGCAGATAGGCCACCACACCAATCACGCCGCCCCAGACCAAACCATTGATCAAACCAACCGCCAACTCCTTGCGCATCAGCCGCGACGTATTGCCAGTACTGACCTGGTCCAGCGCCATGGCCCGAACGATCATGGTGATCGTCTGGTTACCCGAGTTGCCACCGATACCAGCGACGATCGGCATCAATGCCGCAAGGGCTACCAGTTTCTCGATCGAGCCTTCAAACAGGCCGATCACCCGCGATGCAATGAACGCGGTGATCAGGTTTATCGCCAGCCAGGCCCAACGGTTGCGCAGGGACTTCCAGACTGATGCGAAAATATCTTCTTCTTCACGCAGACCCGCCATGTTGAGAACTTCGTTTTCGCTCTCTTCACGAATCAGGTCGACCATTTCATCGATGGTCAGACGACCGATCAGCTTGCCGTTCTTGTCGACTACGGGGGCCGAGATCAAGTCGTAACGCTCGAATGCTTGAGCGGCCTCATAAGCGTCTTCGTCCGGATGAAAACTCACCGGGTCGCTGGCCATGACTTCCGCCACCTGCTTTTCCGGGTCGTTGACCAGCAGACGCTTGATCGGCAACACACCCTTGAGCACGCCGTCGTAATCGACCACGAACAGTTTGTCGGTGTGGCTTGGCAGTTCTTTGAGACGACGCAGGTAACGCAAAACCACTTCGAGACTGACATCCTCACGGATAGTCACCATCTCGAAGTCCATCAGCGCACCGACCTGCTCCTCGTCATAGGACAACGCGGAGCGGACGCGCTCACGCTGTTGATTATCGAGGGTTTCCATCAGCTCGTGGACGACGTCTCGCGGCAGCTCGGAGGCCAGGTCAGCGAGTTCGTCGGCATCCATGTCCTTGGCCGCCGCCAGGAGCTCGTGATCGTCCATGTCGGCGATCAGGGTTTCACGAACCGAATCGGATACTTCGAGCAGAATGTCGCCGTCGCGATCAGCCTTGACCAGTTGCCAGACCGTCAGGCGATCGTCCAGCGGCAAGGCTTCAAGGATGTAGGCAACGTCGGCGGAGTGCAGATCATCGAGCTTGCGTTGCAACTCGACGAGGTTTTGCCGGTGAACCAGGTTCTCGACCCGGTCGTGATGCGGACCTTCCTGGCGATGAGTCAGGTCTTCGACCACTCGCTGGCGCTGCAGCAGCTCAACGACTTGAGCGAGGCGGTCCTGCAAGCTTTCCTGCGTTTTCTTTACTTCAACTTCAGACATAGGCGAACTCCACTCCCAGCAGCGGGGCACGCCGGAAGGATCAATCAGTCAATTCATGATTGTAAAAACGGGGTAACGAGTAACTACTGGGTAAGTCCATGGAGGTATTCCACAAGCCCCGGCGGGGCTGACGGGCGCAATGATAACACCGCCTGACGGTTTTAAACGTTAAAAAATAGCGGCTGAAACAAGTGCTTGCGAGATAAACCTGAGCGCCATCCTGATCCATGAAACTGCGACGACTCATCCTGAAAAGAAAACACACCGCCGCTTGAAAATGTAATGACTACCCTTGATGAAGACCGTCATGGAGGACGTCGAATGCCATCGATTGCTCAATATTTGCTAGCCGCCCTGCTCTGCCTGCCGCCCCAGGTGCTCGCCACGACCGTTCACCGGTGCGAAGCCGCCAATGGGCACATCACCTTCACAACCTTGAGCTGTACGGCAGGAGAAAGCCTCTCAACACACGACGTACGCACGTTCCTGCCAGGCAGCGTGACGCCCCTGATGCCTGAGGCCGAGTCTCGCGAAACATCAGGTACGAAATTGCAAAGGAGAGAGCCGACGGTCGCTGGTCAATCCGAAGGCAGATGTGGAGATCTGCTCAGCGCGAAGGAACGCCGCATAGCGATCATCAATCAGCGGGTCGTTGCCGGCATGAGTCAGCAGGACGTCGAAAGCGCCCTCGGCAAACCCGACAAAATCACCACCCGCAATTCAGCCGTAAGCTATCGCTACGACAACAAGCGAGGGCGCAGTGCTCATGTCGAGTTCGACGAGAAAGGTTGTACTAAAGGAAAAGCCAAATCGCAGACGGCAAAAAGCCCGCGTTAAACGCGGGCTTTTTGGTGTTTGGTGCACTCGACAGGATTCGAACCTGTGACCGCTCGGTTCGTAGCCGAGTACTCTATCCAGCTGAGCTACGAGTGCATTTGTGTTTTTATACCAGATCACAACTGGTTGAAGCCAAGTTATTCACATTACTGCAAACAACTCTTAAATGGTGCACTCGACAGGATTCGAACCTGTGACCGCTCGGTTCGTAGCCGAGTACTCTATCCAGCTGAGCTACGAGTGCATTTGTTGCCGCGCATTATAGGCCGTTAAATCTTTTTGTAAAGCACTTTTTCTAGTAATTTCAACAACTTACCGAAGAAGCCAGATTACAACGTACTACGCAAATAATGGCGGAGAACGGGGGATTCGAACCCCCGACACCCTTTTGAGGTGTACTCCCTTAGCAGGGGAGCGCCTTCGGCCACTCGGCCAGCTCTCCGCAACACGGGGCGTATCTTAACCAACCTTTTCCCCGTTTGCAAACATAAAAAACGATAAAAATTAATGGCTTGGTTCTTCGTCCTTCTCTTTCTTTATACGCAGGTAAATTTCTTCACGGTGCACAGCAACCTCTTTCGGGGCATTCACACCGATACGCACTTGATTTCCTTTTACGCCGAGCACGGTCACAGTGATTTCGCCATCACCAATAATCAGGCTTTCTGCGCACCGACGAGTCAGAATCAGCATACCTTTCTCCTCACGCATTTCATTTCAGGGACAACAGTCTGCAAAAAAAAGGCATTCGACCTACAACCAGAACGATCGCAGCCCTACATGCCTGAGTATTGACTAGCGCGAGCAAAAGAACAGTTTTGGTACGCGCCATTCAAAAAAACGAAGGGCGCGGTCAGACCGCGCCCTTGGGGGAACGTATTACTCGCCCTGTCGGGCTGGCGCATCCAGTTCAAAAGCCGTGTGCAGAGCGCGCACAGCCAGTTCCAGGTACTTCTCTTCGATCACCACGGACACCTTGATTTCCGAGGTCGAGATCATCTGGATGTTGATGCTCTCTTTCGCCAGGGATTCGAACATACGGCTGGCCACACCTGCGTGGGAGCGCATGCCGACGCCGACGATCGAGACCTTGGCGATCTTGGTGTCGCCAATGACTTCACGGGCACCGATCTCGCGAGCAGTGTTTTCCAGCACGGTTTGCGCCGCCTGGAAGTCATTGCGGTGCACGGTGAAGGTGAAGTCGGTGGTGTTATCGTGCGCAACGTTCTGCACGATCATGTCGACTTCGATGTTCGCGGCACTGATCGGGCCGAGAATCTTGAACGCCACGCCCGGGGTGTCTGGCACGCCACGGATGGTCAGCTTGGCTTCATCGCGGTTGAAAGCGATGCCGGAAATGATCGGCTGTTCCATGGTTTCCTCTTCATCAATAGTAATGAGGGTGCCCGGACCCTCCTTGAAGCTGTGCAGTACGCGCAGCGGAACGTTGTACTTGCCGGCGAATTCCACCGCACGGATCTGCAACACCTTGGAACCGAGGCTGGCCATTTCCAGCATCTCTTCGAAGGTGATCTTGTCCAGGCGCTGAGCCACGGACACCACACGTGGGTCAGTGGTGTAGACGCCGTCGACGTCGGTGTAGATCTGGCATTCGTCAGCCTTCAGGGCTGCCGCCAGCGCCACGCCGGTGGTGTCGGAACCGCCACGACCGAGGGTGGTGATATTGCCGTGCTCGTCGACGCCCTGGAAACCGGCGACAACCACCACACGACCGGCCTTCAGGTCACCGCGAATCTTCTGGTCATCAATCTGCAAGATACGCGCTTTATTGTGCGCGCTATCCGTCAGAATCCGTACCTGATTGCCGGTGTACGACACCGCTGGCACGCCACGCTTGATCAGCGCCATGGCCAACAGTGCAATCGTCACCTGCTCACCGGTGGATACGATCACATCCAGCTCACGAGGAACCGGCTGGCCGTCGCCACTGATTTGCTTGGCCAGATCGATCAGACGGTTGGTCTCGCCGCTCATTGCGGACAGCACAACCACCAGGTCATCGCCCGCCTCGCGGAATTTCTTAACCTTGTCGGCGACCTGCTCGATTCTCTCGACAGTGCCGACTGAGGTGCCTCCAAATTTCTGTACGATCAAAGCCATTTCAAAGCCGCCTCTGCCCATGAAGGGCGCCCAATAATCACTCAAACAGCGTTCTGGCCCGCCACTAGACCGCGGGCCAGGCACACTGCCTTATAAACCCTGCTCTACAAATGGAACGGTCAGGGCCAATGCGGTATCCAGTGCGCCAGCGTCAATACCACCGCCCTGCGCCATGTCTGGACGACCACCGCCCTTCCCGCCCACTGCCGCAGCAGCCTGTTTCATCAAATCACCGGCTTTGAGTTGGCCAGTCAGGTCTTTGGTCACGCCTGCAACCAGAACGACCTTTTCCTCATGGACACTGCCGAGCAGGATCACTGCGCGGCCGAGTTTGTTTTTCAATTGATCGACCAGCGCCAGCAGCGCTTTGCCGTCCTGACCGTCCAGACGCACGGCCAGCACTTTCACGCCTTTGACGTCCAGGGCAGAAGCCGACAGATCGTCGCCCGCCGCGCTGGCCGCTTTGGCCTGCAACTGCTCGAGTTGCTTCTCCAGCAGACGGTTGCGCTCCAGCACAGCCGACAGCTTGTCGATCAGGTTATCGCGGCTGCCCTTGACCAGGTTGGCCGCTTCCTTGAGTTGTTCTTCTGCCGTGTTCAAGTAGGCCAGCGCAGCTGCACCGGTCAATGCCTCGATACGACGCACACCGGAGGCTACACCGCCTTCACTGATGATTTTCAGCAGGCCGATGTCGCCGGTGCGGGTGGCGTGAATACCGCCGCACAACTCGACAGAGAAATCGCCCATGCTCAGCACGCGCACGCTGTCGCCGTACTTCTCGCCGAACAGCGCCATGGCGCCTTTTTGCTTGGCGGTTTCGATGTCGGTTTCTTCGGTTTCAACTTCGGAATTCTTGCGAATCTCGGCGTTGACGATGTCTTCCAGTGCCTTCAACTGCTCAGGCTTGATCGCCTCGAAGTGGCTGAAGTCAAAGCGTAGACGCTGACTGTCGACCAACGAGCCCTTCTGCTGAACGTGCTCGCCCAATACCTGACGCAATGCAGCGTGCAGCAAGTGAGTGGCGGAGTGGTTCAGCGACGTCGCGTGACGCACGTCGGCATCGACATGAGTCTCGACCGGAGCACCAACGATCAGGCTGCCCGAATCCAGTACACCGTGGTGCAGGAACGCGCCGCCGGTCTTGGTGGTGTCGCGCACGTCGAAACGCGCAGCGCCAGCCTGGAGGAAGCCGCAATCACCAATCTGACCACCGGATTCGGCATAGAACGGGGTCTGATTGAGAACGACCACGCCCTCTTCGCCTTCGCTCAGCACGTCAACCGATTGCCCGTCTTTATAGAGAGCAACGATTTTGGCGGAACCGCTGTGAGCGGTGTAACCGGTGAACTCGGTGGCCACATCAACCTTGACCAGGCTGTTGTAGTCCATGCCAAAGGAGCTGGCGGAGCGAGCACGGACGCGCTGGGCTTCCATTTCGCGCTCGAAACCTTCTTCGTCGATGGTCAGGCTGCGCTCGCGAGCGATGTCGCCGGTCAGGTCCATCGGGAAGCCGTAAGTGTCGTAAAGCTTGAACACTACATCGCCCGGCACCACGTCGCCTTTGAGTTCGGCCAGATCCTGCTCGAGGATCTTCAGACCCTGCTCCAGGGTCTTGGCGAATTGCTCTTCTTCGGCTTTCAGGACGCGTTCGATGTGCGCCTGTTGGGATTTCAGCTCAGGGAACGCTTCGCCCATCTCGGCGACCAGGGCCGCAACGATCTGATAGAAGAAGCTGCCCTTGGCGCCCAGTTTGTTGCCGTGACGGCAAGCGCGACGAATGATCCGGCGCAGCACATAACCGCGACCTTCGTTGGATGGCAGCACGCCGTCGGCAATCAGGAAACCACAGGAACGGATGTGGTCAGCCACGACTTTCAGCGAAGCCTGAGCATCGTTGGTGCAACCGATGGCTTTGGCCGATGCGCTCAGCAGGCTCTGGAACAGGTCGATTTCATAGTTCGAGTGAACGTGCTGCAGCACGGCACTGATCCGCTCCAGGCCCATGCCGGTGTCCACCGACGGCGCTGGCAACGGGTGCAACACGCCATCGGCGGTGCGGTTGAACTGCATGAACACGTTGTTCCAGATTTCGATGTAACGGTCGCCGTCTTCTTCCGGCGAGCCCGGTGGGCCACCCCAGATGTCGGCGCCGTGATCGTAGAAAATCTCGGTGCAAGGACCGCATGGGCCGGTATCGCCCATGGTCCAGAAGTTGTCGGACGCGTACGGCGCGCCCTTGTTGTCGCCGATGCGAACCATGCGCTCGGCCGGCACGCCGATGTCTTTGGTCCAGATGTCGTACGCCTCGTCATCGCTGGCGTAGACGGTGACCCAGAGCTTTTCTTTGGGCAGGTTCAGCCACTTTTCGGAGGTCAGGAAGTTCCAGGCGTAGGTGATGGCGTCACGCTTGAAATAATCACCGAAGCTGAAGTTACCCAGCATTTCGAAGAAGGTGTGGTGACGGGCGGTGTAACCGACGTTTTCCAGGTCGTTGTGCTTGCCGCCGGCGCGCACGCATTTCTGGCTGCTTACAGCGCGGGTGTACGCGCGCTTTTCCTGGCCCAGAAAGCAGTCCTTGAACTGGTTCATCCCCGCGTTAGTGAACAGCAGGGTTGGGTCGTTGCCCGGAATCAAAGAGCTGGAGGCTACACGGGTGTGGCCTTGCTCTTCGAAGAAGCGAAGGAAGGCTTCACGGATTTCTGCGCTTTTCATTAGGTTCTTCCACGGAGGCTGCGGCCAAAGGCCTGTGCGAAACGTCAACAGACGAAGCGACGGCAAAGGGCCGCATTATATCGGCCCTGCGCGCGGGGTACAGCGTGTTTATACGATAGAAACAGTCAATTGGACGGCTAACACGGTCAGTTGTGAGAAAAGTCGGCAAATGTGGCGACGACTTGCTCGATTTGCGCACGACTGACGTCCATGTGCGTGACCATTCGCAGACGACCGGCAGCGCTGAGCTTGATCCCGCGTGTCGCGGCAAAAGCCTTGATCGCTTCGGCCTTGTCGCCCATTTGCACGTAAACCATGTTGGTCTGCACCGGCTCGACCTCATAGCCCGCTGCTCGCAGGCCGTCGGCCAAAAAATGCGCATTGGCATGGTCATCCGCCAGGCGCTGAACGTTGTTGTCCAGCGCATAAAGCCCCGCCGCGGCGAGAATCCCGGCCTGGCGCATGCCGCCGCCGACCATTTTGCGCAGACGCCGCGCCTTGGCGATCAACTCGACCGAGCCGCACAGCACCGAACCGATCGGCGCCCCCAGACCTTTGGACAGGCAAACCGAAACCGAATCGAAATGCTGAGTGATCTCTCGGGCATCGACACCCAGCTTGACCGCCGCGTTGTAGAGCCGCGCGCCATCCAGGTGCAGCGCCAGGTCATTTTCATGAGTTAAACGGCGAGCCCGGGCCAGATACTCCAGCGGCAAAACCTTGCCCTGCATGGTGTTTTCCAGCGCCAGCAAACGGGTGCGGGCGAAGTGGAAGTCATCCGGTTTAATTGCCGCGGCGACCTGCGTCAGGTCCAGCGAACCATCGGCCTGCACTTCCAGCGGCTGCGGCTGGATCGAACCGAGCACTGCCGCGCCACCCCCTTCGTACTTATAGGTGTGAGCCTGTTGTCCGACAATGTATTCGTCACCGCGATCGCAGTGGGCCATCAGGCCGAGCAAGTTGCTCATGGTGCCCGTCGGGACAAACAGTGCCTGGGCAAAACCCAGTCGTTTTGCCAGTTCGGCTTCCAGACGGTTGACCGTCGGATCTTCGCCATAAACGTCGTCACCGGTGGCTGCATTCGCCATCGCGTCGAGCATCCCTGCGGTCGGTTGGGTGACGGTGTCGCTGCGAAGATCGATAACGCTCATGAATCTGGCCTCGGTAAGCAGGGGGAAATCCCTTTCAGGAAGGAATTACTGCGGTCATGCCGATGATTAATCAACCCTTCGGCTAGGAAAAGGTGGTTCAAGCCAACGAAAAAGTCGATAACAATCATCAGATAGCAGCAATGCACAGGTGAGAAATATGTGTTAAAAACGCTTCGCCGCCAAACAATCTGGCGGCAAAACGTTCTCAGGGCGGGGTGTAACTCCCCACCGGCGGTAATTGCGCGCAATGCGCATAGCCCGCGAGCGCTTGGCGGCAGCACGGCAATGGCTGTGATGGCGGCAAGGTCAGCAGACCCGGTGTGATCCCGGGGCCGACGGTCATAGTCCGGATGAAGAGAGAACGGGATTGGCGCCGCCTAGGCTCTGTACCAAAGCGCCGTCCGCAGGCACTTGTGCCTGCGTACCCTTAAATCCCATTCGATTCATAACGCCCTGTTTTTCACACAAACAGGAGTCAGAACATGCAACCCACCGCAATCGATAGCAAAAGCAAAAACCATCAGGGCGAGCGCGTCGCGTTCATCCAGGCCTGCTGGCACAAGGAAATCGTCGATCAGAGCCGTAAAGGCTTCGTCGCCGAAATGATTGCTCAGGGTTATCAGGAGTCGGACATCGATTTCTTCGAAGTCGGCGGCGCCTTTGAAATCCCGCTGCACGCCAAACTGCTGGCCAAGTCGGGTCGTTATGCCGGCATCGTCGCAGCCGGCCTGGTGGTCGACGGCGGCATCTATCGCCACGAATTCGTCGCCCAGTCAGTGATCAGCGGCCTGATGCAGGTGCAGCTGGAAACCGAAGTGCCGGTGTTCTCGGTGGTTTTGACCCCGCACCACTTCCATGCTGGCGAAGAACATCAGAAGTTCTTCTTCGAGCATTTCGTGCACAAAGGTCAGGAAGCGGCAAAGACTTGTGCGGATACGCTGCACAAGATGCGGGCGTTGCGTCGTAGTGAGCCTCGCGCGGTAGCGGTTTAAAACACAAAACCTGTGGGAGCGGGCTTGCCCGCGATGGCAGTGTGTCAGTCACCATAGTTTTCGACTGATCATCCGCTATCGCGGGCAAGCCCGCTCCCACAAGGATCTATGTCGAGCCTGATATCGCAGTCAGGCGAGGTTTTCGTCGGTGGTCGGCACGATCAGAATGCCGGCGCGCAGGCCGTTCTTGACCTTGGGGTTGGGGAAGATGATCCGGGCGCCCTGCTCTTCGATGACCCAGCGGGTATTGGCGATATCCTCGGCCAGTACATAACCCACTTTCAACTCCGAAAAATTTTCGATATCCGCCGGCAGGTTCAGGCGGAAGCTATCGCTATGCTTGATGACTTCCCGCGCGACGCTGAACAATTGCAAGCCATCCAGCCCGTCGTCGGTCATTGGCGGCTCAGTGCCTTCGATGATCTGCTTCAGGCGGGTTTCAAGAAGATCGACGTTGACCCCGTCGTTCTGCCCGAACGGCCGGGCCTTGCCCAGTTCCAGGGTGAAGGACTCGGCATCGAGCTTGTCGTAGGTGTAGGAACTGAAGACGATGGAGGATTTGTTCTGCAACAGCACCGCTTCCATGCCGGCGGCGCGCAGGCGAGCCAGTTCCAGGCGTGAATGCTGACGACCTTCTTTCCAGGGGTACAGGGCGAACTGCTCGATTTTCGAGCCACGGATCGCCGTGTGCAGGTCGTAGTGCAGGCGATTGCGGTCCGGCAGGCTGAAGAAAGTCGCCGCCAGCCGCTCCAGCTCACAAGCGCGCAAGGCCTCGGAACCACTGGTTTGTTCGTGCCGGCCGTTGAACAGCCGATTGACGTCCTGCTCGATGAAACGCTCGCCTTTGCGAATCGCTTCCGGGTTCCCGAACAGGAACAGAATACGTGCGCGGGGCTTAAGATCGCCGCGGGCAATATCGTGCAACAGGCGATCAAGCAATTCGATCGGCGCTGTCTCGTTGCCATGGATGCCGGCCGATAGCAGCAGGTCCAGGCCGTTGTCGCGAGCTTCAGGTGGCCGGACTTCCAGCGCACCTTCGCTCAACCAGCGCATGCGCACGCCTTCGACAGTCAGTTGAGTCTTCTCCGCCGGTTCGCGGCCGGCGAGGGTCAGTTCAAGCAGTTTGCCGAGGGCGAGCATAGAGCGGTTTCCTTAGTGGTCGTGATTGCAATCCGGGCCGTGTACGTGGTCCTCATCATCACCGACGTCGGCCGGTTCCATCTCCAGTTGCAAACTTACCAGATTAGTCGCCAATGGGCGCAGCAGCAGGTTGGCGTATTCAGCGTCACCTTCTTCAACGTCTACGCCGATCAGCAACTGGCCGCGGCCGTCCTGCTGGATCCACAGCTCTTTGCCTTGCCACATGACCGCGACGCGGGTGCAGGAAGTTTCCAGTTGCGTGCCGTCGGTGTCTTCAAGGATCAGCTGCAGGGTATCGCTCATGTGTTTTACGCTCTCGACGTTCAATTGATCTGGAATGGATAAACCGCGCCCAGTTTAAGGATTTGCGTCAGTTCATCCAGTGCCGTCCGGCACTCAAGCAGCAATTGCGGGTCCGCCAGATCGTTTTCGGTCATGCGGTCGCGATAGTGCTTGTCGACCCATTCGGTCAATGTGCCGTACAACGGTGCCGTCATGATAACCCCTTGGTTGACGGCCGCCAGTTCGGTTTCGTTAAGTGCGACGCGCAACCGCAGGCAAGCCGGGCCACCGCCGTTCTGCATGCTCTGCTTGAGATCGAAAACTTTCACTTCGCGGATCAGGCCGCCAGAGCTGGTCAGGCCTTGCAGGTACAGCCAGACACGCTCGTTGCCACGGCATTCTTCCGGCACGATCAATAGCATGGAGCCGTCAGGACGCGACAGCAGCTGGCTATTGAACAGGTAGGAACGTACCGCGTCTTCCACGGTGACCGCGGAACGCGGTACGCAGATCGACTGAAATTTCCCACCGACTTTTGCGAGTTTGCCTTGCAGTTCAGCCAGCATCTGCTCGGTGTCGAGGAAGGCGTCCTCGTGATAGAACAGCACCTCGCCGTTACCCACTGCGATCACGTCGTTATGGAACACGCCCTGATCGATCACCGAAGGGTTCTGCTGGGCATAGACCACGCCGTCATCACTCAGGCCGTGCAGACGCGCGACGGCCTGGGACGCTTCGAGCGTCTGGCGTGCCGGGTACTTCTGCGGATTCGGGTAACGGGTGTCGAACGCGCTGCGACCGAACACGAAAAACTCGACGCCGGCTTCACCGTATTCACGGCAGAAACGGGTGTGGTTGGCCGCCCCTTCGTCACCGAACTGCGCCACGGCTGGCAAAGCGGCGTGGTGAGCAAAGTGCTTCTGATCGGCGAACATCGCTCCCAGTACGCGGCTGGTGGTCGGGTGTTCGATGCTGCGGTGGTATTTGCAGTTCAGGTTGGCGGCGGTGAAATGCACGCGGCCATCGGCGGTGTCGGCGCTCGGGCTGACCGTGGCGGCGTTCGCCACCCACATGCTCGACGCCGAGCAACTGGCAACCAGCAGCGGCATGGCCTCTTTGGCGGCGCGCTCGATCACCTGAGCATCGGTACCGCTGAAACCCAGTCGGCGCAATGCGGCGACGTCCGGACGTTCTTGTGGCGCCAAAACGCCTTGTTGAAAGCCCATTTCCATCAGCGCTTTCATCTTCGCCAGGCCTTGCAGCGCGGCTTCCTTCGGGTTCGAAGACTGCTGGCTGTTGCTCTGGGACGCGACGTTGCCGTAAGACAGGCCGCCGTAGTTATGGGTCGGCCCCACTAGACCGTCAAAATTGACTTCATAGGATTTCATCAGCGAGGCTCCACGAGAATCTGTTGTTATAGGCTTCAGTAACTAACTGTTCAGTGCGACCGAGTCGCGGCCATCGCGGGCAAGCCCGGCTCCCACAGGTTCGGAGGTGTTCACACATGTTGTGACCGACGCAAATCCTGTGGGAGCGGGCTTGCCCGCGATTGGGCGTTACACCATCTTCACGCCAGGCGTGAGGGTGGCTGGCAACACCAGGCTCGGGGTTTCCAGCGAGGCCACCGGGTACGCGCAATAATCCGCGGCGTAGTAGGCGCTGGCGCGATGGTTGCCCGATGCGCCGACACCGCCGAATGGCGCGCTGCTCGCCGCACCGGTCAGCTGCTTGTTCCAGTTGACGATACCGGCCCGGCTTTCCAGCCAGAACTGCTGATAACGCGCTTCGGAATCCGACAGCAAACCAGCCGCCAGGCCATAGTCGGTGTCGTTGGCTTCAGCGATCGCCGCTTCAAAATCAGCGTAGCGGATCACTTGCAGCAGCGGACCGAACAGCTCTTCGTCCGGGCGATCGGCAACCGCCGTTACGTCCAGAATGCCCGGGGTCAGCAAGGCTGCCTGGGCCTGGGGCTGAGTCATCTCCAACAGCGCCACGGCGCCGTTGGCCAGCAGATGTTCTTGCGCATCCATCAGCGCTTTTGCAGCGCCGAGGGAAATCACCGAGCCCATGAACGGCGCCGGTTGCTGATCGAACGCACCGACTTCAATCGTCGAGCTGACCGCCACCAGACGCGCCAGCAGCGTATCGCCCCAGGCGCCTTGCGGCACCAGCAAGCGGCGGGCGCAGGTGCATCGCTGACCGGCAGAAATGAAGGCCGACTGAATAATGGTGTAAACGGCGGCATCGAGGTCCGCGACTTGATCCACCACCAGCGGGTTGTTACCGCCCATTTCCAGCGCGAGGATCTTGTCCGGACGACCGGAAAACTGCTTATGCAGGTGATTGCCGGTACGGCTGGAACCGGTGAAGAACAGGCCGTCGATGCCCGGGTTCGCCGCCAGGGCGATACCGGTTTCGCGGGCGCCTTGCAGCAGGTTCAGCACGCCAGCCGGCAGACCGGCTTCGATCCAGCACTTGACCGTCAGCTCGGCCACTTTCGGGGTCAGCTCACTCGGCTTGAACAGCACGCTGTTCCCGGCCAGCAGCGCCGGCACGATGTGACCGTTCGGCAAGTGACCGGGGAAGTTGTAAGGACCAAACACCGCCACCACACCGTGCGGTTTGTGGCGCAATACCGCCGTGGCGTCGCCCAACGGGCCGCTCTTCTCGCCGGTACGTTCGCGATAGCTCTGCACCGAGATGGCAATTTTGTTGACCATGCTGGTAACTTCAGTCGCCGCTTCCCACAGGGGTTTACCGGTTTCTTCACCGATGGTGCGAGCCAGCTCGTCGTGATTCTTCAACGCAGCGGCAAAGGCTTCCAGCACGCTGATGCGCTCTTCCAGGGTACGGCGAGCCCAACCCGGGAACGCTTGACGCGCAGCTTGCACAGCCGACTCGACCTGACCGGCCGTGGCGCCTTCGCCAGCCCACAGCACTTGCTGCGTCACCGGGTTTACCGATTGAAAGCTTTCACCCTGACCAGCCAGCCATTCACCGGCGATGTATAGCGAATTCATTATTTCGACTCCCGAGCAGCGGACAACGGAACGGCGCGTACTTGATCGCCGGCGTTGAGTTGAAGGCGTTTGGCCGTCAGCGGATCGACCACCAACGTGCCGGCGGCGAAGCGTGCTGGTGCGGCAGTGATCCGGCAGTCTTCGCGCTTGCGGTTATGAATCAGGAACGGCGTGGCATCGTCACCCGGCGTGCCGATGGCCAGCACCAGCGCCTGGCTGTCGCGCACCGCGCGGATCTTGGTGGTTTCGCATTCCACCGCAGGGCCGGCATCGAAGATATCGACGTAGCCTTGATAGCTGAAACCTTCGCTCTTGAGCATCGACAGCGCCGGCTCGGTGTCCGGGTGAACCTGGCCGATCACGTTGCGCGCATCCGGCGACAGGAAGCAGGTGTACAGCGGGAATTTCGGCATCAGTTCGGCGATGAACGCCTTGTTGCCCACGCCGGTGAGGTAATCGGCCTGGCTGAATTCCATCTTGAAGAAATGCCGACCCAGGCTTTCCCAGAACGGCGAACGCCCGGCCTCATCAGACACACCGCGCATTTCGGCGATGATCTTGTTGCCGAACAGCTGCGGGAACTCAGCGATGAACAGCATCCGCGCCTTGGCCAACATGCGGCCGTTTAGGCCACTGCGGAAATCGGCATGCAGGAACAACGAGCACAACTCAGAGTTACCGGTCAGGTCGTTGGCCAGGAACAGCGTCGGGATTTCGCGGTAGATGTTCAGCTCTTGCGAGGCGCTGACCGTCAGGCCGACCCGGAAGTTGTACCAAGGCTCACGCAGGCCGACGGCACCGGCGATAGCAGAAATACCCACCACGCGGCCATTGTCGTCTTCGAGTACGAACAGGTAGTCCGCATCACCGCGCCCTGCTTCGCCGCGGAAGGTCTTCTCGGCCCAGCCGACCCGATGGGCCAGACGTTCTTCGTTGGCCGGCAAGGTGGTCAGGCCGGTACCGGTGCTGCGGGCCAGGTCGATCAGAGCGGGTAAATCGCTGCTGCGTACGGGACGAACAATCATGCTATCTCCTCAAACGGGCCGCTGACGCCACCCGTGAAACTCGCTGCTTTACTCAGCATTCACTCTTTATAGGCATAGCAGCAGGCGTTAAACCGCCACCAGGCGCACGCTGGCACCTTCACCGACGCCCAGGGCTTCGGCCGCTTCAAGATCCAGGGTGACGGGTTTGCCCGGCGCGTAATCGAGCTCAAGCAAAACGGCGCGGTAATCCTGCAATTGGGCATTGGCCACCAGATATTGACGACCCGCGCCTTTGACCGGCTCGCCGATTTTCACCGGCACGACACGGCTCTGGGCGATCGAACGGATCCCCGAGACGCGGGCATGCAGCGTCGGGCCACCGTCGAAAATGTCGATGTAGTGATCCGTCTCGAAGCCTTCGCGCATCAGAATGTCGAAGGTGATCTGTGCACGTGGGTGCACCTGGCCCATCGCCTCTTGAGCGGAATCCGGCAACAACGGCACGTAGATCGGGTAATGCGGCATCAGCTCGGCCAGGAACGTACGGCTTTTCAGGCCACACAGACGCTCGGCTTCGGCGTAGTTGAGGTCGAAGAAGTTGCGACCGATGGCATCCCAGAACGGCGAATCGCCATTTTCGTCGCTGTAACCGACGATCTCGGTCACCACCGAATCGGCAAAGCGCTCCGGATGGCTGGCCACGAACAACAGGCGACCACGGGAATTGAGCTCAGCCCAAGGCGAACCCACCAACTCCGGCTTCACGTAGAAACTGGTCAGCAAGCTGTTACCAGTCAGGTCGTGGCACTGGGAGAGCACGTGGATCTTGTTGTGAATCTTCAGCTCGCGAGAGGCGTGGACGAAGGTTTCGTTACGAAAGCTGTAAAACGGCTCGGAATAACCGGCCGAGGCAACGATGGCCGAACAGCCCACCAGTTTGCCGGTGGCCGTGTCTTCGAGGACGAAGAAATAGCTCTCTTCGCCGTTGAAGCTGACTTCAGCGGCGAACGAAGCTTCGCTTGCGGCGATCTTGTCGCTCAGGCGTTCAACGTCATCCGGCAAGGAAGTGACACCAATCGGGCTGTCCGCAGCCAGACGCTGTACCTCGCCCAGATCAGCCATTTGCGCGGGGCGCATCACCAGCATGGTGTCACTCCTATCTCGAAAAAACTCATTAGAAAAATGCCCGGCTCATGTGGGAGCGGGCTTGCCCGCGATAGCGTCCTGTCAGATAACAATGAAGTCGGCTGTCAGGCCCTCATCGCGGGCAAGCCCGCTCCCACACGTATGTGCCCGGCACATAAAATTGGGTTCGACGCCTGAAATCATCAGGCGTCGAAAGGTCTATCAGGCTTGCGTCAGCTTCGCCGCGGCGCGCTCGAAACGGTCCAGACCAGCATCGATATCGGCGTCTTCAACCACCAGGCTTGGGGCGAAACGAATCACGTCCGGGCCGGCTTGCAGAATCATCAGGCCTTCACGCTCGGCGGCGTTGAAGATGTCTTTGGCCTTGCCTTTCCAGGCATCGCTCAGCACGCAACCGAGCAGCAGGCCCAGACCGCGGACTTCAGTGAACAGGCCATACTTCTCGCCGATCTGCTCAAGACGGGTCTTGAACTTGTCGTGCTTGGCATTGACGCCGTTCAGCACTTCGGGCGTGTTGATCACATCGATCACCGCTTCAGCGACAGCGCACGCCAGCGGGTTGCCGCCATACGTGGTGCCGTGGGTGCCGACGACCAGGTGTTTGGCCAGGTCTTCGGTGGTCAGCATCGCTGCGATCGGGAAACCGCCGCCCAGGCTCTTGGCGCTGGTCAGGATGTCCGGGGTCACGCCGTAATGCTGGTAGGCGAACAGCTTGCCGCTGCGGCCCATGCCGGTCTGAACTTCGTCGAAGACCAGCAGCGCGTTGTGCGCATCGCACAGCTCACGGGCGCCTTGCAGGTAAGACAGCTCGGCCGGCAGTACGCCGCCTTCGCCCTGGATCGGCTCCAGAACCACCGCGCAGGTCTTGTCGGAAACAGCGGCTTTGAGCGCGGCCAGATCGTTGTAAGGCACGTGGGTGATGCCAGTGATCTTCGGACCGAAGCCGTCGGAGTACTTCGACTGGCCACCGACGTTCACGGTGAACAGGGTACGGCCGTGGAAGCTGTTGAGCGCGGCAACGATTTCGTACTTCTCGGTACCGAAACGGTCATGGGCCACGCGACGGGCCAGCTTGAAAGCGGCCTCGTTGGCTTCGGCGCCGGAGTTGCAGAAGAACACGCGCTCGGCAAAAGTGGCGTCGACCAGCTTATGGGCCAGGCGCAAGGCCGGCTCATTGGTGAACACGTTGGACACGTGCCACAGCTTGTTCGCTTGCTCGGTCAATGCAGCGACCAGCGCCGGGTGCGCATGGCCCAATACGTTAACGGCAATCCCGCCGGCGAAGTCGATCAGCTCGCGGCCAGACTGGTCCCAAACACGGGAACCGGCACCACGCACAGGAATGAAAGCGGCTGGCGCGTAGTTGGGAACCATTACCTGGTCGAAATCGGCGCGTTCTACCGCAGCGTGCTCAACGGACATCGGAGTCTCCTGAAAAGGAACACTCGCCTGAAACTGGCGAGCGATGGGGGGATTGTAAGGACAGTTTTCAGCCCGGCCTTGCCGCCAAGCGACAACTTCTTATAGCGCAAACACAGGTTTTGCCCGGGTTTACGGCAATGCGACAAATAGCGTCGCAAAGGCGCAGTTTAAACTGCTGGCGGGGTTTGCGGCAGGCGTGCTCAGTTCTATCTGATGCGGTGTTGCCGATGGCGGTAAATATGTACCGCACGCCGTTCAGGCTGATGGGTTTTGCTAGAGGTCTTTCGAACCCAGATGACCTCTTCCATGAACATGAACACCGAACACCCAGACGCTTCGATGCTACCTTTCAGGCCGGATGCGCACTATCAGCACCTGATGAGCGTCATTCCTTCCTGGCTGATGCAGGCGAACGCACAAAAGCGAGAAGCCTTGCTGAAGGTCAAACCGCAGCTACCCGCTGAACTCAAGGCAGCCTCCAGGGCACAGCACGTCGAACTGGGCAAACTCAATGCACGGCATTGGGAGGCGCAAAACCGTGTCGATCGGGCCTTGGCGCGCCTACAAAACGCCAGCACCTTTGCCGAGCCAATACTTGCAGCCCAGATCAAGAAACGCTTTGGGCTGGAACTGGATGTCAGCCATACCTTTTTGCGTCTTTATATTCCTGCCCGCATTCCCTGGCTGCGATTGAAATCCGGGGCAGCACGCATCTGGACCGTGTCGCTGCTGGATGCCGCCCTGCACAATTTTGAAAGCAGCGAGACGACAGACCAGGCCTTTGAGTCCGCGTCCACCTATATCACCCCGCCTTCTGCCACCGGGCAATTCAAACAACTGCCGCATATCCTGCAAAAAATGCCCATCGCTGCATTCACCCGATTGTGCCGGGAACTGGATATTGGCGAGCGCTACAAAGAGTACCTCGAAGAAAACCTGGGCCTGCGCAATCCGGTGGCGACGGCGGTCATGCAATCCAAAGTTCGCAACAGCCAGAAAGCGGCACTCACCTCCGCCCTGCAAATGGCGTACATGCAAAACAAGCTTGGCGGTGATGTTCATCAACTGATCCTTGGCTTATTGGATGGCTTGCAACACTTGCGCCTGCGCGGCCAGGAATGGGGCTGCCATGAACTGACAATCATGAACGCCAACCTGACCGGTATCGTGCTGTTTGCCCCGGATCTGGAGCGTTCGCACGAAACGGTTCGGGTAGTGGCCTATATTCCCGACGACCCCGAACACCCGATCAAGGAGTATTCCTCCACCGGCGCATTCGCCCAGGAACTGATCCAGCGCTTGCGCAACCATGACTATCAACAGTTCTTCAGTCGCTTTATCGACCATGAGGATCGCGGGCACTTTTTCGCTCAGCTGAACAACCGCCTCACCCCCATCACCTGGCAACCGGTTCAACCTGGCGATTCGCGCCCCACGTGGAGAGAAAATCCAGACCAGCGCGTCAACCTGCAAATGGCAGCAGTGCCGATCCAGGGCGATCTGTGGACTCATCTCTACCAGCGCAAACTGGACAAGATCCTCAACGATGCACGGGTCATCGCGGTAACCACTGCCCTGGTCGACCAAAAAGCCCGATGGGCGTTATGGGACTCCTTCACAGAAATTGCCTCGGCGCTGCTGAACATCGCAGCCGTTGTCGCCCTGCCGTTCGTGCCGCTCCTCGGCGAACTGATGCTGGCCTACGTGGCGTACCAATTGCTCGACGAGACCTTCGAAGGCATCGTCGACTGGGCAGAAGGCCTGACAGATCAAGCGCTCGAACATTTCATGGAGACGGTTCAGTCCGCGGTACAGCTGGGCACCTTTGCGGTCGGAGGCACCCTCGTCGTGGGGGAGTTTCGTTCAGTCCTGCCTCGAGAAGTCGTTGAGTTCATTGACCGTTTCAAACCGGTCAAGACACCGAATGGCGAAACCCGCTACTGGAAGCCCGATCTGGCGCCGTTCGAACAACGCGCAGAACTGCCCAAGGGTTCGCCAACCGACGAACGCGGGCTGCACAACCATCAGGGCAAATCCCTGTTGAGGCTGGAAGACAAACTCTATGCCGTGATCGAGGACCCGCAAACCGGCCAGCACCGCATCGACCACCCGACTCGCCCCGACGCCTATAAACCAGTGCTCAAACACAATGGCGAAGGTGCCTGGCAGACTGAGCTGGAGCAACCGCTGGAATGGGATCAGGCCAAGTTGTTGCGCCGTATCGGTCCCGACATGGAACGTTTTTCCGCCATCGAGCGTGAGCGCATGCTCAAGATCAGCGGCGACGATGAAAATACGCTGCGCAAGATGCACACGGACGTCGAACGGCTGCCACCAATGCTTGCCGACACCCTCAAACGGTTCAGGATCGAACAGGACATTCAAACCTTTATCGAACAGATGAACAGTGACCGGCCTGAAGACTTCCTCAAGGCCGATCCCGTGACACAGCTGGAATTACTCCATGAAAACGGCTACTGGCCCGAGCGCAAAGGCCTGCGCCTGATTGATGAAAAGGCTCAAACCCTCTGGCAAAGCCCCGGCTCCACGGTGCCGGACCTGCAAATCGATGTCACACAACTGAACGACGGCGACTTGCTCAAAACGTTTCTTCTGACACTGGATGAAGCCGAAATAAAAACGCTGATGGGGGAAGAATTCGGAACCTCCGTCACCCGTCTCGACACCCGCACTCGCACACTGCGTCGCACGCTGGCTGAGATTGTCGAACGCAAAAGAGCCATCTTGTTCGACTATCGCTACCGCAAACTCGAACGCGGCGCTCGCGCACCAGCACACACCATCATCAACGCCGAACCCGGCCTGCCGACGAGCTTCGCAGAAGCGGTGCTCGACACGGCGAGCGATCAGGAACTGCAACAACTCAAACAGGGAACATTGCCCGGACGACTGGCGGACCTGAGCCGTGAGGCCGCGTTGCAAACACGGGTGACACGCGCCTACGAAGGCCTTGAGCTTAAGTCGACCGCCGATAACCTCGACACACAGCGACTGGCCCTGCACTCGCTCGAACGTTTACCGGGCTGGTCGGGGCAAGTGCGCATCGAGCTCCGGCAGTACAGCTATGAGGGACAACTGATCGATAGCGTCGGCAACGTCGATGCGTCGCTGCGCAAAGTCCTGGTCATGACCGAAGAAGGCCCGTTTCAGGCTTATGACGAGACAGGCCAGGCACTCAACTCCGTCAGCGACTTGTATACCAGCATGCTGCAGGCACTCCCCGACATCGAGCGTAGCGCGTTGAAGATCCATATCGGCGAAGGTGAAAAACTCAAACAATCGATCCGCGAACATGCCTTGAGTCGCGACGAGTTGCGCGCACTGCTATCGCATCACCCCATCTTCAAACCCACTTACGACCCATCAGTGATGCGTCTGCTGGGCGGCTCCGACGGCTATCGGCGTATGCCGAACCAGCCACTGACGTTACAAGCCAGAGCCCATAGTCTGTTCCCCCATCTTTCGGCCGAAGAACTGCAAGCGTACGTCGAACGGCTACAGCTGCATCCGAGCGGACCGCGAGCAGAATTGACGCGACTGATCGGCGAACACGAAAGGCTCGTCGATGAACTGCAACTCTGGACCGGTGATATCCCGCTGTATATCCCGGATACCGATGTCAGAATCGTCGCCAACCAGTTCTCCACACAACAACGCAATCGCAGGCAGTTCATGAACCAACTGCTCGACTGCTGGCGTCGGCAGGCTTCCCACCCGCTGACCGACACCTGGCACGTCGATTTTATTTTTTCCCGGCCGATTTTGGGCGAGCTCCCGGTGCTGAGCGTCGATTTCACTCACGTGAGCAACCTCTCATTGACCGGCCATCGAGCCACTGGGGGCGTGAATGGATTCTTGAAGCGCTTCTCCGGGCTGCATCGTTTGGCCCTGCGCAATTTCAACCTTGGCAATATCCCGGACGCCATCACCCAATGGCCGCACCTCAACGAACTGATTATCAGCGACTGTGCGCTCACCCTCACCCCGCAGAGCCAGGCGACACTCGCTGCACTGAGCGAGCTGACAACACTGGAGCTGTATCACAATCCGCTGGGGTTACTCCCCAACGTCGAAAACATGCACGATCTGGATTACATCGATGTGGCAGGGACCGGCATCTCCAGCATCCCCACCGGTTTGCTGACGCGTCCCCATCTTCGAACCGCCCTGCTCAATGACAATCGGATCCCGGAACTGCCTGCCGCCCTCTTCGAATTGCCACCGGACATACAGAATGGCTTTGACCTGGGCGGCAACCCGATTTGCGCAACAGACCGCGAACGCATCAAGCGCTACTTCGTCAAGACCGGCCTTGACTTCGGTGTCTTTGCTGAACAGGCGGATATCCAACGATTACAACGACTCTATCCGCGACTGGATCAAGAGCGAGCCAGCGATTTCATTTATCGCCTGCCTGGCACATTGCAAGAGGGCCAAACAGAGCTGACACGCCTGGAAGGCGAGTTCGAAACGCTGAGGACCACCCTGGAAATCTGGACCCAGGACATTCCCACCCACCACCCGGTTTCTGGCCAAGCCCTGACGGACGCGGAGCGGGTACTCGAAGAGTTGAACCGAATTGAAACCAAACGGATTCTGGAGCGTTGCTGGCGCCATGAAACCAATGTGGATGGCTTCAACGCGACACTGACGCCCACTTATGATTTGACGCTGACCATCAACATCACTGGCAACCTGCCGGTGCTGAGCGCCGACTTCAGTCACGTCACACTGCTCTATTTGCACAGTAATGCCGGCATGACCTCAGGGGCCGGGCGTTTTCTGGAATGCTTCCCCCGCCTCAAAAGCCTGACCATCCGCGAATACACACTGAACGAAATCCCCGACGCCGTTTTCAGGATGGGCGATCTGACAGCATTGGCCCTGACCCGGTGTCAACTCACATTGACCACGCAAACCCTGCTCGAACTGGCGCAAATGGAGCGCCTTGACTATCTGGAGCTGAGCAACAACCCATTGGGGCTGACACCCGACGTCAGTCAGATGCCCGAGCTTGCCGTACTGCTGTTAAACAACACCGGCATCACTGAGTTTCCCCCAGGGCTGCTGCAACTCGAGTTTCTGGACGTGGTTGATCTGAGTGCAAACGCGATCATTGAGATACCCAGCGACATTCTGGAGCTGCCGATGGAAATTGGCGAAAGCCTCAACCTGAGAGGGAATCCGTTGTCCGAAGACAGCCTTCGACGACTCTTTGATTATTTCAGGTTGAACAACGTTGACTTCGGGCTTGATGAAATCATCGATAACGCGCAAATGGAGGTGTCGTCCTCTGGAAACTCAGAGGTTGACGAATAATCAACGCCTGGTTCGAGTGCAGCCTTGCGCAGATTCAACCGCGCTCGGACGGCACCGACGACAACTCGAACGGGCTGCTGCTGCGCCGCTGGTTGCGATCTTCCCGCGGCGTGGCGCCGAAGAAGTTGCGGTAGGCGCTGGAGAAATGCGGCCCCGAAGAAAAGCCACACGACAGGCCGATCTGGATGATCGACTTGCTGGTTTGCATCAACATCTGTCGGGCCTTGTTCAGGCGCAATTCCAGGTAATACTGGCTCGGCACACGGTTGAGGTATTGCTTGAAGATGCGCTCCAACTGCCGACGCGATACGCACACATGCTGGGCGATTTCGTCGGTGGTCAGCGGCTCCTCGATGTTGGCTTCCATCAGCAACACCGCCTGGGTGAGCTTCGGATGACTGGAGCCCAAGCGGTTCTGCAACGGAATGCGCTGGCGCTCGCCGCCCTCGCGGATTCGTTCGACCACCAGTTCTTCCGACACCGCACCGGCCAGTTCGGCGCCGTGATCGCGAGCCAGCACCGCCAGCAGTAAATCGAGCACCGACATCCCGCCGCACGCGGTCAAGCGATCGCGATCCCAGTCGAACAGATGGCTGGTGGCAATCACCTTCGGGAAACGCTCAGCGAAATCGTCCTGCCAGCGCCAATGCACGGCCGCGCGGTAACCGTCGAGTAAACCCAACTGCGCCAACGGGTAAACACCGGCCGACAACCCGCCGATTACACACCCGGCGCGCACCAGTTGTTTCAGCCCACTGCTGAGCGCCGGCGCAAGCGAGGTCGGCGGCTCGTCGGCGAGCAGGAACAGTTTCTGGAAGTTCTCGAGCCTGCCGGCCCAGGGTTCGCCCGGCAATTGCCAGGCGCCTTCGGTCGGTGGTTCGGCCTGCAAAAACGACAGTTCGTAAACAACGTCCGGATGCACACGCTGGGCAACACGCAAGGCCTCCTCAGCCAGCGCAAGCGTCAGAGCTTTTGTGCTGGGCCAAATCAGGAAACCAATTCGATGGGCAGTCATGGCGGGCAATCCGAAGCAAAGAACAGAATGAAGGCATGGGCCAAGGCTAGCCCGTAAATGAACACAAATCTTGAAACCGATGGAAATCAAACTGTGGGAGCTGGCCTGCCAGCGATGGCGGTGTGCCTGTGCCAAAGATGCAAACTGGCCCACCGCTATCGCTGGCAGGCCAGCTCCCACAGGGATCGGGACCGGCCTCTAAATCGCGAAGCATGCACTATCGCGGTGCACAACGGCAGTCCTGATTATTTCAAGCTGCCGGACAAAAATTGCTGCAAACGCTCAGACTGCGGATTGACCAACACTTCGCGCGGGTTGCCGCTTTCTTCGACGACGCCTTTGTGCAGGAACACCAACTGGTTCGACACTTCACGGGCAAAGCCCATTTCGTGCGTCACCACCACCATGGTCCGGCCTTCCTGCGCCAGGGCCTGCATGACTTTCAGCACATCACCGACCAACTCAGGGTCGAGGGCCGAAGTCGGTTCGTCGAACAGCATCACCTCAGGCTCCATCGCCAGCGCACGGGCAATCGCCACACGCTGCTGCTCGCCGCCGGACATGTGGCCAGGGTAAGCATCTTTGCGATGAGCAACACCGACCTTGTTCAGGTAGTGCTCGGCCTTCTCGCGGGCTTCGGTCTTGGACATGCCGAGCACGTGCACCGGCGCTTCCATGATGTTTTCCATCGCGGTCATGTGCGACCACAGGTTGAAATGCTGGAACACCATCGACAGGCGCGAACGCATGCGTTGCAGCTGTTTCGGGTCGGCGGCTTTCAGCGCGCCGTCCTTGTTGGCGACCAGCTTCAGCTCTTCGTTGTTGAGCAGAATCTTGCCGGCGTGCGGTTGCTCGAGCAGGTTGATGCAGCGCAGGAAAGTACTTTTGCCGGAGCCACTGGAGCCGATGATGCTGATCACATCGCCAGCCGCCGCTTTCAGGGACACGCCCTTGAGCACTTCGTGACTGCCATAGCGTTTATGCAGGTCTTGGACTTCAAGTTTGTACATGCGGTCGGTTCTCACAAAAACAGTCAGTCAGTCGTTGAGCAAGCGCCCGTGACGCAGCGCTTCGCGCCCCGCCACCTTGGCCAGCCAGAAACCGGGTTGGGCATAACGCAGCCGTTCAATGGCAAACAGCACCCCGGACGTACCAGCACACACCGTGCTGACCCGATCCGATAACGGATCGATCACTTCAAAAATCTCGTCACCCGCTTCAACCCACTCACCGGGTTTACGCAGAAAACTCACCACGCCCGGATGCGGCGCGAACAGCAATTCAGTGCCTTCGAACGGCATGCCTTCGCAAGCGTCTTGTGCAGGCTTTGGCCATTCGCCGCTGATCAACCCTTGTTCAGCGAGGAACGCCAGAATCCCTTCGGCGTAAGCCACAGCCTCTTCGCGACCGGTATCGGACTGGCCACCCAACTCGATGGTCGTTGCCAGGCACGCCAGTGGAATCTGAGCGTCCGGAAACAGCCGCGACAGACGCAGCCATGGCAGCGAACACGCTTCATCAAAGGAGCTGCCGCCGGAGTCTTCCGCCAACAGCCCGACCTTGACGTTCAAGTGTGCTGCCAGCGAACGCCAATGCGGCCAGTGTTGCGGCAAGGCGTACATGTGCAGCGCCGCTTCGCAATCGCAATGCAAATCCAGCACCACGTCGGCATTGCAGGCATGGCTGAGCAAGATGCGCTGCATGCCTTGCAACTGACTCGCGGCAGGCGGCAAGGCAGCCAGCACATCGCTCATGGTTTCACGGATCAAACGGACATTGGCGTGAGGATCGTCACCCAGATGCCCTTGCAGCTCAGCGGCCACGGGCTCGCTCAGTTCGACGAAATCGCGGTTGAAATTCTTGCCGCTGCCCGCCTCGAAACGCCCCTGATGGTTACCCTGAAGCAGTTGACCCAGGCCCAGTGGATTGGCCACCGGCACCAGTTCGATCACACCGTTCAGCAAACCCTGAGCTTCGAGTTCGGTCAGGCGCTTTTTCAGCTCCCAGGCCGTGCGCATCCCCGGCAGTTCATCGGCGTGCAGGCTGGCCTGGATGTAGGCCTTGCGCTCGCCAGCGCCGAAGCGGAACACCGAAATCCGGCGTTCACTGCCCAGGTGGCTCCACGGCAATACATGATCGATGCGTTCCATATCAGTGCTTCCGCGGGGCCAGATAGCCCAGCCAGCGGTGCTCGGCCATCTTGAACAGGCGCACCAGAATGAACGTCAGGCACAGGTAGAACACGCCGGCGGTGATGTAGGCTTCAAACGGCAAGTAGAACTGAGCGTTGACCGTGCGCGCGGCACCGGTGATGTCAATCAGGGTCACGATGGACGCCAGACTGGTGGTCTGCAGCATCATGATCACTTCGTTGCTGTACTGCGGCAGTGCCCGGCGCAGGGCCGATGGCAGCAGGATCCGCTTATACATTTTGACCCGCGACATGCCCATGGCCTTGGCCGCTTCGATCTCGCCGTTCGGCGTGGCGCGCAGGCTGCCGGCGATGATTTCAGCGGTGTAGGCGCTGGTGTTGATGGCGAAGGCCAGGCACGCACAGAACGTGGCGCTGGACAGCCATGGCCAGAGGAAGCTTTCACGCACCGCCTCGAATTGCGCCAGACCGTAGTAGATCAAAAACAGCTGCACCAGCATTGGCGTGCCGCGAATCACGTAGGTGAACAACCAGGCACTCATGTTGACGACCGGCTGCTTGGAGACGCGCATCAGCCCCAGCGGCAGTGCCGCCAGCAGACCGAAGAACAGCGACAGCGCGAGCAGTTTGAGGGTGGTCACCAGGCCGCCGAAGTACAGCGGCAAGGCCTCCCAAATGACGTTGTAGTCGAAGATCATAGATCAGCCGCCCTTACGCCTACCGAGTAGCGCTTCTCAAGGTGACGCAATGCCAGCAACGAGACGCTGGTGATCACCAGGTACATCGCCGCCACTGCGAGGAAGAAGGTGAAAGGCTCGCGGGTAGCGTCTGCCGCCTGCTTGGCCTTGAACATCATGTCTTGCAGACCGACCACCGAAATCAGCGCGGTCGCCTTGGTCAATACCAGCCAGTTATTGGTGAAACCCGGAATTGCCAGACGAATCATCTGCGGCACCAACACCCGGAAGAACACCTGAAAACTGCTCATGCCGTACGCCATGCCGGCTTCGGCCTGCCCCTTCGGGATTGCCATGAAGGCACCACGGAAAGTTTCCGACAGGTACGCACCGAAGATGAAACCCAGGGTGCCGATACCGGCGGCCAACGGATTCAGGTCGATGTAGTCGTCATAACCGAGCATCGGCGCGACACGGTTGAGCAGGTCCTGGCCGCCGTAAAAAATCAGCAGGATCAGCACCAGATCGGGAATACCGCGGATCACCGTGGAGTACAGGTCGCCCAGCCAGGCCAGCCAGCGTATCGGGGACAGACGCAGCGCAACGCCGATCAGACCCAGAACAATGGCCAGGACCATGGACGACAAGGCGAGCTGAAGCGTCAGCCATGCGCCATCGAGGATGACAGCCCCGTAGCCTTTCAACATGATTCAGGTCCTCGAAAGTTGGGATGAAAAAATGGCGCAAACCTCAGAGATCCTGTTGCTTGCGCCATTTCGCAGGTGTTGCGGGGACGATTACTTGCCGTAGATATCGAAGGCGAAGTACTTGTCCTGGATTTGCTTGTACTTGCCGTTCTCGCGAATGGCCGCGATCGCGGTGTTGATCTTGTCTTTCAGCGCGTCGCCCTTGCGAACTGCGATACCCACGCCGTCGCCGAAGTACTTGACGTCGGTGAAGGCCGGGCCAACGAAGGCGAAACCTTTGCCGGCGTCGGTTTTCAGGAAACCGTCATCCAGCAGGGTAGCGTCTGCCACGGTGCCGTCGAGGCGACCGGCGGCCACGTCGAGGTAGATTTCGTTCTGCGAACCGTAAGGCTTGATCTCGACACCCAGCGGAGCCAGGACTTCGCGGGCGAAACGCTCGTGGATCGAACCACGTTGCACGCCGATGTTCTTGCCCTTCAACTCAGCCAGGTTTTCGCTGACCTGAGTGCCGGCCTTCATGACCAGGCGAGCCGGGGTGTTGTAGTACTTGTTGGTGAAGTCCACGGACTTCTTGCGGTCTTCGGTGATCGACATGGACGACAGGATCGCGTCGATCTTGCGCACCTTGAGTGCCGGGATCAGGCCGTCGAACTCTTGCTCGACCCACACGCACTTGACCTTCATCTCTTCGCACAGGGCGTTGCCGATGTCGTAGTCAAAACCCACGATGCTGCCGTCCGGCGCCTTGGAGGCGAACGGAGGGTAAGCTGCTTCGATACCGATTTTTACGGGCTTGTCATCGGCGAAGGTCGGCAGGGACAGCACGGACAGCGCCAAGGCGCCAAGCAGCACAAGTTTCTTCATCTTGGGACTCCATCGGTAAAGGGCAAAAACGGCAGAGTGAGCAACAGCCCAATATGCGAATGGGTTAAACCGCAAAGCGGTGCTGCGTCCTAGGAACCGTGCGCTGATTTCAACACAGGCAACGACGAGCGAGTGATCGGCATTCTAACGACAGGCCCGAAGCCGATATTTCTTCAATGCGACAACAAATTACAGATGCACCGAGAAAGCCGCTTGAACGCGTTGACAGCCTTGCAATTTCATGCAAGAGCAAAAGACAGTGAACCGATCTATATTGCAAATTGCGGGCCTATTATTGGCAAACCCTTCTAATCCGGCAAGCGCAGCGTGGTGTCTTATTTTCAAGGCCGGATTGAAGGGCCCTGAAACGGGGCTTTGCGTTTCCCAATGCCTCGTATCGGAACGTGCGGTTACACATTCAGTCACTTGAAGGGTGATGGGTAACAGTGGGAATGGGCCTACATAGGAAGCCGATAATTATTGGTCGTTGTTTATGTGGTGTCGGACCTGGCCTCATCGCGGGCAAGCCCGCTCCCACAAGGATTTGTGGCGTGCGGGCAATCTCAACCAATCCCGAAAACCTGTGGGAGCGGGCTTGCCCGCGATGAGGCCCGGACAGCCAAAACATAAACCGCAGACCAAAAAAGCCCCATCCGGCACGACACCGGATGGGGCTTTCACTAACTCAGAACCGTGCTTACGCGACGTTCATGGTCTTGTGCGTATCAATCAAATGCTGCACCACACCCGGATCGGCCAGGGTCGAAATATCCCCCAACCCATCGTATTCGGCCGTCGCAATCTTGCGCAGAATCCGGCGCATGATCTTGCCCGAACGGGTTTTCGGCAGCCCCGGCGCCCACTGGATGACATCCGGCGAAGCAATCGGACCGATTTCCTTACGCACCCAGTTTTTCAGTTCCAGGCGCAATTGCTCGCTCGGCTCTTCGCCAGCATTCAACGTGACGTAGACATAAATGCCTTGGCCCTTGATGTCATGCGGCACACCGACCACTGCCGCTTCGGCGACTTTCGGGTGCGCGACCATCGCGCTTTCAATCTCGGCGGTACCCATGCGGTGCCCGGATACGTTAAGCACGTCATCCACGCGACCGGTGATCCAGTAGTAACC
Organism: Pseudomonas sp. F-14 TE3482; assembly: GCF_053629455.1. Lineage (NCBI taxonomy): Bacteria > Pseudomonadati > Pseudomonadota > Gammaproteobacteria > Pseudomonadales > Pseudomonadaceae > Pseudomonas > Pseudomonas sp. F-14 TE3482. Next base: position 6,157,210 of record NZ_JBRJII010000001.1, read on the forward strand.
GTCTGCGTCACGACGTGCACCGTCACCGGTGAAATACATGCCACGGAACGTCTTGAAGTAAGTGTCGACGAAGCGGTCATGGTCGCGATACAGCGTGCGCGCCTGGCCTGGCCACGAATCGAGAATCACCAGGTTGCCCTCGGCAACGCCTTCGATGATGTTGCCCAGATTGTCCACCAGCGCCGGCACCACGCCGAAGAACGGCCGTGCCGCAGAGCCAGGTTTCAGGCCATGAGCGCCCGGCAACGGGCTCATCAGGGTCGCGCCGGTTTCGGTCTGCCACCAGGTATCGACGATCGGGCAACGGGATTGACCGACATTCTTGTAGTACCAATCCCACGCTTCCGGGTTAATCGGCTCACCGACCGAACCCAACAGACGCAGGCTGCTGCCATCGGCGCCTTCTACAGCGGCGGTGCCCGACGCCATCATTGCGCGGATCGCGGTCGGAGCGGTGTAGAGGATGTTGACCTTGTGCTTGTCGACGATCTTCGCCACCCGGGTGATGTCCGGGTAGTTCGGCACGCCTTCGAACAGCAACGTGGTCGCGCCGTTGGCCAGCGGGCCATAGACGATATAAGTGTGGCCAGTGACCCAACCGACGTCAGCGGTGCACCAGTAGATTTCGCCCGGACGGTAGTCGAACACGCGCTCGTGGGTCATCGCCGCATACAGCAGGTAACCGCCAGTGGTGTGCTGCACACCCTTCGGCTTGCCGGTGGAACCGGAGGTATAAAGGATGAACAGCGCTTCTTCAGCGCCCATCTCTTTCGGCGCGCACACACTGCCCGCCACTTTCATCAGGTCTTCGTACCAGATGTCGCGATGCTGGTTCCACTTGATGTTGCCACCGGTGCGCTTGCACACGATGACTTTCTGGATGCTGCTCGTTTCCGGGTTGGTCAGCGCGTCGTCGACGTTGGTCTTCAGCGGAATTTTCTTGCCGGCACGAATGCCTTCGTCAGCGGTGATCACCACTTTCGAGCGGCAGTCGATGATGCGACCCGCCAAGGCTTCCGGCGAGAAACCGCCGAACACCACCGAGTGAATCGCGCCGATCCGGGTACAGGCCAGCATGGCGACCACGGCTTCGGGGATCATCGGCATATAGATCGTCACCACGTCGCCGCGATGCACATCCTGGCCGCGCAAGGCGTTGGCGAACTTGCAGACTTGTTCGTGCAGCTCGCGGTAAGTGATGTTGCGGCTTTCGGCAGGGTCATCCCCTTCCCAAATGATCGCGATTTGATCGCCGCGCTCGGCCAGATGACGGTCGAGGCAGTTGTAGGAAACGTTCAGCGTGCCGTCGGCGAACCATTTGATGTCGACGTGGTGATCGTCGAAGGACGTTTGCTTCACCGTGGTGAAAGGCTTGATCCAGTCGAGGCGCTTGGCTTGTTCACGCCAGAAGCCGTCCGGGTTGACGACCGACTGCTGGTACATGGCCTTATAGGTGGCCTCGTCAGTCAGCGTGTTGGCTAGAACCTCGGGACGAACGGGATACAAAGAAGCCGCACTCATCTTTCTTACCTCGGTGGAATAGTTGTTTTTGTATGGCTCCAGTTGTAGCCGGGCCGGGCCTATAGAACCATTCGACGATGGTAGTAACAAGCCCCTACAAAATGTGGCTATACCGCGACAAGACGCTCAAACCCGGCTATTAGGGCCTGCGTAGAAGCGGGCGAAGCCTGTGATCTTTTGATCTTCGGCTTTTTAAGTCGAAAGAACGCAATCTTCGGCAGATTCTGCGCAGTGGAAATGGGCGGGCTCTCGAGGGATTGTTACCAAATCTGCCAAAAGTGTTTATCAAAAGCACGGCTATATGCACGCCACCGCCAGGCCTAAAATCAGCCTCGCCAACAAGGCAACGTGATTAACCCAGTTGCAGCCCCCACGAAGGCAGTTAATCCAAGACTCTTTATTAAAGCTCCACACGCAATCCAAAAAAGATTGCGCGACCCCATTCGACCTCAGAAAGGTAAATTTGAAATGAAAGCTTTATGGGTTCTGGTCCTCAGCAGTCTGTGCGTAACCGCCATGGCGGATGAGGTCCCGACTGATGTCGCACAGCAACAACCCGCTATCGAGGAATACACCTACTCCACCCACCTGGACATCGCCAAAGTCATATCGATGAGCGAAATCCCGAATGTCTGCGAAGTGGTTCCGGCCAAAATGGAATACGACGACTCCAAAGGTCAGCGGCACATTCTGCGCTACAGCGTCATGGGCAACGGCTGCTCTAACGGCTGATCCGCCCCCCTCTTATTTATCAAGGCTCGACCCACCCGCCCGCTTTAAAGGCAGATGAAGCGCCGAGCATTACATCGATAAATACGATTGCTTTAAGCGTTTTTTTGCGCTTTTTTATCAAAATAGTTGGCGTAGGATGAATTCCACACCCAAGGCACACAACGCCAACGAACCTGGAGATACCACCATGAAAACCAAACTGATCCTCGCCCTGACCCTTTCCGTCCTGGCCGCTAACACCTTTGCCGCTGATGGTTACGACCACACTGGTTCGGCTGCTTTCACTGAAGCGGCTGTCGCTTCTGACGGTTACGACCATACCGGCTCGGCTTCTTTCGCTTCCGATGGTTTCGATCACACTGGCGCTGCCAAAGTCGCTGCTGACGGCTTTGATCACACCGGCGCTGCCAAGGTCGCTGCCGATGGCTCTGATCACGTAGGTGCTGGTCGCCTCAGCTGAAAACCGAAAGCGACATTACAGCCCGACTTCGGTCGGGCTTAGTTGTGTCTGGAGTGGTCAAAAATCGACCAAAACCACTACATGTAGTAAAAAATGCCGTTTCTGGTTGTTTTTTGAGCAATCCATTTCAAGAACATTTTCAGCCAAAAACTGCACTCCAAGAAGCGACTCCCCTCCCCCGAAAGCCCCGCCCCACCTGGCTTGCAACACAACAGCAGACCATAACCACGCGAACACCCAGCCCTCACCGTCAAAAACCAGCCAAAACAGACGAAAAAAAAACTTCCTCCGCCAAAGCCCTGTAAACCCTCGCTCCAACCTGAAAACGGCCTTCGCCGACCACTCTAGGTGCCATTTCGCCGCACCACGGGGCCGAAAATTTCCTTATAATGCGCACTTAAACGGGCCTGCAATATTCCCTTACAGGGGTGAAAAGCCAGTCTGAAGCCCACGCAGAGCGGTTCACGTTTTCTGCGCCCATCAGTGGCTTCGGAACACCCGTACAAAATTCTGTTTATTGCCTGCGTTGTACTGCTGCAAAAAACGATTTCCTTTAGATCCAACGCGGCCAGAAACGGCTGTGTGAAAAACCAACCTATCAGTTTTCACACGGGCAATCTGGCCCTCACGCAGGAGACGACACGTCATGCTGAGCTGGGACGAATTCGACAAAGAAGATGACGGCGAAGTCGCTGTAAAAGGCGCCAACGCCGGCCACGCTTCTGAAGCCAACATGGACCGCCTCGACAGCGCCGGTGGTGCCGCCGCTCAAGAGGCCCGCGCCGTGACCGCGACGGACTCCGCCGCGATCGCCCGCGCCAAGGCTGCCCTGGATTCCCTCGACGTCGCCGAAGGCCTCGCCGAACTGGAAGGCGCCTCCGCTCGTGTAGCTGTCGATGAAAAGCGCATGATCAACTGCCGCGCCGACCTCAACCAGCTCGTCCCATTCAAATACGACTGGGCATGGCAGAAGTACCTGGACGGCTGCGCAAACCATTGGATGCCGCAAGAAGTCAACATGACCGCCGACATCGCCCTCTGGAAAAACCCGGAAGGCCTGACCGACGACGAGCGCCGCATCGTGATGCGCAACCTCGGCTTCTTCTCCACCGCCGACTCCCTGGTTGCCAACAACCTGGTCCTGGCCGTGTACCGCCTGATCACCAACCCGGAATGCCGCCAGTACATCCTGCGCCAGGCCTTCGAAGAGGCGATCCACACCCACGCCTACCAGTACTGCATCGAATCGTTGGCCATGGATGAAGGCGAGATCTTCAACATGTACCACGAGATCCCATCGGTCGCGAAAAAAGCCACCTGGGGCCTGAAATACACCCGTTCGATCTCCGATCCGAAGTTCGAAACCGGCACCGTCGAAACCGACAAAGAGCTGCTGCGCAACCTGATCGCCTACTACTGCGTTCTGGAAGGCATCTTCTTCTACTGCGGCTTCACCCAAATCCTCTCCATGGGCCGCCGCAACAAAATGACCGGCGTCGCCGAGCAGTTCCAGTACATCCTGCGCGACGAATCCATGCACCTGAACTTCGGCATCGACGTGATCAACCAGATCAAAATCGAAAACCCGCACTTGTGGGATGCTGAAATGAAGGAAGAAGCGAGCCAGATGATTCTGCAAGGGACTCAGCTGGAGATCGAATACGCACGGGATACCATGCCTCGTGGGGTGTTGGGCATGAATGCGGCGATGATGGAGGATTACCTCAAGTTTATTGCTAACCGTCGTTTGAGCCAGATTGGGTTGAAGGAAGAGTATCCGGGGACTACGAACCCGTTCCCTTGGATGAGCGAGATTATGGACTTGAAGAAAGAGAAGAATTTCTTTGAGACTCGGGTTATTGAATACCAAACTGGTGGTGCGCTTAGCTGGGATTGATTTCCAAGCTCACCGCGATTTGAATGATAGCGATCTGAATCGTCAAATCGAAAAGCTGAAAGCCCCGACCTGATCGGGGCTTTTTTATTGGACGGGAATAATTTTTTTATCCCTACACAACGCCGCTAAATCTCCTACAGAACTTACGGCTGCTTCCGTATTGATGACTATTCAAAGCACCTCTAAGCTCCATCGCAGGTGCCTAAGAAACGCCCAACGTAAAAGGCTTAGCCAATCACACAGATTCGCAATTCACCCTTTGGTGGTTTGTCGTTGGTATGTGATGGCTTTGCTCGTTGGGATTTCTTAATTCCACTCTACGTTGGGTCAGGCCCTGCCCCCTTAATACGTAGAGGTCACGGATTATGTCCACTCAACTCGCATCCAGAAATTTATCCACACCAATGAACGACGAGTGGGAGCCTCTCCCATCCACCCTATTCACTCGCCACGACATTCATCTCCACGCCCTACTCTTCGAAAACCAAGCCTGGTTTTGCGCGCGCGATATAGGGCGGTTGATGGGCAAGTATTTGGACGAGCGAATGTCCCGAAAACTCGATATGGATCAGCGACGGATGTTATTGGTACATGCTCATGGAGCAGCAGAGGAGCGACTGATGCTCAGCGAGTCGGGCGTGTATGCATTATTGGTTTATCACTATTGCCCGGAATATCGCTCACTACGCGAATGGCTGACGCATCAGGTTGTAACTGCACTGCGTGACGCAAGACCGGCGCAGGCAGTTGAGCGTCCAACCTTGAGCGTTTTGGATTGGCCTCAGATGCAACTGAGTTTGTTGCACCGGCGGAATGAACCATGGATACGGATGCGGGACATGCCTTGCATCCTGCTGCCCCAACAGCAAACATCTTGGTGGAGGAAAGCTTCACGGCTATTTCTATTTTAGAAAGCCGCTAAAGATGGGTGCAGCTTTCTGCACCCATTTGATTGGGAGCGTTGAGCATCACGCCAACCGTTCACTTGATCGCTGTTGCTGAGAGTGAAGCGGGAACCCTTCAGGAGCCCCTAACAATACGCCACGTTCCATATCAAACGGCAGCACCCAAAGCTTGAGTTGCGATGCAAACTCAAATACCTGCAACGGCGCATCAAACGCAGATCGTCTTGGATAAATCAGCACCAACTCCCCCTCACCCCCTAGGTATTTGTGGCCATAGGCGAACAACTGATAGAAATCGGACTGCTTCAAACCGTAGCTCTTATCCTCACCAGATGAGTTCAACCGCTTCCATTTTGTGTCCAGCACCCAGCTTTTATTCTGATGGTGAACCATCAAATCCGGCCGCAATTGAAAGAAGTTTTTGCCTTTGTGCTGACACAAATATTCAGTGTGGGCTTGAGTTTGAAGTCGAGCGTCTTGCAGCAGATCCCTGTCTAGACTCGCAGCTACATAACGCTCAAACAGCTTCTCCATAGGAAACAACAAGCTCATGCCATGCCACTCCCCGGCGACCGCCAAAGGCATCTTTTGCTTGATAATCAGCTCACACCAGGGTTTCACTGGCATGTAGTGCGCCATCAGCCGCTCGCTGCTCCATTGGTTGAAATCCTGCTGCACATTGCGGCTTGTAGGAACCTCTAACAACACACTTCTTAACTCGTGAGCCAGACGCCAGTTACCAGCATCTTTTGTTGCTTTGCAAACCTCATCTAACGCGAATTTGAGTAAGCGGTTTTCTGGTCGGTCGGGCAAATAGATATCGTGTCGAATCTGGAAATGGTGCTGGCGTCCAGGGGGTTGACGCATTTGCTTAACCACATCCAATTGACCACGTAGGAACCGTTGTTCCTCCTCTACGCGCTGGTAGTCAAAGCGTAGACCTCGCTTGATCAAATGATCCAGAGCCAGTAGGAATCGGCCCATGACCCATTCGCTCAGCGGTGCATCGAAATTTTGAAGATCTGCCGCGCCGACTTCACGGGTAGATAAATTTAGAGAAGCTTGGATCATGCGCCGCAACAACACTCTGCTCTGCTTAATGCAGTCCTCTCGCTCAAAATGTTTGGGGAGAATTTCAAGACGAGTGCCACAGGGTGTTTCCAACACACCAACGTAGTTGTCGAGTTTGAGTAAACACCGATTTTCAAGCTGAACCAGTGCAGTTCCAGCATTGCTGAAAGTAGCATTCAATTTGCACAGCCAGTCAAAGGCGGAAACCGATACCTGAGCAAGATCCAATGTCGGCTCAGTGATTTTATCTGTCGTCAGCCTCGCGTACTCGCGGACCGTGATGACGGGTTTCACACCGTCACGCCTTTCAATGCGCTGATTACGGCCGCGCCAAGATGGCGAGTATTAAACTCAAGACCACTTGCATGGTGTGTTGTCAGGCCATGCGCTGCGGCAAGCTCTCGCAAAATAGGTTTAGATGGGCTGACGATCTTCCCAGACTTTAAAACCTCGATTGATCCGCTTTCAAGCTGACGAACCTGAATGTCGTCTTTTTCAGCTTCGATAGCCTCCTGGACCTTTGGAGGTACTGCTTGGTGATCAATGACACCCCAAAAAGACTCAATCCGAGCAAAGGCGTCTTCGTTGATGATCCATTGGTTATTTTGGTTACTTAGCACCACTTGATCGCCAAACAAAGATCCTGAGTTGAATAGCGCCTGCGCGATAAAGCAGTTTTCAGCGGCCTTGCGATGATCGTTAAGGACCCATTGAATCCGTAGCCAATCTTCGAAGAAATACTCTTGCAGCAATGGGAGCACTTGCTCGCGAAAGATTTGGCCCAATCGCTCCAGCGTTGGCTCATCCTTTAACGGCATGAAATACGCGTGTCCTAAGCAATGATCTCGGTCTAAAAGCATTTCAATTCGTTGATTCATCACTATTAGGAGTTGGGCAACATTGAGTTCCCCCACGGTGACGTCGTTCAGCAGCTCAGGCTTAGGCGGCATTTCGCGGAACGTGAAACGACGACGCAGTGCGATATCTAGACCGGCCAATGAACGATCAGCGGTGTTCATGGTGCCAATGAGGTAGACATTACTCGGTACGCTGAAATGATCCTTCGAATACGGCAGCGTCACCTTTAATGCCTCGTCGACTCCTGCACGCTTGGATGGCTCGATGAGAGTAATCAGCTCACCGAAAATCCGAGAGATATTGCCGCGATTTATTTCATCGATGATGAGTACGCGTGCGTCGCTGGATTGAGTTGTTTCCTTGACCTTTGCGTCGTCGGATGACGTTTCCAAAATCCGCTGAACCAAAACCGGCAAAATATTGTTGTAGCCATTGATGAGATATGGTTCCAGCTTAGTTTCTGACACTTTGTCAAAAACTAGCTTGTTGCGAACATCTGCGACGGTTAACCGCCCTGCGCGCACATATTCAGCGAGCGTGTGAAGAATACTCATCCCAATCGGTAGCTCTTTACCATTAGGTTTAACCAAGCTCAGCAACTCAGCAGATGCACTCGCGACTATGTACCCCGAACCAAATGACTCCCCCTTTATAAATAGAGCACCGGGGCTCTTTACTTTGGCCATGGCAGAGGTGCACATTTTTTTGAACACTCCATCGACGACTTCGTAGCGCAATTGCCCATCTTCTCCGCTTTCAGCACGTAGACCTTCGACGAAGTCCTCGTAGCTGAAGCTTTGATGAAAGGTGACGAACTCAACGTGCCCATCTTCGGCTAACTCATCAAAGCGCTTTTTTAAAGCCACCCGTTTGCCTTTGTTGGCCCGAAGAAACTCAGGAGCAAGAATTTCCAGCGCGGCCTCGATAGTGGCGAACGTCTTACCGGTTCCCGGTGGGCCAAACAAGATTTGGTTAAGTGCAGGCGAAGTCATCGAGTCGCTATCCTTGCTACGTGAGCAAATGGTCATTGCGGGGTGCGGCTCGATCACGGTCGACACGGGTTGCAGAAACCGAAACTCGACGTAGGAAATAGCGCACAGCCGCAGGAAATTTATCCTACAACGGTAGCTACATTGCCATCACTGGTAAAGCCGCACAGAGAAGTAGATCGCGCAGTGGAAAAAGCTGTGCAGGACGAAAGCTTAGCGACTATAGAAACGATCCCCTCAAAGAGCCCGATAGCCCATGAAATTCGACCTTGCCTACTGCCTCAGCCTCGACGACAAGCTGTCGATCTATGACGTGCGCGATTTGAATTTCGACGAAACCATGGAGTTCGATTCCGCCAAAGAACACTTCCAGTGCCCCAACGATGCCTGCCGCTTGGCGTTCGATGCGACCAACGTGTTGGGGACGTTCAACGCCAAGAACGTGAATTACGTGCGTACGCCGCACTTCAAGAACATCCCCAGCACGCGGCATGTTGAGGGTTGTCCTTATGTCAGCCTGAAGACGCCGGCGTCGGGCCTGGAGGCGGACGGTGCGGAATCGGATGACAGTCGAGAGGAGCATTTTCCGTCGGAGTTGTTGCTGACTCGGCGTGAGTATGTGCGTAAGCCTGCGAGCCCGGCGGTGGCGGCGGATGTCATGCGGGATGACCCAAAACCAGCTTCAGCGGCCAGTAATGTCGAGCACCCGAGCCGGGAGTCGGCGCCGGACAAGACCAGTGTCTTCGCCCATCCGGTGGAGTGTTTTGTGTCGAACTTCGAGGACAAGGAGCTGCTCAAGCGCATGCCGCTGAAGATTGGCGAGCACTCGGCGCCTTATGGGTCGTTCTTCAAGAAGATCGAGTATCTGCAGGACAACAAGGGGCTGATTTACTGGGGCAAGATCAAGGAGATCAAGGATTACACCCAGAGCTTTCGCATCGATTTCGAGCAGAAGGTCTGGTTCAAGCAACCGGACGAGGCGAAGAAGAAGCCTTATTCGGTGAACGTTTACTTGAGCAAGAAGCTGATCGACAACTACCGCAAGCGCAAGGCGTTTCTGGAAGAGATCAAGCACGCGGTCGACAGTGACGCCGAGTTGTATTGCTTCTTTTATGGGGTGACGCCGGAGTTGAAGCAGGTGCCGAGCAAGAAAAACCCCGAACAGACGTTCGGGGTGTTCAGTGCCAATATCGAAAACCTGGATCACTTCATCATTCGTGAAGCGCCGGGGTTGGCGGGTAACTAATCGGTGTCACAGCGTTATTGCTGTGGCTGATATCGCGTCGGGACGGCGGCCATCGTGTCGTTCAAACACGTGCTCTGCGCAGATAACGCCGATACAAAACAACCCCCATAACAATCGAAAGCATCCCAACCCCCGCATTACCCAAAAGCCAAATTGCAAAGTTCCGACGTTGGTCCGCTTCACTTTCGTAGAACGGCCCAAAGTAGTCAGACACTGCCACGAATAACAAATTAAATGCCCCAATGGCCAAGGTAACCATAAGGATGACGAACAATGCCCCTTTAACAATTTTCATATGACCTTCCAAAACCATATTTCCTTCGACTCGTGGTAGTCGGAGAAACTGCCCTCAATGGAAAACCCCAACTGAATACGAGGGTAGCTCAGCCAGTCCGTTAGAACCTGGATCACTTCATAATTCGTGAAGCACCGGGGTTGGCGGAGAAGTAAATTCGCCTCAGGGCAGTTGCAGCGCTACCCCGCCTGGGTGTTGTTTTATGAGGTTGTAGGGCAGGACGCTCCATTCAACATACCCACACGAAGCGGCTACATGAGGAAATGATGGCTCTAGCTTGATGCCGTTTTCGGCGAAATGCCAAGACAGGAAACGCCACGGTTCTACATCACTGTAGGCACAGTCTTCATCACTGGTCATCTGATCCGGATAGAGCTTACTGAGCTGGTCCACCAACCATGGCGCGAACTCGTTGGAACGGTACGCGGAAAACGCGGTGAACGTGTCAGGTGACTGATCGCTTTCACCGTCGAGTTCATCGTAATGCAGCGGTTTCCCCTCCCCCACCCAAAGAACATCCTCAAGTACCAAGGGCTTGCCGGTCTTGGCATCGAGGTTGAGCGGCACATCGTTCTGATCCGGGTAAGCGCCGCCACAGCTGTACTCAGTACCGATGTTCACGCTGATGACCGAAGGCGTCATCAACAACGGTTTGATCGTTTGGTGATAGAAATTCACGCCACCGCCGGCGAGACATCCGTAATAACCCACTACTTCCAGCCACAAGCGCCCCATCAACTGTTGATTGATCCGCTGACGCTCTTCGGCGGTGTAGCCCGAAACGACTTCAAATAGCGTCGTCTTGGTTTGCGGCTCGCTCCACCATTGCAGCGAGTAGCCATTAAACGTTTCGGTCTTGCCTTGTTTGAGCGTCATGCCTTGAAGGCGCAAGTATTCGTAAGGCGAGTTTTCATGGAGTGCTGCGAGATAGGGCAAGGTATCGGCGGAAACTGGCGGGAGATTCGCTTGCTGCAACTCGACCTTGAGGACTTTGCCCTGAGGGCTGGTCCATTCGCCGGACCAACCGTTGGGTTTGTCCTGCAAGCGAATTTGCGGAAGAGCAGTATCCTCACCATACCGCTGGTTTCCCTCGACAAGGACCAGGGTTTCCCCTTCCTTTGTGCCACTGAGCACCAAGTCCTTACGGTACTTCTGATAGAAATAGCGGCCCTCACCGCTGTTGACGTTCAGCTCCAGCACAATCGGCATTTTGCCCAACGTGCCGGTGTAAACCCGCTCGCCATTGCCGGCCCACAGCACGGTCGAAAAAGTTGAACAGGCCAGCGCGACAATGCCGGTCAGGCCAAACAGTCCTTTGAACATCACATCATCCTTGAAGGAAGCGAGCATCTGCTCGCGAAAAAGTGGCGCGGAGTATGGCGAATCAGCGTCTGAGAATCGATATGGGCAATGTCCGATCAATCCTGCTCAAGCTGCTGCATCAGTTCTTGAGTTTCCCGTCTTCCTTCTTTGCGCCGATCACGTGCAGCCTGGATGCCGGACTCGTCGAGACCGCAATACTGACGTAACCAGTGCACCATCATCTCTTCGCTCGGGAAGTAATAGTCTTTATGGCCTTTACTGCCTCTGAGGAAGTCGTTCATCTGCGCGTCGAAGCGGCCAGCCGCATACTCGTCCGGCGGTAAGGTGCCCCACTCTGCAGCGCAATCCTGGAAGAACCAGGCGATATCGTCGATGTGCTTTTGCGCACCGCGATGTCGGCGTTTGTACAGTCGGTACTCGCGATTGCTTTCCTCAAAGCGCTCCATCATTGGCTCATCTTCGACCCAGCGAAGGATGTCGTGCTGCCCCGCATGATGGATCAGGCCGTTTATCCATCGCTCGGAAAAACGTTGAACAAAACCTGCGACATCGGCCTTTTTCGCGTCCGCGAAAATCATGCAATAACGGGTTTGCACATGGATGACGAACAATACGTGCTTGCGTTGAACGGTAATCGCATGGACCAGCCACTGTTCGGTGGATTCAACTGACTCATCGTCTTCGATAACAGGCGATGGCGGTTTCTCCACCGAAGTGATTTTCTTGCCCTTGCTCACGCGACTGAAGAAGTCACTGGCCGCTTCGGTGCAGTTGAAGATCAACATCCTTGGTCCTTTTGGTCCATGTATTGAAGGACACTCAGTCCTGTCTCACGATCTCGTCAACCCATTCAAGCTCATAGGGTTGGCGAACAACTTCCGAGATGTAGTCCAGCGCATCTTCGCTGAGAACTGATAATTCGGCGTCGGTCAGCAAGTCGTGCATGACCATCAACCACAAGCCTCTGAGCGCACTGGAACGGGATTGACTGTTATGGTCAAAGGCTTGGGCCATGTCCTTGTTCCGATCCTGGATCAATCCATAGAGCATTCCGTATCGAGCGTGAGCTGACAGCGCCCCGTGTTGGGCGATCGTCTTGGCATCGGCAAGAACACCTTGGCAAAATCTATCGAGCGCAATCTTGCGCAGTTCCTTGAACTTCTTCCAGTCACTTTCGAGGATCGGCATGACATTCTCCTGCGTGAAATCTTGAACAGTGCGAAGGCCTATTCTTGCGAATAAGCCGACTGATTCCAACCTCACTTGGCGCACAGACTCAGCATCACCAAAACTAGCAAACCAATATAAACCCGCGCATGTATTTGGTCCGGTATCCGCCCGATCCACGGCGTCGCCAGGCGAATCCCCACCAGCGACCCCACCGACAACACCGCAAACGCCAGCACATCCACATAACCGACAAACCACGCCCCCAGATCAAACTCGGTAAACCCCGCCATCGCCATGTAAGTCAGCGTCCCGGCCAGCGCAACCGGCAGACTCAACGGATTGGCCATCGATGTAGCCCGAGACATGCTCAGCCCACAACGTCGCAATAACGGCACGGTCATGACGCTGCCGCCCACGCCGAGAAACGTGGCGATGGTGCCGATGCCTACACCGCCGCCCGACACTTCTGCCCTGCCCAATCGCCGTGGGATGATGGCGTCGGACTGGGTGAGAAAACCGCGTCGGAACAGGCAGTCCAGAATCGTCACGCCGAGGTAGGCGATGAAGGCAAAACGAATCAACTCGCCACTTGCCCACATCGCTGCAACGGCGCCGATGATCGCGCCCAGGCCGATGAACCCGCCCAACGGCCACAGGTAATGGCGAATGAGATTACCGGCGCGGTGATGTTTACCGGTGGCGATCAGGGCGTTGACGATCATCACGCAGGTCGAGGTGGCCACGGCGATGTGCATCGCCGATTGACTGATGGGATCGTCGGCCCCGTGGCTGGCCGTAAGCATGCGGTACAGCAAGGGCACGACGACGAAGCCGCCGCCGAAGCCGAACAGCACGGCGGTGACGCCGGTCATGCAGCCGAAGAGTGCCAGCAAGAGGTAGAAGAACATCGCGCATCGTCCGTTGGTTGGGAGTGGTCGACGATAGAGCGATGGGGGTTGGCCTGCTTCAGCAAGTCAGCCAATAATGTTTGCGTTTACGCCAACCGCTGGGTACCGCTCGATGCGCAATGTTTCGATTGATCTGCTGGACGACACGCCACGCTCGGTGGTGGCCCTCGGCACGGATTACCCCGACGGTCATCAGTTGCCGCACCATACCCATCGGCGGGCGCAGTTGTTGTACGGCGCCACCGGGGTGATGCAGGTGAGTACGCACGACGGCAATTGGGTGGTGCCGCCGCAGCGGGCGGTGTGGATTCCGCCGGGGGTGGCGCATGAGGTGTTGATGTTGGGGGTGAGCACTCGCAGCTTGTATATCGAACCGGGGGCGGTTGATTTGGGCAATCGCTGTCAGGTGATCAGTGTTTCGCCGTTGATGCGGCATTTGTTGATGGAGGCGGTGGAGGTTGCGCTGGAGTACGACGAGGCCGGGCGCGACGGTGCGCTGATCGACTTGCTGCTGCACGAGTTGGCCCGTAGCGCTCACTTGCCGTTGCACATTCCGCTGCCTATGGATGCGCGGCTGCTTGGGTTGTGTCAGATGTTTCTCCAGCAACCGAACACTCATCAATCGCCGCAACAATGGGCTGATCAGTTGCATATCAGTTTGCGTACTTTCAATCGCCTGTTCCGCCAACAGACCGGGCTGAGTTTCAGCCAATGGCGGCAGCGGGCTTGTGTGGTGCTGGCTTTGGCGCGGCTGGCGGTGGGCACGCCGGTGACGCGGATTGCGCTGGATTTTGGCTATGACAGCCCGGCGGCGTTCTCGACGATGTTTCGTCGCGTGCTGGGGCAGGCACCGTCCGTTTGGCTGGAGGGGGCGAAATAGCGAGGCCAAAAAAAGCACCTGCCAAGTGCAAAACCTGTGGCGAGGGAGCTTGCTCCCGCTCGGCTGCGAAGCAGTCGCAAATCCGATGCATGCGGTGTACCTGACAGAACAAGGTTGCAGGTTTTAGGACTGCTGCGCAGCCCAACGGGAGCAAGCTCCCTCGCCACAGGTGCAATGTTCGTCTCACAACTCCATAAGCGTCAGCCACTACCTTGTTCTGACAGCAACTCAAAACTCTGCTCCTTCACATTCTGGGAATCCAGGCCGATTTGCACCCGGAACTCACCCGGCTCGGCGGCGTATTCCAATTGGGTGTTGAAGAACTTCAAGTCGTTCTCATTAATGCTGAAATGGACCGCTTTCTCTTCTCCGGCCTTGAGCATGATTTTTTGAAAGTTCTTGAGTTCTTTGACCGGACGGCTGACGGATCCCACGACATCGCGGATGTACAGCTGAACCACCGTTTCGCCGTCGCGCTGGCCGGTGTTCTTCACCATGACGCTGGCGACGAGGTTGTCGGTCTTGCTCAGCGTGGTCGACGACAGGGCCATGTCGGTCAGGCTGAAGTCGGTATAGCTCAGCCCATAGCCGAAGGGATAAAGCGGACCGTGGGATTGATCGAAATATTGAGACGTGTAGTTGCGAAGCGCACCCGCTATGTAGGGGCGACCGGTATTCAAGTGGCTGTAGTAATTGGGGATCTGGCCCACGGAGCGTGGAAAGGTGATGGGTAATTTGCCAGACGGGTTGTAGTCGCCGAATAGCACATCAGCCACGGCGTTGCCTCCTTCCGAGCCGCTGTACCAGGTTTCCAGAATCGCATCGGCCTGTTTCTGCTCCTTGCCGATGGACAGTGGCCGGCCGTTCATCAACACCAGTACCAACGGCTTGCCGGTGGCTTTCAGGGCGGTGATCAATTCACTCTGGCGCCCAGGCAGGTCGAGGCTGGTTCGACTGGCCGCTTCGTGAGACATGCTGCGGGGCTCGCCTACCACTGCGATCACGACATCGGCTTGCTGTGCAGCCTTGACCGCTTCATCAATCATTTCTGCCGCCGGGCGAGGGTCGTTCGCGATTTCGGACACTCCCTGGTATTCCAGGTATTTAACGACCTCCTGATCCTCCTCGAGATTGGCGCCTCGGGCATAGATCAGCGAGCCCTGGTTCATCGCGTTTTTCAGGCCGTCGTAGATCGTCACCGATTGCGCGGGCACGCCGCTTGCGGACCAACTGCCCATGATGTCGACGGTACTTTTTGCCAATGGGCCTATGAGTGCGATCACGCCCTCTTTTTTCAGCGGCAAGAGGCCGTTTTCATTCTTCAGCAGCACCAATGTCTTGCGTGCCACCTCACGGGCCTGGGCTCTGTGCAGACGGTATTCGGCATTGTTGTCAGCGGGGTCTTCACTGGCAATGCCGATGCGCCGGTAAGGGTCTTCGAACAGCCCCATGTCGTACTTGGCACCCAGTACTTCCCGCACCGCGTTATCAATATTGCTCTGGGAAATAGCGCCCGACTCAAGCAGCCCCGATAGCTCCGGACCGTAGGAGAAGTCGTTCATGCTCATATCGACGCCCGCCTTGATCGCGAGCCTGGCGGCTTCTCGGTGATTCTTCGCCACACCATGCTGAACCAGATCGTTTATCCCGTTGTGGTCGCTGATGACCAGCCCCTTGAAGCCCCATGCCTTGCGCAGCAGGTCTTGCATCAACCAGGCATTGGAAGCGGCTGGCACGCCATTTATCGAGTTAAGCGCAACCATCATCGCCCCCGCGCCCCCCTCAATTGCCGAACGATAAGGTGGCAGGTAATCCTGGTGCATTCTGGCCAGGCCCATGTCGACGCTGTTGTAGTCGCGCCCACCCTCGACAGCCCCGTACAACGCAAAATGTTTGGCGCTGGCCATGATGCTGTCGGGTGCATTCGGGCTTGCGCCCTGGTAGGCCTGAACCATCGCTTTGGCAATGCGCGAAACGAGGTAGGTGTCTTCGCCAAAGCCTTCGGAGGTGCGCCCCCAACGAGGATCCCGGGCGATATCTATCATCGGGGCGAAGGTCAGGTCGATACCGTCCGCACTGGCTTCTTTTGCCGCTATTCGACCGCTTAGCTCAATAGCGCCAATATCCCAGCTGGAGGCCAGTGCCAGACCAATGGGGAAAATGGTTCGATGGCCGTGTATCACGTCCCAGCCGAAAAACATCGGGATTTTCAGGCGGCTTTGTTGAGATGCGTCCTGCATGGGGCGGTTTACGAAACGGCTTACAGAGCCGTAGGTACCGCCGATTCGCCCGGCGGCGATCTCTTCGCGTATTTTTTCGGGGGTCATCTTTTCATCAATAGCGATCAGCCGCAGTTGGCCGATTTTTTCCTCCAGGGTCATTTGATTTATCAGGTCGCTGACAAAGGCCTCTTTGCTCAACGATGCCATATCAGCCGCGACGGGCAAGCTTGTAAAACCGATCAGGGCACATAGCAGACGTAGTCTTTTCATGATTCCCTTCCCTGCATAACGCGGTGGCGCACTGCGTCATAAACGCCACTTTCCCTGTATTGAAAATCAGAAAGCTGACGTTCAATCATTGCTGCTCACGGGCGTTGAAAGCCTTGAGCTTTCAGGTGCCCGCATAGAAACAGCGTAGTCGCTCTCAAGCGCCTGCCGGAGCGAAAAACAGAATCGATCAAAAAAATGAGTTTGATCCGGGATCAAAACAACTGTACAAAAACACAGTATATTTTGAATCAGCACTCTCGAGCCCGGAGAACACCATGGCCACTCTTGCGATGAAAATCACCCTGGAACGTATCGCCCTCTTCCAGTTCACCCCCGCCCACTGTGCCCAGGCCCGAGCGATGCTGGGCTGGAGTGTTGAAGAGTTGTCCGAGGAATCCGGGGTTTCCGTTGACGCCATTCAGCGCTTCGAGGCAGAACGCGAGGTGCTCGATGTCACCCGGCTGGCGTTGGCGTATCGGTTTGAGTCGCAAGGCCTGGTGTTCTTCCCGGGATTTGCACCGGGCAGAGGGATGAATGTGAGAGGGTCGACACCGGATCCGGTGGGGCGGGCGGATTATGCAATGGTTGAGTGAGGTGTCAGCAAATGAATGAAATCGATGGAAGCAACCGCTGCGTTCATGAGGCGCCGGGCTACCCCGAGGCGGGTGAGATGCGGGCCAAAGCCGAACACGTCATGAAGATTGGCCTGCTCCTCCAAAACGGTCGGCTGAGCAAGACTGAGGCCGCGCAAAGGCTCGGACTGTCGCAGGAAGAACTGGACGAATTACTGAGTGGAAAATTTCGCGATTTGACCGTGGCAAAAATCTCGGAATATCCAAACCTGCTACTGGATGAACGTAGATAGATCGATCCAGAACTCGGGCCGCCCCCACGGCAAGCGGCCCGGCAGCACAACATCAAGCGTTCTGAGGCGCCGCCTGATCGCTTTCACCTTCCACCTCAAACCACCACGCACTGCCCCGTTGCGGATACATCACGTTGAACGCTTCGCCCATCTGCGGCGTGGTGATCGACACGCTCCGCTCCCAGGCCAATGCCAAAATACGGTCGAAGGGTTCGTACCAGGCGTGCATCGACAGGTCGAAGGTGCCGTTGTGGATCGGCAGCAACCAGCGCCCTTTAAGGTCGATGTGCGCTTGCAGGGTTTGCTCGGGCTGCATGTGAACATGCGGCCACTCGACGTTGTAGGCGCCGGTTTCCATGAGCGTGAGGTCGAACGGGCCGTACTGTTCGCCAATGCGTTTGAAGCCGTCGAAGTAGCCGCTGTCGCCACTGAAGAAGAGCCGCGTGTCACCGTCGATCATCACCCACGATGCCCAAAGGCTGCGGTTGCCGTCGAACAGGCCGCGACCGGAAAAGTGCTGCGAAGGGGTGGCGACGAATTGAAGGCCATCGACCTCGGTGCTCTGCCACCAATCCAGTTGGCGCACTTTGCTGGCATCGATGCCCCATTTGATCAAGGTGTCGCCCACACCCAACGGAGTAAGGAAGTATTGGGTCTTGTCCGCCAGTTTGAGCACGGCCTGATAGTCGAGGTGGTCATAGTGGTCGTGAGACAGGATCACCGCTTCAATCGACGGCAGGTCTTCGAGGCTGATCGGTGGCTGATGGAAACGCTTCGGGCCGGCCCATTGCACTGGCGAGGCGCGCTCGGCGAAGACTGGGTCGGTGATCCAGAATTTATCTCGCAGTTTCAGCAGTACAGTGGAATGACCAAGGCGATAGACGCTGTGGTTGGGCGCAGCGATCAACGCTGCCTGGGTCAGGGTTTGCACCGGGACGGGAGCAGACGGACGGGTGTCGCGCGGTTTGTGGAAGATAAAGTCCCACAGAATGCGCAAGGTTTTGCGAAAGCCTTGGCGCTTCACCGGTACATGATTTCGATATTGCCCTTGCGCCTGTCGTGAAGCTTCAGGCGTTGCGGCGTTATCCGCTGGAGAAGTTAAAGTGGCCATGACTGAATGACTCCAGGAAAACCGCAGATTCGCGATTTCCCCCCTTGGGGACGATAGATGGCCAAAGCACGCACGCATCAGCCGCAGATTCTATTTTTTACTGGGCAGGATTAACAAAACATTACACTGCACAGTGTAGTTTCAAGGTTGCATCAAAGCCGTTCGCAAGTAAACTGCCAAGTGTAGTTCTCCCCTTATTTTTGCCTAAGCGTATTTATGACAGCTCCACAACGCCTCACCGATCGTAAACGCGAAGCCATTATTCAGGCGGCGATTGCCGAATTCCGTGCCAATGGTTTCGACATCACCAGCATGGACAAGATCGCCGCCACCGCTGGCGTGTCGAAGCGCACCGTGTACAACCACTTCCCGAGCAAGGAAGAGTTGTTCGCCGAAATCCTCAATCAATTGTGGGCGCGGGTAACGGCCGAACAGGAAACCGCCTACCGCCCTGACCTGCCCCTGCGCGACCAGTTGCGCCTGATGTTGCAGGCGAAATTGCAGATGCTGGCCGATGACAATTTTCTCGACCTGGCACGAGTAGCGATCGCCGCCACCATCCATTCTCCCGAGCGCGCGCAGAACATGGTCACCCGAATGGGCGAGCGCGAAGAAGGCATGACTGTATGGATTCGAGCTGCTCAGGCCGATGGCCGATTGAAACCGGTCGCACCCGAATTCGCCGCACAACAGGTCCAGGGATTGCTCAAGTCCTTTGCGTTCTGGCCGCAGATCTCCATGGGCCAGCCAGGCTTGTCGCCCGAGATGCAGCACACCGTTGTGGAGTCGGCCCTGGACATGTTTCTGGCCTGTTATCAGCGCTGAATCGGGTTGCAAAAAATGACAATGTCCGCCGCGTTATCGCTGACTGGTCGCTCTGAGTAGAAACACCGAAATGTGTTTCAGAATGAAACTGGCGCTGGGTCTATAGTGAGCCTCAGTCCCAGCAGCCATGCAGAGAGCACCATGAGCACCCCGACCCGCGAAACCGAAATCCCCGGTTCCATCGATCACCTGCGCTTCCATCGCCCTCACGCTCATCTGGCGCCCACTTTCGGCACTGACCGTTTTGCCCTGCGCGCCGAGGCCTTTGCACGGTTCTTCGGCACGCCGACTTTTCTCGGTGCCCAAACCCTGATTGTGGTGGTCTGGATTTGTCTGAACCTGTCAGGCGTGACTCAGTTCGATGTGTACCCGTTCATCCTGCTTAACCTGGCGTTCAGCCTGCAAGCGGCCTATGCCGCGCCGCTGATTCTGCTGGCCCAGACGCGCCAGGCGGCGCGGGACAAAGCCCACTCAGACGCCGATGCGCGACATCGTGAAGCCTTGGCCGTCGCCAACAGTGAACGTCAGGCCCAGGCCGCGCGACACACCGCGCAACTGTTGGAACTGCTGGAGCAAAACACCCGGCTTACCGAAATCACCAAAACCCTGACCGAGCGTATCGAAAGTCTGACGTCGGAAATGCATCAACACTTCGTAGGCAAAGAGCCACCGAAGGCGTGATCCGACTCAAGGAAACTTCAGCGCGCGCCCCAATTCATCGAACAACGTCACCACCGAGCGCAACGCGCGGCAGTCCGGGCGTGTGAGCAACCACAGTGCCGTGTCGTAACCGTGCAAGGGCTCGGTCAACGGTTGCAGTCCATCACCGATCAAAAAGTCCGGCAACGCCGCGACACCCAGCCCGGCCCGCACTAACTCTGTCACTGACAACATGCTGTTACAGCGATAACCAGGCGTCACGCCAGGCAACTGCTGACGCCGCCATGCGACGGTGGGGTGATCGGGCAGGAAGTCGTCCGGGGCGATCCAGGTCAATGCAGCCAGGTCGTGGGAATCGACTGATTGCAGATAGGCCCCGCTGGCACAGACCCGGTAGGAAATATCCGCCAACCGCCGACCCACCAAATGTTCGGGCGGTGTGCGGGTCAAGCGCAAGGCGATGTCGGCGTCGCGACGGCTGAGGTTGGCGAAGTCGTTGGAGGTGCAGAGTTCAATGGTCAGCGCCGGGTAAGACGGCATGAACCGCGCCAGCGCCGGCAACAACAAACTTTGCAGGACCGAATCGGTGCACGTCAGGCGCACCGTGCCGCTGATGATTTCACCGCCCTGCTCCACACCAATGCGCGCCGCCTCCAGCGCTTGTTCGGCGCGTTCAGCCTGCTCGGCCAGGGTCTGCGCCAGCGTGGTCGGCAGGTAACCGGCGCGGCTCTTCTCGAACAGTTGCTGACCCAACGCGGCTTCCAGTCGGCGGACGGCGCGAAACACCGTCGACACGTCGACCTTCAACAACGCGGACGCCCGGGCCAGAGAGCCGCCGCGCACCAGGGCGAGGATCAAGGACAGATCCGGGTAGTCCAGTCGATAGTGCATCGGTGCATTGATCACTTGGGATAACGCCAATATTGATTGCGTGAACGCCAATCTATAGTGGGTGCCAGGAATCAACAAGCGTCGAGATCACTCATGGAAACCAGCGCCATCCGCATCGCCCTGATCGGCGATTACGACCCACAGGTCACCGCCCACCAAGCCATTCCCGTCGCCCTCGGCATGGCTGCCGAACACTCAGGCCAAGACATACAGCTCCAATGGTTGGCCACTGATACCGTCAACGCCGCTACGCCACTGAATGACTTCGATGGTTTCTGGTGCGTGCCCGCCAGCCCTTATCGCGACATGGACGGCGCGTTACGGGCGATCCGTTTTGCCCGCGAGCAGCAGCGACCTTTCCTCGGCACTTGCGGTGGTTTTCAGTACGCGGTGCTCGAATTCGCCCGCAACGTTCTGGGCTGGAGCGATGCCGAACACGGCGAGACCTCGCCCGATGCGACGCGAGCATTACTCACGCCGCTGACCTGTTCGCTGGTGGAAGCCGTCGACAGCATTCATTTGGTTGAAGGTTCGTTGATCGCAAAGGCGTACGAAAACGCTGAAATTCGCGAGGGATATCGCTGCCGTTATGGTGTGAATCCCGAGCTTGAACGGGAGTTGCTGAAACAACAGTTGCACGCGGTTGGCCACGATTCAACGGGAGGGCTGCGGGCGGTGGAGCTAAAAGATCATCCGTTCTTCGTCGCCACGCTGTTCCAACCGGAACGCGCCGCGCTTAAGGGTATTCTGCCGCCGTTGGTCCGGGCGCTGATCGAGGCCTGTGCGAGGCAACAATCATGATCGCCCAAACGCCTGCAGCGCCTTACTACGCGGTGATTTTCACCTCACTGCGCACCGACGGCGATCACGGTTACGAACAGGCCGCCGAACGCATGGTGCAACTGGCCCGGGAGCAACCCGGCTTCCTTGGCGTGGAATCGGCCCGAGGTGCGGATGGGCTTGGAATAACAGTGTCCTACTGGGATAGCGAAGCGGCGATCCTGGCCTGGAAACATCACCCTGAGCACAGTGCGATTCGCGAGCGCGGGCGGTCGACCTGGTATTCGGCGTGTCATACGCGGGTGTGCAGGGTTGAGCGGGCGTATCTGTTTGAGCAGTGATTGCTGTGGTGTTTTTAGCATCGCCTTCGCGAGCAAGCCCGCTCCCACAGGGGGATCTCCTGCGCACACAAGATTTGTGCCCAACAGGGATCAAATGTGGGAGCGGGCTTGCCCGCGAAGAGGCCCGACCTGACACCACAAAACCCTCAACCCCGCACCAAACTCCTCACCGCCGTAATCTGCGGCACTTCCCGCCGATTCATATACACCCGCAACGGTTCGGTGATGTTGATCCGGTCGTCGATGTTCTGGTCCAGCAGCAACTGGATCAGTTCTCGCTTGAGCGTCATGGTCTGCTCGGGGCCAGGAGCCCAGACGAATTCACTGGTGGGGATGATGCCGTCATCAGCCACGTCCATGCCGAACGAGTCTTCGCTAAAACGAACGATGTACTGGCCGGTCTTGCGATTGAGGCCGACGAAGCCTTTGAGTTGGTCGGCGGCCTGGCAAATGAGCTGGGAAGTGATGCGCATGATAAACCTCACAAAAGGTCGCAAAGGACCGGTGATCGATGGTTTACACGCTGGGCAAGCGAACGGGTTTCCCTCTGCCGGGGAAATTGCCGGAGCCAAGAGTACTGCAAAGAACCGCACAAATGCGCTGAAAAAACTCCTTTAAACACGTTTATGTCGGTCTGGCGATAGCGCAAGCGGCGCTCAGTTGTTAAAAGATACGTCTTTGAAAACCCATCGCAAAAGGACTTCGAGCATGCCTGTCAACTTCACCAAGAGCGCCTTGCTGCTGAGCCTGATGCTCGGCCTCGGCCAGGCACAGGCCACCAACGAGCCAAGCCCCACCGCACTGGCGACCCGTTTGGGCATTCCGCACCCGGCGGTGATCGCTCACCGTGGCGCGTCTTTCGATGCACCGGAATCCACCGCTGCGGCCTACAAACTGGCCCGTGATCTGGGTGCCGATTACCTGGAATTGGACCTGCAACGCAGCAAGGATGGCGTGCTGTTCGCCCTGCACGACAACAACCTGCAACGCACCACGGATGTCGCCACCAAGTTCCCTGAGCGCAAGGACAGCCTGGCCAACGAGTTCACTATTGCCGAACTCAAAACCCTGGATGCCGGCAGCTGGTTCAACCGCGCTTACCCGGATCGCGCGCGTCCGGGCTACGCAGGTCTGAAGATCCTGACCCTGGATGAAATCATCGACATCGCCCAGGGCAACCCGCTGCACAAGCCGGGCCTGTACATCGAAACCAAAGAGCCGAAGCAGTTTCCCGGTATCGAGCGCGACCTCAAGGATAAATTGCAGGACCGCGGCTGGCTGAGCCCGGTCGGTTCGAAACTGGCGAAGAGCGAACTGGCGGTCGGCCAGGGTAAAGGCAAGGTGGTGCTGCAAACCTTCGAGAAGAGCAGTCTCGAACTGCTCGAGAAGGAAATGCCGCAAGTGCCGAAAATCCTGCTGCTGTGGGTGGGCGAAGGCAGCATCGAGCCGAAATCCAAAGTGACGTTCGCCGAGTCCGGTGACAAGGACAAAGCGACCTACTACGCCAGGCAGGAGCCAAAAGACAAAGCCGAATTCCAGCAATGGGTCGAGTACGCCAAGGCCCAGGGCGCTATCGGTACCGGCCCTTCGGCCGCACTCACCAAGGGTGGCGATCAGAGCTACTCGGACCTGGTGAAACCGTGGATGAACCAGTACACCCACGATCAGGGCCTGTTGGTGCACGTCTACACCATCGACGATGCGGTGGATTATCAGAAAGTGGCGGATGCCGGGGTCGATGGCATCTTCACCAACCGCGCCAGCGAACTGCTGAAGTTCTATAAGCGTCCGGCGGCGGCGAGTGTTGCGCAGTTGTTGCAGAACAACGGTTACTGAGTGACGCAAAATAACGAGTGGACAGGCCACCTGTGGTTAGGGCGTGATTATGGTCTGATCCATGGAAAGCTGGGGCGCACTGCGCCCCATGCCCATTACGCCCATCAACTGATCCTGGCCCCTGATCGACCGGTCACCGTCAATCTCGACGGCGTGAACCAAACGGCCCATCGCCTGTTCATCCCCTCTCAAATCTGCCACTCCATTGTCGAGGCGCCGGATGCGGTGTTCACGGTCTATGCAGAACCACTGATATTCGACGCCCAGGCGCTGAACAACGTCGTCTTCAAGGCCGCATTGTCCCTTGAAAGCCTCGACAACGCCGTTCGTCATTGCCCACGCCGATCCCTTGGCGATCCTCGGATCGAGCGCGCCTTGTCCACCCTCGACGGGTTGCTGACGACCAAGGTGCCGGCAAGCGCATTGGCTGCCGAGGCACACCTGTCCTTAAGTCAATTGCAACGGCTGTTCGCCAGCCACCTCGGCCTGCCTGTGCGCAGGCTGGTGCTATGGCGGCGACTGCGGCTGTCGATGGTGCTGATCCTGGCCGGCAGCGCCGTGACTGACGCCGCGCACGAGGCCGGGTTTGCCGATTCTGCGCACTTCTCCCGGAGTCTGAAAAAGCTCTTCGGCGTGACCGCTCGCCAAGCGTTGCAACACATCGATCTGCGTCTACTGGCTTGATTCAGCGCCGCAACGGCTCAGGTACCGCGGGTTCTTTGCTCAACGACACCGGTCCGAACGGGTCCAGCAGTTGCGCTACGTAGTCCCGAGGGAAGTCTGGTCGGCTGCCGATGCCCAGGTCGCCCTGACGGATTTCATAATCCGCCGTGTAGAACCCGGTCCCCAGAAGCCAGTCCCACAGGTTGAAGAACAAGGCGAAATTCACGTCGCCGGCCCGTCCATATTTCATGTGATGAAAGCGATGCACCGGCGCCCAGGCGAATATCCAGCGCAAGTACCCCAGCTGCATATCGACATTGGAATGTTGCAGCAGCAACTGGATGGCGATGGCAAATGCCAGCAGTGCCGCCACGTCCGGCGGGATGCCCAGCAGCAACAACGGCAACAGCCCCGCAGAGGCTTCCAGCAGTTGATGCAACGGATGTTTCATCAAGCCATTGAAGCCGTATAGCCGTTGAACGCTGTGATGCACCGCATGCAGACGCCACAACCACTGCACGCGGTGGCTGGCGTAGTGCATCAGGCTGAGACCGGCGTCGGCGATGAAAATCGCCAGCGCCAGTTGCAACCACAGCGGCCACCCCCTTGGCCATGCCCCATCGAACGACAGCAGCGCCACCAGGCCCGGTAACGCCAGCAAACCGAGAGCATTCAACGCCTCGTTGACCAACCCGTGAACGATGTCACGAGCGCGATCACCGACCGAGCGATTCCAGCACACCTCATAGGGTAAAGCCCATTCGGCCAGAAACGACAGGGCCAGGGCTGCGAGAAACAGCGGCAACAGCCACCCCTCTCTTAACCCGGCAACTCCCGTTAGCCAAAGGCTGGCCCCAATAAATCCGCCCCAGAACGCTGGGGCATAGATCCGCGCAAAGATGTATTTCATCACCACCTCCATTGATCGAGGTCGCAGCATGAAAGATTGTCGGGATGACGGAATTGAACAAACGGCGCAATCGAAGCCCGAAACGTTTTTTAAGGGTGAATTAAGTTGCGCGAGCTAACCTGATCCCACTTAAACAGTTCACCCAAGGAAAGAACTTCATGAAAACTTTAACTGCCCTGTTCACCGCTGCTGCCCTGACCCTCACCGCTGGCCTGGCCCAGGCTGACGTTCGCGTCGACCAGATCCCCGAGTTGGTCAAGAGTGGCAAGATCAAACCCCTGGAAGAACTGAACCAGGCTGCCTTGAAGTTGCACCCGGGTGCCACGATTACCGACACCGACCTGGATAACCACTTCAACGGTTACGAATATGAAGTTGAACTGCGCTTGGCTGACGGCACCGAGTGGGACGTGGACTTCGATGCCACTACCGGCAAGGTTCTGAGCAACAAACAAGACACGTGATTTATCTGCAAAAAGCCGCACGATCCTCGGGTCGTGCGGCTTTTTTGCGTTCAGCGTCAGGCAGTTCGCTGAAGCGACGAACGAAGCCGCGACAATTCGCGCAAGCCCGCTAGAATCCCTCAAAACCATTTGGCATGTTGAAGTAGAGAACCAAGGATATGGGGCAAACAGCGGCAGCAGACATCGCCACAATCGGCCGGATCAGCGCGGTGCCGGCGATTCTCCGGGTGATCAGTGAGTTGACCGGTTTGCGGTTCGCCGCGGTGGCCCGTGTTAACGAAGACTCCTGGACTGCCTGCGCGGTGCTTGATCGACTGGATTTCGGTTTGAAGGTGGGCGATGAGTTGGACCTGGTGTCCACCCTGTGCAACGAAATTCGCCAGGGCCACCACTCGGTGGTGATCGACAAGGCCAGCGAAGATCCGCTCTACCGCGATAACCCCACGCCCCGCACCTATCAATTCGAAAGCTACATCGCCGTGCCGATTTTGCGCACCGACGGACGTTTTTTCGGCACCATTTGCGCCCTTGATCCCAACCCTGCGCCGCTCAAGTCCAGCACGATCCAGAGCACCATGGAATCGTTCGCCCGAATGCTCGCGTTGCAAATAGAAGCAGAAGAAACCCTGCAACAGACCGAAGCGGCGCTGGTCAAGGAACGCCAAACCGCCGAACTGCGCGAACAATTCATCGCTGTGCTTGGCCATGACCTGCGTAACCCCTTGTTCGCCATCAGCGCCGGTGCCGAAATGCTCCTGCGTAAACTTTCCGACCCCGCGAATGAGCAGCGCGTCCGACACATCCTCACCAGCGCCCGACGTGCGACCAAACTGGTGGAAGATGTGCTGGACTTCGCGCGGGGTTCACTGGGCCGAGGCATCCCCGTAAATATCGAGCCGTGCCCGGATCTGGCGGATGCATTGCGGCATGTGATTTCCGAGATCCAGAGCATTCACCCCAGACGCATCATTCAGTCGTCGATTGGCGACCTGAGCAACGTTCATTGCGATCGCGAACGGGTCGCACAGTTGCTCTCCAATCTGCTGGCGAACGCCGTTGTCCACGGAACTCCCGATGACCCGGTCGAGGTCAGTGCGCAGGTCGACGATGGACACTTTGTGTTGAGCGTGAAGAACCAGGGGCTGATTGCCGAAGATGCGCTGCCGTATCTGTTCCTGCCCTACTCGAAACCAGCCGGCGGCACACCGCAGGTCGGCCTCGGGTTGGGGTTGTACATTGCCAGTCAGATTGCGCAGTCCCATGGCGGGAAACTGGAGGTGCTATCGACCGAGCAACAGGGCACGACGTTCACCTTCAGCTTGCCCTCACGGGCTTAAGCAAATCCGTGATCGACGGGCACGGCTTAAACTTGAGAGCGACTGTGTACCGATTCGGTAACCGAACCGGTACACAGTCCATTTCACTAGGCGCTCAACCGCGCCGTGACTTCATTCAACTGCCCCGACAAACCATGCAGATTGTGGCTGGCCGCTTCGGTGCGCTGCACGTTGTCCAGGTTAGTACTGGCGATGCTGGTGATTTCGGTGAGGTTGCGCGAGATGTCTTCGGCCACTGAAGTCTGTTCTTCAGCGGCGGTGGCGATCTGGCGGTTCATGTCGCGAATGGCCTCCACGGCATGGGTGATGCGCTCGAGCATGGCGCCGGCCTGGGTCACTTGCTCGACGCTTTCTTCGCTGCGCGACTGACCGCTTTCGATCGCCTGGGCCGCGTCCACTGCGCCGGTTTGCACGGTTTGAATGATCTGGTTGATCTCGATGATCGACGCCGCCGTGCGCTGGGCCAGGCTGCGTACTTCATCGGCGACCACCGCAAAACCACGCCCGGCTTCACCGGCACGGGCCGCTTCGATTGCGGCGTTGAGCGCCAGCAGGTTGGTCTGTTCGGCGATGCCGCGAATCACTTCCAGCACTTTACCGATGCGCCCGCTGTCGGCTTCCAGACGACGGATGACCGTGGCGGTGTTGGCGATTTCGCCGCGCATTTGGGTGATGGTGTGAATGGTGCCCTGCATGACTTTTTCGCCCTGCTGGGCGGACTGGTCGGCGTCATCGGCCGCACGTGCCGCGTCGGCTGCGTGACGCGCGACTTCTTGCGCGGTGGCGGACATTTCGTTCATCGCCGTGGCCACCTGATCGGTGCGGTTGAATTGCTCGTTGGTGCCGCTGGCCATGAGGCCGGCAATCGAGTTCAGTTCGCCGCTGGCGCTGTCCAGATCCGTCGCGCTGCGCTGCAAACGGCTGAAGGTTTCGGCGAGGAAATCGCGCAAGGTGTTGGCGGCCTTGGCCAGGTTGCCCAACTCGTCCTGACGGGTGCTGGCCACGCGCTCGGCGAAGCGCCCTTGGCTGAGCTGCGCCACGTAGTCGATCAGTTTGCGGATCGGTTCCACCAGGTTGCGGTTGACCAGCCACAGGCTCAACAGGCCAATCAGCAGACCCGACACCAGCATCACGATGATCCCCAACCACACCGTCTGATCGGCGCTGGCGCTGATCAGCTTCGATTGCTCGGTGCCCTGCTTGCGCAACTCACTGACCAACTCGCTCATCTGCTCACTGGCTGCACGGTCCACGCCTTTGACCGCGTTGTCGCCGGCTGTTGGGTCGGCACCGGCCGCCACGTAGGCATCACGGCCCTTCTGATAGGCCGCACCTAATACACGATGCTCTTCACGCAGGCGTTCGATGCGGGTCTTGAGTTGCGGCTCGATGCCTTTCTGCCCGGCCAGTTCACCGAGGATGCCCTGCACGTCGCGCTGGCGGTCCTCGAACTGCTTCCAGTATTTGTCCAGGTTCGCAGGTTCCTTGCCACGCAGCAGAACGTTCTTCCACTCCTGAACCTGCACCTTGAATTGCAGGTTGGCTTCATCGATCAATTGCGAGGTGTGCAACGGACCTTCAATCAGGTTCGCGTAGTTCTGAACGCCATTGGACAGGAAGTGAAAGCAGGACAAAGCGATCAGCAACATCGCCAACAGGCTGCCGCTCAACAGGGCGAGGATTTGCGCTCTCAGGGATTTTTGCAAAAACATCGAGTGATATCTCATGACAGGGAAAAGGCACGCCCAAGGGGTATGCAAGATGTCTGGACATCCCTGTCAGCGACACTGGTTCACCACCAGAATCGGAAGATCAACATCAGCCTCATCGGCGCGCCAGAGCCTTTCTTGAGCGCTCTCCGACGACCGGTAGAAGGTAGATTTGCGGCGCTGTCCAACCGTCACAAAACCTTCAAGTTGCGTTGCGATGATGAGGCTCAAGTGAACCTGTGAAACCCGCGACAGGCGCTTCCTCGCAGCGAGACCTCATGAACCACAGCATCGACCAGCGCCATCGCGATTCCGACCTGTTCGGCCTGCTTTACGGTTTCAGTTTTCGCCCTGGTGAGCGTGGCCGGGAGATCGACTCGGCCAAGGCGCTGCACCGCCTGCACCAACCTGAGGACAGTGACGAATTCCTCTGGCTGCACCTGAATCTGGCCCATGCCGCCTGCGAGCGCTGGATGAAAAGTCATCTGGCATTGCCCGATGAATTTTTCGAAGCACTGCACGAAGGTTCTCGCTCGACGCGCATCGAGCATGTCGATTCGGCGTTGCTGGCGGTGGTCAACGACGTGGTGTTCAACCTCAGCAGCATGGTCTCCTCGGATGTCTCGACGCTGTGGGTCTGCGCCCGCAGTCGGCTGATCGTCAGCGCACGCCTGCAACCGCTGCACTCGGTGGACAAGCTGCGTTCTTCGGTGAAGGCCGGTGAATGCTTTCGCTCACCGCTGGAGCTGCTGGTGCATTTGTTGCGCGATCAGGGCGAAGTGCTGACGCAGATCGTGCGCAAAACCAGCCTCAGCGTCGATCAGATCGAAGATGAGCTGCTGTCTTCGCGCCTGTCCACCAACCGCGCAGAACTGGGCGCCAATCGGCGGGTGCTGGTGCGCCTGCAACGCTTGCTGGCGCTGGAGCCGGGCTCGCTGCTGCGCCTGCTCAATCGCCCACCGCAATGGTTGCAGAAGGAGGACGTCAAGGAGCTGCGCAAATCCACCGAGGAGTTTGCGCTGATCATCAACGACCTCACGGCCCTCGGTGAACGGATCAAGCTGTTGCAAGAAGAGATCGCCGCCAATCTCAACGAACAGAGTAACCGCACGCTGTTCACCCTCACCGTGGTCACGGTGCTGGCGCTGCCGATCAACATCATTGCCGGCTTCTTCGGCATGAACGTCGGCGGCGTGCCGCTTTCCGGTGATCCGGAGGGGTTCTGGATTCTGGTGGCGCTGGTCGCGACGTTTACCCTGATTGCCGGGCGCTGGGCGTTTCGCAAGCGGCAGGATTATTGATCACTGCCATGACCACCACCGCCCCTGTAGGATCGAGGCTTGCCCGCGAAGAATGCGCTGCGGTCTACCCGAACGACCGCGTTATCGTTCTTCGCGGGCAAGCCTCGCTCCTACAAAGGCGGGTCAGGTTGTGGATTGGATGACTTGACCCAGCCAGTCCATGAACGCCCGGACCCGCAATGGTAAATGCCGTTGCCGGGCATAGAGCAGCGAGACTTCCATGGACGGTGCATTGAACTGCGGTAGTACCGCGACCAACTCGCCGCTGCGCAGGTACGACTGCAGCCCCGTCACTGGCGCCTGAATCAAGCCGAAACCACCCAGGCATGCCGACTCATAAGCGTCGGTGCTGTTCACCGTGATGCTGCCCGCCATTGGCACTCGATGCAGTGTGCCCCCCTCCTCGTACAGAAAACCGTCCGAGCGCGCGCCCAATACACCGACGTAATGGACCAGCCGATGCTGTGCCAGATCTTCAACTTGTTCAGGCACGCCATAGTGCTGCAAATACGCGGGGCTGGCGCAGTTGACCATGGCGAAATCGCATAAATGACGCGCGACCACCGATTGATCTGGTTGCGCGCCAATCCGCACCACGCAGTCAAACCCTTCGCTGAGCAAATCGACCCGGCGATCGGTGCTGCTGATTTCGAGTTCCAGATGAGGGTGCCGCGCCATGAATTCCGGCAAGCGCGGCATCACCACGCGACGGGCCAGGATGTTCGGCATGTCGATACGAATCCTCCCGATGAGTGAAGCCTCGTCCTGGCGAAACAACCCCTCGATTTCATCCATGTGCGACAGCAAATCCTTGCTGCGTTCGTACAACACCAGACCGTCCTGCGTCGCCTGAACCTTGCGTGTGGTGCGTTGCAGCAGACGCGTGCCCAGCAGCGTTTCCAGGGCCTGGATGTGCTCGGACACCGTAGACCTGGGCAAGCCCAGGCTTTCACCCGCCAGGGTAAAACTCGACATTTCGCTGACGCGAACGAAGGTGCGCAGCAGTTCCAGTTTGTTCATGGGCCGACCTTCTATTGTTCGGATTAACCGACCAGTGATTCCGATTCCAACCTGTTTATCACCATGAGGCGGATAAATAAACTTTCTCCACATCATCACTCACTGCTCTGAGGACATCCCATGAACCGTAAAATCGCATTGATCACCGGCGCCAGTCGCGGTCTTGGCAAAAGCACCGCCCTACATCTGGCAGCGCAAGGCATCGACATCATCGGCACCTACAACCGCCAGGCTGGCGATGCGCAGGCACTGGTCGCGGAGATAGAAAAACTCGGTGGCCGCGCCGCCATGCTGCAACTCGACGTCGGCCAGAGTGAACACTTCGCCGATTTCAGCACCCGGGTTGGAGAGGTGTTGCGCGAACACTTCGACCGCCAGCATTTCGATTTCCTGATCAACAACGCAGGCGTCGGCATTCACGCGAACTTCGTCGACACCACGGTGGCGCAGTTCGACTTGTTGATGAACGTCCATTTGAAGGGACCGTTTTTCCTCACTCAAAGCCTGCTGCCGTTGATGGCTGACGGTGGGCGCATCATCAATATTTCCAGCGGCCTGACCCGCTTCAGCCTGCCGGGTTATGGCGCCTACGCGGCGATGAAGGGCGCGATGGAAGTGCTGACGCGCTACCAGGCCAAGGAACTCGGTGCGCGCAATATTGCGGTGAATACGCTGGCACCGGGCGCCATCGAAACCGATTTCGGCGGTGGGACAGTGCGCGATAATAACGACGTGAACAGCTACGTCGCCGGCAATACAGCGTTGGGTCGTGTAGGTAAACCTGACGATATCGGGGGCGCGATTGCGTTGCTGCTGGCGCCGGGTGGCCAGTGGATCAACGGGCAGCGCGTCGAGGCTTCGGGGGGGATGTTTCTGTAAGCAAAGATCAAAAGATCGCAGCCCCAGGCTGCGATCTTTGCTTTTACCCTTCCAAAGCCCTGCGCACCAACAGCCGCTCACGCACCACGTCGTAGCCCCAGTGATAGACGTAGGTGTACGGCAGGAAAAACAGCAGCACACCGATATCCAGCAGGAACGCCTGCCACAGGCTGACCTTCAGCCACCAGGCAATCAACGGCACGCCGAACGCGACCAGGCCGCCTTCGAACAACAACGCATGCACCACACGCACCCCAGCGTTATGCACAATCGCAAAGCGCTTGAGCAACCGGTCGAACAGGCCGTTGAAGACCACGTTCCAGGCCAGCGCAAGGGCTGCAATGGCCATGGTGACCGCGCCCATTTCCAGCATGGGTTTGTCCATGATCCAGGCCAGCAGCGGGGTACAGATCAATATCGCCAGCAGTTCGAAACCGATGGCCTGGAAAATTCGTTCAGTGATGGATTTGTTGGCGTTCATAGCCATGGCTCCCCTGAGTGACTGTGGTTGCCATGATCTGTTATCACGCCGATACTTCATAACCAATAACCATCGACCAAGGCGATAGTTTATGGCTTCCCACGAAGTGCTGCTGGCGTTTGTCCAGGCGGCGACTCAAGGCTCGTTTTCTGCTGCGGCGCGCAAGCTCGGCCGCAGTCAGTCGACCATCAGCGCCGCCGTGGCCAGCCTGGAAATCGACCTGAACCTTGTCCTCTTCGACCGCAGCAGCCGCAAGCCGAGCCTCACCCCGGCCGGGCATGTCATGTTGCAGCGGGCCGAGGAGATTCTGGCCGCCACCAGCCGTCTGGAAATGACCGCCAGCCAACTGTCCCAAGGTGTCGAGCCGAAGCTGACCGTGGCGATTTCCGACACTTACCAGTCCAACCGTTTTGAAGCGACGCTCAGTGCTTTTGAGCAGCGCTATCCAGACCTGGAATTGGAATGCCTGATCGCTGAATGTGATGACCTGGTGGCACTGGTGCAACGCGGTCGAGCGCATGTTGCCTTCGCCGAGATGCAGGACAGTTACCCACCAGACCTGGTCAGTTCGACGGTGGACGAGCGCACGGAAATCGCTCTGTTCGTGTCCCACGCTCACCCGTTGGCGAAACTGAGTGACATCGATCAGGACGTGCTGCAACAGCACCGCGAGCTGCGTCTGGCGACGATCGTCAATCCGTATGAAAGCAGGGCGAAGGGGCGTGTCTGGTCGGCACCGAGTTACCTGATGTTGCTGGAAATGGCCCAAGGCGGGTTCGGCTGGGCACCGCTGCCCCGCTGGTTGGTGGGGCGGTTCGGGGCCGGGTCATTGATGGAACTGAATGTGCGCGGCTGGCCGAAAGCGGTGTACGTCGATGCGCTGTGGTCGCGGCTGCATCCGCCGGGGCCGGCGGGGAGTTGGTTATTGAGCAAGATGCTGGAGTGAAGGTCCTGCGGCCCTTATCGCGGGCAAGCCTCGCTCCCACAGGGTTCTGCGCCGGACACAGATTTTGTGCACATCATCGATCCACTGTGGGAGCGGGCTTGCTCGCGAAGAGGCCAGCCGCCGCACCACACATCCATGATCATCCCAACTCCCGTATTCGCCCCTCAATAAACCGCCGCTCTGGCACTTGCTGCGTCAATTCCAGCGCCCGCTCATACGCCGCTCGCGCCTCTTCCACCCTCCCCAACTGCCGGTAAAACTCTGCCCGCGCCGAATGCGCCAGGTGGTAATCCAGCAATTCGCCCCGCGCCAGAATCCCTTCGATCAGCAGCAACCCCGCCAATGGCCCATCGCGCTTGGCCAGCGCCGCCGCGCGGTTGAGTTCGATCACCGGTGACGGCACGGCCCGCAGCAGCACGTCATACAGACCGACAATCTGCGGCCAGTCTGTCTGCGCGGCCGTGAGCGCTTCGGCATGTACCGCCGCAATCGCCGCTTGCAGGCAATAAGGCCCGAAGCGCCGCATTGTCAGCGCCCGTTCCACCAATGCGCAGCCTTCGGCAATCAGCTCGGCATCCCACAACGAGCGATCCTGTTCATCCAGCACAATCAGTTCACCGCTCGATGAGGTCCTGGCCGGGCGCCGGGACTCATGCAACAGCATCAGCGCCAGCAACCCCATCACCTCCGGTTCGGGAAGCAATTCCATCAACAACCGACCGAGACGAATCGCTTCACGCGTCAGGTCTTCGCGGGTCAATTCGTTGCCGATAGACGCCGAGTAGCCTTCGTTGAACACCAGGTAAATCACCCGCAGCACACTGTCGAGACGTTCGGGCAGTTCCGTCAGGGTGGGCACCTGATAAGGGATTTTCGCGTCACGAATCTTCGCCTTGGCCCGCACGATGCGCTGGGCGATAGTGGCCGGTGCCGAGAGAAAGGCCCGGGCGATTTCTTCGGTGGTCAGGTCGCAGACTTCGCGCAAGGTCAACGGCACTTGAGCGTCCGCCGCCAGTGCCGGGTGACAACAGGTGAAGATCAGCCGCAGGCGATCGTCTTCCACATCTTCATCACTCCAGTCAGCCTGCTCCAGCGCTTCCAGTTGAGCGATCAACATCGGCCGGGACGCATTAAAACGCGCGCGCCGGCGCAACACATCGATGGCCTTGAAGCGCCCGGTGGACACCAGCCAGGTGCGCGGGTTGTCCGGCACACCGTCACGCTGCCAGCGCTCGACCGCGACGAAGAACGCCTCGTGCAGCGCTTCTTCGGCGAGGTCGAAATCGCCGAGCAGACGGATCAGGGTCGCCAGAATCCGCCGCGAGTCTTGGCGGTAGACCTGCTCGACTCGCGCTCGTACCGACTCGCCAGGCATCAGTGCGGCGTGCCTTCGGCGGGTTTTCTTTGCAACGGTGGCAGACTCATCAAAGAACTCCTGTTGTGCCGGTTATTCAGGGATTCAACTGGCGAACGGGCCGCACCTCGACACAGCCGACCCGGGCCGCCGGAATATTGCCGGCGACCTGGAGGGCTTCATTGAGGTCCTTGGCATCGATCAAATAGAAGCCTGCCAATTGCTCCTTGGTTTCAGCGAACGGGCCATCGGTGATCGACATCTTGCCGTTGCGCATGCGCACGGTGGTCGCAGTCTGCACCGACTCCAGCGCTTCGGCGGCGAGCATCCGCCCACTGCCCTGGATCGATTCGGCGTAGGCCATGCACTCGGCGTCCTGGGGGCTTTCGGGCAGCGAGTGCAATTCCTGCTCATTGCTATAGACCAGGCATAAATACTTCATGGGGGCTCTCCATTTCTTGGGGACTGTGCCCTGATCGAACGGATCAACTATGGCTGCAGATGGGCGCTTTGGCGCTGCTTTCCGATAAACAGCCCGGCAAATCAGACCGACCATCAGGGCTCCAGATTGAACAGCGCCGCGCCGCTTGTCATGTCGAACGGCGCCGACCAGTGTTCGTGGACGATCTGCCATAGCCCCGCTTCCTGGCGGTAGCACGCGGTGACGCGCATCCAGCAGGCCTGGGTTTCACCCTTTTCATTGGTGCCGCCGCAATGCGCCAGCCAGTGCGCGAAAGCGATCTCCTGCGACGGCACAATGTCGATCTCGTGGAACTCGAAAATGTGCGGGCCAGGGCACATCTCCATGCATTCCTGCCAATGCGCACGGTAGGCCGCCTTGCCCTTGAATTGCAGGGCTTTGACGGCATCGAAGGAGACGATGTCATCGGCGTACAGGGCCATGACCTTTTCCACGTCCTTGGCGATGACCGCCTGACGATAGTTCTCGATCAGGTTATGAATTTGTGTCTGAGCGTTCATGATGGTTCTCCGTGGTTTTTTTGTTGAAGACACCCTTAGTCGTCTGGCGAACAGCCAAATCGACAACCGAAATAAAAATAATCCATGGGAGCAAATTCGCTAGAATCCGAAGCTCATTCCCGTTGGAAAAAGGACACTCCAGTGACAGCCCGACTCGTGCCTTACGAAAGCCTGAACGCCCTGCAGCGTCAACAGGTCGAGGCGATCGAAATCCACGCCGAACAAATCCGATTCTCCGGCGACATCCATGGTGCATTGCACACTTTGCTGTCCAAGCCAGCCCCTGGGGTCAAAGGCTTCGCGCTGCTGGTGGAGGATGCTCCGGTGGCCTTCCTGCTGCTCAAGCGCCCGCCGGTGCTGCCGGCCTGGGCCGACGAACACAGCGCCACCTTGCACGCCCTGCAAGTCGATCGCCGCGCCCAGGGCAAAGGCTATGGCAAAGCCTGCCTGCAAGCCCTGCCCGAGGTTGCGCGCCAGGCCTGGCCGGAAATCAAAGGGCTGGAGCTGTCGGTGGATGCGGACAATGAGTCGGCCATCGCGCTGTATGCCAAGTATGGCTTTGTCGACAGCGGCGAAGCGTACAAAGGCCGGATCGGTTATGAACGGCGGATGGGGCTGGTTTTCTGATTCGTAGAGGGATGAACGATGTTGAATTCAATCGAAGCGCTGGAAGCGATCTACGGCCAGCCCCATGACCGCGCGGTGCGCAAGCAGATCCCGTTTCTGAACGAGGACTATCAAGCGATGGTCCGCGCCTCGCCACTGGTAATTATCAGCTCGGTCGGCCCCGACGGCCTGGACGGTTCGCCGCGTGGCGATACGCCGGGTTTCGTGCGGATTATCGATGAGCGCACGCTGGCGATCCCGGATCGACCGGGCAACAACCGCATCGACACGCTGCGCAATGTCGTGCTCGATTCGCGGGTATCGCTGCTGTTCATCATCCCGGGGATCGGCGAGACACTGCGGGTCAACGGCACAGCGCAGATCAGCGCCGAGCCCGAGTTGCTGGAGAGTTTTGCAGTCAATGGCAAACCGGCACGCACGGTGATGCTGGTGACGGTGCAAGCAGCGTATTTCCACTGCTCGAAAGCGATTGTGCGTTCGGATCTGTGGAACCCGCACAAACACCTCGAACGCTCTGCCCTGCCGACCGCCGGGGCGTTTCACAAGCGCCTGAACGATGGGCAGTTCGATGCCGATGCGTATGACCGGGAAGCACCGGTGAGAGTGCGAGATAGTCTCTACTGACACGACGCCCCCAACTTTACTCCTACAGCCTCTCGGGCTATGAACTGTAGGAGTAATCTTTCAAAGAAAAACAAAGTTGCTTTCCTAGATTGAATACCTGGGCATCAACCCCTGTAAGACACTTCTGATTTTTTTATAAGTATTGACGACCTGCGCATATCGACACTAGGGTTCTGTACATGAGTGCTATTACCTCTGAGCGGTGAGACGAGCCCAGTAAAATACTTGCCACCTATTTTGGAGTGAAGCCTCTCACAACTTACAAAACCATTGCACAGGGAGTAATAGGCAATGACCGCGCTAATAAAAACTTCGCAATCGAAAATATTTGACAATGAAATCTCTATATTAGATGGAAAAATCTCAATCCCAAAAAAATATCTACGCGAAAGAGCTTTTTTAGAAAGCACAAGCATTCTCGTTATTTCAGGTTCTTTAATCGAGGGGATTGGGACCATTCATTCCGATATCGACTGCATTATTCTATGCGATCAACGACCTAAAGCTAACAACATCAAAAACAGCCAACACGCCTTGGTTACAGATATAAACTACCACTACATCACCCAAGATGAAGAGGTTCATAACACAACAGATTTTTACGGTAACACCAGCATCCACATTGATGCTGACTATATAACATTTTCCGAGCTGGAAGATATTATTAAGAAGATCGAGAAAGCATTTGATGAGATCACTTATGATCAGCGTTTCCTCTATGGCCCAGTGTTGTCAAACACTGAAAACAACGTCATTCATAGATCATTAATTGGGCATGCATTGGAGAACGAGGAGAAATTCAATCAATTGAAGTCCGAGATACCTCTGGAGAAACACATTTATGTAGCTCATCGTGAAAAACTTCCCGTATTTTATGCATTCCAGGATGTTCAAGGCTGTTGGCAGTCGGGAAACCTTTGGATGGGTTGTGAGATAGCCCGGGATATGATGCTAAAGACAACAATGAGCTTTACCTACTTAACAGGCACAACAAACAAGCACTACAAGTGGGTTTATTCAAACATGTTCAGAGTTAATGGGTTTGATGAAATTAAAAATAGATTCTTTACCTTGTCCAGACAGGGGGCGGTCACAGAGGCTGAATGCCGATCATACATTCAAGAAACGCTGGAATATATGGACCTGGTATTTCTAGCAATCGAAGAACTGCTAAAAAAATCCAAAATTTACCCATCAACACAAAAGTCTCTTTCCGCACTGGATAAAGAATTCAACAAACGAAAACAAACAAAACACAAAATATCGATGTGCGAGTACTACTTCAGGAAAAAATATTTTGCTGCGGAAGGAACACCCTCTTTAATTAGCCTACTCAAAGAATGGGATTGAGAAGAGCGACTTGCAAACACGGCTAACCTCGACATTTTTCAGGCCTTAACTTTATATTTATGACAAACACGGGCGATCAAACCTCGTAACACTCTAACAGACAGCGACCCTCAGTAGATTTCCTAATGAAGCTTGGAAAGAAAATGTCAGAAATATATCGCAAAGAAGGGTTTCAACCATTAATTGAGGGGAGCGGTAGAAACTCGTTAGATACCGAAGCCTATTTGGGAGGATTTTTATGAATTTTCCAGCTGCGAGGAAAGCTATATTTATCGCATTTGAAGGCACTGACGGCGCAGGAAAATCTACAGTTGCAAGGGCAACATATGACAAGGTTTTTGAGTCCTATTCCGAATTGAATTATATAGATAAAAATCGACCGCCTGTATCATCAGGATATACGGAATTTCATATGTCCCGCATACGTGAAATCCTTTGGGATTACCCGGACAATGCCCCTCTGGACCAATTAGGCGACAGGCATTGGATAAGCTTAATTGCCGCTTGGTTTCAAGCCACAGATTATGCCGCCATCAGACCGTTAATCAACTCTGGAGTTAGTTGCATCGCAGATGGTTGGTACTACAAATACCTGGCACGCTTTTTACTTAAAGACACATACTTGGCTGAAGAGGCATTAGCGATATTTTCAACAATTAGAAAACCTGATGCCGTTATTTTTTTGGATGTCGACCCGGTTCTTGCAGCGAAAAGAAAAGGATCTTTTCGTCTTAGCGAGAGTGGGGCCTATGATGGCGGTAATGAAGATCGAATTAAAAGTTTCATCGCGTATCAAAATCGAGTTCGATCCAGTTATGAACAATGTGGTTTGGCAAATTGGGTAAGGATCGATACGACCGACCTTAGTGAGGAGGCCGTACTCGATAGAGCGGTGAGTGCAGTAAAAAATATATTCAGCAAAACATAGAGCACAGCAGATGAAGGCTGCAATCTTCAGTCATGTGCGAAGATCAGCCTTGCCGGTAAGGCAAGGCAGTCTTCGCCTCTTCCGCATACCCCATGACCCCGACCCGCTCACGTTCAAGGAAGTCTTTCACCGCCGCCTTCAAGCCCGGGTGGCGCAGGTAATGCCAGGAATGGGTGATCACCGGTTCAAAGCCACGAATCAACTTGTGCTCGCCCTGAGCGCCGGCGTCAAAACGCTGAAAGCCGTTGGCAATCGCGTAATCCATGCCTTGATAGAAACAAGTCTCGAAATGCAGACGATCGAACTCCGCGAGGCAGCCCCAGTAACGGCCATAGAAGCTATCGCCACCGACCAGACTGAAGGCCATGGCCACCGGTCGTGAGCCCTGTTTAGCCAACACCACACGGATCGACTCCGGCATGCGCTCGGCCAACAGACTGAAAAACTCCCGCGTCAGGTACGGCGTTTGCCGACGCACCGCGTAGGTATTGGCGTAGCAGGCATACACAAAGTCCCACTGCGCCTGATCCAGTTGCCGTCCTTCCAGCCATTCGAAGTCGATGCCCTGCCCCGCCACTTGCTCACGCTCCTTGCGCATTTGCTTGCGCTTGCGCGAACTGAGGGCGTCGAGGAAGTCCTGAAAATCCCGATAGCCGCGATTCTGCCAGTGGTACTGACAGCCAATGCGCTGCAACCAGCCTGGCTGTTCGGCCAATGCCGCGTCGGTGAATGGATCGGTGAAGTTGATGTGGGCGCTGGAGAGTTTTTCGATTTCCAGATAACCCGGCAGGCTCTGCAGGAGTTCGAAACCGTCCTCGATCGTCGCCGCCAGCAATCGCGGCCCGCTGACCGGGCTGAACGGCACCGCCGTCAACAGTTTGGGGTAGTAGTCGATGCCGGCACGCTCACAGGCTTCGGCCCATGCATGGTCGAACACGTACTCGCCGTAGGAATGCCACTTGCGGTAACTGGGCAGCGCGGCGATCAGGCGATCGCCTTCGACATGCAACAGATGCTCGGGCTGCCAGCCGGAATGCGGGCCGAGGCTGGCGCTGTCTTCCAGCGCGCTCAGAAAGGCATGGCGCAGAAACGGCTGAGTTTCCGGTACCAGCGCGTCCCAGGTATGCGGCGCGATTTCGGACAGACTTTCCAGACGTTGCAGCGGCATCAGTATCCCCGACCATCATTTTCTACAGATGGGAGGAGTATCGCTTATCTGATTGCCTAACCCGAAACAAAAAAACCCCGCCGAAGCGGGGTTAAACGAGAGGAGCTTTAACGGATGAAGAAAGAGCTCTCACAGCGTTTACTGCAATTTAGAACACGTATTGAGCGCGGACCACGAAGCCGTCACCGCTGTCATCACCGGTGCGACGGGCAGGCGTCGTGCCGCTGGCCGCTGTGGCATTGGTCACGTTGTCCGTCTTGGCCTTGAGGTAGGCGCCAGTGATTTTCACCGCTTCGTTGGCGTACCAGTTGACGCCCAGGGTATGCACTTGGGCTTCGGCATCGCCGACATCGCGGGTCAGGCTGGCGGTGGTGATGTTGTCGTCTTCGACGGTCAGGCTGTCGTAACGATAGAACAGCTCCCAGGCGCCGATGGATTTGTTGGCTGGCTTGATCGCGTCGAACTTGCCGACTTTATAGCCACGGGCTTCGCCGGTGAGGGTGTAGGCACCCTGAACGTAGAAACCGTGACCTTTGATGTCTTCACGGCTGCTGTCATCGGCCTTGGTTTTGCGGGCGATGTATTCACCCTGGATCGAGGCCGGGCCCATGGCGAATGCGGCTTCCAGGCCGTAAGCGTCGTCACGGTCATAGGAGCCGGCCGGTGACGAGGAACTGCCGCCCAGCACTGGTCGGTTACCGTTGGTGCCGGCATCGTTGCCGCCGAGGGTTTCTACGCCACGCATGCCCATGCGGGTGCGATAACGCGAATCGAAAGCCGTGTCGGAGACATCACGGGAAGCCACGTTCACACCGAAGTGCAGCACGTTGCCGGCGTCATGCATCGGCGCGAAGACAAAACGGCCGTTGGCCTGTTTAACGCTGTTGCCATCGGTATCGTCGGTGTCTTTGCTGAACACGCCGGCGGAAGCGTAGAACGAATCAGCGAAGGTGCTGGAGGCTTGCAGGCCCAGACCATTCTGGTGGCTGTTCGCCCAATCGACCATGTCGTACGCCATGTTGCGTTCTGGCGCAGTGACCCACTTCGAGCTGGTGGCTTTTTCCAGGCCGAAGTCCGGGTCGAAACGACCGACTTTGATCGAGACCGGTTTGAAGCCGTTGTAGGCCAACGACGCTTCGTCGAAGTAACCGTTATCGGAATCACCGCTGTTGTGGGAGAAGTCGTAGTTGATGGTGTAAGCCCAATCGGTGTACAGCACACCAGACAGTTCCAGGAAGCCACGACGGATGTAGGCCGCGTCAGCGGTATCGCCGTTTCGGGTGTAGACACCATCGAACTGGCTGTAGTCAGCCTGCAAGCGACCGCCGAGTTTGAAGCTGAATTCTTTATCGGTGGTGGCGACTTCGAGGCCGCCCTTGGTTTTGACTACGATATCGGCGCCGTCAGTGGTGACGGTGCCAGCGAAAGCCTGGGCGGTTACTGCCATGGCCAATGCGCTGGCGGCAAAACCGGCGAAGTGCTTACGGATCATCGAAGAGTTCCCCTAATTGGTGGTCTGTAGCTTGGAAACACGCGGGTCTGGCCCGCTTGTGTTGGGAGGGAATCTTGGAGGCGGGGTATTTCAGCCGGGTTGCTGATAGATAAAGATTTTATGACAGGGGAACTTTTTTACTTCGAATCGAAATAACAGAAAAGCAGCGCCAAGGGATGAGCTGCAAGCCGCAAGCTAGAGCGGCTGAAGGGGTGTGTTACGGACGGGGAAACTACGGTTTGTTCTTCAGATGTTCGTTGGCAAGCCGTTCAGCCAGCGCATCCAGATCAGGTACAGGCGGCTCGGGCATCACTTTCAAGGTGGCCTGCATCAACCGCATCTGCCGAATGAACCGTCGGCAATTGGGGCAAAACATCAAATGATGTCGCATCATCAGTCGTTCTCGAAAACTCAGTTGGCCATCGAGATAATCACTGGAGCGCGCCACTTGTTCCTTGCAGGTCAACATTCGCCGGTTTCCTCAAAATGCTCCACGGTCGCAAAGACCTTCAACCGTGCCCGATGCAGCAGCACACGAACATTGGAGAGCGAGATCTCCAGAAGATTACAGATCTCCTCCAACTCCAGCCCCTGTCGCTCACGCAACAGCAAAACACTGCTTTGCAGTTCCGACAGGCTGAGCAGCGTGTGCTCCAGACATTCGCGCAACTCGTTTTCGGTCAACAGGGCCTCTGGCGTGTCCTGATGCCAAGCGTACGGCGCCACCAGCCAATGTCCATCCGTCGATGAAAAACGATCGTCATCGAGGGTGCCGTGAGGCGACGGCAGGTCATCGAGCAGCACTTCCCGGCGGTTTTGCTTGTAGCGGCTCTTGGCCGTGTTGGCGGTGATGGTCAGCAGCCAGGTCTTGAGGCTCGAACGCCCCTCGAACCCGCCGAGATTGCGCACCACCGACAGCCAGGCATCCTGTACCACCTCGTCGACGTGTCGGTTGCCGACAATGGCATAGGCCACCGCGCGCATGGCGCTCTGGTAGGTGCTGACCAGTTCCTTGAAAGCCCTCTGCTCGCCCGCCAACAGGCGTTCGAGCAATAAGGTGTCGTCAGCTGCGGCCATGCAAACCTCGTTTCAGAACCATCGATGTTCCAGCATCAGACAACATTGTGGCGAGGGGGGGTGCCCCCGTTGGGTGGCGAAGCCGCCCCAAAATCAGCCAGCGCGGACCATTTCAGGCAAACCGCGATAATGGGTTTACGACTGCTTCGCAGCCGAACGGGGCGATGCGGCGTTCCGACAAGCCCCCCCGCCACAACAGCCCTCTCACCACAATCAGGCGCACTCAGCGCTTGCGCAGAATCACGCTACCGATCGAGTAGCCGGCGCCGAACGAGCTGAGTACCGCCAGCGAACCGCTGACCAGATCGTCCTGATTCTTGTGAAACGAAATCACCGAACCGGCAGAGCTGGTGTTGGCATAGGTGTCGAGAATCACCGGGGCTTCTTCTTCGGTGGCTTCGCGGCCCAGCAGCTTCTTGACGATCAGGTGGTTCATGCTGAGGTTGGCCTGGTGCAGCCAGAAGCGCTTCACGTCGCTGACGTTGAGCTGGTTTTCTTGCAGGTGCGTGGCGATCAGCTCGGCGACCATCGGGCAGACATCGCGGAACACCTTGCGGCCTTCCTGGACGAACAGTTTGTCGGGGGCACCGATGCCCTCTTCCGCAGCGCGGTTGAGGAAGCCGAAGTTGTTGCGGATGTTGTTGGAGAACTTGGTCAGCAGTTTGGTGCTGACCACGTCGAACTGGTACTTGGACGTCGCCAGATCCGCACGTTCGATGATCACTGCGGTGGCGGCGTCGCCGAAGATGAAGTGGCTGTCGCGGTCGCGGAAATTCAGGTGACCGGTACAGACTTCCGGGTTGACCATCAGGATCGCCCGGGCCTGGCCCAGTTGCACGCTGTTGGCCGCTGCCTGGATGCCGAAGGTCGCCGAGGAACAGGCGACGTTCATGTCGAAACCGAAACCCTGGATGCCCAGCGCTTCCTGGACTTCGATGGCGATGGCCGGGTAGGCACGTTGCAGGTTGGAGCAGGCGACGATCACACCGTCGATGTCAGCGGCGGTCTTGCCGGCACGCTGCAAGGCTTGTTCGGCCGCACCGATGGCCATCTGGCAAAGCACCGACCACTCGTCGTTGGAACGTTCTGGCAGGCGTGGTGCCATGCGCTGCGGATCGAGAATGCCGTCCTTGTCCATGACAAAGCGGCTTTTGATGCCGGACGCTTTTTCGATAAACGCCGCGTTGGATTC
This sequence comes from Pseudomonas sp. F-14 TE3482, assembly GCF_053629455.1. Classification (NCBI taxonomy): domain Bacteria; kingdom Pseudomonadati; phylum Pseudomonadota; class Gammaproteobacteria; order Pseudomonadales; family Pseudomonadaceae; genus Pseudomonas; species Pseudomonas sp. F-14 TE3482. The sequence continues at coordinate 6,201,769 of NZ_JBRJII010000001.1, forward strand.
GGTCAATGCCTCGACTTCGCCGCGCGCGATGGCGTCGGCGTTGTCGGCGTTGAACTGCGCGACGTAAGCGTTGAAAGACTGCACCAGCTCTTCATTGGAAATGCTGTTGGCCGGGGTGTACAGGCCGGTGCCGCTGATGACGACGTTATGCATGGTCGTTTCTCTAATCTGTTCAGGCAGAAAGCGCTGGCACCGACGTACCAACACACAAAGGGTCTATTCCAGGCTCCGGACGCAAACCTGGCATCGCTTTATTCCGATCCGCCCGGGCCCGTGGAGGCTCAAAACCGCGGGGCTGGCGTTTATAGGCGCGAAGTTTGCCATAAACGCTGGCTTTTGGCGCCTTTTGCAAGAGCAAACGCAAACCTGTGGGAGCGGGCTTGCCCGCGATGAGGCCATCACATTTAACATTTATGTTGAACGGCAGGCCGCCATCGCGGGCAAGCCCGCTCCCACAAGGTTATGGTTCGACCTGGCTCCATTGCTTGTTCAGGCGCTTGTCGGAGATCGGCACCTTGGTCCCCAATTGCTGCGCGAACAGCGAAACCCGGTATTCCTCCAGCCACCAGCGATAGAGTTCCAGTTGCGGATCGCGTTTGCCTTCCTGGGCGTGTTTGTTGGCGCGGGTCTGGTATTGGGCCCAGAGGCCGGACAATTCGCCGCTCCAGACCCGGTCTTTCTGCACCTGAGCGCCGAGTTTTTCGAAACGTTGCTCGACGGCCTTGAGGTAACGCGGCAGCTCCTTGAGCCACGGCATCGGCGTTTCGCGCACGAACCCCGGATACACCAGATGGCTGAGCTGCTGTTTGATGTCGTTCAAGGCCACAGCTTGCGCCAGGTCGATCTTGCCCTTGAAGCGTTTTTGCAGGCCGTGCCACAGCTTGAGAATCTCCAGCGTCAGCTTGGCCAACCGTTCGGCGTGCTCGGTCCAGCCTCCGCGCTTGCGTTCGGCCAGCGACGCCAGCCCGGCGCCATCCCGTGGCAATGGGTCTTCGCCCTCGAGAATGCAGCTGTCGAGACTGGCCAGCAGAATGTCTTCCACCAGGCTGTCGACTCGCCCCATGTCGCGGTACATCAGGCCCAACTCGGTCAGCCCCGGCAACTTGCTGCGCAGGAACTTTGCCGGTTCCGCCAATTGCTGCATCAGCAAACGCTGCAAGGCCCGGCGATGCTGGAACTCGGCTTCGGCCGGAGTCGAGAATCGACCTTCCTTGACAGTCCCGCCCTCTTCCACCAGCGCCGGATACACCGTCATCGATAGCCCGGCGATTTTCTGCTGGGTTTTCTCGGCCACGGCGGCAAAGACTTTTGGCTCCACCGGTTGTTGGCTCTTCGCCGTTTGCGGCACCGCCAACGCAGCCTGACTGGCCTCGGCAAAGCGTGCGGTCAGCTCGGCCAAGTCACGGCCTTCGCCGAGGAACTTGCCCTGACCGTCGACGATTTCCAGGTTCATCCGTAAATGGCTTTCAACCTGTTGCGAGGCTTCGGCCCAGGCTTCATCGCTGACCCGCGCGCCGGTCATGCGCAGCAACTCGCGGCCCAACGCCTGAGGCAACGAGCCCTCGGCAAATGTGATGCGCTGCAACGCGGCTTTGACGAAGTCCGGCACCGGCACGAAATTCTTGCGCAACGCTTTAGGCAGGTTGCGCACCAGCGCAATGCACTTAGCCTCGATCACGCCCGGCACCAGCCATTCCAGTCGTTCCGACGGCAGCATCGGCAACAACGGTGCCGGCACGCGCAAGGTCACGCCGTCGCGAGGATGGTTGGGTTCAAAGTGATAACTCAGCGCCAGTTCCAGATCACCGATGTGCAGGGTGTCCGGGTAATGCGCGGCGGTGACTTCACTGGCTTCGCGGGCCAGCACGTCTTCTTCGCGCATGATCAGCAGCTGCGGGTCTTTCTGACTGTTGACCCGGTACCAACTGTCGAAGGTCGCGGTCTGGTGAATCTCTGCTGGCAGTCGCGCATCGTAGAAGGCGAACAAGGTTTCTTCGTCGGCGAGGATGTCGCGGCGGCGCGCCTTGGCTTCCAGTTCATCCAACTGTTCCAGCAATTTCTGGTTGGCCGTCAGACATTTGGCTTTGGATTGAATCTCGCCGCGCACCAGACCTTCGCGAATAAAAAATTCACGAGACACCACCGGATCGATCGGCCCGTAATGCACCGGCCGGCGCCCGACCACGATCAGCCCGAACAGGGTGATTTGCTCGAAGGCCACGACCTGACCGCGCTTCTTCTCCCAATGGGGTTCGAAGTGGTTTTTCTTGATCAGGTGCCCGGCCAGCGGCTCGATCCAGTCGGCGTCGATCTTGGCGACCATCCGCGCGTAGAGTTTGGTGGTTTCCACCAGTTCGGCGGTCATCAGCCATTGCGGACGCTTCTTGCCAAGGCCCGACGACGGGTGAATCCAGAAGCGCCGCTGACGGGCACCGAGGTAATCGCCTTCATCGGTTTTCTGACCGATCTGGCTGAGCAGCCCCGAGAGCACGGCTTTGTGCAGTTTCGGGTAATCCGCCGGCTCTTTGTTGAGGCTCAACTGCATGTCGCGGCAGATCAGACTCAACTGCCGATGGGAGTCGCGCCACTCGCGCAGACGCAGGTAATTCAGGAAGTTCTTGCGGCACCAATTGCGCAGCGGGCTGGCGGTCAAGGCCTGGCGTTGCTCTTCAAAACCACGCCACAGATTAACCAGCCCGGCGAAGTCCGAGTCCACGTCTTTCCACTGCGCGTGGGCCTGATCGGCGGCTTGCTGACGCTCCGGCGGACGCTCGCGCGGGTCCTGAATCGACATGGCACTGGCGACGATCAGCACTTCCTGCAAGCTGCCAAGTTTCGCCGCTTCCAGCAGCATGCGGCCCATGCGCGGGTCCACCGGCAACCGCGCCAGTTGGCGACCGAGTGGCGTCAGCTGACTGTTGCGATCCACCGCCGAGAGTTCTTGAAGCAGGTTGAAACCGTCGCTGATCGCCTTGCCATCTGGCGGCTCGATAAACGGGAAATCGGTGATCTCGCCGAGGCGCAGATGAAGCATCTGCAGAATCACCGCCGCGAGGTTAGTACGCAGGATTTCCGGGTCGGTAAATTCCGGCCGACCGATGAAATCTTCTTCGCTGTAGAGGCGGATGCAAATACCCGGTTCGACCCGCCCGCAACGACCTTTACGCTGGTTGGCGCTGGCCTGGGAAATCGCTTCGATGGGCAGGCGCTGCACCTTGGCGCGGTAGCTGTAACGGCTGATGCGCGCGGTGCCGCTGTCGATCACGTAACGAATGCCCGGCACCGTCAGCGAGGTTTCGGCGACGTTGGTCGCCAGTACCACGCGACGTCCAGGGTGAGACTGGAAAATCCGCTGCTGCTCGGCCGGCGACAGCCGCGCGTACAACGGCAGAATCTCGGTGTGTTTGAGCTGGGCCTTGCGCAGCATGTCGGCCGCATCGCGAATCTCGCGCTCGCCGGGCAGGAACACCAGCACATCGCCCGGGCTCTTGCGCTCGCTGCGTTCGAACGCGGCAATCTCGTCGAGGGTGACGAGAATCGCCTGATCCACGGTCAGGTCATCCTCGACGCGGTTGCCCTCCTCATCCTGCTCCTGGGTCAGCGGGCGGTACCAGGTTTCCACCGGGAAGGTACGACCGGAGACCTCGACGATTGGTGCATCATCGAAATGCTTGGAGAAACGCTCCAGGTCGATGGTGGCCGAGGTGATGATGACTTTCAGGTCCGGACGACGCGGCAGCAGGGTTTTCAGGTAACCGAGCAGGAAGTCGATGTTCAGGCTGCGTTCGTGGGCTTCGTCGACGATGATCGTGTCGTAGCGTTCGAGGTAGCGGTCGTTCTGGGTTTCCGCCAGCAGGATGCCGTCGGTCATCAGTTTGATCAGGGTGTTGGCATCGCTCTGATCCTCGAACCGCACCTGATAGCCGACCAACGCGCCCAACGGCGTCGCCAATTCTTCAGCGACCCGGCTCGCCACACTGCGGGCGGCGATTCGACGGGGCTGGGTGTGGCCGATCAGGCCGTGCTGGCCGCGACCGATTTCCAGGCAGATTTTCGGCAACTGGGTGGTTTTACCCGACCCGGTTTCGCCGGCAATGATCAGCACCTGATGCTTGAGCAGCGCCGCTTTGATTTCGTCGCGCTTGGCGGCGATTGGCAGGCTGTCATCGTAACGAATCACCGGCAGGCTGGCGCGCCGCGCCAACACCTGATCGCAGGACGCCTGCGTGCGCGTCACCCACTGGGCCAGCTTGGCCTCGTCAGGTTTCTTGCGCAGCTCCAGCAACTGCCGCCGCAGCCGGTGGCGGTCGGCGAGCATGGCGTGATCGAGGTTTTTCAGCAGTTTGTCGATTGAAGGCGATTCGTCAGTCATCAGGTACGCAAAAGTCGTCTAGTGGCGCAGGGGGCGGATTGTCGCAGATTTAGGGGACGGAGTGACGCGCTTTTGTGGCGAGGGAGCTTGCTCCCGCTCGGCTGCGAAGCAGTCGTAATCCTGTCATCGCGGCTTGCCTGAAGCTTCGAGATGAATGGTTTTGGGGTCGCTTCGCGACCCAACGGGAGCAAGCTCCCTCGCCACAGTGTTCACTCAGGTGGGCTACTCGTTATCGAGGCCTTTGCGGCGGTAGGGGAACACATCAATCACCTTCCCCGCCCGAATCGCCTCCTGCAAACTCTTCCAGTAATCGGCGTTGTACAACTCGCCGTGCAACTGATCGAACAACTTTCGTTGCCCCGAATCGGCAAACAGAAACGGTGGAAATTCCTCGGGGAATACATCCAGCGGCCCGATCGAGTACCACGGTTCGGAGGCCATTTCGTCTTCCGGTGTGCGCGGTTGCGGGATGTGGCGGAAGTTGGCTTCGGTCAGGAAACAGATCTCGTCGTAGTCATAAAACACCACACGACCGTGACGGGTGACGCCAAAATTCTTCAGCAACATGTCGCCGGGGAAAATGTTCGCCGCCGCCAGTTGCTTGATCGCCAGACCGTAATCCTCCAGCGCCTCGCGAACCTGCGCCTCGTTGGCGTGTTCCAGATAAAGGTTCAACGGTGTCATCCGGCGTTCGGTCCAGCAGTGACGAATCAGCACCGTATCGCCTTCCAGCGAGACCGTGGACGCGGCCACTTCGAGCAACTCTTCCAGGCATGCCGGTTCGAACTTGCTCAAGGGGAAACGGAAGTCGGCGAACTCCTGGGTGTCGGCCATCCGCCCGACCCGGTCGACGCTTTTCACCAGGCGATACTTTTCGATCACCGTGGCGCGGTCGACGTTTTTCGACGGCGAGAAGCGGTCCTTGATGATCTTGAAGACGGTATTGAAGCCCGGCAGGGTAAACACGCTCATGACCATGCCGCGCACGCCGGGGGCCATGATGAACTGGTCGTCAGTGTTGGCCAGGTGATTGATCAGCGCACGATAAAACTCGGACTTGCCATGCTTGTAGAAGCCGATCGAGGTGTACAGCTCGGCAATGTGCTTGCCTGGCAGGATGCGTTTGAGAAAGCCGATGAATTCCGCCGGCACCGGCACATCGACCATGAAGTAGGAACGGGTGAAGGAGAAGATGATCGACACCTCCGCCTCGTCAGTGATCAGCGCATCGATCTGGATTCCCCGGCCTTCGCGGTGCAGCAGCGGAATCACCAGTGGCCATTGCTCGTCGGGGGTGTAAATGCGCCCCACCAGATAGGCGCCCTTGTTGCGGTAAAGCACCGAGGAAAACAGTTCGACGCTCAGCTCCGGGTCCTTGCAGACCCAGTCCGGCAGGTTCTCGCGCAATTGCGCTTCGAGGCGACGCAGGTCGCCGGCCAGATCGGCGTAATCTTCGCTGAAGCGGTAGTCGGCAAAGATGCTCGTGAGCATGCCGGACAACTGCCCCTGCGGCTTGTAGGTGCGGGTTTGCGCGGCCCGGGCGCGGCGCAGGCTCGGCCGCGTGGTGTGAATGAACATGCAGCCATCGCTGATCAGGTCATGGCTGAACAGGCCGCAGAAAATCGAGTTGTACCAGGTCTCGGACAGTTCATCGTCGAAGCGCAGGTCGATCAGGCTGATGTAAGCGCTTTTGACCAGCGGCCAGTTGCTGACGTCCATCAGCACATCGGTCTCGAACGAAGCATGCAAGCGCCCTACCGTTTCGCCGACCTTTTCTTCGTAGAGGTTGATCCGCGCCGCCGACGCGACTTGCGTCTCTTGCCATTGGGCCTGCTCGAAACGGGCTCGGGCGCCGTCGGTGATCTGACGGAAATGCTCGCGGTAATCGTCAAAGCCATCGAGGATCATTCGGGCGATGTCGGCGGCTGGCCATTGCTGCGGCATAGGTAAAACCTCGGCGGCTGTTCTTGTCGTTGGAGCCTGAGCTTAGTGGCCCTGTGTGACGCAACGCAACCATTGCCTTGCGCCCTGACTGGCGCGACACTTGCGCGCCAATCAAGGAAGGAAAGCGCTGTGAACCCCGTCGATATCCTGCGTATGTTGTCGCTTGCCGCCATTTGGGGTGCGAGCTTTCTGTTCATGCGCGTTATTGCCCCAGTGATTGGCACAATCCCCACTGCTTTTTTTCGCGTGTCGATTGCCGCCGTCGGGCTGCTGGTGATCCTTGGGCTGATGCGCATCAGCTGGGATTTCAAAGGTAAATTCAAGACGGTGATGCTGCTGGGGATGATCAACTCCGGGATTCCAGCGACCCTCTATTCCGTGGCCGCCCAGGTGCTGCCGGCCGGTTACTCGGCGATTTTCAACGCCACCACGCCGCTGATGGGTGTGCTGATCGGCGGATTGTTCTTCCATGAAAAACTCACTGCAGCCAAGCTCGGCGGGGTGTTTCTCGGACTGTTCGGCGTTGGCATCCTCACCCGTGCAGGGCCGGTGGCGTTCAACATGGAACTGCTGATGGGCGCACTCGCGTGCCTGATGGCCACCACCTGCTATGGTTTTGCCGGCTTCCTCGCCCGGCGCTGGCTCGACCATGCCGGTGGCCTCGACAGTCGCCTTTCGGCGCTGGGCAGCATGCTCGGCGCGACGTTGTTGTTGCTGCCGTTGTTTGGCTACAGCGTGATCAGCCAGCCACCGGTGAGCTGGGGTGGCTGGAGTGTCTGGCTGTCATTGCTGGGGTTGGGTTTGGTCTGCACAGCCTTTGCCTACATTATTTACTTCCGTTTGCTGACGTCGGTTGGCCCGGTGAAATCGATGACCGTGACCTTCATGATCCCGCCGTTCGGCGTGTTGTGGGGGGCGCTGTTGCTGGATGAGCCGCTGTCGATGGCGCACCTTTATGGCGGGGTGTTGATTGCGCTGGCGTTGTGGCTGGTGTTGAAGCCGGCGGTGGTGAAGCCGGTTGAGGTGGCTGCCCGGTAGTAATGTGGTGTTGCTGATGACGCCTTCGCGGGCAAGCCTCGCTCCTACACTGGAAATGCATTTCCCCTGTAGGAGCTGCCGAAGGCTGCGATCTTTGATCTTGCTCTGCGGCGGCCCCGAAAAGATCGCAGGCTACCAGCTCACTGGATCGGTGTTGCGACGAAGATCCAGTGCAGGAGCTGTGCTTGGAGCGGCCTTTCGGTTTCAAGCGTTCTTACGGAACACAAACACCAGGCCGACGATGATCAGCCCCATTCCCAGCAGGCTCAACGCCGCCAGTCGGTTGCCGAAAAACAGGTAATCCATCACCGCCGTCACCGCCGGCACCAGGTAAAACAGACTGGTGACATTCACCAGATTGCCCCGGGCGATCAGCCGATACAGCAGCAGCGTCGCCAGCACTGATACCACCAACCCCATCCACAACACCGGCACGATGAACCCGGTGCCGTGTTCGAAATGAAACGGCTGGAACGGCACGAATATCCCGCAGAGCAACAGCCCGGCAAGGTACTGCACCGGCAGCGTGCCGAGGGGATTGTCGGTGATGCGTTTCTGCATGATCGAGCCGAACGTCATGCTCGCCAGCGCCAACAGACCGAAGAGCATGCCAGCCAATGACATGCCGGCCAGACCGATGCCTTGGTAAACCACCATGATCAACCCGGCCAGGCCCAGCGCCAGACCGAAGATCCGGCTTATTGACCGGTGCCGCTCCATGATCACTACGGTGAGAATCGGTTGCACGCCCATGATGGTTGCCATCATGCCGGGGGTGACCTTCAGGTCCAGGGCCAGCAGATAGAAAATCTGATAAGCCCCCAGCAACACCACGCCCGTGGCCATCGCATACAACATCGGCTTGCCGCCCTTGGGTAGTTTCAGCTTGAGCAACGGCATCAACAGCACCAGCCCGCACAAGGCAATGGCGAAACGAATCAACAAAAAGGCGAAGGGTGACGCGTGCGCCAACCCCCATTTGGAGAAGATCGCGCCGCTGCTCCACAGCAAAACGAACAGGCTCGTGGACGCCGCCGCGAGCGCGGATTTTTTCGAAAGGACAAACATGAATACCACCTGTAGTCAGGCAAAAAGCCAACTCAGCCGAAGCTGAAATTCAGTAGTTTTTTCAGGCGCTTTTTCAGATGGGCACAGGAACAGCAGAAAAAAGCTGATCAGCCCGAGAAGCCAACGCCTGGCGGTGATACGACTGCGCACACCGGCGTGCTACTGACAGGTGGGGGGTAATGACTGATCTGCGCAGGCTGCTGATTCCCGCACGGCACGACGCCAGCGTTGACCGCTGAATCGACTACCGCGTTGATGGGGGAAGCTGGCATGGGCTGATCTTTTTTGATGGGTGAAAAGGTGGTTCGGGAAACCACCGAGGGCCGACTATAACCAGCGTGTGACATGGATTGCAATGAGTTAACGTCAGAGCCGAGAAACAGGAGCCTGACACGATCCCTGTGGCGAGGGGGCTCGCGGGGGCAAGCCCCCTCGCCACAGGTCACTCAGCAATCGGTCTCACCCAAACAGCCAAGCCCCCAACAACGTCAACACCACCACCGCCAGCACCGGCCGCAGTACGCGGTAGGCCTTGGGGTTACGACGCTTCCACTGTTTGACCAGACCGCTGAATTTGTCGCTGAAATGCTTGCTCCTGGCGTAAGCCTGGTTGATCCCGCCAACGCGTTCATCATCAAGGTTCTGGGGTGCAGTGGCGCGCCCCAGCCAGCCGCTGATCGAGCGGTTGATGTGGGTCATCAGACGGTTGCTCAGCGGCCGTTCGATGTCGCAGAACAGAATGACTCGAGTTTGCTCGGTTTCATTCTTGACCCAATGCACGTAGGTTTCGTCGAACATCACGTCTTCGCCATCACGCCAGGCGTAGACCTGACCGTCGACGAAGATCCGGCAATCGTCGGAGTTCGGCGTCGACAGCCCCAGGTGATAACGCAGGGAACCGCCGAACGGATCACGGTGCGGGTTGAGGTGGCTGCCGCCTGGCAGCAACGCGAACATGGCGCCTTTGACGTTGGGAATTCTGCTGAGCAGTGCCACGGTGTTCGGGCATAGGGCTTCGGCTGATGGCAGTGGTTTGTCGTACCACTTGAGGTAAAAGCGCTTCCAGCCTTTCTTGAAGAACGAACCGAACCCGGCGTCGTTGTTCCTTTCGGCGGCTCGAATGTAGCCCTCGTCAAACAAATGCATCGCTTCGTCGCGAATAACTTCCCAATTGTCCCTGAGCACATCCAGTTCGGGGAACTTGCTGCGGTCCAGGTAGGGTTTGGATGGCACGCTGGAGAACAGGTACATCAGGGCGTTATAAGGTGCGAACAGGGCCGAGTGATTGACGAACTGACGCAGAACCGGCAAACGCGCCTTGCCACGCAAGTGCATATAGAGCGTGCTACCGAGAAACAGCAACAACACCGACGCCTTCGCGACAAAGGAAAAGTTCATCTACAACTCCTTGATAGTAGGTAACTTTGCACAACGCCATTTACCCGACGTGGCAATCAGCCATGATCAACACTACCGGCCTCGGGAAATACCCGCATCATTCAACATCCAGTGTTAAGGATTACGCAACAAACACTTATTAACACAAGGTTCCTGAACGGGGGCTGACCTGAATCACCCCCCTTTCATACGAGATTCAAAAACAAGATCAAAAGATCGTCCGAACGCGGCCCGAACCTTCGGCAGCTCCTACTGCTGATTCTCCTGTTCGGTAAACAGATCGCTGAACAGCATGCTCGACAGGTAGCGCTCGCCAGAGTCGGGCAGAATCACCACGATGGTCTTGCCCTGCATTTCCGGGGTTTCGGCCAGCCGCACAGCCACCGCCATGGCGGCGCCGCACGAGATACCGCTCAAAATCCCTTCTTCCTGCATCAGGCGCAGGGCCATCGCCTTGGACTCTTCGTCGCTGACCAGTTCGACCCGGTCGACCATCGACAGGTCCAGGTTCTTAGGCACAAAGCCAGCGCCGATGCCCTGGATTTTGTGAGGGCTCGGCTTGATCTCTTCACCCGCCATCGCCTGGGTGATCACTGGAGACACCACCGGCTCCACCGCCACCGAGATAATCGGTTTGCCCCGGGTATTCTTGATATACCGCGAAACCCCGGTAATGGTTCCACCTGTCCCGACACCCGCCACCAGTACGTCGACCGCACCGTCGGTGTCGTTCCAGATTTCCGGCCCGGTGGTTTTTTCGTGGATGGCCGGGTTGGCCGGGTTTTCGAACTGCGCCGGCATGAAGTAGGTCGATGGATCACTGGCGAGGATTTCGGCGGCTTTCTCGATCGCGCCTTTCATGCCTTTGGCCGGTTCCGTCAACACCAGTTCGGCGCCAAGGGCTTTGAGCACCTTGCGCCGTTCGATGCTCATGGACGCGGGCATGGTCAATACCAGTCGGTAACCGCGGGCAGCGGCAACGAACGCCAGGCCGATGCCGGTATTGCCCGAAGTCGGTTCGATGATGGTCATGCCGGGCTTGAGTTTACCGCTGCTTTCGCCCTCCCAGATCATGTTCGCGCCGATCCGGCACTTGACCGAATAGCCGGGGTTTCGCCCTTCGATCTTGGCCAGAATGGTGACACCGCGCGGGGCGATACGGTTGATCTGAACCAGCGGCGTATTGCCAATGGAATGGGCGTTGTCAGCATAAATACGGCTCATGGCTGGGTCCTTATACAGCGTTGAATTAGCTGTCCAAGGTATGCCTGTTACCCGTGGTCGTCCAGTCAGTCGAACGTCCGCTTACCCCCGCAGTCAATCGCTTTATACCGCCAGAGATTTGCCGCCATGAAGCGTCGATACAGTTGGCCCCTGTGGACCCTCGCTGGCCTTGTTGTGCTGCTGGTTGCCCTGCACATAGCCCTGCCCTACGTGGTGCGCGATTACCTCAACGAAAGATTGGCGAACATGGGTGACTACCGCGGGCAGATTACCGACGTAGACCTGGCTCTGTGGCGCGGCGCCTACAAAATCAATGGACTGAAAATCGTCAAGGTCAATGGCAAGGTTCCCGTGCCTTTCGTCAACGCGCCATTGATTGACCTCTCCGTCAGCTGGCACTCGCTCTGGTATGACCACGCGGTGGTGGCCGAGGCGCAGTTCGACAACCCCGAGGTGAACTTCGTCGACGGCGGTGCCAACAAGAAAAACTCCCAGACCGGTGAGGGCACCGACTGGCGGGCACAATTGGAAAAATTGCTGCCGATTACCCTGAACGAAGTGCGGATCAACGACGGGCGGGTCACCTTCCGAAACTTCAATTCAAAACCGCCCGTGAACATGAATGCCACTCAGGTCAATGCCAGCATTTACAACCTGACCAACGTGGTCGACACCAAAGGCAAACGCGATGCCCGATTCGACGGCAAGGCGCTGTTGCTGGGGCATGCACCGCTGGAAACCACGGCGACCTTCGATCCGCTGAGCGACTTCCAGGACTTCGAATTTCGCTTGCGCGCCAGGAACCTGGAACTCAAACGCATGAACGACTTCGCCTCGGCCTACGGCAAGTTCGACTTCAATGCCGGCCATGGCGACGTGGTCATCGAAGCCGAAGCCAACAAGGGCCAACTCACTGGCTACATCAAGCCGTTATTGCGCGACGTCGATGTGTTCAATTGGCAACAGGATGTGGAGAACAAGAACAAAGGGATATTCCGTTCCATCTGGGAAGCACTCGTCGGTGGCACCGAGAACGTGCTGAAGAACCAGCCGAAAAACCAGTTCGCCACTCGCGTCCAGCTCAGAGGCAGCGTGCATCAGAAAGATATCAGCGCATTCGAGGCTTTTTTGCAGATTTTGCGAAATGGTTTTATCGAGGCGTTCAATGCCCAGTACGAGCGGCCCAAGCCGGATGCGGAATGAGTCAAGATGTGACGCCCCATTCAGAGACTGAATAAGCCGTCTGCGTTCACAGTCGACCGGGCAGCGCGTTATAGTCGGGTACTACAATTATTGCGCCCCGCCCTGCCTCGTTCAGGTCGGCGTTACCGTTCGAGGATTAGCAGATGAAGTTCGAAGGCACCCAGGCCTACGTCGCCACCGATGACCTGAAGCTGGCGGTCAACGCCGCCATCACTCTGGAACGGCCACTGCTGGTCAAGGGCGAACCGGGCACCGGCAAGACCATGCTCGCCGAGCAACTGGCCGAGTCCTTCGGCGCCAAGTTGATCACATGGCACATCAAATCCACCACCAAGGCACATCAAGGCCTGTACGAGTACGACGCGGTCAGCCGCCTGCGAGACTCGCAGCTGGGCACAGAAAAAGTTCACGACGTTCGCAACTACCTGAAAAAGGGCAAGCTCTGGGAAGCTTTCGAGTCCGAAGAGCGGGTGATTCTGCTGATCGACGAAATCGACAAGGCCGACATCGAGTTCCCCAACGACTTGCTGCAAGAACTCGACAAGATGGAGTTCTACGTTTACGAGATCGACGAGACCATCAAGGCCAAGAAGCGCCCGATCATCATCATTACCTCCAACAACGAGAAAGAGCTGCCGGACGCCTTCCTGCGCCGCTGCTTCTTCCACTACATCGCCTTCCCGGATCGCGTCACGATGCAGCGAATCGTCGACGTGCATTACCCGAACATCAAAAAAGACCTGGTCAGCGAAGCGCTGGACGTGTTCTTCGACGTGCGCAAGGTGCCGGGCCTGAAGAAGAAGCCATCGACCTCGGAATTGGTGGACTGGCTGAAATTACTGATGGCCGACAACATCGGTGAAGCGGTACTGCGCGAGCGCGATCCGACCAAGGCCATTCCGCCACTGGCCGGCGCCTTGGTGAAGAACGAACAAGACGTGCAATTGCTTGAGCGTCTGGCGTTCATGAGCCGTCGCGGCTCTCGCTAAGCCCCGATAGAGAGAGGCGATCGCCATGCTGCTCAACCTGTTCAATGAAATGCGTGCCGCCAAGGTGCCGGTCTCGGTACGTGAGCTGCTGGACCTGATCAACGCGCTGAAACAGCGCGTGACCTTCGCCGACATGGACGAGTTCTATTACTTGTCGCGGGCGATTCTGGTGAAGGACGAAAAGCATTTCGACAAGTTCGACCGGGCCTTCGGTGCCTACTTCAACGGCCTGGAAAAGCTCGACGATCACCTCCAGGCGTTGATTCCGGAAGACTGGCTGCGCAAGGAATTCGAGCGTTCCCTGACCGATGAAGAGCGGGCCGCGATCCAGTCCCTGGGTGGCCTGGACAAGCTGATCGAAGAGTTCAAGAAACGCCTGGAAGAACAGAAAGAACGCCATGCCGGCGGCAACAAGTGGATCGGCACCGGCGGCACCAGCCCGTTCGGCTCCGGTGGCTTCAACCCGGAAGGCATTCGGGTCGGCGATGCCGGCAAGCGCCAAGGCAAAGCGGTCAAAGTCTGGGATCAGCGCGAGTACAAGAACCTCGACGATTCGGTCGAACTGGGCACGCGCAACATCAAGGTCGCCCTGCGGCGCCTGCGTAAATTCGCCCGTCAGGGTGCGGCGGAAGAACTGGACATCGACGGCACCATCGACCACACCGCTCGCGATGCCGGACTGCTGAACATCCAGATGCGTCCGGAACGCCGTAACACCGTCAAGTTGCTGTTGTTGTTCGACATCGGCGGCTCGATGGACGCCCACGTGAAGATCTGCGAAGAACTGTTCTCGGCCTGCAAGACCGAGTTCAAGCATCTGGAGTACTTCTACTTCCACAACTTCATTTATGAATCGGTGTGGAAGAACAACATGCGTCGCACCTCCGAGCGCACCGCCACCCAGGACCTGCTGCACAAGTACGGCGCCGACTACAAAGTGATCTTCATCGGCGATGCCGCCATGGCGCCCTATGAAATCACCCAGGCCGGCGGCAGCGTCGAGCACTGGAATGAAGAAGCCGGGTACGTGTGGATGCAGCGTTTCAAGGAAAAGTACAAGAAGCTCATCTGGATCAACCCATACCCGAAAGACACTTGGGGCTATACCTCATCGACCAACATCGTGCGGGATTTGATTGATGACCAGATGTTCCCGCTGACGTTGCGGGGGTTGGAGGAAGGGATGCGGTTTCTTTCCAAATAATCTCTGTTGTCTGGGCTGACGCCATCGCGGGCAAGCCCGCTCCCACAAGGATTAGCGTTGTTCACACATTTTGTGAGCACCATCTACCCTGTGGGAGCGGGCTTGCCCGCGATGCTTTAGCGGCCTAAAAACCGCCGCAAATACTCGACCTGCTCCCGATGCGCCACATCCTGCACCACCGGCCTCAACCGCACCTTCGCCCCCGGCAAACACTGCGCCAATCGCGCCAAGGCCAATGGCGTCAACGCCCCCAGGCGCGGATAACCGCCAATGGTCTGCCGATCATTGAGCAGCACAATCGGCTGCCCGTCCGGCGGCACCTGGACCGCGCCCAGCGGGATGCCCTCCGAGATCATCGGCTTGCCCTGGTACTGCAACGCCGTTCCCAACAGGCGAATACCCATGCGGTCGGCGCGGCTATCGAGGGTCCAGACGCTGTTGAACGCATCGAACAAACTCTGTCCACTGAACTCGCCGATCTGTGCGCCGAGCACCAGGTCCAGCGGCGCATTGAGTTTGAAATCCGGCACTTGTTCGGGCGCCAACTCCCGCAGCAGTAGCAGCGAGCTCCCCGAGTAGCTCAACTGCGCATCTTTGGCCAAAGCCCGCCCCATGCCATCCAGCCCACCGAGCTCCTCACGGACCACCGTTGCGCTACTGCCCAACACTTTTGGCGCATCAAATCCGCCCGGGGCCGCCAAATAGGCCCGAGCGCCAAGCAGTGGCTGGGTGAATTGCAATTGCTGACCTTTGTTCAGCCTGAAACTGCGCCACGGCGTCAATGTCTCGCCATCCACTTGCGCCCCCAGATCCGCCCCGGCCAATGCCAGCACACAATCTTCCTGAGCAACGACCGTAAACCCGCCGAGGGTGATTTCGATCACCGATGCATCCAGCCCATTGCCCAGCAGCCAATTGGCCCACGACATCGACCGCCAATCCGCCGCCCCGCCCTGGGTCACGCCCAGATGCCGCACGCCAAATCGCCCGGCGTCCTGCAACAGGCACAGCGGTGTACTTGCTTCAATCGTCAGTCGGCTCATGCCAGGGCCTCCAACGGCGTGTCATCACCGCCCAGATTGATGAACTCGGCATGGCTGACCGCTTCGAAGCGCACGGTGTCGCCCGGTTGCAACAGGCTGTAGCCGTCGCGCTCGCGGTCGAACAATTTGGCCGGGGTGCGACCGATCAGGTTCCAGCCGCCGGGGGATACCACCGGATAAGCCGCGGTCTGGCGTTCGGCGATGCCAACACTACCGGCAGCCACTTTTTTGCGCGGAGTATTCATACGCGGTGCAGCCAACACTTCCTCCACCAATCCCATAAAGGCAAACCCCGGTGCGAAGCCCAATGCGAACACTTGATACTCGCGCTCGCTGTGACGACGGATGACCTCTTCCACCGCTAATCCGCTGCGCTGAGACAGTAACGTCAGTTCCGGACCAACACTCAGGTCGTACCAGACCGGCAACACATGGCATTTACCCCTGGCCCGAGCGTTGGGCGACAGATCGATCAAGGCTTCAGCAATCAATTCCCGCGCCTGGGCCGGGTTCAGCGCCATCAAATCGTAATGCACCATCAGTGTCGTGTAGGACGGCACCAGATCGATCAAATGGTTGCCGAACGCCTCCCGCAGACGCTCGCTGGCGGCGAGCATCCACGGCATGTTGGCTTCGCTGATTTCATCGAACAGACGCACCATCAGGCAATCCAGCGCCACCACTTCTACCCGTGGTTTCATGACGCGCTCTGCTGATTCAAGGCTTGGCGAATGCGCTGCACGGCAGCCACCGAACTGGCGTTGTCGCCGTGTACGCACAAGGTATTGGCTTGCAAGTGCAAGGCGCTGCCATCGCTGGCCGTGAGGTTGTCACCGCGAGCAATGATCAGCGCCTGTTCGATAATTTTCTCGGGATCGTGATGCACGGCTCCCGGCAGTTGCCGCGAGACCAGCCTGCCGGCGCTGTCGTAAGCGCGATCGGCGAAGGCTTCGAACCACAGTGTCACGCCATATTCATCGCCGAGTTGCTGCGCGGCACTGTTGTCGCGGGTGGCCATCAGCATCAATGGCAGCGTCCGGTCGTAGGCCGCCACGGCCTGAATTACCGCGCGCAATTGCGCCGGGTTGGCCATCATGTCGTTGTACATCGCGCCGTGGGGTTTGACGTAACTCACCCGCCCGCCCTGTGCCCGGCAGATGCCGTCGAGGGCGCCGATCTGGTAATGCAACAGGTCCTGCAGTTCCTGGGCGGTGTAAGCCATGGATCGGCGACCGAACCCCACCAGATCCTGATAGGCCGGATGAGCGCCAATCTGCACCCCGTGGCTCAGGGCCAGGCTGACGGTCTTGCGCATGATGCTCGGGTCGCCGGCGTGGAAGCCACAAGCAATGTTGGCGCAGTCGATGAAGGGCATAACCTCGGCGTCCAGACCCATGGTCCAGTTACCGAAACTCTCGCCGATGTCGCAGTTCAATAGCAGGCGGTTCACGGTGAACACTCCTGTAGGCTTTTATCTTCTTAGCTGAAGGACATATGCCCCTCAGATTATCAGTTACCGGATATTCGGTTATTGAGCGTCGAGTTGCTTGCCACGGGTTTCCGGCAGGCTGAGGGCCGCCAGGATCACTACCCCGTAGGACACGGCCGCAAAGGCGCCGATTCCCACGCTCAGTGGCACCTTCTGGCTGAGCAAGCCGATCAACAGCGGAAACAATGCCGCCAATGCCCGACCGATGTTGTAGCAAAAACCCTGGCCAGAACCACGAATCCGCGTCGGAAACAGCTCAGTCAAAAACGCGCCCATCCCGCTGAAAATCCCCGAAGCGAAGAAGCCCAAAGGGAAACCCAGCCAGAGCATCACACCGTTGCTGACCGGTAATTGGGTGTACAGCAGAACAATGGTGAACGAGCCGACCGCGAACAGAATGAAGTTCTTTTTACGACCGAGGATGTCAGTCAAATACGCGCTGATCACATACCCGACGTAGGACCCGACGATCACCATCGCCAGATAACCACCGGTGCCGAGTACGCTCAAGCCCCGTTCGTTTTTCAGAAAGGTCGGCAGCCAGGAAGTGATCGCGTAGTAACCGCCGAGGGCGCCGGTGGTCAGGATCGACGCGCGAATCGTGGTGAACAGGATGCCCGGGGCGAAGATCTCGTAGAACTTGGCCGGGTTGCTTGGCTCTTGCTTGGCTTTGGCTTCGCGGTAAATTTCCGGATCCTTGACCAAACGACGGACGAAAATCACGAAGATCGCCGGCACGATGCCAAGGAGGAACAGAGCGCGCCAGGCGTCTTCCGGCGGCAGCACCGAGAACAGCAGCGCATACAGAATCGCCGTCAGCCCCCAACCCAGCGCCCAGCCCGATTGCACCATGCCGACGGCTTTGCCGCGGTCCTTGGCGCGAATCACTTCCCCCATCAGCACCGCGCCAGCGGTCCATTCACCGCCGAAACCGAAGCCCATCAACGTGCGGCTGATCAACAGCTGCTCGTAGTTCTGGGCGAAGCCGCAGAGGAAGGTGAAAAAGGCGAACCAGAGCACCGTCAGTTGCAGGGTGCGTACCCGACCGATGCGGTCAGAGAGAATCCCCGCCACCCAACCACCAATGGCCGAGGCGATCAGGGTGCTGGTGTGAATCAGCCCGGCTTCGCCAGTGGTAATGCCCCACATGGCAATCAGGGTCGGCACCACGAAGCTGAGCATCTGGGTGTCCATGCCGTCCAGGCCATAGCCGATCTTGCAACTCCAGAACGTACGACGTTCCTGCTTGTTGATGTTGTGGTACCAATCGAAGGGTCCCGGGCGAGCCGTGGCTTTTGAAACGAGGGTGTCGGGCGCACTCATGGCAAGTCTCCGTGCAAATTTTATTGGTATTGTTCTGAGCCCCGACGACGCCTATCGTGGGAACCGGATGCGTCGATTTTTGGACGCTTGGCCCTGCTGCGTCCAACTAATAAAAACCCGGCCAAGGCATAAGAAAAAGTTGATCCCATGAACCTGAAGTTTCTTGAGACCTTTGTCTGGGTCGCCCGACTCAAGAGTTTTCGCCTGACGGCAGACAAACTCTTCACCACCCAGGCGTCGATTTCCAGCCGTATCGCCGTGCTCGAAGGCGAGCTCGGGGTGAAGCTGTTCCTGCGCGATTCTCGCGGCGTGAGCCTGACGCCCGAAGGCTTGAAAGTGCTCGAATATGCCGAGCAGATGATGGACACGATGCAGGCGCTCAAGCATTCGATCGAGACTCGCTCAAGCAAGGTCGGGCGGGTCCGGATCGGTGTCATGGACACCGTCATCCACACCTGGCTCAGCCCGTTGGTGGCGCAGATGATGGATCATTACCCGCTGGTGGAAATCGAGCTGGTGGCCGATACGGCGCTCAACCTCTGCGACCAGCTGCAAAAAGGCTTTCTCGATCTGATCCTGCAAACCGACCTGTTGCGCCAGGAGAGCGTGCGCAGCCTGGAGCTGGCCAGTCATCCGATAGGCTGGATCGTGGCCAGCAACTCCATCTACAACCGCGAGTACTCGGGTGTCGCCGATCTGGCGCGGGAGCGGATCATCACCTATTCGAAAAATTCCCAGCCACACCAAGAGATTCTTGCCCTGATGCAGGCCAACGGGGTCATGGCGCCCCGGCTCAACTGCGTGAATTCAGTGTCGGCGATTACCCGACTGCTGAGGGACGGCTTCGGCATTGGTGCGCTACCGCCGGTACTGGTGGCCGAAGAGTTGGCACGAGGGGAATTGACCTTGCTGGCCATCGATCAGCGGCCGCCGAATTTGCAGGTGGTGGTGTCGTGGCGGGTTGGCGTGGAATGGGTCGAGGAGATTGTTTCGTTATGTCAGCAGGTGCTGGACGGGTATGCGAAGAAGGTGGGTGAGAACTACATCGTCCTCGCGCGCTGATCGTTCCCTGTTGATCATTCCCACGCTCCGCGTGCGAATGCAGCCCGGGACGCTCCGCGTCCCATTCAAAGCCGAACGCAGAGCATCCGTTGAGGCATTCCCACGCAGAGCGTGGGAACGATCAAGGCTGCGATCTTTCGGCGGCTCAAAGGCCGCGCACATCCCGGTCTTCAATCGGCCGGCTCTGGCGCAAACGCTTGCCGCCCAGCACCACCCAGTCGATCAGCCGGAACAGGCATTCAATGCCGAACGACAGCAGCAACGCGCCGCTCATGCCCCAAATCATCGCTTCCGGCGTCAGCAGGATCTGGTAGCTGTAGCCGTTCCAGGTTTCCTTGCGAATATCCGGGTCGGCGGCCAGTGCAACTTGCAGGACGCGTATGTACCACGGCCCCTGCATGGCCTGGAATTGCTTGTCCAGGGCCAGTTGACGGGTGAGCAAGGTGTTCAGGCTGTCGGCATCGCTGCGAAAGATCGGGTCTTCACTGGCACGGTAATGGGCCACGAGCGCTTGCATATCGCCCTTGAAAAACTGATTGGCGGTGCCCTGAAAACCGCTCAAACCGGTCTGCGCCTCGATCAGATGCGCCTCGACCCGCTTGGCATAATCACTGATGAACCCAGGCACCTGGACACCAATCAACAGGCCTGCCGCGAACAACACCAGCCGAAGATAACTGAGCAACATGGGGGAGAGATCCTTATTCGGTCTTGCCCTGGCTGACGCATTCACCGCGTCGCCAGAGGCTCCATTGGCCCGGTTCGTAGCGGGTCCAGGTTTCGTTTTCGGTCAAGGGTTCGGTGGCGATCACCGTGACGACGTCGTTGGGCGTGGTTTCGGCCTGGAAGTCGACGATCACGTCGACGTCCTTCAACCGCGCCGGCCCGAAGGGTGCACGGCGGGTGATTTGCGCCAATTTGCTCGAGCAGTAACAGAACAGCCAGTCGCCATCGCTGAGCAAGCAGTTGAACACGCCTTTGCTGCGGTACTCGGCGCAGGCGGCCACCAGGTCCGGCAACAGCGCTTCGATCTCTACTGGCTCGGGGAACGCAGCGCGTACCCGATTGAGCAGATCGCAAAACGCCGCTTCGCTGTCGGTATCACCAATGGGGCGGTAAAAACTGGCGGTCGGGTTGAAATCGGCCAACTGGCCGTTGTGGGCGAAACACCAGTTGCGCCCCCACAACTCGCGCACGAACGGGTGGGTGTTGGACAGGCAGACCTTGCCGACATTGGCCTGGCGGATGTGCCCGATCACCACTTCGCTTTTGATCGGATAGCGCTGCACCAGGTTCGCCACTTCCGACTCGCTGCTCGCCGCCGGGTCCTGGAACAGCCGCAGGCCACGGCCTTCATAAAAAGCGATGCCCCAGCCGTCACGGTGCGGCCCGGTACGGCCGCCACGCTGCATCAGCCCGGTGAAGCTGAACACGATATCGGTCGGGACATTGGCGCTCATGCCCAATAACTCACACATGCTCGGACTCTCGATTCAGTACTGGGGCACGGTTACAGGCGCGGTTCGACCCGCGAACGCTGAGGATTGCTCGGCACCGGTGGCCGGCCGTAACGATCATCGCCGGCGCCGCCGAAAGGCTGATCGTCGTCAGGCTCGTCGGCCCGCGCGGCTGCTTTGGCGGCAGCCGCCTGTTCCTTGCGAGCGTTGGAGGCGCGCTCGATGGGAAAACGGATGGCCACGAACACCAGGTAAATGCCGAAGACAATCATGCCGTACATGAACAGATCAGAAACCGCCCGCCAGGCGTTGTTGCCGACCTTGAACAGCAAGTCGAGGGCAGTAATGGCGATGGCCGGAGCAACCTTCTCTTTCACCGGGTCGATGATGGTCGGGCTGAACAGCAACACCGCCACCAGCAGCCGCAGCGGCTCACGCAGCCAACGCCACATCCAGCGGGTGATGCGCATCCACACCAACAGGCAGCCTAAAGCGGCAAAGGCGTAGAGGCCCCAAGCGATCAGATAGTCGTTCTCGGTCATGGTGTCCATGGCAAGGCAGGCAAAGAGACGCTTATAGTAACGACTTTTCGCACGTCAGGCTTGTCCCAATACCAGTCGGGCAAGACACAGACCCTGTGGGAGCAAGCTTGTGTGGGGAAGGGGCTTTTGTGGCGCGGGAGCTTTTGTGGCGAGGGAGCTTGCTCCCGTTGGGCTGCGAAGCGGCCCCAAAAAAGGAACTGCTGCGCAGTTCAACGGGAGCAAGCTCCCTCGCCACAGGTAAACTCCCTCACCATAAGCCCGCTCCCACAGGTTGCGAAGCCCTTATTCCGTACATTGTTCGAGAGCCATTCATGCCCCTATCCGCCAACGTCACCAGCGCTCCAATTGCCCACAAGGCCGACGGTTGCGACCCGTATGCCTGGCTGCAGGAGCGCGACACCGACGCGGTGCTCGATTACCTGAAAGCTGAAAACCGCTATCAAGAGGCGCAAACCGCCGATCAGGCCGGCCTGCGTGAAACCCTGTTCGAAGAGATCAAGGGACGGATTCTCGAAACCGACCTGTCGCTGCCCTCGCCCTGGGGCCCGTACCTGTATTACACCCGCACCACCGCTGGCGACGAATACGCCCGCCACTACCGCTGCCCGCGTCCGGCCGATGGCAGCCTGCAGATCGACGAAAGCCAGGAACTGCTGCTGCTTGATCCGAACGTGCTGGCCAAGGGTGGCTTCTTTTCCCTGGGCGCGTTCAGTATCAGCCCGGACCACCAGCGTCTGGCCTACAGCATCGACTCCAGCGGCGAAGAGGTTTACACGCTGTTCGTGAAGGAATTGTCCAGCGGCCGCGTCAGCGAGCTGGAGTTCCAGAACTGCGACGGCAGCATGACCTGGGCCAACGACAGCCTCACGCTGTTCTTCGGCGAACTCGACGACACCCATCGCCCGCACAAACTGTTGCGCTATCGGCTGGACGGCACTGCGGCCGAAGAAGTGTTCCATGAGCCGGACGGCCGATTCTTCCTGCATTGCTATCGCTCAAGCTCCGAACGGCAACTGCTGTTGTCGCTGGGCAGCAAGACCACCAGCGAAGTCTGGGTACTCGACGCCTCGCTGCCGCATCAGGCCTTTACCTGCCTCGCGCCGAGGGTCGAAGCGCATGAGTACGATGTCGACCACGGCAAACTCGATGGCGAGTGGACGTGGCTGATCCGCACCAACCGCGACGGCATCAACTTCGCCCTGTACCAGGCCGCCGACACTGGCGTCGCGCCGACCGAAGCCGACTGGCAGAACCTGCTTCCCCACAGCGACACGGTGATGCTCGAAGGCATGAGCCTGAACGCCGAGGCCATGACCCTGAGCCTGCGTGAAGGTGGCCTGCCGATCATCGAAGTCCGCCCACGGGACTTGGTGCCCTATCGCGTGCAATTGCCGGATGCGGCCTACAGCCTGCATGTGCAGAACAGCCTGGAATTTGTCAGCGACCGGATCCGTCTGCGCTACGAAGCCTTGAACCGTCCGGCGCAGATTCGCCAACTGATACTGACCACCGGCGAGCAGACAGTCCTCAAGGAAACCCCGGTGCTCGGCCCGTTCGACGCCGATGCGTATGTCAGCCAGCGGCTTTGGGCGACGGCACCGGACGGTACGCAAGTGCCGATCAGCCTTGTGGTCAAACGCGAGTTCCTCGGCAAGCCGACGCCGCTTTATCTGTACGGCTACGGCGCCTACGGCGAAAGCCTCGACCCGTGGTTCTCCCACGCGCGCCTGAGCCTGCTGGATCGCGGCATGGCGTTTGCCATCGCCCATGTACGCGGTGGCGGTGAGCTGGGCGAAGCCTGGTACCGCGCCGGCAAGCAGGAACACAAACACAACACTTTCAGCGATTTCATCGCGTGCGCCGAACACCTGATCGCCAACGGTTTCACCACCCCATCGCAGCTGGCGATCAGCGGTGGCAGCGCCGGTGGTTTGCTGATCGGCGCGGTACTCAATCAACGGCCGGAGCTGTTCGCTGCTGCGATTGCCGAAGTGCCGTTCGTCGACGTGCTCAACACCATGCTCGACCCGGAGCTGCCGCTGACCGTCACGGAATACGACGAGTGGGGCAACCCGCAAGAGCCGGACGTCTATGATCGGATCAAGGCCTACGCCCCGTACGAAAACGTCACCGCGCAAGCCTATCCGGCAACGCTGGTGATCGCCGGTTACAACGACAGTCGCGTGCAGTACTGGGAAGCAGCCAAGTGGGTGGCGAAATTGCGCGCGACCAAAACCGACACAAATCCCCTGCTGCTCAAGACTGAACTGGGCGCCGGGCATGGCGGCATGAGCGGTCGTTATCAGGGATTACGTGACGTAGCCCTCGAATACGCATTTGTTTTCAAGGTTTTGGGCATCGCCTGAGGAACTTGGCCCGGTGTGCCGGTCTTAACACCAGACACCGAGGCCCGAGACAACACACATTTCCTGTGGGAGCGGGCTTGCCCGCGATGAGGTCATCACATTCAATGTCAACATTGGCTGTGACATTGTCATCGCGGGCAAGCCCGCTCCCACAGGGGATGATGGGTGACTGAAGGCCCGGAACAGACACAGACACAAGAAAAAGACCGTGACGACATGTCAGAACCGACCTTACTGAACAACGAAATTCGCGACTGGCTGATGGACTGCGGCCTGTTCGATCAACTGTTGCCGGCAGACTTTGTGGCGGCTTCGGGTTACTTCAGCATCAGCACCATCGCCGAAGGTGAAGAGATTTTCCATGAGGGCGATGCCGGCAGTTTCATGTGCATCATCCACACCGGCCAGGTCGCGGTGCAGAAGACCAATAGCGACGGGCAACGAGTGACCATGGCCACCTTGCGCAGCGGTCGGGCGTTCGGCGAAATGGCTGTGCTCGACGGTGAACGACGCTCAGCCAGTTGCGTGGCCGCGAGCAATTGCCAGTTGCTCAACCTGGGCAAGGACTCCCTGGAAAAGATGCTCAACGACGCGCCGAAAATCGCCGCCAAGATCATCCGCGCCCTCGCCGTCTCCCTCTCCAAACGCTTGCGCATGGCCGATGGGCAACTGCTCTCGCAACAGGTCTAGCCTCCCGGTGTTTTGATTTTCGTCGTGTTCGGTTCAAGGCCCGGCAAGGTCTGGTCCTTGGGTGGATTGGGCATTTCGATCGGCGGCAACAGCGGTGGCCCGCCACTGCCGGAACCGGCCTTGGGCACGCTGGTCGGGGTGATCTGCGGATACGGTGTCGGAGTGGCGGTGCCGGGTGAACCGGGTATCGGCGCGGGACTGGTGGGGATGGTTTGCAGCTCTTGGGCCTGCACTGCAGTTATCGAGAGCGCGGCCAGGGCAATGACCGTTAGAATGGTGCGCTTCATCAATGGCTCCGTTGGCCTTGTGGTCTTTTTGCAGGCTACTCCCAACTGCGCGTGTTTGCCTTCCTCCATCTGTCAATTTCTCTTCAAGAGCGCCCCATGAAACGTTTCGTTCTGCTCGACACCACCCCCATCCCTGAAAACGGCGGTGCCCTGTGCCTGTTCGAATACGGCGAGGACTTCGTTATCAAGATTCAGGGTGGTGACGGCGGGCAGTTGATGAATACTCGCATGCACGGCTCCGAAGATGCCCTGGCCGAAATTCCCTGCCGCAAGGTCGCCGGCCGGCCGAATTCGCGAGTATTGATCGGTGGCCTGGGCATGGGCTTCACCCTCGCCTCGGCGCTCAAGCATTTGGGCAAAACGGCTGAAGTGGTGGTCGCCGAATTGGTGCCCGGCGTGGTGGAGTGGAATCGCGGGCCGCTGGGCGAAAAAGCCGGCAATCCGCTGCTCGACCCGCGCACGGTGATCCGTATGGAAGACGTGGCCAAAGTGCTGCAAGCCGAGCCACAAGGTTTCGATGCGATCATGCTCGACGTCGACAACGGCCCCGAAGGTCTGACCCAGAAGGCCAACAGCTGGCTCTACTCCGCCGGTGGCCTGAGCGCGTGTGCCAAGGCCTTGCGGCCAAAAGGCGTGCTGGCGGTGTGGTCGGCCAGCGCCGACCGGCAGTTTTCCGACAAGCTGAAAAAGGCCGGCTTCAAGGCCGAGGAAGTGCAAGTCTTCGCCCATGGCAACAAGGGCACCCGCCATACCATCTGGATTGCCGAGAAGCTCAAGGGCTGAGCGTGGGCCTGTCATCACTTATTTACTAGGCCGCGTTGCGCCTGAAAACGAGCCAGGCAAGGCGCAGTCCGATGGTAATGGTCGCTCCCTTGCCAAGGACTGCAACGCAGCCTGGCTCGTTTTCAGGCACAACCCGAAGGGCCGGTCTGCTGTGGCGCAGGGCTGCGTTGCTCGGAGCTCGTTTGGAATGACCAAACCACGCTCCTCGCGCCTTGCCCTGCGTCACAGCAGACCCGGCGCGGCCTAGTAAATAAGTGATGACAGGCCCTACACTCACGTCATAACCGCCATTAGTCTTTTTACAAAGGTGAACCCATGAGTTCGTCCACCCCAACCAACACATCGAAGCTGGACCGCATCCTCGCCGATAACCAGCGCGACAAGGAAATGGGTTACCGCGACAAAGCCCTGAAGATGTACCCGCACGTGTGCGGCCGCTGCGCCCGTGAATTCTCCGGCAAGCGCCTGAGCGAACTGACCGTGCACCACCGCGACCACAACCACGACAACAACCCTCAGGATGGCTCGAACTGGGAACTGTTGTGCCTGTATTGCCACGATAACGAGCACTCGCGCTATACCGATCAGCAGTATTTCGACGAAGGCTCGCTGAGTACGCCGAAGATTGCCAAGGCGACGCACAACCCGTTTGCGGCGTTGGCGGGGTTGATGAAGAAAGAAGACTGAGACCTTCAGCGCCTGAACCGGCCCCATCGCGGGCAAGCCCGCTCCCACAGTGATTGGCGGTGAGCACAGATGTTGTGTACACCGCGGCCCTCTGTGGGAGCGGGCTTGCCCGCGATAGCATTTGTCCGGGCACCACCAATCTCCAAACTGAACACCCCTCCCCCAATCCCCGTATAATCGCCGTTTTTTTCCCGAAGGCACCCCGCTCGTGGCAGACAAACGGTACAGCTGCATTGGTTTGTACAACCCCAAATCACCGGAGAATGTCGGTTCGGTCATGCGTGCCGCCGGTTGCTATGGCGTGGCGTCGGTGTTTTACACTGGCAAACGCTATGAACGCGCCGCGGATTTCGTTACCGACACCAAGAAAGTCCACTACGACATTCCGCTGATCGGCATCGACGACCTGAAGAAAATCCTGCCTCTTGGCTGTGTGCCGGTCGCGGTCGAACTGGTCGACGGTGCCCGCTCGCTGCCGGAATACACGCACCCGGATCGCGCCCTCTACATCTTCGGCCCCGAAGACGGTTCGCTGGATAAAGAGATCCGCGACTGGTGCGAAGACGTGGTCTACATCCCGACCACCGGCTGCATGAATCTGGCGGCCACCGTCAACGTTGTGCTGTACGACCGCATGGCCAAAGGCAACAACACCCGCTCCGGGCCGAAATTCCGCTGAATTGCCACATATTCGATGGAACAAGCCGCTCCCCCAGGCAGTCAGCTAAATATCTATTGCTGAAGCAACCCTTCCCTGCCTGGAGACCGATCATGCGCGAGTTCAATCCTGTAGAACGTATCGAAACCACCCCGTTCCAGAGCCCTTCCGAACAGAACGTTCATGGTTGGGAACGCGCCGGCTCCCTGGCGGGTGGTGTGGTCATGCTAAGCAAAGGTCTGCGACGCGGCGGCGTGTTCGGATTGATTGAAATAGCCATTGGCGGCATGGCCCTGGCGCGGGGAATCACCGGGCATTGCTCGGCGAAAAGACTGTTGGAAAAGAACCGTCAGGACATGGAAAACGCACGCGCGAGGATCGAACGCGCCGGGGATGAGCTGGCCCGCATGAAAGCCAATGCCGAAGCGGCGACCAGCACGGCGACCGTGACGGGAAATGATTCGTTGGGCTCGCCGAAGGCTGGAGTCTGATCCGAACGTTGCGATGGGGCTCAGGGCCTCTTCGCGGGCAAGCCCGCTCCCACAGTGATTGGCGGTGAGCACAAATGTTGTGTACACCGCAGCCCCCTGTGGGAGCGGGCTTGCCCGCGATTGCGGTATTACTGAAGCAAGGAGGTCAGGCTCCAGACACCATGGGCCTGCTTGGCGTTTAAACGGCGACGCTTAACCCGCGCGAAAAATCAGATGGTCTTCCCAATCCTCTTCCGCCACGCTGCCCTCGGCGAGCATGCGTCCGGACTGGGAAATACGTTCGTGATGCACCGCCTCGCGATCACCGCACACCAGATGATGCCAGAGCGGCAAATCCTTGCCTTCGCTGACCAGTCGATAACCGCAGGTCGGCGGCAGCCATTTGAACTCATCGGCCTTGCCCGGCGTGAGCTGAATGCAATCGGGCACCGAGTCGCGACGGTTGGGGTAATCGGTACACTGACAGGTTTTGAGGTCGAGCAATTTGCAGGCGATACGCGTGTAGTAGACGGAGTTGTCGTCTTCGTCCTCGAGTTTTTGCAGGCAGCACAGGCCACAGCCATCGCACAGCGATTCCCATTCCTCTTGATCGAGTTGATCGAGGGTTTTGCGTATCCAGAACGGTTCGACTTTGGCGGCCATGGCTCAAGCATCAACATCAGGTGGTGAAAAGGCCGCCAGTCTAGTGCCAAGGCACCGGCGGGCCAAGCATTGGCGACTGCCGGTACAACGGAACTTGTCAGTTATAGCGTCGCCAAGCAGCTTTGCCGTCGCAAAGAGCCATGCTCAAATGCCATTAACGCTCAACCGCGTTGCATTCAGGTGAACTACCCAGGCTCTCGAAAAACCTCATCGCTCAGCTCAACTGCGCCCGCAGGTTTCAGACGCCCCTCACTTTCAAACGTAAAGGAATCTCTTGATGAGTGCTAACCCACGCGTTGCCGACTACGCCATTCACCCTCAGTTCACTGATCGCTGGTCGCCCCGCGCGTTCACCGGCGAAACCATTCCCGTCGAGACTCTGCTGAGCTTCTTCGAAGCCGCACGCTGGGCGCCATCGGCGTACAACTCGCAGCCTTGGCGGTTTCTGTACGCGCGTCGCGACACGCCGAACTGGGAGCGTTATCTGGGTCTGCTGAACGAGTTCAACCGCAGCTGGGCGCAGCACGCCTCGGCGCTGGTGATCGTGATCTCGAAAACCACTTTTGCGATACCTGGCGCCACCGAAGAAACACCGGCGCTATGGCACACCTTCGACACCGGTTCGGCCTGGGGCCACCTGGCGCTGCAAGCGAGCATCAGTGGCTGGCACACCCACGGCATGGCCGGTTTCGATCAGGAGCTGACCCGTAAAGAGCTGAATATTCCTGAGGGCTATGCGCTGCACGCGGCGGTGGCGATCGGCAAGCTGGGCGACAAGGCGACGCTGGCGGACTACCTGCAAGCGCGCGAAGAGCCAAGCCCGCGTCGTCCGCTGAGCGAGTTGGCGACTGAAGGTGATTTCACCCTCTAAAAGCAAAAGATCGCAGCCTTCGGCAGCTCCTACAGGTGTTCACAAAACCCTGTAGGAGCTGCCGAAGGCTGCGATCTTTTCGGCTACGCCTCAATACCCGCGATTGAAATCCACTTCCCCACGCAACGCTTCGCCCGCCTGATACGCCCGCAGATTTTCGACGAACAACTTCACCATCATGGGTGGCGAAGTCGGTGCCGAACTGTGACCCGTCAGCAGCAGGCCCCACGCGGTCCAGAACGGATGGCGTTGTGGCAGCGGCTCCTGACGGCAGACGTCGATCACGGCCCCGGCCAGATGCCCTTCCTTCAGGGCTTCCACCAGATCCGCATCGACCACCGCCACGCCGCGCCCGACATTGATGAACAACCCGGTCGGCTTGAACTGCTTGAACAGCGCGGCGTCGTACAGGTCGTGAGTATTCGGGGTGTTCGGCAGCAGATTGATCACGTAATCCACTTCGCCGACCAGTCGCGGCAAGTCGCTCAGCGCGCCGACTTCGACAAAGGGCGCCTGCTCGCGGGCTTCGCTGGCGATGCCGTACAACTCGACGCCAAATGGCACAAGGAACTGCGCCACGGTCTGACCGATGTCACCGGTGCCGACGATCAACACCTTGCGTCCAGCCAGGCTTTGCCCCTGGCGACTGTCCCACTTTCGCTCGACCTGGCTCACCAACCGCGGCAGTACTTCGCGCTCGTGACCTAGCATGTAAGTCAGTACGTATTCGGCCATGACCTGACCGAAAATCCCTACCGCGCGAGTCAGGCGATAGTGCCGAGGCAGGCCGTCGGCCAGCAACGGCGTAATGCCGGCCCAGGTCGACTGCAGCCATGCCGGCGTGTGGCCCTGACGCAACAGCGTCGCCAGCAGGTCCGGCTGGCCGAGCCAGACCTGGCACTCGGCGGCCTGACGGGCCAGTTCGGCGGAGTCGCCGCTGGTCAGTACTTCCAGATCAGGCGCGGCCTGACGCAACAGTTGGGAATACACAGGGTGGTCGTGTTCAGCAATCAGAACGCGCATGGTTCAAACCTTTCAAAAACAGTGCAGACGGCCGCCGACGGAGTATCACTCCATCGCCCTGGCCATCGCCAAAATCATTCCAGTGTTTCATAAAGGCTCTGAACAGAGCCTGTCTCGATTACATCGGATCGTTGCGTCGCAGCAATTCTTCCGGAAGGTGTTCGATGTATTCGTCTTCGGCCGGCGGCATTTGCAGGTGGTAGCCCTGCTTCTCGAGGTTTTCCAGCACCACAGTGATGTCTTCGCGCGACAGCTTACGCTCGGGCGTCAGCACCAGATCGAAAGCGTGGTGCGGTTTGCCGAAGGCCGCCATCAGACTTTCCGGAACGCGCTCCAGTGCATCGCTTTTGAGCACATAGAGGTACATCTCGTTTTTCTTCAGGCTTCGATAGATGGAGCAAATACGTTTCAAGGCTGTTCTCCGGCGGTGGCCAGGCTGTCTAGCAGCGCCTGGCCCATCAATTCGCGGCGCCAGCCACGCAGCGAATCAGGCAATTGGTAAGGACCATTGGGGAAACCGCTCTTGAGCAGCGCTTCCAGGGTTTTCTTGCGCAGCATCAGTTCTGGGGCGATGTTCAGACGCTCGGCTTCGGCCTGGCCGATGGCGCGCAGCTGTTTGACCAGCGCGGCGGCTTCCACCGGCAACGGCTCCGGCACTGCTGGCGGCCATTGATCAGGCGACACACTGCCAGAGCGCTTGATCAGATCAAGCAGAAATTCGCCGTCCTGACGCACGGTACGCGGGTGCATGTCTTCGATTTTCGCCAGCGCGCCGAGGTTGTCCGGTTGCGTGCGCGCCAACGGCCACAGGGAATGTTCACGGATGATGCGGTTGCGCGGCAGATCACGGGCGCGGGCTTCGCGCTCGCGCCAGGCACAGAGCTCACGCAATACGGCGAGCTGGGCGCGGGACAGCTTCCAGGCCAGTTTGGCATCGCGATAGACCTCATACGGGTCGACCTCGCGACGCAGGTTGGCCACCAGCTCGGCACCGTCTTCCAGGACCCAGGCGTATTTATCGTCAGAAAGCTTCGGACGCAGTTGTACGAAAACTTCCGCCAGATGCAAGGCATCTTCGGCGGCGTAGCTGATCTGGGTGTCGGACAGCGGACGTTGCAGCCAGTCGGAACGGGTCTCGCCCTTGGGCAGATCGATGCCGAGCACTTCCTGCACCAGCCGCGAATAGCCCATGGAAAAACCCAGGTTCAGGTAAGCGGCGGCCAGTTGGGTATCGAACAACGGCGCCGGCAGGCTGCCGGTCAGACGCAGCAGCACTTCGAGGTCTTCGCTGCACGCATGCACGACTTTGACCACGGCCGGGTTTTCCAGCAACGCGGCCAACGGCTGCCAATTGTCGATAGTCAGCGGGTCAATCAGGTAAGCGCGTACGCCATCGCCGATCTGCAGCAGGCCTGCAATCGGGTAAAAGGTGTCGACCCGCATGAATTCGGTGTCGAGGGCAACGAATGGCAGCTGCTGCCACTCGGCGCAAAACTGACCGAGGCTATCGTTGTCGCGAATCCAGTGAATATCGATGGCCACACGGCTCTCCCTTGAAGAATGGCGCGCAGTATATATCGCCCCCGGCAATTTCCGCGCCTCCACTGAACAAGAGCTTTAGCGAAAATACCTGCTGGATCGCAAGAATTGTCTGACAGGAGGGGACTAACTGGCCTTACGCAGCACGTAGACCCGCATCCGCGCGCAACCCGGCAAGAAGTCCTGATGGCTGAGCAAGCGGAAACCCGCCTGCCTGAACTCGGCCTCAAGCTCGGCCTTGCTCGCCTGTGGCTGGACGTGTGCACCTTCCACACCCGATCGGCGCCGCGTGAAATGCGCATTGACTCGCACCGCCACAATCACCGTATCGCGACTGACCCGATGGAACTCGCCCAGCAGGGCCAACCGATGCTCAGGACTGGCGATATGTTGAAACAATTGCATGCAAAAAATGCAGTCCACCGCGTTCGCCGACAAACCGATGGTGAAGGCCGAACTCTGAAAGGTCTTGACCCGCTCCAGCAGGTGCTGCGGATGGTGGGTGCGGGCGTGATCGAGCATATCCTGAGACGGATCGCTCGCAAGAATCACCCGATTCGCATGCTCGGCCAGTATCGACCAGAAGCGCCCGACACCGCAGGCTACATCAAGAATCAATCCCGGTTCGCCAGCAACCTGAAGCGCATTACGCACCAGTTGCTCGTCGCGCCAGAACGTCAAACGCCCCGCCAGCCCACGCGGTCGCGACTGAAGGCAGACGCGGGCATGTTCCTGATCATAGCGCCGGGCGAACTCAAGCTCGATGGCGGATGGGGGCAGCGCGGACATGTGCAAGGGCTCTTGTTGGAATATCGACTGGCGGCAGGTTAACGACTGGCGCGTGAAAAAAAGGTCGACGGACTCATTTTTTGGCCAGCACACCGTCAATCACTGCGCCGCGGCAGCCGGCAAACATGTCCAGCCCCGGGTCGTAGACCTTGCTGTTGACCTCCAGCAGGCCAAGCATGGAATGGAACAGGTTGTCCTGGCTCAAGGGCTTTTCGCGACTCAATTGCAGGCAATGAGTGTCCACTGAGAACGACTTTTGATAGCTGTCGGAGAACCACGCCAGCATCGCTACATGCTTCTGTTGTTCCGGCGCCAGCATGTAAGGCGTGCCATGAAGGAACAGGTTGTATTCGCCCAGGGATTCGCCGTGGTCCGACAGATAAAGCATGGCGGTATCGACTTTATCCTGATTGCTGCGCAACAGATCGATCAGGGTCGACAGCACATGGTCGGTGTACACCAACGTGTTGTCGTAGCCATTGACGATACTTTCGCGGCTGCAATTGTTCAGTGCATTGCTTTCACACACCGGGGTGAAGTGTTCGTACTCTTTGGGGTAGCGCTTGAAGTATTCCGGACCGTGACTGCCCATTTGGTGCAGTACCAGCACGGTGTCTTTATCCAGGGTGTCGATGAAGTGCTGCAAACCTTGCAGGAGAATTTCATCGCGGCACTCGCTATTGGCACACAACGCCGGGTCTTTCAGGTTACTCACGTCGTCGACAGTGACCCGATCGCAAGTGCCTTTACAGCCCGACTGATTATCCCGCCAGATCACCTCCAGACCGGCGTGCTTGAGCACATCCAGCAAACCTTCTTCGTTCTTTGCCTTGCTGGCGTTGTAATCCTTGCGGCCCATGTTGGAAAACATGCAGGGCACCGACACGGCCGTTTCCGTGCCGCAAGAATGCACATCGGTGAAGGCGATCAGGCCGGCTTCCTTATCCAGTTGAGGGGTGGTGTCGCGGTCATAACCCAGGATGCCGAAATTCTCGGCCCGGGCACTTTCGCCCACCACCAGTACCGTCAGGGATTTACGGCCGTGGGTTTGCCAGACCGGGTTTTTCTCGGCATCTTCACCGAGTTTGACAAAGGGTTGCCGGGCAGAAACGACTTGCTCGCGCAGGTAACCGAGCGAGGCTCCGATGTAGTTGCTTGGCACCACCATCAGGCGCAATTCATGGTGATTGCGAAACAACGACGACAAGCCTTGATAGTTGACCAGGGCGACACCGCCGATCACTGCAACCGACGCGACACTTACCAGCACTTTACTTAATAACTCACGGTGCCAGCGACGGTAATTAACCGGCGTTTTCCACAACAACCACGACGGCAAAACTCCGAGAAAAATAATATAAACAAACAATTTCACGGACAGTAAGTCACGAACTTCTGTGGCATTGGTTTCTGCGAAGTTACGAAACATACCAGCGTCGATCAATACACCGTATTGGCTCATGAAATAGGCCACGCCGGCACTGACCAAAAAGATCAGCGTCAACACGGGTTTCATCACAGATCGAAACGCCAGCAAGGTCAGCACTATGTTGAAGGCCGTCAGGATCATTACCCCGAATGCAACACGCATGGCGATGCCTTGACCGTCTGCCACGGTGATAACGAACAAGTGTTGCCAGAGTACTGAATTGAACCCAGCCAATAAAAAGGCGCTGGCAATCAACGTCACCCATTCGGGACGCACGGCTTTGAACTTCAACATGATGATTGGCTGTTCCTGAAAGAAGTGTCCGCGGCAAATGTGAAAATTTCAGTTACCGCGACAACACAAATCTTAGGCAGCCGACCATCAATTTTTCGTGAAAAAGAAGCCAACGATTAGTTGGCTCATGGCATCAGGCTCAAACTTTCAATTTCAATCATGCAGACTCGTTTCAGGCCTGATGCAGATACCAGCGCCAGTCCTGCTCACCGACTTCGCCCATGAACTGCCGGTATTCGGCACGTTTCACCGCCAGATACACGCCAAGAAACTCACTGCCAAATGCTTCCCGCGCCCAGTTCGATGCCTCCAGCGCTCGCAACGTGGTCAACCAGTCGGTGGGCAGCAACTCCGTAGCCTGGGCGTACCCGTTGCCCTCCACGGGTGCTCCAGGGTCAAGCTGCTCGCGGATGCCGCGATGAATCCCGGCCAGGATCGCCGCAGCCGCCAGGTACGGGTTGGCGTCGGCACCACAGATGCGGTGCTCGATATGCCGGGAGAATGCCGGCCCACCGGGCACCCGCAAACTCACGGTGCGATTGTCCACGCCCCAGGTGGCCGCCAGTGGTGCGTAGCTGTTGGTCTGGAAACGACGGTACGAGTTGGCGTTCGGACAGAACAGCAGCAACGAATCCAGCAACGTGCTGAGCATTCCGCCGACCGCTTGTTTAAGCAGCGGCGTGCCGTCCGGGGCTTCGCTGGCGAACAGGTTATTGCCCTCCTTGTCCGCCAGGCTGACGTGCATGTGCATGCCGGTGCCGGCCAGATCATCAAAAGGCTTGGCCATGAAGCAGGCCGCCATCCCATGCTTGTGGGCCACGCCCTTGACCAATCGTTTGTAGCGCACCGCTTCGTCCATCGCCTGCAAAGCATCGGTGCGGTGTTCGAGGGTGATTTCCACCTGCCCCGGCGCGTATTCGGAAATCGCCGTGCGCGCCGGAATGCCCTGCAGCTTGCAGGCGCTGTAGAGGTCGGCCAGAAACGGCTCGATCTGCTCCAGCTCACGTAAGCCATAGACCTGCGTGGAGCGTGGCCGCCCACCATCGACATCCCGCGCCGGCTGCGGCCGACCGTTGCTGTCGCGCTTCTGATCCAGCAAATAGAACTCCAGCTCCGCCGCCATCACCGGGTAATAACCGTCGGCCTGCAAGCCTTCGATGACCTTGGCTAGCAGGTGCCGTGGATCGGCGATGGTCGCGGGCATGCCCTCCTTTGGATGCATGCTGACCTGCACCGCCGCCGTGGGAATCAATCGCCACGGCATACGCTGCAAACTGCCGCTGATCGGGTAGGCGCGGCAATCGATATCACCGACGTCCCAGACCAGACCGGAGTTTTCCACATCGTCGCCATTGATGGTCAGGCCCAGAATGGTACTCGGCAGCGGCCGCCCACCCTCGTACACCGCCAGCAGTTCATCGCGATGCAGCAACTTGCCCCGTGGCACACCGTTGTTGTCGAGGATGAACAGCTCGAACATCTCGATATCCGGATTGTGTTCCAGGAAGGACAGGGCTTCTTCTTTCGTGGCGAAGTATGTCGTGGCACAGCTCATGGGAATTCTCGTCTATCCGCGTCAGGCAAACGCACAGGCGCCGCCGGTTTGATCCCGGCGCACAGCGCGGGACCTGTCAGAACAATCAGCGGGACAGGCAGGAATCCGGCGGGCGGGCGTGGCGGCAGTGCCACAATGCCCAGAAGGCCAGTTCGGAAGGGAGTGCAGACAGGCTTGGCGCGCTGGCAGGCCTGAATGGACGACGTGGCTGAAGGCTTGAAGTGGCACCAGACGCCCCCTCGTGTTTGATGCTGATCAGCCAGACGTCCATGGAAAAGACCGCAGTAAACAGATGCAAAGCAGCGTCACACGGGCAGATAAGCCGTTAAATCCAGACTTGATGAACCTTGGTTGCAGATTGGCTAAACATTCCTCCCGGTAACCAACCTAATTTCTCGATAGTGCCAGCGACTTTTCAGTTTGCCCCTGCAGGCTTGGAGCGGCCTAATCACACCCTTGTAAATTTGGGGTTCCGTTATGGAAAACGTTCGTACTACAAGCGCCTATGCCGGATGGCTGATGGTCAGCGTGGTATTGGTGGCACTGAACCTGAGGCCTTCGATGGCCGCTGTCGGGCCGTTGTTGTCGGCCATTCGCGGGGATGTTCCATTAAGTTTCAGTACCGCGTCGCTGCTGACCATGCTGCCCGTCATGGCGATGGGCCTGGCGATGTTCCTGGGAATGCGCATTGCGCAACGGGTTGGCGAACACCGCACCATCATCCTGTCCTTGTTGATCATCGGTGTGGCCACGGTTTCGCGGCTGTATCTGGACAGCACCCTTGAGTTGATCCTGAGCGCAGTATTGGCCGGGCTGGGGATCGCCCTTATTCAGGCGGTGATGCCTGTGCTGATCAAGTCACGCTTCAGCGACAACGTTTCGCTGTTCATGGGTTTGTATGTCACTTCGATCATGGGCGGCGCAGCGATTGCAGCATCGTTCTCGCCTTTCGTCCTGGCGCAAACCGGTAGTTGGCGGATGGGCCTGGCCATCTGGGCGCTACTGACGCTGGTCGCCCTGGCCTTCTGGCTTGCCCAGCGCTCGGCAATCGCGCCATTGCCGGCGGCCCCGATGGGACGCCAGGAGTCCTTCGTCGGTAACTCTCGGGCCTGGCTGCTGGCGATTTTCTTCGGTTTGGGCACGGCCTCCTACACCTGTGTGCTGGCCTGGCTAGCCCCGTATTACATGGAAAAAGGCTGGAGTGAACAGAATGCCGGCTTATTGCTGGGGTTTCTCACGGCCATGGAAGTCGTGTCCGGGCTGATAACACCCGCGATTGCCAACCGCAGCCAGGACAAACGCCTGGTACTGGTCGTTCTGCTGGCCTTGATCATGGCCGGCTTCTGCGGCCTGATCCTCAGCCCGGAAGGCTTTAGCCTGCTATGGCCGTGCCTGTTGGGCCTGGGCATTGGCGGTCTGTTCCCGATGAGCCTGATCGTGTCCCTTGATCACCTGGATAACCCGCGTCGTGCCGGCGGCCTGACGGC
This sequence comes from Pseudomonas sp. F-14 TE3482, assembly GCF_053629455.1. Taxonomy (NCBI): domain Bacteria; kingdom Pseudomonadati; phylum Pseudomonadota; class Gammaproteobacteria; order Pseudomonadales; family Pseudomonadaceae; genus Pseudomonas; species Pseudomonas sp. F-14 TE3482. The sequence continues at coordinate 6,238,716 of NZ_JBRJII010000001.1, forward strand.
CTTTGTGCAAGGCATCGGTTACCTGATCGCGGGCCTCTCACCGCTGATTGCCGGGATGATTCGCGACCAATTGGGTAGCTTCGAATGGGCCTGGTGGTCACTCACAGCGGTGATGGCGGTGATGATTGTAATGGTACTGCGCTTCAACCCCAGGCAATACGCGCAGCATATTCAATAGTCTTCGAAGGTTCTGCTTTTCGTAGGAGCCAGCGGTGCGGCACCGTCGGCTCTTACAGGTTCGATCAAGCGCAGGAAAAGGAACTCATGAAACAAGTCGGTTTTGCAGAAGCTCATTGGGGCATGCTGATCTGGGCAATGCTGATCTCATCGTCGTTCTTTGCGGCGGCAGAGGTCAGCCAATCGATAGATCCAATATTGTTGACCGGGCTGCGTTTGCTGTTTTCAGCCTTGATGTTCTTGCCACTGCTGTTATTGAAAAATACGTCACCGATCTCGGCCAGAGGCTTACTGGCGCATGCGGTTCTTGGGCTGCTGCTGGCAACGTATTTCGGTTCGCTGTTTGAAGCGCTACGCCATACCACCGCGGTCAATACCGCAACGCTGTACACGCTGGTGCCACTGATGACGTTATTTTTTGAGGTATTGCTGCTGCCGAGCCCAAGCCTGAAGAGCCGCTTGCTGCCGATGTCGATTGCAGCGATCGGTGCCCTGCTGCTGACGCTCAAAGGGGCTGCTCCAGGCGAACTGCCTGCACTGTATCCGGTACTGGTCTTCGGCGTCGGCTGCCTGGCGATGGCGCTTTATTCGCCTCTGAGCCAGCGATTCAAGGTCAAGACCTTGAAGGGGCGTGACCCGGTGGCGATGACCTTCTGGAACATGCTTTTCGGTTCGCTGTTTCTGTTTGTGTTCTGTCTGTTTAACGGCGGTTGGCGCAGCGGCGCGCAGTTGTCGTCGAGCGATATGTTCTGGCTTGTATACCTGGCGCTGTTTGGCACCCTCGGGACATTCTGGCTGCTGCATCGGGCAATCGGGGTGATTTCACCGTCAACGGTGGTTTCCTACGTCTACCTGAACACCTTGTTTGTCACATTGTTTCACTGGTTCTGGCTCAGACAGCAACCGGTGTTGATAGAAGTCACCGGTGCCGTGCTGGTGGGTGTCGGCATGCTGGCATTGGTGATCACCAGCCGTACCGCCAAAACCGTTACAGCTTGAGATCCGTCAAAGAGTGACCGTGTCCAACGGGGCCACCGGACTCCAGCGCTCCAGTTCGCGCTCCAGGAAATTGGCCACGGCCAGCAGTCGCTCCTCCTGCCAGTGCGGCCCGACTATCTGGATGCCGATCGGCATCCCGTTGGCCGGATCATGTCCGGCGCGAATGACCACCGCCGGTGAACCGGAGAGGCTGAACGGAAACACAAAGGCATAGCGATCACGATCCTGCAAAGACTCGCCATGAGCGAACGCCACGTCCGGGAATACCGGGCAGATGAACAGATCGTGCTGATTGAAAAACTTCGCCAGGTGATAGCGAAACGTATCCATCAGAATCCAGTCGCGCTTCATTTCATCCACGCTCAATTCAACCTCTTCGCTCAAGCGAATCAACCCTGAGGTGGCGGACGTACAGGTCTGTTTGTTCATGGACTGGAACAGACGCTTCCAGCCACGCCCGGCATCCGCGCCCGTGATGAAAATCCGCCAGAGCACATCGCAGGCCTCGTCGAGCATCAGCGGAGCCGTCAGTGTAACCTGCGCCACCACATTGCTCAGGCAACTCTCGACCCGTTGCAGAACCTGCTTCACCGCCGGGCTCACCCGGGTCCTGGTGGACTCCCAGGACAGTGCGACACGCAATTGGGCCAGCGGCTGGCTGGCTGCGAACGGCACATCGACGGTGTCCGGATCGTGACCGTCAGCGCCGCTGATCAGTTGCCCGAGTAACGCCAGATCGTCGACATAACGCCCCATCACGCCAAACGCCGACGTCAGATGAAACAGCCCGGAGCGATCATAGGGAAACTGGCCGGTCAACGGCACGCGCCCCTGGGTCAGTTTCATGCCGCAAATACCGTTGAAATGCGCCGGGATCCGCACACTGCCGCAAGCATCCGAGGCCAGCCCGGCCGGCGAGCAACCGGCCGCGATGGCCGCTGCTTCACCGCCGCTGCTACCGCCAGCGGAGCGCCGCCCGTCATAAGGATTGAGTGTGCGGCCATACAGCAGATTGTCGGTTTCAAACGCCATGCACAGCTCGGGAACATTGCTGATCCCAAGGATGATCGCACCCGCCTGGCGAAGCCGGGCAACGACCGTGGCATCCTCCTGACTGGCCTCGCCCAGCAACTCCTTCAGGCCTCGCGACATTCGGAAGCCTCGCACATGGCAGACGTCCTTGATGGTCAGGGGGATGCCATGTAAGGGGCCACGGATCTTTCCGATGCGGGCCATATCATCGGCCTCCCGGGCCTGTCGACGCAGTTCGTCGACAGACTCCAGTTGAATCAAGGCGTTGATCTGCGGATTGCGTTCATCGATACGCTGCAGGTAGAACTCCAGCAAGTTGACACTGGTCAGCACACCGCGGCGCAGCAGACCGGCCATTTCGCGCAGGGTCAGAGTATCGGGATTGAACATACTCAGCGCTTCCCGTTGCTGCGCAGTAGCTTGTTGGGGATGTGGTACATGTTTCTGACCACCAGCGAAAACGCCTTGACCGCCAGCTTCGGACGCCGGGCGATCGCCTCAAGGGCTTCTTCGGTCATCGTCAGGACATGCCGAAGCGCTTCGGGCGTGATGTTCAGCGGCGGGTAAAACCGCAGAACCGGGTGCGCGGCTTTTTCATTCATGGAATGCCCGGCATGCACGCCACGCTTGCCTAATTCCATGCTCATCAGCGCTTCGTAGACCGAACCGCGCAAGCGCAGGCCGGTCATCAGGCCGACACCGGGCACATCCTCGACAATCTGCGGATAACGCTGAGCCAGCCGTTGCAGGCCATGGCGCAGCAAACCGCCATTGATCCGTGATTGCTCGACCAGGTTGTGCTGCTCGATGTAATCGATGGCGGCCAGTGCCGCGGCGCACGCCACCGGATGCCCGCCATTGGTCCGCTGGTCAGGCTCGATCTCGCTCAGCGGGTATTGCGTGGCCAGTCGCTGGCTGTACATCGCGCAGGCAAACGAGGTGTAACCGCCCGTCAGGCCTTTGGAGAGGATCATGATGTCCGGCACGACGTCGTCATACTGCACGGCGAACCACTTGCCACAGCGGCCGAAACCGGTCTGGATTTCGTCGGCCACCAGCAAGGTCTCAGTGGCATCGCACAGGGCGCGGATGTTCGCCATGTAACCCACAGGCGGAACCTGTAAGTGGGCGCCCCCCAGAATCGGCTCGACATACACCGCACGCACCCCCTCGCCTACCGCTCTCTGCAAGGCGGCGAAGTCACCGTACGGCACATAAGTCACTTCCGAGGCCGCGGTGCCGTAGCTGCGATGGTGCTGTTTCTGCCCAAGAATGCTCATCGCCGCCAGCGTCTTGCCATGATAGGAATCACTCATTACCACGATTCCACGCCGGTGCTGCTGCACCTTGAGCACATAACGCATGCTCTGTTCGATGGCTTCAGCACCCGAGACCATAAACTGCACATCCCCCCAATCACCCGGTACCAGATTCCGGAGGCGCTCGGACAATGCGCCTTGCAGCGGATGCACCCGCCCCTCCGGAATCCAGGCCATCTGGTTCAACTGGGTCTGCACCTGCTCACGCACCATCGGATTACGATGGCCGACGATGAACACCCCATAGCTGCAGGCGCAATCGATAAAGCGCTTGCCGGCATGGTCGGTGACATAGATGCCATCGGCGTCCTTTTCGACGCTGGTTTTACCCAGACGATAGAGCTTGGCCGCCGAGGCACTCCAATGCCGCTGGCAATCATCCAGCAGTTGTTCATGCGATAGAGTTAAGGACATGGCTTAAAGTCTCCTTGAGGATCCGGGATGCGCGCTGGATGTGTTCGGCTCGTGCAGTGATCGGACAACGCAGAATTAACTCGCGGCCACGGGGTGCACTGACATAGATGCCACGCTGATAAAGCTCCTCGCACAATTCGGCGGGTTTGAGATCGTCTGGCAGCGGCAGGCTGACCCAGGCACCGCAGGCGACAGCGCCGAATGAGGCGAGCGCTTGCGCCAGGATCTGCCCGTTATTGAGGCATTCTCTGGGCAAGTCGTGTGCCTGCACGTAATCCAGTGCTGCCATGGCGGCCACGCAGGCCATCGGATTGCCGGCCGTGGTGCTGCCATGTTTCGCCGGGCTGCTGCGACCATAGACTTGATAGGCCATCTGTTCGCTGCAGGTATAGGTGCCGACAGGAATCGCACTGCCGCCCAGTGGGCCGCCCAACACCACAATGTCCGGGGTGTTGCGATAACGCTGAAACCCAAACAGCGTGCCCAGGCTCCCTAGACAACTTTGCACGTCGACCGCGATGACCGGCACCGACGCATTGGCCGCCGCGACATACAAGTGATCGAGTAGCACCTGCTCTATCAGGCGCAAGCGACCGTTTTCATCAATCACGGTGCTGGTGTGGCAAACCGCGAAGCAATCGTTCCAGTCCACTTTATCCAGGTCGCGGACATGCCTGATCGCCACGAGCTCGAAGCCCAGGAAACGCTGCATCTGCAGATAGTTTTGCGGCGTGCTCAGGCAACGTCCGTAACTCAGCGAGCCATAGTCACCGCCCTGGACAACAACAATGGTGTTGCCCTTGGGCTTGAGACCTTTGCATAGTTTCAAGGCGCCTTCGAATGCTTCATCGCCGGAGCTGCACACATAAGAGCTGACCAGCGGTTGCGGTAGCAGCTCGGCCAGGCGCCGGCACAAAGCGATCAATGGGTCGGACATCAGCACTCGATTGGACAGCCCCATGTTCTGCGCCTGAAGGCTGACCGCGTCGATTACCGCCGGTACCTGAAAGCCAAACCCGCCGGCCAGATCGACTATCTGGCGACCGTCACCGTCGATATACGTCTCGTACTGACCTGAAATGATCTGCTTGTTATTGATCTTCATGAATAGGTCTCAGCGGTAGCTCAGGGCGTTGAAGATACGGCGGCGCTCATCAACGATGGCCTCACGACCGTGCATTACCCGACGGTTGTCGATCATCACCATGTCGTGGTCACGCCAGCCGACCGGGTAGGTGTATTGCGCGGAAACCTCGGCGATTTCGTGCAGGAATTCGCCGGGAATGGGCAGCCCGGACGAGGTATCGATCACTGGCACTTCATAGTTGAAGGACGGCCCGAGAATACTGTTGGCAAACGCCGGACGCTGGCTGAATTCGGAGACCAGAATCGCCGGGGTACTGAAGGCGTAGTGAATCGAATCATCAAGCGGATTGAAGGAGATCTGTGTCTGCGGATCGTCGCCGATGATCTGCATCAGATCTTCGATCCTGACCGCCGCCGGGTCCGAGAGCGCTGGCGAATAATGGCAAACCAGCCGGCGCCATTTGTCGCCGGCAACGGTGCGGCTGTAGCGAATCGGGTTGTCTTCGAAAAATGTGCGGCAGGCGGATGACAGCTTCGCCAGTACTTTCTCACCGTCGCACAGGGTGGTTTGCGAACCGGTGCGCGGCGCTTCCTGGCAATAAAACCAGGTGATGTCCGGCCAGAACGGTGAGTTACCATTTTCGCAATGCAGACCGATCGCCTGGCGGCCCGCATCCACCAACTGCGCGGCTCCACCGACCATGACACGAGCCGGGTCGAGGCTCAGTCGCGAGCTGTTCTGCTTCACATAGGCGCTGAAATCCTCGGGGTTGTGGATGCAGTTACGTAACAGGACGACGCCGTAATGCCCCAGCAAGTCGTACAGCTCGGCCTTGCCCAGGCTTGCAAAATGGCGCGGCTCAATAATGGATACATCGGGGCTTTCACAATGATAGGCAGGCGTGTTCATCAGATGCATTCCCTTGCAGATTGGCGAAAACAGTAGCGATGTCGGCGCGTTTTGGACGGCCGGTGACGGTGTAGAGTTGCTCGAGCAATGGATCATCCTTGGTCAGCAACCACAGGCGACTCGGGCGCTCGATGTCGGAAAAGCGCCGGGCTGACCAGCTGGCCAGCTCATCGCGATCCGGTGCCGATTCAACACACAACAACGCCACCAGCCCCTGGGCCTCATCGAAAAACACAGCGGCATCGCGCACACCGGGGTATTCGCGGTATTCCAACTCGACCTGTTCCGGGCTGACGTTGCGGCCATTGGGCAGGCAGATCACATTTTTCTTGCGACCGCGAACATAGAGATAGCCATCAGCATCCAGTTCTCCCAGATCCCCGGTGTCCATCCAGCCATCGTCGGACATCGAACAGGCGCTCGGATCCTTGCCCGAGTAGCCGCTGAACAACGAACTGCTCTTGACCTCAATCGTCTGGTCGGCACCGATGCGCACCTGAACATGCGGCAACGGCCTGCCCACACTGCCCAGGCGTTGGTGCTGCAAGGTATTCATACTGACGACCGAGGCGTTCTCGGAGAGCCCGTAACCCTGGAACACCGCAATACCATCCTCGGCGAGGGCATGCAGAATATCGATGCTGACGGCCGCGCCGCCGCAGGTTATATGCACCCCCGAACGCAGGTAACGAGACAGGCGCTCGCCTTGCGCGCCGCCTTGGGTCAATAGCTCGTGAAAGCGATTGAGCATCACCGGTGGCACCGTCAAGGCCGTCGGTTCGACCTGCAGGATCCATTCGATCAAGCGCTGCGGCGACATCCCCGGTTCCCCCAGCAGTGCTTCGCCTTCAGGCAGGAAATACACGGTCCCACCGGCCAGCAGCGGTAAATACGCGGCGGTCACTTGTTCCAGCAGCAGGCTCAATGGCACCAGTGACAGATAGCTGCGATGGGCATCGACCGGCATCCACTGGCGCAGGGAAGTCAATACCGCCCCCACCGCCGCCGTGCTCAGGCGCACGCCCTTGGGCCGACTGGTAGTCCCCGAGGTATGAATGATTTTGCAGATCCATGCACTATCGCCGTCCGGTTCTCGCAACAACGGCTGCTCCAGGGCAGGTTCACTGATACGCCTGAGACGGCTGTCGGGAAAGTCCAGCCTCCACCGCTCAGCCAGCGTCCGCTCGCCTGCGGCATCCACCAGAAACCCGTCACAACGCTCGGCAAGGTGTTCGGCCTGGGACTGACTGAATGCCAGCGGCAAAGGCAATGCGGTAATGCCGGCAAACAGGCAAGCCAGATCGGCAATCAACCAGTCACTGCTATTACGCGTCGCAATCCCCAGCACAACGTGATCGCCATGAGCGGCCGAGTCGAAGCGCCGCTGCAGTTCTGCCGCCAGATTCAGCGCCCGGGATTCCAGCTCGCCATAGGTCATGACAGCGGCGTGTTCCAGGCCGGTCGGAGCACAATCGATAGCGCAGACCTTCTGACGATTGACCTGCAATGCAAGCCGCAAGTCAGCAATGAAATGACCGCTCATGGCTGCGCCCTCGCCGGCAAATCGGTCGACAGCTGGGTGAACAAAGTACCGAGGGTCATAGCGGCGAATCGCGAACGTTTCGGGTCCACGCGGATAAAACCGGTGACAGGTAATTTCGAGTAGTAGGTACCCCAGTTCTTGCCACCATCGTCGGCCAGACGTTGAGGGTCCGCTGTGAGCAGCGGTTCGAAATCGATCTGACAGCTCTCCATCATTTGCCGGACCCGAGGTGTGACGGTGCAAAGCAAATATTGAGCCCCCATGCACCAGGCCAACAACGGAACCATGTTGACCATGATCATCCCGGCTGTCCGATGATGAGAAATCAAACTCCCTATTTCAGCAATAACTGATCGATCGATCATTTTTTCATAACGCTGGGACAGAATCGCTTCTATCGGTTGCGACAGGTATTGCTCCGAAAACAGTGTGCGATGATCCGCAAAAGTTATACCGGCGCAAGAAAGAATGCGCTCCTCACTGTCTTGGGTGACCGCAAAATACTGCGGGCTTGGCTCTACGGATGCCTTATAAGAGCTGCGAAACTTTTCTTTCACAACTTCAGTCGCCTGCATCCATAACGGCGTTTGACTTTCCGTGACGCGTACCAACACTTCGCCCTCCTATCCCTGGTCAGGGTTCTCTCTAAGTGGAACGAGAATATATTGAGGAAATCTCCTACAGACTATTTAAAAAACCAATTGCTTCCACTAATATATAAATAAACAACCTTGTCACAAAACACGACGTAACGTGACACACATGGATTTTCACCGAGATGGACCTTTATGCTTAATAGCAATCTGCTACGAAAACTGGATATGCAGGACCTTATGGTTTTCGTGGCTGTGTATGAACAAAGAAGCGTCACCGAGGTCTCCGAAACCCTCTGCGTCAGCCAGTCCACGGTAAGCTACTGCTTGAAAAAGCTTCGCACGAGTTTCGAGGACGAGCTCTTCATCAATACCCGCAATGGCATGTGGCCAACACACAAAGCCGCCACAATGTACAGCCATGTTCTCAAAATCCTGAAGAGCATAAATATATGCCATTCCGGACTACACTCATTCGACCCGGCGCAAAAAGAGATCACTTTTAATATTTGCGCACCTGAATATTTTGAACTTCTTATACTTCCAAACTTATTGAAACGCTTTATCGGCAGTAGTTTTCCGGTCATAGTAAATATCCAGAAACTCCACATAGACATCCCTAACGACGAACTTATGGATGGCCGTTTCGATCTGGCAATTTGTTTCGGGCCCAACTTTCATCACAGTGCTAAAAATTTGAAATCACAAGTGCTGCTGGAAGATGACCTGGTCTGCGTCGTCGATAAAGACTATGCGCCTCCAGAGGGCGAGTTCAGCCTGGACACCTTTGTCGCACGCCAGCATATCTTCCCGACTCCTTGGACTTCAGACACCAACATGGTGGATGGCTGGCTCAGCAAATTGGGCTACACCCGCCAAATTGTCGCACGAGCTAATAGTTACGTTGCGGCACTCAACATGATCCCCGGAACCGATTTTGTTCTCACTCTGCCTCGACGCATCCAGATGCTGATCAGCAATGAAGCCAGATTCAGCCATTGCAAACCACCGACGGGTTTACCGAACTTCACACTGGACATGTTGTGGAACGAGAAACCAGGTCAAGACAGCGCCAATAACTGGTTTCGCGAACAAATTGTCAGCGTGTGTGCGCAGGACGGATTACTGTAATAAGACTTCACTTTACTGACCGACAGCAGCCAAGTGTCTGGGCGTAACTTCAGCGCTTGGCCGGTGAGATACAGCACCTGGCACTCGATACAGGTCACCTTCGAGCAATCTGCGCTGATCCAGAAAATCCCGCCCCCCCCCCTCAGGCCAGTGATGTGTAGGTCGTGTTACCTACACGTTGTGTCCCACATCTGACAATGAAGCTTCCTACAAGCCATTTTCCTGGCACTATCGTTCCGTTATCCTGTTGGATCGCATTCAAAACAGGACAGGGAGTTCATAGAAATGGGTCACATGCTTAACAGCAATTTACTTAGAAAGCTCGATATGCAGGACCTCATGGTGTTCGTCGCCGTGTATGCACAAAACAGCGTCACCGCCGTCTCCGAAACCCTTGGGGTCAGCCAGTCCACCGTCAGCTATTCGCTGAAAAAGCTGCGCACCGGCTTCGAAGATGATTTGTTCATCAACACCCGATCAGGAATGCGTCCAACCTACAAAGCCACCACTATGCACGAGCATGTGCTGAAGATTCTGGAAGGCATCAACTTCTGCCATTCCGGTGCTCAAGCCTTTGATCCGACTCTAAAAGCCGTCACCTTCAACATTTGCGCGCCGGAATACTTCGAACTGCTGGTACTACCGCGGCTGTTGAGGAACTTCGACTTCGCCAACCTGCCGGTGATCGTCAATGTGCAAAAACTCGATACCGCTCCGCCCATCGATGAACGGCGTGACGACAGTCTCGATCTGGTGATCTGCGTCGGCCACGACTTTCAACACAGCCACACTGACTTCAAATCCCGGAGGCTGGTTGAAGACGAGCTGGTTTACGTCTTCGATAAACGCGTAACTCCGCCGCAATTACGCCCAAATTTGCGATCCATTGAACATCGTCACGTGCTCTCTCCACACAAGACCTTCGACACCCACAGTGTCGATCACAAACGACAGCTTATCGCGCAACCCGCCAGCTACAGGGCAGCCCTCAAGATGATCACCGGCACCGATCTCATCCTGACGCTACCGCGGCGCATTCAAACGCTGCTGGCCAATGACGCGGTATTCAGTCATTGCGAAGCATCAAAGGGCTTGCCAGGATTTATCCTCGACATGCAATGGAGCGAAGCCAGCGATCAGGACAGCGCCAATACGTGGCTTCGCGAGCAAGTGGTCAAAGCCTGCGCAGAACAGGGTTTGCTCTGCACCCCCTGACCTGATCTGTCAGAGTCCGATGGCCGTCTTGGTGTAGGACTCGCGATCAATATCCAGAATTTCCGCACACAACTGCACTTCTACGTTGGCCGGCCATTCGCACAAGTCCTGCAACACCGCCAACAGGCTTTGTGACAACTGCTTCTTGATCTCTGCCGAACGCCCGCTCAACAGTGCCAGCTTGATATGCACAAAAGCCCGCTCGCCCAGTGCGGTGCCAACCTTGAAGCTCTCGACCTTTACTGCACGGCTCTTGATATCGAGCTCGGCCGCAAACTGACCGGAAGCCATCAACGCATTGTTGAGTCGCATCAACGCCACGTCGGCATTCAGTTCGGGCAAGTTAGCGGTGTATTCCATGTGCAGGTGAGGCATAACGGGGCTCCTGTGAAGATTGGTAGAAAGTTCGTACATATAACACAGCGCCGCCCTGCTCAATGGCACAGCGGATGGATCGCTTTGGCGGTGTGAGACACCAACACCTGCGACCGCACGCAATATTCATCAAGGGTCAGCGGTGTGTCCAAGGCGTCTGCACGCAAAATACCGGGTTGGATGTGTCGCGGCAATTTGCGCTTGGCATTGACTGGCAGGCCGCGGCCCCCCGATCCCTGAAAATCCGGGACTTATACGAGCGTTCGGAAAATAAAGAAGCTGCTCTGACTGAGCAGCTTCACCGCCCTGGAGTCTATATCTCCTTGACCGGGGTCTGATCATGAGTCCCTTTGATCAAACTGATGGCATGCACGCAATCAGACTTGTTGACGTAAGCCTCCCCACTGGCAATCGTTTCATGATTCCCCGCCCGCAAACGCCAGCGCCATTGGCCCTTGCCAGTTTGTGCGATACCACGGGTTTGCCTGTAAATCTCAAAATACATTGATCGCTCCTTGCGACTGCTGATTACGACAGGTCAGTGACCTGCAGAACCAGAGTAGATGAGGAATATTGGCGGCAATGTCTTTCAATGTGAGGGGATATTTCGAAGATAACCTCTTGATTCACGAAGTGATCAACAAATACAGGGGGTGGTAATTAAAGCGACTCAGTGGAGGTACTTTTCTCGGGAACAGGCATATTTTTCTTACGCTGTTGAGCTGATTTATCCGACGCGGAAAACCTGAGGCAAATGAAGTGAAAGTGGCCGGTCGGAAAAATCCGCGCAAACGAAAAAGCCCCGTAGATTTTCATCTACGGGGCTTTTTATGTATGGCGGAGAGATAGGGATTCGAACCCTAGGTACCGGTGAAGGTACAACGGATTTCGAATCCGTCCCATTCGGCCACTCTGGCATCTCTCCAACGGCGCGCATCATAACAACACTTTTGCCGGAAGCGAACCCCCTAAGCGAAATTTTTCCGTGCTATCAGATGCTTGCGTCGATTAAAGCGGTACGCCCAGACGATTGGCGACTTCTTCGTAAGCTTCGATGACGTCACCGAGGCCCTGACGGAAGCGGTCCTTGTCCATTTTCTTGCCGGTGGCCTTGTCCCACAGACGGCAGCCGTCCGGGCTGAACTCGTCGCCCAGGACGATGGAGCCGTCGGAGAACACGCCGAATTCCAGTTTGAAGTCGACCAGCAGCAGGCCGGCGTCGTCGAACAGTTTGCTCAGGACTTCGTTGACCTTGAGCGACAGTTCTTTCATGCGAACCAGTTGCTCGGCGGTGCCCCAACCGAATGCCACGACGTGGGATTCGTTGATGAACGGGTCGCCCTTGGCGTCGTCCTTCAGGAACAGTTCGAAGGTGTAAGGGTTGAGCTTCATGCCTTCTTCGACGCCCAGACGCTTGACCAGGCTGCCGGCGGCATAGTTACGCACGACGCATTCGACCGGGATCATGTCGAGCTTCTTCACCAGGCATTCGTTGTCGCCTAGCAGTTTGTCGAATTGAGTCGGCACGCCGGCTGCTTCGAGTTTCTGCATGATGAAGGCGTTGAACTTGTTGTTCACCATGCCTTTGCGGTCGAGCTGCTCGATGCGCTTGCCGTCGAACGCCGAGGTGTCGTTGCGAAACAGCAGGATCAAGCGGTCAGCGTCATCGGTCTTGTAAACCGATTTGGCTTTGCCGCGGTAGAGTTCTTCACGTTTTTCCATGATGGGCTCCGCTTGCTAAGTAGGTGGGCTAGGCGATATGTCGCCAGTCGAGCCCTGAATCTTGATCGGCCAGTTGCAGCCAGTCCGGGTCGCACCCGAGGGTGTCGACAAAACATTGCCGGGCCAGCTGCGGCAGGTTGTTCTTGCTGCTCAGATGGGCCAGGACCAGATGTTGCAGGCCTTGCCAGCCCAACTCGGCCACCAGGAATGCCGCCTGATGGTTGTTCAAATGTCCCAATTCACCGCCCACCCGTTGCTTGAGAAAGTACGGGTAGTGACCGCGAGCCAGCATGTCACGGCAATGATTGGACTCGATCATCAATGCATCGAGGTCCCGGTAGCCGTCCAGCACCTTGTTGCAATATGAACCCAGGTCGGTCAACAGGCCGAAACGCCGCTGACCGTCGCTGAAGACATACTGCGTCGGCTCCTGTGCATCATGGGCCACGGCAATGACGCCGATGCTCAGATTACCGATTTGCAGTTGCTCGCCGCCAGCCAGAAAGCCTGCGGGTTCAATCGGTTTGCGCATCCCGCGCAGGGTCCCGCGACTGAGGTAGACAGGCAGATTGTAACGCCGAGACAGCAAACCCACGCCATGCACGTGGTCGGCATGTTCGTGGGTCACGAGTATCGCGCTCAGCTGCGAAGGGTTCACACCCAGTCGCAGCAGGCGTTTTTCGGTTTCTCGCAGGGAGAAACCACAATCCACCAGTACATACGTGTCGTCGCTGGCTATCAGCGTGCCGTTCCCTTGGCTACCGCTGCCGAGAACGGCAAAACGCATGTGATCAGCCCAGGTTGTCCTGAATCACGCTCAGCACTTTACGCGCCACGTCTGCTGGCGCCACGGTGTTGATGTTTTTCTCGACGGTGACTTGCACGTTCTCGCCAACCTTGCTCAGGCGAACCTGATAACGCTCGGCGCGAGCTTCAACTTCTTCCTTGTCCGGCTTGCTGCCGAACAGACCGCTGAAGAAACCTGGCTTCTCGTCCTTTTTCTCGGCTTTTTCGGCGAGGTTGATGTAGTACAGGCCCAGGCTGCGGTTGATGTCTTCAACACGCCATTCGCCCTGTTCCAGCGCACGACCGACACTCGACCAGGCGCGATCCAGGTCGGAACCGACGTTGAGCACCGGGTTGCCGCTGCCATCTTCGGTCAGGCTGACACGACTTGGCGTATCGAAATCACGAGAGGCCAGCATGGAGACCGAACCGCCCTTCTCCGAGGTGCGGCTCATGCTCGCGAGCATGTCGTCGACCAGTGCTGCGTCCAGGCCGGTGTTAACCGAACGATTGGTGAAATCCACATTGGCGGTACTGCCGGCAGGACGCTCGGCGCTGACCACGTAGACTTCACTGGTGTTGCGCTGCACGCCTGGCTCGATACGCACCCGCACACGGCTTTCACTGTCGGCGCCGACACCGGCTGCGCTCAGGCGCTTGGCCATTGCTGCGGACAGTTCGTCGGAACGCTGCCAAGTGGTGGTGAATTCGCCGGTTTGCGGGCGTTGCTCGTCCAGACGGAAACCGTTGTCCTGGAAGAACTGCACGGCCACAGGCCAGACTTCGGCCGGTGGATGCTGGGCCATGACCCAACGCGAATCGCCGCTCTTCTGCAGGGTGTAGTCGCTGGCATCAGCCGCGGCCGACAACGGCTGCGGACGAGGCACGATGTATTCGCCCTTGGCGGTGTCGTCGGCCACGTTGCGCGGGATCGGCAACAGCGGATCCAGGCGCTTGGCGGTGCTGACGTCCGGTGGCAGTTGCATCGGTGCAGTCTGTTGCGCTTCCAGGTAGTCGCTACCGCGGTCACGGAAATAACCTTCCGGGCCCCAGACCCATCCGCAGCCACTGGTGCTGGAGATGATCAAGGCAAGTGCGGAAAGTCCGGCCAATCGCTTCATGCGTAGTACTTCCTCAATTAAACCAGGACGCCGGACTGGCGCATGGCCTGCCGCAGCGGTTCGTGACAGGCAGCACTGAGCCAGGTGAGCGGCAGACGGATACCGTCCGGCATCAAGCCCATTTCATGCAGTGCCCATTTCACGGGAATAGGGTTGGATTCGATAAACAGGGTTTTATTGAGCGGCATCAGCTTTTCATGGATCGCCCGGGCTTTGACGGCATCACCGGCCATGGCCGCGGCACACAACTCGCTCATGGCGCGCGGTGCGACGTTGGCGGTCACCGAAATATTGCCCTTGCCGCCGAGAAGCATCAGCTCGACCGCGGTCGCGTCGTCACCGGAATACACCAGGAAGTCGCTGCTCACGCCGGACAGGATGTCCTTGGCGCGCTGCAGGTCGCCCGTGGCTTCCTTGATGCCGATGATGTTCTTCACGGTCGACAGGCGGATCACCGTCTCGGCCTGCATGTCGCATGCGGTACGGCCCGGCACGTTGTAGAGAATCTGCGGGATGTCGACGGCTTCGGCGATTGCTTTGAAGTGCAAGTACAGGCCTTCTTGCGTCGGCTTGTTGTAATAAGGGGTTACCAGCAGGCACGCGTCGGCGCCGGCGTTCTTCGCGTTGGTCGTCAGTTCGATCGCTTCGCGCGTCGAATTGGCGCCCGTACCGGCGATCACCGGAATACGCCCTGCAACCTGGGCAACCACGCGACGAATCACTTCGATGTGTTCGTTTACGTCAAGCGTGGCCGACTCACCTGTAGTGCCGACCGCCACGATGGCGTTGGTGCCCTCTTGCAGGTGGAAGTCCACCAGTTTGCTCAGGCTGTCCCAGTCGAGACGACCCTGTGCATCCATGGGTGTGACCAGTGCCACCATACTGCCCGCAATCATGCAACCGCTCCTGCCGGAAAAAGAGAGCGGTAATGGTACTGGCGCCAAGATGCTTGTACAAGCGAAGTACTGCGCTGCTGCCATTCCCCTTGGCGCTGCTTTTCGCTACCCTTCAGACTTTGATCGGTACTGATAAGCTCGTACGCCGTGTTCCAGCCTCCATTTTCGGCATCACAAGCCCCGATCCAGCGTTGCCACCCCTCGCTCTCGCCACTCTGGAGCACGTCGCAACCTTCGGCCGGGTTTTCTGAATTCGCATCCGCAGGCTCGTCCCGGTAAAAAAAGCCCTTAAAAGTATCGACCGCTCATCGCTTTAGGAATGCTGCATGTCCACCCCCACAGTTCGCGAACAATTCCTTGTCATCAGTGCCCTCGGCGCCAACCCCATGGAGCTGACTAACGTCCTGTGCCGTGCCAGCCATGAAAACCGCTGTGCCGTGGTCACCTCTCGTCTGACCCGCCATGGCGAATGCAGTGCGCTGATCCTCGAGATCTCCGGCAGTTGGGACGCCCTGGCGCGCCTCGAGGGCAGCCTGCCAGTGCTGGCCAAACGGCACGCCTTCACCGTTAACGTGGTTCGCAGCGCGGCCCTGGAGAACCGTCCCCAGGCCCTGCCATACGTTGCCTACGTCAGCTCGGCCTACCGTCCGGACATCATCAACGAGCTGTGCCAGTTCTTCATGGATCACAACGTCGAACTGGAGAACCTGACCTGCGACACCTATCAGGCTCCGCAGACCGGCGGCACCATGCTTAACGCCACGTTCACCGTGACCTTGCCGGCCGGCACCCAGATCAGCTGGTTGCGTGACCAGTTCCTGGATTTTGCCGACGCCATGAACCTGGACGCACTGATTGAACCGTGGCGCCCACAAAACCCAATGTAAGGAAGCTTTCATGGCCGTAGCCATCGACCAACCGGTTGCCGACTTCGAAGCACCCGCCACCAGCGGGCAATCCGTCAGCCTCGCGGGCCTCAAAGGCAAGCAAGTGGTGATTTACTTCTATCCGAAGGACAGCACGCCAGGCTGCACCACCCAGGGCCAGGGTTTTCGTGATCAGCTCGATGCCTTTAAAGCCGCCAATACCGAAGTTTTCGGCGTGTCTCGCGACAGTCTGAAATCCCATGAGAACTTCAAGGCCAAGCAGGCGTTCACCTTCGAGCTGATCAGTGACAAGGAAGAAGCGCTATGCCAGCAATTCGACGTGATCAAGCTGAAAAAGCTCTACGGCAAGGAATACATGGGCGTTGATCGCAGCACGTTCCTGATCGACAAGAACGGAGTACTGCGTCAGGAATGGCGCGGCGTGAAGGTGCCGGGGCATGTGGATGCGGTTTTGGCTGCTGCTCAGGCGCTGAACAAGGCCTGATTCATTTAGTGCCCGTTCGGACGCCATCGCGAGCAGGCTCGCTCCCACAGGATTTGCGCAAACTTTGTGGGACCGAGCCTGCTCGGGATGGGGCCATCAGCCTCACCGCATAACCAGTACTGACCGTTAAAGCAGCGGCGCCACCATCGGTTCCTTGCGCGGCCAGGCATCCAGCACAGCCTTGAACAGCGTCGCCAGGGGAATCGCAAAGAATACCCCCCAAAAGCCCCACAACCCACCAAACAACAGCACCGCGCAAATGATCGCCACCGGGTGCAGGTTGACCGCTTCCGAGAACAGCAGCGGCACCAGCACGTTGCCGTCCAGTGTCTGGATGATCCCGTAGACCGCCATCAAATAGATGAACTGATCGCTCCAGCCCCACTGGAACAGTGCAATCAGCAGCACTGGCACAGTCACCACCACCGCCCCGACGTAAGGCACCACTACCGACACACCCACCAGCAACGCCAGCAGCGCCGAATAGTTGAGCCCCAGCGCCACGAACGCGATGTAGGTCACGCCACCGCAAATGAAGATTTCGATGACCTTGCCACGAATGTAATTGGCGATCTGCCGGTTCATTTCCTGGGCGACCCGGGTAATCAGCGCCCGCTCGCGCGGAAGATAACCTCGGACCCACTGGCCGATCATCTCCCGGTCCTTGAGAAAGAAGAACACCAGTATCGGGACCAGCACCAGGTAGATCATGATGTTCACCAGCAGCGGCAGGCTCGACAGCGAAAATGTCAGCGCCCACTGGCCGAACTTGCCGATCTCGCCCCTCGCCACGTCGATCGCCTGCAGTACTTGCTCATCCGACACCAGATGCGGATAGCGCTCGGGCAGCAGCAACAGCAGCGACTGCCACTTGGCGAGCATGCCGGGCAATTCGTTGAACAACGTGATCAGTTGGTGCCAGAGCAGTGGCACCACGACGATGATAAAGACCAGCAACAACCCCATGAATAACGCGAAAACCAGCCCCACCGCCACGCCACCCGGCACGCGCAGGCGCTCGAGGGTCACCACCAGGCCCTGCATCAGATACGCCAGCACCATACCGGCCAATACTGGCGCGAGCATTCCACCCAGGGTGAGCACCGCGGTAAATGCCAGAAACAGCAGCACCGCCAGCACCACGGCTTCTTCATCCGAGAAATAGCGCTGAATCCAGTCGCGTAACACCTTGAACATCAATAATCCTTAGAAACGAACGCAGCAGGTTTCAGGCTTTTTTCAACCAATAGCGGTAAACGCCCGCCTCATCTTCTTCACGAAGCAGCGTATGACCGGCCAATCGGGCAAAGGTGCGAAAGTCGCGCTGGGAACCTGCATCGGTGGCGATCACCTTGAGTACCGCTCCGCTGGCCAGTCGGTTGAGCTCCAGTTTGGCTTTGAGCAACGGCAACGGACAATTCAGACCGCTGGCGTCCAGTTCGGCGTCGTGGGTTACTGCGTCAGTCATTGAATCACTCCGGGGCGGGGGTTAAGCCGCTTAGAATATCTGGTCCCAAGCGTAGTGTCCGGCTACAGTAAGGTCTTTGTCGACTAAGGCTTTGTGCATGACTTTTTTGCGCCCTACCCTGCTGACGCTCGCTTGCCTGCTCGCCTCACCGGGCTTCGCCGACGACTTGCCGTCACTTGGTGACGCCAGTTCTGCCATCGTCTCGCCGCAACAGGAACACCAATTGGGCCGTGCCTGGCTGGCGCTGTTGCGCAGTCAGGTGTCGCAACTCAACGATCCGCAGCTCAAGGATTACGTCGAATCCAGCGTCTACCGTTTGGTAGAAACCAGCCAGGTCAATGACCGGCGTCTGGAGTTCATCCTGATCAACAGCCCGCAGCTCAACGCTTTTGCCGCGCCGGGCGGAATCGTCGGCGTCAACGGTGGCTTGTTCCTCAATGCCCAGACCGAGGGTGAATATGCTTCGGTAATGGCCCACGAACTGGCTCACTTGTCGCAGCGTCACTTCGCCCGCGGTGTCGAAGCGTCGCAACGCATGCAAGTGCCCATGATGGCTGGGCTGCTGGCTGGCATCGTGATTGCTGCGGCCGGTGCAGGCGATGCAGGGATCGCGGCCATTGCCGGCACCCAGGCAGCGGCGATTCAGGAACAACGACGCTTCTCGCGCCAGAACGAACAGGAAGCCGACCGTATCGGCATCATGAATCTGGAAAAGGCCGGCTACGACCCGCGCTCGATGCCGACCATGTTCGAACGGCTGATGCGCCAATACCGCTTCGACGCCAAGCCACCAGAATTCCTGCTGACGCACCCGGTAACCGAATCGCGGATCGCCGACACCCGCAACCGTGCCGAACAGGCCAAACCGGGCGGTATCGAAGACAGCATGCGTTATCAGCTGATTCGCGCACGTGTGCAACTGATCTATGAAGAAACCCCAGGCCTGGGCGCCAAGCGTTTTCGGGCCCAACTCGATGAAAACCCGAAAAATGACGTCGCGCGCTATGGCCTCGCGATCGCCCAGATCAAGGGCGGCCAGCTGAATGAGGCTCGGGAGAACCTCAAGCTGCTGCTGGCCAAATCGCCGAACGAGATTATCTACAATCTGGCGCAGGTCGATCTCGACATCACCAATAATCGTCTGCCCGATGCTCAATCTCGGGTCGACCGGATGCTCACTCAATACCCCGGCAACTACCCGCTGAATCAGGTGCGCGTCGACCTGCTGCTCAAGCAAAATCGAGCGGCCGATGCGGAAAAAGCACTGGAGACCCTGCTCAAGACCCGACCCGATGATCCGGACGTCTGGTACATGGTGGCCGAGACTCGTGGCCTGTCGGGCAACATCATCGGTCTGCATCAGGCTCGTGCGGAGTACTTTGCGCTGGTCGGCGACTATCGCCAGGCAATCCAGCAACTGGACTTCGCCAAGCGCAAGGCTGGTAGCAACTTCCCGCTGTCATCGCGCATCGACGCACGCCAACGTGAGTTGATGGAGCAGGAACGCATGGTCAAGGACATGATGGGCTGACCGCTTCAGAAACAAAAAATCCAGGTACAAAAAAACCGCCTCTTTCGAGGCGGTTTTTTATTCAGCCGACAACCGGTTTATTCAGCCAGTTTGAAGGTGATGAAGCTGGCGCGACCTTGACGCAGAACCCGCATCGACACCGAGCGGTTCTTCGGCAGCGCCTTGGCAATGTCCGTGAACTCCTTGGAGGAGCCAATCGCCTGGTTGTTCAAGTGAGTGATCACGTCGCCCGGCTGCAGTCCGATCAGTGCAGCAGGACCGTCCTGAACTTCCTTGATCACCACACCACCCTTGAGGTCGAGGGTTTTCTTCTGCTCTTCGGTCAACTCGACCACGGAAACACCCAGGCGATTGCTGCTGCGCTCGACGCTGGATTTAGGCAGGGCTTCCAGCTCTTTGCCTTCCTCAGGGATAGCGCCGACGGTCAACTCGACGTTCTTGCGCTTGCCTTCGCGGATCACTTCAAGATCAGCTTTCGAGCCAGCCTTCAGCGCGCCCACCAGATGCGGAAGATCGGCAGACATGACGATCGGTTGACCATTCATGCTGAGGATCACGTCGCCCACTTGCAGACCACCCTTGGCAGCCGGACCGTCATCCTGGATCTGAGCCACCAGCGCACCGGCCGGCTTCTCGAGACCGAACGACTCGGCCAGATCCTTGTTCACTTCCTGGATGACTACGCCCAACCAGCCACGACTGACTTTACCGCCGCTTTTCAGCTGATTGGAAACGTCCATCGCCACATCGATAGGGATCGCGAACGACACGCCCATGAAGCCGCCGGAACGGGTGTAGATCTGCGAGTTGATGCCGACCACTTCACCGGCCAGGTTGAACAGCGGACCACCGGAGTTACCCGGGTTGATCGGCACGTCGGTCTGGATGAACGGCACATAGTTTTCGTTCGGCAGGCTACGGCCGATGGCGCTGACGATACCTTGGGTCACCGTGTGATCAAAGCCGAACGGCGAACCGATGGCCACGACCCACTGACCGGCTTTCAGGTCCTGCGACTTGCCAAGCTTCAGAACCGGCAGGTCCTTGCCTTCGATTTTCAGCAAAGCGACATCGGAGCGCGGATCGGTACCGATCAGCTTGGCCTTCAACTCACTGCGATCGGCGAGGCGCACGAGAATCTCGTCGGCATCGGCAATCACATGGTTGTTGGTCAGGATGTAACCGTCGGACGAAATGATAAAGCCCGAGCCCAGGGATTGCGCTTCACGCTGACGATCGCCACGGGGGGAACGCGGCTGCTGCGGCATGCCCCGTTCAAAGAACTCGCGCAGCATCGGCGGCAAGCCTTCAAGGTCAGGCATTTGTTCGCTGGACACCTTACGGTCCGGCAACTTCTGGGTAGTACTGATGTTAACCACCGCGGGCGAGGCTTGCTCGACCAACTGCGTGAAGTCAGGCAACTCGACCGCTTGCGCAGCGACCGCCTGACCGAGCACCAGCACGGTGGCAAAAATGGAGAGATAAGACTTCAAGCGTGGTATCGACATACGGCTCCCGTTACGACGAGCATGGTTAAGCGATATGGAGCAAGGAACACCGGAAACGATACGCCGGTATTTTTGTTCCGGGAACAACAAACAAGGCCAGAGCCGAGGGGTTCTGACCTATAAAAAAATTCGGGATATTTGCAAATGAAAATGCTCGGCAAAACATTTCGAGACATTAATGGCGCGACAGCCATTACCGATCCTCGCTCCAACCAGCCCCAGATAGGCGAGCACGGCTGACTCAACTCACTGCTTGCTGGTAGCCGCGGCATCGTTGCGCATGGACAGCGCAATCCGTTCGGCGGTGCCAATCGGTATTTCACCGACAACGGTCACCATCATCTCGCCTTGCGGTGTAGTCAATCGCCGGGAGACAGCAACGGTTGGCCCCAGCTGGGTGCGCGTATCAGTGACTGTTGCGCCATTCAACGGCTCAAGGAATACCGAGAATCGGGCCAGACCGTCGTCGAACATCAGACTGTTGACCTGGGCTTTGGTCTCCGGGTCCTTGTGAGAGGTACTGCTGGTCAGCTCGAAACCTGGCGGTAACCAGTCCGAATGCCAGACCTGCGCAGTTTTGACGGCGGAAGCCTTGTCACTGTCGAGGGTAATAGGTTTGCAATCAGAACCTGCCTGCAAATCGCTGTCGGAAGGCATCTGGGCAGTGTCCAGTCGGGTGAACTGGAACCGCTCCAGCAGTTGCCCTTTGTCATTGAGCAGCAATGACTTCAACGGCAAACCGGTTTCCTTGTCCAGATGCAGCTCAAAACCGTAACGATGCTGATCGCGAGGCTTTAACGACACGATCACCGCCGCACGCCCGGCCACACGCGACTTGCCAATGACGGCAAGGTCATACCAATTCTTTAGCTTTTGTGGATCGAGTGCACGAGCGGTGGAGTTGGGTGTGTCCCCCAGCCCTGCTATCAGGGTGCCGCTCACGCATTGAGTATGCCCATCAATGCGCACGACTTCCTGTGCCGAGCCGTCGAGCTGGAGTAAACGCTCGCGGACCTTGCCATCCTGGACGCGATGCCAGATGTTATGGGTAGAGAAACTACCGTTACGCTCGTAGACGAAAGTACCGTGGAAGCTCTGCGTTTGCTCCGCCTGCCCCAGACGCTTCAGCCAGTCCTGGGCTTCATCGGCGTGGGCTGGAACAACAAACCAGCCGCTGAGCAGAAGCGTAAGTAGAGGTATGGCGCGCATGATCCTCCTTAACGGTTTTCCAGACTTGCTGCACGAGCGTAAGGCAGAGCGCTCTCAGTACCTTTCAATGCAGCCTGTTGAGCATGTTGGCGCAAGTAACCTGGCAGACGCTGATCGTGCCAGCCTGGCTGACCTTGCAATACGCCGTTGGCCATAGGGCCAGTGGCTTCCGAGCTCTCATTGTAGCCTGCCAATACAGCGGGGCCCTTGACCTGAGGAGCGGTCAGACCCGGTTGACTGGATTGCTGGGCCAACTCGACACCGGCGATCTCGTCCTGGTTGTACAGACGAACACCCGCCAGCACGGCAACCGTCACCGAAGCAGCGACTGCCAGACGACCCAGGCTGCGCCATGGACCGCGAGAGGCTTTTGCCGGTACGGCTTCGTCAGCCAGCGCAGCAGAGACTGCCGCAGCGATGTCCAGACGAGGAAGCAACAAATCCTTGTGCATAACTGCCCGAGCGATCTGGTAACGAGCCCAGGTATCGCGGGTTTCAACATCGTCGAAGGCATTCAACACCCGACGCAATTCCAATTCGTCCGCTTCGTTATCCATCACCGCGGACAGCGATTCCTGCAGGGCTTCACGACTCATGGCGTTCCTCTCTTGGCTGTCGCCGCTGTCTCAGTTTTCCTGCAACAACGGCTGCAGGGCTTTATCGATGGCCTCCCGGGCGCGGAAGATCCGGGAGCGCACGGTACCCACCGGACACTGCATGACGCTGGCAATGTCCTCGTAACTCAGACCATCGAATTCACGTAAAGTTAAAGCCGTACGCAAATCTTCTGGCAGTTGCTGAATGGTTCGATGGACGGTGCCTTCGATCTCATCCCGCAGCAATGCACGTTCTGGCGACTCGAGATCCTTGAGGCCATGATCGCCGTCGTAGAACTCTGCATCCTCGGAACTGACATCGCTATCCGGCGGCCGGCGGCCGCGTGAAACCAGATAGTTTTTCGCCGTGTTGATGGCGATGCGGTAAAGCCACGTATAAAACGCGCTGTCTCCGCGAAAATTACCAAGTGCACGGTATGCCTTGATAAAGGCTTCCTGTGCGACATCCTGGGCTTCATGGGTGTCGTGCACGAACCGCACGATCAACCCGAGAATTTTGTGCTGGTATTTCAGCACTAGCAGATCGAAAGCTCGCTTGTCGCCGCGTTGAACGCGCTCGACCAGCTGCTGATCCTCTTCCTGGGTTAGCATGAACACTCCTCGATAAGCTCGAAGGAGGCTTGCATTACTGAACGACCAGACTTGCAAACATAGACTCGGGCTTTTCGCAAAAGTTCTCCCCCTCCAAGCAAGTTTCCTGCGGGCTCTGATTTGGCACGCACGAAAAGCGCAGCGCGGGATAACCCGGCTGCGCGAATAATCTTGTCATCGGATTCATCAGCAAGGACCCAATCGCAAGTCCTGCACCGAAGCCGACGCTGTCCCTTGTTTCAGGCAACCGTCTATTGATCTTGGGCCTTTGGCAAAAGTTCCATATTTATAGCTGCCCGAAACCGACATTGTGCAACCGTGAAGAGAAAAAGACTGTTAAATCCGCGATACAGTCCTCTTGTCGCCGAAGCCATCAAAAAAACTTCCGACGAAGTGTCCAGCCTTTTCCGTCACAGTAGTTTCACAATGCCATGCTGGCCCGGCTATTGTGCCGCTCCCCCCCTCTATATACTAGTGGGCTGTGTGGCTGTCTTGACTCGCCGATCCAGCTGTCTTGCGCCAACCCCGTCCCGGGTCGCTTTGAGCGGAATCCTGAAATGAGCCAACAGTTTCAACACGATGTTCTGGTAATTGGCAGCGGTGCTGCCGGCTTGAGCCTTGCGCTGACCTTGCCCGGTCATTTGCGCATCGCCGTATTGAGCAAAGGCGACCTCGCCAACGGCTCGACCTTCTGGGCCCAGGGTGGTGTCGCTGCTGTTCTGGATGACACCGACACTGTCGAGTCCCATGTCGATGACACCCTCAACGCCGGTGGTGGCCTGTGCCATGAAGATGCCGTGCGCTTTACGGTCGAGCACAGCAGAGAGGCGATTCAATGGCTGATCGACCAAGGCGTGCCCTTTACCCGCGATGAACAGTCCGGCACCGAAGACGGTGGTTTCGAGTTTCACCTGACCCGCGAAGGCGGTCACAGCCATCGGCGCATCATCCACGCAGCTGACGCAACGGGCGCAGCGATCTTCAGAACCCTGCTCGATCAGGCCAAGCAGCGTCCCAACATCGAACTGCTGGAGCAGCGGGTCGCGGTCGACCTGATCACCGAAAAGCGCCTGGGCCTTGAAGGCGACCGTTGCCTCGGCGCCTATGTGCTTAACCGCGGCACCGGTGAAGTCGACACCTACGGCGCACGCTTCGTGATCCTTGCCTCGGGCGGCGCGGCAAAAGTCTACCTCTATACCAGCAACCCCGACGGTGCTTGCGGTGATGGCATCGCTATGGCCTGGCGTTCGGGCTGTCGGGTGGCGAACCTGGAATTCAACCAGTTCCACCCCACCTGCCTTTATCATCCACAAGCCAAGAGCTTCCTGATCACCGAAGCCCTGCGCGGCGAAGGCGGCCATCTGAAGCTGCCCAATGGCGAACGCTTCATGCAGCGCTTCGACCCACGGGCCGAGCTGGCACCACGGGACATCGTCGCCCGCGCCATCGACCATGAGATGAAGCGCCTGGGTATCGACTGCGTCTACCTGGACATCAGCCACAAACCCGAAGATTTCATCAAGACGCATTTCCCGACGGTTTATGAACGCTGCCTGGAATTTTCCATCGACATCACCAAGCAACCGATCCCGGTGGTACCGGCGGCGCACTACACCTGCGGCGGCGTGATGGTCGATCAGCGGGGCCGCACCGATGTGCCGGGCCTGTATGCGATTGGCGAAACCAGCTTCACCGGCCTGCATGGCGCCAACCGCATGGCCAGCAACTCGCTGCTGGAGTGTTTCGTTTACGCTCGTTCGGCGGCGGCGGATATTCTTGAGCAGTTGCCAGAAGTATCGATTCCAACCGCCCTGCCCGTTTGGGATGCGAGCCAGGTCACCGATTCAGACGAAGACGTGATCATTGCGCACAACTGGGATGAACTGCGGCGATTCATGTGGGACTACGTCGGCATCGTGCGCACCAACAAGCGCCTGCAACGGGCCCAGCACCGGGTGCAACTGTTGCTGGACGAAATCGACGAGTTCTACAGCAACTATAAGGTCAGCCGGGATTTGATCGAGCTGCGCAACCTTGCTCAGGTAGCAGACCTGATGATCCGGTCAGCCATGGAGCGCAAGGAAAGTCGCGGCCTGCATTACACCCTCGACTATCCGAACATGTTGCCGGTCGCCCTGGACACTATTCTGGTGCCGCCCACCTACGCCGACTGAACTTGAGCCGAACCCGCAGGCGTCGGTGCACATCCGCCGCCTGCGAATCGCGCGGCACACAGATCGCCCTGATCCGTCGCTCATCGCGCAGACGAAAACGCAGCACCACAATCAATGGCAACGCCAGACTGTCCGGCCGCAGCTGCACGGGCTGCCAACCTACCGCCTGATTCCACAACTGCCAACCATCGGCATCGCGACGCAAGCCGCGAAACGCCTGAGGGTGTGTCAGCAAAATCTGTCGCGGCAATGCCCAAACGCCATGAGCCAGGCAGCAAAAAGCGCCGAGCAAACTGGCCCAGACCGGCATGGAAAGAAGAAACAACGAACCCAGCGCGAAAAGCTGGGCCAGAAGATACGCCGCCAGCAACTGCCGTGAGGCATGCCAGCGGCATTCGAACGCGTTACTTGGGCTGGACACGATCCAGGATCATGCGAACCATGCGCTGAAGCTCCGGATCTTCCGATTCGGCACGTTCCATGAACCAGCCGAACATGTCCTGATCTTCGCATTCGAGCAACCTGACGTAGCACGCGCGATCGACCTCGTTGAGGTGCGGGTAAACTTCCTTCACAAACGGCACCAGCAACACGTCAAGCTCAAGCATGCCACGGCGGCTGTGCCAGTAGAGGCGATTCAGTTCAACATCTTCGACCATGGAGCGCTCCTCAAATAGGCGGCAAGTATACAGCCCCGGGCCCGCTCGAACAGTCGGCGTTGGTCGCCCCCATCGATCCTTTGTGAACTACCCATTTCATGGGCGCCCCCTTATGATGTCCCTCGGACTCTTTACCCTGCGATGACCCATGGCCGATTCTGCTTTTTTCTGCACCCTGTCTCACGAAGGCGTTCTCGCGGTACGCGGCGCGGATGCCGGCAAATTCCTGCAAGGCCAATTGACTTGCAACCTTAATTACCTGAGTGACACCCAGGCCAGCCTTGGCGCGCGCTGCACGCAGAAAGGCCGGATGCAGTCGAGTTTCCGCATTCTGCTGGAAGGCGACGGTGTGCTCATGGCAATGGCCAGCGAACTGCTGGAGCCGCAACTGGCGGACCTGAAAAAGTACGCGGTGTTCTCCAAATCGAAACTGACTGATGAAAGCGCCCTTTGGGCTCGCTTTGGCCTTGAGCATGGCGATGCAGCACTGGCCAGCCTGGGCCTGGAACTACCGGCAGAAACCGACAGCGTCGTGCGCAATGACGGCCTGATCGCCCTTCGCGTCTCGCCGGATCGCGCTGAACTCTGGGTTCGCGCCGATCAGGCCGACGCCATCAAGGGCAAGCTGTCCGCTCTGTTGGCCGAAGGTGAATTGAACCAATGGCTGCTGGGCCAGATCCGCGCCGGGATCGGCCAGGTCATGCCGAGCACCCGCGAGCTGTTCATCCCGCAGATGCTCAATCTGCAAGCCGTCGGTGGCGTGAGTTTCAAGAAAGGTTGCTACACCGGCCAGGAAATCGTCGCGCGCATGCAATACCTGGGCAAGCTCAAGCGCCGTCTGTATCGCCTGCAGCTGGAAGCCAGCGAATTACCGGAGCCCGGTACCCAACTGTTCTCCCCGACCCACAACAGTTCGATCGGTGAAGTGGTGCTGGCCGCCCGCGCCGGGCAAAACATTGAACTCCTTGCCGTGCTGCAAGCCGAAGCGGCAGAAGATGGCAACCTGCACCTTGGCGCACTCGAAGGTCCGGGCCTGCATCTGCTCGACCTGCCTTACCACCTGGATCGCGATCGCGAAATCCAGCGTTAATAGCAGCACTTGTCGCAATACCCTAGAGAAAAGAAATGAGCGAGCTGGCGGATAAGGTCCAACAGGATTTGGTTGAGGCCATCGATAACGATGACCTGGTTCTGCCAACGTTACCGGAAGTGGCCCTGCAGATTCGCAAGGCCGCCGAAGACCCGGAAATCAGTGTCAGCACACTGAGCAAAGTGATTGGCCGCGATACCGCGCTGTCGGCGCGCCTGATCAAAGTGGTCAATAGCCCGTTGCTGCGCGCGACCCAGGAAGTGACTGACCTGCACACGGCCATCACCCGGCTGGGCGTCAATTACAGCAGCAACCTGGCCATCGGCCTGGTGATGGAACAGATCTTCAATGCCCGTTCCGAAGTGGTGGAACAGAAAATGCGCGAAGTCTGGCGCAAGAGCCTGGAAATCGCCGGCGTCAGCTATTCGTTGTGCCGCAATTACACACAGCTCAAGCCTGATCAGGCCGCGCTCGGCGGGCTCGTGCATCAGATTGGTGTACTGCCGATCCTGACCTACGCCGAAGATCACTATGAATTGCTGTCTGACCCGGTCAGCCTCAACCATGTGATCGACCGGATTCACCCGCTGCTCGGCGATAAATTGCTCAGAGTCTGGGAGTTTCCGGAAATGCTGGTGCAATTGCCGGGGTTGTATCTGGATTTCAAGCGGCAATCGGAGCGGGTCGACTATGTCGATCTGGTGCAAGTGGCCAGCCTGTATTGCCACAAGGACACCGATCACCCACTGGCCCGTATCGATCCCTTCAGCGTACCGGCCTTCAAGAAGCTGGGGATCGATCCGGAGAACGAGGCGATGTGCAGGGATCTGGAAGAATCGCGGTCGATGTTTTATTGATTGTGAACGAGTAACTGTGGCGAGGGAGCTTGCTCCCGCTCGGCTGCGCAGCAGTCGTAATCCGGACAACACGGTTTAACTGAAATACTGTGGTGTATGGTTTTGGGACTGCTTCGCAGCCCAGCGGGAGCAAGCTCCCTCGCCACAGGTCCTGTGTTCACTCTCCTGCGATAAAACTCACCCGCACCTTCAACCCCGCCTGCTCGCCATCATGCAGGCTGATCTGCGCCAGGTGGGCGCGGCAGATCTCGCCGACGATGGCCAATCCAAGTCCCGATCCGGCCACCTGCTCGTTACGCCGATAAAAACGCTCGAACACCCGATCCCGCTCTTCAAGGGGAATTCCCGGGCCATCGTCCTCAACCTCCAGCACCGCCGGTGCCATGACC
Organism: Pseudomonas sp. F-14 TE3482; assembly: GCF_053629455.1. NCBI lineage: Bacteria > Pseudomonadati > Pseudomonadota > Gammaproteobacteria > Pseudomonadales > Pseudomonadaceae > Pseudomonas > Pseudomonas sp. F-14 TE3482. The sequence goes on from NZ_JBRJII010000001.1 coordinate 6,267,499, forward strand.
CGCAAGATCACATTGCCGCCCGGTGGCGTGTGGGCCAGTGCGTTGTCCACCAGGTTGCTCAACAATTCATTCAACAGCGTCGGCTCGCCGCGCAGCCACACCGGCTCGTCGGCTTCCAGCGCCAGCGCCACGCCACGGGCATGGGCCAGCGGTGCCATGGCCATGCCCAATTCACGGGCCAACTGACTGAGGTCGAGTAACTGCGCACCGCCCTCGGCGATTGCCCGGGCGCCATTCTCGACCCGAGCCAGCGAGAGTAATTGATTGGCCAGGTGAGTCAGGCGATCTGTGCCCTGGGCGGCGGTTTCCAGAGTGCTGCGCCAGGTGTCGGGTTCGTTCGAGCGCAAGCCCAGTTCGAGCCGTGCCTTGAGCGCCGCCAACGGGGTACGCAATTCATGAGCGGCATCGGCGATGAACTGCGCCTGACGCTCGAACTGTCCACGCAAACGCTCGGTAAAGTGATTGAGCGCACGCACCAGCGGCCCCAACTCGTGCTGAACTTCCACCAACGGCAAGGGCCGCAAGTCATCGGGCTGACGCTCTTCCACCGCCGTGCGCAAGCGCTCCAGCGGGCGTAGCGCCGCACTGACCGCAAACCACACCATCAGCAATGCACCGATCGCCAACATACCCAGACGCAACAAGGTGTCGGCCATCAGGCTGCGAGCCATGCGGACCCGTGCTTCATCGGTTTCCGCCACGCGAATTTCCGCCATGCCGTTCATATTCGGCTCGCTGACCGCTTTGAGCAGGCTGACCACTCGCACGTTCTGCCCCTGATAGGTGGCGTTATAGAAACGCGCCAGCGCCGGATAATCATCGGTGCGCGGCGTTCCCGGCGGCGGTGCCGGCAGGTTTTCGTAGCCCGAGATCAGCTTCTGGTTGATGTCGTTGACCAGGTAAAAAATTCGCCCGGCGCTGTCGTAGGCGAACGTATCGAGGGCCACGTAAGGCACGTTGGCGCTGAGGCTGCCATCGCGCTGGGACAGGCCGGCGGCGATGGTCCGCGCCGAGGCCAGCAGGGTCCGGTCATAAGCGGTGTCGGCGGCTTCGCGACCGTTCCAGTACGCGCTCAAACCACTGGCGAGCATCAACACCACCAACAGCAGCGCGAGGTTCCACAGCAGCCGCCAACGCAGGCTGCTGAGCTTATGCATCGCGACTTTCCAGCAGATAGCCAAGGCCGCGGAAGGTCACGATGGCCACCGGTTGGCCGTCGAGTTTCTTGCGCAAGCGGTGGACATAGATTTCGATGGCATCGGGACTGGCCTCCTCGTCCAGACCGAAGACCTGGGCGGCCAGTTGTTCCTTGCTCATCACCCGACCGGGACGGGCGATCAGGGCTTCTAGCACCGCCTGCTCACGAGAGGTCAGGGTCAGCAATTCTTCGCCAAGGGTAAAGCGCCGGGTGTCCAGATCATAGGCCAGCACGCCACAACGCTGCTGACGTTCACCGCCGAGCACACTGCGGCGCAGCAAGGCTTTGACCCGGGCCTCGAGCTCTGTCAGCTCGAAGGGTTTGGCCAGGTAATCGTCAGCCCCAAGGTTCAGGCCGTGAACCCGATCCTTGACGTCGCTGCGGGCGGTCAGCATCAGCACCGGCAGGTTCTTGCCCCGGGCCCGCAAGCGCGCCAACACTTCGAAGCCATCCATGCGCGGCAGGCCGACATCGAGGATCGCCACGGCGTATTCCTCGCTGCTCAAGGCCAGGTCAGCCGCCACACCGTCGTGCAACACATCCACGGTCAACCCGGTGCTCTTGAGCGCCTGGGCGACACTTTCGGCAAGCTGCAGATGGTCTTCAACGAGCAGAACACGCATGGATCTTTACCTCATTCAGGGATGGTCGACGCCATTCTTTGGCGCGGAGTTTACAGCCGCATCCGTCGCTGTGAAGCCCGAAAACCGGGAAAGTCAGCTGAAAGGTTAGCGAAAGGTTGGCCGGTTAGAGTCCAGCCACGGACAGTTTCGACTGCCGTTGCTAGTGCCCATAGCAGTACGAGAAACGCCTCGAAGCGTTTTCGCCAATAAGAACAATAAACGGAGTACGTCACCATGCTGTCCATGCAGCTTCAGGCTCGCCCGCCTGTTCGTTTTTCCCGCCTCAGCCACACCGCCCTTGCCAGTGCCGCCGCCCTCGCCGGCTTTTCGCCGTTGAGCCAGGCTGCCTTCTTCGAAGACAGTACGGCAACCTTCGAAACCCGCAACATGTATTTCAACCGCGACTTTCGCGACGGCACCAGCGCCCAGCAATCCAAGCGGGACGAATGGGCTCAGGGGTTCATGCTCAATCTGCAATCGGGTTACACCGACGGCACCGTGGGGTTCGGTGTCGATGCGCTGGGCATGCTCGGGGTAAAACTCGATTCGAGTCCGGATCGCACTGGAACCGGCCTGTTGCCGACCCATGACGACGGACGCGCGGCGGATGAATATTCCAAGCTCGGCCTGACCGGCAAAATGAAAATCTCCGCCACGGAACTGAAAATCGGCAGCCTGATTCCGGAACTGCCGATCCTCAAACCCAACGACGGGCGCATTCTGCCGCAGACCTTTGAAGGCGGCCTGTTGACCTCCAAAGAGATCAAGAACCTGACCTTCACCGGCGGCCGCCTGGAGAAAGCCAAGGACCGCGACAGCACCGACTTCGAGGATATTGCCCTCAACAACAAGAACAGCCGTTTCGCCGGCACCGTGGCTGGCAAGCACTTTGATTTTGGCGGCGTGGATTACAAGTTCACCGACAAGATCACCGGCAGCTACCACTTCGCCCAACTCGATGAAGTCTACAACCAGCACTTCCTCGGCGTTGTCGCATCGCAACCGTTCGGCCCCGGTACTTTCGGCACCGATCTGCGATTGGCCATCAGTGACGACGAGGGCGCGGCCCGGGGCGGCAAGATCGACAACCAATCCCTTAACGGTCTGGTGAGCTATGCCTTGAGCGGGCATAAATTCAGCGCCGGTTATCAGCACATGTCCGGTGACAGTGCCTTCCCCTACGTCGATGGCAGCGATCCGTACCTGGTCAACTTCGTGCAGATCAATGATTTTGCCGGCGCCGAAGAACGTTCCTGGCAGGCACGTTACGACTATGACTTCGCCAAACTCGGCATTCCCGGCCTGAGCTTCATGAGCCGTTACCTGAGCGGCGATAACATCAAGCTCAAGAACGGTGACGAAGGCAAAGAGTGGGAGCGCAACACCGAGATCAAATACGTCGTACAAAGCGGCGCCTTGAAAGATGTCGCCGTACGCTTGCGCAATGCCACCTACCGTTCCAATTACTCCGCTCGCGATGCCGATGAAGTGCGTCTGCTGGTGAGCTATAGCGTTGCCCTTTGGTAAACATCACGTCCAATAACAATAATGCCCGTGGAGACTCAAATGAACTTATCACTGCGTAAAGTTGCTCTCGCCGCCAGCTGTGTGCTGTTTGCCAGCCAATTGATGGCCGAACCGAAACGTCCGGAATGCATCGCCCCGGCCTCGCCAGGCGGCGGCTTCGACCTCACCTGCAAACTGGCGCAAAGCGCGCTGGTCAACGAAAAACTGCTGACCAAACCGATGCGCGTGACCTACATGCCCGGCGGTGTCGGCGCGGTAGCGTACAACGCGGTGGTCGCTCAACGCCCTGCCGATGCCGGCACGCTGGTGGCGTGGTCCAGCGGTTCGCTGCTGAACCTGGCACAAGGCAAGTTCGGTCGTTTCGATGAAACCAACGTCCGCTGGCTGGCCGCCGTCGGCACAAGCTATGGTGCCATCGCGGTGAAAAGCGATTCGCCTTACAAGACCCTGGACGATCTGGTTCAGGCGCTGAAGAAAGATCCGAGCAAAGTGGTGATCGGTTCCGGCGGCACCGTCGGCAGCCAGGACTGGATGCAAACCGCACTGATCGCCAAGGCCGCCGGAATCAACCCGCGCGACCTGCGTTACGTCGCCCTCGAAGGCGGTGGTGAAATCGCCACCGCGCTGCTCGGTGGCCACATCCAGGTCGGCAGCACCGACATCTCCGACTCCATGCCACACATTCAGAGCGGCGACATGCGCCTGCTCGCGGTGTTCTCCGAGAAGCGTCTGGACGAGCCGGAAATGAAAGACATTCCGACCGCTAAAGAGCAGGGCTACGACATCGTCTGGCCGGTGGTTCGCGGCTTCTACCTCGGGCCAAAAGTCAGCGACGAAGACTACGCCTGGTGGAAAGACGCCTTCGACAAACTGTTGGCCTCCGAGGACTTCGCCAAGCTGCGCGATCAGCGTGAACTGTTCCCGTTCGCCATGACCGGCCCGGAGCTGGACACCTACGTGAAGAAGCAGGTCGCGGACTACAAAGTGCTGGCCAAAGAGTTCGGCCTGATCCAGTGATCGCCTCTGTCTAGCGGCCACGGCCCCGGTTCTCGGGGTCGTGGCCCAGGAGTTCCTCATGCTCATACAACGCATTTTCGCTTCGGTGCTGTTGCTGGCCTGTATCGGCCTGGCCCTGATGGCGTGGCCGTATCAAGCGGCTTTTTCCTACGAACCGGTCGGGCCTCGGGCCTTCCCTCTGTTGATGCTCGGCCTGATGGGCCTGGCTTTGCTGTACATGGTGTTTCGACCGGCGCCGATCGTGCACAGCGACGATGACCCGAAACTGGACCGCGAAACCCTGATCAAAATCGGCATTTGCGTGCTGCTGTTGCTGGTGTTCGCCGGGACCTTCGAACCTCTTGGTTTCATCGTCGCCAGCATTCTGATCGGGGTCCCGATGGCACGCCTGTATGGGGGCCGCTGGCTGCCCAGTGCGGTGATCATCAGCCTGATGGCCATCGGTCTTTATCTGCTGTTCGACAAGTTGATGGACGTGCCACTGCCGCTGGGCGTGCTCGACGTTCTGGAGAACTGATATGGATACTTTAGGCTATTTGGGTCAGGGCTTCGGCGTCGCGCTGACCCCATACAATCTCGTGACCGCGCTGTGCGGCACCCTGATCGGTACCGTCGTCGGACTGTTGCCGGGGCTGGGTCCGATCAATGGCGTGGCGTTGCTGATTCCGATCGCATTCGCCCTTGGCCTGCCACCGGAGTCGGCGTTGATCCTGTTGGCGGCGGTGTACCTGGGTTGCGAGTACGGCGGCCGGATCAGCTCGATCCTGCTGAACATTCCGGGCGAAGCCTCCACCGTGATGACCACCCTCGACGGTTATCCGATGGCCCGCAAAGGCCTGGCCGGTGTAGCGCTGTCGCTGTCGGCGTGGAGCTCGTTCATCGGTGCATTCATTGCGACGTGCGGCATGGTGCTGTTCGCCCCGCTGCTGGCGAAGTGGGCAATTGCCTTCGGACCGGCGGAGTATTTCGTGCTGATGGTGTTTGCGATTGTCTGTCTTGGCGGCATGGCCGGCGACCGACCGCTCAAGACCTTCATTGCAGCGCTGATCGGTCTGTTTCTGTCCAGCGTCGGGATCGACGCCAACAGCGGCGTATACCGTTTCACCGGGGATAACATTCACCTGACGGACGGCATTCAGTTTGTCGTGCTGGTGTTGGGCCTGTTCTCCATCAGCGAAATCCTCCTGCTACTGGAAAAAACCCATCGCGGCCAGGAAGCGGTGAAAGCCACCGGGCGCATGATGTTCAACTTCAAGGAAGCCTCGGCGGTGTTTCTGGTAAACATCCGTTGCGGTTTTCTGGGCTTCATCATGGGCGTGTTGCCGGGTGCCGGTGCGACATTGGCCAGCGCTGTGGCCTACATGACCGAGAAACGTATCGCTGGCGCCAAGGGCACGTTCGGACAAGGCGACATGCGTGGCCTCGCGGCGCCGGAAACCGCCATCGGCGGCGCCGCCTGCGGTGCACTGGTGCCGATGCTGACCCTCGGCGTTCCGGGTTCGGGCACCACGGCGGTGATGATCGGCGCGCTGTCGCTGTACAACATCACCCCTGGCCCGCTGTTGTTCCAGCAGCAACCGGACATCGTCTGGGGGCTGATCGCGTCGTTGTTCGTCGCCAACGTGATGCTGGTGATCCTCAACATTCCGATGATCCGCATCTTTACCCGCATCCTCGCCGTGCCAAACTGGGCGCTGGTGCCGGTGATCGCGATCATCACCGGGATCGGTGTCTACGCGGTGCATGCCACCACGTTCGACCTGTTCCTGATGATCGGCATCGGCATCTTCGGCTACATCCTGCGCAAGCTGGACTTCCCGTTGTCGCCGGTACTGCTGGGTTTCATCCTTGGAGGTCTGATGGAGCAAAACCTGCGTCGCGCCCTGTCGATTTCCAACGGTGCGCTGGAAATCCTCTGGTCGAGCCCGATCACATTCGGTTGCTGGGTGTTGACTGCAATCATGTTGCTGATGCCGCTGCTGCGTATCTGGCGCAAACGTTCGGTCGCCCGGCGCGCTATCGCCGATGTCTGATCGCACCCCGTTCAAAAGCTGGTGGGGAACACCGCTGGTCGGTCTGCTGGGCGGTTACCTCGCCAGCCAGATCGGCTGGCCGCTACCGTGGATGGTCGGCTCGTTGCTGGCGATCATCCTGGTGCGCTGCCTGACTCCCTGGCAATTGGCGGAAATCCCTGGCGGGCGCAAGTGCGGCCAGTGGATCGTCGGCATCGGCATCGGCCTGCACTTCACCCCGGTGGTGATGGAGCAGGTGCTGAGCCACTTCGGTCTGATCTTCTTCGGTGCGTTGGTCACCAGCCTGTCCGCGGTGGTCGGGGTCTGGTTGATGCGGCGCACCGGGGAAGATCGCGCCACCGCATTCTTTTCCAGCATGCCCGGTGGCTCCGGCGAAATGGTCAACCTTGGCGCCCGCAACGGCGCGGTGCTCAGCCGTGTCGCGGCGGGGCAGAGTTTGCGGGTGCTGGTGGTGGTGCTGTGTGTGCCGGCGGCGTTCAAGTATCTGTTGGGCGACGGTGCGCCGGTCTTGCATCCAACGACCGTCAATTGGTGGTGGCTGGCCATTCTGTTCCCGGCGGGCGCCCTTGCCGCCTGGATCTGGCAACGTCTGCGCCAGCCCAATCCGTGGCTATTCGGACCGTTGCTGGTGACTGCGACGGTGAGCATTGCCTGGGACCTGCACATCGGTCTGCCCAATGGCGGCAGTCAGATTGGCCAGTGGCTGATTGGCAGCGGGTTGGGGTGTCACTTCAATCGGCAGTTCTTCCGGCGGGCACCGTCGTTCATGGGCCGAACCCTGCTTGGCACGGTGTTGACCATGTTGATCGCAACTCTGGCGGCATTGGGTTTGAGTGCGCTGACTCAGCTGGATCTGCGTTCGCTGACCTTGGGCATGATGCCTGGTGGAATTGCCGAAATGAGCCTGACGGCGGAGACACTGCAATTGTCGGTACCGCTAGTGACGGCTATGCAGGTGATGCGGCTGTTGTTTGTATTGTTTCTGGCGGAGCCGTTGTTTCGGTATTGGAACCGGGAACCGGATTCTCCCTGATAGACCGAGTCGCTTTTATCGCGGGCAAGCCCGCTCCCACAGGGTCCGCGTAGTCCTTGTGGGAGCGGGCTTGCCCGCGATGGGGCCTCCCGGTCAACACATCAGACCGACGGCAATCGCCACTCGATCGGCGTCTCGCCATTCTGTTCCAGAAACTTGTTCGCCCGACTGAAGTGCCCGCAGCCGAGGAAGCCGCGATAGGCGGACAGCGGCGACGGATGGACCGAGGTCAGCACCAGGTGTTTGGTGGCGTCGATGAGTTTCTGCTTGCTCTGGGCATGCGCGCCCCACAGCAGGAATACCAGATGTGGCTGATGCTCGCTGACCACTTCAATAATCCGGTCGGTAAAATATTGCCAGCCCTTGCCCGCATGGGCGTTGGCATTCGCGCGTTCCACGGTCATGGTGGTGTTGAGCATCAACACGCCCTGCTCTGCCCAACTCTGCAGGTAGCCATGATTGGGAATGTCGATGTTCAGGTCGCGCTTCAACTCTTTATAGATGTTCACCAGCGATGGCGGCGCCGGTACGCCCGGTTGCACCGAGAAGCACAACCCATGGGCCTGACCCGGGCCGTGGTAAGGGTCTTGACCGAGAATGACCACTTTGACCTTGTCCAGCGGCGTGGAATTGAGCGCGTTGAAGATCATTGGTCCGGGAGGATAGATCTCTTTGCCCGCCGCGCGCTCCTGTTGCAGGAATGTGCGCAACTCTGCCATGTAAGGCTGGTCGAATTCGGCACGCAGTGCCTCCTTCCAGCTCGGTTCGAGTTTGATACGGTCGTCAGCAGTCATGGTTACATCCGGCAAAAACAATGGGGCGAACCCTAGGAAACCCTATCTCCCTTGTCAATTGATCTGATACAGATCCGGCACTTTCCTATAGAGCGATCATACTAAACGCTCAATTTACCGATCGAGGTCACGATGAATCTGCACTTCGAAGAACTCACCGGCACCGACGGCGCACGCATCGGCATCGCCAGCCTGGATGCCGAAAAGTCCCTCAACGCCCTCTCCTTGCCGATGATCAACGCCCTGCGCGATCAACTGGATGCCTGGGCCAAGGAGCCACAGATCGTTTGCGTGCTGCTGCGCGGCAATGGCACTAAAGCTTTTTGCGCCGGCGGGGAAGTACGCAGCCTGGTGGAGGCATGTCGCGCCCTTCCCGGCGAAGTGCCGCCCTTGGCTGCACACTTCTTTGCGGCAGAATATCGCCTCGACTTCAACCTGCACACCTACCCGAAACCGCTGATCTGCTGGGGTCATGGTTACGTGCTGGGCGGTGGCATGGGGCTGCTGCAAGGGGCGAGCATTCGGATCGTCACGCCAAGCAGCCGACTGGCGATGCCGGAGATCGGCATCGGCTTGTACCCGGACGTCGGCGCCAGTTGGTTTCTGTCGCGGTTGCCCGGCAAGCTCGGATTGTTTCTCGGCCTGACCGGCGCCCAGATAAACGGTCGCGATGCGATCGATCTGGACCTCGCTGACCGCTTCCTGCGCGATGATCAACAGCATGAGTTGATCGAAGGTTTGCTGCAATTGAACTGGCAGGAACAGACAGCCATGCAGCTCAACAGCCTGCTCAAGGCCTTGCAGCAGGAAGCGATCGCGCAGATGCCCGAGGCGCAGTGGCTGCCTCGACGCGAGCTGATCGACGAACTGCTGGATGTCAGCGACGTTCGTTGCGCCTGGAAAGCCATCAGCGCGCTGCGCGATCATTCCGACCCGCTGCTCGGGCGTGCCGCCAAAACCATGACTGAAGGCTCACCCCTGACCGCTCATCTGGTGTGGGAACAGATCGTTCGCGCCCGGCATCTATCGTTGGCTCAAGTCTTTCAGATGGAATACACCATGAGCCTCAATTGCTGTCGTCATCCGGAGTTCAGCGAAGGCGTACGAGCGCGGTTGATCGACAAGGACCAGAAACCTCGCTGGCACTGGCCGGACATCAATACTGTGCCGGAGGCGGCGGTGGAGGCGCATTTCCATAAGGTCTGGGAAGGACGGCATCCTCTGGCGGATTTATCGGAATACTGAAAATTCAGGCACAAAAAAAGCGGCGCTTCATGCGCCGCTTTTTTATTGAGTGTTTACCAGCGATTGCCTCGGCCATCCCGATCGCCATCACGGTGATCGCTCCTATGACCTCTATCGCCACGATGATCCGACCTGCTGTGGCCTCGATAGTCATCACCCCGACCGCTGCGGTGACGGCCATCCCAGCCCCTACGATCATGACGGTCCCATCCACGATTCTGATAGACCCGGTAGTCTGCTCGTGGCGCCGGCTGGTAATAGCGCGGTGCCGATTGATAAACCCGCGGCTGGTGGTAGTAACGCGGCGATGGCTGGTAATACCGTGCAGGCGGTGAGTAATACCTGCGCGGCGCGGTGTAGTAACGGCCGTCGGAGTAATAAGACCCGCCACCGGAGTAATACGGCGCTGGGGACGTGTAGACCTCGGAACGGTAGTAGCCGGATCCTCCATCGGAATAGGGCACGCATGCACCAAGAGACAATCCCGATAAAACAATCAGCAGAATTTGACGGAGCTTTTTTTGACAGAGCATGGCGGCCTCCTGGACCGCGGGTGAGCCACACCAGCGACGCTGGCAGGCGACAGTCAATGGTTCGGCGACTGTCGAAATATCAGACAGTGAATTCGGAATCTGGTGCGCTCCCGCAACACGTTGAAACAAGTAGCCGATGAAAGGTTTTTCATCTTTTCAAAGAAAACGGCGCTTCCGTGAGCCGGACGCGCCGCTGTATTGATGAGCTGATTAACGGTGTCCGCGATGGTGTCCTCCGTGGTGATGACGGGGATGCCCACCGTAATAAAAATAGCGATAGCCCCCATAAAAACGCGGGCCGCCGTAGTAGTAAGGAGAGTAGTAATAGCCAGGGTAGTAATAAGGTGTCGAATAAACATCGGCACCACCTACGTAGTAATAACAGCCGGACAAGCCCAAACCAAAAAACAAAAAGAGCAGTATTCGGCGGAGCTTTTTCTGAAAAAGCATGGCGGCCTCCTGGAAGACCCGCAACAGCAGTCGGCACAGGCCGGCTGACACCTGTTTTGACTTTCAAACCGGTATCGAGTGCCAGACAGCGTCGGCCTTCAGATCAGCGGCCACTGCGTCCATCTACGGTGCATAGACATGCGCCAACGCACCATGACAAGGCAGGGCATGCCGCTTGTTTATCCCTCCCCTTTTCCTCGATGCCCAAGCTAGAGGGCTCAAACCGACTTGGCACGGCTCTCGCTTAACCAAAGGCGTGCAGGAGTCATCACAGGTTCGCGGCACCACAATTTGCAATGGCTGACTAGGGTTCCGGCTCGCTTAGGCGAGTGGCTGGTCCGAGAGTTGGCGACCTCCAGTTGAGGTTACACGGCGGGACAAAAGCCCGGGAGACAAGCCACCGTTCGCGGTGCCGCTGCCTTCCTGTCCGCCCTTGATCAACTGGAGAACCATCCCATGTCCCGACTTCGTTTACCCACCCTGCTTGCCGCTGCTTTTGCAGCCCTCGTGAGCGTCTCGTCCCAAGCCGCACAGAAAGACCATTTCAGCGTCTGCTGGACTATTTATGCCGGCTGGATGCCCTGGGAATATGCAGGCAGCCAAGGCATCGTCGACAAATGGGCGAAAAAGTACGGCATCAAAATCGATGTGGTGCAGCTCAACGATTACGTCGAATCCATCAACCAATACACCGCCGGCCAGTTTGACGGCTGCACCATGACCAACATGGATGCGCTGACCATTCCGGCTGCCGGTGGCGTCGACAGCACGGCGCTGATCGTCAGCGACTTCTCCAATGGCAACGACGGCATCGTGCTCAAAGGCGAAGGCAAGAAAGTCGCCGACCTCAAGGGCATGGACGTCAATCTGGTGGAACTCTCGGTGTCCCACTACCTATTGGCCCGGGCGCTCGATTCGGTGGACCTCACCGAGAAAGACCTGAAAGTGGTCAACACCTCCGACGCCGACATCTCGGCCGCCTTCAACACCGCCCAGGTCAACGCCGTCACCACCTGGAACCCGATGCTCTCGGACATCAAGGCCAAACCCGGCGTGACTGAAGTCTTCAACTCCAGCCAGGTTCCCGGCGAAATCATGGACATGATGGTGGTCAACAGCGCCACCCTCAAAGACAACCCGGCCTTGGGCAAAGCGCTGACCGGCGCCTGGTTTGAAGTGGTGGAGTTGATGAACGCCAAAAACGCCGCCAGCAAAGCCGCTCTCGAACACATGGCCAAAGCCTCGGGCACCGACCTGGCTGGTTTCCAGGCGCAACTCGACACCACCAAATTGTTTGCCACACCAAAAGAAGCGTTGGAATTCGCCACCAGCAAGCAACTGCCCGACACCATGCGCAAGGTCGCCGAGTTCTCCTTTCAGCACGGCTTGCTGGGTGAAGGCGCCAAGGACACCAGTGCCATCGGCATGGCCTTCGCCAATGGCGTGACCAGCGGCGACAAGACCAACCTCAAGCTGCGCTTCGACCCGAGCTATGTGCAGATGGCTGCCGACTCCACGTTGTAACAACGGAGGACTAGGCCATGCGCCTGATCAATCGCCACCCGGATCGCCCGAGTCGCCTGCTGTTGGTGATCCTGCCGTTCGCCCTGGTGTTGTTTGCCTACTTCATGGGCTCGGCCGAGCGGCTGATGGACAACCCCAACGACAAACTGTTGCCCAGTGCCGTGCAGATGACCGACGCGGTGAAACGACTGGCCTTCACCGCCGACACCCGCACCGGTGAATACCTGCTCTGGCAAGACAGCGCCGCCAGCCTGCGACGGCTGGCCATCGGCCTCGGCATCAGTGCATTGGCCGGGCTGTGCCTGGGCATCGCCGCCGGGACCCTGCCGCTGTTCGGCGCACCTTTGTCGCCGGTACTCACCGTGCTTTCGATGGTGCCGCCACTGGCGATCCTGCCGATTCTGTTCATCGTGTTCGGGCTGGGGGAGTTGTCGAAAGTGATGCTGATCGTGATCGGTATCACCCCGTGCCTGGCCCGGGACCTGGAACAGCGCGCCCGGGAAATTCCCGTCGAGTTGCTGATCAAGGCGCAGACGCTTGGCGCTTCGACCTGGACCTTGATGCTGCGCGTGGTGCTGCCGCAATTGTTGCCGCGCCTGTTGATCTCGCTGCGACTGATGCTGGGTTCGGCGTGGTTGTTCCTGATCGCTGCCGAAGCCATCGCCTCCACCGATGGTCTCGGCTACCGGATTTTCCTGGTGCGCCGCTACCTGGCGATGGACGTGATCCTGCCTTATGTCGTGTGGATTACCCTGCTTGCCTGGCTGATGGACTGGGGCCTGAAACGCCTGACCCAGCGTGCTTTTCCTTGGTATGAAGGAGCGCGGGTATGAGCTTCATCACGGTGAAAAACGTCTGGCAGCAATACGCCGATCAGGTAGTGCTCGAAGGTCTGAACCTGAACGTCAACGAGGGCGAGTTCTGCACCTTGGTCGGTGCGTCAGGTTGCGGCAAATCGACTTTCCTGCGGCTACTGCTGGGCCAGGAGCGCGCCAGTCGCGGCGAGATTCTGTTGGACGGCCAGGCCCTGGCCAGCGAACCGGATGCCAGCCGCGGCGTGGTGTTCCAGCGCTACTCGGTGTTCCCGCACTTGAGCGTGCTGGACAACGTCGCCATCGGCCTCGAACTGCCGCGCTCGCCCTTGCTGGGGCGGTTGTTCGGCAGCGCCAAACGCGAGGCGCGGGAACAGGCTTCGGTGCTGCTGCACAAAGTCGGCCTCGGTCACTCGCTGGACAAATACCCGGCGCAGCTCTCCGGCGGTATGCAACAACGCCTGGCAATCGCCCAAGCGCTGATCATGAAGCCGCGCGTGCTGTTGCTCGACGAACCCTTCGGCGCGCTCGATCCGGGGATCCGCAAAGACATGCACGGCTTGCTGCTGGAACTGTGGCGCGAGACCCAGCTAACGGTGTTCATGGTCACCCATGACCTGTCCGAAGGTTTCAGTCTCGGCACCCGTTTGCTGGTGTTCGACAAGGTCCGCATCGATCCGCACGCCCCCGGCGCCTATGGCGCACGCATCACCTACGACATCCCTTTGAACAGCGACCGCCGTGCCAATCGCGCCGCCGTCGACGCCCTGCCGGCTCCGTTGGCAGGTTCGCTTCGCATCGCTTAGAGGAATTTACACATGACTGATTCGACCCAGCTGTTCCCGCCCTTCGCCGAAGAAATGCTCCCCGGCGGCGGCCATCGTTCTTTCGTTCTGAAACGCGGCCAATTACTGCGCCTGACCGACCTGCGCGGCGGTGCCAATGTCAGTCTGACGCTACTCAACGCCAACGAAAAAACCGAACGCCTGAACCTGCCCGACAGCCTCAAATGCCAACACACCGCCAAGCTCACCACTGGCCATTGCCTGTACTCGGACATGGGCCGCGTATTGGCGGCAATCACTGCCGACACCTGCGGCTGGAGCGACAGCCTCGGCGGCGTGCTGTGCGCTGAAGAGGTCGCGCAAAAGTACGGCGCGGGCCGCTATCAGGAACTGCGTAACGGCTTCTTCCGCAACGGCACCGACAACCTGTTGGTGGAATTGGGCAAATGGGGGTTGGGCCTGTCCGACCTGCTGATGACCCTCAACCTGTTCAGCCGTGTGAACGTCGATGAGGCCGGGCGCTTCCACTTCGTCGAAGGCCATTCCAAGGCCGGTGATTACATCGAATTGTACGCGCCGATGGACACCCTGGTGGTGCTCACCGCGCTGCAACATCCGATGGATCCGGCGCCTGAGTACGCACCCAAACCGCTGAAGCTCAGCTGGATGAACGCCGATGCGAGTGTCGCCGAACACTGCCGCACCTCGCGCCCGGAAAACGAGCGCGGCTTCATCAACACCGACCGTCTGTTCGCCTGAGGATCGCTGCCATGTCACTTGCTATCGCCACCGCTGCCGTTACTACCAACAGGCAACCAGAAACCGCGATCTACCGCGCCACCATCCCCGCCGGCGAACCCTGGCTGATGGAGGTCAAGGCCGGCCAGACCTTGCGCATCCTCGACCTGGAAGGCAATCAGGCCGTCGACACTCTGTTCTACAGCCTCGCCAATCCCAAGGAGCGCTATGACGTACATCGCACGTTGCGTCGGCAGAACAGCGTCTACCTGAGCACCGGCAGCGTGCTCTATTCCAACCTCGGCAAACCGATGCTGACCATCGTTGCCGACACTTGCGGGCGTCACGATACCCTCGGCGGTGCCTGTGCCCAGGAGAGCAACACCGTGCGTTATGCGCTGGAGAAACGCTACATGCACAGTTGCCGCGACAACTACCTGCGCGCCTGTGCCCACGATGGTCGGCTGGGCAAGGGAGACATCGGGCCGAACATTAACTTCTTCATGAACGTGCCGGTGACGGCCGACGGTGGCCTGACCTTCGAAGACGGGATTTCGGCGCCGGGCAAATACGTCGACCTGCGGGCCGAGATGGACGTGATCGTGCTGATCTCCAACTGCCCGCAACTGAACAATCCGTGCAACGCCTACAACCCCACACCTGCGGAGCTATTGGTATGGAACTGAAATTTTCGCGTTTGCGGCGGTGGTTGTTTGTCTTGTGCCAGGCCCGTTCAGGCCAGTGCATCAAAAAGTAAAAACACCACCAAACCTGTGGGAGCGGGCTTGTCCGCGATAGCGGTGTGTCAGTCGACATCATTGTTGAATGTGCTGGCCCCATCGCGGGCAAGCCCGCTCCCACAAGGTCAGCGGTGGTTTCAAATTTAGTAATTCTGCCGCCGAGGACGACCTCGGCGCCTATCGAAAAACTGCGGGACGGCCCGCATCCCAGGTCGAGGCTGATGCTTTATCGCCTCCGGGGGTTATGCCATGTTCGAAAAAGTCCTCATCGCCAACCGCGGCGCCATTGCCTGTCGCATCTTGCGTACCTTGAGTGAATTGCAGGTCAAGGGCGTTGCCGTTTACTCCGAAGCCGATGCCGCCAGCCTGCACATCCTGCAAGCCTTTGAATCCCACAGCCTCGGTGAAGGCGCTGCCGCTGGCACTTATCTGGCGGTCGACAAAATCCTCGCCATCGCTAAATCCAGTGGCGCCACGGCGATTCATCCCGGCTACGGCTTTCTCTCGGAAAACGCTGCATTCGCCCAAGCCTGCGAAGCGGCCGACATCGCCTTCATCGGCCCCACACCGGAGCAACTGCGGGTGTTCGGCCTCAAGCACACCGCCCGCGCACTGGCCAAGCAACACGGCGTGCCAATGCTCGAAGGCACCGAGCTGCTCGATAGCCTCGATGCAGCGTTGATAGCCGGCGAACAGGTCGGCTACCCGGTGATGCTCAAAAGCACCGCCGGCGGGGGCGGCATCGGTATGCGCGTGTGCCGCAGCGCTGCTGAATTGAGCGAATCATTCGAAGCCGTCAAACGCCTTGGTCAGAACAATTTCAGCGACGCCGGCGTGTTCATCGAGAAGTACATCCAGCGCGCCCGGCATCTGGAAGTGCAGGTGTTCGGCGACGGCCAGGGCGAGGTGCTTGCCCTCGGCGTGCGCGACTGCTCGGTGCAGCGGCGCAACCAGAAAGTCCTCGAAGAAACCCCGGCGCCGAACCTGCCCGAGGGCATGGCCGAGGAACTCTGTGCAGCGGCCATCAAACTGGCCAAAGCGGTGAATTACCGCAGCGCGGGCACTGTTGAGTTCGTCTTCGACAGCGATGCCCAGCGTTTCTATTTTCTTGAAGTGAATACCCGTTTGCAGGTGGAGCACGGCGTCACCGAACAAGTGTGGGGCGTGGATCTGGTGCGCTGGATGGTGGAACTGGCAGCCGGTGATTTGCCGCCGCTGCGCGAGTTGAGTCAGGGATTGAAAGCCGACGGTCATGCGATTCAGGCACGACTCTATGCCGAAGATCCTGGCCGGGATTTCCAGCCGAGTCCCGGTCTGCTCACTGCCGTCAATTTCCCGGTTACCGATGGCAAACACCTGCGCATCGACACGTGGGTCGAGGCCGGTTGCGAGATCCCGCCGTACTTCGATCCGATGATCGCCAAGGTCATCAGCTGGGCACCGACTCGCGAAGCAGCGCGCGTCGATCTGCATCAGGCTCTGGGCGACAGCCTGCTGTACGGGGTGGAAACCAACCGTGATTACTTGCGGCAGATTCTGCTCGATACGCCCTTTGCCAGCGGCCAGCCGTGGACCCGTTGCCTGGAAGATCTGGCCTATCAAGCCAACACCCTTGAAGTGCTCAGCGCCGGCACGCAGACCAGCGTTCAGGACTATCCGGGACGCCTCGGTTACTGGGCGGTGGGCGTGCCGCCGTCGGGTCCGATGGACAGCCGGGCACTGCGTCTGGGCAATCGCTTGCTGGGTAACGATGAAGGTGCAGCTGCGCTGGAAATCACCATGAGCGGGCCGCTGCTGCGTTTCAATTGTGAGGCGGTGGTGGCCGTCACGGGTGCGGTGATTGCGTTGATGCTGAACGGTGAAGTAGTGCCGATGAATACTGCACTGTTGATTCCCGCCGGTGCCACTTTGAGCCTCGGCACCATTGGCGGTGCAGGCGCGCGCAGCTATCTGTGCCTGCGCGGCGGCGTGCAAGTGCCAGATTATCTGGGTAGCAAGAGTACCTTCACCCTCGGCCAGTTTGGTGGCCATGCCGGTCGTGCATTGCGTGCTGGGGACGTATTGCATATTCCGGCCTTGAGCGACCACAGCGCCGGGCAACACCTGGCGATCCAGCACGTTACCGAGTTGCCTGCCGTGCGGCAGATTCGGGTGATCTACGGCCCTCACGGTGCCCCGGAATATTTCACCGAAAACTACATCGGCACCTTCTTCGTCACGCAGTGGGAAGTGCACTTCAATTCCAGCCGCACCGGAGTGCGGCTGATCGGGCCGAAGCCTGAGTGGGTGCGGGCCGACGGTGGTGAAGCGGGATTGCATCCGTCGAATATTCATGACAATCCGTACGCCATTGGCGCGGTGGATTTCACGGGGGACATGCCAGTGATTCTGGGGCCGGATGGCCCGAGCTTGGGCGGGTTTGTCTGCCCGGTGACGGTGATCGAGGCGGACCTTTGGCAGCTGGGGCAACTCAAGGCTGGGGACAAGGTTCAGTTCGTCCCGGTCGATCTCAAGACCGCGCGCAATCTCGCCTTGAAATGGGATTCCTGTGGGAGCTGGCTTGCCTGCGATGAGGCCCGACCAGACACCGCATCAACTTCATCGCAGGCAAGCCAGCTCCCACAGGGGGCTGTGTCGCCTGTGGTGTTGGATTTGGGTCAGGGGAATACGCAGCTGGTTGCACGTCTGTCGGGCGACACCCATTTGTTATTGGAAATCGGTGCCCCCGAACTGGACCTGGTCCTGCGCTTCCGAGCCCACGCGCTGATGCAGGCGCTGGAAAGCAAAAACCTGCACGGTGTGATCGACCTGACGCCGGGCATTCGCTCATTGCAGGTGCATTACCAACCGGAGCAACTGCCGCTGGCCGATCTGCTGGGCATTGTCGCCGGTGAATGGGACGCGGTGTGTGCCGCCAAGGACCTGCAGGTGCCCTCGCGCATCGTCCATCTGCCACTGTCCTGGGATGACCCAGCCTGTCAGTTGGCGATCGAGAAATACATGACCACCGTACGCAAGGACGCGCCCTGGTGCCCGAGCAATCTGGAGTTCATCCGCCGCATCAACGACCTGCCGAACCTCGACGAAGTGCAACGCACCGTGTTCGACGCCAGCTATCTGGTGATGGGGCTGGGCGATGTTTACCTCGGCGCACCGGTCGCCACCCCGCTCGATCCTCGGCATCGTCTGGTGACGACCAAGTACAACCCGGCCCGCACCTGGACCGCGGAAAATTCGGTAGGCATCGGCGGCGCCTACATGTGCGTGTACGGCATGGAAGGCCCGGGTGGTTATCAGTTCGTCGGCCGTACGCTGCAGATGTGGAATCGCTATCGCGAAGTCTCCGCGTTCGATGGCAAGCCGTGGCTGCTGCGCTTCTTCGACCAGATCCGGTTCTACCCTGTGAGCGCCGATGAACTGTTGCGCATTCGTCGGGATTTCCCGCTTGGGCGATTTGATCTGAACATCGAACACAGTCAGCTGAATCTGGCGGATTACCAGGCGTTTTTGGCGAAAGAAGCCCAGAGCATCACGGCATTTCGGGATCAGCAAAAAAGCGCGTTCAACGCCGAGCGCGAACGCTGGATCAGCAGCGGCCAGGCGCACTTCGACAGCGAAGAGTTGGCCCATGAAGTGACTGATGATGCACCGTTAGCCGACGGTCAACAGAGCGTCGATAGCCACATCGCCGGCAACCTCTGGCAAGTTCAGGTGCAGGCAGGCAGCCGGGTCGCGGCGGGGGATGTGCTGGTGATTCTGGAGTCGATGAAGATGGAAATCCCGCTGCTCGCGCCCATGGCGGGCGTGGTACGGGAGATTCGCGCGCAACCGGGTTCGGCGGTGCGCGCCGGGCAACGTGTGGTGGTGCTGGAACTCGACTCAAGCCATTAAAAAAGGATTAACGCCATGAACATCAATCTGCAACTCGACGCCCTGCGCAACGCTTACCGTGACGGCAGCACTACGCCTCGGCAACTGCTGTTGAACCTGCGGGAAAAAGCCGCGGCACTGAACCCGGACTATCACCTGTTCATCCATTTGCTCAGTGTCGAGGAACTGGAACCGTACCTCGCCGCACTCGACGGTCGTGACCCAGGCAGCTTGCCACTGTACGGCGTGCCGTTCGCAATCAAGGACAACATCGACCTGGCGGGCATTCCCACCACCGCAGCGTGCCCGGCGTTTGCTTATGTGCCGGAACGCTCGGCAACCATCGTCGAGCAACTGCTGGCGCTGGGTGCGATTCCGTTGGGCAAGACCAATCTCGACCAGTTCGCCACTGGCCTCAATGGCAGCCGCTCGCCGTATGGCGCTTGCCCGAACAGCGTGTTGCCGGAGTATCCGTCGGGCGGCTCCAGCGCCGGATCTTCATTGGCGGTGGCACTCGGCGTGGCGAGTTTTTCCCTGGGCACAGACACGGCAGGTTCCGGTCGCGTACCGGCGGCGTTGAATAATCTGGTCGGTTTGAAAGCCAGCAAAGGGCTGATCTCCACGGCCGGAGTGGTTCCAGCCTGTCGAACGCTCGATTGCGTCACGACCTTCACGGCCACGGCCCGGGAAGCCAGTCAGTTGCTCGCGCTCACCGCTCATCTCGATCCACGGGACGAATACAGCCGCAGTAATCCGCTGTGGAATGATGGTTCGGCCTTCGGCACACCGCGTCCATTGCGTTTCGGCGTACCCCGTGCGCGGGATCTGGCGTTCTTCGGCTGTCCTGAAGGACCGTTGTTGTTCGGCGACGCCATCGACCAGCTCAAAGCCTTGGGCGGCGAAGCGGTCGAGCTGGATTTGTCGCCGTTTCTCGAAGCCGCCCGGTTGCTCTACGAAGGGCCGTGGGTGGCGGAGCGCTACAGCGTGGCCGGCGAGTTGATGGAGCAACATCCTCAAGCCGTGCTGCCGGTGATTCGCGCCGTATTGGCCAAGGCGCCAGCGGTGACTGGCGTGCAAACCTTCCGCGCCCAATACCGTCTGCAGGCTTTGAAAGCGTTGTGCGACAAAGCCCTGGAAGGCCTTGATTGCGTGGTCACGCCAACCATCGGCCGCCCGGTGACACTGGCGGAGCTTGCGGTCGAACCGGTGCTGCGCAACTCGGAACTGGGCTACTACACCAACTTCATGAACCTGCTCGATTACGCCGCCGTCGCCGTGCCCAGCGGATTCATGGGCAATGGTTTGCCATGGGGCGTGACGTTGTTCGGCCGGGCGTTTACCGATCAGTATCTGTTGAGCGTGGCGGATGCCTTGCAACGTCAGCAAGGGTTGACCGCGTCTGCGCCGACGAATATTGCGCGCAATGATCGCGCACGGCTGGTGGTCTGCGGCGCGCACCTGGATGGGCTGGCGCTGAACTGGCAACTCAAGCTGCGTGGAGCCCGTTTGCTCGAAGCCACTCACAGTTCCCCCGACTATCAGCTGTATGCCCTGGCCGGCGGCCCACCCTATCGCCCGGGCATGATCCGAGTGAAGGAAGGTGGCGCGGCGATTGCGGTGGAAGTGTGGGAGTTGCCGAGCAGTGAGTTGGGCTCGTTCCTGACCGCTATTCCGGCACCGCTGGGGTTGGGCAAGGTACAACTGGCGGATGGGCGTTGGGAGAGCGGGTTTATCTGTGAGCCCTATGGCTTGGAGGGGGCGGTGGATATCAGTCATTTGGGCGGGTGGCGTGCGTATCTGAACGATCGGCGTTGATTTCCAGGATCGCCGGCTTGCGCAGGAGTGCTTGCCGGCCGATCATGCGCGGTCTCGGGCCAGGCTAACCGGCCGTAATCGAATGCTCCTTCATGAATAAACCTGACCTCTGCCCAGCCTGCGGCGCCTCCAACGACTGCAGCCTGGCTGACCCGCGAACCGTCGATCGTGCCTGCTGGTGCTACGGCGTCAGCATCGATCCGGCGGTACTTCAGGCGCTGCCCACCGAATTGCGCGACAAGTCCTGCCTGTGCCCGTCCTGCGCCCAGGTCGAGATGCAGTTGCAAGCAGCCGCCGAGCCGATCACGTAAGATGCGCGGCGCTCTCCCACCGAATCCCCCCACCGAACCCTAGCCATGCGCGTTGACCGCTTCCTCAGCAACCTGCCCCGCTTCAACCGTAAGCAGGTACGCCTGTTGCTGGTGGAAAAGCGCGTCAGGGTCGACGGAGAAGTCGTCAGCGATCCCCACGCCGAGGTGCTCGAGTTCAGCCGAGTGGAAGTCGACGACGAGGTGCTGCAAGTTGGCAAGCCGGCCCGCTACTTCATGCTGCACAAACCACCCGGTTGCGTCAGTGCGACCCGCGACCCGCAACACCCGACCGTGCTCGACCTGATCGGCGAACCGGACAAGGAAGACCTGCACATCGCCGGTCGCCTGGACTTCAACACCACCGGCCTGATGCTGATCACCAACGATGGCAGCTGGTCGCGACGCCTGACCCAACCGCAGACCAAACTGCCCAAGGTCTACTACGTCGAGACCGAGCAGGACATCACTGCCGAATACGCGATCACCTTCGCCAAAGGCCTGTATTTCGCCTTCGAAGACCTCACCACACAACCGGCCGAACTGGTCGTACTCGGGCCAAAATCTGCGCGCCTGAGCATCGTCGAGGGCCGCTATCATCAGGTTAAACGGATGTTCGGCCACTTCGATAACAAGGTGTTGCGCCTGCACCGCGAATGCATGGGTCCGCTGGTGCTCGACGACACATTGAAGCCCGGCGAATACCGGCCGTTGAGCAGCGATGAGATCCGAATGATCTAAGCAGGCGACCGCTCAGCAGAAGCCGCTGAAAATTTTACGAAAGATACTTGCGCGATGACGTGACCCCTGCTTGAATCAGGACGTCGGCGCGAAATGTGACCGGCGAGTCACCAAAACTACTCTAAGAAACTTTTTGCCGGCAGAGAACCCTCAGGTTCCGCCTTCCCCCGGCAAACTGCCCGCTTATAACAATACCCGTCGACCAGCGTGCAATGGATCGACATGGGCCTTCAAAATTCCAGGCGTATGCCTACCTGTCACAAAGCTCGTGCAATCTGATTTGCGCGCATACCCGCTTGCCAGGAGTCTTATGTCATGAGGCCAGAAATCGCTGTGCTGGATATACAAGGTCAGTATCGGGTTTACACGGAGTTCTATCGCGCAGACGCCGCAGAGAAGACCATTATTCTGGTCAACGGATCGATGTCCACGACTGCGTCGTTTGCACAGACCGTGAAAAACCTTTACCCAGAGTTCAATGTGGTGTGCTACGACCAGCCCTACGCGGGCAAGTCAAAAGCCCACAACCTGCATGAGAAAATGCTCACCAAGGAAATCGAAGGGCAGATCCTCCTTGAGCTGATCGACCACTTCGCCGCCGAACACGTGCTGTCGTTTTCCTTTGGTGGCGCCGCCACTCTGGTCGCCCTCGCCCAACAGCCACGGCGCATCGAAAAGGCCGTGATCAGCTCGTTCTCGCCGGTGGTCAACGCGCACATGCTCGACTACCTTGAGCGCGGTGTCGATTATCTCGGCAGCCGGGACGGTAACCGGGTCGGTGACCTGGTGAACAGCACCATCGGCAAACACCTGCCCTCGCTGTTCAAGCGCTTCAACTACCGTCACGTCAGTTCGTTGGCCGAACATGAATACGGGCAGATGCATTTTCACATCAGCGACGTGCTCAACAGCGACCGCCAGTGCTACCTGAACGCGGCGAAGAAAATCAACGTGCCGGTGCTGTTCATGAACGGCGAATGGGACGAGTACACCGCCGCCGCCGATGCAAAGCTGTTCGCCGGTCACGTGCAGCACAGCACCTTCAGCACCCTGCAGGCCACCGGCCACTTTCTCGACATGGAGCACAAAGCCGCCTGCCGAGACAGCCGCAACGCACTGCTGGGCTTTCTGAAACCGACGCAACAAGAAAGCCGACCGCGTTACCACTACGTCCAGGACCACCATGCATTGGCAATCTGAAACAGAGTCATCGCGAGCAAGCTCAGCCCTGCAGCGTTAAGCGCATTCCTGCAGGAGCGAGGCTTGCCCGCGAATGACCGCACGCGGTCGATGCTTTCGTTTCACCCGTGCTAAAGCCATCGCGCGCAAAGAAAAACTTCATTTTCACGCGCACATCTGGTACAAAGTCAGCCGCTCTGAGCGGGTGTCGTATAATGGCATTACTCCAGCTTCCCAAGCTGATAACGAGGGTTCGATTCCCTTCACCCGCTCCAATCGAATTTTTGTCTCACGTCAGTTTTTTTGGCGGGGGATGCAGGAACACAAAAAAACCGGCCTCGATGGCCGGTTTTTTTGTGTCTGGGATTTGGCGACCCTCCAGACCTTGACGCTTACCGCTCAGCATGCTAGCGAATGCTATACTTCCTACGAATTGCATCAAGTGTGCAGCGTTCCCCACGCGCACAGACATCGACTGCAAATCTCAGTTAACGGCTGCAGGACAGAGGAGGTCTACAGCCAACACGAGATGGGAGGTGTGGCATGAATCGGCACTATTACATCAGTGACAATCTCGACGATCTCGAGGCCGTTGAAAATGAACTGGAAGCTAACGGCATCAATACCGAACAAATTCATGTGCTCAGTGAACAAGTGGCTGATGTTGAAGAACATCACCTCCACGAGGTTAACTCGCTGATGAAACAGGATGTTGTTCACTCTGGCGAGATTGGTGCGTTGGTCGGCTTTCCACTCGCGGCGCTGGTCCTTGGCGGCGCCTATTGGATGGGCTGGACCGAATCCGCCGCAGGCTGGGTGCCTTTTATCTTCCTGGCCATTGTTATATTTGGCTTCTGCATCTGGGAAGGCGGCTTCTTTGGTATCCAGGTGCCTAATGCTCACTTCCGCAATTTCAAACAGATGGTAGAAGAGGGAAAACATATCTTCTTTGTGGATGTTGAACCGAATCAGGAACCGATATTGGACCAGGTAATCGAACATCATCCAAAGCTGACGATCGCCGGCACGGGAACGGCAGCCCCCCACTGGACAGTGGCCTGGCAGCACAAATGGCATCAGTTCAAGCGAGTGATATCGGGTTAGCCCTGGAGACTCATGGCCATTCGGAAGCTGCTTATTGGCCGAAGGAAATGACCCGGCTGAGGAAAACATAGTCTGCCTCGGTGGCCATCAGTCCGACGAGCACCAGTAAACATAAAGGTGGCAACAGTATGGCGTAGACCATGGCCAACCGTTCCCAGGCCATATGCATGAAGATGGAGACAATCAAACCTGCCTTCAACAACATGAAAGTGATAATCAGGGACCACCGAAGGTAGCCATGGAAGTGGAAATAGTCGACAAGGTACGACAGCGTGCTGAGGACGAATAACAGCCCCCAGATTTTAAGGTACAAACTGATTGGATGTTGCTGACCCTGAGCATGTGCCATCACCCGTGCTCCTCTACCATAAATAGAAGAATGCAAAAATAAACACCCACACCAAATCCACGAAGTGCCAATAGAGCCCGGCTATCTCGACGTTCTGATAGTTTCCGGAGCGCTCATAATCTCCCCGCAATACTTTCATCGCCACAATGCTGAGGTAGATGGCGCCGATTGACACATGCAGCCCGTGGAAACCGGTAATCATGAAAAAGCTGGCACCAAATTGCGCTGCCCCCATGGGGTTCCCCCAGGGACGCACTCCTTCTGCGATGAGCTTGGTCCATTCAAATGCCTGCATGCCGACGAAGGTCACCCCCAAGGCAGCGGTCGCCAGCATCAGGGCAGTGGTTTTCGCGCGATCACGGCGATAGGCGTAGTTAACGGCCATGGCCATGGTGCCGCTGCTACTGATCAGCACGAAGGTCATGATGGCGATCAGAATAAGCGGGATTTCCTTACCGCCAATCGTCAACGCGAACACTTCACTGGGGTTTGGCCAGGCGGTAGTGATGGTCATGCGTACCGACATGTAGCCGGTCAAAAAACAGGTAAAGATAAACGTATCGCTGAGCAGGAATATCCACATCATCGCCTTGCCCCAAGGGACCTGCTTGAAGACCTCTCTATCCGAGGACCAGTCGCTGGCGATGCCCTCCCATCCCGGAGCAGGCGGTGAGTCTGGCGGATTGGATGAACTGGATTCGACTGGGGCAAGTGGGGGCGATGCCATGGCTTTTTCACCTCAGGCCGCAGAATCTGGCGATCGCTTCATAGGTTTGCGGCGTGCTGGCCAGCAAAGCGAATAGCACGAACCAAAGACCCAGTAAGTAATGCCAATAGATGGTACAGAGCTCGACGCTGACGCTGAGTTGCGCCAACGGCACGCGACGCAGGAATTTAGCGACGATTATGCTCCAGGCTATCAGCCCGCCCAGCAGGTGGAGCCCATGCAGGCCGGTCAGCAGGTAGAAGAAACTGTTGGCCGGATTGCTGGCGACAAAGTAGCCCCAGGCGACAAACTGCTGCCAGACCCAGAATTGCCCCACTAGAAAGGCAATGGCAAATACGCCCCCCAATGCAAAGCCAATCACAGTTGCACCCAGTCGAGCCTGTCGGGCCGCCATACGCGACCACTGCAGTGCGACGCAACTGAATACCAGAAAAGCCGAATTCAGCCATAGCTGCCAGAGATTGGCTAACGGCGCCAAGGGGTCTGTCAGTGGGAGCCAGTCGGCCATTTGTGAACGGGCAATAAAGGCGAAAAGGAAGAGAAAGAATAACGAACTCACCACGACCAGAAACAAGCGCAGGCCCACTCTTGCGATTTGGCCTCTATCAGCCTCGGGGGCCTGGAGACGTCCGGGGCCGCGACTCCAACTGCCGCCGGGGTCAGCGCCGTCGGCGTTTCTCAATAGCAGCCTTTTCATGTTTTAACGCCCGCTATCTTGGCTTCGGCACTGAGTTGCCGCATCTGCTCCAGCTCCTCGGCGGAGACCGTTTGCGGAACGAAATCCTGTTCTATCCCCGGCACACTGTAGTCATAGGCCCAGCGATGCACGACCGGCAGCTTCGCTCCCCAGTTACCATGTATCGGCGGGGTGTTCGGTGTTTGCCATTCCAGACTGGCAGCGCCCCAGGGATTACTGCCTGCGGGCTTGCCCTTGAATGCACTCCAGGCCAGGTTGAACAAGAACAGCAACTGGGAAACGCCGACGATCAATGCGATCACTGTAATGAAGGCATTCAACTCTTGCGCCGACTGCGGGATGAACGCGTAGTTTTCATAGGCGTAGTAGCGGCGAGGCATGCCCTGGAAACCGAGGTAGTGCATGGGGAAGAAGATGGCGTAGGTGCCCAGAAAGGTAATCCAGAAATGCAGCTTGCCCAGGGTGTCGTTCAACATGCGCCCGGTGACTTTCGGGAACCAATGATAAATGCCGCCGAACACCACCAATACCGGTGCGACCCCCATGACCATATGAAAATGGGCGACGACGAAATAGGTGTCCGAGAGCGGAATATCCACGATCACATTGCCGAGAAACAACCCGGTCAGACCGCCGACCAGGAAGGTGACGATAAAGGCCAGGGCAAACAGCATCGGCACGGTCAGATGAATGTCGCCGCGCCACAGGGTCAGCACCCAGTTGTAGACTTTCAGTGCGGTCGGCACCGCGATGATCAAGGTGGTGACGGCGAAGAAAAAGCCAAAATACGGGTTCATTCCGCTGACATACATATGGTGCGCCCAGACCACAAAGCTGAGTACGCCAATCGCAATAATGGCCCACACCATCATCCGGTAGCCGAAGATATTTTTCCGCGCATGCGTGCTGATCAAGTCGGAGACCAGACCAAACGCAGGGAGAGCCACGATGTAGACTTCCGGGTGGCCGAAGAACCAGAACAGGTGCTGAAATAATATTGGGCTGCCACCCTGATGATCGATCTGCTGCCCCAGCGAGATCATCGCCGGCATAAAGAAGCTGGTGCCCAACAGCTTGTCAAACAGCATCATGACCGCACTGACGAACAACGCCGGGAAAGCCAGCAAGGCCATGATCGAGGCCATGAAGATTCCCCATACGGAGAGCGGCATGCGAAACAATGTCATGCCGTGCGTGCGCGCCTGCAACACCGTGGTGACGTAGTTCAACCCGCCCATGGTGGCTGCAACAATAAAAATAGCCAGTGAGACGAGCATCAGGACGATGCCCCACTCGACCCCCGGTGTCCCCTGAGAAATGGACTGCGGCGGATAGAGCGTCCAGCCCGAACCGGTGGGGCCGCCAGGAACAAAGAAACTGGAGAGCAACACCACTACCGCTACCAGGTAGAACCAGTAACTCAGCATGTTGACGTAGGGGAAGACCATGTCGCGGGCGCCGACCATCAGCGGGATCAGATAGTTACCGAAGCCACCCAGAAACAAGGCCGTCAGCAAGTAAATGACCATGATCATGCCGTGCATGGTCATCGCCTGATAGTAAGCACTGGCGTCCATGAACTCCAAAGTGCCGGGAAAGCCAAGCTGTATGCGCATCAAGCCAGACAACACCACGGCGATAACGCCCACGAATAAAGCCGTCAAGGAGTATTGAATGGCAATG
Source organism: Pseudomonas sp. F-14 TE3482 (assembly GCF_053629455.1). Lineage (NCBI taxonomy): Bacteria > Pseudomonadati > Pseudomonadota > Gammaproteobacteria > Pseudomonadales > Pseudomonadaceae > Pseudomonas > Pseudomonas sp. F-14 TE3482. Next base: position 6,295,024 of record NZ_JBRJII010000001.1, read on the forward strand.
ACCTTGTGGTCCTGACTCCAGATATATTTGGTCAGGAAGCTTTTGGGTTCGTGTAGCGCTTCTGTTTCGGCTTGCTCCGCATAGGCCATCACGTCATCCTCCTGTTCGAAGTTTCGGTGCATTCCTGGCTGCTTTACGGCTACTTCCCTGGCTCCGCCTTGCTCGCATCAGCGTCGGCATTCGCTTTGGATTTGATAAAAGCGATCAGTGCGTTCAACTCCTGATCACTCGGGGTAAAGGCCGGCATGACGGCTGCATAGCCTTTGACGATTTTGGCGCCGGGATTAAGAATCGAATCCTTTATATAGCCCTCATCGGCCTTGATACTCGTACCGTCGGCAAGGGTTACGGTCTTGCCATACAGGCCCTGCCAGCTGGGGCCGACGCCCTTGCTGCCATCGACACTGTGGCAGGCCAGACAGCCGAGCGACTCGGCCAGCCGCTGCCCCTGCGTCGCCAAGTCGTCACCTCTGTCCAACTTTTCGCTAGCAGAAGGCTCTTGCTGCGCGGCACCCAGCGACTTGATCAGGGCGACGACAGCGTCCAGTTCATCTTCAGTGAGAGTATAGGCCACCATGACTGGCGGGTAGCCCTGCACCAGCCGGGCCTTCGGATCGAGAATCGACTCTTTCAGGTAGGCCTCATCAACCAGCGCACGGGTGCCATCGGCAAACTGTTCAGTGCGGCCGTACAGCCCCTTCCATCCCGGGCCGAGACGGGTACTGCCATCCTGGCTATGGCAGGCACCGCAACCGTATTGCTCGACCAGCAAGCGGCCTTTTTCCAGCACGCTGTCCTGACTGGGTTTGGCAGCTGTCGCTAATGTCTGCGCAAAAGTCGGTTGGCTGTTCAGCCATCGATCGAAGGCGCCCTGCTCTTCCACGATCATCTGGCCGCGCATGTTGTAATGACCTACGCCACAATATTCAGCACAAAGGATTTCATATTTCCCGATTTTAGTTGGTGTAAACCAAAAGTACGACACCATCCCCGGCACCATGTCCATCTTGCTGCGAATTTGCGGGATATAAAAATTGTGCAGCACATCTTTAGAGCGCAGTAAAACTTTCACTGGCTGATCGAGTGGAAGGCGAATTTCATTGCTTTTTATAAGCACATCGTCCTGCCCGACAGGATCCTTGGGATCAAGGCCGAGGGGATTGGTAAAATCAACAAACTTGATATCCGATTTACCCAGCTTCCCGTCCTGGCCGGCAAAACGAAAGGCCCACTGCCACTGCTGGGCGACCACTTCAAGTTCATAAGCATTTTTCGGTACCCGGATGAAATCACTGTAAACCACCAGGCCTGGCGCCAACATTGCGGCAATCCCTACCGAGGTCACGATAATCAACCATGTTTCCAGTTTTTTACTTTCTGGCTGGTAGTGCGCCCTGGAACCCTCCTTGTGACGATAACGCATCACGGCTACCGCCATAAATACCGTGATAGCAATGAAAAATATTCCACTGATGATCATTGTAATGAACAGGGTGGTGTCTATAGATCCCCAGTTGGAAGCTGCCGGTGTCGCCTGCCAAGGCGCTAGTAGATGGAACAACACGGATGCAATAACGATTAATATCAAGATAATTGCTATTGCCATTTTCTGTTCATCCTATTCCTGTTGTTCACTGGTTATGCAAACGCATCGCCACTGACGTCCAAGCAGGGCAGAAAATACCGTCCCATTCGGCGGTAAAGTCAGCAAGAAGTATAGTGCACGGACGGAACAAGTGCTTTTTTGAAAAACCTGATGCAGGGATGTTCCAACGAATATTAAGCTAATCGTTTAAAGCGATTCGCTACATACAACTATGGATATTCAGCATTACGTTTCTATGGACTAAACGGGCGTAGCGCACAGCAAGCGAGACCAGGTTGCCAGCTATACTCAATCCTGATGACGGGATGGCAGAACTGGCCAGAAGCGGATGGCTTGAGAAGAGACAAGAGCTACAGAGTCCAGCAGTCCACGACGGAGGTTTCGTCATGAGTAACCTGACGATCGAAGGCTGGTGCAAACCCAGCGGCGCCCCAAAGTCCACCCCGGTGGGTGAGATCAGTTTTGATGTCGATGGCCCTCTCCATCTGCGTCTGGAGCAAGCTGAAGAACGCCTACAGAAAACCCATGAGCCTGAAGCCATGGTTGATGTCGACATGAACTCAATGGATTTGGTCTTGCCAGAGGGATACGGTCCCTTGTCCGACTGCCAAATGCGCGTCTACCTGCAGCACGATCGCGGTCAGTTCCATTTGGTCGGGCATCGAGCGAGCGATGGAAGCTTGATCTATACCAACGCGGTTTTGATTGATCAGCTGATTTAGAAGCTACTACTCAATCTCAGTCAGTTAAGCGAGCAACCCCTTTTCGTAGGAGCCAGGCTTGCCGGCGAAAGCGCTCTTAAGGACGCCTTCGCCGGCAAGCCTGGCTCCTACATGTCCGATTCGCCCAACTCACTGACATTGATCCGAAGTGGCCGGTTTTTTATGCATGAAATTTGATCTCCCACGCTCTCCAGCGCCTCGGCAAAACCCTGCAATACAGAAAGCAGACCTCCCCCAAGCCATCGCCAAATGCCCTCCTAGACTCATTTCATACCGCTAGTACATCAGTGCTGAGGACGCATTGGTGGTTATAGTGTTGATTAGTGAATTTCAGTAGGTATAGTAACCACACGCAGCGCCTTCGGAGAATGACAAACATGCTTTACCCAATTGCGATTTCCATGGGCGATGACGAACACGCCTGGGGCGTGGAAGTACCGGATATTCCGGGTTGTTTCTCTGCTGGGGAGGATCTGGATGACGCCATGGCCATGGCGCGCGAAGCCATCGAAGGCCATTTCGAAATACTGGCCGAAGACGGATCAACGATTCCACCCGCCAACAAAGTGACCCTGCATGCGGCCAATCCGCAGTACGCAGGGTGTACGTGGGCCGTGGTGGACATCGATGTCACCAAATACCTGGGCAAGGCCCAGAAACTCAACATCACGCTGCCCGGCTACTTGCTCAACCGCATCGACGAATACGTACTGCATCATCCGGAAGAGAAAAGTCGCTCCGGATTTCTGGCTTCGGCCGCACTCAAAGTTTTGCAGCAGGGCTGATGGTTCGAAGGTTGGTCAACCAAAGGGACAAACGGCCACGCATGTCCCTTTGTACGTCAGCGCGTCGCCACCATGAACAAACGCGGAAACGGCAACAGCACAGAACCATCACTCAGCGTCGGATAGGCCTTCTCGATTGCCGTCAGATACTGCTCGAGATACTGCACTCGCTCCGCTTCATTCAGCGGCTCAAGAAAAGGCCGCAAACCGCTGCCCTTGAACCACTCGACCACACCCGATGCGCCGCCCGAGAGGGGATGATAGTAAGTGGTGCGCCATACATCGACGCGGGTGCAATGGGCACGCAGCATCGAGTAGTAACCACCCGCATCCTCCATTTCCGTTCGCTGGCTAGCAGCCCTTGCCAGTTTGTCAGCCCAAGGACCGTTCGCTGCGACCTCGCGCATCAACCTGTGCGACGGTTCGTTGAGGTTGTCGGGCATCTGAATCGCCAGGCTGCCGCCAGGCGCAAGCCTGGCCACCAATGACGGCAGCAACCGGGCGTGATCGGGCAGCCACTGCAACACGGCGTTGGCGAAAATCACGTCAAACGGGCCGGTCTCGTTCCAGGCATCAATGTCTGCAGTGTCGAAACGCAGGTGAGGCAAGCGCTTGCGAGCGGCCTCGATCATATCGGGTGAACTGTCCACCCCTCGCACCGCGGCATTGGGAAAGCGCTGCACCAGCAACTCGGTGGAATTACCCGGGCCGCAACCGATGTCGATTGCCGATTGGACGTCCATTGTGGGGATGGCGGCCAGCAAGTCACGCGCCGGGCGCGTGCGCTCATCTTCAAACGCTACGTATTGTTTGGCGGACCAACTCATATCGTTCTCCTGTCGGTGCAGGTTGTAGCCAGAGGCAGACAACCGGTTCGCTACGATACATCGACCGATGTGCTCTGCCCTATCCCGACTTTTGGAGGGCGTAGGATCTGAGTGAGTCTTTTCTTATCGCAAAATCATCGAAAGTCATAACCAAAAGGACCGTTCGTCGACCGAAGGGCGAAGCGATTTTGACAGTATAAAAATGACATCTATAGTCCTACTCGCGGCCTGTTGGAAGGAACCCAACCCGTCATTTCAAGGCAAGGAGCAAGGCCAGCTCGCACCCGTGATCGAGTGGGTTCCCCAGTAGTGTGTTCGCAACGGCCGCAAGGCAAAGCGTTGTGCCTGGTAGGTAGCCAGGTAATCACTATCAAAGGAGCTTTACTATGTCTCGAGTCACGGATGTACTTGTTTCGATCGACACCGAAACCATTCTGAAAAACTACCCGAACATCAGCAAAAACCCTGCTGCACCGACGATGATCGACGTCAACCATGTATACATGGTGACCAATCAGAACAACGTGGTGAGTGGCCAGGCCGGTGGCGAGCTCAACTTGAAAGCACAGGTAGGCGATCTGATTCGCTGGCGTGAAACCAGCCTGTCGCTAGGCTTCGAGCAAGCAGTGATTTTCTACAAGTTCGTCGGTAACGCAGGCAACGAGTTGATCTCTACGCCCACGCCACGCAAGGCTACCGCCTCCTTTGCAGTCCCTAACACCAGCAATCCGTCGGTGCCCAGCTGCCAGAAGGTCGATAACCATTACTGGTCTTCGGAAACCCTTGCTTGCGGCAGCGTGACCTATCACTTCCAGTTTCTGATCGTGAATCGCGACTGCCAGATCATCGGCTGCTGCACATGGGATCCGTTCATTACCATCCATAACTGATGCTGGGCCGGGCCCCTTGGCAACGAGGGGCCTACCGAGCTCGTTGCCGCCTCGGCTGGAACAGGATGTCTCGCTTGAACCGAAGCGGTTACCGTTTTGCGTCAACATCATGAAAGGAATCCATGATGACTTCCGAACCGATTACCTCCCCTTCGGCGAGCGTCGTGAGAGCCAGTAGTGTGCTGCTGATCGTCGATGCCGAATCGCTGCTTTCCCGTTATCCGCAACCCAGTCTTGAAGCGCAAAAACCGACGGTGATTGAAGACGGCTTCATCTTCGCCATCAGCGGTACAGAAACAACAAAAAAAACCAAAAATGACAGCAAAGTGACGCTAACAGCCAGTAACGGCCAAGTCTTCCATCTCCGCGGCAGAACCGTCAGCCTGCTGGCCGAACACAGCGTTGTCTTTCACAACATTTCGGTGAGCGATGCCGGGATCCTTTCGCCACCCAAACTGGTCGTCAACGGCGAGCAGACAGTCCCCGCGCCCGACCCGGCCAACCCGACCCAACCGGGCAGTCACAAAGCCGATGATCATTACTGGGAGTGCTCGCAATTGACCCCAGGCGTGGTGGCCTGCGAACTGAGCTTTATGCTGATCAACCAGCGCTGTGAAGTGTTGGGGTATTTCAGCTGGAAGACTGAGGTGACGTTGTTGGTGTGAACCAGACACGCACAAAAAACGGTCTCAAGGGCTAATGCCGGTCAGAATCGTCAGACACAAGACTGTGGCGAGGGGGCTTGCCCCCGTTGGGCTGCGAAGCAGCCCTGAAACCTGCAATCTCGTTCTGCCAGGCATACCGCATGCACCGGGTTTGCGACTGCTTCGCAGCCGAACGAGGGCAAGCCCCCTCGCCACAGGTGTCCTTATCTTGACTAACGGGCATTAGTCTCAAGGCGGGCGACTCACCGCTATTTACTATCCGCCCCCTTCTCCTGCATCTGCACCGATGACTTGGTGCCATCAGTATTGTCTTTAGTCTCGTTATCCGAGTTATCGAAGCAGCCCTGCAACGCAAGCAGGCAGCAACAAAGGTAAAACGTGCGAGCGAGGTTCATGCTGGTCTCCAGTTTCACAGGCTTGAAGTAGTGACCTCATGTCGGTGGAAATGGTTGCGACTTTTTCGGCCCCGACGATCAGCCTCTGACAGAGGGTTCACGCATCCATGCGCAGGCACTATTCAGCAGAATTTTCGTTATGCCCGTGCTGTCTGAAAATCAGGCGCATCCCTATAAGGAGCACGGCAATGAAATTCGCAAAAATTGCACAGAAACTCTCCCTGTGGGCCGGCCTGCCCCGGACATTTCTGGGGGCGATCGTTCTGATTATCCTGTGGGGTTTGAGCGGGCCGATTTTTCATTTCAACGATACCTGGCAATTGATCATCAACACCTCGACCACCATCATCACTTTCCTGATGGTGTTCCTGATCCAGAACACCCAGAACCGCGACACGGACATTTTGCACTTGAAGATCGATGAGTTATTGCGAGTAACGAAAGAAGCGCAGAACGCGATGCTGGGTCTCGAATCGCTGGATCTCAATCAGCTGGAAGAATTGAGAAAGAAATATCGCAACCTCGGCGAGGGCGAAACGATTCCTCTGGACGGCACTGTCGTCCCGAAAACAAAGAAACAGGATTGAATGAATGTTGACTCATGCCCCGCGGGTGACCGGTGACGTCACCCGCGCCATTGGTGCTAACGACTGGCTTGCAGCTCTCTGGCCATTTGCAGGTGGTTTTGCAGTTTGGGCAAGGTTTCTTCGGCGAACGCTTTGATTTGCGGCACGTCCGTGGTCTGCGCTTGTTGTTGAAGCTGCTCGATGGTCTCTTGGGTGGTTTTCACCTGACTGGCGGCGTACGCCTGATCGAAGGACGCATCGTCCTTCACCTCCGGAATCAGGGTTTTGGCCTTGTCCATCACCTCTTCGCGTGGTGCGACCGGTAAATCGAGTTGCTTGGCAATTTTCGCCAGATGCTGGTTGGCGGTGGTGAGGTCGTTGATCACCACGATGGTGTAATCCTTGACCTCTTTGGATTCGGTTTTCTGGTGCGCCAGGCGACTGGCTTCGATGTCGGCCATGCCTTTGGCTGACGCTTCGTTGATGAATTCAGCAGCTGACTGGGCAAAGGCACTGTTGGCAAACAGCCCCAGTAACGTAACAAAACTGGCATTGCGTAAACGGGTGGCCATCCGGCTCATGGTCGCGCCCTCCTTCTTTGAAAATTCAAACGGGAGCTTGCGCCCCCGTCTTTTAATAAAACCATCTTCACTATTACCGGGATTTCTGACCACCTTTGCGGCCCATGCCGCCTTTCGCGGAGTCTTTATCAACGGTCGTCGTGGTGGTTTTCCCACCTTTGCGACCGGCTTCAGACGCCTTCGTTCGATCATGGGCACTACCCGGACTCGGATTTTTTGAAGTAGGCATGGTTTTCATCCTCTTGATGATGAGAGCAGCGAGCAGCCGCCCGCATAGAATAAGAATTTCCATAGTCAAAAAGGTTTAGAAAAACTGGTAACGCTGCGACGAACGGTGACGGGCTTTCAGGCCCCGAGACGCAGGTGATGCTGGCGCTTGGCGCTGTACATCGCCTCGTCGGCATGCCTGAACAACTGATTTTCTTCAGTCCCGTGTTCGGGGTAGCGCGCAACGCCAATGCTCGGCTGGATGCTCAGGTTATGCCCGTCCAGGCGCAGGGGCTGAACCAGCACCTGACGGATCTTTCCCGCCACACGCTCGGCATCCTCTGCGGCATGGATGCTGTGCAACAACACCACAAATTCATCACCGCCGATGCGCGCCACGGTATCGGTTTCACGCACGCAGCCCTTGAGCCGATTGGCGACCGCTTGCAGCAGCATGTCGCCAACCGTATGACCGTGGGTGTCGTTGACATGCTTGAAGCGGTCGAGGTCGACGTAGAGCAAAGCCATTCGACCGGAGTCTGTTCGGGCCAGCTCCAGCGAGGCTTTGAGGCGTTCGCGCAGCAACTCGCGATTGGGCAACTGAGTCAGTTGGTCGTACTGGGCCATGCGCTGGAGCCGGGCATGCAATTGCTTGCGCTCGATAGCGGTCGCGACCTGGGCGCAAACATACTGCAGCAGCTCTTTGTCTTGCTCGGTGTAACGCTCACCGCCCGGTACGCTTTTAACGATCAATGCGCCAATGGTGCCGTTCTTCGAACTCAATGGCACGCCCAGCCAGCAGGGCGAATCCTGGCCGGCGACCAGTGCCGCAAACCCCGCCGGCGGATTGTCCTGATCCGGAGTCAGCAGGATCGGCAAGCCGCTGCGAATGACTTCACTGCAAAGACGCCCGGTCACAGTCCCGGGCTCCTCGGGTTGCGGTTCACGGTCGTCGACGTGATAGGGGAAATTCAGCTGCGCGCAGTGCTCGTCATACAGCGCCACGGAGAAATTCAACGCCGGGAGCCATTCGCCGATGATCGAATGGACGCGTTTGAACAGCGCCAGCAGATCTTCCGCCGCGTGGGCCGCCTCGGAGATTGCGTACAGCGCCGCTTGTCGGGACTCGGCCTGTTTGCGCTCAGTGATGTCGTGGGCCACGGCAATGCGCAATTGGTCGACTTCCGACCAGCGCGCAGACCAGAGAATGTGCGCCACCCGGCCATCCTTGCGCAGGTAACGATTTTCAAAATTGAGCTTGGGTTCGCCGCCCATGATCTCCCGCGCGGCGTCGAGGGTGCGCTGTCGGTCGGCGGGATGCACCAGATCGATCATCGGCTGGCCGACCAACTCGTCGGGGGTGTAACCGAAAATGCGCTCGCAGGCCGCGCTGACAAATACGAAGCGACCTTGTTTATCCACCGCACAGACGGCGTCCAGCAAGAGGTCGATGTAGCTCGCCAGTGGGGCGGAATTTCTGGTTTCCATAATGCCGAGAGCGTGTCCGGACAATGCAACATTGAACAACCCTCCCTGACCGGTCATACGCCCGAGCGATGACGGTACGCTGACGCTTCCCTGCGATCAGCCTCAAGCCTTGTTCGTCACCAGCCCCGGCAGCGCATGCGCCAGGGCATTGATGGCAAAGCCGATGAACATTACCCCGCACAACCGGGTGATCGCCAGTTCATGACGCTGATACAACGTGCGCACCTGACGCGCCCCGACGATGCCTATGAGAATAGCGTAGGCCAAAAGGCCACCAACGAAGCTCAGGATGATCAACCAAGGCAACATCGACCAATGCAGCAATTCTGCACGGCTGGACAACAGCGCAGTAAAGGTCGCCACCGCCACCGGATAAGCCTTGGGGTTGGTCAAACCGAACAGGATACCGTGCCAGAATGGCTGCCGCGCCGGCCCCTGAGGCGCCTCGGCGCTGCCGCGACGAGCCCGCACCGCGCGCAGACCCAGCCAGAACAGGTAGAGCCCGCTGAGTACGCCCAACACATCGAACGCGGTGCTGCCGATTTCCCGCGCACCGACAATCGCGATCAGCGCCGTGCTGCACCAGACCACGTCGCCCAGCAAATGCCCGCACAGAAACCCCGCTCCGGCCCGCCGCCCGCGCGCCGCGCCGATGCCGAACACCGCCAGCACACCCGGCCCCGGTGTGATGCCATAAATGAAGCCCGAGGCAAGAACGGCCATTAGCAGCGATGGAGTCATGGGGATTCCTGTTGAAACGCCGGATGAATGGACGCAAGTCTATCTCACCCCCCCGCGCATCGACTCACTGATCGTCGAAGAACTTCATCCCCGCATACGGCCGTTGCCGACACGCCGCCAGCCGCGACACCAGATCCCCGACATGCGCCTCAAGCTTGTGCCCGTCCGGGTCGAGAAAATAGAACGATGCGCCTTCGCTGCGGTTGTCCCGCCACTCCTGCACGTTGGCCGATCGCAGGTGTTCGACGAACAACGGGAAGTGCGCTGAATCGATACTGAAGGCGTAATGGGTGTAGTCAGCGGTGGCCGTAGATTCGCATTGCGGATCGAGAGAAAGACACAACCACAGACCCGGTAGTGAGAGATAGGCGCCGGTGTCCCACGTGGCTTCTAGCTGGAGTTGCAGCAGATCGCGATAGAACGCCACGCTGCGGTTCAGGTCGGTGACGGCGAGGGTCAGGTGGTTGAGGCCGGTTAGCATGGATTGAGTAACCTTGAGGCTGGTTCCGACCGGAGCGTACAACTTAAACGTCCTTGAGCGTAGAACCACTAGTGCATCGTTGGCTATTAGTCAGTCATCGCGAGCAGGCGCGCTCCCACAGGGGTTATCGTCGTTCACAGATTCCGAGTACGACACACATCTACTGTGGGAGCGAGCCTGCTCGCGATGGCGTCCGGTCCAACACCGCAAATCTCAGAACTTATCGAGCGTGCGCAGCTTCTGCAGCAATCCCCATAGCAGCAACTTCACAAGGGAGTCCCGATTGTTTTTGTTGTCTGGCTGAGGTGTTCAGTGAACGCGCTTTTTTGTAGGAGCGAGGCTTGCCCGCGAAGGCGGTTTGTCAGCCTCCATCAATGCTGAATGGCAGACCGCTTTCGCGGGCAAGCCTCGCTCCTACAGGGTTCGTGGTGGGTTCAGGAAGGCGTGGGGTGCAGGTCGCAATTGCGCCCGGCCTTGGCGAGTTGTCCGGGTACTTCGTGGCCCAACAACGCGGGCAATCCTCGGGACAACCTCAGCAACAACGGCAGATCGATGCCGGTGTGAATACCGATTTCATCGCACAGATTGACCAGATCTTCAGTGCAGATATTGCCCGAGGCACCCGGCGCAAACGGGCAACCGCCAAGGCCGCCGAGGCGGCGAATCAGGCTTTTCTGCAACATGGGAGGGCTCGATGATTTCGGTTCGACTGAGTCGGCAGGATAGCCCGGTTTCGTTTCGTCTCCGCCATCCAATTACCCAATGAACCAGACATGCCCCCCTGGAATTCGCCGCGTTACAGGAAAAACTTCAGGTTAATATCCGCCTCTTTGTCAGTCTCAAACGAACCGAACAATACAGCCAGGGCATCGGCTGCTGAAAAACTCAGGGAAGATCAAATGAAGAGCAGCACCACCCTCCTCATCACCTGCTGCACGGTTTTTCTCGCTCAATTGGGCATGAGCATTTATCTGTCGGCGCTGCCGGAAATTGCCCGGGATCTAACCGCCGATGCCTCGCAGGTTTCATGGGGGCTAGCGGTGTATCTGATCGGCATGGCGCTGCCGATGCTGTTCTGGGGCAGCCTCGGTCAACGTATTGGTCGTAAACCGGTATTGCTCGCGGCGCTCGGTATCTATGGGGTGGGTAACCTGGCCCTGCCCTTAGGCCAGACGCTGGAGTCGTTCCTGTTTTTTCGACTGATTCAGGGTGTAGGCGCCAGCGGAATTTCGGTCATGGCCCGAGTGTTGATCCGCGACAGTTTCCGCGGCGACCTGCTGGCCAAGGCGTTGTCCTGGATATCGATTTCCTTTGTGGTGGCGCTGGGAATCGGCCAATACCTGGGGTCGATTATCCAGGTGGCGCTGGGTTGGCCGATGATCTTCTACTTGTTGGGCGGCGTAAGCCTGTTGATGGCGGTGGTGGTGGCCCGACTCACGTTCCCGGTGCTGGCAGCAGAGAACACACTGTCATCCGCCTGGACGAGCTACTGGCACATTCTGGGTCATCGGGCCTTCCTGTTGCCGGCCCTTGTCGGTGGCCTGGGGTACGGGGTGATCGTCGCATTCAACACCGCCGCGCCGTTGATTCTGCAAGGCCCCTTCAGCTGGTCGGCAGTGGAATACGGATTGTTGGGTTGGCCAATCAGCGCGGCCTATTTTCTCGGGGCTGTGGCGGTCAATCGCTTTGTGCTGCGTACCGGTCAGCGCCAGCTGATGACGGCGGGCGTTGGGCTGGTACTGGCCGGCAGCGCAGTCATGTTGCTGGGTAGCATCGCCGGTACGTCAATAGCACTGCTGTTCTGGTTGCCCTATTGTTTTGCGGTGTTTGGCCAGTCGTTGAATTACCCGATCAGCCTGTCCCTGGCCAACGAAGGTTCGCCGGTCGGCGGTGCTTATGCGATGGCATTGAGCGGTTTCATTCACCAACTGATGGCCGCCATTATCGGCGGTATCGCCAGCCTGATAGCGAGCCAGCAGGCATGGCCATTGTCGCTGCTATGCACCTTGCTGGCCGTGGGCGCGTTACTTTGCGTAGTGCTTGCGCCCGGCCGTCGAACCACTTAGAACGCGCTGCGGAAAATCTCCTCGATCTGCCGCTGATCCGCCTTCCGTGGATTGGTCAGTCCACAGGCGTCTTTCAAGGCGTTGCTGGTCAGCACCGGGATGTCGTTGAGCCTGGCACCGAGCTCACGTAAGCCGGCGGGAATTTCCACGTCCTTGGCCAGAGTGCGAATGGCCGCGATCGCTGCCTGAGCACCCTCCTCGGGGCTGAACCCGCGAATGTCGGCGCCCATCGCGCGGGCGACATCGGTCAGGCGGTCGGCGCAGACCAGCGCGTTGAAACTCTGCACGTGAGGTAGCAGCACCGCATTGCACACACCGTGGGGCAAGTCATAGAAACCACCCAACTGGTGAGCCATCGCGTGAACGTAACCGAGGGACGCATTGTTGAATGCCATGCCGGCCAGGAACTGCGCGTAAGCCATGTTTTCCCGCGCGATCATGTCACTGCCGTCGTGTACGGCCAGGCGCAGGTTATTGCTGATCAAGGTGATGGCTTTCAGCGCACAGGCATCGGTAATCGGGTTGGCCGCCGTGGAGACGTACGCTTCGATGGCGTGGGTCAGTGCGTCCATGCCAGTGGCGGCAGTCAGGCCCTTGGGCATGGCGACCATCAGCGCCGGGTCGTTGACCGACAGCAGCGGCGTGACGTTGCGATCGACGATGGCCATTTTCACGTGACGGGATTCGTCGGTGATGATGCAAAAACGGGTCATCTCGCTGGCAGTGCCGGCGGTGGTGTTGATCGCGATCAGCGGCAACTGCGGTTTGGTTGACTGATCGACGCCTTCGTAGTCACGAATCGTCCCACCGTTTGTGGCGCACAAGGCGATGCCCTTGGCGCAGTCGTGAGGCGAACCGCCGCCCAGCGACACCACGAAATCACAGCGACTTTCCTTGAGCAGGCCCAGGCCAAGTTCGACGTTGGCGATGCTCGGATTCGGCTTGGCGCCGTCGAAGATCACCGAGTCGATGTCCTGGATCGCCAGTTTCTCGGCAATCATCGTCGCCACGCCAGCCTTGGCCAACCCGGTGTCGGTGACGATCAGTGCCTTGCGAAAACCATACTTGCGAATGGCGTCCATGGCTTCGTCGAGGCAACCGGTGCCCATGATGTTCACAGCGGGGATGAAAAACGTACTGCTCATGCGCGAGTCTCCTGGCTGAAGCCGAATCAACAGCACCGATCCGGCGGGTGCGCACAGGATCGACCCATTAGTCGTGCGGTAACTTGATCTGGCTCAAGTCCGGGTCGTGATAAAGTCGCCGTCCATCAGACCTTTTGCTTTGAGACAACGAACGCAATGACCGATTTCCAGGATGTCGATGCCCAACTTGAAGACTGGAACGCCTTGCGCACCACCGCCTCTTTCGGCGGCCTGCTGGTGGGTAACGGTGCCAGTCGTGCGGTATGGGACGACTTCGGCTATGACTCGCTGTTCGAAAACGCCCGCACTGTCGAAGAGAAGCCGCTGAGCCAATCCGAATTGAGCGTGTTCGAGGCGATGCAGACGCGCAGTTTCGAACAGGTGCTTGGGGCGCTGAAAACCACCAGCCGGGTCAACAAGGCCTTGGCCGTCAGCTCAGCGGCACCGCGCAATCGTTATTACGCGATCAAGGAAGCGCTGATCAATACCGTGCATGCGGTGCACATCCCTTGGCGGTTGGTGGTGCCCTCGACGCTGGCGACGATCAATCAGGAATTGGGCAGCTATCGAACGGTGTTCACCACCAATTACGATTTGCTCAACTACTGGGCGATCCAGCACCGGCCTGAGGCGATTACCGATCTGTTCCAGGGCACCGAGCCGCGTTTTGACCTGAGCCTCACCACGACAGACAAAACCCGGCTGTTGTACCTGCACGGCGGCCTGCATCTGGTGCGCAATCAGGACGGCACCGCGCGTAAATTGATGTCGACCGAAGGTACGTTGCTGGGCAGTTTCGCCATCAACAATACGATCAAGACCCTCGACGATGTGCCGCTGTTCGTCAACGAAGGTCCGACCCAGGACAAGCTCAAGACCATTCGCAGCTCCGATTACCTGTCGTTTTGCTACGACCAGTTACTGGGCCATGGCGATGGGCTGTGCATCTTCGGGCATGCCCTTGGCGAGCAGGACAGTCACATCATTCATGCATTGCGTCAGGCGAAGCCGAAGACAGCGGCGATCTCGATTTACCCGCGCAGCAAGGCGTTCATCCAGCATCAGAAGCGGCATTACACGAAGGTGTTTGAGGGGACGGGAGTGGAGCTGCGGTTTTTTGATTCGAAGACGCACGCGCTTGGTAGTCCGAAGCTGACTGTACCGGTCGAAGTTTAGCGGCGCCGCGGCCGGCCTCTTCGCGGGCAAGCCCGCTCCCACAGGGATTTGTGAACGCTGCCAAACCAATGTGGGAGTGAGCCTGCTCGCGATAGCGGTCTGACATTCAACATATGTTTGACTGTTATGGCCTCATCGCGAGCAGGCTCGCTCCCACATTAGATATCGGTGTGTTTAGAGCACCGGCAAGGTCTTGTCCTTGATCACCGTGGTCGGGCCGTTGGCCTTGACGCTGGCGATGCCTTTATCCCGCGCGGCGTCGGATGAGTAGGACTCGCTGCTGCCGATGATCTCGTGATTACCGGCCTTCAGGTTGAAATAAGGGTGACCGTCCTTGGTGGTTTTTTTCTCGTAGCGTTCGTCCAGTGGACTGTTGGCCTGAACCGAGGCGATACCGCCATCGGCCGCACCGCGAGAGGTATACAGCTCACTGGTCAGAATGGTTTCGGCATTGGCCGCTTTCAATACAAACTTGAATTGACCGTTGACGGTTTTGCTCACTTCGTACCATCCAGACATGCTTCTACTCCTTGGCGATTGAGAGGTTTGGCGCTTCAGAGTAAAGACCAAGTCAGGATTTCTGTCGCCTGTACCGGCCCCATCGCGAGCAAGCCTCGCTCCTACTGGTTTTGGGTCGGACGCAAAAATTCGCGGTCAACCGAAACCTGTGGGAGATTCTATGGTTGAGGGGAAGCCCTCAACCGGCTTTGGGTTGATATTCGCTCTGTCCTTTCAGCAGGGCGAATACGACCCGAGCCAGCTTGCGAGCCAGCATTACCAGCGCCTGAGTGGTGCTGAAACCCCGCGTTCTTTGTTCTTCGTAATACCCTTTCCAGGCTTTCGTACGGCTAGCCGACATCGCTGCATTGTGCAGAAGCCGGCGGGCCTCGGGGTCGCCGCGCTTGGTCAAACTGCGGCGAGCGTCCTTCTGTCCTGATTTCGCCACCCGTAAATCCATGCCCAGGAAGGCGATAAATGCATCCGCGTTTCTAAAATCTCCTCGCTGAAATGCAGTTATCAAGCGGGCCCCAGTCAAAAATCCAATACCCTCAACTTTCAGGCAGCGCTTCAATTGACCGAGCAAACCAGCTTCTTTGAGCTGATCGTTGATCGTCTTTTCGATCAGCGTCTCAAGCTGCTGCATGGACTTCACTTGCTCGGCAAAAGCCGCCTTGAGCAGCGGTTCATTCGACCAGCTCTGCACCAGGCCGACCCTGGCCTGGACCAAGGCTGCGCGACGGCGGAAAAGGCTCAGGAGCTGGCGGTACAGCGGTGAGGGCGGGGTCCAAGGACGCAACTCCTCGGCTTCGTTCTTCAGGTAACGAGCCAGCAGCTTGGCATCCAGGGCGTCGGTTTTGGCACGGATCTTCACGCCTTCGCGATAATGTTTGAGTTCATAGCCTCCCACCATGTAAATCGTGCAACCGGCCTCATAGGCCAGATCAGCGAAGTCCAGGTGGTAAATGTTGGTCGCCTCAATGGCAATAGCCACCGTCCCCGACAACGCCTTCAGCCACTGCTTGATGGATGTTCTGGTGTTGGGAATCTCTTCAAGAAAATCACCATCAGACTGATAAATCACCAGTTCATTCTTGGCGACATCCACACCTACGATCGGTTTTGATAGAGAGACCGGCATTGCCACAGGATTTCCTCCGGGATAAGGTTTGAGCACTTGAAGGGCTCACCCAGAGGCGCAGGCTTGTTCCTATCGTCGGTCTAGCCAGATGCATTCTTTATCGGCGCTTGGGTGAAAGGAGGAGGGGCGAAATCTCCCACGGTCTGTACTGCGTCAACAGTCAGAATCGAGCCTTGTCCCTCCTCCTCCCTTCAAGTCCTACCATACAAGCGAGGCTTGCCCGCGAAGGCGTCCTCAAAATCGACACAAACCGCTCTATTTCAACGCAGCCCGCACCACTGATAACTCAGGTGTCTGCACCCGTCGCTGGCTCAAGTAGCGCATGCAGCTAACCCGCAAGAACGAGGCGAAATTCACCACTTCGCCGCGGTAGTCCATCACCTCTTCATACAGCTTGGCGATCAACTGATTGGTGGTCATGCCGTCGACCTCGGCGATTTCGCTGAGGATGTCCCAGAACTGATTCTCCAGCCGCAGGGTGGTCACCACCCCGCAGATGCGCAGCGAGCGGGAGCGCGATTCGTAGAGAATCGGATCGGCCTTGACGTAGAGCTCGCACATGGAAACGTCCCTCGTTACAGCGTGATTTTGGTGCCCAGCAACCCGAGGAAACCGGCCAGCCAGCTCGGGTGCGCCGGCCAGGCTGGTGCAGTGGCCAGATTGCCTTGAACGTGACCTTGCGTCACCGGGATATCGATGAACGTGCCGCCAGCCAGGCGTACTTCCGGGGCGCACGCCGGGTAGGCGCTGCACTCGCGGCCTTCAAGAATACCTGCCGCGGCCAACAGTTGCGCACCGTGACACACGGCGGCGATCGGTTTGCCAGCCTTGTCGAACGCTCGCACCAGGTCCAGGACTTTTTCGTTCAGGCGCAGGTACTCCGGCGCACGACCGCCCGGCACCAGCAGCGCGTCGTAGTCTGCTGCATCTACCTTGGCGAAATCGAAGTTCAGGGCAAACAGGTGACCGGGTTTTTCGCTGTAGGTCTGGTCGCCTTCGAAGTCATGGATTGCCGTGCGCACGGTCTGGCCGGCGGTTTTGTCGGGGCAAACGGCGTGTACCGTGTGGCCGACCATCAGCAGCGCCTGGAACGGCACCATCACTTCATAGTCTTCGACGTAATCGCCGACCAGCATCAGAATTTTTTTAGCCGCCATGGGGAGGACTCCTCTGGAAAATGCATGGGCATGCAGGAGTATTCAAAGTAGTCCTTATCCAGCGGGGTGGGTAATAACCAGCTACTACGAACAATATGTATTGGATTGGCTTTTTGTGGCGAGGGAGCTTGCTCCCGCTGGGCTGCGAAGCGGCCCCCTTGCATTCCTTCAGAGAAACCACTTAAGCAGGTTTACGACTGCTTCGGGGCCGAACGGGAGCAAGCTCCCTCGCCACAGGGATTACATCAACTGTACGGATATTTCTGAACTCAGCTGTAAGCGCGAAAAACGCCGGTTTATGGCTAGATGATGACTCTTCCCGCCACCCTGATTCTGGTTGCCATCATGTCCTCGCGCGAAAACACCGGCATGGCCCTCGGCCTGCTCGGCGTCGTTATCTTCAGCCTGACCCTGCCCTTCACCCGGATCGTCGTGCAGGAACTTCATCCGCTGCTCAACGGCCTGGGCCGTGCGTTGTTCGCGGCGATTCCGGCAGCGCTGTTATTGCTGTGGCACCGGGAGAAGTGGCCCACCTGGAAACAAGTCAAAGGCCTGACGCTGGTGATCGCGGGGGTCATCCTTGGTTTCCCGGTGCTGTCGGCCTGGGCCATGCAGACCTTGCCCGCCTCCCATGGGGCACTGGTCAACGGCCTGCAACCGCTGTGCGTGGCGCTGTATGCCGCGTGGCTGTCCCATGAACGTCCGTCGAAAGCCTTCTGGGCCTGCGCCGCGTTGGGCAGTGCGTTGGTGCTCGGTTATGCGCTGATCAGCGGCGCGGGCAGTATTCAGGCCGGTGATTTGCTGATGCTCGGCGCGATTGCCGTGGGTGGGTTGGGTTATGCCGAAGGCGGCCGGTTGGCCAGGGAGATGGGTGGCTGGCAGGTGATCTGCTGGGCGCTGGTGCTGTCGACGCCGCTGCTGATCGGTCCGGTGGTGTATCTGGCGCTGCAACACCAAGGCGAGATTTCGGCCAAGACCTGGTGGGCCTTCGGTTACGTCTCGCTGTTTTCGCAGTTCATCGGGTTCTTTGCCTGGTACGCGGGGCTGGCCATGGGCGGCATTGCCCGGGTCAGTCAGATCCAGTTGCTGCAGATCTTCTTCACCATCGCGTTTTCGGCGCTGTTCTTCGGTGAACACGTCGAGCCGATTACCTGGCTGTTTGCCGCCGGGGTGATCGTGACGGTGATGTTGGGGCGCAAGACGGCGGTGCAACCCGCGCGTGTTGCCACGGCGTAATCCTGTAGGAGCCAGGCTTGCCGGCGAAGGCGTCCTCACAATTGCCTTCGCCGGCAAGCCTGGCTCCTACAGAATTAGCGGCGACCGTCGTCCCGCAACCGTCGTCCCACAGCAGCGATCAGAGGTAGCCATCAGCCCGCAGCAATGTTTCCAGGCAATGTTCGCTGATGTGGTAGAAATCCTTCAGTTCCTGGATCTTCACCAACAGCTGAGCCGGGTCCACCGGCTCGGCGCGTTTGACCGCCAGGATCATCTTGTTCTTGTTGGTGTGGTCCAGTGAGATGAACTCAAAAACCTTGGTCTCATAACCGCAGGCTTCCAGGAACAACGCACGCAAACTGTCAGTAACCATTTCCGCCTGCTGGCCCAAGTGCAGGCCGTATTGCAACATCGGCTTGAGCAGCGCCGGGCTCTGGATCTGCAGGCGGATCTGCTTGTGGCAGCACGGTGAGCACATGATGATCGAAGCGCCGGAACGAATGCCGGTGTGAATCGCATAGTCGGTGGCGATGTCGCAGGCATGCAGCGCGATCATCACGTCCAGCTCGCTCGGCGCGACGCTGCGCACGTCACCGCATTTGAACACCAGCCCCGGATGCTCCAGCTTCGCAGCCGCGCTGTTGCACAGGTTGACCATGTCTTCGCGCAGCTCGACGCCGGTCACCTCGCCCTCGGCCTTCAGGGTGTTGCGCAGGTAGTCGTGGATCGCGAACGTCAGGTAGCCCTTGCCCGAGCCGAAATCCGCCACCCGCACGGGCTTGTCCAGCGCCAGCGGCGACGAAGTCAGCGCATGGCTGAAGACTTCGATGAACTTGTTGATCTGCTTCCACTTGCGCGACATCGCCGGGATCAGCTCATGCTGCGCGTTGGTCACGCCGAGGTCTTTGAGAAACGGCCGGCTCAGGTCGAGGAAACGGTTCTTCTCGCGGTTGTGCTCGGCGGACGGCACTTCGCGCAATTGCTGAGGTTTGCTCTTGAACAGCGAAGATTTGCCCTTTTTGCTGTATTCGAGCTGGGCTTCGTCAGTCAATGACAGTAAATGCGCATTCTTGAACGATGCGGGCAACAGCGCAGCAATGGTCGCCACGCCCTCGGCAATTGGCAGGTTCTTGGTGATGTCGCGGGTTTTGTAGCGGTAGACGAAGGACAGGCACGGCTGATCCTTGACCGTCAGTTGCTTGATGATCAGCCGCTGCAAGTCCGCCTCTGTACCAACGTACTTGGCCAACACCAGTTTGATGAAGGCGTTCTGATCGAGGCTGGTTTGCAGCAGGTCGATGAACTGGGCGTTATGATCCGGCGCGAGGCTGGCGGGAGTGGCGGTAACAGACATGGGAAAAAACGGCCTCGGGCGGTGCGGATCGGGGAATGGTGGGTATTTTAGGGGGGATGGAGTTCAGGAACACTGTTATTTGCCAAACGGCAAATATTCTGTGG
Organism: Pseudomonas sp. F-14 TE3482; assembly: GCF_053629455.1. NCBI lineage: Bacteria > Pseudomonadati > Pseudomonadota > Gammaproteobacteria > Pseudomonadales > Pseudomonadaceae > Pseudomonas > Pseudomonas sp. F-14 TE3482. Next base: position 6,314,834 of record NZ_JBRJII010000001.1, read on the forward strand.
CGAGGGAGCTTGCTCCCGCTCGGCTGCGCAGCAGTCGCAAAGCAGACAACGTGGTTTATCTGATGGAGTGCGTTTGCCGATTTTGGGGCCGCTTCGCAGCCCAGCGGGAGCAAGCTCCCTCGCCACAAAAGCACCTCAAACAAAGCACCTCAGGCTGAAAATGGCGTCAGCTCAACACCACCAACCGATTCGGCAATTCATTGCGCACATGGGTCACCGGCACATGCACCTTGAGCAACTCGCCGCATGCCTCGATGCATGTCACAAACCCCTGCAACGTCTGCCCCTGTTTCACCTGTTGCGTAAACGCCGCCACAATCGCGTCCCAGTTTTTGTTGTCCAGCCGTTTGGAAATGCCTTCATCCACCAGGATCTCCACATAGCGCTCGGCCTCGGAGACGAAAATCAGCATGCCGGTGCTGCCGACGGTATGGTGCAGGTTTTGCTCCAGGAACTGCCGACGCGCCAGGTTCGACGCCCGCCAGTGACGCACCGAGCGCGGGATCAGGCGCGTGGTGACTTTCGGAATCCGGAACAGCAGGCACAGCACAATGAAACTGAACCATTGCACCAGCAACAGGCTGTGCATGGTCAGCCAGCCCGTCAGGTAATGCACGATACCCGGCACCACCAGCGCCAGCAGACTGGCCCAGAGCAGCGGGATATACGCGTAATCATCGGCGCGGGCTGCAAGCACCGTGACCAGTTCAGCGTCGGTGTCGCGCTCGACCCGGGCAATTGCCTCGGCGACTTTGCGTTGTTCGTGTTCAGTCAGTAATGCCATGTTTATGAATGCCTGCTCGCTATTGTTGTTTTTACCTGCAGTGTTATCACCAGCCGCCCGACGAACCGCCGCCCCCGAAACTGCCCCCGCCGCCGCTGAAGCCGCCGCCGCCCCCGCCGCCGAAACCTCCGCCGCCGAAACCGCCTCCCGAGCCGCCACGGCCTCCGCCGCTTGGCAGAATACCGAACATCTGGCCAATGAAGATCGTCAGGATGAACAGCAACACCAGGAACACGACCAACCCCGGCGGCCGCTCAACGGAATCACTCTCCTGATCACCGCGCGATTCATACACTGTCGACGGCTCGTCCAGTGGATTGCCGCCCAGCACCACCAGCATCGCCGCGACCCCGTCGCTGATGCCTTTGCTGAAGTTGCCAGCTTTGAACGCGGGCGTGATCACCTGATGGATGATCACCGAACTCTGCGCATCGGTCAGGCGCCCTTCCAGGCCATAACCGACTTCAATCCGCAGCTTGCGCTCGTCACGCGCGACGATCAGCAGCGCGCCGTTGTTCTTGTCCTTCTGGCCTATGCCCCAATAGCGTCCCAGCTGATAACCGAAATCCGCGATGTCGGTGCCCTGCAAGTCTGGCAACGTGACCACCACCAACTGCTCGCCGGTGGTTTTTTCGTGGGCGTTGAGCTGTTGCGTCAGTTGCTCGCGCACCGCAGGCTCGATCATCTGGGCGTTGTCCACCACCCGACCGGTCAATTCCGGGAACTTCAACTCGGCCTGGGCCGTCAGGGCAAACACCCAGAACATCAGCATCAGGCCCACTTTCAACACGCGCATTGGCAACCTCATCCTTGGTGACGCTTCAAGCCCGTTCCGGCGCTTACTGGAACTTCACTTCAGGCGCTTTCTCGGCATCGGGGCTGGTGGCCTCGAACGTTTCGCGGATTGGCAGATCGCTATACAACACGGTGTGCCACAGGCGACCGGGAAAGGTGCGGATCTCGGTATTGTATTTCTGCACCGCCAGGATGAAGTCGCGACGCGCCACGGCGATGCGGTTCTCGGTGCCTTCAAGTTGCGATTGCAGCGCCAGGAAGTTCTGGTTGGCCTTGAGGTCCGGGTAGCGTTCGGACACCACCATCAACCGACTCAGCGCGCCGGTCAGCTGATTCTGCGCCTGCTCGTACTGTTTCAGCTTTTCCGGATTGTCCAGCGTGCTGGCATCCACCTGAATCGAGGTGGCCTTGGCGCGGGCTTCGATCACCGCGGTCAGGGTTTCTTGCTCATGCCGGGCATATCCCTTGACGGTTTCCACCAGATTGGGAATCAGGTCGGCGCGACGCTGGTACTGGTTTTGCACCTGGCCCCAGGCGCCCTTGGCTTGTTCGTCGAGGGTCGGGATATTGTTGATGCCACAGCCGGCCAGCAGTGTGGTCAGCCACATCAAGGCTGCAACCTGCAGGCTCGACCGATAGTGAAGTCGTACATTCATCTGGTTGATGCTCCCTTGCATATTCCGTTGATGAAACAACCTGCGAACTTTGAACCCGGCTCTTGGGGCATAATCTGCGCCGCTACTGGATTGCATCGAGCCAATGGGCTAAAAGATGCCCCGGCGCTAACACATAAGTGTGCTGCATCCACCTGAACAACAATAGTCGCTCCCAAAATTTTGGCTGACCGGCGTGTATTCACTGCCGTTTAGGCTTTTGAGAAAACCATTCATGAAGAAGCTGTGTTTGCTGGGCCTGTTCGTCAGCCTGGCCAGTCATACCGTATTGGCCGCCACGACGCCCGCACCTATAGAGAACAAGGACGCTTTCATCAGCCACCTGATGAAGCAAATGACCCTCGATGAAAAGATCGGCCAGTTGCGCCTGATCAGCATCGGCCCGGAAATGCCGCGGGAGATGATCCGCAAGGAGATCGCCGCCGGCAATATCGGCGGCACGTTCAACTCGATCACCCGCGCCGAAAACCGTCCGATGCAGGACGCGGCCATGCGCAGCCGGTTGAAGATCCCGATGTTCTTCGCCTATGACGTGATCCACGGCCACCGCACCATTTTCCCGATTCCACTGGCCCTGGCCTCGAGCTGGGACATGGACGCCATCGGTCGCTCCGGGCGCATCGCCGCCAAGGAAGCGGCGGCTGACAGCCTCGACATCACCTTCGCGCCAATGGTCGATATCTCCCGCGACCCACGCTGGGGCCGTACGTCCGAAGGCTTCGGCGAAGACACCTATCTGGTTTCGCGGATCGCCGGCGTCATGGTCAAGGCGTTCCAGGGCACCGGCGCGAATGCGGCCGACAGCATCATGGCCAGCGTCAAGCATTTTGCCTTGTACGGCGCGGTCGAGGGCGGTCGCGACTACAACGTCGTCGACATGAGCCCGGTCAAGATGTACCAGGATTACCTGCCACCGTACCGCGCAGCGATTGACGCCGGTGCTGGCGGGGTGATGGTTGCGCTGAACTCGATCAACGGCGTGCCGGCCACCGCCAACACCTGGCTGATGAACGACCTGCTGCGCAAGGAATGGGGCTTCAAGGGCCTGGCGGTCAGCGACCACGGGGCGATTTTCGAGCTGATCAAGCACGGCGTCGCCGCTGACGGTCGCGAAGCCGCGAAGCTGGCGATCAAGGCCGGCATCGACATGAGCATGAACGACACCCTCTATGGCAAGGAATTGCCAGGGCTGTTGAAGGCCGGTGAGATCGAACAGAAAGACATCGACAACGCCGTGCGTGAAGTGCTCGCCGCCAAGTACGACATGGGCCTGTTCAAAGACCCGTACCTGCGCATCGGCAAGGCCGAGGATGACCCGGCCGACACCTACGCCGAAAGCCGTCTTCACCGCGCCGAGGCCCGTGATGTGGCGCGTCGCAGCCTGGTGTTGTTGAAAAACCAGGGCGACACCCTGCCGCTGAAGAAAACCGCGAAAATCGCTCTGGTCGGTCCACTGGCCAAGGCGCCGATCGACATGATGGGCAGTTGGGCCGCTGCTGGCCGTCCCGAGCAATCGGTGACGTTGTTCGACGGCATGACCAATGCGCTTGGCGCGCAGTCGACGCTGATCTACGCCCGTGGCGCGAACATCACCAGCGACAAGAAGATCCTCGATTACCTGAACTTCCTCAACTTCGACGCGCCGGAAGTGGTGGATGATCCGCGTTCGGCCAATGTGTTGATCGATGAAGCGGTGAAAGCCGCGCAACAGGCCGATGTGGTGGTCGCAGCGGTGGGCGAATCCCGAGGCATGTCCCACGAATCGTCGAGCCGCACTGACCTGAACATCCCGGCCGCCCAACGCGAGTTGATCAAGGCGTTGAAAGCCACCGGAAAACCGCTGGTATTGGTGTTGATGAACGGCCGTCCGCTGTCGATTCTTGAAGAGAACGAGCAAGCTGACGCGATTCTGGAAACCTGGTTCAGCGGCACCGAAGGCGGTAACGCCATCGCTGACGTGCTGTTCGGCGACTACAACCCGTCGGGCAAACTGCCGATCACCATCCCCCGCTCGGTGGGTCAGATTCCGACCTACTACAACCACCTGAGCATTGGCCGGCCGTTCACTCCGGGCAAACCGGGCAACTACACCTCGCAGTATTTCGAAGACACCACCGGGCCGCTGTTCCCGTTCGGCTTCGGCCTGAGCTACACCCGGTTCAGCCTGACCGACATGGCCCTGTCTTCGACCACACTGAACAAGACCGGCAAGCTCGACGCCAGCGTCGTGGTGAAGAACACCGGCAAGCGTGACGGCGAAACCGTGGTGCAGCTGTACATCCAGGACGTGACCGGTTCGATGATCCGCCCGGTCAAGGAACTGAAGAACTTCCAGAAAGTAATGGTCAAGGCCGGCGAACAGAAAGTCGTGCACTTCACCATCACCGAGGATGACCTGAAGTTCTACAACGCCCAGCTCAAGTACGCCGCGGAACCGGGCAAGTTCAACGTGCAGATCGGCCTGGACTCCCAGGATGTGACGCAGCAGAGCTTTGAGTTGTTGTAATTAGTCGTACGCCACAAAAACCTGTGGGAGCGGGCTTGCCCGCGATGAGGCCATAACATTCAACATCCATATCGAATGTAAGGCCGTCATCGCGGGCAAGCCCGCTCCCACAGTGGTTTAGGGTGTTGCGAAAATTGGGCTTAGCCCCGTCGATCCAACAGATTCACCACCAGCCGATCCACCCATCCCCACACCCTTTGTTTGACCCGCCGCCATAACGGTCGGCGTTTCCATGCCTCGAGGCTGACTTCCTGGCTCAGGGCAAAGTCATTTTCGAAACTCGCCGCCACCGCCCGGGTCAGCCCGAGGTCCAGGGCTTCGAGGTTGGCTTCCAGATTGAAGCGCAGATTCCAGTGATCGAAGTTGCAGGAGCCGATGCTCACCCAGTCATCGATCAACACCATCTTCAGGTGCAGGAAACACGGCTGGTATTCGAAGATCTTCACCCCGGCCCGGAGCAGACGCGGGTAGTAGCGATGCCCGGCGTAGCGCACCGACGGATGATCGGTGCGTGGCCCGGTCAGCAGCAGACGTACATCGATGCCACGAGCCGCCGCCCGGCGCAGTGAGCGACGGACTTTCCAGGTCGGCAGGAAATACGGCGTGGCCAGCCAGATTCGGCGTTGGCCACTGTTCAGCGCGCGAGTCAGCGATTGCAAAATATCGCGGTGTTGGCGGGCGTCGGCATAGGCGACCCGGCCCATGCCCTCGCCCATGACTGGCACTCGCGGCAAGCGCGGCAAACCGAAGTGTGCAGTGGGTTTCCAGGCGCGCCGATAGCGGTTGGCAATCCATTGGCGGTCGAACAGCAACTGCCAGTCGATGACCAAGGGACCGGTGATTTCCACCATCACTTCGTGCCATTCGCTGGTGTCTTCGCCCGGGGTCCAGAACTCATCGGTGACCCCGGTGCCGCCGACCACCGCCAGGCATTGATCCACCAGCAGCAGCTTGCGGTGATCGCGATAAAAGTTGCCCACCCAACGGCGCCAGCTCAGGCGATTATAGAAACGCAACTCGACACCGGCGGCCATCAGGCGCCGACGCAAGGTCAGGGTGAATGCCAGGCTGCCATAGTCATCGAACAGGCAGCGCACCCGCACACCGCGTTCGGCAGCCTGGACCAGCGCCTGAACCATCGCCTCGGCGCAGGCCCCCGCCTCCACCAGGTACAGTTCCAGTTCGACTTGCTCTTCGGCGCGGGCAATCGCCACCAGCATTCGCGGAAAAAACTGCGGGCCATCAATCAGCAGTTCAAAGCGGTTGCCTTCACGCCACGGGAAAATTGCGCCGCGCATCTTAGCGCGCCGTGAAAATCAGCACCGCACCCACCGGCACCGACAGACTGATGGCCGACAAACCGGCAACCTTGCGCAAGCTTTCCAGGCCTGGGGCCAGGTCGAAATCTTCAGCGCTGATCACCAAAGGTTCGAGGGTCACCACTTGGAAGCGCCGGTCATCGAGACGGGTCGCCAGCAGTTCGGCGTTGTATTGGTGTTGTTTGCCATGCAGGTTGACGGTCAGCGGCAAGCGCAACTCCAGTTGCGCACCGGGCGCCAGGTCGTTGATCGGCCGTAGATCGATTTGCGTGGTGATCAGTGCTTCAGGGAACGTCTGGATATCGAACAGTTCCTTGCGCATGCGTTCGTCACGCAGCGGAATGCCGCTGTTGACCGACTCCAGCTCGACCTCCACCTGCGCCAGGCCCTTGGGATCGACCTTGCCGTGCAGCACCAGAAAGCGCTGCACTTCGGAGATGTTGGCGTTTTTAGTGCTGATGAACGACAGCCGCGAGGACTCGCCGTCCAGGTACCAATTGGCCTGGGCCGACACGGTGACACCGGCCAGCAGCAGGGAAGCGAGGGTTTTGCAGACAAAGCGGTTGAACATAGAGACTCATGGGCAGATAAACCTGAGCGAACCTTAACTGGCCTGAGGCAGGTTGCAAACTTTCTGTTGCTCCGACCCAACCTTTGTGGCGAGGGAGCTTGCTCCCGCTGGAGTGCGAAGCGCTCCCAAAATCAGACAATGAGTTCTTCCAGTAAGACCTCGGCCGCTGGCATTACGACTGCTTCGCAGCCGAGCGGGAGCAAGGTCCCTCGCCACAAAAAAACTGACCGCTTTCACGGTTGCAGGCGACATCCCTGCCGTTCACCAACCCAAACAGCGCTATGGCTGCGCCCCATACCACCCACCGTCACGCGCTTGTTCGCGGCGTCATCGACGAACCCGCTGGTGGGCAAATACTGCTTCACATAGCCCTGGCAATACTCGGCCGGATTGTTCATCACATAGCGGCACGAGCAGTATTCCTTGGCGGTGTAGGCGCTGATGATGTCCGGGAAAGCCCATAGCGCCACCCGCTCCTGCCAGCCCCAGCCAAGCAAGGCGATCAGCAGCACTAGCAACAGCATGCTGATAGGCCGACGGCGAATAAAGCTGCGGCGGCTCATGGCTGCACCTTCATGGCAAACGCCTTGAGCGCGAGTCTGAGCAATTCGTTGTGCCGATAACTCCCATCGCGATCATCGCCGTAGCGCACGATCACCAGGTTTTCGCTGGGAATCACGTACATCGCCTGACCCCAATGGCCCAGTGCGGCGAAGGTGTCGACAGGGGCGTCGGGCCAGGGTTGTGTCGCGCCATCCACTGCGCGATTGAGCCACCAATGCCCGCCGGGCACGGCTTCATCCTGGTTGGCCTGATAGCGGGCGAAAGGCTCACGACTGAAGTCGACCCAATCCTTGGGCAGCAATTGCCGCTCACGCCAACGACCGTCGCGCGCCATCAACAGGCCGACCCGCGCCAGGTCCCGGGCAGTGAGATAGGCGTAGGACGATGCGACAAACGTGCCCGTGGCATCCGCTTCCCACACCGCACTGCGAATCCCCAAGGGTTCGAACAGCGCAGTCCATGGATAATCCGGATAACGGGCCGGGCCGACGATGGTTTTCAGCGCGGCGGACAGCAGGTTGCTGTCGCCGCTGGAATAGCGGAATGCCTGACCAGGATTGGCATATTCGTCGTGGTCGGCAGTGAACGCGGCCATGTCGCGGTGACCACGGGTATAGAGCATGGCCACCACCGAGGACTTCAATGGGGCATATTCGTAGTCTTCCTGCCAGTCCAGGCCGGAGGCCCAGTGCAGCAGGTCGGCCATGGTTATGGCGGGGTGTTTTTCCAGCGCAGGATAGAATTTGCGCACCGGTTCCTGGAGTTTGAACAGCCCTTCGCCATAGGCCACACCGAGCACCGCGCCCATCAGGCTTTTGCTGATTGACCAGGTCAGGTGCGGCGTTTGCGCAGTGGTCGGGCCGGCGTAGCGTTCATAGATCAGCTGACCGTCGCGGATCACCAGCAACGCATCGGTGCGAATGCCTTGGTGAGTGGCATCGTCGCGGGGTGGGAAAGCGTAGTTTTCCAGGACCTGAAGTGTCGGGCCGGAGACTTTCGGGCCGGGCGACCATTGCTCGGCCGGCCAGTTTTCGGCCTGGGCTGTGAGGCTGAGCAACAACATGAAAATCAGGGACAAGCCTTTGAACATGAGGGGCGCTCGGAGGGATGAACCTGCCGAGCCTAGTCGAGCTTGATGACAGTTTTGGGATTTGAGTATCCAATTAGGCCGCCATCGCGGGCAAGCCCGCTCCCACATGATCTGCGTCGTACACAATATTTTGCACATCAGAGATCCTTGTGGGAGCGGGCTTGCCCGCTAAGGGTCCCTTCAGCCTTATAACAATTCCGCCAACGCTTTGGCCAACCGCTTGCCCCGCGCCCCTGCCGCCAAATCCATCACGGTCTGATCGCGCTGCCACATCGCCGCCCATTGTGGCGGGCCATCGGCCAGGGCCTGATTCACTTCAGCCTTGAGCCCGTCGAACTGCGCAAACAACCCGCCCAGCAATACATGCCCGGCCGGATTGTTCGGTGCCTGGCGGCTGACTTCCGCACACCCGGCCAGCAGCGCCAGCAAGCGCAGTTGCAAGGTTTGCGGCCAGTCGCTGTCCTGGCCAACGCCGAACAGCCACGCCGTCATGGCGCTCAGCACATAGATGTCTTCCAGGGTGCGGAACGGTTTGACGTAAGCATCCCAGCCATCCCCCGCCAGCAATTCGCACAGCGCGTTGTCGAGAAACAACCGGCCGTGGCTGATGTCCGGCATCAGCGGCATGGGCGCGAGCTTTTCCAGACGCACACCCGGTTCGCCGGGGTAAACCACCGCAAGGTTCAAGCGCGGCACTTCGCCGGGTTCTTCACTGCGAGCAGCGACCAATAGCCAGTCGGCGGAATCGCCAGCGGTGACGAAATCCTTGCGCCCGCTCAGACGTAAATCGCGCAGCCGGGTCTGCATGTCCGCCACCCGCAAACTGCGCTGTTCGGTCGCGCACAACGCGCCGAGGCTCAGTGGCGCGCTCGGCCAGAGCATGCGCAACGCCGCCTGATAGCCCACCAGAAACGCCAGCCCCGGCGTCGCCATCAGCCGTCCGCCGGCCACCGCCAATTCGAACGGCGACACCGCGCCCAATTGTTGCAACAAGGCTGCAAAGCCTTCGCCCAGATCCGGGTTGGCGGGCAGGCGATCGCGGCGTTTCAACAGGGTTTGCCAGGGCATAAGAGGCTCCTCATGGGCTGTCATATAAGCATCACCAAAGCTTCATGGCGATGACACCGGGGCTACATAGCCTGACTTTGCACAACACGGCTGCATAAAGAAAGTCGATCGGCTGTAACCCAAGACGGGTGGCCAGCCCGCACGGAGACTCACAATGACTCAGATCGCCCGCATCAGCGACACCGGCAATGAACGCCGCCTGCAAGCCGAACGCCTGGTGGGCGCCGAGGCGTTGCAGGAAGCCCAGGCCTTGCGCTTCAACGTGTTCAGCGGCGAATTCAACGCCAAGCTGAAGGGCGCGGAGCTGGGTCTGGACATGGATGACTATGATGTTCACTGCGCCCACATCGGCGTGCGTGACTTGAACACCGGGCGCCTGGTGGCGACCACCCGGTTGCTCGACCACACAGCGGCCAGCAGCCTGGGCAAGTTCTACAGCGAAGAAGAATTCAGCCTGCATGGCCTGGTCCATCTCAAAGGCCCGATCCTGGAAATCGGTCGCACCTGCGTCGACCCGGCCTACCGCAACGGCGGCACTATCGCTGTGCTCTGGGGTGAACTGGCCGAAGTGCTGAACCAGGGCGGCTACAGCTATTTGATGGGTTGCGCGAGCATTCCAATGCAGGACGGTGGCATCCAGGCCCACGCGATCATGCAGCGTCTGCGCGAACGCTACCTGTGCACCGAACACCTGCGAGCCGAGCCGAAGAAGCCATTGCCGACGCTCGATATTCCGTCCAACGTCATCGCCGAAATGCCGCCGCTGCTCAAGGCCTACATGCGCCTGGGCGCGAAAATCTGCGGCGAGCCGTGCTGGGACGAAGACTTCCAGGTGGCCGACGTGTTCATCCTGCTCAAGCGTGACGAGCTCTGCCCGCGCTACGCCAAGCACTTCAAGGCGGCTGTGTAATGAGCCGCTTGCGGGTGTACGCGCGAATTGCGCGAGTGCTTTTGGTGGTGGCGCTGGGCTTGAGCATGGCCAGTGTGTTCGGGTTGTTTGAGCGACTGGGAATTGCCCACTCGATGGTCCGCCGCCAGCGCTGGTCGCGGTTTTTCATGGCGCGGCTGAGCAATGCCCTGCCCTTTCGCGTCACCGTCCATGGTGAATTACCAAAGGCGCCAATGCTCTGGGTCAGCAACCACGTGTCCTGGACCGACATTCCGCTGCTGGGCATGCTCACGCCGCTGTCGTTCCTGTCCAAGGCCGAAGTGCGCACCTGGCCGGTGGCGGGTTGGCTGGCAGCCAAGGCCGGCAGCCTGTTCATTCGCCGTGGTTCAGGCGACAGTCAGTTGATCCGCAAACAGATGACCCGCCATCTGGAGCAGGAACATCCACTGCTGATGTTCCCGGAAGGCACCACCACCGATGGTCGCTCGCTGCGCACGTTTCATGGCCGCTTGCTGTCCGCGGCGATCGATTCCGAAGTGGCGTTGCAACCGGTGGCGATTCGTTATCTGCGCGATGGCGAGCTCGATACCCTGGCACCGTTCATTGGCGATGATGATTTGCTCTCGCACCTGATGCGCTTGTTCGCCAATGATCGGGGTGAGGTGGAGATTCATCTGCTCAAACCGATCGAGTGCCAGGACCGGGAACGTGCGGCGCTGGCGTTCGAAGCGCAGCAGGCGGTGCAGAAGGCGTTGTTTGGGGCGATTCCAGAACCTCGGCAAGTCCCAATTCGACCCGCTATCGCAGCTTAAACACACATCCCTGTGGGAGCGGGCTTGCCCGCGATGGCGGCTCAACATCCAATGACGATGTTGAATGGCATACCGCAATCGCGGGCAAGCCCGCTCCCACAGTGGTTTTATGTCGCTGGATGGTTCTGGGCGAAATCCTGAAGCTGCGGATAGAACAACCGAAAATCCTCACTCAACGGTTCATACAACCGTCGCAACTCCTGCATAGCCCCGGCCAACTCCTCCGGCCGGGTCAACCTGCGTGAAATCCCCCGCAGCACCTGCTCAAGCACCGCGAATTCCCGGTAAGAACCCAACCAGTCATTGGCCACCATGTGCGGCGCGATCTTCGCCAGGCGCTCCGGTAACTGCGGCTCGGCGGACAACACCCGGTAAACGTCAGAAGTGAACTGCGCCAGCGGACGGTCGGCATACAACTCCCAATCCCGCGCCAGGCAGTGGTCGAAAAACACGTCGAGCACGATCCCGGCGTAGCGCCGGCGCGTGATGGAAAACCGCGACAAGGCGATGTCCACCCGCGGATGGCGATCGGTAAACACGTCGATGCTGCGGTGCAACTGAATGGCCGCTTCGATCTCCGGATCGAACTGCCCTTGCAGCCGTCCTTTGACGAAATCGCCATACAGACTGCCGAGCATTTGACCGGGGCGCTGGCCACCGAGGTGCAGATGTGCGAGATAGTTCATGCGCGCAGCTTAACACTGCGCCATCCATATCGTTATAACCCGATATACCGATTTATGCGGTCATCAGACCAAAATCATATTGGTATATCGCGAAGTACCGATTTAAAGTTCGCCTCATCGCGATATAGCGTTTTACTCATCACGAGCCCAAACCATGACCATCGACCTCGACGAAATAATAAAAGCGCTGGCACACCCAGTACGCCGAGACATCCTCATCTGGCTGAAAGACCCCAAGGTCCAGTTCCCGGAACAACTCCACAACCATGAGTACGGCATTTGCGCCGGACAGATCGATCAACGCTGCGGCCTGTCGCAGTCGACCGTGTCCGCCCATTTGGCGACCTTGCAACGGGCGGGACTGATCAGCAGCCAGAAAGCCGGTCAATGGCACTTCTTCAAACGCAACGAGGACGTGATTCAGGCGTTCCTCGACGCCATCGACAAGGAGCTCCGCGCTCCGACAAGGAACTGACAATGCCCCTCTCGCTACTCATTCTGGCCTTGAGCGCCTTCGCCATCGGCACCACCGAGTTCGTCATCATGGGCCTGTTGCCCGAGGTGGCGGCCGATCTCGGTGTGTCGATCCCCGGCGCCGGCTGGCTGGTGACCGGTTACGCCCTGGGCGTGGCCATCGGTGCACCGTTCATGGCACTGGCCACCGCCAGGCTGCCGCGCAAGGCCGCATTGGTAGCGTTGATGGGCATCTTCATTATCGGCAATCTGCTCTGCGCCCTGGCCAGTGACTACAACGTTTTGATGTTTGCCCGTGTGGTCACTGCTCTGTGTCACGGTGCCTTCTTCGGCATCGGTTCGGTGGTGGCGGCAGGTCTGGTGCCGGCCAACAAACGTGCATCGGCCGTGGCCCTGATGTTCACCGGCCTGACTCTGGCCAACGTTCTCGGTGTGCCGCTGGGCACCGCGCTCGGTCAGGAAGCCGGCTGGCGTTCGACCTTCTGGGCGGTGACCGTGATCGGTGTGATTGCACTGATCGGCCTGATCCGCTTCCTGCCGGCCAAGCGCGATGAAGAGAAACTCGACATGCGCGCCGAACTGCGCGCCCTTAAGGGCGCCGGCATCTGGCTGTCCTTGAGCATGACTGCGCTATTCGCTGCCTCGGTCTTCACCTTGTTCACCTATGTCGCCCCGCTGTTGGGCGAGGTCACCGGAGTCTCACCACGCGGCGTGACCTGGACCTTGATGCTCATCGGCCTGGGCCTGACGGTCGGCAACATCATCGGCGGCAAGTTGGCTGACAAAAGCCTGGCCGCGACGCTGATCGGTGTGTTCATCACCATGGCGGTCGTGTCCACCGTGCTGACCTGGACCAGCATCGCCGTGATTCCGACCGAGATCACTCTGTTCCTCTGGGCCACCGCGTGCTTCGCCGCCGTGCCTGCCCTGCAAGTGAATGTTGTGACCTACGGCAAGGCGGCACCGAACCTGGTGTCGACCCTCAACATCGGCGCTTTCAACGTCGGCAACGCACTCGGTGCCTGGGTTGGCGGCAGCGTCATCGCCCATGGCTTCGGTCTCACCCGCGTACCGCTCGCGGCTGCTGCACTGGCGGTACTCGCGCTGTTGGTGACCCTGATTACTTTCCGTCAGAGCGGCAATGCCGAGCTGACCCCTGTTACTAACTGATCTTTAACGAGGGTTGTATTAAATGACGACTATTTTCGATCCGATCAAACTGGGCGACCTCGAGTTGTCTAACCGCATCATCATGGCCCCGCTGACTCGCTGCCGCGCCGATGAAGGCCGGGTGCCGAATGCGCTGATGGCCGAGTACTACGTACAGCGCGCCTCGGCCGGCCTGATCCTCAGCGAAGCGACTTCGGTGACGCCAATCGGCGTGGGTTACCCGGACACTCCCGGTATCTGGTCCAACGACCAGGTGCGCGGTTGGAGCAATGTAACCAAAGCAATCCACGGCGCTGGCGGCAAAATCTTCCTGCAACTGTGGCACGTGGGCCGGATTTCCCACCCCTTGTACCTGAACGGCGAAGCACCGGTCGCGCCGAGTGCCATCCAGCCTAAGGGTCATGTCAGCCTGGTGCGTCCATTGGCCGACTTCCCAACCCCGCGGGCCCTGGAAACCGCGGAAATCGCCGACATCATCGACGCTTACCGCGTGGGTGCCGAGAACGCCAAGGCGGCCGGTTTCGACGGTGTGGAAATCCACGGCGCCAACGGTTATCTGCTCGACCAATTCCTGCAAAGCAGCACCAACCAGCGCACCGACAACTATGGCGGCTCCCTGGAAAACCGTGCGCGCCTGTTGCTGGAAGTGACCGACGCCGCCATTGAAATCTGGGGCGCGGGCCGCGTGGGTGTGCACCTGTCACCACGTGCTGATCTCCATGACATGGGCGACGACAACCTGTCCGAGACCTTCACCTACGTCGCTCGCGAACTGGGCAAACGTGGTATCGCCTTCATTTGCTCGCGCGAAAAAGAAGCCGGCGACAGCCTCGGCCCACAACTGAAAGAAGCCTTCGGCGGCCCGTACATCGCCAACGAACGCTTCACCAAGGACAGCGCCAACGAGTGGCTGGCCAGTGGCAAGGCTGACGCGGTGGCATTCGGTGTACCGTTTATCGCCAACCCGGACCTGCCGGCGCGTTTGAAGGCCGATGCGCCGTTGAATGAAGCACGTCCGGAACTGTTCTATGCGAAGGGTCCGGTCGGTTACATCGACTACCCGGTGCTGTAAACATCCGCCGTTGAAATGCAAAAGCCCCGACTCGAAAGAGCCGGGGCTTTTGCATTTTGCATAGAGAAGATCAAAAGATCGCAGCCTTCGGCAGCTCCTACAGATCTTGTCAGCGCTTGCGCTGTCCCCAGGCGACCGCAAGACCGCTGAGGCAAATCACCGTGATCCCGATCACGCCGAAGCTGTCCGGGGTATGGTCGAAGATCAAATACCCGTACATCCCCGCAAACAGGATCTGCCCATAACTGAAGGGTGCCAGCATCGCCGGCGCTGCATGGCGGAAGGCCTGGGTCAACAACATGTGACCGAGCATGCCGCAAGTACCCAGCCCGATCATGAACAGGCCGTGCAGCAGCGTCGGCGTGCTCCAGAAAAACGGCAACAACGCAGTCATGATCAGGCTGTTGAGAATACCGGTCAGAAAGTTGCTGGTGGTCGGGCTGTCGATACCGCTGAGCATGCGGGTGAGCAATTGATAGAAGCCAAAACACAGCGCCGAACACAGCGGCAGCAGAATCGCCGGGGTGAACAGCGCACCACCAGGCCGCACAACGATCAACACGCCAACAAACCCACCCAGCACCGCCAGCCATTGGTTACGCGTCACCCGCTCATGCAGCAACGGCACAGACAGCGCCGTCACTAATAGTGGTGCCAGGAAGTTAACGGCCGTGGCTTCGGCCAAGGGGATGTAACGCAGGCCGCTGGTAAAAAACAGGCTGGTGCCGATCAGGCACAGGGCCCGCAGAAACTGCAACCCGGGCCGTTTGGTACGCACCACCGCTGAAACACCAGTGCGCGGCACGAAAATCACCAGCATCAACAAGGTGTGCACCACGTAGCGTGCCCACACCACCATCACGATCGGGTAAAACCCGGACAGGTATTTGGACAACGTATCGTGACTGGCGAATAACAACACCGCCAGGCAAATCAGTGCGATACCCTTTATCGGCTGCTCGGCGCCCTTGTAGCCCGGGTTGTTAACATTCATTCACAGACTCGACACAAAATTCCTACAAAATACGTAGCTCGCTACCTATCAACTCGGCGAACGTACCTATATAAAAGCACCCCATTACAAAAAGGCGAGTGAAGCGAGGGCGTCTTCTCGCTTCAAGTCTTGACACAAATGGATCCAATTACTCATTTTGTTTCATTTGCGCAGGCTGGGACTCAAGCGCAGCATATCCAACGCTGTATCGACACAGCGCTCGGCTTCGGTGTGCAGTTGAAAACTGTCGGGAGCCAATAGCCACTGATACAGGATGCCATCAACGTACGCATGCAGGCTGATGGCCGCGCGAGCAGTGTCGAGGTTTTCCGGCAATTGCCCGCGATTCACCGCATTACTCAGGGCCAGCGCGATTCGCACATTGCAATCGAGACTGACCGTTCGGCGCTGCTGGCGCAGGTCGCACATTTCATCAGTGAATTCGCACTTATGAAACAGAATCTCATTGATGCGTCGGGTTTTCGGGTCCAGCGCAACTTGATGGAACAGATGAATCAGCAGCTTGCGCATACAGCCCAGCGGATCGAGTTCATCTTCGCTTTCACTGGCCTTGGCCATTTCATCCAGCGGCTCATGCAAGGTATCGAGCATCGCCTGCACCAGATCCGCCTTATTACTGAAATGCCAGTAGATGGCCCCGCGAGTCACGCCGGCCAGGGTCGCGATATCCGCCAGCGTCGTGCGGGCCACGCCCCGCTCGTAAAAGGCTTTTTCTGCCGCTTCGAGTATCTGGCTTCGGGTTTCTTGAGCTTCCTCTTTGGTACGACGGACCATGGCAGTAAAACCTCAATCAGGGGTGCTTCAGCGATGTCTGAATATCAGCTGAAGAAAAGTGGGGCGAGCGCTCTCGGGACTCGTCTGCGGCCTACAATTCAAACCTTTGGATGGCTTTTGTAACCGTGTGGATACTCCGTCAAGCCTTTACAAACAACCATGAACGTAAGTATATTCCTTAGCAAGCTACTTATCCACCCGGCAAAAATTTTTTAACCTTCCACATTTCTTGTGCGCAATTGCGCGCCTGACCCGAGGATCTTCATGCAATTCAAGCCAGCTGTTACCGCTCTGGTTACTGCCGTCGCCCTGGCATCGCTGCTCAGCGGATGTAAAAAGGAAGAGGCGGCACCTGCCGCACCAGCCCCTCAGGTCGGCGTCGTAACCCTGCAACCTCAAGCCTTCACCCTGACGTCCGAACTTCCGGGGCGCACCAGTGCGTTCCGCATCGCCGAAGTTCGCCCACAGGTCAACGGCATCATTCTCAAGCGACTGTTCAAGGAAGGCGGCGACGTCAAGGCTGGTCAGCAGCTTTATCAGATCGACCCATCGGTCTATGACGCGACCCTGAAAAGCGCCGAAGCCAACCTGCGTTCGACCAAGTCGATCTCCGACCGCTACAAGCAACTGGTCGACGAACAGGCTGTCAGCCGTCAGGAATACGACACCGCGCTGGCCAACCGCCTGCAATCGGAAGCGTCCCTGCAAAGCGCCCAGATCAACGTGCGCTATACCAAGGTTTACGCACCGATCTCCGGTCGCATCGGCCGTTCGTCTGTGACTGAAGGCGCGCTGGTCAGCAATGGCCAAACCGACGCCATGGCCGTCATCCAGCAACTGGACCCGATCTATGTCGACGTCACCCAGTCTTCGGTGGAGCTGCTTGAGCTGCGTCGCGAACTGGAAAGCGGTCGTCTGCAGAAGGCTGGCGATAATGCCGCCGCGGTCAAGCTGACGCTCGAAGACGGCAGCCAGTACCAGCTGGACGGCAAGCTCGAATTCTCCGAAGTTTCGGTTGACCAGACCACCGGCTCCGTAACGCTGCGTGCCGTGTTCCCGAACCCTGATCACACCCTGCTGCCGGGCATGTTCGTTCACGCTCAGTTGCAGGCTGGTGTGGACAGCGCGGCGATTCTGGCCCCGCAACAAGGCGTGACCCGCGACCTCAAAGGCTCTCCGACCGCGCTGGTCGTCGGTCCGGACAACAAGGTCGAACTGCGTCAGCTCAAGGCCAGCCGCACCGTCGGTAACCAATGGCTGATTGAAGACGGGCTGAAGGCAGGCGATCGCGTGATCACCGAAGGGCTGCAATTCGTCAGACCTGGCGTTGAAGTGAAAGCCACTGAAGCCACTAACGTTGCCGCAAAGAGCCCGGCCACCGCACAGGCAGCTAATACTGCTGCCGGCGGCAAAGGGGAGTAAACCATGTCGAAATTTTTTATCGACCGTCCGATTTTCGCCTGGGTAATTGCCCTGGTGATTATGCTGGTCGGGGCTCTATCGATTCTCAAACTGCCGATCAACCAATACCCGAGCATTGCGCCTCCAGCTATTGCGATCTCGGTGACCTACCCGGGCGCATCTGCACAAACCGTGCAGGACACCGTGGTGCAAGTGATCGAGCAACAGCTCAACGGTATCGATAACCTGCGTTATGTCTCCTCGGAAAGTAACTCCGACGGCAACATGACCATTACCGCGACCTTCGAGCAGGGCACCAACTCCGATACCGCGCAGGTTCAGGTCCAGAACAAGCTGAACCTGGCCACCCCGCTGCTGCCGCAAGAAGTGCAGCAACAGGGCATCCGCGTGACCAAGTCGGTGAAAAACTTCCTGATGGTCATCGGCGTGGTATCGCGCGACGGCAGCATGACCAAGGACGACCTGTCCAACTACATCGTGTCGAACATGCAAGACCCGATTTCGCGCACCGCCGGTGTCGGTGACTTCCAGGTCTTCGGTGCCCAGTACGCGATGCGGATCTGGCTGGACCCGGCCAAGCTGAACAACTACAACCTGACCCCGGTGGACGTGAAAACCGCCATCGCGGCGCAGAACGTCCAGGTCTCGTCCGGTCAACTCGGCGGCTTGCCTGCCCTGCCCGGCCAGCAGCTGAACGCGACGATCATCGGCAAGACCCGTCTGCAGACCGCCGAGCAGTTCAAGGCGATCCTGCTGAAGGTCAACAAGGACGGCTCGCAAGTACGTGTCGGCGACGTTGCGGAAGTCGGTCTGGGTGGCGAAAACTACTCGATCAGCGCCCAGTTCAACGGCGCCCCGGCCTCCGGCCTGGCGGTGAAACTGGCCAACGGCGCCAACGCCCTCGACACCGCAAAAGCCCTGCGCAATACCATCGATACCCTCAAGCCGTTCTTCCCGGAAGGGATGGAAGTGGTGTTCCCGTACGACACCACCCCGGTGGTGACCGAGTCGATCAAGGGCGTGGTTGAAACCCTGGTCGAAGCGATCGTGCTGGTGTTCCTGGTGATGTTCCTGTTCCTGCAAAACTTCCGCGCCACCGTCATCACCACGATGACCGTGCCGGTGGTATTGCTGGGTACGTTCGGGATCCTCGCGGCGTTCGGCTTCAGCATCAACACCCTGACCATGTTCGGTATGGTATTGGCCATCGGCTTGCTGGTGGACGATGCCATCGTCGTGGTGGAAAACGTCGAACGGGTCATGAGCGAAGAAGGCCTGTCACCCAAGGAGGCCACCAAGAAATCCATGGGGCAGATCCAGGGTGCCCTGGTCGGTATCGCCCTGGTGCTGTCGGCGGTACTGCTGCCGATGGCGTTCTTCAGTGGCTCCACCGGTGTGATCTACAAGCAGTTCTCGATCACCATCGTTTCGGCCATGGCCTTGTCGGTATTGGTGGCATTGATCTTCACCCCGGCGCTCTGCGCAACCATGCTCAAGGCGATTCCGAAAGGTGAGCACGGGACGCCGAAACGCGGCTTCTTCGGCTGGTTCAACCGCAGCTTCGACCGTGGCGTCAAAAGCTACGAGCGCGGCGTGGGCAATATGCTCGCGCACAAGGCTCCGTACCTGCTGGCGTACCTGATCATTGTGGTCGGCATGATCTGGCTGTTCACCCGTATTCCAACGGCGTTCCTGCCGGAAGAAGACCAGGGCGTACTGTTTGCGCAAGTGCAGACACCGGCCGGTTCCAGCTCCCAGCGTACGCAAGTGGTCGTGGACGAAATGCGCGAATTCCTGCTGCGTCCGAGCTCGGAGGGCGGTGAAGGCGATGCAGTGGCCTCGGTGTTTACCGTGACCGGCTTCAACTTCGCCGGCCGTGGTCAGAGTTCGGGTATGGCGTTCATCATGCTCAAACCGTGGGAAGAACGTAACGCCGACAACAGCGTGTTCAAACTCGCGGCCCGTGCCCAACAGCACTTCTTTACCTTCCGCGACGCCATGGTGTTTGCCTTCGCACCACCGGCTGTACTGGAACTGGGTAACGCCACCGGTTTCGACGTGTTCCTTCAGGACCGCGCCGGTATCGGTCACGAAAAGCTGATGGAAGCCCGTAACCAGTTCCTCGGCATGGCGGCGCAAAGCAAGGTCCTGTCGCAAGTCCGTCCTAACGGCCTGAACGACGAGCCGCAATATCAGCTGGAAATCGACGATGAGAAGGCCAGCGCCCTGGGCGTGACCCTCACCGACATCAACAACACCCTGTCGATTGCCCTGGGCAGTAGCTATGTGAACGACTTCATCGACCGCGGTCGAGTGAAGAAGGTTTACATCCAAGGCCTGCCTGGCGCTCGCATGAGCCCCGAAGACCTGAAGAAGTGGTACGTGCGCAACAGCGCCGGCACCATGGTTCCGTTCTCATCGTTCGCCAAGGGTGAGTGGATCTACGGTTCGCCGAAACTGGCCCGTTACAACGGCGTAGAAGCGATGGAAATCCTCGGTGCCCCGGCGCCAGGCCATTCCACTGGTGAAGCGATGGCCGAAGTCGAAGCCCTGGCCAAGAAACTGCCGGCCGGTGTCGGTATTTCCTGGACGGGCCTGTCGTACGAGGAACGTCTGTCCGGCTCGCAAGCGCCAGCGTTGTACGCCTTGTCGCTGCTGATGGTGTTCCTGTGTCTGGCGGCGCTGTATGAAAGCTGGTCAATCCCGATCGCGGTGATGCTGGTGGTACCGCTGGGGATTATCGGTGCGCTGATGGCGACCAGCATGCGTGGCCTGTCCAACGACGTGTACTTCCAGGTGGGGCTGTTGACCACGATCGGCCTGGCGGCAAAAAACGCCATTCTGATCGTCGAGTTCGCCAAGGAACTGCATGAGCAAGGACGTAGCTTGCGCGATGCCGCGATCGAAGCCTGCCGGATGCGTCTGCGACCGATCATCATGACCTCGCTCGCGTTCGTGCTCGGTGTGGTTCCGCTGGCCATTTCCACGGGTGCAGGTTCGGGTAGCCAGCATGCGATCGGTACCGGGGTGATTGGCGGTATGATCACAGCCACTGTGCTGGCGATCTTCTGGGTCCCCTTGTTCTTTGTCACCGTGTCGTCCATGGGTCAGCGCAAAATCGCCGACCAAGATGATGACGCCATTGAACCATCTAAAGAGGCTGGCTAATGAGCAAGTCGCTACTCTCCATCGCAGTCGCCGCCTTCGTGCTGAGCGGCTGCTCGCTGATACCCGATTATCAGCAGCCTGAAGCTCCGGTGGCGGGCCAATACCCGCAAGGCCCGGCCTATTCGCCGGCCCAGGCGCCTAACCAGGCCGCTGCCGAACAAGGCTGGAAGCAGTTTTTCCACGACCCGGCGCTGCAACAGCTGATTCAGACCGCGCTAGAGAACAACCGTGACCTGCGCGTCGCGGCGCTGAACATCGACGCTTATGCGGCGCAATACCGCATTCAGCGGGCCGATCTGTTCCCGGCCGTTTCGGCCACCGGCAGCGGCAGCCGTCAGCGAGTTCCGGCACGGGCCTCGCAGACCGGTGAAGCAGCCATCAGCAGTTCCTACTCGGCCACCGTCGGCATCAGCGCTTATGAACTCGACCTGTTCGGTCGGGTTCGCAGCCTGAGCGAAGAAGCCCTGCAGAAATACTTCGCCACTGAAGAAGCACGCCGCAGCACGCAGATCAGCCTGGTGGCCAGTGTGGCCAATGCCTACCTGACCTGGCAGGCCGATAAAGAGCTGTTGAAGCTGACCCAGGAAACCCTCGGCGCCTACGAGGAGAGTTACAAGCTCACCTCGCGCAGCAACGAAGTGGGTGTCGCCTCGGCGCTGGATCTGGCCCAGTCGCGTACCTCGGTGGAAAACGCCCGTGCGCAACTGGCCAAATACACCCGTCAGGTTGCCCAGGATGAAAACAGCCTGGTGCTGCTGCTCGGCACCGGTATTCCGGCCAATCTGCAAGCGGCCAAGCCACTGTCGGACGACGTGCTGAGCGAAGTGCCGGCCGGCCTGCCATCGGACTTGCTGCAACGTCGTCCGGACATCCTTCAGGCCGAGTACAACCTCAAGGCTGCCAACGCCAACATCGGCGCGGCACGGGCTGCGTTCTTCCCGAGCATCAGCCTGACCGCCAATGCCGGCTCCCTGAGCCCGGACCTGTCCGGTCTGTTCAAGGGCGGTTCCGGCACCTGGTTGTTCCAGCCGCAGATCAACTTGCCGATCTTCAACGCCGGCTCCCTGCGCGCCAGCCTGGATTACTCGAAAATCCAGAAAGACATCGGCGTGGCGAACTACGAGAAGTCCATTCAAACGGCCTTCCAGGAAGTCGCCGATGGCCTGGCCGCACGCCAGACCTACACCGAGCAGTTGCAGGCTCAGCGTGATTTCGTCAGCGCCAACCAGGACTACTACCGTCTGGCCGAGCGTCGCTACCGCATCGGTGTCGACAGCAACCTGACCTTCCTCGATGCCCAGCGCCAGCTGTTCAGTGCCCAACAGGCGCTGATCACCGACCGTCTGGCGCAGCTGACCAGCGCGGTCAATCTGTACAAGGCGTTGGGTGGTGGCTGGAATGAACAGACGGCGAAGAACGAGCCGTTGAAAGAAGAAGCGCCGAAGATGAAGTTGTTCTGATAGCGCGGTAAAAACACGAAGCCCACCGATTGGTGGGCTTTTTGTTGGCGGTGGGAAAAGTTGTATTAGCCGACAGGCCCTTTCGCGGGCAAGCCCGCTCCCACAGGTTCAGCGGGGCTCACAGAATTTGTGTTCGATACGGCCCCTGTGGGAGCGGGCTTGCCCGCGATGGGGCCGGTCCCGACACCACAAAACCCCGATCAATCTTACGTTCGATAATCGCCCAGAACCCGCCCTCCCCCGATTGAACCATTTAGTCCGTTTCCCTCACCATCTGTCGTACAAAACCAATAACAACAGGTTCGACACCATGCCCCCGCGCCCTGCCCTGTCCGGCTGACTTCGCCCCCGCTTTTCTGAATTCGAATCTTTTGTCTGCAACCCGAACGTTGCGGCATCGCCCTGTTTCACCTCCAAGAATTAGAGAGACCCGAGCCCATGACCCCTTCCACCGCGCAGTATTACTTTCCCAGCCTGATCGCCATCGCACTGGCCGGTGCGGCCTTGCCCGCCATGGCCGAGGAAGCCGGTTTTGTCGAAGGCGCCAAGGTCAACCTGAACCTGCGCAATTTCTACATCAACCGTAACTTCACCAACCCGACCAAAAGCCAGGGCAAGGCTGAAGAGTGGACGCAAAGTTTCATCCTCGACGCCAAGTCCGGGTTCACCCAGGGCACCGTCGGGTTTGGCATGGACGTGCTGGGTTTGTACTCGGTCAAGCTCGACGGCGGCAAAGGCACCGGCGGTACGCAGTTGTTGCCGTTGGATCACGATGGTCGCCCGGCAGACAATTTCGGTCGAACCAACGTGGCGTTCAAGGCCAAGCTGTCCCAGACCGAAGTGAAGGTCGGCGAGTGGATGCCGGTGCTGCCGATCCTGCGTTCGGACGACGGTCGCTCGCTGCCGCAAACCTTCCGTGGCGGCCAGATCACCTCGAAGGAAATCGACGGCCTGACGCTCTACGGTGGCCAGTTCCGCGCCAACAGCCCGCGCGATGACAGCAGCATGAATGACATGTCGATGACCGGCAAAACGGCGTTCACCTCAGACCGCTTCAACTTCCAGGGCGGTGAATATGCCTTCAACGGCAAGCGTACTCAGATCGGCCTGTGGAACGCTGAACTCAAGGACATCTACAGCCAGCAATACGTCAACCTGATCCACACCCAACCGCTGGGCGACTGGACATTTGGCGCCAATTTGGGGTTCTTCTACGGCAAGGATGACGGCAGCGCCCGGGCCGGCGAGCTGGACAACAAGACCTGGTCGGGCCTGTTCTCGGCCAAATATGGCGGCAACACCTTCTACGTCGGCCTGCAAAAACTGACCGGTGATAGCGCCTGGATGCGGGTCAACGGCACCAGCGGCGGCACCTTGGCCAACGACAGCTACAACGCCAGCTATGACAATGCGAAGGAAAGATCCTGGCAATTGCGCCACGACTACAACTTCGCCGCCCTCGGCGTGCCGGGCCTGACCTTGATGAACCGCTACATCAGCGGCGACAACGTACACACTGCAACCACCAGCGATGGCAAGGAATGGGGCCGTGAAAGCGAACTGGGCTATACCGTGCAGAGCGGTACGCTCAAAGACCTCAACGTCAAATGGCGCAACTCCACCATCCGCCGCGACTTCAGCAACAACGAGTTCGACGAGAACCGGTTGATCGTCAGCTATCCGATCAGTTTGTTGTGAGACTCCAGGACGCCTTCGCGGGCAAGCCTCGCTCCTACAAGGTCATGGTTAACCTGTAGGAGCGAGGCTTGCCCGCGAAGGCGTCAGCTCAGACAACACGACTTTCGCGAATCACTCCCGCGATTCAACCCCCAACTCATCCCACACCGATTCAGCCAGGTGGAAGGTCGCGTTGGCCGCCGGGATGCCGCAGTAGATCGCGCTCTGCATGATCACTTCCTTGATCTCGCCGCGGGTCACGCCGTTGTTGGCGGCGGCGCGCAGGTGCAGTTTGAGTTCTTCGTTGCGGTTCATGCCGATCAGCATCGCGATGGTGATCAGGCTACGGGTGTGGCGCGGCAGGCCCGGGCGGGTCCAGATGTCGCCCCAGGCGTGGCGGGTGATCATCTCCTGGAACTCCGAGTTGAACTCGGTCAGCGCATTCAGGCTGCGGTCGACATGGGCGTCGCCCAGTACTGCACGGCGAACGTTCAGGCCCTCGTCGTAACGTTGTTTCTCGTCCACAACAATCCCCTCAATGAGCTGACAAAAATGCCAGAACCCGGTCGCTGAACGCAGCGCTGGCCTGGACGTTGGACAGGTGCGCGGCGTAGAACTCGGCGTACTCCGCGCCACGCACTTGTTCCTGAATGAAATGCCCGCCGGACGGCGGCGTCACCGCATCTTCGCTGCCGGAAATCACCAGCAACGGCACCTGAATCGACGACAGCTGATCACGGAAATCGGCATCGCGCACCGCCGCGCAATTGGCCGCGTAACCTTCAGGCGAAGTCGCCGCGAGCATGTCGGTAATCCGCTTAACCGCTGCCGGATTGGCCTCGGCAAAATCCGCGGTGAACCACCGCGCAATCGACGCATCACGCAGGGCAACCATCGCCGCCGAGCCGTCACGCAGCACGGTTTCGATCCGTGGATTCCACACCGATGGGTCGCCGATTTTCGCCGCGGTGTTGCACACGATCAGTTTGTTCAATCGCTGACTGGCATTGATCCCCAGCCATTGACCGATCAACCCGCCCATGGACAGCCCACAGAAATGCGCGCGGTCGATGTGCAGCGCATCCAGCAGCGCCAGCACGTCGCGGCCCAGTTGCTCGATGCTGTACGGCCCCGGCGTCACCAACGATTTGCCGTGACCACGGGTATCAAAACGCAACACCCGAAAATGCTCGGTGAACGCAGGGATTTGCGCGTCCCACATGTGCAGGTCGGTGCCCAGCGAGTTGGACAGCACCAGCACCGGCGCATCCGCCGGTCCATCGAGTTGCGGCCCTTGAATTTGATAGTGCAGTTCGCCCTCGGCGAGTTGTACGAATGCCACGGCAGTCTCCTTCAAGCTATCAACGCAAAATGTTCAGCCACCGCTCGCTCGACCCAGGTATGGGCCTGACCGAGGTAATGGGCGGGGTCCAGCAGACGATCGAGTTCAGCGTCCGACAGTTCGGCAGTCACCTGCGGCTCGTCACCGAGTACCGCGCGCAGATGACGTTGCTCGGCCACTGCGCGTTTGCAGCACTGCTCCAGCAGATGGTGCGCAGTGTCGCGACCGACCCGTTGTGCCAGCACGATGCTCACGGCTTCGGCCAGCACCAGGCCCTGGGTCAGGTCGAGGTTGCGTGTCATGCGGTCGGCCTCCACTTCCAGTCCGTCGGCCACCAACAGCGCTTGCTGCAGGCTGCCTGACACCAAACAGCAAATCTCCGGCAGGGTTTCCCATTCGGCATGCCACAGGCCCAGGCTGCGTTCGTGCTCCTGCGGCATCGCGCTGAACAAGGTCGAGAGCAAACCCGGCACCCGCGTCGCCGCACCGATCAGCACCGCCGCGCCCACCGGGTTGCGTTTGTGCGGCATGGCCGAAGAACCGCCCTTGCCCGGCGCCGACGGTTCAAACACTTCGCCGGCCTCGGTCTGCATCAACAGGCTGATGTCACGACCGAGTTTGCCGAGGCTGCCAGCGATCAGTCCGAGCACCGCGCCAAACTCCACCAGACGATCACGCTGGGTGTGCCACGGTTGTTCCGGCAAGGTCAGTTGCAGGTCTGCGGCCAAGGCTTCGGCAATCGGCATCGCCTGCTCGCCGAGGGCCGCGAGGGTGCCGGAGGCACCACCGAATTGCAGCACCAACAGGCGCGGTTTGAGTTCCCGCAGGCGCTGACGGCTACGCGTCACCGCCCCCAGCCAACCGGCGATTTTCATGCCGAGGGTGACCGGCGTCGCATGCTGCAGCCAAGTGCGTCCGGCCATTGGCGTGGCGACGTAACGCCTGGCCTGGGTCGTGAGGGTTTCCCCCAGTTGCGCCAGATCAGCTTCGATCAATTCCAGTGCGCGGCGCAGTTGCAACACCAGGCCGGTGTCCATTACATCCTGGCTGGTCGCGCCCAAATGCACGTAACGCTCGGCTTCGGCATTGTTCTTTGCGATCTGTTTGCCCAACGCCTTGACCAGCGGAATCGCCGAATTGCCCGCCGTGGCAATCGCCTCACCCAGCGCGGCGAAGTCGTAATGCTCGGCCCGACATGCCGCGTCGATAGACGCAACAGCCGTCTGCGGAATCAGCCCAACCCGCGCCTCGGCCCGGGCCAGTGCCGCTTCGAAATCAAGCATGGCCTGAACCCGGCCCTGATCGCAGAACACCTCACGCATGTCGCGTGCCGTGAAGTAGGCATCGAACAATTGATTGCCCGGTCGCTGATTCATAAACAGTCCTTGCAGGCGAGGGCCGGTCAGGCCGACGCGTAAAGATCAAAGGTCGTGGTGCAAATACTACGCCGACACGTATCAGTGAACATTTCGAGTCCAGACAGGCGTTGCAATATCCCGTTCCATGCTATCCCTGTGGGAGCGGGCTTGCCCGCGATGACTGATTCACATCCAACATTAATGTTGACTGACCCAACGCTATCGCGGGCAAGCCACGCTCCCACAGGTTTGCGGCTTTCACTCAATAATCGAAGAACACCGTCTCGGCATCCGTCCCCTGCAGAACCACATTCCACTGATAAACACCCGCAGCATCCCGCTTCGCCAGCAAGGTACCGCGGCGTTCGGCTGGCACGCACTCCAGCAACGGATCCGCCACGTTGGCCGGTTCGCCATCAAAGTAAATCCGCGTCAGCAAGTGCTTTACCAACCCGCGAGCAAACACCAGTACCACCAAATGCGGCGCCTGGGTCGTGCCCTTCAAGCCTTCCACTGTGCCCGGTTTGATCGTGGTAAATCGAAAGCGCCCTTCTGCATCCACCGGCACCCGGCCAAACCCTTCGAAATTCGGGTCCAGGGGTTTGTCTTGGTCGTCTTCGGGATGGTCGTACTTGCCGGCGGCATTGGCCTGCCAGACTTCGAGCATCGCGTCGTTGACGAAGTCGCCGTTGCCATCGACGACTTGCCCGGTGATCGCCACGCGCTCGCCGAGGGTCTGTGCAACGGTCAGGTCTTCACGGTTCAGCCAGGTCAGGCCGATGTGGTAATACGGCCCGACGGTGTGGGACGTGGTCGCGTTCAGCGTCATCTTATTTCTCCATCGGCGTGGCTTCGCGGCCGCGCAAGACGATGTCCCAGCGATAACCGAGGGCGTAGGAAGGGATGGTTTTTTCCAGGTCGAAACGGGCGATCAGGCGCTCTTTGGCGCTGGTATCGGGCACGCAGTTGTAGATCGGATCGTAGGCCAGCAACGGGTCGCCCGGGAAATACATCTGGGTCACCAGCCGCGTGAGAATACTCGGCCCGAACAGTGAGAAATGGATGTGCGCCGGGCGCCAGGCGTTGTGATGGTTACCCCACGGATAGGCGCCTGGCTTGATGGTCTGGAACTGATACCAGCCATCGGCGTCGGTCACGGTGCGGCCGGTGCCGGTGAAGTTCGGGTCCAGCGGCGCGTCGTGCAGGTCGCGCGCATGGTTGTAGCGACCGGCGGCGTTAGCCTGCCAGATCTCCACCAAAATGCCCGGCACCGGCAGACCGTTTTCATCCAGCACACGGCCGTGAATGATGATCCGTTCACCCAGTGGTTCACCCTGATGCTGCGCGGTCAGGTCGTTGTCCTGCGCTTGAATGCGCTCGGCGCCGATGGTCGGCCCGGTGATTTCCGACAGCGAATGAGGCAAAAACACCAACGGCTTGGACGGCGAGCGAAGGTTGGTGGATTGATAAGGAGGGTGCAGGTATTCCGGCTGAGTGCCCGCCTGCGGGCGACGGTAACCAGGCTTGTCAGTCATTACGCTTTCCTCAGTTCTTATTAGTCGACGCTTTATTCACAACCAAGGGTGTCAGACCCGTTCGATCGCCAAGGCCAGACCCTGGCCGACACCGACGCACATGGTCGCCAGACCTTTCTTGCCACCGGTCTTTTCCAGTTGATGCAGCGCGGTCAGTACCAGTCGTGCGCCGCTCATGCCCAATGGATGGCCCAAGGCAATGGCGCCACCGTTCGGGTTGACTTGGGCGGCGTCATCCGCCAGCCCCAGTTCACGCAACACCGCCAAACCTTGGCTGGCGAACGCTTCGTTAAGCTCGATCACGTCGAAATCGCTGACCGCCAGGCCCAGGCGCTCAGTCAATTTACGCACCGCCGGCACCGGGCCAATGCCCATCACCCTGGGTGCGACACCGGCACTCGACATGCCCAACACGCGAGCGCGGCCAGTCAGGCCATGTTTCTTCACCGCGTCGCCAGAAGCCAGAATCAACGCCGCCGCACCGTCGTTCACCCCGGAGGCATTGCCAGCGGTGACGGTTTTGTCCGGGCCATTGACCGGTTTGAGTTTGGCCAGGGTTTCCAGTGTCGTGTCAGCACGGGGATGCTCATCCTGCGTGACGACGCTTTCACCCTTCTTGTGGGCAATGCGCACTTCGACGATTTCTTCGGCGAAAAATCCGGCGGCTTGCGCGGCGGCCGTGCGTTGCTGACTGCGCAGGGCGAACGCATCCTGATCGGCGCGGGAAATCCGGTAATCGTCGGCCACGTTATCGGCGGTCTGCGGCATCGCATCCACGCCGTATTGGGCCTTCATCAACGGGTTGATGAAACGCCAGCCGATGGTGGTGTCTTCCAGTTTCATGTTGCGCGAGAACGCCGCATCGGCCTTGCCCATCACGAACGGTGCGCGAGACATCGACTCGACGCCACCGGCAATCGCCAGCTCCATCTCGCCGCTGGCGATGGCCCGAAACGCCGTACCGATCGCATCCATGCCCGAAGCGCACAGGCGATTGAGGGTGACCCCGGGAATGGTTTCCGGCAGGCCCGCCAACAACAACGCCATGCGTGCCACGTTACGGTTGTCTTCGCCGGCCTGGTTGGCGCAACCGAGGAACACCTCGTCCACCGCGCTCCAGTCCACCGAGGGGTTGCGCGCCATCAGTGCCTTGATCGGCACGGCGGCCAGATCATCGGCGCGAACCGTCGACAGGCCGCCGCCGAAACGGCCGATGGGGGTGCGAATGGCGTCGCAGATATAAACGTCACGCATCAGGCTTCTCCGGGTGCTTGGCCGTGGGCGGCAGCGGTGCGGGCTTCCAGATCGCGCAGCGCCGTCAACTCGACATCGGTGGGCTCGGCGGTGTTCTCCACCTGATCGGCAAAACGAATCGCCCAGCCGGTGGCGGCAATCACTTGCTCGCGGGTCACGCCTGGGTGCAGCGCAGTTACCACGAATTCATGAGTATCCGCTTCGGGTTCCATGATGCACAGGTCGGTAATAATGCCGACAGGACCGGCGCCCGGCAGGCCGAGACGCTTGCGTGAATCACCGCCCTCGCCATGGCCGACCGAGGTGATGAAGTCGAGCTTGTCGACAAAGGAGCGCGCCGACTGCTTGAGGATGATCAGTACGCTTTTGGCGGAACCGGCGATCTCCGGTGCGCCACCGGCGCCCGGCAGGCGAACTTTCGGCTGATGGTAGTCGCCCACCACCGTGGTGTTGATGTTGCCGAAACGGTCGACTTGCGCGGCGCCGAGGAAACCGACGTCGATGCGCCCGCCCTGCAACCAGTAGCGAAAAATCTCACCGGTCGGGACGACAGTGTCAGCGGTTTCCGCCAGTTCACCGTCACCGATCGACAACGGCAGTACGCTGGGCTTGGCACCAATCGGACCCGATTCATAGATCAGGACGACATCTGGCGAGGAAGTCAGACGTGCCAGGTTGGCGGCTTTCGACGGCAGGCCGATGCCGACGAAGCATACCGAACCGTTTTTCAGACGGCGGGCGGCGGCGACGGTCATCATTTCATTGGTGGTGTAAGTCATTACTTGGCCTCCGAAGCAGCGGCCAGCTTGGCCTGGAACTCACTGAAGTCAGCGCAACCGTGGATGTACTCGTTGATCCACGCGGTGAAGGTTTCACGGTCGCGGGCAATCGGGTCCCAGGCTTGATAGAAGCGGTTGTCGCGTTCGGTGTAACCGTGGGCGTAGGACGGATGCGCGCCCCCCGGTACATGGCAGACCGCGCTCAAGGCCCAGGTCGGCAGCACGCAAGCGTTCATCGGTGCGTTGAGGTCGTCGACGATTTCCTCGACGGTGACAATGCAGCGCTTGGCGGCCAGCGCCGCTTCTTTCTGCACGCCAAGAATGCCCCAGAGCAGCACGTTGCCTTTGCGGTCGGCTTTTTGCGCGTGAATCACGGTGATGTCCGGGCGCACCGACGGCACCGCCGCCAGCACTTCGCCGGTGAACGGGCATGTAACGGTTTTAATCAACGGATTGACCTTTGGCAGGTCGGAGCCAGCGTAGGCGCGCAGCACCGCGAACGGTAAGCCCGAAGCGCCCGCGACGTAGGCATTGGCCAGGTCGGCGTGGCTGTGCTCTTCGATTTCCAGCGCATGCGGCCACTGCCTTTCGACCGCGTCACGCAGACGGTGCAGCGAGCCCACACCTGGGTTACCGCCCCAGGAGAAAATCAGCTTGCGAGCACAACCGGCACCGATCAATTGGTCGTAGATCAAGTCGGGCGTCATCCGCACCAGGGTCAGATCTTTCTTGCCCTGGCGGATGATTTCGTGACCCGCCGCCGTAGGAATCAGGTGAGTAAAGCCTTCGAGCGCGACGGTATCGCCGTCGTTGACGAACTGCTTTACCGCGTCATGCAGCGAAAGGATTTCAGCCATGGGGCAGGCTCCCGTTTTGTTATGAACCGACAGTGGTAGAAAAAGGCGCGAGGTTCGGCGCCGGAATGACTGAAGGTTAAGCCCCTGAAAAACGCTAAACAATCCGATAATCGACTGAGTGTTCGTTTATCGAACAGATTGTTGTCTCGCTACCGATCCCTAAAAGCTTCGCGGGCAAGCCCGCTCCCACAGGTTGATGCGCAATCCTTGTAGGAGCGAGGCTTGCCCGCGAAGAGGCCATCAGACTCGCTGAAGAATCTGAAACTTGCCCTCAGGTTGCATCCGCATGGCTGACCATGCCCTTGATCACCACCGCCGTGGTCGCCAATGCGGCCGGAATCACCAGCGCCGTCAGCACCTGTTCGAAGTTCCAGCCCAGGCCCAGCAACGTTGCGCCCATCCACGCACCGAGGATCGCGCCGAAGCGGCCAATCCCGAGCATCCACGACACACCCGTCGCCCGCCCTTGAGTCGGGTAAAACCGCGCCGCCAGCGACGGCATCGCCGATTGCGCGCCGTTGACACACATCCCGGCCACCAGCACCAGGGTCGCCAGCAATGTGATGCTGCCCAGGCTCTGCCCTACCGCGTAGGCAAATACCCCGGCGAATAAGTAGAAAATGCCGATGACCTTGTGCGGATTGAACCGGTCCATCGCCCAGCCCACACCCACTGCGCTCAACACCCCACCGAACTGGAACAGCGCACCAATGAACGCCGCCTGCTCCATGCTCGCGCCGCTGTCACGCATCAGCGTCGGCAACCAACTGGTCAGCAGGTAAACGATCACCAGGCCCATGAAGTACGTCAGCCACAGCAACAACGTGCCAGTGCTGTAAGTCCCGGAGAAGATCACCGCAAACACATTGCGCGCCTTCACGGTTTTCTGTTCCGGCACGCTGAAGCTCGAAGCCTGAGCCACCACCGTCGGGTCGATCGGCGCCAAGGCCTTGCGCACTTTGTCCGTGCCACGATTGCGCACCACCAGGTAACGCGCCGATTCCGGCAACCAGAACAGCAAGACGACAGCGAGGATCAACGGCAGAATCCCGCCGATCATCAACAGACTGTGCCAGCCGAAGGCCGGGATCAGTTTGGCCGAGATGAACCCGCCCCCGGCCATGCCAAGGTTGAAGCCGCAGAACATGCTGGTCACCAGCAGGGATTTTTTGCGCTCCGGGGTGTATTCGGACAGTAGCGTGGTGGCGTTCGGCATACCGGCACCCAGGCCCAGACCGGTGAGGAATCGCAGTACCAGCAGTTGATCAACATTGGTGCTATAGGCCGACGCCAGGCTGAAAGCGCCGAACACCAACACCGCGCCCACCAGTACGACTTTTCGCCCGAAGCGGTCAGCCAAGGGGCCGGAACCCAAAGCGCCGAAGACCATCCCGATCAACGCCGCACTCATCACCGGGCCGAGACTGGCGCGATCGATGCCCCAGTCCTGGGACAGTGCCGGCGCGATAAACCCCATGGCCGCGGTGTCGAGGCCATCGAGGAAAACAATCAGGAAACATAGAATCACCACCCGCCATTGGTAACGCGAAATGGGTTGAGTGTTGATGAAGGACTGCACGTCGAGGCAGCTTCCTACAGCAGACTGAGGCTGGTTCATTATTTTTATTCCACGCAAAGAACGCAGTCGAACAGGTGCCAGCCGGGGCTGACGCTAGGACAAGAAAGGAGGTCGGGATCAGGCAATCCGGTTTCGGCAGCTAAACCGATGGGAACAGCGACAGTCGGGTAACGTGCGCATGACGATGCCTCTTCTCATTATTATTGGGGCGTGATCCGGCGGCTGACTGAAGCCCCGTAGTGCCGGATGACGCTGCCGCGACATTAATGATCCAAGGGAAAGAGCGTCAATTCGATAAACGCGACTCTGTGCGTTTATCGAACAGCTTAGGCAAAGAGTTGCGCGCTCAGGTCACGACTGGCACTTAGCAGGCCTGGCAAGAAACGTTGCTCCAACTCGTTGCGACTGACCCGGCCGGCGTGGGTACTGACGTTTAAGGCCGCCACCACTTGGCCAGAAGCGTCGTACACCGGCACGGCAATTGAGCGCAGGCCCTGCTCCAATTCCTGATCAACGATGCACCAGCCTTGCTGCCGTACCTCTTGCAGGCATTCGAGCAACGCCTCGGGGGTATGCAACGTGCGACTGGTCTTGGCTTGCAGCTCTGCATGGTCGAGGTATTCGCGCAGTGACGTGTCGTCCAGCGCGGCGAGAAGAATCCTGCCCATGGACGTGCAATAGGCCGGCAATCGCCCGCCCACCGAAAGGTCGACGGAAATCAGTCGCTGGGTGGTCGCCGAGCGCGCGATGTACAAAATGTCATCGCCCTCCAGCGTGGCCATGTTGCAGGCCTCATGCAGTTGCTCGCTCATGCGGTCCAGATACGGCTGGGCAGAAACCGCCAATGGCGTCGACGACAAATAGGCATGGCCCAGGGTCAGTACTTTGGGCAACAGCGAATAGGTGCGTCCGTCGGTGGTGGCGTAGCCGAGCTTGATCAGGGTATGCAGGCAACGTCGCACAGCGGCGCGGGGAATTTCCGTGCGATGGCTGATCTGCGCAATGGTCAGGTGCCGCTTGCGCTCCTGGAACGCTTGCACCACCGCCAAGCCACGGGCCAGGGAGGTCATGAAATCCGGGTCACCGGTCAGCGCCTGGATTCGCTTGGCGGGCGAGGCAACGATAGGCGGTGCCACTGAAGCGAAGGAATTGCGCATTTGATCGTTCATATCGGTTGTTTCCCACACGGATCAGCGACTATTACAAGCGGCTCCCGGTCTGACACACAAGCCACCGGCCACCAAGATTGGGCGATTATCGAACCATAGGCCGATAATCGCAATCAGCGGTTACTTATAGTGGGCCCTACTGCTTTCATCCCCCTGCAATATATTTGTTATTTTCGGTCACGTTTTAAAGAAGCATCGGAGTACTAATTCGTTCGGCTTAATGGCGCCAGAAAATCACCGCTGCAACTGGCATCACGGCACCGTAGTTACCGGTAAAAGTTTGCGAGTAACAAAACAATCACACACCAGGAACTACTTTTAACTCTCAAGAGATAGTGTTCTTCGGATCGACCGCTATAATGCATTTCAGTGGCGACCGGTTTTTTACGTGCCGATTTCGCCAACCGGCAGCGCAATATCCATTGCCGCTGTCCGCAGCAAGCGCCTGACGCTCATTTCATATGCTCCGCCAACGCGCTCGCTGAAACAGGAGACTGATGCTACGTCAGCTGTTTTTCTCTGGTGCCGTGGCCGCCTGCAACAAGGACGAATTGATTGCTCCGAGGGAACGATGCCGTGTCAGGCATTGTCCCTTCAACGAGCGTGGTCAATAAATCGATGCAGCGCGTTTCACCAGAATTAATCTCAACTCAATCAGGTAGCACTGTGACGAAAGACGAACTGCGCGCGGAACTTGAGCGCCAGGAACAACGTTACAAGGAAGTTTACGGCGGGGAAGTCACCACCTACGCCGCTCAGCCCGAACCCGAACGCAAACCCTGGCGTAAACGCGCCACCGTTCAGGACCAGGCCTTCTCCCAGGAATTGCAGAAGATGGAAAAGGAACTCAAAGCCGAAGAGCCATGACTGCCTCGGTTTGAATTCTTTCAAGAGCCTGCATCTACACCTGTTAAAAGCGGGCTGTATCGATGATGCTTTTCGCGCCCGCTACAAGCGGGCGGCGGTCCCCTCATCCATTGGATGAGGTAAATGGCTCCTGTCCGACCTTCTTCTCAGATATTTCATACACGCATTCAAGCCTCTCGCCCTGCCGGGAGAAACCCTTGTGGCTACGGCCTTTGCAAGTAAATTCAATGACTTGTAAAACGCCGAAAAAACCTGGGGCCTGGGGGATTGCCACAAAATAATTCGTTGAAGAATGTAACCGATGAGCAGCTAGTGCATCGATTACCCATCTTTTCTGGCATAATCGCGCCCCCTTACGACCGGGTCAGAAAACCTTCATGATCGATTTATTCAGCGGACTGGATGCTTGGGTGCTTGTGAGCCTCTTGCTCGCCCTGGCCTTTGTCCTCGCCTTCGAGTTCATCAACGGCTTTCATGACACCGCAAACGCGGTGGCCACTGTTATTTACACCAAAGCCATGCCGCCTCATCTGGCGGTGTTCTTTTCCGGTGTGTTCAACTTCCTCGGCGTGCTGCTGGGCGGTGTGGGCGTGGCGTATGCCATCGTCCATTTGCTGCCGGTAGAACTGCTGATCAATGTGAACACCGGTCACGGACTGGCCATGGTGTTCTCGTTGCTCGCTGCCGCCATCACCTGGAACCTGGGCACCTGGTACTTCGGTATCCCCGCCTCCAGCTCTCATACGCTGATCGGTTCGATCCTCGGTGTCGGCCTGGCCAACGCCCTGATCAACGATATTCCGTTGGCCGATGGCGTGAACTGGCAGAAGGCGATCGATATCGGTGCGTCCCTGGTGTTCTCGCCAATGGCCGGTTTCCTGATCGCAGCCCTGGTGCTGATCAGTCTTAAATGGTGGCGTCCGCTGTCCAAGATGCACAAGACACCGGAACAGCGCCGCAAGATCGACGACAAAAAACACCCGCCATTCTGGAACCGTCTGGTGCTGGTGATTTCGGCGATGGCTGTCAGCTTCGTACACGGCTCGAACGATGGCCAGAAAGGTATCGGCCTGATCATGCTGGTGCTGATCGGCATCGTGCCGGCGCAGTTCGTTCTCGACCTGAACAGCACCACCTACCAGATCGAACGTACTCGCGATGCGACCCTGCACCTGAGCCAGTTCTACGAGCGCAACCGCGAATCCCTGGGTGAGTTCCTGGCACTGGGCAAAAGCGTGAAAGGCGATCTGCCGGAGAAATTCCGTTGCAACCCGCAACAGACCGAACCGACCATTTCAGCGCTGCTTGGCACCCTTAAAGGTGTAGCCGACTACCATTCGTTGCCGTCGGAAAGCCGCATCGAAGTACGTCGCTACCTGCTCTGCCTGGACGACACCGCGAAGAAAGTCGCCAAGCTGCCAGGCCTCGCTGCCCGTGAAAAGGCTGACCTGGACAAACTGCGCAAGGACCTGACCACCACCACCGAATATGCCCCGTTCTGGGTAATTCTGGCGGTCGCCCTGGCCCTCGGCCTGGGTACCATGGTCGGTTGGAAACGCGTGGTACTGACCATCGGCGAGAAAATCGGCAAGCAAGGCATGACCTATGCCCAAGGCATGTCGGCGCAGATCACCACAGCGTGCATGATCGGCGCGGCGAACATCTTCAGCCTGCCGGTTTCCACCACCCACGTCCTGTCTTCAGGCGTAGCCGGTACCATGGTCGCGAACAAAAGCGGCCTGCAAGGCGGCACCGTCAGAACCATCCTGCTGGCCTGGGTCCTGACCCTGCCAGCCACCGTGGCCCTGTCGGCCGGCCTGTTCTGGCTGGCGTCGAAAGCACTGGGTAGCTGATACGCAGTGGCACAAAAAAGGCGCGTTCCGTGAGGTTCGCGCCTTTTTTATTGCCAATGTCTAAGTTCGGCGCAGATCCCTGTGGGAGCGGGCTTGCCCGCGATGACGGCGGCAGATCCAACATTGATGTAACAGATATACCGCTATCGCGGGCAAGCCCGCTCCCACAGTTGACCTGCATTCACCTGATAGAAATTCGCGCACAAAAAAAAGGGCGACCGAAGTCGCCCAAAATGCCTTGCGTGCTCATTGCTCCAGAAAGACCCTACGGTTTTTTCCGCTTATGCGAATCCTTCCAGATAAAAAATCCAAACCCTGCAAAAAACAGAACCATGAGGCCGACAGTCAGCACTCCGGCGATCACCACGTTGTCAAAAAACATGACTGGCCTCCTGCACTTGCCCTGTTGCGATGGGGCTAAGTTAACCAATTGGGCAGGAGAGAAAATTGACCGGGATCAATGCCGCCCTATACGGGCGTAAAAGGAAGGGAAATAACTGACCTGCATCAACCGATGCAGGGTGTTTCAACGCTTTTTCGGTTTGTTCTTCGGCTTTTTCTTCGCTTTGCCCAACGGCATCGCCTGCTCGAACGCCTGGCGTACTTCATTCAGGCGCTTTTCATTAAGGTCATGAACCCGCTTGGCGCGTTCGGCGTTGAGGTCGATCAGCTTGTCATCTTGGCTCATGGCGTTCAGTGCATCGCTTGGAAATGAATTCAACTGCCGGTAAAGGCGACAGGATTACGCCAATAATGCGGTCTGGCGCGGGCGCTGACCAGTGATCCGACACTTCAGATCTCGATATCGACCCACAACCCCTGACGCGGCTGATCCTCCATCAACGGCACCACCGGTACGGTGTTGTCGGCATTGAGCTCATTACCGGGAATCGCCAGGTGCTCTTCAGGATCCTCATCGGCCTCACGACGACGGCGCTCGCGCTCCTGTTGCCGACGCTGTTCCTCGCGCAGCTGCAGGCCTGCCTCTTCCGGATCGCGTTTTTGCAGGTCGATGGTGCTTTCGTTGGAGCTTTCCTGCACCGGCACCACAGGCGGAATATCCGGGCGCTGGCGAATCGGATCCTGCTGTGAAGTGATTGGTACGGCGCTCAAGGGGAGCATCGGTGGCAGCATATTGTTAGTCTCCTGTCAGCAGGCTGTCGGCTGCGGGAATGGCGACTTGAGCCATCGGTCGCAAACTTGTGACCCGCCTGGCACCGTAGGAGCTGGTGCAGCCTGCGATCTTTTGATCTTCATCTCCCGAAAAGTTCGCATCCTCCATCAGCGCGCGCATGTAATCCTTTGGTCCTGAAGGCTCATTCCGTTAAGATAGCCCGCTTTTTCAAGGTGGGAGTCAGGCAGCATGGCGCAGCAGTATCAACCGGGGCAACGCTGGATCAGTGACAGCGAAGCCGAGCTGGGTTTGGGCACCGTTCTGGCACAGGACGGCCGCTTGTTGACCGTGCTCTATCCGGCCACTGGCGAGACTCGCCAGTACGCGCTACGGAATGCGCCCCTCACCCGCGTGCGGTTTTCGCCGGGTGACAGCATCACTCACTTCGAAGGCTGGAAACTGACCGTCCAAGAAGTCGACGACGTCGACGGCCTGCTGGTCTACCACGGCCTCAACGCGCAGAACGAAGTGGTCACCCTGCCGGAAACCCAGCTATCGAACTTCATTCAGTTCCGTCTGGCCAGCGACCGTTTGTTCGCCGGACAGATCGACCCGCTCGCCTGGTTCTCCCTGCGATACAACACCCTGGAACACACCAGCCGCCAATTGCAATCCTCGCTCTGGGGCCTGGGCGGCGTGCGTGCGCAACCGATCGCGCACCAGTTGCACATTGCCCGTGAAGTCGCCGACCGCATCGCGCCGCGGGTTCTGCTGGCAGACGAAGTGGGCCTGGGCAAGACCATCGAGGCCGGTCTGGTGATCCATCGCCAACTGCTTTCGGGTCGCGCCAGTCGCGTATTGATCCTGGTGCCGGAAAACCTCCAGCACCAGTGGCTGGTGGAGATGCGCCGCCGCTTCAACCTGCAAGTCGCGCTGTTCGATGAAGAACGCTTCATCGAAAGCGATGCCGCCAACCCGTTCGAAGACACCCAGCTCGCACTGGTTGCACTCGAATGGCTGGTAGATGACGAGAAGGCCCAGGACGCGTTGTTCGCGGCCGGCTGGGATTTGCTGGTGGTCGACGAAGCGCACCACCTGGTGTGGCACGAAGATCAGGTCAGCCCTCAGTATTCGCTTGTGGAGCAACTCGCCGAAGTCATTCCCGGGGTCTTGCTGCTGACCGCGACTCCGGAACAACTGGGTCAGGACAGTCACTTCGCGCGTCTGCGCCTGCTCGACCCGAACCGTTTCCATGACCTGCACGCCTTCCGCGCCGAGAGCGAAAACTATCGCCCGGTGGCCGAAGCCGTTCAGGAGCTGCTGGACAAAGGGCGTCTGTCGCCTGAAGCGCACAAGACTATCCACGGTTTCCTCGGCAACGAAGGCGAAGCCCTGCTGACCGCCGTCAATGATGGCGACACCGAAGCCAGCGCCCGTCTGGTCCGCGAACTGCTGGACCGTCATGGCACCGGCCGCGTGCTGTTCCGTAATACCCGCGCCGCCGTGCAAGGTTTCCCGGAACGCAAACTGCACCCGTACCCGCTGCCGTGCCCGGCCGAATACCTTGAACTGCCATTGGGCGATCACGCCGAGCTGTACCCGGAAGTCAGCTTCCAGGCCCAGCCGGACGCCAACGAAGAAGAGCGCTGGTGGAAATTCGACCCGCGTGTCGAGTGGCTGATCGACACCCTGAAAATGCTCAAGCGCACCAAAGTGCTGGTGATCTGCGCCCACGCCGAAACCGCCATGGACCTGGAAGACGCCCTGCGCGTGCGTTCCGGCATTCCGGCCACGGTCTTCCACGAAGGCATGAACATCCTCGAGCGCGACCGCGCCGCCGCCTACTTCGCCGACGAAGAATTTGGTGCGCAGGTGCTGATCTGCTCGGA
The DNA here is from genome assembly GCF_053629455.1 of Pseudomonas sp. F-14 TE3482. Classification (NCBI taxonomy): domain Bacteria; kingdom Pseudomonadati; phylum Pseudomonadota; class Gammaproteobacteria; order Pseudomonadales; family Pseudomonadaceae; genus Pseudomonas; species Pseudomonas sp. F-14 TE3482. The sequence continues at coordinate 6,354,420 of NZ_JBRJII010000001.1, forward strand.
AATCGGCAGTGAAGGTCGCAACTTCCAGTTCTCGCACCATCTGGTGCTGTTCGATCTGCCGTCGCACCCGGACCTGCTGGAGCAGCGTATCGGTCGTCTCGACCGGATCGGTCAGAAGCACATCATCGAGCTGCACGTGCCGTACCTGGAAACCAGCCCGCAAGAGCGGCTGTACCAGTGGTATCACGAGGCGCTGAACGCGTTCCTCAACACCTGCCCGACCGGCAACGCCTTGCAGCATCAGTTCGGCCCGCGCCTGTTGCCGCTGCTGGAAAACGCCGACGATGGCGAGTGGCAGGCGCTGATCGACGAAGCCCGCGCCGAACGTGAGCGTCTGGAAGCCGAACTGCACACCGGTCGCGACCGCTTGCTGGAACTCAACTCCGGCGGCGCTGGCGAAGGTGATGCGCTGGTCGAGGACATCCTCGAACAAGACGATCAGTTCGCCCTGCCTATCTACATGGAAACCCTGTTTGACGCCTTTGGCATCGACAGTGAAGACCATTCGGAAAACGCGCTGATCCTCAAGCCAAGCGAAAAAATGCTCGACGCCAGCTTCCCGCTGGGCGACGACGAAGGCGTGACCATCACCTACGACCGCAACCAGGCGCTGTCTCGCGAAGACATGCAGTTCATCACCTGGGAACACCCGATGGTTCAAGGCGGCATGGACCTGGTTCTGTCCGGCTCGATGGGCAACACCGCCGTGGCGCTGATCAAGAACAAGGCGCTGAAACCGGGCACCGTGTTGCTGGAACTGCTCTACGTCAGCGAAGTGGTTGCCCCGCGTTCGCTGCAGTTGGGCCGTTACCTGCCGCCGGCCGCCCTGCGTTGCCTGCTCGACGCCAACGGCAACGACCTGTCGACCCGGGTGTCGTTCGAAACCCTGAACGATCAACTGGAAAGCGTACCCCGCGCCAGCGCCAACAAGTTCATCCAGGCCCAGCGCGACCAGCTGACGCCACGGATCAACGCCGGCGAAGAGAAAATCACCCCGCGTCACGCCGAACGCGTGGCCGAGGCGCAACGTCGTCTGGCGGCGGATACCGACGAAGAACTGGCACGCCTGACCGCGTTGCAAGCGGTCAACCCGACCGTGCGTGACAGCGAACTGGTTGCCCTGCGCAAACAGCGCGAGCAAGGCCTGGCCATGCTCGACAAAGCCGCGCTGCGACTGGAAGCGATTCGGGTGTTGGTGGCGGGTTAATCCCCCTGCTCCACCGCTGGAACAAAAAGGCCCGCAGTGATGTGGGCCTTTTTTTGTCTGCTTGATTGTTGTGGTGTTCTTGACGGCCTCATCGCGGGCAAGCCCGCTCCCACAGGGCTTCGGGTGAATACAAGTATTGTGAGCAACCGAGATCACTGTGGGAGCGGGCTTGCCCGCGATGGCGATTAGGCAGTCACCGCAGAACCCGCAGGCTCAACCACCGCCACCAACCCCTCCTTCATCCGCTTGGCATCCCTTACAAAACACCGCGAGGCCAAAAACAGAAACACCATGGTAAAGAACAACGCCACCGGGATCAGGTACATCGCGTCATGCAGGCCGACCGCCTTGAACGCTTCAGTCATCTGCTCGGCGCCGGCCGACAGCATGGCCGTTTGCGCAAAGTGATCCGACAATCCGCCGACCACCACCGGCCCCAATCCGCCGCCCAGCAAATACAGACCGGCAAAGAACAACGCCATGGCCGTGGCCCGCAGGCGCGGTTCGACCACGTCCTGAATCGCCGTGTACACGCAGGTATAGAAGTTGTAAGCAAACAACCAACCCAGGCTGAACACCGCGACAAACACCCCGATCTCGATGCGTCCGGCGTGCAGGGCCCAAGCGGTACACACGGTCGAAATGATCAGGCTGAACGCCGCGAACAGCAGCCGCCCATTGGCCACGCGTTGGTGAATCTTGTCGGCGATCCAGCCGCCGAGCGTCAGGCCGAACAGCCCGGTCACCCCGACGATCACCCCGGTCGCCACTGCTGCCTCCTGCAATGGCATCAGGAAATATCGCTGCAACATCGGCACCAGAAACGAGTTGCAGGCGTAAGTCGCGAAGTTGAAACACAGCCCCGCCATGACCAGCCACAGGAAAGTCGGCACCGCCAGCACTCGACGGATCGGCCGGTCCACGCGTTCCTGAGACACTTGCACGCTTTCCGCCGCGCCGCGTTTCGGCTCTTTGATGAAGAACATGAACACCGCCAGGATCAACCCCGGCACCGCCGCGATAAAGAACGGCGCGCGCCAGCTGTCGAACGTCTTGACCATCCAGCCGATGGTGAAGAACGCCAGCAGTAACCCCAGCGGAAGACCCAGCATGAAAATGCCCATGGCCCGAGCCCGACGATGAGCCGGGAACAAATCGCCGATCAGCGAGTTGGCGGCCGGCGCGTAACTGGCTTCACCGATGCCGATGCCCATGCGCACGATCAGGAAACTCCAGAAACTGCCCACCAGCCCGTTGACCGCAGTCAGCCCGCTCCATGTTGCCAGGCCCCAGCCCATCAACTTGCTGCGCGAACCGGTATCGGCCAATCGCCCAAGGGGCAGGCCGGCAATGGCGTAAACGATGGTGAAAGCGGTGCCGATGATCCCCAGTTGAAAGTCGCTGAGGTGCCATTCCATGCGGATCGGCTCGATGATGATGGCCGGGATGGTGCGATCGAAGAAGTTGAACAGGTTGGCCAGGAACAGCAGGAACAGAATGCGCCAGGCATTCGCCGCTTGGGTCGAGTTCTGCATGGGTCCGTCTCTTTTATTGTTATTGGGGCTTCACTGCCAACGCATTCGAGCCCGGAACCGTCAATCTAGTCAGGCGGACCCGCGCTGTCTGTAATTATTCGTAATGCTGATACCCGTCCATGACAGCCAATGCGAGCCATGAAACAATTTATTTCCAATCGTTCTAAACGCCATTCCAAAAACATTGGCATTACTGTGCCATCACCTCTTGCGCTCCTTGCAAGGCCTCTATACTGCAAGCATTCGCCAGCGTACATGGCGCAGGATGATTCAGAGATGGGGCATGCTATGGAGTGGCTTGGTTTGCATTTCATGACCGGGCTGCCAGAGAGCGGACAGGTCATACTCGATTGCACCCATAACCCGTTTTTGGTGTTGCTGGCCTATCTAGTGGCTTGTGCGACCGGTTTCGCCACGCTGGGCATGACCGAGCGAGTCGGCCATGTGGAAAAACCTGCCTCCCAACGACTCTGGCGCTGGGTCGGTGCCGGGTGCTTGGCAGGTGGTATCTGGGCCATGCATTTCATCAGCATGCTGGCGTTCCAGGCGCCGATCGAAATCCATTACCACTTGCCCACTACCCTGCTCTCGCTGTTGTTCGCCCTGACCGCCTCGTGGCTGGCCATGCACACCCTCAGTCATCCTCAGCTGAATTTCTGGCAATACCTGCGGGCCGCAGTGTGGATCGGCCTGGGCATCGCAACCATGCATTACGTGGGCATGGCCGCCCTGCGATCGAATGCGATGGCCTACTACCAACCCGTGCTGTTCGTGCTTTCCATTGTGATCGCCATCGGTGCCAGCCTGGCCGCCCTGCTGATTTCCAGTCACCTGCGCGATGGTGCCGGCGTGTTTCATCAATTGCTCAAATACACCGCCAGCCTGGTGCTCGGAGCCGGCATCGTGAGCATGCATTTCACCGGCATGGCGGCGTTCAGCCTGGTGCTGCCCGTTGGCAGCCTTGAGCCCCTGCCCAGCGACAACAATCACCTGCAACTGGGGCTGACGGTAGCGGTAATGACGCTGCTGATCATCGGCAGCGGCATCAGCGCTGCATGGGCGGACAAGAAACTGCAACACAAAGAGCATGACCTGCAACGGGTCAACGCCCTGCTCAGTCAACTGGATCAGGCACGCATGTCGCTGCAACAGGTGGCGCATTACGACCCCTTGACCAACCTGATCAACCGACGAGGCTTCAACCAGATCTTCGCCGAGAAACTCATCGAGAAAACCAATGAAGGCGGCATGCTGGCGGTGATGTTCCTCGACATCGACCATTTCAAGCGGATCAATGACAGCCTCGGCCATGACGCCGGTGACGAATTGCTCAAAGTCCTGGCCGGCCACATCAAGGCTGCAGTGCGCAGCCATGAAGACGTGGTGGCGCGCTTCGGAGGCGACGAATTCTGCATCCTGATCACCCTGTATGACCGTGAAGAAGCGCGGCAAATGGCCCAGCGCATCATGCTGAAAATGAAGGAGCCCATCGAGTTGTCCGGACGGCGCATGGTCATGACCACCAGCATCGGCATCAGCCTGTTTCCGGAAGATGGCAAGACCTGTGAAGAACTGCTGAAAAACGCTGACCTGGCGCTGTATCAGTCCAAGGATTGCGGTCGTAACGCCCTGCATTTTTTCAGTGCAAACCTGAAAACCCGCGCCACCCTGGAGTTGCAACTCGAAGAGGAACTGCGTCACGCCCTGCGCGAAAACACCGGGTTGATGCTGTATTACCAACCGATCTATGACCTGAGAACCGGCCAGGTCACCAAACTTGAAGCGCTGATTCGCTGGCAACATCCGGTTCACGGCTTGCTCACGCCGGATCGATTCATCGCCATTGCCGAAGCCAACGGCCTGATTGCCGAGCTGGACAACTGGGTGCTGCGCAAGGCCTGCGAGGACTTGGGCGAGCTGTCCCGGCACGATTGCGAAGAACTCAAAATCGCGGTGAATTGCTCGCCCCTGAACCTGGCGCGAGAAGAACTGGCCAATGAAATCGAACACGCCCTGCACGCCTTCGGGGTGGCACCACACCGGCTGGAACTGGAAGTCACCGAGAATGCGCTGATGGGCAATATCAGCAACACCCTGGTGTTGCTGCGCCAGATTCGCGCTCTCGGGGTCTCGTTGTCGATCGATGACTTCGGCACCGGCTATTCATCCCTGGCCTACCTCAGGCGCCTGCCATTAAACACGTTGAAGATCGACCGCTCGTTCATTCAAGACATCCCCAAGGCCACCCAGGACATGGAAATCGTCCAGGCCATTATCGTCATGGCTCATACCCTGCATTTGCAGGTCGTCACCGAAGGCGTCGAAACCTTCGAACAGTACGACTTTCTCGAACGCCACGGCTGCGACTTCGTTCAGGGCTACCTGCTCAGCCGTCCGGTGCCGCTGGCTGAGTTGCGTCCGGTGCTGGCCGAAATCAATCAGCGCAAGCACGTGCACACCTTCAATCCTTTGAGTCTGGCGCGCGGTACAACTGCACTAACGTCGACGGATCCTTTTTCAGGAACCCCTGCCCCCCATGGAGGCGCATCAGTTGTGCGGCCAATCCGCTGATCGGTGTGGCCGAACCCTGTTCGCGGGAAAATTTCACGGCGGTGTCCAGATCCTTGAGCAGCGTGCGTACGTGCCACTTCACCGGTTCGAAACGGCTGTCGGCCATTTGCGGCGCAAGAATCTGCAGCGGTTTTGAATCGGCGAAGCCACCGGCGAGCGCCTCGGCGATCACGCGGGCGTCGACCCCGGAACGCTCGGCCAAGGCCACCACTTCGGCAATCACCAAGGCATTGCACGCCACGATCATCTGATTGCAGGCCTTGGTCACCTGCCCCGCACCGACGGCGCCCATGTGGGTCACGCGCTGGCCAAGGGTCAACAACACCGGCCGCACGCGCTCAAGGTCTGCCGCCTCGCCGCCGACCATGATCGCCAGGCTGCCGGCCTCGGCGCCGACCACCCCGCCGGAGACCGGCGCATCGAGCCAACTCATACCGGTTTTACTGGCCAATGAGTTCGCCATTTCCCGCGTCGCGGTGGGTTCCAGGCTGGAAAAATCCACCAGTAGCTGGCCGCTTTTCGCCCCCTCGGCAACGCCTGCCGCGCCAAACACCACCTCACGTACAACAGCTGTGTCGGCCAAGCACAGCATCACCAGGCCCGCGTGTTGGCACAGTTCGGCCGGTGTCGCCACTTGCCGCGCGCCGGCCTCCACCAGCGCTGCGCACTTGTCGGGGTTGCGGTTCCACACCGTCAGCGGATAACCCGCCGCCAACAGACGTCGGCACATTGGCAAGCCCATCAAACCGATTCCGGCAAACCCCAGCGCTGGAAACGTTGCCATCATTTAGCCTCCCTTTGATTAAAGATCATCGAATATTGGCCGATTCATCATGATTAAGGAAAGGATTCCCCCGAGCGACGCACAGGCCAAGGCCCTGACGCTTGGGCCACATTCGCGCTGCAAAAAGACGCGAGATCTCATTCCGTGATGACTCGATGACACTTGTCGCCGAGCCGACCAGTCCAGGTATATGGCGCACAATGACTTCTAAAAATAATCCGGCCACCGCGGTATCCGACCTGACCCTGAGCCCCGCGGCGAACAGCCCCTCATCGTCGAAGCCATTGATCCCGTCGCGTCCGCTGGCGACTCAGCAATACCTTTACTTCACCGAAACCAATACAGACCGCATCCTCGACAACCTCGACGGCCTGCGCGACTTGGTGTTCCCGCGCCCGCCCCATCTGGAAGGCGACAACGAACAACACAGCGATCAGGAATTCCCTTCGGTGTGCCTGATCGGCCTGGGCCGCTGTGGTTCGAACATCGCACTGGACGTCGCGGAGCTGGTGTACAACGCCCGCAAGTTCTACCTCAACGAATTCAACAACGAAGACCGTCTGTCGCCAGACAAACGCTACGCCGAAAAGGGCTACAGCCCGGCGCAGTGGATTCGCAACAACCTGCGCCTGGGGCCGAACAAGGCCAGCAAACCGGTGTTTCTGGTCGAGCCGCTGGTGATGCTCGGCGACCTGGACAAGGACATCGCCGGTCGCATCCGTTTCTCGCGCAAGGGCGAAAAAAGCGGCTTTTTGCGCGACTACAGCAAAATGAAAATCATGGACTTGTCGGAAGTCCACGCCGGTGGCGCCGGTAACGCGCCGATCCTCGGCCAGTACCTGGCCAAGATCATCCTGAACAAGGATACCCAGCGGTTCTCCAGCCCTGACTGGAAGATGATTCACTCGTACCTGATCGACAGCTGCGGGATCAAGGCTAACCAGTCGCGCCTGTATTTCTCGATCTTCAGTGCCGGCGGCGGTACCGGTTCGGGCATGGCCTCGGAGTTCGGCCTGGCCCAGCAGCACTCGTACATGAACAAGACATTCGACACCAAGCCGATGGACGAGCACGACAGCAAGAGCGGTCATTCCTTCGTCTTCGAACCGATCTTCACCAGCGGCATTTGCGTACTGCCCAATATTTCCGATCACCGCAGCGAAATGTCCGAGGCGCTGCACATCAACGCCGGTCGCCTGTTGTGCAAATACCTGTCGGAAGAGTGGGACTTCTCCTACAACTTCGCCAACGAAGACAGCAGCGAAGCCAGCGTCATGGGCCGTATCCGCCCATGGAACGCGATGATGCTGATCTCCAACGACATCATGCGTTACGCCGAAGAAAGCGATGACGGCAACATCCAGAACATTGATGTCAATGCCATGGAAAAGCACGCCAACCAGTACATCTCACAGCAGATCTTCAACATTCTGACCGCGCAGGCGGTGACCACCGACTACGACCAGAACTATTTCCGTCGCGCCGGCATCGACATCGGCGAAACCATTCGCCTGGACGCCAACGACCTGTTCATGAGCCTGGCCGGCCCCGTGGCGATTGCCTACGCCGAGTCCGTCGTACCGGAAACCCCGCCGCCGAGCAGCGACAAGTTCAAGGTGTTCGAAAAAGAGCCGCAACGCCTGAACATCGACGACCTGTTCTTCCGCTCGATCGACCTGCCGCACTTCAACAAGGTCACGCAGGCAATCGAAGGCATCAGCCTGTTGCCGATCGAGTCCAAGCGCTATCGCGCCTCGCTTGAGCAGTACAAGAATTCGGGCTATGACGCGGCCGCGTTGCACGACCTGCACTTCTTCAAGAATTGTTCGTCAGTGGTGTCGATTGTGTCCTTGCCCAAGGACTACAAGCTGTCCTACATGGACCTGAACCGGCTGAAGACCCACCTCAACAGCTTGTTCCCCAACACCACGCTCAAGCGTTATGCGCTGGTAATCGGCGCCTCGGCCAACTTGTCGCTGACCACCCTCATCGCCAAGAGCCCGTGCCTGTCGGACGACTTTTTGACCCTGATCGTGGCCTTCATCAAGCGCTGCTTCGCGAAAAACCCGTATCGCTTCGACGAGACGCTGGACAACTCGATCCTGGACTTCATCATCAACGAAGACTTCGACGAAGACCGGATCGATGAACTGCTCAACGAATTCGAAAACCCGGCGAAAATCCTCGATACCAACTGGTACGCGATCAAACCGATGTACGAGAAAAAGTACCGTGAGCTGATCAACGACAAGGACAAGTTTGTCTCGATCAATGACATTCGTTTGTCTCGGGATTGCGTGAAGAAGTCGATCAAGTATTTGCGCGAGATTTACCGTCACCGGATTGGCAAGACCAAGGTTATTTCTTTGAATAACCATACGGGCAAGACGGCTTAATCGGCGGTGCACCCAATCGCGGGCAAGCCCGCTCCCACAAGGACCGCGTTCTCTTTTGAAAAACGCCGTACCTGTGGGAGCGGGCTTGCCCGCGATGGCGACATAAAATTCACCACAAACCCCAACATCCAGAAACAATTAAGCAGCCCATCGGCTGCTCAATAAACTGTTCCCGTTACGTTTACGTCACCCTCGCCAAGACCCTTCTGTGGCCTTTCTCTACGGCAACATGCCATCACGCTACTCGGCTACACACTTTTAACCGGTAGCGCAGCGCACCAATTAAGTGCAAGCGTTCAGCTCGTCGCCCTTTCCTGGATCAGAATCCACGGTGAAACCACCACGGCCCACAGCTCGGGATCGCGCTCGAAAAGATCCAGCGCCCGCGTTTCAGACAGCTTGGCGACCTTGTCGGCGGCCAGCCAGGCAGCGACTTTCTCGCCTTCATCGGTTGCCACCGCTTCTGCCGCAGCGATCAAATCCAGGCCTGGATCGACCCACAATAGGGCACCCCTGGCAAAGAACGGCTCCAACTCTTTCCAGGTAATAGATGCGGTCTCACCAAGCAGCTTGGCATAGAGGGTGCTAGGTTCTTGAGTCATGGGTTTCTGTCCGCAAAGAAAATCGACGTGAATGATAACGTCGGTATTGCGCCAGAAAAACCCGGATGCAATTGCGTTACCGATTGAAAAACGCAGGAAAGCCAAGGAATGCTGCTGAATCAAGTATTAGCCAGCTAACATCCCGCCGTGATTCTGTCTTTTTCTTTCAATAAAGCGACACCCTCAGGTTTTGCCCCCCGGCGCTGCCTTCCCAGGCTAACAATCGGCGCTCTACACTGTACCGGTACAGTTGCCGGGGGCATTTTCCGGAGGATATCAACGATATCTGACCCGGTTCTGCTGCTACGGCGCCAGGACTATAAAAACTACAACAGTAAGAGTGGAGCACTATGACTAAGGCTACTAAGCAGATTTCAAAACTGTTTGCCGCTATGGTTCTGGCCGGGGTTGCCAGCCATTCGTTCGCCGCTGACACCATCAAGATCGGCATCGCCGGCCCTAAAACCGGCCCTGTAGCCCAATACGGCGACATGCAGTTCAGTGGCTCGAAAATGGCCATCGAACAAATCAACGCCAAGGGCGGCGTCGACGGCAAGAAGCTCGAAGCCGTTGAATACGATGACGCCTGCGATCCAAAACAAGCGGTTGCTGTTGCGAACAAAGTCGTCAACGACGGCGTCAAGTTCGTGGTGGGTCACCTGTGCTCCAGCTCCACTCAACCGGCTTCGGACATTTACGAAGACGAAGGCGTGATCATGATCACTCCGGCTGCCACCAGCCCGGACATCACCACTCGCGGCTACAAAATGATCTTCCGTACTATCGGTCTGGACAGCGCCCAGGGCCCTGCCGCCGGTAACTACATTGCCGATCACGTCAAACCGAAAATCGTTGCTGTGCTGCACGACAAACAGCAATACGGTGAAGGCATCGCCAGCGCCGTTAAAACCACCCTCGAGAAGAAAGGCGTCAAGGTTGCCGTGTTCGAAGGCATCAACGCTGGCGACAAAGACTTCTCTTCGATGGTCTCCAAGCTCAAACAAGCCAACGTCGACTTCGTCTACTACGGCGGCTACCACCCGGAGCTGGGTCTGCTCCTGCGTCAATCCCAGGAAAAAGGCCTGAAAGCCAAGTTCATGGGGCCGGAAGGCGTGGGTAACGACTCCATTTCGCAGATCGCCAAGGAAGCTTCCGAAGGCCTGCTGGTGACCCTGCCGAAATCCTTCGACCAGGATCCGGCCAACATCGCCCTGGCTGACGCGTTCAAAGCCAAGAAAGAAGACCCGAGCGGTCCGTTCGTGTTCCCGTCCTACTCGGCTGTGCAAGTCATCGCCGAAGGCATCAAGGCCGCCAAGAGCGAAGACACCGCAAAAGTGGCTGAAGCTATCCACAAGGGCACGTTCAAAACCCCGACCGGCGACCTGTCTTTCGACGAAAAGGGCGACCTGAAGGACTTCAAATTCGTGGTTTACCAGTGGCACTTCGGCAAACCTAAAACTGAAGTTTCGCCTCAGTAAGGCCTTGGCCTGACTGACTGCCAATAAAGCCCACGGCGTGCCGTGGGCTTTGTTTTACGAACGTATTGGGCCGCGCTGGCGTGATCCGCCAGTCTCCCCACCTGAAAATCTCAAAACCGTCATCAGCGGTTCGCTGGCAAACCTCGAATTCGAAGTGGATGCAGATCCACGGGGCTCGAGCGGGAAAATGACTCCACCAGTGAAATGCGTATCAGGTTTTTAGGAGCGCTGTAATGCCTGACATCTATCACTTCTTCCAACAGCTGGTTAATGGTCTGACCATTGGCAGCACGTATGCCCTGATCGCCATCGGCTATACGATGGTTTACGGCATCATTGGAATGATCAACTTCGCCCACGGCGAGGTGTACATGATCGGCTCTTACGTGGCGTTCATCGCCATCGCCGGGCTGGCCATGCTGGGACTCGACAGTGTCCCTCTCTTGATGACCGCGGCTTTCCTCGCGACCATCGTCGTGACCAGTGCCTACGGTTACAGCATCGAACGGATCGCCTACCGCCCCCTGCGCGGCAGCAACCGTCTGATCCCGCTGATTTCCGCCATCGGCATGTCGATCTTCCTGCAGAACACGGTTCTGCTGGCGCAAGACTCCAAGGACAAATCCATCTCCAACCTGATCCCTGGCAACTTCGCCATCGGGCCAGGTGGCGCACATGAAGTGCTGATTTCCTACATGCAAATCGTGGTGTTCGTGGTGACCCTGGTCGCCATGCTCGGCCTGACGCTGTTCATCTCCCGTTCTCGCCTGGGTCGCGCCTGCCGCGCCTGTGCCGAAGACATCAAGATGGCCAACCTCTTGGGTATCAACACCAACAACATCATCGCCCTGACCTTCGTCATCGGTGCGGCACTGGCGGCCATCGCGGCCGTGCTGCTGAGCATGCAATACGGCGTGATCAACCCGAACGCCGGTTTCCTGGTCGGCCTCAAGGCCTTCACCGCAGCAGTATTGGGCGGTATCGGCAGCATCCCCGGCGCGATGCTCGGCGGGCTGGTGCTTGGGGTGGCGGAAGCCTTTGGTGCCGATATCTTCGGCGACCAGTACAAGGACGTCGTGGCGTTCGGTCTACTGGTTCTGGTGTTGTTGTTCCGGCCAACCGGCCTGTTGGGCCGTCCGGAGGTTGAGAAAGTATGACTAGGAATCTTAAACAGGCGTTGTTCAGCGCCTTGCTGGTGTGGGCGGTTGCCTACCCGGTACTGGGTCTGAAACTGACCATTGTCGGCATCAACCTCGAAGTCCATGGCACCAGCACTGCAACGCTGATCACCATCGCCGTGTGCTCGGTGCTGATGTTCCTGCGGGTGCTGTTCGACCAGCAGATCAGCTCGGCCTGGAAAGCCTCGCCCAACTTGCCGGTGATGCCGGCCAAGGCCAGTCACTTCCTGACCCTGCCGACCACCCAGCGCTGGATCATCATCGCGTTGATCATCGGTTCTCTGGTCTGGCCGTTCTTCGGCTCTCGCGGTGCGGTGGACATCGCCACGCTGGTGCTGATCTACGTGATGCTCGGCCTGGGCTTGAACATCGTGGTCGGCCTGGCTGGCCTGCTCGATCTCGGTTATGTCGGCTTCTACGCCGTGGGCGCCTACAGCTACGCGCTGCTGTCGCACTACTACGGCCTGAGCTTCTGGATCTGCTTGCCGATCGCCGGGATGATGGCGGCCACCTTTGGCTTCCTTCTCGGTTTCCCGGTACTGCGTTTGCGCGGTGACTACCTGGCAATCGTGACCTTGGGTTTCGGTGAAATCATCCGTCTGTTCCTGCGTAACCTGACCGACCTCACCGGCGGCCCGAACGGCATCAGCAACATTCCCAAGCCCACGCTTTTCGGGCTGAGCTTTGATAGAACTGCCGCAGAAGGTCTGCAGACCTTCCACGAGTACTTCGGCCTGGAATACAACTCGATCAACAAGGTGATCTTCCTTTACCTGATCGCGGTGTTGTTGTCGTTGTTCGCGCTGTTCGTCATCAACCGCTTGCTGCGCATGCCTCTGGGCCGTGCCTGGGAAGCGCTGCGTGAAGACGAAATTGCCTGCCGTGCGCTGGGGCTCAATCCTACTGTCATCAAGCTGTCGGCCTTCACCCTCGGTGCCTGCTTCGCCGGTTTCGCCGGTAGCTTCTTCGCCGCGCGCCAAGGCCTGGTGACACCGGAGTCCTTCACCTTCATCGAATCGGCGACCATCCTCGCCATCGTGGTGCTGGGCGGCATGGGCTCGCAACTGGGCGTCGTACTCGCCGCCACGGTGATGATCCTGTTGCCGGAAATGATGCGTGAGTTCAGTGAATACCGCATGTTGATGTTCGGCGCCTTGATGGTGCTGATGATGATCTGGCGTCCACAAGGTCTGCTGCCGATGCAACGCCCCCACATGGAGCTGCGCAAATGAGCCGTGAGATCCTGAAAGTCACTGACCTGAGCATGCGCTTCGGCGGCCTGTTGGCGGTCAACAGCGTGGCCCTGACCGTCAAAGAGAAACAAGTGGTATCAATGATCGGCCCCAACGGCGCCGGCAAGACCACCGTGTTCAACTGCCTGACCGGTTTCTACCAGCCCACCGCTGGCAGCATCGTGCTGGACGGCGAGCCGATCCAGGGCCTGCCGGGCCACAAGATTGCTCTCAAAGGCGTGGTGCGCACCTTCCAGAACGTGCGGCTGTTCAAGGACATGACAGCGGTCGAGAACCTCTTGATCGCGCAACACCGTCACCTGAACACCAATTTCCTGGCCGGTCTGTTCAAGACCCCGGCGTTCCGCAGAAGCGAACGCGAGGCCATGGAATACGCCGAGTACTGGCTGGAAAAGGTCAACCTCAAGGAGTTCGCCAACCGTCCGGCCGGCACCCTGGCCTACGGTCAGCAACGTCGCCTGGAAATCGCTCGCTGCATGATGACCCGCCCGCGGATCCTCATGCTCGACGAACCGGCTGCCGGTCTCAACCCGCGGGAAACCGAAGACCTCAAGGCACTGATCGGCATCCTGCGTGAGGAGCATGATGTGACCGTGCTGCTGATCGAACACGACATGAAACTGGTCATGAGCATTTCCGACCACATCTTCGTGATCAACCAGGGCACGCCTCTGGCCGACGGTACGCCGGAACAGATCCGCGACAATCCTGAAGTGATCAAAGCCTACCTGGGGGAAGCGTAAATGCTGCAGTTCGAAAACGTTTCCACCTTCTACGGCAAGATCCAGGCGCTGCACAGCGTCAACGTCGAAGTCCGTCAGGGCGAGATCGTGACCCTGATTGGCGCCAACGGTGCCGGCAAGTCGACCCTGCTGATGACCCTCTGCGGCTCGCCGCAGGCCCACAGCGGCAGCATCCGCTACATGGGTGAAGAGCTCGTCGGCCAGGACTCGTCGCACATCATGCGCAAGAGCATCGCCGTGGTCCCGGAAGGTCGTCGGGTGTTTGCTCGCCTGACCGTGGAAGAGAACCTCGCCATGGGCGGATTCTTCACCGACAAGGGCGACTATCAGGAACAGATGGACAAGGTCCTCGGACTTTTCCCACGCCTGAAAGAGCGCTTCGCCCAACGCGGCGGCACCATGTCTGGCGGCGAACAGCAAATGCTCGCCATCGGCCGTGCGCTGATGAGCAAGCCCAAGCTGTTGCTGCTCGACGAGCCATCGCTGGGCCTGGCACCGATCATCATCCAGCAGATCTTCGACATCATCGAACAACTGCGCAAGGACGGTGTGACGGTGTTTCTGGTGGAGCAAAACGCCAACCAGGCGCTGAAAATCGCTGACCGTGCCTATGTGCTGGAAAACGGCCGGGTGGTGATGACAGGGACTGGCGAAGCGCTGTTGACCGACCCGAAAGTGCGCGAAGCGTACCTTGGCGGTTAAGCGATTGCGGTAAACAAAAAACGGCCTTCGGGCCGTTTTTTTGTGCCTGCCCCCCACAACAATGAAGATCCTACGGGGGTCTGCGTATTCACAACACGAACAAACTTGCTCCATAGAGACATATTTCATATATTTGTATCTACAGACCATATCAAAGTGACCGCCATGACAGCAACCTCCCTGGCACAAGCCTTCAGCAAAGACCAGTGCGTGACTGGTTTGCGAGCGGCTGTAGGCATACTCGAAAAGTGGCAAGCGTCGAGCGATCAGGCCTGTCGCATCCTGCGCATTTCCCGCAGTACGTACTCCCGGGCAAAGCAGCGCGATCCCGATTGGTCCGTCAGCCTGGATTCAGACCAGATGCAGCGCATCAGTTTTATTCTCAACATCCATGCCACCCTGCGCCTTGTCTTTGATAACCCTGAAAACGTCTATGGTTTTGCGGCGATGGCGAACGAGAACGAGTTCTTCAACGGGCGTAGCCCGCTCGAAATCATGTCCCAAGGGGATATGATTTCCCTGTACGAGACGTTTCGGCGGATCGACATGCTGCGAGGCGCACAATGGTAACGGTGGGCCAGCTGGCTGTATTGGCCGGGGAACAGTTGCAGGCCTACCGATTGATCAATTCAAAATTTCCGCCCATTGCGCTGTTTGACGACGTGGCAAACGCGGACGAATTTGATGTGCTGTATCAGATCCAGGCCCTCACCAATCCGAGGCTGCAAAATGAAGTCGGCCGGCTTGAGCTGATACCGCGTGCGCAGATTCCCTTCGGCATCCCTGGGTGCTCTTACGCAATCGCTCCTTTCACCCACATCAACCCAGCGGGTTCGCGTTTCAGCGATGGCAGTTTCGGCGTGTTGTATCTGGCTGCCTCGATGGAAACCGCACTGGCTGAGGTGCAGCATCATCAGAACCAGTATTGGTCGAAAGTCCAGGGGCTCAATTACGAGAGGTTTGTTTTCCGCGGGTTATCCTGCACTTTCGTTGACGAAGCCATGAGGGATGCGGTGTCCATTGCGATGGACGATCCTGTCTACGATCCTGTCGATTACACGCACTCCCATCGCTTGGGAAAGGCCATCAAGGATGCCGGAATCCCTGGTCTGCGGTACAACTCCGTGCGCATGCAGGGGAGCCACTGCTGGGCATTGATGACTCCCACCCCCCTCTCATCGATCACTCAAACAGCCCACTACGAGATGGTCTGGAACGGTCAGATCACCAGCGTCAGTAAAATCAGCATTGCCTGACGACCTTATCGGCAAAAAAATTTTTGGGTGGCCTGTAACGCATCGCCCTGTCGTTTCTCTAGAGCAGTAAGCAAGCACAAACGCTTGCCAACCCAAGCTCAATTTCGGAGAAACATCATGACTGCTACCACCCGCACCCTGTCCGCCACCGCCCTGGTGCTGGCCCTCGGTTCTGCCCTGAGCATCGCCGCTGTCTCCACTGCCCATGCCGCTGACGCCAACATGGAAAAATGCTTCGGCGTGGCCATGAAAGGCAAAAACGATTGCGCAGCAGGCGCTGGCACCACTTGCGCCGGCACGGCAAAAACCGACCATCAGGCCAATGCCTGGAAACTCGTCCCTAAGGGCACCTGCGTCACCACGATGAGCAAAACCTCGCCAACCGGTTTCGGCCAATTGGAAGCCTACAAAGCCAAGTCGTAATCAGCACCCAGCCTGAGTGTCGACCATGAACCCTTTACTTTCCGGGCTCCCGCCCCGCTCCGGGCTGGGGCTCAAGACCGAGCACTTTCGTGAAGTGCTCGGTGCTCAACCGGACATCGGTTTCTTCGAAGTCCACGCCGAAAACTACATGGTGGCCGGCGGCCCGTTTCATCATTTTCTGGGGTTGATTCGCGAGCAGTATCCGCTATCGCTACACGGCGTTGGCCTGTCCATTGGTGCCGAAGGTCCGCTGGACAGTCAGCACCTACAAAGGCTTGCCGCGCTGATCGAACGCTATCAACCCCAATCCTTTTCCGAACACCTGGCCTGGTCCAGTCATGGCCCGGTGTTTCTCAATGACCTGCTGCCCCTGGCCTACGATGCGCCGACGTTGAACCGCGTCTGCGAGCATATCGATCAGGTGCAGAGCACCCTCAAACGTCCGATGCTGCTGGAGAACCCGGCGACGTATCTGGCGTTCCAGCGCTCGACAATCGATGAAGCCGACTTCATCAGTGAGGTCATTCGCCGCACCGGTTGCGGCCTGCTGCTGGACGTCAATAACGTCTACGTCTCCTGCATCAATCACCAAAGGGATCCGCTGGCCTACATCGACGCGCTGCCGCTGCACGCAGTGGGAGAGATTCATCTGGCCGGGTTTGCCGAAGACACCGACAGCCTCGGCGACCGTCTGCTGATCGACGATCACGGTGCGCCCATCGATAACGCGGTGTGGGTGCTGTACAGGCAGGTGCTGGAGCGAGTTGGCCCGATCGCCACGTTGATCGAGCGCGACAACCAATTGCCGGCCTTCAGCGTGCTGCATGCCGAAGCCCGTCAGGCTGATGAGTTGCTGCATTGCGCGGGGGGCCGATCATGAGCACTCAAGCTGCGTTTGCCGCCGCTCTGCTCGATCCGCAACGGCCCTGCCCCGACGGTTTGTTCAGTGCCAATGGCGCCGATCCCGCCAGCCGTTTCGCGGTGTATCGCAACAATGTGCAGAGCTCGCTGATCAACGCCTTGGCCGACAGTTACCCCGTGGTTTTGCAGTTGGTGGGCGATGAGTTCTTCCGGGCGATGGCGGGGCTGTATGTGCAGAGTTACCCGCCTCAAGGCCCACTCATCAACGACTACGGTAAGGACTTTTCCGAGTTCATCGACAGCTTTGAACCGGCAGCCAGCGTGCCTTATCTGGCCGACATGGCGCGGCTGGAGCGGTTGCGCGTTCAGGCCTATCACGCCGCCGATGCGCAGCCCTTGCGCCATGAACAGATTGCCGCCGCGCTGTCGGACCCACAGGCGCTGAGCGAGCTGACGGTCGGGTTTCATCCCTCCCTGAATCTGCTGACTTCAGCCTTTGCCGTGGTTGCGATCTGGGCGGCGCATCAACAGGACGCGACGCTGGCCGGGATCGACCTCGGCCACGGGCAAAACGCCCTGGTGCTGCGCAACGATCTGGAGGTTGAGGTCTTTGCCATCGACCACGGCGCCTGCACCTTCATTCAGAACCTGCGACTCGGCCAGCCTCTGGCCCAAGCGCTGGAAACAGCGCCTGACTTCGACCTCAGCCAAACCCTGGCGCTGCTGATCAGCCACAACGTCATTACCCATTTACACCACAAGGTATCGCCATGAACACCCACCAGAACCCCATCGCCCGCGCCATCAAGTGGCTGGAAAAAATCCCCCACAGCCTGATCGCCTTTATCGCGCGTTTTTCCATTGCCGCGGTGTTCTGGAAGTCCGGACAAACCAAGGTGGAAGGCCTGGCCATCGACTTGATCGACGGCACGTTTCAACTCGGCGTACCACGGCTGGCGGACTCGACTATTCCGTTGTTCGAGAGCGAGTATCACCTGCCATTGCTCTCCCCGGAACTGGCGGCGCACCTGGCAGCCTTTGCCGAGCATTTCTTTCCGGTGCTGATTCTGATCGGCTTCGCCACCCGCTTTTCGGCTCTGGCGCTATTGGGTATGACCCTGACCATTCAGCTGTTCGTGTACCCTGATGCTTATCCGACCCATGGCACTTGGGCGGCGGTGTTGCTGTACTTGATGGCGACCGGGCCGGGCAAGTTGTCGATTGATCATCTGATTGCCAAGCGGTATGCCAGACCTCAAAACTCCAGACAGTGAAGATCCCCTTGTGGGAGCGGGCTTGCTCGCGAAGGCGGTTTCACATTCAACAGAGATGTTGACTGATACACCGCTTTCGCGAGCAAGCCCGCTCCCACAGGGGATTGTGTGATGAATCAGATTTCAATGCCCTTTCGCTACCTTAAAGCCTGTCCAACGCCTCGCCACTGCGCTTGAACCAACCGATCAAATAATCCGCCAACACTTGGGTACGTTTCGGCAAACCGCCCTGATACGGGTGCACCAGGTACATCGGCATGCTGCGGGTCTGATAATCGCGCAGGAGCCAGCGCAAACGCCCGTCAGCCAATTCCTCTTGCAGCAAATACGACGGCAAACGCGCAATGCCCGCACCCGCCAGCGCGGCTTTCTTCAAGAGATTGTAATGGTTGCTGGCGAACGGCCCCGATACTCGTACCCGCAGTAACTCGTGCTGTTGGTGATAGAGCCATTCTTCGCGACCGCTGTAATGGCTGTTGAGCAGGCAGCGGTGTTCGGCCAGTGCCTGAGGCGTCAGTGGTTCACCGAATCGCCCAAGGTACGCGGGGCTGGCGCAGGTCATCTCGTGCCAGGCCAGCAGCGGGCGGGCGACAAGGCGTTCGTCGTTGGCCACTTCCGAGCGGATTGCCAAATCGAAACCGTCCCGGGACAGGTCGCGGTAATTATTGTTGAGCTCCAGCTCGATCTGCACCTCGGGGTATTGCCGGGAAAACTCCAGCAGCGCGCCGTCAAAGAAGGTTTCCCCCAATGAAACCGGAACCGTCATCCGCACAGGGCCGGCCATGTCGTCTTTCAACCGCGCCAGGGCCTGACGCGCTCGCTCGACTTGAACCACCAGCGCCTGGGCTTGCGGCAACAACGCCGCACCCGCCGCCGTCAGGCTCAAGCGGCGCGTAGTGCGTTGCAGCAACACCACGGCAAACCGCGCTTCCAGCAGGCTGATGCGCTTGGAGAGTTGCCCTTTACTGCAGCCCAGTTGCTGGGCAGCCGAGGTGAAACTGCCCGCCTCGATCAACACCGCGAATGCTGCCAGGTCGTCCATTTCGCTCACGGGATTGTTTCCATTTGAAAACCAAAGGTTGCCTATTAGCCCGCTTATCTATGGAAAAAACCACTCTAAACTTAAATTTAAATCCAACCCATTCAGGTACATCACGATGAAAATTCTTTTGATCGGCGCCTCTGGCACCGTCGGTTCGGCCATTGACCATGAACTGTCCCAGCGCCACGAAGTCATCCGTATCGGCCGCAAGAGCGGTGAGTTTCAGGTCGACATCAGTGACAGCGCCTCGATCCGCAAATTGTTCCAACAGACCGGCAACTTCGATGCGCTGATCTGCGCCGCTGGCAGCGTCAACTTCGTGCCACTGGCGACCATGACCGAACAAGACTTCGAGCTCGGCTTGCGGGACAAGCTGATGGGCCAGGTCAACCTGCTGCTGATCGGCCGGGAATTCGCCAATGACGGTGCGTCATTCACCTTCACCTCCGGCATCCTCAGCCACGATCCGATTCGCACCGGCAGCTCGGCCTCCCTGGTCAACGGCGCCCTGGACAGCTTCGTCCGTGCAGCAGCGATCGAACTGCCGCGCGGTTTGCGCATCAACTCGGTCAGCCCGAACGTGCTGGTCGAAGCCATGGGCAGTTATGCCCCGTACTTCCGTGGCTTCAAACCGGTTCCCGCCGCCGAAGTGGCGCTGGCCTACGCCAAAAGCGTGGAAGGCTTGCAGACCGGCCAGACTTACCACGTCGGTTAAACCGACCATGCCCCGTAGGAAAGCGAGGACATCGCAGGGTTGTGATGAACGGTCAGGCTAAGTAACGTGGCGACACTTGTCAGGAGACTCAAAGATGCGTGTTGCCCGTTCCTTAGTGCTTGTTGCCCTGCTTCCGCTGTTCGCCGCCTGTCAGTTGCTTGATGGCCCGCGCGAAAGTGCTTCCCATGTGGGCCAGACCCGCCTGCAGGGCCAGTTGACGGCGGCCGATGGCAAGTTGCTGTTCCAGCCATGCAATGAGCAGCGCAGCTTGGTGGTCAACGACACCGGCGGCACCAGCGTCCTGCAAGAGGCCGCGACCCTGGCCGATGATCAGGGCAAGCTGTTCGCCGACGTGCGCGGCCGGATCACCGCCAGCGGCCAGCTGGATCTGGAGCAGTTGTACCGCGTCGAACGCTCGGGCACGGCGTGCGACGATCCCGATTTCAAGCAGCTGACGCTGCGCGCCGCCGGCCATGGCCCGGAATGGAACGTCAGAGTCAGCGGCAAAGGCATGGTCATCGACCGCGCCGGCCAGCCGCCCCTGGCCCTGCCGTACGTTGAAGAGCAACTGGGCGATGGCCGTTTCAACCTGAGCACCGAAGCCAATAACCAGCGCATCGAGCTCTGGGCCGCGCCGCAACGTTGCGTCGACGGCAGCACCGGCAGCGTGCAGCACATGAGCGCCGAGCTGCGCATCAATGGCCAGGTGCAACGCGGCTGCGGGTATTTTGGCGGTTCGCGTAACGACTGATCGTTTTTGCCTCACGGGAATCATTCTTTGAGGCTTATAATCGCGGGCTTCAAACGCCTTGGCGCAGTTGTGCGCCCCGCGAACCGGATCCCGTCATGTTACGAATCACCGAACTCAAGCTGCCGATCGACCATCCCGAAGAAGACCTGCGCCCTGCCATCGTGCAGCGCCTGGGCATCGCCAGTGATGACCTGCTCGATTTCACCTTGTTCAAGCGCAGCTACGATGCGCGCAAAAAGTCCTCCGAACTGTGTTTCATCTACACCATCGACCTCAACGTTCGCGATGAGGCGGCGGTGCTGCACAGATTCGCCGATGACCGTAACGTCAACGTGGCGCCGGATGTCAGCTACAAAGTGGTCGGCCAGGCACCGGCCGACCTGAGCCAGCGCCCGATCGTGGTCGGGTTCGGCCCCTGCGGGATCTTCGCCGGCCTGCTGCTGGCGCAAATGGGCTTCAAGCCGATCATTCTCGAACGGGGCACCGAAGTGCGTCAGCGCACCAAGGACACTTGGGGCCTGTGGCGCAAAAGCGTGCTCAACCCCGAATCCAACGTGCAGTTCGGTGAAGGCGGCGCGGGTACGTTCTCCGATGGCAAGCTCTACAGCCAGATCAAAGACCCGAAATTCATCGGTCGCAAAGTCTTGCACGAGTTCGTCAAAGCCGGCGCGCCGGAAGAAATCCTCTACGTCAGCAAACCGCACATTGGTACGTTCCGTCTGACCGGTGTCGTGGAAAACATGCGTGAGCAGATTCGCGCCATGGGCGGCGAAGTGCGCTTCCAGCAGCGCGTCACTGACGTCTTGATCGAGGACGGCCAACTGGTCGGCGTCGAGCTCAATGGCGGCGAGCAGATCCATTCGAAACACGTGATTCTGGCCCTCGGCCACAGCGCTCGGGACACCTTCCGCATGCTCCACGGTCGTGGCGTGTACATGGAGGCCAAGCCGTTTTCGGTAGGTTTCCGCATCGAGCACCCGCAATCGCTGATCGACCGCGCACGCCTGGGCAAATACGCCGGGCACCCGAAACTCGGCGCTGCCGACTACAAACTGGTGCACCACGCCAGCAACGGTCGTTCGGTCTACAGCTTCTGCATGTGCCCGGGCGGCACCGTGGTGGCAGCGACCTCCGAGCCGAACCGCGTGGTCACCAATGGCATGAGCCAGTACTCGCGTAACGAGCGCAACGCCAACTCCGGGATCGTTGTCGGGATCACCCCGGAAGTCGATTACCCAGGTGGCCCACTGGCTGGCATCGAGTTGCAGGAACGTCTGGAATCCCACGCCTTTGTGTTGGGCGGCAGCAATTACGAAGCGCCAGCGCAATTGGTCGGCGACTTCATTGCAGGCAAACCGTCGACCGAATTGGGCAGCGTCGAGCCGTCCTACAAACCGGGCGTTGCCTTGGGCGATTTGGCCCTGGCGTTGCCGGCGTTCGCCATCGAAGCCATTCGCGAAGCCTTGCCAGCGTTCGAGAAGCAGATTCGTGGCTATTCGCTGCACGATGCCGTGTTGACCGGGATCGAGACGCGCACGTCATCGCCACTGCGGATTACCCGTAACGAGTCGATGCAAAGCCTGAACGTGAAGGGCTTGTTCCCGGCGGGTGAAGGCGCGGGTTATGCGGGCGGGATTCTGTCGGCGGGTGTCGACGGGATTCGGATTGCTGAAGCGGTAGCCCGAGACATACTTGGCCTCGAGGCCTGACCGGCATTTCCTGACAAAATGCAAACCCCTGTGGGAGCGGGCTTGCCCGCGATAGCGGTGGATCAGTCAACATTTCTGTTGAATTTGAATCCGCCATCGCGGGCAAGCCCGGCTCCCACAAGGGTCTTCAGCGTCTGTTAGGTCTTAGATATTGGCGCGCAACACGCTGGCCGGCAACGGCTCGCCACGCTCGACACTCGCCGCCACGGCATCCATCAAACCACTCAACTCATACCCCTGGGCCTTGAGCCAGGCCTGATCGTAATAGGTGGTGGCATAGCGCTCGCCGCCATCGCACAGAATCGCCACGATCGACCCCGACTCCCCCGCCGCCTTCATCTGTTGCGCCGCCATCAGCGCGCCAATCAGGTTGGTGCCGCTTGATCCGCCTACATGCCGACCCAAACGCTGCGCCAGATAGTGCATCGCCGCCAGCGACAACGCATCCGGTACTTTGACCATCGCATCGATCACCTTGGGCAGGAACGACGCTTCCACTCGCGGACGACCAATGCCTTCAATCCGTGACCCGCAATCCAGGCGCAAGCTGGCATCGCCGGTCTGGTAATAGTCGAAGAACACCGAACGCTCGGCATCGGCGCACAGCACGCGGGTGGAGTGCTGGCGATAGCGCACGTAACGGCCGAGCGTCGCGGTAGTGCCTCCGGTGCCGGGGCTGGAAATCAGCCAGCTCGGTTCCGGATGTTGCTCGAAGCGCATCTGCTGGAAGATCGATTCTGCGATGTTGTTGTTCGCCCGCCAGTCGGTGGCGCGTTCGGCGTAGGTGAACTGGTCGATGAAGTGCCCGTCATGTTCGCGAGCCAGGCGTTCGGACTCGGCGTAGATCTGCGTCGGATCGTCCACCAGATGGCTCTTGCCACCGTAGAAAGCGATCTGCGCGATCTTTTCCTTGGACGTGCTTGCGGGCATTACTGCAATGAACGGCAAACCCAGCAACCGGGCAAAGTACGCCTCGGAAATCGCCGTCGAACCGCTGGAGGCTTCGATCACCGGCGCACCGGGTTTGAGCCAGCCGTTACACAGGGCGTAAAGAAACAACGAGCGCGCCAGCCGATGTTTCAGGCTACCGGTGGGATGGCTCGACTCATCCTTGAAATACAACTCGATACCCGGCAACCCCGGCAGCGGCAAGGGAATCAGGTGGGTATCGGCGCTACGCTGGAAGTCGGCTTCGATGATCCGGATGGCTTCGCGGGCCCACTGTCGGTTGTCGCTCATGATGGTTTTCTCGTTGAATCAGGCAAAGAGTCGGCCTTGTCGCAAGGCTCAGCCCACAAGCTTAGGAAAGAACCTACATCATGCACAGATACAGCTGAGGTCCAATACGTCCGGCAACTGCTAGGCTCAGGCCTTTGCTGAGCGCCACACGTTGTAACGGTATATAACAAAAAAGAATATAACTTTTGTTTTAACAACTAACGGTACGGGTTAGGGTGTGCCACCTTTTTGAATTCATCGATGGAGAGCGACCTTGCCTCTGCGTAGCACGTTCACGCGTTTCTTTCAGTTGGAAGCTGCCAGCGGTCTGTTATTGATCGCCGCCGCCGCTCTCGCCCTGATCATCAACAATTCATCACTGTCGTGGCTCTATAGCGGGCTGCTGGACACCCCCGTGGTGGCTCAGATCGGCGCGCTGAAAATCGCCAAGCCACTGCTGTTGTGGATCAACGACGGCCTGATGGCCCTGTTCTTCCTGCTGATTGGCCTGGAAGTGAAACGCGAAGTCCTCGACGGCCAGCTGTCGAAACCGTCGCAAATCGTCCTGCCCGGCGCGGCGGCGATTGGCGGCATGGTGGTGCCGGCGCTGATCTACTGGTTCCTCAACCGCGACAACCCGTCCGCCCTGAGTGGCTGGGCCATTCCGACCGCCACCGACATCGCCTTCGCCCTCGGCGTATTGGCCCTGCTGGGCAAACGCGTGCCGGTGTCGCTGAAACTGTTCCTGATGACCCTGGCGATCATCGACGACCTGGGCGCGATCATCATCATCGCGATCTTCTATTCCGGCGCACTGTCGACCTTGTCCCTCGCGTTGGCCGCAGCCTGCATCGCGGCCTTGATCGGGATGAACCGACTCGGCGTGGTCAAGCTCGGGCCGTACATGATCATCGGGCTGATCCTCTGGGTCTGCGTACTCAAGAGCGGCGTGCACGCCACGCTGGCCGGCGTGACCCTGGCCTTCTGCATTCCACTGCGCACGAAAAACGCCGAGCCTTCGCCGCTGCTGACCCTGGAACATGCCCTGCATCCGTGGGTGGCCTACGGCATCCTGCCGCTGTTCGCCTTCGCCAACGCCGGCCTGTCCCTGAGCGGCGTGACCGCCGAAAGCTTCACCCACGACGTGCCGATGGGCATCGCCGTCGGCCTGCTACTGGGCAAGACCATCGGTGTCTACGGCCTGACCTGGCTGGCGGTAAAAATCGGCATCGCTACCCTGCCCCAAGGCGCCAATTGGGGCCAGGTGCTGGGTGTGGCGATCCTTTGCGGCATCGGGTTCACCATGAGCCTGTTCGTCGGCTCCCTGGCCTTCGTGCCCGGCACCAGTGAATACGCCGGGATGGATCGAATGGGGATTCTGACCGGCTCGATACTGGCGGCATTGATCGGTTATGCGGTGACGGCGGCAGCGAGTCGCAAGAACCCCGCACTGCCTTCCTGAGCGATAGAGAACACTCTTAGCGACATTCAGGATTCGTCCTACAGCCACGCTTAGCCACGTTCGTTAACGTCGTGCAGCCCCTCTTTCAGGGGTTGCCGATGGACGAGCGAAAGGACAATCAGTGGCTGGCAACAAGGACATCCCCCGGGTTAAAAACCCACCGTCAGGCGATGGGCATCACGTCACCCACCGCTACATGACTGCCACTGAATTGGCCGAGCGGGACGCCAGGCAAAACGCCTACGACGCCATGCTCGCCAGGCAGCAGATCTTCGAAGACAGCCTTCAAGTCGCGGCGAAGAAAGACAACGTTGTCCGCGCGGGCTGCGTATTCGCCAAGTCCTGCAAGCTGCCCGACGCAATCATCGACTACACGAATCCCTCTGGCGTTGTTCCGACTGACAGCCTGAAAGATTACGGCGAACTGATCCTGCTCGGCGCTCGCGAGGCCGATGAAAGCGGTGTTGTACCGCTCAAGAAAATCAGTGGCACTGCGGTTCCGGCAGGTTTCGGCAGTTTTGCTTTGACCGGCTCAGCGTTCACCGCACTGCCCGCCGTCGCCGCCAGCACCGCTGCGGCCACCTTGGCAGGCCTGGTGGCCCTGGTCATACCGTCGAGCCTTGGCGACAGCTCGCTCTATACCGAAGACCAACTGCGATCCCTTAAACAGGCCCGCACTCGCGTGCGCCTGCGGGTCGAGCAACAGGCTGACGGCAGTCTCAAGGGGTATGGTTTCTACACCGGTAAAAACCGTGACTGGGAGATGGTCGATGTCGTGCAATTCGCCTTGCGCGGCAGTCAGCAGGTGGCGGACCTTGGAGACGGCGTTGAGCTGATCTGGACACCGGGCGAGGACGGTTCAAACATCCTAGGCATCCCCGCGCTGGAAGCCGCACCGCAAGCACCGCATATCTGGGTTTACCCGCCGACGAAGGCGGCTGACAGCATCATCGTGAACCCGGTTTATCCGCCGGAGTATAAGGATTTCATTCTTGTTTTTCCGGCGGATTCGGGGGTGAAGCCGTTATACGTAGTGGTGGCAAGGCCTATCAGTGGTGACCACGGTTATCATCCTCCGCCAAAGGTTCTGCCGGCATTCCCCGATGCTATCCCTGTTCAAACTAAAGGAAATCGAAAACGCTGGGAAAGTAAGAAGCGCATTTATGAGTGGGATTATCAACATGGCGCCGTCGAAGTGTACAACTGGGCCGGGGATCACTTAGGGGAGTTTGATGCAAAAACTGGCGAACAGACAGGAAAAGCAAAACCTGAAAGACGGACTTCAACGAAGTAATGATGAGGGATAAGAATGATATTTATCGCAATTACCGGATTTTTCCCGGAGCCGAATCCCGACAATTCATTGCAATATGAAAAGGATGTGCCGCAAACCTTAGAGACGGCAGTGTTGAAAGTCATGGGCTGGTCAACCTTATGGGATGTACCTATGGGTGAGCACACACTCTCTCACGATCAAGCCAGTGTGATTTTGGACTTGGTGGGTGACCCCTTCAGAGAAGACCTGATGTACTACATGGGACTCTGTAGCAACGACTAAAGATATTGAATCTGACATAACTGACGAAACCAACTACAAAAAACCCCGACCAGTCACCTGATCGGGGTTTTCTTTTACCCGTATTCCCGCTTAGTGCGTAACGCGGCTGGTGCCATCAACCGTGGCAATCCGCACCCGCTCACCCACGCGGAACACTTCGTTTGGCTGAACTTCCTGCACGTAGGCGCGCATGCTGCCATCGTCTTCGCGCACGGTGATTTCAACACCTTGCGTACGGGTCAGGCCTTCTTCGGCAGCCGAGCCTATCAGGCCGCCGGCAACAGCACCGATGACCGCTGCGACAATGCTGCCGCGACCGCCGCCGATGGAGCTACCGCCGACACCACCCACGGCTGCGCCCGCGACGCTGCCGATCGGGGTTTTGGTGCCTTCGATTTTCACCGGACGAAGCGCTTCGATAGTGCCCATGCGAATCGTCTGCACACGACGCGCTTCGTCACGGGAGTAGGAGTCACCGGTCAGGCTCGATTGGCAACCGGAGAGCAACATCGCCATCGTGGAAAAGGAAGCAACCAGCAGAACAGACTTACGCATAGCATCAAACTCCATAGGACAGGTATCCATTAAACTCCGCAGCTTGACGCCTGTCACGGCATTGCCCGGATAAAATTGGTTTCATTCAGGCCCGATACAGGCGCTTTTTTCGAACTCACATACAGTAGCGGCAAATTACAAAATCTGCGCCGCAGACCCAAGGACTTTCATGGATTACTTCATCATTGTCGTCACGACCGTTGCCGGCTTGTACTTCCATTGGTGGCTGTACGTGCGGATCAAACGCTGGATGGACCGCGATCTGGCGTTGTCACTGGCGGGTAAAGACGAACAGAAAAGAGCCTTTATGCTCCAGCAACTGGCGAACGCTCAAGCGCAGAAGATCAAGCGGCGGGACCTGCCTCAGTGGCTGGCGGCCGCTGCGGCAGGGTACTCCGATCGGTAGGCTATTTACGTTACGGTGCCAGGCGCTCACGAACCCAGTCGGTGCCTTCCAAGCGATAGTTGAGGCGATCGTGCAAACGGCTCGGACGGCCCTGCCAGAATTCGATGCGCTCGGGTAGCAAACGATAACCGCCCCAGTGTTCGGGGCAGTGAGGCTGAGTATCGCTGAAACGTTGCTCGGTATTCTTGAGCAGCGCTTCCAGTTCGCCGCGATCGGCGATGACCCGGCTCTGGGGCGAGGCCCAGGCACCGAGACGGCTGCCCAGAGGACGAACCTGATAATAAGCGTCGGACTCTTCAGGCGTGACCTTCACCACCCGCCCTTCGATGCGCACCTGGCGCTCCAGGGCCGGCCAGAAGAACGTCATGGCCGCAAATGGATTGGCTGCCAGTTGCTGCCCCTTGTCGCTATCGTAGTTGGTGAAAAAGGTGAAGCCCTGCTCGTCCAACCCCTTGAGCAGCAGGATGCGGCAATGCGGCCGACCGTCCTGATCGACGGTGGCCAGCGTCATGGCATTCGCCTCCACCGGCACCTGCTCGGTTTTCACCGCATCGGCAAACCACTGATGAAACAGCGCGAACGGCTCGGCCGGGGCTTGCGCCTCGGTCAGGCCATCTCGGGTGTAGTCGCGACGCATATCT
The DNA here is from genome assembly GCF_053629455.1 of Pseudomonas sp. F-14 TE3482. Classification (NCBI taxonomy): domain Bacteria; kingdom Pseudomonadati; phylum Pseudomonadota; class Gammaproteobacteria; order Pseudomonadales; family Pseudomonadaceae; genus Pseudomonas; species Pseudomonas sp. F-14 TE3482. Next base: position 6,382,740 of record NZ_JBRJII010000001.1, read on the forward strand.
GCCAAGGGCCGGGTCATGGCGCATTCCTTTTGGTTAACGAATCACTTCTTTGTGTCATCGGCGACAGCGACTTTCTTGGTGTCGACAGCGGCTTTGGCTGGCGCAGTCTTTTTCACCACGGCTTTTTTGGCTGGCGCCTTGGCAGCCGCTTTCTTGGCCGGGGCCTTTTTCGTCGCCGGCACAGCCGCTTTCTTCGCAGCAGGCGCCGGGGTCACAGGCTTGGCCACTGGCTTGATGTCTTGCGCAGCGACCATGGTTTTCACGGGTGCAGGAGCCGGCATGTTGTACTTGCTCAGCAGCGCGACCATGGTGTTTGCCGGGGTCACCAACAACTCGACGCGACGGTTCAGGGCACGACCTTCAGAACTGTCGTTGGCGGCGCGCGGAGCCTCACCACCCATGCCGCGCAGCATCAAACGATCACGCTGCAGACCGCTGAGACGGAAGATCGCCGCCACCGCTTGGGCACGCTCCTGGCTCAGCTTCACATTGGCCGGTGCGGCGCCCGACGTATCACTGTGACCGAGTACCAGCACGGCTGTCTTTGGATCGACTTCGAGGATTTTCGCGACACGGGTGAACGGGCCGAGTGTCACCGGCAGCAGCATGGACGGACGGTCAGGGTTAAACGAACCTTCTACCGGTGCCGTGACGACCAGCACGTTTTCGCGGCGCTCGAGTTTCAGGTTGCTGTCCTTGATCGCCTCGCGCAGACGCGGTTCGTAGTCGTCGAGCCAGGCCTGGGTGACTTTCGGGTCGGGCATCGGTACGACCTTGGCGGTGCTCTGCTCCTTACCGCCGAACGGCCACCACCAATTGCCACCGGCATCGGCTTCAGCCTTGGCTGCAACGGCCGGCTTGGCTTCAGGTTTAACTTCCGGCTTCACGTCCGGTTTGGCCACTTTGTCGGCAGCGTCATCGGAACCGAACGGCCAGTACCAAGGGGATGCACTGTCAGCCTTGGCGACGGGGGCTGTTGCAGCAGGTTTCAACGGGGCCGGGGCCGGTTCTTTGGTCGCAACCTTGTCGGAAGAGCCGAACGGCCACCAGCTGCCGCCGTCTGCGTCATTTTGTGGGGTTTGTGCGCAACCGGTGATAGCGAAGCACAGGGCCAGGGCGAGAGTTTTATTGGATGACATTGGATATCCACAAAATGAAGTAATGAAAAATCAGACCGGGTTAGCCCGGATAAACAGCGCTTTGAAACCACAAAGGCTTTCGGGTTCCGGCCCTGGCCCCCTTAAGCGTGATTTACAGACAAGTGGCCAGTACTCGCACAAGCTGTTGCGCTCGTGGATCCATCAAGACGTACGGCCCCAGGGTATTTGTCACAAAGCCGAAGGCCACATCGTATTCCGGATCAGCAAAACCGATGGAACCGCCGGCGCCCGGGTGACCGAACGCCCGTGGGCCGAGGCCATAGGTGGCGTTGGGTACGTCCGGTTGATCGAGCATGCAACCCAGGCCGAAGCGGGTCCGGGTCAATAAAGTCTTGTCTTCGCCGACGCTGTGTTCGCGGGTCAGCTCCTCGAGCATGTCGCTTTCCAGCACGCTGCCGTCGAGCAAACCGGCGTAGAACCCGGCCAGGCTGCGGGCATTGCCGTGGCCATTGGCGGCCGGCTGCTGCATGCGCCGCCATTCCGGTTTGTTGGTGCTAGTCATTATAGACGGCGGATTGGTGAAGGCCCGCGTGCTCATGGCCGTCGGCTCGCGCATGGTCACTTGCAGCAAGCGCTGGGCCGCGGCGTCGCCGAGGTTGCCCTTGCTACGGGCAATGTGCGCCACGCGATGAAACTCTTTGTCGGCGAGGCCAACGTGGAAGTCCAGCCCCAAAGGCTTCGCGACCCGTGCCACGATGGACTCGCCCGGCCCACGACCGTCGGCGCGACGCAGCAATTCACCGACCAGCCAACCATAGGTGATCGCCGCATAACCGTGACCTTGACCCGGTGTCCACCATGGTGCTTCGGCAGCCAGGGCATCGACCATGGTCTGCCAGTCGTAAAGTGCTTCTGACGCCAGCAATTCGCGCAGCGCAGGCAGGCCGGCCTGATGACTGAGCAAGTGGCGCAGGGTCACGGATTCTTTGCCGGCGGCAGCGAACTCGGGCCAGTAGCGAGCGACTGGAGCATCCAGTTGCAGCTTGCCTTCGGCCACCAGTTGCAGCGCGGTCACGGCGGTGAAGGTCTTGGTGCAGGAAAACAGGTTGGCAATGGTGTCGCTGTGCCAGGCTTCGGTGCCGTCCTTGTCGGCGGTACCACCCCAGAGGTCGAGGACAGTTTCACCGCCAATGCGAATGCACAACGCCGCACCACGCTCCTGAGGATCGTCGAACAGCGCCGCAAAAGCTTCGCGCACCGCTTCGAACTTAAGCTCGTAATGACCCTGAATCTGCACCCACAACGCTCCCGGATAAACGCTCTATAAAGTGGCCCGCATTGTTCCAGCCCTTGAGGGATTTGGGAACAGGGTCGGGCCGGGCGGTCGCCCATGGAATTAATCAGTAACCTTTGTGGCGAGGGAGCTTGCTCCCGTTGGGGCGCGGAGCGGCCCCCTTATCCCCATAAAGAATGGGACTGCTGCGAGTCCAACGGGAGCAAGCTCCCTCGCCACAGGGGATCTCAGTGCTTAATGACCATTGCCCGAATGCCCACCCGCATGGCCGGCGCCCTGCTCCGCACCTTTGCCGGCAGCACCTTGCTTGCCGCTCTCGCCTTCATGGTTCCCGGCGGCTTTTTCCGCCTCGGCCCTGGCCTTCTCGGCCTCTTTGCCGAGTTGATCGACAGTCTGCACATTGCTTTTGCGCACCGTGTCGACAAAGCCCTGGAACGGCAGATCAGTAATACCCACCAGCCCGAAGTGACCGTTCTCGCCATCCAGCAGGCGACCGGTCACCGGTTGATCGAGGTACTGGAACCAATGCACCCCGACAATCGACGGTTCGCTCATCGCCTGCTTGAGGAAATTGGCGTAGGCCGGGCCGCGGTCTTCTTCTTTCGCCAGTTGCGTCACGCCTCCCCAGAACGGGCCGCGATCCGTCGAACCGAAATTGAATTCAGTGATCAGCACCGGCTTGTCCAGGCTGCGCAGTCTGGCGAAGTCGTAACCGTCCTGGGGTTGCAGGGTGTACATATTGAAGCTCAGCACGTCGCAGTATTGCGCGCAGGACTCGACGGCTTCCGGGGTGCTGACGGCAAAACGGCCACCCAGCAACAACTGGTTAGGCGCATGCCATTTGAGCGAGTCGGAAACGGTTTTGAAGTAGGTGTCGGCGAACACTTTCTGGAAGTATTTGAAGTCGGCTTCGATTTCCGGGTACTCGGCGCTCGGCTGCGGCGGCACGAAGCCCGGGTCTTCCATCAATTCCCAGGCCGGCAGATCAATGCCCCATGCCTTGGAAAGGCCCGCCTGGTTGCGGTACTTATCACGCAGTTGTTTGAGGAAGGCACGTTTGGCCGGCACATCGGTGGTCATTTTCAAGGTCCCGTAGGCCAGCGCGTAACGGGCCTTCGGGTCATCACCGGGACCGGCCCAGGCCAGTTCGTTATCGGCGAAGTAACCGATCAGCCAAGGATCGTCGCGATGGTCGCGGGCGGCGATGGCCACGGCGCGCTCGGTGGCCATGGCGAAACGCGGATCGAACGGATCGGGCATGCCGCCCCACCAATCGGTGCCGGTGCTGATGCTGGCGTAATCGCCGACGATCGACAGCGGCAGGGTGTATGGCACTCGGTCAGCGTTGCCAAACACCGGTGCGCTCCAGTTGCCGAGGGTGTTGAAACCCCAGGCTTGCAGGCGATCGAGGGTGTGACTGGCCCAACGCTTTTCGTCGAAAACCACTTTGCAAGGTTCGGCGGCCGTTTGCTCGGCCGCTTTTTCGACTGACGCTTCAACGGCGCCGGTCTTGGCCGCTTCGGCAACACCAGCCACGGACTCGGTCGCCGCAGGAGCGACTGATTGCTCGGCAGCCTTATCGGTCGTCGCCTCGACCGCATCAGCCTTGGCCGCTTCGGCAACACCGGCCTTGGTGTCGCTGCCCGGTGCGCAAGGCTCGCCATACAGACGCTGCAGGTTGGCGCCATAGAAATCGTACCAGCGCCCGGCATTGTAGGCTCGGCCCTGGTCGGCGCCATTGCCGCCACGGTTGTCGCCTTCGCCATAGTAGCTGGCAAGGGGCTCGTCGGGTTTGGGCAGGGACTCGAACATCCACTCGCGACCGGCGACGTAGGTCTGGTTTGCGCTCGGGGTCACGCTGTTGACGCCGAGGGAATAGAACAGATGCCCTTCCGGGGTTACCAGGTACCAGCGGCCGTCACGTTTTTCTGTGCGGAAAAAGCCGCTGGCCTTGAACGCAGGGCCTTTGGTCCAGCCGCCGAACTTGTCCAGGGACTGCTTCTCGCGCTCGGCCAGCCAGCTTTTCAGTTGTTGCTGTTCTTTGGCCGCGGCGGATTTCAGTTGCTCGTCGCTGCTGACCTTCTCCGGCCATTTGGCCCGGGTCGATTGGCCGTAGGCGTCCACCAGACCGCCATAAGCGGCCTTGGTGACAGCCTCGCCATCCTGCACGCCGAAGCGCTCGAGCAGGATGCTTTGGGCGACTTTGGGCTGATCCATCGACAAGGTCACTGACACCACTTGGCTGCGGTCCAGCTCACCGGTGCTGCTGGCCAGCAATACACGCTGGCCTTCGAAGTTGATCGGCATCGGCGGGCCGGCTTTCATGCCCAGGCTCAAAGGCGAACTCGGTTGCAGTGGCACCAGCAGGGTTTGCGCCGGGCCGGCCGGCAGATCGACGCGGCTGACCAGGGTCTTGCCGTCGTTGCTCTGGATTTTCACGTACAGGGTCACGGCCCAGTTCATCGCACTCTGGATCCGCAGGCTCATGACGCCCGACTGCGACCAGTCCCAGGCACCGGTCTGCGGCGTCAGACGCAAGTTCGGCTGGGCGACCGGGTTGAAGGTCACGCGGCGCAGCACTTCGCCTTCGGCCGTTTGCTCCGCGTTGGATTGCGGCAGGCTGGCGTCCTGGGTCGCCACCTGAACCACATCGGCGGGACGCACAAAGTTGAACAGCGTCTGCTGGCCGGCAGGGGCCGCCAGCAAGGGGGCTGCGAACATCAAGGCAAAAACGGCGGGCAACGAACGGCGAATCATAGGAACGTGGATCTCCCAAGCGACCATCAATGGGCCAGTGGAAAAGCGGTGGCAGTGTGGTAGACAACGCGGTGGGCTTATTTGCCCACCGGTGCATCAGGAAATTTCACGACGAAATGGCGGCAACGCATTGAGAATAGCTTTGCCGTAGCGCTGCGTGACCAGACGACGGTCGAGCAAGGTGATGGTGCCGCGGTCTTCTTCGGTCCGCAGCAAGCGACCGCAGGCCTGGACCAGTTTCAGCGAAGCGTCCGGCACGGAGATTTCCATGAACGGATTGCCGCCACGGGCCTCGATCCATTCCGCCAGCGCCGCTTCGACCGGATCGTCGGGCACCGAGAACGGAATCTTGGCGATCACCACGTGCTCGCAATACGCACCGGGCAAATCCACGCCTTCGGCAAAACTCGCCAGGCCGAACAGCACGCTGGAATCCCCGCCATCGACCCGCGCCTTGTGCTTGTTCAGGGTTTCCTGCTTCGACAGGTTGCCTTGAATGAACACTTGCTTGCGCCAGTCGCGGTCCAGGCCGTCGAACACGTCCTGCATCTGTTTACGCGATGAGAACAGCACCAGGGTGCCACGGGAACCTTCTACCAGTTGCGGCAGGTCGCGAATAATCGCCGCGGTGTGAGCCGGCGCGTCACGCGGGTCGGCTTTCAGGTCCGGCACCCGCAGCACACCGGCGTCGGCGTGATGAAACGGGCTCGGGACCACGGCGGTCACGGCTGTTTTAGGCAGGCCGGCACGCATGCGGAAGCGGTCGAAGGTGCCCAGAGCGGTCAGGGTCGCCGATGTCACCAGCGCCCCGTAAGCCACGTTCCACAGATTGCGCCGCAGCATGTCTGCGGCAAGGATCGGACTGGCATTGACCTCGATGTCGAACAGCGAACCGCTTTCGGCCAGGGTCAGCCAACGGGCCATGGGCGGGTTGTCTTCCGGGTCTTCGACGGTGAAGGCGGTCCACAGCTCCCAGTTGCCCGAAGAGCGCGACAACAGGCTACCGAACAGCGGATACCACTCTTCGGCCTGGTTGCTGGCGATGCCGATGTTGACCTCGCCGTCCATACCTTCCTTGAGCAGTTCGGTGAGGCGGGTGAACAAATCGGTCAGGCGGGCAAAGCCCTTCTTCAACTCAATGCCCATTTCGCGCATGTGCTCGGGAATCACCCCGCCGACGAAACGGTGACGTGGCCGCTCGCGGCCTTCGACGTCTTCGCCGGGTTTGAAGTCGGCGGCTTGCTCGCAGGCGCTGAACATGAACTGCTGCTGGGTCTTGATCTCCCGGGCCAGCTCCGGCACCTGCTCGATCAACTTGCCCAGATCGCCCGGCAGCGGGTGCTGGGCCAGCAATTTGGTGAGGTTCTTGGCGGTGGTTTCCAGCCAGTCGGCGGTGGAACGCAAACGGGTGTAATGCGCGAAGTGGCCGATGGCCTTGTCCGGCAGGTGGTGGCCTTCGTCGAACACGTAGATGGTGTCACGCGGGTCCGGCAGAACCGCACCGCCGCCCAGGGCTAGGTCGGCCAGGACCATGTCGTGGTTGGTGACAATCACGTCAACTTTGCCCATGCCTTCGCGGGCCTTGTAGAAGGCGCACTGGCCGAAGTTCGGGCAATGACGGTTGGTGCACTGACTGTGATCGGTCGTCAGGCGCGCCCAGTCGGCGTCTTCCAGCGCCGTCGACCAACTGTCGCGATCGCCGTCCCACTTATTGCCGGCGAGCTTCTCGATCATGCTGGTGAACAGCTTCTGACTGGCCTCATCGACCTCGATCTTGAAGCCTTCTTCTTCGAATAGCTGCGCGGTGGCAGTCTGCGCGTGCCCCTCCTGGAGCAACATATCCAGCTTGGACAAGCACATGTAGCGCCCCCGGCCCTTGGCCAGGGCGAAGCTGAAATTCAGCCCGCTGTTGCGCATCAGGTCGGGCAAATCCTTGTAGACGATCTGCTCTTGCAGGGCCACGGTAGCCGTGGCGATCACCAGACGCTTGCCGGCGGCCTTCGCGGCAGGGATGGCCGCCAGGCTGTAGGCCACGGTTTTGCCGGTACCGGTGCCGGCTTCCACCGCGACAATCGCGGGGTCGCCACTGCGCCGGCCTTCGTCGTCGGTGTCGATGTCACCGAGGACTTTGGCAATTTCGGCGATCATCAGGCGTTGGCCGTAGCGCGGCTTGAGGCTCTTGGCTTCGAGAAAACGCGAATAGGCGCCCTGGATCGTGGTTTTGAGTTCAGTGCTGATCATGGATTGTCGGGCGCAAAAAGGCTGGATAAATTTTCAGTACTTCGGATCGGCCGCTATCATACCCCGCTATTTAATCCCGCGCAGAACGGAGTACCTCAATGACACCTTTTGGCATCGTTTATACCCTGCATGTCATCGCTGCCCTGGTGTGGGTCGGCGGCATGTTTTTCGCCTGGATGGTCTTGCGCCCCGCGGCGATGAAGGCGCTGGAAGGCCCTGCCCGATTGAAGCTGTGGGTGGAAGTGTTTCAAGGTTTTTTCCGCTGGGTCTGGATCGCGGTGATGCTTTTGCCGATCAGCGGTGTGGGCATGATTCATCTGCAGTTCGCGGGGTTTGAAGCGGCGCCGCGGTATGTGCAGGTGATGATGGGATTGTATGTGGTGATGACGGCGCTGTTTATCCGGATTCAGGCGTTGTTGCTGCCGGAATTGCGCACGGCGGTGGCGGCTCAGGATTGGCCGACGGGTGCGGCGGTGCTGGGGAAGATTCGTCGGTTGGTGGGGATCAATCTGATAGTCGGATTGGTGCTGGTGGCGATTGCGGCGGCTCGGCCGATGTTCTGAGAAGTGTAAGTCTCTGTGGCGAGGGAGCTTGCTCCCGCTCGGCTGCGCAGCAGTCGTAAACCAGTCACCGCGTTCATTCTGAAAGAACTGGGTCGCCGGCTTTGGGGGGCCGCTTCGCGCCCCAGCGGGAGCAAGCTCCCTCGCCACAGGGGATCTCGGTCGTTATTACATCCGCTGAATGCTCACCGAACCCGCCACTCCCGCAGGCCCCGGCTGACCGTCGGCGCCAGGACGACCGCTCTTGCCGCCATCGGCTTTATAGACGAAACAGCCCTTGGCCTTGCCGCCCGCCCCTGGTTTTCCACCGGGCCCAGCCAAACCACCTTCCCCGCCCGCAATCTCGACCTTGATCTGCTGCGCAGGGTAATCACGCGGCACTTCCAGCCGAACCAGCGCTCCTGGCGCTCCCGGCTGGCCATCACTGCCATTACTGCCATCGGCGCCGCGACCGGCCTGGCCCCAGGTACAACCCGGTGCTTGACCATTAGCCCCATCAAGGCCGACAAAACCTGGAGCACCCGCGCCACCGCGAGCGTCTACCGACAATTGCGGCGCGTTCAACGCTTTGATCTGCAAATCCAGATTGCGTCCGGAGCGAGCGGCCTTGAGGTAAGTCCCCGGCGCGCCACGTGCAGTGATCTGACTGCCTTCGGCCAATTCGGCACGATTGACCTTCATCGCCAGAGCTTGTTCGCTCGGCACAATGGCGATCCGCGCGTCACGTCCCAGGTGCAACTCACCGACCGTCACTTCGGTCACGTTCGAAGGAATCAGCAAGGTGCCGTAATCGGCGACTTCCAGCCGTTCCAGTTGCAAGGTACTGGTGGTGTTGGGCAAGCGCATCAGCGAGTTGGTTTCGACGCTCACCACCTGTGCGCAGGCCAATGGGCTGATAAATGCAGCGAGCAGACAGAGTTTACGCATGGGAGGCCTTCGAAGCGGCCGGGGCCGGAATGGTTTGCAGGTGGAAAACGCCGAAAAAGACAATCTTCAGGCGATCACGCCAAGGGTGGGTTCGACCTTTGAGGCTGCGATTGCAGAACACCAGCTCCAGAAGATGGAGCCCTGCCAACACAGTGCCTGCAAAATTGGTCAGCAGGTGAAACGGATGAACAAACGGCATGAGCAGATTGACCAGCACCACCAACCAGAACAGCAGGGTCAATAACTTTCCCAGCCCCCAAAACACCTTCATACGCTGCCCCGTTGAGAATTATTCTTTGCGCGCACAGTAACGGCTTACACGCGGGATAAGCCAGAGGGCAACAAAAAATTCTTCCCGAAGGTCGCGCATTGGCCGTCGGATCAACCTGAATCGGTGTCCGACGGCTCTATCACGCGGTTTATTAGTCATAGAGCTAGCGATTGATGTGCAATTCCACGCGACGGTTTTGCGCCCGCCCTTCTTCCGTGTCGTTATCGGCCACCGGCTGGCTTTCGCCCCGGCCTTCGCTGGTGAGTTTGTCTGGCGCGACTCCCTGGCTCAACAGGTAGGCCGCGACGCTGCTGGCACGACGTTCCGACAGTTTCTGGTTATAGGCGTCCGAACCCTGGCTGTCGGTATGACCGATGACTTTAATGCTCACCACATCGGTGTTCTGCAATTTGGCCATCAACGAATCCAGCTCACTGCGCGCTTGGGGCATCAGCTCGGATTGGTTGTACGCGAACAGCACGTTGCCGTTCAGGGTGATGACTTCGGAGACCGGTGCTTCAACAGGTTTCACGCTGGCCGGGTATTGCGGCAGCGGGCAACCGTGATGTTCGACAGGGGTATCGGCAGGTGTATCGGGGCAACGATCACGTCGATCGAAGATGCCATCATCGTCTTCATCGCCATCCTGGGCGTAACAGATCAGGCCACCGGTCAAGATCCCGAGCGCCGCTCCACCCGCGGCCCAGGCACTACTTTCGATCGCGCCCAAACCGCCGCCGACCAGTCCACCCAGGACGCTGCAGATCGGCCAGGTACGTTGATTGAGAGGGGCGGTGCCATCGCTGTGAGTCGCACAACCGGTCAGAAGACTGCCAAGCAGCAGAACCGGCAAGACGGTCCTTGTGAGAACGCTCATTGTGAATGCTCCTGTGTCACCGGCCCATACCGGTCACACAGGAGTAAAGACCCGCATCCGCGACTGTACAAGCCGCGGAACGGGAGAGGCCTAGCGGTTGATTTTGATTTCCGTGCGCCGATTCATCGAACGGCCGTCAGCGGTTTTATTATCGGCCACCGGTTGGCTTTCACCAGCACCGGTCACAGACACGAAACTGCTGCGTGGCACGCCTTGGGAAATCAGGTATTCCACCACTGAATGGGCGCGTCTATCCGACAGTTTCTGGTTGTAGGCATCACTGCCGACGCTGTCGGTATGACCGGTGACGGTCAGTTGGGCGGTGGAGGATTCCTGTTTCAGGCGCGTGGCAATGGTGCTGAGTACGTCTTTATCGGCAGGGGTGAGCTTGGCCGAGTCGAACTGGAAGTGCACATCACGGATAACGATGACTTCTTCCTTGACCACCGGCGCCTCCTCGACCACCGGCGCAGGCGCGGGTGGAGGGCAGCCGTTGGCATCGACCTGCACGCCTTTAGGTGTGCCCGGGCACTTGTCGCGGCTGTCCGGTACGCCATCGCCGTCTTCGTCGCCGTCACCATGCACCCAGCAATAAGCGGCAGCCGTGCCGCCGACCAGCAGCGCGCCATACCCCGCCCATGCCGAGCTTTCGGTCGCGCCGAGCCCCGCACCGATGACACCACCGACCGCCGCACAGGACGGCCAGTCGGTTTTCTGCAAACCTGCGCAACCAGTCAACACACTGGTTAGCAGAACCAAGGGTAATGCTGTCCGAATTATGCTCATCTAGTTCTTCTCCTGAGGGATCGGCTTAAAACCGATTCTAGGGAGTAAAGACCCGACTTTTAATCTCCGCCAGCAATAGGCCATTGCTGTTTTGCCCCGTGTTCACGGAAGATCGGCGCTTTTTGGTTAAACCCGCCAGAAGGGACGCTAGGCCCGGACGTTGGGGCAGGCTAATCTTGGTGCTCTGATTGAGGATCTTCGATGATTGCAGGTATTTCTTCGCGCACGCCCCAGCAGGCGTTGGCCGCTTTGCTTGATCGTTATGCCCCGGCGCGTCTGTTACTGATTGGCGCCAGCGAATTCCCCGCGCTTGAGGCATTCAAACTCGCACACCCGGACAGCATCGTCGCCTTTGCTGCACCCGGGCCACTGCCCGCCGAACTGGCGGCGCAACGGTTTGATCTGGCGCTGGTGGTCGATTGCCTCGAACATTTGCCCAAGCGCGACGGCCTGAATCTGCTCGGCGGGATACGCAACCTCAATGCCAGTCGCATTGCGGTGCTGGCCGACTTGCCGGCATGCGGTTGGCAGGAGACGGACTTTTTCTCCCTGGCACTGCAAGCCAGTGAACGCTTCCAGCGCGATGATCAAGTACTGACCCTGTTTACCTACGATCTGCTTGACTATAAACAGGTGCCCGACTGGCTTAACTCACGCTTCTGGGCCAATCCGGAAAACTTCGGGAAATATTGGTGGTAACGCAATGAGTACATCCATTTGCCCTTGCGGTAGCGGCACGCTGCTCGATGCCTGCTGTGGCCATTACCACGCCGGCCACCCCGCCCCCAGCGCCGAAGTCTTGATGCGGTCGCGCTACAGCGCCTATGTACTGGGGTTGATTGACTATCTGGTAGCGACCACCCTGCCCGCACAACAGGCCGGCCTGGATCGCCAGTCGATCAGCGACTGGAGCGCCCAAAGCACCTGGCTGGGCCTGGAGGTGGAAAGCGCCGAAGTCTTCGGCGGTCAGCCGGAGCACGCTTTCGTCACCTTCACCGCTCGCTGGCACGACAGCAGCGGCGAACACAGTCACCGCGAACGTTCGTCATTCGTACAGAACGCCGGCCACTGGTATTTCATCGACCCCACCGTGTCACTCAAGGCCGGACGCAACGATGCGTGCCCGTGCGCCAGCGGGCAGAAGTTCAAGAAGTGCTGCGCGAGTTACTTTGGCGCTTGAGGTCACCGACTGCAAAAAAGATCGCAGCCTTCGGCAGCGCCCACAGACGCGTAGGAGCTGCCGAAGGCTGCGATCTTTTTAACGCTAGACTGGGTCTCAAGGGAGATACCTCACCATGACCCGTCAACGGCGCACATTACAGCTGGTCACCCTGCTCCTGTTTCTGGGGCTCGGCGGCTGTGCGTCGTGGTTCGGCGACGACTTGCCGGAGCCGCAGGTGCATCTGGTCAAGGTCGAGGTGGTCCGGGCCAAACTACTGGAGCAGAAATTCCTGCTGCATTTTCGCGTCGACAATCCCAATGACCAAGACCTGACGGTGCGTGCCCTGGAATATCGCATTCACCTGGGGGACATACTGCTGACCGAAGGCGAGTACGAACACTGGTTCACGGTCGGCCCCAAACGCAGTGCATATTTTAAAGTACCGATCCGCACCAACCTGTGGCCGAAAGTCCGGGACCTGGTCAAGCTGCTGAAAAAACCTGACCAACCCATTCCCTATCGTCTGGAAGGTGAACTGGAAACCGGCTTATTCATCGCGCACTACGTGCACCTGGCGCGTAATGGCGTGATAATCGCCGCCGATCTAATTCCGGAGCAAGCCCGATGACCCAGCAACCTCATGTCCATGGCCCTGACTGCAACCACGATCATGACCATCACGATCACCATGATCACGACCATGGCCATGTCCACGGCCCGAACTGCGGCCACGCCCACCAGGAACCGGTGCGCAATGCCTTGAAAGACGTCGGCCGCAACGACCCTTGCCCTTGCGGCAATGGCAAGAAATTCAAGAAGTGCCACGGCGCTTGATGCTTCGGGCGAAGATAATCTTCGCCTGTTGAATCGCTATCGCGGGCAAGCCTCGCTCCCACAGGGGTATCGTCGTTCACAGATTTCGCGTACGACACAATGTGGGAGCGGGCTTGCCCGCGATGACGGCGGCACATTCAATACAACTGTTTCAGCTAGATCCTCATCGGGGGCAAGCCCGCTCCCACAGGTTTTTTAGTCGGCCTGCAGAATTTTCGCGGTACTGACGACCGTCGCATATTCCCCATGCAAATTACCCAGCGACATCGCATGCACCTCCTCGGCTGAATGAGCATTGCCGAAAAAATCCGCCTTGTCGAAGGTAAAGCACGCATCCTCAGCAACCCACGCTTCAAACCCCAGATTCCCGGCCGTTCGCGCCGTGGACTCCACCGAGTTGTGGGTCGCCACGCCAACGATGATCAACTGATCGATCCCCGCCTCGCGCAAACGCGCCTCCAGCCCCGTCGAACAAAAGGCATCCGGCACCTGCTTCTGAATCAGCCACTCACCCATCGATGGTTGAAAACGCTCCTGAAATTCCACCCCCGATTGCTGCGGCCAGAACACTGAATCCTCTGAGCGGGACAGGTGCTGCACGTGAATCACCGGCCGCCCGGTTCGACGCCAATGCCCCAACAATTCAAGGATGCGCGCTTCGGCCTGAGGGTTGTTTCGACGACCCAGTTTGGAATGCAGAATGCCTTTTTGTTGATCGATGATGATCAGCGCCGCGTTTGTCTTGAGCTCCATGCCGACTTTTCTCCTGCTGGGGCATTGAATTTCCCGCACTTCAGCATCACCTCTTCCTGCTGGCAAGCCATCAAACGCAAACAGGACGACCTGATGCCGGCGGTCGCTGTCCGTACCTGACGATATCTCTTGATTTGGAGTACTTCATGATCGACCTGTATTACTGGACCACCCCCAACGGGCACAAGATTTCGATATTCCTGGAAGAAGCCGGCCTGCCGTACAACGTTTACCCGATCAACATCAGCCAGAACGACCAGTTCAAACCCGAGTTCCTGAAGATCTCGCCGAACAACAAAATCCCGGCCATCGTCGATCATGAGCCGGCCGATGGCGGTGAACCGTTGGCACTGTTCGAGTCGGGGGCGATTCTGCTGTACCTCGCGGAGAAAACCGGCAAGTTCCTGCCCAAGGATCTGCGCGGACGCCAGCAAGCGTTGCAATGGTTGTTCTGGCAGATGGGTGGCCTGGGGCCGATGGCCGGGCAAAATCATCACTTCAGCCAATTTGCACCAGAGAAGATCCCCTACGCGATCAAGCGCTACATCGACGAAACCGCCCGCCTCTATGGGGTGCTCGACAAGCAATTGGCCAACAATGACTTTGTCGCCGGCAGCGAATACAGCATTGCCGACATGGCAATCTACCCGTGGATCGTTTCTCACAAGTGGCAAAGCCAGAACCTGGAAGACTTCCCCAACGTATTGCGCTGGTTCACCCACATCCAGAACCGCCCGGCGACGGTGAAGGCGTATGCGCTGGTGGCCAAGGTCAATCCGCCGAAGTCCTGATGCCAACACCCCCCCCTCAGGTATCCACAAACTCCTGTGGCGAGGGAGCTTGCTCCCGCTCGGCTGCGAAGCAGTCGCAAAACAGACTCTATGTTCCCTCGGATAAAACGCGGGGGCAGGATTGGGAGTGCTGCGCACTCCAGCGGGAGCAAACTCCCTCGCCACAGAGACCACCGTTGCTTCTGGATTTGTGGTTTATCAGACAAATATTGAAATAACCCTATACCCCGCTTGCGCGGCCACCTCCTGCTCACTAACGTAGCGCCTTTATTGCGTCACTACCCCCGCAGGAGCTTTGCCATGGCCTCGCCAGCCCTCACACATTTTCTTCCCCGGTTCGGCGTTGCCGCAGCAGTGGCCGGTGTTTTAAGCCTGACCGGTTGTCAGACCTGGAACACTCAAGACACCCTCCCGCCGACCTCCGGCGTGCAACCGCTCAAGGGCCTGGCGCAGAACGTTTCGATTCGGCGCAATGCCATGGGCATGCCGCTGATTGAGAGCAACAGCTTCCACGATGCGCTGTTCACCCTCGGTTACGTGCATGCCAGCGACCGCATCAGCCAAATGGTCACTCTGCGTTTGCTGGCCCAGGGCCGTCTGGCGGAGATGTCCGGTTCGGACTTGCTCGACGCCGACCGCTACATGCGTGCGGTCAATCTGAAGAAAAGTGCGGGTGAGCTGTACAAAGCCTCTTCGCCGCGCCTCAAGCGTTTCTTCGAAGTCTATGCCCGTGGGGTCAACGCCTACCTGTTCCGCTACCGCGACAAACTGCCTGCGGACCTCGCAGCCACTGGCTACAAGCCTGAGTACTGGAAACCGGAAGATTCGGCGCTGATTTTCTGCCTGCTGAATTTCAGTCAATCGGCGAACCTGCCGGAAGAAATTTCCTCATTGATGCTGGCCCAGACAGTCAGTACCGACAAGCTGGCGTGGCTTGCACCGTCCGCTCCCGATGAAAAACTGCCAGTCGCAGAAGCGGAAAAACTTCAGGGCATCAAACTCAATGGGCAAATCCCGGGGCTGAGCGAAATCAGCAAAGCCACGGGCCAACTGTCCGACCTGAATCTGCTGGGCGCCACGTCTTCGAACAACTGGGCGATTGCCCCGCAACGCAGCCGCAGCGGCAAAAGCCTGTTGGCCAGCGACAGCCATGGACCGCTGGGCGTACCGTCGCTGTTCAGCTACGTGCAGATTCGCGCGCCGAAGTACCAGGCCTCCGGCGTGACCATTGCCGGGTTACCGATGGTGCTCGGTGGTTTCAACGGCAAAGTGGCGTGGAGCATGACCACGGTCATGGGCGACAACCAGGACCTGTTCCTGGAAAAAATCAAACGCCAGGGCAACGGCCTTTCTTACGAAGTCAGCGGCAAATGGCAGCCGGTGATCGTGCGCAACGAAACCTACTTCGTCAAAGGCCAGAAGCCGATTCGCGAAGCGGTGTACGAAACCCGCCACGGGTCGCTGCTCAACAGCGCCCAAGGCACCGCGTTGGCAAATGGTTTCGGCCTGGCCTTGCAGACGCCGAACTTCACCGACGACAAAACCCTGGATGCGTTTTTCGACCTGTCTCGAGCGCAGAGCGTCGAGAAAGCCTCGGACGCCAGCCGTGAAATACGCGCCATCGCCCTGAATCTGGTATTTGCCGATGCCAGCAACATCGGTTGGCAAGTCACCGGTCGCTACCCGAACCGTCGCGAAGGCGAAGGCTTGCTGCCGTCGCCGGGCTGGGAAGGTCGCTACGACTGGGACGGTTACGCCGACCCGATGCTCCATCCCTATGACCAGGACCCGGCTCAAGGCTGGCTCGGCACCGCCAACCAGCGGGTCATTCCCCATGGCTACGGCATGCAGCTGTCCAATTCCTGGTCGGCACCGGAGCGCGGTGAACGCATGGCCGAACTGGCAGGCGTGGGCAAACACGACACACGTAGCCTGATCGCCATGCAATACGACCAGACCACCACCTTCGCTGCCAAGCTGAAGAAGATGTTTGAAGCGCCGGGCATGTCTCAGCCCCTCAAGCAAGCCATCGAAGCGTTGCCGGTGGCCGATCGCGGCAAGGCTCGCGAGGCTTATACGCGCTTGATGGCCTTTGACGGCAAACTCAGCCCGACCTCCGCCGACGCGGCGATCTACGAGCTGTTCCTGCAGGAAAGCACTAAGCAGATTTTCCTCGACGAACTCGGCCCGGAAAGCACCCCGGCGTGGAAAGCCTTTATCGCCAACGGCAAGTTGTCTTACGCGGCGCAGGCCGATCATCTGCTGAGCCGTGAGGACAGTCCGTTCTGGGACGACCTGCGCACCTCGCAGAAAGAAGACAAACCGGCGATTCTCGCCCGTAGCCTGGTGGCCGCGATCAGCGCGGGGGACAGCCAGCTAGGTGGAGATCACAAAGCCTGGCAGTGGGGCAAACTGCATCGCTACGAATGGAAGAACGCCAGCGGCCAGACCGTGCGCGGTCCGCTGGCAGCCGGCGGCGACCACACCACGCTCAACACCGCCGCGTTCACCTGGGGCCAGGACTTCAACACCACGCTGGCGCCGGCCATGCGCTTTATCGTCGATTTCGGCCAGACCGAACCGCTGATGGGCCAGAACGGTAGCGGCCAGTCCGGCAACCCGGCCAGCGCGCACTATCTCGACAGCGTCGAGCCATGGCTCAAGGGGCAATACATGAGCCTGCCGATGCAGCCACAGAACTTTGACAAGGTGTATGGCAAGACGCGGTTGACGCTGACGCCTGGCAAGTAACCTGGAGTGGGACCGGGTCGGCTCGCGAAAGCATGCTGCCGGTCCCATTGATGCTGAAAATCCATTGTGGCGAGGGAGCTTGCTCCCGCTCGACTGCGCAGCAGTCGCAATCAATACAGACGCCTGTGTTCTAACGGGATCTGCGCGGTGGCAGATTCGGGGCCGCTGCGCGCGCCAGCGGGAGCAAGCTCCCTCGCCACAAGTGCGATAATTCCTCTCTAAAAAGCCTTAACTGGCTTGCTCGCAAAAGCGGCCTGTTTAACGCCTCCATTCTTCCCGAAAATAAATAGAACTTCTCGTTTCGCGCAAACCTCCTAGCTAACAGGCCTCTCCATTTGGGTAACAACATGGACCTTGTTATCGCTCGTCCTGAAGGTTTGTACTGCCCGCCCGGTGATTTCTACATCGACCCGTGGCGCCCGGTCGAACGCTCGATCATCACCCACGCCCACAGCGACCATGCTCGCCATGGCAATCAACATTATCTAGCCGCAGCACCGGGGGCAGCCATACTGCGTGCGCGTCTGGGCCAGGACATCAACCTGCAAACCTTGCCTTATGGCGAGCCATTGCTGCACCGCGGTGTAAAACTGAGTTTTCACCCCGCGGGCCACGTACTCGGCTCCGCCCAGGTACGTCTGGAATATGGCGGGGAAGTCTGGGTCGCCTCGGGGGATTACAAGACCGAGCTCGATGGCACCTGTGCGCCATTCGAACCGGTGCGTTGCCACACGTTCATCACGGAATCGACGTTCGGCCTGCCGATTTACCGCTGGCAACCCCAGACGCAGATCTTTGCCGAGATCAATCAGTGGTGGCGGGCCAATGCGGCGGCCGACAAGACCAGCGTGCTGTTCTGCTATGCCTTCGGCAAGGCCCAGCGGATTCTCCACGGCATCGATGCCAGCCTCGGCCCCATTCTGGTCCACGGCGCGGTTGAACCCATCAATCGGATTTATCGCGAGAGCGGCATTTATTTACCGCCAACGATCTATGCCGGCGACGTTAAAAAGCATGACCCGATGATGCGCAAGGCCTTGGTCCTCGCGCCTCCTTCTGCGGGTGCCAGCCCTTGGGTACGGCGTTTCGGTGATTACAGCGATGGCTTCGCCAGCGGTTGGATGCGCTTGCGCGGTACACGGCGCCGGCGCAGTGTGGATCGCGGTTTTGTGCTATCGGATCATGCCGACTGGCCCGGCCTGCTTTGGGCCATCGAGCAAACCGGAGCCGAACGCGTGATCGTCACCCATGGTTCGATCGGGGTATTGGTGCGCTATCTGCGCGAACAAGGCCTCGATGCCATGAGTTTCAGCACCGAATATGGCGATGATGAAGAGACCACGGTCCTCGAACCCGAGAGCGCCGAGGTGCTGGCATGAAAGCCTTCGCCGACTTGTATGCCGAACTCGACGCCACCACCTCGAGCAATGCCAAACTGGCGGCGATGCAGAGCTATTTCGCCCAGGCCGCGCCCGAAGATGCCGCCTGGGCGGTGTACTTTCTGTCCGGTGGGCGCCCTCGACAATTGGTGCCGGTACGAATGCTGCGGGAAATGGCCACAGCGTTTTCCGGGCTCTCACCCTGGTTGTTCGAAGAGAGTTATCAGGCCGTCGGTGATCTGGCGGAAACCATTTCGCTGGTGCTACCCGAAACGCACCACACCTCTACCGATGGGCTGGCGGTGTGGATTGAAGACAAACTGCTGCCGCTGCGTAACGCGCCCCCGCTGACCCTCTCCGAATCCTTGCCCGCCTTGTGGGCTCAACTGGATCGCCAAAGCTTGATGCTGTGCATCAAATTGATCACCGGCAGTTTCCGTGTCGGGGTCTCCAAATTGCTGGTTACCCGCGCCTTGGCGGCGATGGCCGGGCTCGACAGCAAACGCGTGGCCCAGCGGCTGGTGGGTTACACCGATTTGTCTAACCGCCCAAGCGCCGTCAGTTACCTGAAGCTGATCGCCCCCGAATCACCCAATGAGCATGCCCAACGGGGTGGTCAGCCCTACCCGTTTTTCCTCGCCCATGCGTTGTCGCACCCGGTCGAACAGTTCGAAAACCTGCTCGGACCGGCCAGCCAATGGCAAGTGGAATGGAAGTGGGACGGCATCCGCGCCCAGGTGGTCAAGCGTGACGGACGCTTGTGGGTCTGGTCGCGTGGAGAAGAATTGGTGAGTGAGCGTTTTCCCGAACTGGACAGCCTGGTTTATGACTTACCCGACGGCACGGTGATTGACGGTGAAATCGTCGCCTGGAAAGCCGCACAACGAGGTACCGAGGACGCCTTCGACCCGAAGTCGACGTTGTCACCCGCTGTGCAACCCTTCGCGCTGCTGCAACAGCGGATCAGTCGAAGAACGCTGAGCAAGAAAATCCTCGATGAGGTGCCCGTGGTGATCCTGGCCTATGACCTGCTGGAATGGCAGGGTGAGGATTGGCGTAACCGGACCCAAGCCACGCGCCGCACTCAGTTGGAGCAACTCATCCTCAACTGCGCAAACCCGGTATTAATGAGCTCGCCCGTGCTGACCGGCGAAGACTGGTTCGACCTTGGCCGTCAACGGGAAGCCTCCCGCAGACTGGGCGTCGAAGGCATGATGCTCAAGGCCCGCGATGCGCTGTATGGCGTCGGGCGGACCAAGGACATGGGCGTGTGGTGGAAATGGAAAGTCGACCCGTTCAGCGTTGATGCGGTGTTGATCTATGCCCAGCAGGGCCATGGCCGCCGGGCCAGCCTCTACACTGATTACACGTTCGCGGTGTGGGACGGTCCTCCCTCTGCCCGCGAGCGAACGCTGGTGCCTTTCGCCAAGGCTTACTCCGGGTTGACTGACGAAGAAATGCGTCAGGTCGACAGCATCGTACGCAAGACCACTGTGGAAAAATTCGGACCGGTGAGCAGTGTGAAACCGACTTTGGTGTTTGAGCTGGGATTCGAGGGTATTGCCCTGTCGAAGCGGCATAAGAGCGGGATTGCGGTGCGGTTTCCGAGAATGCTGCGTTGGCGGAAGGACAAATCGGTGGAGGAAGCTGACAACCTGGCGACGTTGCAGGATTTGCTCGCCTGACCTGATTTCTGTGAGCTGCTACAGGCCCTCACCGTTCTGCGCACCATCCAGGCGCAGGGATCTGGCGATGCCCGTTTTCGTGCATAAAATCCCGCTTTGCCGCTTCTTGTATTACCTTTTAAACGCTTGTTCGGGACTCTGGTTCGGAAATTGCTACTTTTAATAGGTCTTACGCTTTCCAGTAACAGTACTTCTGCGCCACAAGCGCTCATATTGGTTCTTAGGGATTGAATAATGAAAAAAGCATTGCTGACCCTTTCTGCACTGGCGTTGTGCATGGCTGCCGGCTCCGCGCTGGCCAAGGAATACAAAGAATTGCGTTTTGGCGTTGACCCTTCTTACGCACCGTTCGAGTCCAAAGCAGCCGACGGTAGCCTGGTAGGCTTCGACATCGACCTGGGCAATGCAATTTGCGCCGAGCTGAAGGTCAAGTGCAAATGGGTCGAAAGCGATTTCGACGGCATGATTCCGGGCTTGAAAGCCAATAAATTCGACGGTGTGATCTCTTCGATGACCGTCACCCCGGCGGCCCGCGAAAAAGTCATCGACTTCTCCGACGAGCTGTTCTCCGGCCCAACCGCTTACGTGTTCAAGAAAGGTTCCGGCCTGAGCGAAGACGTCGCTTCGCTGAAGGGTAAAACCGTCGGCTACGAGCAAGGCACCATCCAGGAAGCCTACGCCAAGGCCGTGCTGGACAAGGCGGGCGTGAAAACCCAGGCCTATCAGAACCAGGATCAGGTGTATTCCGACCTGACTTCCGGCCGTCTCGATGCAGCGATCCAGGACATGCTGCAAGCCGAACTGGGCTTCTTGAAGTCACCAAAAGGCGAAGGCTACGAAGTCAGCAAGCCAGTCGACAGCGAATTGCTGCCGTCAAAAACAGCGATCGGTATCTCTAAAGGTAACAAAGACCTCAAAGAGCTTTTGAATAAAGGTATCAAAGCGTTACACGACGATGGCACCTACGCCACCATTCAGAAGAAACACTTTGGCGATCTGAATCTGTACAGCGGCAAATAATGCCCGGCGCCCATCTCGCGATGGGCGCTTTTTTCACCCGATCAGGTTGCTGATTTATGTTCGAAAACCTATTACAAAGCCTGGGGCTCTCAGCCTTCAGCCTCCAGGGCTTCGGTCCGTTGCTGATGGAAGGCACCTGGATGACCATCAAATTATCGGTGTTGTCACTGTTGTTGGCCGTATTGCTCGGTCTGCTCGGTGCCAGTGCCAAACTGTCAAAAGTCAAAATGATGCGCATACCGGCGCAGCTCTACACCACGCTGATTCGTGGGGTGCCCGACTTGGTGCTGATGCTGCTGATCTTCTACAGCCTGCAAACCTGGCTGACCTCGTTTACCGATTTCATGGAATGGGAATACATCGAAATCAACCCCTTCAGCGCCGGGGTCATCACTCTGGGCTTCATTTATGGCGCGTACTTCACCGAAACGTTTCGCGGAGCGATTCTCGCCGTGCCACGGGGCCAGGTCGAAGCCGCCACCGCCTACGGCCTCAAACGCGGCCAGCGTTTTCGTTTCGTGGTGTTCCCACAAATGATGCGCTTCGCCCTGCCGGGTATCGGTAACAACTGGATGGTGATGCTCAAGGCCACCGCGCTGGTCTCGATCATCGGCCTGGCCGATCTGGTCAAGGCTGCGCAGGACGCCGGTAAAAGCACCTATCAACTGTTCTACTTCCTGGTACTGGCCGCACTGATTTACCTGGTGATCACCAGCGCCTCCAACGTCGTCCTGCGCTGGCTCGAACGCCGCTACGCCGCCGGTTCCCGGGAGGCCGTACGATGATCGAACTCTTGCAGGAATACTGGAGACCCTTCCTTTATACCGATGGCTACAACATCACTGGCCTGGCCATGACCCTGTGGCTGCTCAGCGCGTCGCTCTTCATCGGTTTTGTGGTCTCGATACCGCTGTCCATCGCCAGGGTTTCGCCCAAAATCTACATCCGCTGGCCGGTGCAGTTTTACACCTACCTGTTTCGGGGCACGCCGCTGTATATCCAGCTGCTGATTTGCTACACCGGCATCTACAGTCTGGCCGCCGTACGGGCCCAGCCAGTCCTCGATGCGTTCTTTCGCGATGCGATGAACTGCACGATCCTGGCCTTCGCCCTGAACACCTGCGCCTACACCACGGAGATCTTCGCCGGGGCGATTCGCAGCATGGCGCATGGTGAAGTCGAAGCGGCCAAGGCCTATGGTCTGACAGGCTGGAAGCTCTACGCCTACGTGATCATGCCGTCGGCCCTGCGTCGCTCGTTGCCTTATTACAGCAACGAAGTGATTCTGATGCTGCACTCGACCACCGTGGCGTTCACCGCAACCATCCCGGATGTCTTGAAAGTCGCTCGCGATGCGAACTCTGCGACCTTCCTGACATTCCAGTCGTTCGGCATCGCCGCGCTGATCTACCTGACCGTTACCTTTGCGCTGGTCGGCCTGTTCCGCCTCGCCGAACGCCGATGGCTGGCCTTCCTCGGGCCGACTCACTAGGACAACTCGTACATGCGCCACCAGATTCATGACCTGCTGGCCCCGCTGCCGGGGACCGTGCGACAGATTCACAGTTTCCACTTCGGCCCGTCGTCGGCCAAAGGCAAGGTTTACATCCAGTCCTCCCTGCATGCCGATGAATTGCCCGGCATGCTGGTGGCCTGGCACCTCAAGCGACGTCTGGCGGAGCTGGAAGCCGCCGGCCATCTGCGCAGTGAAATCGTGCTGGTGCCCGTGGCCAACCCGGTCGGCCTGGAACAAGTGTTGATGGACGTGCCACTGGGCCGCTACGAGCTGGAAAGCGGGCAGAACTTCAATCGCTGGTTCGTCGACTTGAGTGAAGAAGTCGGCAACGAGATCGAAGGCCTGCTCGGCGACGATCCGCAACGTAACCTCGAACTGATCCGCGACAGCCTGCGCAAGGCGTTGGCGCGGCAGACCGCAGGCACTCAACTGCAATCCCAGCGCCTGACCCTGCAACGGCTGGCCTGTGATGCAGACATGGTGCTGGACCTGCATTGCGATTTCGAAGCCGTGGCGCACCTTTACACCACGCCCGAGGCCTGGCCCCGGGTCGAGCCACTGGCGCGCTACATCGGTTCCGAAGCCAGTCTGCTGGCTACCGATTCGGGTGGCCAATCGTTCGATGAATGCTTCACCCTGCTCTGGTGGCAGTTGAAAGAGCGCTTCGGCGAGCAGTTCGAAATTCCGCTGGGCAGTTTTTCAGTCACTGTCGAATTACGCGGCCAGGGTGACGTCAATCACCCGCTGGCCAGCCTCGATTGCCAGGCGCTGATCGATTATCTGATTCATTTCGGCGCGATTGCCGGTGAGCCGGCGCCATTACCGGAACTGCCCTACCCGGCCACACCGCTGGCCGGCGTCGAACCGGTGGCGACACCCGTGGGCGGGCTGCTGGTGTTCACGGCCCTGCCCGGGGAATACCTGGAAGCCGGACAACTGATCGCCGAAGTCATCGACCCGATCAATGATCGCGTCACCCCTGTTCATTGCACCGCCGCCGGGCTGATGTACGCCCGTTCGCTGCGACGCATGGCCACTGCCGGCATGGTGATCGCTCACGTCGCGGGCACCGAAGCCTATCGCAGTGGCTACCTACTTTCGCCTTGAGGATGCATGCCCCATGTACAAACTGACCATTGAAGGCCTGCATAAAAGCTATGGCGAGCATCAGGTGCTCAAAGGCGTTTCGCTCAAGGCCAAGACCGGCGACGTCATCAGCCTGATCGGCGCCAGCGGCTCGGGTAAAAGCACCTTTTTGCGCTGCATCAACTTTCTCGAACAACCCAACGACGGTGCCATGAGCCTGGATGGCCAGACGATCCGCATGATCCACGACCGTCACGGCATGCGCGTGGCCGATGCCGATGAACTGCAGCGGATTCGCACCCGCCTGGCTATGGTGTTCCAGCACTTCAACCTGTGGAGCCACATGACGGTGCTGGAAAACATCACCATGGCCCCGCGCCGGGTCCTGGGTTGCAGCAAGCAAGAGGCCGAAGACCGTGCCCGACGTTACCTCGACAAAGTTGGCCTGGCGGCGCGCGTAGCGGATCAGTACCCGGCGTTCCTGTCAGGCGGCCAGCAACAACGGGTAGCCATTGCCCGCGCACTGGCCATGGAACCGGAAGTCATGCTGTTCGACGAACCGACCTCGGCGCTCGACCCGGAACTGGTGGGCGAAGTGCTCAAGGTCATCCAGGGCCTGGCCGAAGAAGGCCGGACCATGATCATGGTCACCCACGAAATGAGCTTCGCCCGTAAGGTATCGAGTCAGGTGCTGTTCCTGCACCAGGGGCTGGTGGAAGAGGAAGGCGCGCCAGAGGATGTGCTGGGCAACCCGAAGAGCGAGCGGTTGAAGCAGTTCCTCAGCGGCAACCTGAAATAAAACATCGCAGGTTTCGCCCACTGCTACGGATCGCCGTAGGAGCTGGCGAAGCCTGCGTTCTTTTGTGAGTTGCGAGATTTGACAGCCGAAAAGCAAGATCAAAAGATCGCAGCCTTCGGCAGCTCTTACAGGTATCAGACAACAGGCGCGGGAGGCGGCTCATCCGGCAGGGTGGGCTCTCCGGGTTCTGTCGGATCTTCATTGGGTGTGTCGGGATCAGGCTGATGGGGGATGCCCCCTGCCATGACGGGCGGATGTGCCAACAAGGACCAGGCCAGCATGCCAACCTGATTGGGCTCAAGCCTTGCCAGTTCGGCACTTATTCGCGGATCGATCTTCATGAAGCACTCCTGAGCGATGGCCCGATCCGCCTTGCGCGAATCGGAGCAGTACATTCCATAGAGTGTACGCCCGCTCAGGAATTCCAACGGT
This sequence comes from Pseudomonas sp. F-14 TE3482, assembly GCF_053629455.1. NCBI lineage: Bacteria > Pseudomonadati > Pseudomonadota > Gammaproteobacteria > Pseudomonadales > Pseudomonadaceae > Pseudomonas > Pseudomonas sp. F-14 TE3482. The sequence goes on from NZ_JBRJII010000001.1 coordinate 6,407,761, forward strand.
TTGTCAGACGGCTGACTCAGGTACGCGGCAGGGTCACGCCACGCTGCCCCTGATACTTGCCGCCACGGTCCTTGTAGGAGACTTCGCACTCTTCGTCCGACTCAAGGAACAACATCTGCGCCACGCCTTCGTTCGCGTAGATTTTCGCCGGCAGATTGGTGGTGTTGGAGAACTCCAGGGTCACGTGACCTTCCCACTCAGGCTCGAGCGGTGTGACGTTGACGATAATGCCGCAACGCGCGTAGGTGCTTTTACCCAGGCAAATGGTCAATACGTTACGCGGGATGCGGAAGTATTCGACGGTGCTGGCCAGAGCGAAGGAGTTCGGCGGAATGATGCACACGTCGCTGTGGATGTCGACGAAGCTGCCAGCATCGAAGTTTTTCGGGTCGACGATCGCCGAATTGATGTTGGTAAACACCTTGAAGTGATTGGTGCAACGCACATCGTAGCCGTAGCTGGACACGCCGTAGGAGATCACACGGCTATCGTCGCTGCCGCGCACCTGGCGCTCGACGAAGGGCTCGATCATGCCGTGCTCTTGCGCCATGCGGCGAATCCACTTGTCCGATTTGATGCTCATGGCGGGTGTCCTGAATAGCGAGGTGGAAAAATTCTGTCCGGCATCTTACCGGGCAGGCGCGCCGGGTTCAAAGTCCGGGAGACAATTCTCGACGATCCCCCGTGAATTCCGGGCCTTCACCGCTATTCGATGCACCGTCAGTCATGAAAACAGAGAAACCTTCGCAAGAAACATTGGCACGTTCCGGAAAAAGGGTTAAGGTGGCGCCACTGTGCTGCTTGTGTCACTGAGAATCTCTACACGATATGTTGAATTTCGATCCAACCATCTACAAGAATTTTTCCTGCTCTTTGCACTCAGTCTCGGCCAGGGTTCTTCCTGCGTCGCAGTTATCTTTGTTCAAGGAGTTACACCATGTCTAATCGCCAAACCGGTACCGTTAAGTGGTTCAACGATGAAAAAGGCTTCGGCTTCATCACTCCACAATCCGGTGACGACCTGTTCGTTCACTTCAAAGCTATCCAATCCGACGGCTTCAAAAGCCTGAAAGAAGGCCAACAGGTTTCTTTCATCGCTACCCGCGGTCAGAAAGGCATGCAAGCTGAAGAAGTTCAAGTTATCTAACTTGTACTTGCTTTAGTAAAAAGCCCCGCCCTCAAAAGCGGGGCTTTTTTGTGCCTGTGTGTTTTGCATGGCAAAAAAGATCGCAGCCTTCGACAACTCCTACAGGACGTACCTCAATCCTGTGCAGGAGCTGTCGAAGGCTGCGATCTTTTGATCTTTCAGCGTGTTACCAGGTCACGCCAAACCCTGCGGTGTATCGGGTCTTGCTCAGGTCGGCCTCTTCGCTACCGCTGATGATGTCTTTCTCGGCCTTCAGGTTCAGCGACGCCCAATCGGTGACTTTGTAGCGCAGGCCGACCTCGGCATCGAGGGCGTAATCCGCCACGCCCGACAGCGGCTTGCCGACCTCACCATTGGTGAAGAACTCGACCTTCTTGCCGACCAGATATCGGTTGTAGTCCCACTTCATCGCCAGGGAGTAGAAGTTTTCCTTGTTGCCGTTGGAATATTCATAGTCCGTGTTGTTCAGCAGCGAGCCCAAGGAGAAGGCACCCAGTTCGTTATCCCAGAATTGATAACCGGGGCCGGTACCGATGGTGCGCTGACGGGCGAGCTCTTCGACCTTGTCGCGCTTATAGTTCAAACGACCTTGCCAGAACCATTTCTCGGTAAGAAAACGGTCGAGAGCGTACTCACCCCGCCAATTATCCGTGGTGACTACGTCATCCTGGAATTCGCGGTTGTACTCACCTTCTGCCGTGTGTCGCCATCTGCCATGGCGCGCACTGGTCTTGAAGTCGACGTCATAATCATCCGTGTCTTTTTCGGCACGCTGGTAATCCAGCGCCATATCGACATGCCCCTTCCATACCAGATCCTCAACCACCGGTTTAGGCTTGAGCATCTGCTGGATACTGGCCAGCTCCACGGTCTTGGGGCCATCGCCGTTGGCCAGGGTGACTTTGCCGTCCTCTGCCGCGTGCAGCGACTTGGCCTTCTCACCGGTGTAGGCATCCTGTTTGACCAGCAGTTGCTGATCGCTTTCCAGGGTTTTGACCTGATTCCAGTCGATCGGAACCGCGCCCGCGTACTCGGTCTGAATCAGCAGCTTGCCACCATCGAATACGGTGATTTTGCCGCTCAATTTGTCACCGTTCTTCAACCAGACGGTATCGGCGAGCAAGGGAGTGGAAGCACTGACGACAGCGAGGCACAGCAAGGTTCTGGACAACATAAGCGTATCGAAGGCTCAACTTTGCGAAAAAAAGTCGGCATTATCCTTACGAATAAGGCCATGACAAGGACTGACCCGACTTTTTCTATTGAGTTCATTTCTCAATCGGCGATCCAGGATTTACTCTACAGACGGTCAATGCGCATTTTTTCAGGAAGCCCGGGACGTGACCGACTCAACCGCCGAAACCGAAAGCGCAGCGCAAATCCGACGCACGGCGCTCTACCTGACCCTGGCGCAAGTGCCCGAGGGCAAAGTCGTGAGTTACGGCCAGCTCGCCGAGCTAGCCGGACTGGGTCGTGCTGCCCGCTGGGTCGGGCGAACACTGAGCCAATTGCCCGGTGACACCAAACTTCCCTGGCACCGGGTACTGGGTGCCGGCGGTCGGATCAGCCTGCCTGTGGGCAGCCCTTCGGGGGATGAACAACGGGCCCGATTGCGCATGGAAGGCATCAGTGTCCTGAACAATCGTGTTGATATTCAGCGCCATGGGTGGCGCCCGGTAGAGCACAGCGGTTAGAGTGCGCGCTTTGTTTCCGTAATCCTTGAGGCAGACTCCAGCCCATGCCCCGTAAAACCTGGCGCGCCGCGCTCGCCGCCTATGCCAGCCCCTCGACGCTCGTGCTGTTGCTGCTTGGTTTCGCCGCCGGCTTGCCCTACATGCTGGTGTTTTCGACGCTTTCAGTCTGGCTGCGCGAGGCCGGTGTTGCCCGCGAAACCATCGGCTATGCAAGCCTGATCGGCCTGGCCTACGCCTTTAAATGGGTCTGGTCCCCGCTGCTCGACCAATGGCGCCTGCCATTTCTTGGCAAGCTTGGTCGACGACGCTCCTGGCTGGTCCTGGCCCAGGCACTCGTCATCCTTGGCCTGATCGGCATGGGATTCTGCGACCCGCAAAAGCACCTGTCCTGGTTGATCGCGATCGCCGTGGTCGTCGCCTTCGCCTCGGCGACGCAAGACATCGCCGTCGACGCTTATCGACTGGAAATCGCCGACGAAACCCGCCAAGCCGCGCTGGCGGCCAGTTACATGGCCGGTTATCGGGTCGCGGCCCTGCTGGCGACGGCCGGCGCACTGTTCTTCGCCGAAGGCTTCGGCTCCACTGGCTTCAACTATAAGCATGCGGCGTGGACCGGCACCTACGTGCTGTTCGGCGTCTTGATGATCCCGGCGCTGCTGACCACCCTGTTCATGCGCGAACCACCGGTGCCTCTGCGTACTCAATTACAGGCCGGACGCTACAGCTTTGTGCACCAATTGGCGTCGGTGTTCGTGCTGATCGTGCTGCTGGTGTCCGTACCGGCCATGTTCACCCAGCTCTACAACACTGACTTCGCCAGCGTACTGTTCAACGGCGTCAGCGTACTGGACCTGCTGCTCGAAGACCGTGCGTTCCTGCGGGCGATTCTCTATATCACGCTTACCGGCCTGTGCCTGTCGGCCATGGGCCGCCGTGGCTTGGCCCCGGTGCTGACACCGGTCAACGACTTCATCCTGCGTTACCGCTGGCAAGCCCTGCTGCTGCTCGGGCTGATCGCCACCTACCGGATGTCCGATACGGTCATGGGCGTGATGGCCAACGTGTTCTACATCGACCAGGGGTTCACCAAGGATCAGATTGCCAGCGTCAGCAAGATTTTCGGCCTGATCATGACACTGGTCGGCGCCGGCATGGGCGGCCTGCTGATCGTGCGCTTCGGCATCCTGCCTATCCTGTTCATTGGCGGCGTTGCATCGGCTGGTACCAACCTGCTGTTCCTGGTGCTTACGGATATGGGGGCCGATCTGCAGATGCTGATCGCCACCATCTCTCTGGATAACTTCAGCTCGGGGCTGGCGACTTCAGCATTTGTCGCTTACCTGTCGAGCCTGACCAATCTCAAGTTCTCCGCCACCCAGTACGCCCTGCTCAGCTCGATCATGCTCCTGCTGCCCCGCCTGATCGGCGGCTACTCCGGGGTCATGGTGGAAAAATTCGGCTATCACAACTTCTTCCTGATCACTGCCCTGCTGGGTGTTCCGACCTTGGTGCTGATCGCCCTGCACTGGTTCCAGGAAAACCGCCGAGCGGGCCCGACACCGACGCCGGAGCCGGTACAGTCCCAGGTCGCGGAAGAATCGTAGGCATTTGAAAAATAGTAGGCACTTGATGCCAGAAGCATCGCAGAGGGGGCAGATTCTCGCCCTCTGCGACACTGCCGGCCGCACGCCTGTACGCCAGCGGATCTCGCCCGTACAATGTTCCGTCATTTCTCGTCATCAGCAACCGACAACGGCCAACCATGCGCACCAGTCAATTTTTGCTCGCCACACAGAAAGAAACGCCTTCCGACGCGGTCGTCATCAGCCATCAGCTGATGCTGCGCGCCGGCATGATCCGCAAACTCGCCTCGGGCCTGTACACCTGGCTGCCCATGGGCTTGCGAGTGATGCGCAAGGTTGAAGCCATCGTGCGTGAAGAAATGAACGCCGCTGGCTCTCTCGAAGTGTTGATGCCGAGCACTCAACCGGCTGAGCTGTGGCAGGAATCCGGTCGCTGGGAAGAATACGGCCCGGAATTGCTGCGCTTCAAGGATCGCCACGGTCGCGATTTCTGTGCCGGCCCGACTCACGAAGAAGTCATCACCGACCTGATGCGCAACGAGCTGAGCAGCTATAAACAGCTGCCGATCAACCTGTATCAGATCCAGACCAAATTCCGTGACGAAATCCGCCCACGCTTCGGTTTGATGCGCGGCCGCGAATTCATCATGAAGGACGCCTATTCGTTCCACGCTGATCAGCCTTCGCTGCAGATCACCTACGACCGCATGCATCAGGCGTACTGCAACGTGTTCACTCGCTTGGGCCTGAAGTTCCGCCCGGTTGAAGCCGACAACGGCTCGATCGGTGGTGCCGGCTCCCACGAGTTCCACGTGCTGGCCGAATCCGGCGAAGACGACATCGTCTTCAGCAACGGTTCCGACTACGCAGCGAACATCGAAAAGGCCGAAGCCGTACCGCGCGAAACCTCTCGTGCCGCGCCTACCGAGGAGCTGCGCCTGGTCGACACGCCGAACGCCAAGACCATTGCGCAACTGGTCGAAGGCTTCAATCTGCCGATCGAAAAAACCATCAAGACCCTGGTGGTGCACGCTGAAGAGAAAGGCAAACTGATTGCCCTGATCATCCGTGGCGATCACGAGCTGAACGAAATCAAGGCCGCCAACCAGCCTGGCGTTGCCAGCCCGCTGGTCATGGCTTCCGAAGCCGAACTGCGCGACGCCATTGGCGCCGGCGCCGGTTCTCTTGGCCCGTTGAACCTGCCACTGCCGATCATCATCGACCGTTCCGTCGAGCTGATGAGCGACTTCGGCATCGGTGCCAACATCGACGACAAGCACTACTTCGGCGTGAACTGGGAACGTGATCTGCCGGTTCCGACCGTTGCCGACCTGCGCAATGTCGTGGCCGGTGATCCGAGCCCTGACGGCAAAGGCACCCTGGAAATCAAGCGCGGCATCGAAGTCGGGCACATCTTCCAGCTGGGCAACAAGTACAGCAAAGCGATGAAGTGCGAAGTGCTGGGCGAGAACGGCAAGCCGGTCACCCTGGAAATGGGCTGCTATGGCATTGGCGTATCTCGTGTAGTGGCGGCTGCCATCGAACAGAACAACGACGAGAACGGGATTATCTGGAGCGACGCTCTGGCTCCGTTCCAGGTTGCCCTGGTTCCGCTGCGCTACGAAACCGAACAGGTTCGCGAAGCCACCGACAAGCTTTACGCAGAACTGACTGCCGCCGGCTTCGACGTGCTGCTGGACGACCGCGACAAGAAAACCAGCCCGGGCATCAAGTTCGCGGACATGGAGCTGATCGGCATTCCACACCGGATCGTGGTCAGTGACCGCGGCCTCGCCGACGGCAATCTGGAATACAAGAGCCGCACAGAGGCCGAGGCGCAAGCGCTGCCGGTCGCTGACGTGCTGTCTTTCCTCCAGGCCCGTATCCGCCGCTGACACCAGATAGAGACGTCATGTTCAAGCGAAACACCTTAGGCCTCGGTGGCGCCGCCTTGTGCGGCGCCCTGCTGGTCAGCGGCTGTGCCAATCAGATGTCACAACGCAACGAGCACGAGGAGCGGGTCGAGCGCAAATTGCTCGATCACAGCCTGCAGATCGATGTCGGCGAGCCCAAGGTGCTTGAGCTGCCACAACGTCGGGTGAAAATTCACGAGCAGAAGACTTTCGAAGTCACCGAGTTCGAAGTCACGCGTCACTACGATCGCTACACGCCTTACCAACCCTGGAGGGAAGTCTACGAGATCCCGCTGGGCGCGGTGGCCGTGGTGGCCGGTGTCGGTGCGAACGTGGTCAACGTGTTTGCCCTCGGCAATCTGCCGGACAGCGTGACGAAGGACTGGCTCAGCTATGGTTTCGCCGGGCTCAACCCGTTCATGAACGCGCAGTCCCATGGCCGGGCGCAACAGAACCTGGCGGGTATCGACGAAGTCCAGCGCGACAAGCGCACGGAATACTCGAGCCTGCCGTGGAGCGAGCGCCCGGTGCAGGTCAAGGCGGGCAAGAACACCTTCGAACTGACCACCGACCGTAACGGCGTGTTGCGCCTGAACCTGCTGGACAGCCCGTTCGCCGAACATGAGCTCAATCATCTGGGCAAGCTGCAGATCAGTGTCGAGGACAACAAGGACGATGTGCACACCGACTCGTCCCTGGCGATCAGCAGCAACTTGCGCGGCAAGCTGCTCGAAGCGCATGGGTTGATTTACGACGACCTCGAAGACGACGAAGTGAGCCAGTGGGTACACCGGGTCAAACGCCTGTCGGAACTGGGGCTGGAAGAAGAAGCCAGTGAACTGGAACAGAGCCTGATCGAACTGACCCGCAACGATCCCGAGTTGCAGACCGAATTCCTCAAGTCATTGACCAAGGATGCCGGACGACTGGTGGCGGATCCGGGGCCGAATTAAACGCTTAAAAGCATCGCGGGCAAGCCCGCTCCCACAGGTACCGCATCGTCCCTGTGGGAGCGGGCTTGCCCGCGATGAAGCCATTACATTCACTGCAAAACTACCGCTCAAACAACTCCATCTGCTCAAACCCGCCCCGCAAATCCTCCAGCCTCACCCCAACCCCCAACAACCGCACCGGTTTCCCACCACGGTTAAAGGCCTGGGTCAGCAGCAACTGATAACTCCCCAGATCCCGCCCTGCCCCGGCCTGCTCCAAAGTAGTCTGGGTAAAGTCATGAAATTTCACTTTGACGAACGGCTTTCCCGGCCGATAACTACTGTCGATCCTTGCCATGCGGCCATTCAGGGAGTCCAGCAACTCGGGCAATTTATCCAGACAACTCACCAGATCCGGCAGATCCGTGTCGTAGGTATTTTCGACGCTGATTGATTGCCGCCGACTGTCGTTATGCACCAACCGCTCATCGATCCCCCGGGCCAGGCTCCAGAGCCGCTCGCCGAAGCTGCCGAATTCGCGCACCAGCGCCAACTTGTCCCATTCGCGCAAATGCGAGCAATCGACGATGCCGAGCCTGCCGAGTTTGTCGGCGGTCACTTTGCCGACACCGTGCAGCTTGCTCACTGGCAAACCACTGACAAAGTCTTCCACCTGATCCGGCGTGATCACGAACAGACCGTTAGGCTTCTTCCAGTCGCTGGCGATTTTGGCGAGAAACTTGTTCGGCGCCACGCCGGCCGACACGGTGATGTGCAACTGGTTGGAGACACGGCGGCGAATGTCCTGGGCGATTCGCGTGGCGCTGCCGCCAAAATGCGCGCTGTCCGATACATCGAGGTAGGCCTCATCCAGGGAAAGCGGCTCGATCAGGTCGGTGTAATCGCGAAAGATCGTATGAATTTCCTTCGATGCTTCTCGATAGGCCTCCATGCGCGGCTTGACGATGGTCAGGTCCGGACAGAGTTTCAAGGCATGTCCGGAAGACATGGCCGAGCGAACGCCATAAGCCCGCGCTTCATAGTTACAGGTGGCAATCACCCCACGCCGATCCGCCGAGCCGCCCACCGCCAATGGCTTACCGGCCAGGCGCGGGTCGTCACGCATCTCGATGGCGGCGTAGAAACAGTCACAATCGACGTGGATGATTTTTCGCTGCGTCATATAAAAGCAGTGTTCATGGCGAAGAAATGAGGTGTGGGTGAGTCATATCGGCAGTATCTCACTGACACCTGTATATAGCACCAGTACTCTGAATGTTCTTTTTCCTTTGTAGGAAAAGCACCGGAGGAATTTATTTTCTCAATCGAAACAGCCCTCTCGATAGAGCCACAACCCTTGCCCTGCCTGCCTTTCAGGCCGATCAGCCGCTCCTTGTTTCACCTAAGCGCTTGAACAGGAACAGGTTTTATCGAGATTGAAGGTTGACAGCCCTACGATCCTCTGTAGAATGCCGACACACAGACGCGGGATGGAGCAGTCTGGTAGCTCGTCGGGCTCATAACCCGAAGGTCGTCGGTTCAAATCCGGCTCCCGCAACCAAACATCAAAAAAGGCTACTCGAAAGAGTGGCCTTTTTTGTGCGTGCCTGTTTTATAAAAAATCAGCGGTCTATGCCTTACTGCACAGAAACAAGAAATCGTTCTGATTCCGAAACTTAGGTCTCCCCTTCGACCATTCGCCGTCGTTTTAAACTTATTTGAGCCATACTGGGATTAACGGTTGACACTCCGGCGTTCGCCTGTAGAATGCCGCCACACAGACGCGGGATGGAGCAGTCTGGTAGCTCGTCGGGCTCATAACCCGAAGGTCGTCGGTTCAAATCCGGCTCCCGCAACCAAACATCAAAAAAGGCTACTCGAAAGAGTGGCCTTTTTTGTATCTGTTGAAAAAGTCCTTTCGCAACAATGATCTGTCACTGTGCAGTGAGCCGTTCGGGATCGCCGGGCTGTGAGTTCAGTCCAGGCTGAACCGCAGACAGAACCCTCTACGACTGATAACGCGCCATCGCCGGCATCCGGTGAGAGGCGTTAATATTTGTGATTATTTTTTTCCACAGGGATTGGTAACTTGGCTGGATACCTCCATCCTGTCGCGCACAATCCAAGAGGTGATTGATGCGCGCCAACTCGTCTGATTCACAAGACACCGTCACAGCGACACAACCGATCAAAGCCGAACGTTTACGCTTGCTTGATCGAATCAGCAAATACCGTCAGCCCATCGGGCTGGCAGTCACTTTGCTCTTGTTCGCCATCGCGCTGATTGCCTGTCGTCACCTGCTGAGCGAACTCGATCTGTACGCGCTGCACGACTCGATTCTGGAAGTGCCGAAACCGGCCTTGCTAGGTGCGCTCGGCGCGACCGTCATCGGCTTCATCATTCTGCTGGGTTACGAATGGTCGGCCAGCCGTTATGCCGGCGTGACGCTGGCGCCGCGAATATTGGCATTGGGCGGCTTCACCGCATTTGCCATTGGCAATGCCATCGGCCTGTCGCTGCTGTCAGGCGGCTCGGTTCGCTACCGTTTATATGCACGTCATGGTGTGGGGGCTTCGGAAGTCGCGCGCATGACCTTGTTTGCCAGCCTCTCGCTCGGCTGCGCCCTTCCGCCCCTGGCCGCCCTCGCCACCCTCAGCAACCTGTCCGCCGCCTCCGTGGCCCTGGGTTTCTCCGAGACGTTGCTGGGTGCGATTGCGGTGGCCGTACTGCTGCTTTCAACCGTGCTGGCCATCGGCATCTATCGCCGCCGCTTGCCGGAACAGCCTTATCCCGACAACCTGCTGGTCAAGGTCGGTCGCCGCACCTTGCGCCTGCCGGGTCGTCGCCTGACGTTCCTGCAATTGGTCATCACCGCCCTGGACGTGGCCGCTGCCGCGACGGTGCTCTATCTGTTGCTGCCGGAAGCACCGCCCTTTGGTGCCTTCCTGCTGGTCTATCTATTGGCCCTGGCTGCTGGCGTGCTCAGCCATGTACCGGGTGGTGTCGGGGTGTTCGAAGCGATTTTGCTGGCCGCCTTCGCCGACAAGCTCGGCGCCGCGCCACTGGCTGCTGCGCTGCTGCTCTACCGCCTGATCTACGTGGTGTTGCCGCTGCTGGTGGCTTGCGTACTGCTGCTGGTCAATGAAGGTCAGCGCCTGTTTCAGACTCGCCAGTCCCTGCGTGCAGCATCTGGTTTGGCCGCGCCGATTCTGGCGGTGCTGGTGTTTTTGTCCGGGGTGGTGTTGCTGTTTTCCGGCGTGACGCCGGAGATCGATACCCGCCTTGAACACATCGGTTTTCTGATTCCGCATCGCTTGGTCGACGCCTCGCACTTCGGCGCCAGCCTGGTGGGCGTGCTTTGCCTGCTGCTGGCTCAAGGGCTGCGTCGCCGCCTGTCAGCCGCATGGATGCTGACCACCATTCTGTTGTTGGTCGGCGCCCTGCTCTCTCTGCTTAAAGGGTTCGACTGGGAAGAGGCTTGCCTGATGACCCTGACCGCGAGTTTGCTGGGGGTTTTCCGGCGCTCGTTCTATCGCCCCAGTCGCCTGACCGAAGTGCCGTTTTCGCCGCTGTACCTGGTGGCCAGCCTGTGCGTACTCGGCGCATCGATCTGGTTGCTGCTGTTCGCCTATCAGGACGTTCCCTATAGCCATCAACTCTGGTGGCAGTTCACCCTCGACGCCGATGCCCCGCGTGGCTTGCGCTCGTTGCTTGGCGCCGCGGTCCTGCTGGTGGTGGTGTCCCTGACCTGGCTGCTGCGCACCGCGCGCCCGGTGATCCATCTGCCAACGCCCGATGAACTGGACCGCGCGGTAAAGATTCTCATGGCCTCGGCCCAACCGGATGGCGGCCTGGCCCTGACCGGTGACAAGGCGCTGCTGTTCCATCCCAACGACGAGGCGTTTCTGATGTACGCCCGCCGTGGCCGCAGCCTGGTGGCGTTGTACGACCCGATCGGCCCGAGCCAGCAACGGGCGGAAATGATCTGGCAGTTCCGCGACCTCTGCGATATCCACCACGCCCGCCCTGTGTTCTATCAAGTGCGCGCCGAGAACCTGCCGTATTACATGGACATCGGCCTGACCGCGATCAAGCTCGGCGAAGAAGCCCGGGTCGATCTGCACCGCTTTGATCTCGAAGCCAAGGGCAAAGAGATGAAGGACCTGCGCTACACCTGGAACCGCGGCACCCGTGACGGCCTGTCACTGGAGATCCATGAGCCGGGGCAGGCGCCGATGGATGAGCTCAAGGCTATTTCGGACGCCTGGCTGACCGGCAAGAACGTGCGCGAGAAAGGCTTCTCGCTCGGGCGTTTCAGTGATGACTACCTCAAACACTTCCGTGTCGCGGTGATTCGTTTCGAAGGGCGCCCGGTGGCGTTCGCCAACCTGCTCGAGACCTACGGCCATGATCTGGCCAGCCTCGACCTGATGCGCGCGCACCCCGACGCCCCCAAGCTGACCATGGAGTTCATGATGGTCGGCCTGATTCAACATTATAAAAATCATGGATACGCGCGCTTCAGCCTGGGCATGGTGCCGTTGTCGGGGTTACAACCCCGGCGCGGCGCACCACTGACCCAGCGCCTGGGCTCGATGGTATTCCGCCGTGGTGAGCAGCTGTACAACTTCCAAGGTTTGCGCCGCTTCAAAGACAAGTTCCAGCCCGACTGGGAACCCCGTTATATGGCCGTGCCCGCCGGACTCGATCCGCTGGTTGCCCTGGCCGACACTGCCGCCCTGATAGCAGGCGGCTTGACTGGATTGGTGAAACGCTGATGATTCAACGCTCCCTGCGGTACGTACTGGCCACACTGGTAGTGCTGGCCCTGATGGTCGGTGGCGGTTACTGGTACCTGAAACGCCCGGCGCCAGAACCGACCCTCGAACTGCTGGCGCCGGCCGATGGCGCCGCGATGACCCGCGTCATCCCCGGCAACACGCCGCGCGCCCAGGTGCTGGTGGCGGTCAATGAAGAGCAGAAGCTCAGCGACAAACAATTGCTGACCCTGAGCCGCAGCGGCTCGGCGCAGATCGTCCAGGTGATCCTGCCCAAGGACTGCATCCTGCAAGGTCGCGCCCTGCAAGCCGGCCTCAGGCAACTCAAAGGCCCGGCAACCCTGGTCAGCGGCATCGGCCCTGGCGCCGTGCTGGCGTGGCGCTGGCTGGCCGAGCAGAAGGACGACAAGGCCCAGGCCATTTCGGTTGACCTGGCGCTGGAAAAACCCGGCTGCACTCACCTGCTGCCGAAAAGCGCCACCCACGGCCACTGGCTGGTGGCCTGGAACGACAACCCCGACGATACCAGTGCCGGCTTCGTGCGTGACCAGCCCAACGCCGAAACCAGCATCAGCGACTACGACATCAACCTGCCGCAAGTGCTGAACAACGAACTGCGCAAAATCCTCGTCGGCGGCGATAAAGCCGCTGGTGGCCTGCAGATCCCGGTGGTCGAAGTCCCGGCTGGTCAGGCCAAGGACACTGTCACCCTGTTCCTATCCGGCGACGGCGGCTGGCGCGACCTGGACCGCGACGTGGCGGGCGAGATGGCGAAGATCGGCTACCCGGTGGTCGGCATCGACACCCTGCGCTACTACTGGCAACACAAAAGCCCGGAACAGAGCGCGCTGGACCTGACCGAACTGATGCAGCACTACCGGCAGAAATGGGGCACCAAGCGCTTCATCCTGACCGGTTACTCGTTCGGCGCCGACGTACTGCCCGCCATCTACAACCGCCTGCCGGAAGCCGAACAACAGCGGGTCGACGCAATCATCCTGCTGGCCTTCGCCCGCACCGGCAGCTTCGAAATCGAAGTCGAAGGCTGGCTCGGCAACGCCGGCAAAGAAGCCGCCACCGGCCCGGAAATGGCCAAGCTGCCCCCCGCAAAAGTGGTGTGCATCTATGGTGAAGAAGAAGTCGATGAGAGCGGCTGCACCGACAAGACCGCCGTAGGCGAAGCGATGAAACTGCCTGGCGGCCATCACTTCGACGAGAACTACCCGAAACTGGCGCAGCGGTTGGTGGATGTGATCGAGAAGCGTCAAGCCAAAGAGACGGCCGCTCAAGAGTGATCTGAGCCGCACTCACAAAAAAGCCCCCGCAGCCCTAAGGTTGCGGGGGCTTTTCAAATTTACCTGCTCAACTACACACCATAGATCCCTGTGGGAGCGGGCTTGCCCGCGATAGCGGTATGTCTGTCACATCAATATCGGATCTGCCGCCGCCATCGCGGGCAAGCCCGCTCCCACAGGATCTGCGCTGCACTCAGATAAATGGCTACAAAGAAGCCCACGCTGCCGCAAGGCGGCAGGGCTTTTTAATTAGAGACGGCGCTCTGCAGCGTCGTAAACCTCTTCATCACGCCGCGCACCGACGGCGACGATCAAAACCTGGATCGCCTGTCCATCGACTCGATAAACAATACGCGTGTCACCTGTGCGGATCCGTCTGCAACCTGCAAGACTGGCTCTTAGGGGCTTACCGCTCTTGTCCGGCTCGCCGTTGATAATCCGCTCTTCGATAACATCAAGAATGCGATTCGCCGCCACAGCTCCCAGCAGATCCAGATCCTTCTGGACCTCCGGATGATAGATAACGCCCCAAACCATCCACAGCTCCTTTAGTCTTTCCTGGCGTACCGCGCCCGCATATCGTCGTGGCTTATGGCCTTGGCCTGATCAAAACCGATCAATCGCTCCCGAGCCGCGGCTTCAACCCGAAGGTCCTCAAGCTCGTCGAGCATTTCCTGATACGCATCGACATTGATAATGACCGCTGCCGGCTGATTGTCTTTGAAAATGACCAGCCGCTCAGTGGCTCGGCTGGAAATCTCTTTTAGCCTCGCGCTGAACCCCCTGACCATTGCCGTCACAGAAATCGCTTGGTCAGCACGCTCCAGTAATGCCGTCATACTCACCTCTCTACACATTCATGCAAATTTGAACACACAGTTCTACGCAGAGTATCGCGTCGAATTAGACATACAGCAAGCTGCAAAAGACGCGAATCTACCAACCTGTGTTTTTCCATGCCTACAAAAAATGAGCCGAACGACTTGTGGATTCTTTCGCCACGTTTAGTTTCGTTTACTTAAGGTATCGCAATATCGGATGACGCCCGCAGACCCTGTAGGCAAACTCCTAATCGTCCTTTTTGGGCTCTTTGATGCCTTGTTGCGCTTTTCTTCGACGGGATACTCTCCGGACGTCGCTGACCATTCAGCGATCGGGCTTGGAAACCCGTCGAACCACAGCGCACCAGCGCCCTATCATGACTGCAGACGTTTTTACGACTGCAATCCTGAGTTATGGCGGCTGTGCGTGGGACGCCTTTGGGCGTGCCGGTTCCTTGGTTCCCGGTTTTCCAACCTGCGTACAGCCGCCACCTATTCGCTTGGAAACGAAAGTGTCGGCTCCTCGAACCTTGGAGTAACACAATGACGAAAACAGATACGTCCGCGATTGCAGAACTAAAAACCATCGGCTTCACTCCGCTCATCTACTGCTCCGATCAGGCATTATTCAACGTCCGCGCCGGCGTCCCTATCGTTGATGCCTTGTCACAAGCCTCCGACCTGCTGTTCCTCGCCAAATCATTTACCGAGGATGCAGCCTACATAAAAGACACCGACCGCCATGCCTGGGCCGCGCATTACCTGACGGCGATGAGTAAGGCAGTGATTGATGATGTGGTGAAGGTGCTGACACCTCGGCCTGCCCGGACAAGAACCGAATCCGAAGAAGAGCTGCCTGGAAGCCAGTAAAGGCTCAAATCCCCTGTGGGAGCGGGCTGCCCGCGATGACGGTGGCAGATCAGGCATTGATGTGACAGACATACCGCTATCGCGGGCAAGCCCGCTCCCACAGGGATTTTTGTAGGTTCGGATCAAGTGCCAGGCACAAAAAAGCCCCCGCCACCTTCCTGGCAACGGGGGCTTTTTCATGTGGCTTACATCTCGACTTGCGTACCCAACTCAATCACCCGATTCAACGGCAAATTGAAGAACCGCAGATTACCGTTGGCATTCTTCAACATGAAGGCGAACAACGCCTCGCGCCAGCGGGCCATGCCTTCGAGTTTGGAGGCGATTACCGTCTCGCGGCTGAGGAAGTAGGTAGTGCGCATCGGGCTGAAATTCAGGTCATCCAGATGGCACAGTTTCAAGGCCTCAGGCACGTCCGGCTCGTCGGTGAAGCCGAAGTGCAGGATCACCCGGAAGAACCCTTCGCCGTAGGAATCGACCGCGAAACGCCGTTGCGGCGGGACGCGCGGGATGTCTTCGTACACCACTGTCAGCAACACTACTTGTTCGTGCAGCACCTGGTTATGCAGCAGGTTGTGCAACAGCGCATGAGGCACGGCGTCCGGGCGGGCGGTGAGGAACACCGCCGTGCCCTGGACCCGATGCGGCGGTTGCACGCGGATGCTGCTGATGAAGATCGGCAGCGGCAGCCCGCCTTCGTCCATTCGCTCCACCAGCAGTTGCTTGCCGCGTTTCCAGGTGGTCATCAACACGAACAGCGCGATACCGGCAATCACCGGGAACGCACCGCCCTGAATGATTTTCGGCACGTTGGCGGCGAAGTACAGACCGTCTACCAACAGAAAACCCAGCAACACCGGAACAGCGAGGATCGGTGGCCACTTCCACAACAGCAACATCACCGCAGACACCAGGATGGTGGTCATCAGCATCGTGCCCGTCACCGCCACGCCGTAGGCCGAAGCCAACGCGCCGGAGGACTCGAAGCCCAGCACCAATAGAATTACGCCAACCATCAATGCCCAATTCACCGCGCCGATATAGATCTGGCCTTGCTCGGCACTGGACGTGTGCTGGATGTGCATGCGCGGAATGTAGCCGAGCTGGATCGCCTGACGAGTCAGGGAGAACGCCCCAGAAATCACCGCCTGAGAGGCGATTACCGTGGCCAGGGTCGACAACCCCACCAAAGGAATCAGCGCCCAGCTTGGTGCCAACAAGTAGAAAGGGTTACGGGCGGCTTCCGGATCACCGAGCAGCAACGCGCCCTGACCGAAGTAGTTCAGCACCAGGGCCGGCAGCACCAGAATGAACCAGGCCCGGGCGATCGGCTTGCGGCCGAAGTGGCCCATGTCGGCGTACAACGCCTCGGCACCGGTCAAGGCCAGCACCACGGCGCCAAGAATCGCGATCCCCATGCCCGGGTGGACCATGAAGAAGCGTACGCCCCACACCGGATTCATCGCCTGCAACACTTCCGGATGCTGACTGATGCCATACACGCCCAGCGCGCCCAGCACCAGAAACCAGGTGACCATGATTGGCCCGAACAGAATGCCGATCCGCGCCGTACCGTGACGTTGAATCAGGAACAATGCCACCAGCACGATCAACGACAGCGGCACCACCCAATGGTCGATGCCCTCGAATGCCAGCCCAAGGCCTTCAATCGCCGAGAGAACGGAAATCGCCGGGGTGATCATGCTGTCGCCATAGAACAGCGCCGCGCCGATCAGCCCGCAGACCACCAGCAAGGTACGCAACTTCGCATGCCCCGCCGCTGCCCGTCGCGCCAGCGCGGTCAAGGCCATGATCCCGCCCTCGCCCTGGTTGTCGGCACGCAGCACAAACATCATGTATTTGATGGAGACGACCCAGATCAGCGACCAGAAGATCAGCGCCAGAATGCCCAGCACGCCGTCATGGTTGACCGGCACGCCATAGCCACCGGAAAACACTTCTTTGAGGGTGTACAGCGGGCTCGTGCCGATATCGCCATAAACCACCCCGACTGCTGCGACCAGCATGCCGATCGGCTTCGCCGCCGAATGCTCGCTGACCGCCACCTGACTACTTGCCTGCCCCATCCAAAAACTCCTACTACTCAGACTCGGACTTCTTATAAGAAGCACTATGCTTTGTGGCGCAGCATGCGCTGTTTTACGTGTTGTTACAGACGTTTTATTGACTGTAGAAAATCGGTAAAGCGTAAAGGCGCGAAGCATAGCGCAGCACTCGTCGCATTTCCCTGCATAAAGCTGGTCAAGTGCGCCTCTCATCGCTAGAATTGCGCACTTTTTGACCAGAGACGCAACATAGCGTCCGTCTGTCGCCTTGCCGTCTTCGGCTGGAGGCGTCACAAATACCGAGGTTAGACATGTCCACCACTCCTGCGCCGGCCAATCCAAAGGTTGGCTTCGTATCCCTGGGTTGCCCGAAAGCACTGGTCGACTCCGAGCGCATCCTTACCCAGCTGCGCATGGAAGGCTATGACGTTGTGTCCACCTATCAGGACGCCGATGTCGTGGTGGTCAACACCTGCGGCTTCATCGATTCGGCCAAGGCAGAGTCTTTGGAAGTGATCGGCGAAGCCATCAAGGAAAACGGCAAGGTCATCGTGACCGGCTGCATGGGCGTCGAAGAAGGCAACATTCGCAACGTACACCCAAGCGTGCTGGCCGTGACCGGTCCGCAGCAGTACGAGCAAGTGGTCAACGCCGTGCACGATGCCGTGCCGCCGCGTCAAGATCACAACCCGCTGATCGACCTGGTGCCGCCGCAAGGGATCAAACTGACCCCGCGCCACTACGCCTACCTGAAGATTTCCGAAGGCTGCAACCACAGCTGCAGCTTCTGCATCATCCCGTCGATGCGCGGCAAACTGGTCAGCCGCCCGGTCGGTGACGTGCTTGACGAGGCTCAGCGCCTGGTCAAGGCCGGCGTCAAAGAGCTGTTGGTGATTTCCCAGGACACCAGCGCCTACGGCGTCGACGTGAAATACCGCACCGGCTTCTGGAACGGCGCGCCGGTGAAAACCCGCATGACCGAACTCTGCGAAGCCCTCAGCACCCTCGGTGTCTGGGTGCGCCTGCACTACGTTTACCCGTACCCACACGTCGACGAGTTGATCCCGCTGATGGCCGCCGGGAAAATCCTGCCGTACCTGGACATCCCGTTCCAGCACGCCAGCCCGAAAGTCCTGAAAGCCATGAAACGCCCGGCCTTCGAAGACAAGACCCTGGCGCGGATCAAGAACTGGCGTGAAATCTGCCCGGATCTGATCATCCGTTCGACCTTCATCGTCGGCTTCCCTGGCGAAACCGAAGAAGACTTCCAGTACCTGCTGAACTGGCTGACCGAAGCCCAGCTGGACCGCGTTGGCTGCTTCCAGTACTCGCCGGTCGAAGGTGCACCGGCCAACCTGCTGGACGCGGCCATTGTGCCGGACGATGTCAAGCAAGACCGTTGGGACCGCTTCATGGCGCACCAGCAGGCCATCAGCTCGGCGCGCCTGCAAATGCGCATCGGCCGTGAAATCGAAGTACTGGTCGATGAAGTCGACGAGCAAGGCGCGGTCGGCCGTTGCTTCTTCGATGCCCCGGAAATCGACGGCAACGTGTTCATCGACAACGGCAGCAACCTGAAGCCAGGCGACAAAGTCTGGTGCAAAGTGACCGACGCCGACGAATACGACCTGTGGGCTGAACAGATCTAAACGCAAAAAATACGAAAAGCCCCGCTCTCTTGACGAGATGCGGGGCTTTTTTACGTCTATCGTTTTGTGAGAGAAAGAACTCGCGTCATCCACGCAACAGAGGCCAGCGGGCATGCGCCAACACTCGGTCATTCACACACCGAAACAGAGCGACTACGAAGAACTCACCCAAGTGTGGGAAGCCTCGGTACGCGCCACCCATGACTTTCTGCCCGACAGCTACATCGACCTGCTGAAAAATCTGGTGCTGACCCGCTACCTCGACGCGGTGATGCTGATCTGCACCAAAGACTCGCGCCAACGCATCACCGGGTTCGCCGGTGTGGCGGCGGGCAAGATCGAAATGCTCTTCATCGACCCGGCGCATCGCGGCAAAGGCCTGGGCAAGCAATTGCTGCGTTATGCCCTGGAACACCTGAATGCCGACGAGCTGGACGTCAATGAGCAGAATCCGCAGGCCTTGGGGTTTTACTTCAAGCAGGGTTTTGAGGTGATCGGTCGCTCCGAGCACGACGGTATGGGTCAGCCGTATCCGTTGCTGCACATGCGTTTGCGTCAGTCTCAACAACTGACGCGTAATGGTTAATGGCTGACCCAACACAGAACAATGTGGGAGCTGGCTTGCCTGCGATGCAGACGACGCGGTCTGTCTGTCAGGCCGCAGCGATGCTATCGCAGGCAAGCCCGCTCCCACAAAAAAGCCGCACGGCGCAAATGGAGCCGGGATTAACCGGCGTCCAGCAGGTACAATGCCCACCCCTTTTTTGTTACGGCCCTGTCATGACTGACCCGATTCGTCTCTCCAAACGCCTCATCGAACTCGTCGGCTGTTCCCGTCGGGAGGCTGAGCTGTTCATCGAGGGCGGCTGGGTCACCGTGGACGGCGAGGTCATCGACGAGCCGCAGTTCAAGGTCGACACCCAAAAAGTCGAGCTCGATCCCGAAGCCAAGGCCACTGCGCCGGAGCCCGTGACCATCCTGTTCAACGTCCCTGCGGGCATGGACGCGGAAACGGCCATGGCGACCATCAGCGCCGAAACCCTGAGCGAAGAACACCGCTACGGCAAACGCCCGCTCAAGGGCCACTTCCTGCGCCTGACCGCCAGCACCGATCTGCAGGCCAATGCCAGCGGTCTGCTGGTGTTCACCCAGGACTGGAAGATCCTGCGCAAACTCACTGCCGACTCCGCCAAAATCGAGCAAGAGTATGTGGTCGAGGTTGAAGGCGACATGGTGGCTCACGGCCTCAACCGCCTGAACCATGGCCTGACCTACAAGGGCAAGGAATTGCCGCCGGTCAAAGCCAGCTGGCAGAACGAAAACCGCCTGCGCTTTGCGATGAAGAACCCACAACCGGGCGTGATCGCCCTGTTCTGCCAGGCCGTCGGCCTGAAGGTCGTCGCCATCCGCCGCATCCGCATTGGCGGCGTGTCCATCGGCAAAGTGCCTTTGGGGCAATGGCGCTACCTGTCCGGCAAAGAGAAGTTCTAATACTTTTCACGCCGCCCTACATTTCGGCGCCGCGGCTTATGCGACGCCCACTGCTGAATATCAGGATTGCACACCATGATTCATAACGACGTACTGCGCAGCGTGCGCTACATGCTCGACATCAGCGACAAGAAAGTCATCGAGATCATCAAGCTCGGCGGCATGGACGTGTCCATGGAAGACCTGCTGACGTACCTCGACAAGAAAGAGGAAGACGAGGAAGGTTTCGTACGCTGCCCGGACGAAGTCATGGCGCATTTCCTCGATGGCTTGGTGATCTTCAAGCGCGGCAAGGACGAAAGCCGTCCACCGCAGCCGATCGAAGTGCCGGTGACCAACAACATCATCCTGAAAAAACTGCGTGTGGCCTTCGAACTGAAGGAAGACGACATGCACGCGATCCTCAAGGCGGCCGAATTCCCGGTGTCCAAGCCTGAGCTGAGCGCGCTGTTCCGCAAGTTCGGCCACACCAACTACCGCACCTGCGGCGACCAATTGCTGCGCAATTTCCTCAAGGGCCTGACCCTGCGCGTTCGCCCGCAGTAAATCGCCCACGAACCTTTAGGAGCACAGCTTGCTGGCGAAGGCGATCTTCAAAACGCCATCGCCAGCAAGCCGTGCTCCTTCAGGGCTGTATAGACCCCCATTCCTCGCAAAAATAGTGGCTCCGCTTCTGGCGGCTGACGACTAGGGTGTACTGACCCTTTGCCCTCAGGACTCGCCCTATGCACCCGTATTTTTCTCTCGCAGGCCGCACCGCTCTGGTGACCGGCGGCACCCGCGGTATCGGCAAAATGATCGCCAAGGCTTATGTCGAGGCTGGCGCCACTGTGTACGTGTGTGCCCGCGATGCCGACGCCTGTCAGCAAACTGCCAACGAACTGAGTGCCTTCGGGATTTGTCACGCGGTAGCTGCCAACCTGGCCCATGAAGAAGGCGTCCAGCAATTGGCTGCGCATCTGAGTGAGCAGATCGGTCAGCTGGATATTCTGGTGAACAACGCCGGTACCACGTGGGGCGCACCGCTGGAGAGTTACCCGGTCAAGGGTTGGGAAAAAGTCATGCAGCTGAACGTGACCTCGGTGTTCAACTGCATCCAGCAATTTCTGCCGTTGCTGCGCAAGGCCGGTTCGGCGGCGAATCCGGCACGGATCATCAACATTGGTTCGGTCGCCGGGATTTCGTCCTTCGGCGAACAGGCGTATGCCTACGGCCCGAGCAAGGCTGCCCTGCATCAACTGTCGCGGATTCTGGCGCGGGAGCTGGTGAGCCAACACATCAACGTCAATGTGATTGCACCGGGGCGTTTCCCGAGCAAGATGACGCAGCACATTGGCAATGATGAGCAGGCGTTGGCGGAGGATACGGCGCTGATTCCGATGAAGCGCTGGGGCCGGGAGGAAGAGATGGCTGCCTTGGCGATCAGTTTGGCGAGTACGGCAGGCGCGTATATGACTGGGAATATTATTCCTTTGGATGGTGGGTTCAGTCTCTGATATTGGCGGTGCGACCATCGCGGGCAAGCCACGCTCCCACAGGTTTTATGCCGCACACAAAACGTGTGTTCACTCGAGAACCCTGTGGGAGCGTGGCTTGCCCGCGATGACGGACTGATAGGCAACACCGATCTCGAGGCCGCTCGGGTTATCATGCCGCCCTTATCCCCCCTCGACCCCAAAACCATGACCTACAGCGTTTCCCCCATCGGCTTCGTGCGCTCCTGCTTCAAGGAGAAGTTCGCTATTCCGCGCCAACCGCAACTGGCCCCGGCCGCTCGAGGCGTGCTGGAACTGGTGGCGCCGTTCGATCAGGGTGATGCGGTGCAGGGGCTGGAACAGGTCAGTCATGTCTGGCTGCTGTTCCTGTTCCATCAGGCCCTGGAAGAAAAGCCACGCCTGAAAGTCCGCCCACCGCGCCTGGGCGGCAACAAATCCATGGGCGTATTTGCCACTCGGGCGACGCATCGACCCAATGGCATCGGTCAATCGGTGGTCAAACTGGACAAAGTCGAAGCCAATCGGCTGTGGATCTCCGGCATCGACCTACTCGACGGGACGCCGATTCTCGACATCAAACCCTACGTGCCCTACGCCGACATCATCGACACGGCATCCAACAGCATCGCCAGCGCCCCGCCATCGCTGATTCCCGTGCAGTGGACAGACTCAGCACTGCAACAGGCTCACAGCCACGCTCAGCGGCTTAATGAGCCCTTGGTCGAGCTGATCGAACAATGCCTGGCACAAGACCCACGCCCGGCGTACCAGATTCCTACGCCAGAAAGGGAATACGGCGCGCAGTTCTGGGATGTGGATGTGCGCTGGCATTACCCCACGCCTGACCTGATCCGCGTGCTCGAAGTCATTCCCGTATCCAATCCGGCATAAAAAAAGCCCCCATTGCCTGCACAGGCAATGGGGGCTGATCGTTCCCACGCTCCGCGTGGGAATGCATCCAGTGACGCTCTGCGTCACCCAAACAACGGCTTACTTCTCGACGAACGCACGCTCGATCAGGTAATCACCCGGCTCGCGCATCCGCGGCGAAACTTTCAGGCCGAAGCTGTTCAACACTTCGCTGGTCTCGTCGAGCATGCTCGGGCTACCGCACAGCATGGCGCGGTCGTCCTGCGGGTTGATCGGTGGTAGACCGATGTCGCTGAACAGCTTGCCGCTGCGCATCAGGTCGGTCAGGCGGCCTTCATTCTCGAACGGCTCGCGGGTCACGGTCGGGTAGTAGATCAACTTGTCACGCAGCGCCTCGCCGAAGAACTCGTTCTGCGGCAGGTGCTCGGTGATGAACTCGCGGTAAGCGACTTCATTGACGTAACGCACGCCGTGGCACAGGATCACTTTTTCGAAACGCTCGTAGGTTTCCGGGTCCTGGATCACGCTCATGAACGGCGCCAGACCGGTACCGGTGCTGAGCAGGTACAAATGTTTGCCCGGCTTCAAGTCATCCAGCACCAGGGTGCCGGTAGGCTTTTTGCTGATGATGATCTCGTCGCCTTCCTTCAGATGCTGCAACTGGGAAGTCAGCGGGCCATCAGGCACTTTGATGCTGAAGAACTCAAGATGCTCTTCCCAGTTCGGGCTGGCAATCGAGTAAGCGCGCATAAGCGGGCGGCCGTTGGGCTGTTGCAGGCCGATCATCACGAACTGACCGTTCTCGAAGCGCAGGCCCGGATCGCGGGTGCACTTGAAGCTGAACAGAGTGTCGTTCCAGTGGTGAACACTGAGGACACGCTCGTGGTTCATGTTGCTCATGTACGTGGGACTCCTGGAGATTTGCCTGCGCCGATGATGTGCGCAATTGCAGCGCATTCTAATGGCAGCGACAATATCTGTTAACTGGATTATTAAGATAAGGGTTATCGGTTATATCGATATGCGATTTACTCTCCGTCAACTTCAAGTATTCGTCGCCGTCGCCCAGCAGGAAAGCGTATCCCGTGCTGCATTGACGCTCAACCTCTCACAATCGGCGGCGAGCACTTCAATCACCGAGCTGGAGCGTCAGTGCAGCTGCCAACTGTTCGATCGCGCCGGCAAACGGCTGAGCCTCAACGCCCTCGGCAAACAACTGTTGCCGCAGGCGGTGGCCCTGCTCGACCAGGCCAAGGAGATCGAAGACTTGCTCAACGGCAAGTCCGGTTTCGGCTCTTTGGCGGTCGGCGCGACCCTGACCATCGGCAATTACCTCGCCACTCTACTGATCGGCAGCTTCATGCAGCGTCATCCGGAAAGCCAGGTGAAGCTGCATGTGCAGAACACTGCCAACATCGTGCAACAGGTCGCGCATTATGAAATTGATCTGGGTCTAATCGAAGGCGACTGCAGCCATCCGGACATCGAAGTGCAGAGTTGGGTCGAAGATGAGCTGGTGGTGTTCTGTGCACCCCAGCATCCGCTGGCCAAACGTGGCATCGCGACCATGGAGGAGCTGAGTCATGAGGCGTGGATTCTCCGCGAACAAGGCTCGGGCACACGGCTGACGTTCGACCAGGCCATGCGACACCATCGCAGCGCGCTGAACATTCGCCTGGAGCTGGAACACACCGAAGCGATCAAGCGCGCGGTGGAATCAGGTTTGGGGATTGGCTGCATTTCGCGCCTGGCGCTGCGCGATGCGTTCCGCCGCGGCAGCCTGGTGCCCGTGGAAACACCGGATCTGGACCTGGCGCGGCAGTTCTATTTCATCTGGCACAAACAGAAATATCAGACATCGGCGATGCGCGAATTCCTCGAACTGTGCCGCGCGTTCACCGCCGGGGTTCAGCGCAGCGACGAGATCGTCCTGCCCACCATCGCTTAAAGCAGAATCACCGCCCACACCAGCGCGATCATGCTCAACGCCACGAATTGAGCAGCGCTGCCCATGTCCTTGGCGTTCTTGGACAGTGGGTGCAACTCAAGGGAAATGCGGTCGATGGCCGCTTCCACCGCCGAATTGAGCAGCTCGACGATCAAGGCCAACAGGCAGACCGCAATCAGCAGCGCCTGCTCGACACGGCTGACGTTGAGGACGAATGACAACGGAATCAGGATGGCATTAAGCAACACCAGTTGCCGGAAGGCTGCTTCACCGGTGAAGGCCGCGCGCAGGCCGTCCAGGGAGTAACCAGAGGCGTTGAGGATGCGTTTGAGGCCGGTCTGGCCTTTGAAAGGTGACATAAAGTAGGCAACTGACCAAAAAGGAGTGGGAAAGCTAGATGAAGCAAAGTCAAAAAAGCGTGAACACGTAGCGCCTTAGTTGCTCGAAATTGACTCAAGTTGTTGCAAGAGCAGCGCCGCCTGAGTCCGGGTCCGCACATTCAGCTTACGGAAAATGGCCGTGACGTGGGCCTTGATCGTCGCCTCGGAAACACTCAACTCATAAGCAATCTGCTTGTTCAGCAAACCTTCACAGACCATGGTCAATACACGGAACTGCTGGGGTGTCAGGCTGGCGAGGCCTTCGCTGGCAGCCTTGGCTTCGGCGGAAACGCTGACCGCTTCGAAGGCCTGGGGCGGCCAGAAAACGTCGCCATCCAGCACCGCGCGTACGGCTTTCTGAATGACGCTCAAATCACTGGACTTGGGAATGAAACCGCTGGCGCCGAATTCACGGGATTTCACCATGATCGATGCTTCTTCCTGAGCCGACACCATCACCACCGGAATCTGCGGGTACTGCCCACGCAACAGCACCAACCCGGAAAAACCGTAAGCCCCCGGCATGTTCAGGTCCAGCAATACCAGATCCCAATCGGCCTTTTCGTCCAGACGGGTTTCCAGCTCGGCAATGCTCGCCACTTCCACCAGACGGACATCCGGGCCCAGGCCCAGGGTCAACGCTTGATGCAGGGCGCTACGAAAAAGAGGGTGGTCATCGGCAATCAGGATTTCGTATGTGGCCATTTTTCAAATGATCCTGTTTTTTTATGGGACGCCTGATGCATTCAGGCCTCGCCAAAACAACTCGAGGTGCAGCCACGCAGCAGCACCAACAGGGCACGTTCAACGCCAATTACGTAAAAAAAGCAGCGTTTCAAACCTTGGCCGCGCCCTAATCGGCGCCAAGCATGCCCAGCGAAACCGGGGTGGTCAAGTTGCGTGGCCCTGCCAGCGAGCCTGGTTCCTTGCAGTATGGGCGATGCTCAGCAGATCACGGGCGCCGCGTGCTGTACAAAGGGCATCAGCTCGGCATGGGCCGGTGTTGCAACATTCATATCCAGCTGATGTTTAGCGTCCAGATAATGCTGGCTGAACACATCAAAATAAGCGTCCAGCGCCGAAGCAGCGTCTGTATCACCGGCAAGATCGAGGCACAGCGCCGCCACTTCCGCCGTGCACAGGTGCTCGCTGCGAGTGGACCTGCGCAATCGGTATCGTGAAAGTTTCTCAGGAAGCAGGCTCAGAATCGGGAACGCATCAAAATAGGGGCTTTTACGGAAAATCTTCCGGGCTTCGGTCCAGGTGGCGTCCAGCAGAATGAACAATGGGCGCTTGGTGCTATCGACCTCGACGCTGTGGGTAACTCGCTCGGGCTCGACGTATTCGCCAGGAAACACCAGATAGGGTTGCCATTGCGGGTCGGCCAACAGCGCCAGCAGTTGTTCATCGATTTCCGTGCGCGACCAGATGAATGCGTGGTTGTCGCGCACCACATCGGCAATCAGCCAACCGGTGTTGCTCGGCTTGAATACTTCTTTATTGGTCATGATCAGGCACACACCGCTACGGGTGTCGACCTGCGGGCGCCAGGCACACAGGCAGTGACTCTCGATCACACGGCAGGCACGGCAACGGGTTGCCCGCCAGCCACGGGCCTGAATCGGCTTGATACCCTCTTCCTCTCGCTGATCGCGCAAGCGGGCTACGGCGTTGGGGGCGTGGTTCATCGTTGGCAACACCGGCAGACAGGAAAACTCGACACAAACGGCACTCGGCAAGGCAATAAAGGCCACCAGTTTATCAGAGCGGCCGGCGCAAGCCTGTACCGTCCAGGCCGCCTCCCCTATAATTCGCCGCCACTGAACGCATAGTCACGTGACGGGTCGAACCACCAGTCACTGAACCAGGAGAGTTTCATGCTGCGCCTTATCGTTCCCACCGCTGCCATTCTGCTGGCGTCGTCCTTCAATGCTCAGGCTGCTTCCTTGAGTGAGCAGAATCTGAACAGAGAGCTGCGAAACGTCGCCGTACAAAGCAGTGTCGGCACGCCACGGGCGATCAACGAAGACCTGCTGGATCAGGGTTACACCGTCGAAGGCAATCAGCTGATCAATCATCTGAGCGTTCAGAGCAGCCACGCTGACAAGATGCGCGCCGATCCAAAAGCCGTGTACTTCCAGCTTGGCGCCTCCGTCTGCCGAAACGAGGGGTTCCGCAAGCTGATGGCCAAGGGGGCGGTCATGCGTTATGACTTCACAGAAGTGAAAACCAACCGCCCGGTCGGCTCCGCAAGCTTCCAGGAATCGGATTGCCCGAAAGCCACACCGGCCAAGAAAAAGTAATCAACGGGAATTGGCGCGCCGCTGTTCATCCTCGGCGCGCAACTCTGCCAACAACGCCTGCAAGTAGCGCGAACGTCGCTCCCCGCCCTCCAGACGCCGGCAGCACTCCTCTTCGAGACTCAAATGATTGGTCTCGGCTGACAACTTCAGCAATCGATACAGTTGCGCATCGACTTCCAGAGTGACTCTGGGCATGGTTTCCCGCCTCCGTGCACGCATTGATCGTCGTTGATCACGCGAAAAATCCCTGAACTGCTTGAACGTTGCGTCCTGCCATTGACGCAAAGTTGTCGTGTCACGCCTGTAACTTAGTAAATCAGAGCGCAGGACAAACGGCTTGCGTTCAGACGAGCGGTGAAAGCACCTTGCAAATCGTCAATAAGCGATTGCCAGGAAAGACTTTGCGGCGCAATGATCAAGCAGCAAAAATCGTCGCGAGGGTCTAAATTCAAAGTGTTCATGTGGTTTTTTTCAGGGCAGAAAAGGGGCTGCCCATTGCGTGTCTTATTGTGCGAACGTTTCTTTCATTCAAGGGATAAGCAGAGCCCGTATGGATGGCTCGATTGCAACCGAGTCAGGTGGAGCGCCCAGGCAAGGGCTTGGGCAGCCAGCGACACAAGGGGTGTCGTGGCGCCGACGATTGTTTTGTCGGGCCAAGGGTTCTGTGCAGAAGGAGAAGTTGAATGCCTTACCAACCGAATGACCTCCTGAGCCGTCATTTTCAAGAAAGCGGCCACGACCTCACCAGCAAGGTCGAAGAACAACTCAACCTGGTTTCCCCCAACAGCCCCAACATCCCGATTTACCGCGACATGATCCTGACTGTGCTGCGCATGGCCCAGGAAGATCACAACCGCTGGAATGCCAAGATCACCCTGCAAGCCTTGCGCGAACTCGAACATGCCTTCCGTGTGCTGGAGCAGTTCAAGGGACGACGCAAAGTCACCGTTTTCGGCTCGGCCCGCACGCCGATAGAACACCCACTGTATGGTTTGGCCCGAGAGCTTGGCGCCGCACTGGCGCGCTCGGACATGATGGTCATCACCGGTGCCGGCGGCGGCATCATGGCGGCGGCCCACGAAGGTGCAGGTCTGGAACACAGCCTGGGATTCAATATCACCTTGCCCTTCGAGCAACATGCCAATCCCACGGTCAATGGCACAGGGAATCTACTGCCCTTCCACTTTTTCTTTACCCGAAAGCTGTTCTTCGTCAAGGAAGCCGATGCGCTGGTCCTGTGCCCAGGCGGTTTCGGTACGCTGGATGAAGCGCTGGAAGTGCTGACCCTGATTCAGACTGGCAAAAGCCCATTGGTGCCCGTGGTGCTACTGGATGCGCCGGGCGGCAAGTTCTGGCAAGGCGCGCTGGACTTCATTCACCATCAACTGGAGGAAAATCGCTACATCCTGCCAACCGACATGAAGCTGTTGAGTCTGGTCTACAGTGCCGAAGAGGCAGTGGATCTGATCAATCAGTTCTACAGCAACTTCCACTCCAGCCGCTGGCTCAAGCATCAGTTCGTGATTCGCATGAACCACAAACTCAGCGACCGGGCGCTCGAACACATACAGGAGGCATTCGCCGACCTGTGCCTGAGCGATCATTTCCATCAGCATGCCTACAGCGGTGAGGAGCACGACGAACCGCAGTTCAGCCATCTGGCGCGACTTTCCTTCACCTTCAACGCCCGTGATCATGGCCGTCTGCGGGAGCTAGTGGACTACATCAACCTGCCCGAAAACTGGACCCAGTCCAAACCCCAGGCGCAACAACGCACACGGGAACCGTCCAAGGTAACGTGAGGCAAAAAAAAACGGCCCGCTATCGAAATAGCGAGCCGTTCATTCAATCGTCCATCCCTCGGCCACTGAACAAGCGGCTGATCATTTCCATGGAATATCCCCGATAACTCAGGAACCTGCCCTGTTTGGCACGTTCCCGGGCGTCTATCGGCAAGTGCCCGGAGAATTTTCGCCGCCAGGTGTCTTCCAGTTGTTCCTGCCAGTTGATACCGCTCTCGCGCAAGGCGAGTTCGATATCGGTACGTTGCAGACCGCGCTGGCTCAACTCTTCGCGAATTCGCAAAGGGCCATAACCGGAACGGGCACGATAGGAAACAAAGCTCTCGAGGTAACGGGACTCGGACAACAGGCCCTCTTCCGTCAAGCGGTCGAGTGCTGTGTCGATCATTTCAGGGAGGGCGCCGCGCTGACGCAGTTTACGCGTCAGCTCGACTCGACCATGCTCGCGTCGCGCGAGCAGGTCCATTGCGGTTCGCCGCACTGCGACGAGTGTATCGAGTACGGCGGTCATCGGATCAATCAGATATCAGCGTCAGCCAGGTCATCAGCCGTCTCTTTGACCGGCGATGCTTTGACG
The DNA here is from genome assembly GCF_053629455.1 of Pseudomonas sp. F-14 TE3482. Lineage (NCBI taxonomy): Bacteria > Pseudomonadati > Pseudomonadota > Gammaproteobacteria > Pseudomonadales > Pseudomonadaceae > Pseudomonas > Pseudomonas sp. F-14 TE3482. Next base: position 6,437,377 of record NZ_JBRJII010000001.1, read on the forward strand.
TCCGGCGCTGGGGTCAGCAACTTGTCACGCAGTTGCTTCTCGAGCTTGGCGGCGATTTCCGGGTTGTCTGCCAGGAACTTGGCCGAGTTGGCCTTGCCCTGACCGATCTTGGTGCCTTCATAGGCATACCAGGCGCCGGACTTCTCGACGAAACCATGCAGCACGCCCAGATCGATCATCTCACCGTTGAGGTAGATGCCCTTGCCGTAAAGAATCTGGAACTCGGCCTGACGGAACGGCGAAGCCACCTTGTTCTTCACGACTTTGACGCGGGTTTCGCTACCGACGACTTCATCACCTTCTTTCACCGCGCCAGTACGGCGGATGTCCAGACGAACCGATGCGTAGAACTTCAGCGCGTTACCACCGGTGGTGGTTTCCGGGCTGCCGAACATCACGCCGATTTTCATACGGATCTGGTTGATGAAGATCACCAGGCAGTTGGCGTTCTTGATGTTACCGGTGATTTTACGCAGCGCCTGGGACATCAGACGGGCCTGCAGGCCCACGTGCATGTCGCCCATTTCGCCTTCGATTTCAGCCTTCGGCACCAGAGCAGCCACGGAGTCGACGATGATCACGTCAACCGCGTTGGAGCGCACCAGCATGTCGGTGATTTCCAGGGCCTGCTCGCCGGTGTCCGGCTGGGAAACCAGCAGGTCGTCGACGTTGACGCCCAATTTGCCGGCGTACTCAGGGTCGAGGGCGTGTTCGGCGTCGACGAATGCGCAGGTCGCGCCGGCTTTTTGAGCCTGGGCGATCACCGACAGTGTCAGGGTGGTTTTACCGGAGGATTCAGGACCGTAGATCTCAACGATACGGCCTTTTGGCAGACCGCCAATGCCGAGCGCGATATCCAGACCCAGAGAGCCAGTGGAAATAGCCGGGATCGCCTGACGGTCCTGATCGCCCATACGCATTACGGCACCCTTGCCGAATTGACGTTCGATCTGACCCAGGGCCGCAGCCAAGGCTTTCTTCTTGTTGTCGTCCATTAAAGTCCTCACGTAATCAATAAGGCCTGACGGCCAACACCTGTATAAGTAGCCAGTATTATTCCACAGCGTTTCAGGATCGCCTACCCCTGATTTGAGATTTCTCCAGTGGCATGGCGCAGCAGCCCCTCTAGCGCGGCCTTCACCGTTTGTCGGCGGACCTCGTCACGGTTACCGGCAAAGTATTGCACCTCGCTGAATACCTGCTCACCCACGCCCCAGGCCAGCCACACCGTGCCCACGGGCTTGCTCGGCGAACCGCCATCCGGCCCGGCCACACCGCTAACGGCCACGGCAAAACGCGCCCGGCTTTTTTCCTGCGCGCCGCGGACCATGGCCTCGACCACCTCGCGACTGACCGCCCCGACAGTTGGAAACAACTCAGCCGGGACATCCAGTTGCTGGGTTTTCTGACGGTTGGAGTAGGTGACATAACCGGCCTCGAACCACGCCGAACTCCCCGGAATACGGGTGATCGCCTCGGCAATCCCGCCACCGGTACAGGATTCGGCGGTGGTGACGTGGGCATTGAGAATCTGCAAGCGTCTGCCAAGTTCAGCGGCCAGCTGAGTGATATCTTTCACGGCTCTCTCCTGATCGAGCGGAATGAGGCCTACCGTACACGAGCCGATCACGCTTGCAAGGTTCAGGATCGATCAAAATGTTAGCGAACGAGGGCTCTGACATAGGCCTGACACGCCTGCAGGGCAATCAGCCCGCTATCGCCCGCGTCGGTGATGGCGATAATTCGTTGAGCATGCGCCGGGTCAAGTCGGGCTCGCGGGGGGCCATGATCCACGTCGCCGGCGCTGGAGGCGGCTGGCACTGCACAGGTTGAGGTAGCGTCATGGGCATCAAGGAGGACTGACAAGCGCACATCAGCAGTGGCAAGACGATCGCGCAAGCGACCTTGATCACGTTCGGCATTGCTAAGCGCTCGATAATGGGTTTGCTCACTGGCCGAAAGCCGCTGTTCCAGGGCCAGATGCTTGTTCTGCTCGGCCTGTTGCTGGGTAGCGGCGGCCAGAGTCAGTTGATTGAGAGTCTCGGCGTGCAGCCTGGCCTGCTCCGCCAGTTGCCGGCCGTAGCGCCAATCCTGAAACTGCCAGGCGAGCGCTGCCGAACAACCGGCCAGCACCAGCAGACCGATCAGTCGCCAGCCGATCAGACCGAAGGCTGGCATAACACCGCCCTCGCCCGCGCCCAGATTTCCAGACGATCCTGCAAGCCGTTCAACCCACCGTTGATACGGCGGGTGATGCTGTTGAACTGATCGCGGTCAGCCAATTCATTCAAACCGTTCTGTTCCCAGAACCATGCTGCAGATTCGGCGGCCCATTGGGGCTGTTCCAGTAGTTCAGGCTGGGACAGCAGACGCTCATCGCCAAACAGGCCGAGGCTGCAGTGCCGGTAGTTGTTGCGGCCGGTGATCTGGATCAGGCCTCGGCCACGGTACTTTTGACCGTCGCCGTCGGGTTCCGGGGTGTTGCCCAAACGGATGGCCAGGGTACCGGTGTCGTATTTGCTCAGGTATTGAGTGCTGCCCAGTTCACGTACGTACTGTAATTGCCCCGATTCGTGACCGACTTGTGCGAGGAAGGCGGCGATGCGTTTGGGGGTGTTGATGTTGCGGTGAGACATGGCGGTGTTCAGGGCGGAAATGAAAACGCCCGCTTGGTGGCGGGCGTTGGGCATAACGAGCTGTAGTTGTTGCTGCGTAACGGTCATATAGCTCCCAAAAGTCGTCCCCTGTACAGGCCCTGACCAGTGTCTGGTTCGTGTCAAAGATATTCAGCCAGCCAAAGTGGCGCACTGGGTCGATGCTCGCTGAAAGGAAAGAATGACCCTTGCGGCCAATCCCGAAGTGCACGGCGATAAGCCTGCAATTCGGCATATTGCTCGGTGGTCAACGTCGTGCCGCCGCCATCCTCCAGTTCATCCCTGTCGCGAGCGACCATACTGTCAGTGGCCGATAACTGGCTATCACGCCAAAGACGCTCGGCCTTCGCGGCTTCCTCCGGCGCAAGGGGTGGTGTATCCACAAGAACGGGATAGCCGTTATCGGCCCGCACCGAAATCATTTTCGGGGTTACAGCCAACTGTTGGAGTAACGAAATCCAATAAGCCTGAGGGATTTCTATGACATCGGAAGGGATATCCGACGCATTGATTCCTGGAACATAAACACCACAGGTACTTGCGCTAAACAAAACATTGAACGCGTTCATTCAATAGCCCTTTGCAAAATAGGTGACACCCCATCCGGCCCTGACAGAACCGCCCATGTCCCGAACTTTCAATCGGCAACTCTGTTTTGTGGCAGTACCGGCCAGCATGATAACCATCGCCCCGTCACCGCCAACATGAGTGGCAACGACAGAAACAAAGGCGGTTGGAAATGAAATTGGAAAAGTGATAAAAACCTCTCCATTAGCATCCGTCGTACCGTAACCCCATTGATCAATATTGCCGCTGGAGTATTTCTGGTAACCGGGGTTGCCGGTCATGCCGGAGAACAATGATGCATATTTCAAACTGACGGTGCCGCCAACCAACCGCCATTGATTCTCCAGCTTGAGAAACTCAGCTGTTTCTCCCACCCCGAGAACAATGGAACCTACCACACCATTTGAAGCCTTGACGGTGTCCGAGCCTGGCGCTGCCGAGACCGTCAGGGCACCTGACCCGGCATTGACGACGTTCATTGTGGACGCATGGGCAATACCAGCGGTGGCAGGCAGCGTCGCGGTAATCGGTGTATTACTGGAGAAGCTGCTGACACCACCAATGTTGGAAACTGTCAGTACCGCACTGTCGGCATAGGATGCGAAGCCAGAGAACTGCAGACCGCTACGGTTTACAAATGCAGTCGTTGCGACGCTATTGTCATTGTCGAATTGTGGGGCCGTAACAAACAGACCACTGCCACGCAATGCTGCCAGAAGCTGGTTATGGAGCCCTTCCGCAGGGGTTATCCCTGCGACCTGGATAACACTTAATAATTCTTGGGTAATGCCATTACCCCAACTTGCCGGAATCAAAGATCCAGGCGTACCCATTACCGGGTCTTCATCGACAAACTTCCCATCAACCAATCCGGCGCTGGGGATACTTTTTGGGTAGTCCACTTTTTTCTCTCGCTATAGGCCATACACGGAATATTTACTGCCTTTGATCGAGCCAGGAACAAGCGGCCAAGCGATCTCAGTTGGAAAACTCGTTTGTTGCTCAATACGGTTCAGCTCAACGCTGTAGAGTTTCCACTCCATCAGCGCCAACTGCTCATCGTGATAGGTATCGCCAATGTCCTCGGCATATTGAAGTGGCGCTATACGAAAAACTGCATCGCGAAGAAGAGTGTCACGCTTGGCCAATGCCTGAACTCTGATATCAGACAGGCGAGCTACATCGTCAAGTTCCCAGCCATTGTCGCTCCAAACGTAGTAATCACCCGGCCATGGTTCGGTTGTAAAAATTTCCGGCAACTCGCCGAATTCACTCCAAAGCTGTTGATCCCCACCTTCTTTTCGATAAACCAAACCACGGCGATCTATTACTTCTCGAGGAACATTATTCACCAGCGCCCAGGCACGGCCGCTTTCCGCTGGTGGGAGTTCGAATGAAAGCTCAACGGCATTACTGGGTAGTTGAATACCGATACCCGGCGTGACGGGAAACTCTACGGGCCCCGACAAGGCGCCCGAGCTATCAAATATATAATTAAACATGGACACCTCAGATAAGTTTTATACGGCCGGGATAGGCGATGTTGCGAGGACGCGTGACGCCACCGTGGTTAATCAAATCACCATCGGAAATTTGCAAAATGGGCGGGGGAGATGTGATGTATTTGACGGTTGCACCGGCGTAATCGGTGTAATTCCCTGTATCAAGACCCAGCTGAGCCTTTTGACTATTGATATGCGACGCAAACAGAATGTTGTCAGCGATACCATTATCGCCCTGTACCAATGAGCCTTTTTGCCAGGAGCCTGGAGCTCGAGCCGGATCAACATCGCGTCCCTCAGCCAGTAAACGAAGAAACTCTCCACGGGCCTCCGGTGTTCGAAACGTTGTCGAACCATCTCCAGGCGTCCACGCGCCGCCACGGTCATTTTCGGAACGCAACATGCCCGACTGTTGTGCATGATCCCAAAGCCATGGCCATTCGGCGCGATTGAGCAGAGTTCCATTGAGCGCACCATAGCCACCAGGCACCACCACCGTAGTCGTCTCAAAAACAACCCGTCCAAGCGTAGTGCCGTCAAACCGTCCAACTGGCCACCAACTACCCGCTGGGTCACTGCGCAGGTGCCACCAATCGCCCGCCCCCATCAACACCAAAAACGGATAGCCGCCCGCATTCAAATGGGTATGAAACTTGATAGAGTCCGATCCCGCACACTGGATAACCAAACGATTGCCGCTGTTATCAACACGTCTAACGATAACGTCGCGCACGCCCAACGAGACATTGGCTGGCGGCAGACTGACGGTGGCGCCCCCCGAACGGGCATCAATCAACACAAGACCAAGTTCTTCGACGGTCAGAGCTTTTGATGCGGTTAGCGGCGTGATCACCGAATACATCGGATTGGCCTTGCCAATGATCGCCAGGATAGCCTTGAGCAGTTGATTGTTGTCCACTTCGGAGGGTGCCAGACCGCCCCCGGTAATCACGCCCAGGACCTCTTGCGTGACACTGTTCCCCCACACTGCCGGAATCAATGAACCCGGCGTCCCGGCGACGGGGTTTTCATCGACAAACTGGCCATTCACCAATCCGACGCTGGGTACACTTTTTGGATAATCCATATATTTATCCTCCTTCTGAAAAACAAATAACCGGACTGCATGCCGCGTTGGATGCAGCGGCGGCCCAGGTCGCAATGAGCAAAAAAAAGCCCACTCGGTGAGTGGGCGCAACGTCGGTCGAACTGAATGAGCGAATAAGATCGAACCTTTCTCGATTAATCTTCCAGCTCCATAACTAATTTGCGAATAGCCATAACCGCCTCATCACTGGCGTCCCTGGCCAAGTCCATCTTGCCCTTGGCGGCATGAGTCTTGATTCTCTCTTTGGCCTTCAATCGAATAGTGCGAAGCGTCAGTAAACTTTCGTTGAACTGAGCGGCTTTTTCGAGAATCTCGTCGGCGGCCTGTCTGGCAGTTCGGCCTTTGACGACCCAAGCGGATATAGCCAGTGGCACGGCCTTTTTGGGATAACCCTCATCCTTGAATGCCTGCGCATGCGTCGCAGCTCTCGCATACTCCAAGGTGAGAAGCGGATCGCCAGCAATAGCCTGGCGAGCGCTGTCTGCCGCCGCGTCCACCCGGGCACAAAGTTGCTCGGCGTTCAGATTCTGCAATTCCGCCATATCTGCGGTGTCCAGTGACCACTGAGCACCGTCCCAGCGATGAGCTGGTGAGGGTTGAGGTATTTCGACTTTTGTCAGCTCACCATTAAATACAAGGTGCGGTAACTCTTTCTGAACCCATTGCTCAGCAGTGACCTGTAGAACGCCATTAGCGACCGAGGGGGCAGCGTAAGCAAATAGTTCGGTGTCTTGCCATTCAATGACCAAGCCTGTAGTACGGCAATAAAGCACTTGTTTTGTCATGTTTTCACCACTCGATGATCATAAGGCCAGGTGCTCCCTGACCTCCGGGCTGCCCGCTGCCGACGCCAGAAATGTAATAACCGCCGGCACCACTCCCCCCGGCACCGAAGCCGTAGGCCGATTTCCCGGGAAACCCTGTGCTCGTAGCCGAACGAGCAGAGCTGCCTCCAGTACCAAAGGGTCCACTTGCTCCGTGCCCCCCGTAGCCGGCCGCCATATTGGAGGTGGTATCTGTTGCGTCCCCTCCTGCTGGAAAGCCTGCACCACCACTGGGGCCGCCAATCAAACCACCTGCGTTGAGGCCCGAAACACCAGGGCTGCCGCCAGACAACACCAACAGCGCACCTGAAGTGCCCACCAGCGTGTTGCCTCCCGCAGTGGCAGCCACGGTGACGCTTGCACCCATGCCCGCCGCCCCGATCACAATCGGGATCACCTGCCCTGGCGTCACCGCCACCATCAGTTTGATCACCGGTTGACCTGCCCCGCCACCGCTGCCGCCTGAAGCTGTAGCGCTGGTGCCTCCCGGGCAAGCACCGCCACCGCCACCGCCAGCACAACCGCTGAGCCAAATCTTCGTCACGCCGGCAGGCACAGTAAAGCTGCCGTTTGCGGTGAATCGCTGGATCCCAAGGCCGGCAGTCGAACGACTGATGCTGCGAATGGCACTCAAGAGTTGCGTCAGATTTGACTCGCTGGGCGTCATCCCGGCGGCACTAATCACCTCAAGAATTTCACCCGTCACCCCATTCCCCCAGTCCGCCGGAATCAACGACCCCGGCGTCCCGGTCAGCGGGTTCTCATCCACAAACTTCCCATTCACCAACCCTGCGCTGGGCACACTCTTCGGATAATCCATCCCTCTACTCCCTAGTCATAATTGATGTGCACTTTGGTATGCGCCGGTGCGCTGCGGTGGATCAGGCATTCCAGTGCCGAGCCCGGATTCACGCCAAATCGTTCGCCCCAGTAACTGGCGCCAAAACGTCGTCCCAGCAGCAATCGCCCACCGGTGTTGAGCGTCCACATGAACTGCGCTTCCCAGGTGCCCCAGTGCGCCGCACCGAAACGCGAGCGCCCCATGCGCGGGGCTTCCAGTTCGGTGATAGTGGCGTTCGGGTAGCCCTGGCTCTTGGCGATTTCGAGGTAGTAGCCGACGGCCTGACTGCCGACTGCGAGCAAGCGACGACGTACCGCGAGGCGGCGGTCGTCGAACAGTGGCGTAGCGCCGAGGCACGGGTCGGGCAGGTTCATCACCCGCTCCCAGTCCGGCACCAGTTCGCTGACGCCGGCCGGGTCCATTTCGTTGAGCAGGTCGGCGGCGCGGGCGTCCAGGCGCGCCAGTTCCTGGGCGACGTCTTCGAGGACTTCTTCGAGTTCCGGCACCCGTTCAGGGTCCCAGGCCGGGCCGCTGGGCAGCAGGCTGCGCAGTTGGGCGTGGTATTGCGCGGCGGTTCTTATGCCCCCCATACACAACCTCCGAAAGTCAGCAGCTCATTGGGTGCAGCTTCCACATCAGCGACGGGCGAGATGAGCGTGTGGTCGTTTTCGCCGCTGGTGCTGCTGATCGCTTCACGGATGTGACTGATCAACAACTTCTGGCCGAGGTCGGCTTCGCGGTTGTGCAGGTCGCGCAGTTGCGCTTCGACGGCGGCGCGTATGGCACTGGTGTCGGGGGTCAATGTCAGGCGATACGTCACCGGCACCTGCACTGGCGGGCGCACATGTACTTGGGCGGTGACGGGGCGCAGTGGCTCGATGTAAGCCTGGACTTCGGCCAGTTGCTCTTCATTCGGCACCGGTTGCGGATCGTCGTCACGCATGATGTACAGGCCGACCGTGCCCGGTCCCAAAAAGCCGCCACGACACCAGGCGCGGGTCACGCCCGGGCATTCAAGCGCCCAGGTTTCATAGTCCTGGGCCGAACCGCCATGGGGGATGATGCGGTAGGAGCGGATCACTCGCGCACGCATCGACTCCAGGCTTTCTCGCGCCACCCCGCCGTTCAATCCCGGCGCCAGCACCGTGAAGCTATTGCCGACAATGCCGGCAATCGGTTGCACCGGAATCAGCGCCAGACCGGCCTCGGCATTGCCCAGACTGCCGGCCTCGAGCGCGGCGATGGTGGTGCTGTTGAGGCCATTGCTGGTGGTGCGAGCGGCGGTCACTTTGTAGGTGCGACCGTCGCTCGATTGCAGCAGGGTGTCGACGTCCAGCACGGCACCGGCGCTGGCGGTAAAGCTGACGCTGCCGCTGGCCGCTTGTGCGGCTTTGCGCGGCTGGTTCAGACGCAGTGCGGCGATCCGTTCAAGGGTCGATTCATCGGCCTTGTCCGGGAGGATCTGCTCGGCGATCCAGTCCAGGTAGCCATACAGGCCATAGGCAGCGCCACCGAGGGTGCGCGCCAGCACTTGCGCATCGGACTGGCGCAGCGAATCGCTGGCCAGGTCGCTTTGGGTGCGCTTGATCAGCACCGGCAGCGAAGGAGTTTCAAACGGCATAGATCACCTGCCAACTGTTATCAGGGTTGATGTCCAGGCGCTCGCCATCGGCCAGGGTCAGGACCGTGCGCAGGTTCAGGCGCTGGGCGTCGAGGCGTTCGCTGGTGATGTCGATGGCGCTGCAATGGCCGTCATCGATCAGCCATTGCAGGGCTTCGCGGGCATAGAACTCGGCGTCCATCTGGGTTTGTCGGGTCAATTTGACCCGGCGCAGCAGCCACAGACGCGAACCGATGCGGTCGTCGGCAACGGTAGGAAAAGTGTCGCCCCACCAGCCGAAACGTTCTTCGTCATCGAGGGCATCGTCATCGGCGGCGCGGCGCCAGGTGAACAGGCTGATCAGCACTGAGCGGGTCAGTGCGGCGTGGAGGTTTTGGCTGATGAACATCACTGCCCTCCTGCCGGTACGCCGGTCTGGCCGTTGCCCGCTTGAACGCCGACATGCACGTGTTTGATCTGGCTGATGCCGCCGGCAATCTGGTCGCCCTGGGAGACGATCTTGCCGGTCTGGTTGATGGCCGGCGTGTCGATGTTCACCGCGCTGCTGGCGCGGATGTTCAGGGTGGCGGTTTCGATGTCGATGATCCGCCCGCGCTTGAAGTGAATTTTGTCGCCTTCATCGGTGTAGATCGCCACTTCACCAGCGGCCAGGGACTGCAGGCGATAGCGACGGTCGGCGACCACCAGCACGATGGCGTGGGAGCGATCACCGCCCAGAAAGGTGGCGATACCTTCGGCGCCGGCCAGCGGATTGCTGGTGAAACCGTAGGGTTCGAAGTGCTCCATGTCGTCGTTCACTTCGCCGGCGGTGAGGCGCATTTGCAGCGATTGAAGCTTGGTGGCCGAGTTGGCGAGCACGACAGTGCCGCGCGCCAGGAGGCGTGTCAGTAGGCTCATTGGATTTTCCTTGAAGGCGACCGCCGCTCTTGTGGGAGCTGGCTTGCCTGCGAAAGCGGCGTATCAGTCACCTTGATGTTGAATGTGCCGCCGCCATCGCGGGCAAGCCCGCTCCCACAGGGTCGGGTGCCGGGATCAGGCCTTTTTGGGAGGCTCGGGATTGGCGTCAAAGGTATGCGGCGGTGCGACTTGCAGGGTGGTGACCGAGCCTTGCGCCGATAGCGAGTAGGTCACCTTCGAGATCAACATGTCGTCATCGAACCCGAGTACCGGATCCTTGACCCTGACCAGCGTGTTGTGGCGCCACAAGTCGCCGTTCGACTGGCGCCAGCCTTGCACCTGGTAAGTGGTGGTCAACGCCTTGCCCACGCGGGTGGCGGCTTCCCAGTTGGCCCGTTGCAAGGCGAGATCGGGATTGATCTGCATGCCTTCGTTGATCACCGTGACCCGCCGACGTTTGTAGCTCAGGTCGGCGGACACCGATTCAACCTCGCTGACCGCTGCCCCGCTCTTCTTGTCCGTGCCCTTGTGTTGACCGATCACCCGGTATTCGGAGAACACCTGGCTGTAATCCATTGGCGCGTTGGCCGACAGAATATTTTTGCCCAACTCCAGCGCATCGCTGGCCCGGCCACCACTGCCAGGCCGGGCCAGCACCAGCCGGCCCTGGGCATCATCGGTAGAAAACACCCGGAACAAGGTCAGCAAGCGGTCGATGGATTGAAACACCGTTTCCCCCGGCACAATGGTGTGACTGCTGAGCCGGGCGGTTTCGGGAATTTCGCTGACCACAAAGACCTTGTAGGTGATCGCCAACGCTTCGACGATGCTCAACAGCGATTGCTCATGCCATTGATTCGGGCGGTTGGTCGCGGCGCAATCCACCAGATCCTGGGTGCAGGAACTGCCTTCGATGTTCAGGCTGATCTGCCGTCCGTCATAACTGATCGGGGCCTTGAACACATACCCGGTCAGCACCAGATCCTGGCCGATGCGCACTTCACAGGCGTCACCGGGCTGTATCCGTTTATCCACCGTCTGCCCCGGCCATTGCCAGGTGATGTTGAGTTTAAAGGTGCGGAACTGGCGCTCCAGATCCGCAGTGATTTCCACGCTTTTCCAGCCACCGTATTCCAGGCCGCCGACGGTCAGGGTGACCCGGTTATCCATGTCGTTCATGGTTCACGTCCCGGAAACTTTCACATCGTTCGGCGGCAGGAACAACGGATGGGCAACACCGTTGCGCTGAGTCACTTCCGTGACCCGCGTGGCATCGGCAAATTGCCGATAGGCCACAACGACGGCAGGCAAGCTCTCTTGAAAAGATTTGCTGACCAGTCGCACGCCGGACGACGCCACAGCTTTTAGGTGCGCATTCAATTTCTGCTTCAGATCGTTGATGGCCTGATAGTGCGCGGGGCTGGCCTTGTTCAGTGCCAGTTGGATCGCTTCGTTCAACTCCTTTTGCAGCAACTGCAAATCGTCGGTGACCGGCACTTCCTGACGGGTGACCGGCTGCAGCGTCTGATGATCCAGCGACGGCTGTGACGTCAGTTTCACCGGCGTTGACGCCACTGGCATCGACGCGACCCATTGCGCCACTTTCACCAGCAGCGTGTCCTGCACCAGATCGGCCATGGCTTGCGCCGCCGCCGTGGTGTCCTTGCCGGTGGTGAGCTTCGGTGCATCGGCCTTGCGGATGGCTTCGATCTGCTGGGAAACGTTGGCAATCACGCCGCGATAGCCCTCCTTTGCGAAGTCCTTGAGTTCCTGAATGTCGCCGAGCAAGCCCTTGAATTCCGCCACCACTTCCTTGGGCAATTCCTTGACCGCTTTGACCAGCTCGCTGATCTGCCGGTACTCCTCGATCAACGGTTTGAGCTGTTCCTGGATCACTTCATAGACCCCGGTCAGGCTGTTGCGCAGATTGGCGATGCCGATCCGTGCGGCCTTGATCAGGGTCATGGCCTGTTCGAAGCGCGCCACCGCCGAGCCCAGCAGCGTGTCCGCCGAAGACAGCAGCAGCTTTTGCGTGCTGACCGTGGCCGTCGGAAATTGCAGCGGTTGATCGGGGTAGAACTTCAGGGCGAAAGTCACCAGCCCGCCGTCCTGGCGGGTCTGTGTCATGTCGCATTCACCGACCTTGACTTGCATCCGCCCCAACCACGGATGGACCAGTTCACCACTGCCCTGCTCCAACGCCTTGAGCAGCTTGTCGCGCTGCTCCAGGCAATCGGCGCCGACGATGAATGCCGTCAGGTCGTGGATCTTCGCCTGCTGGCCAAGGCCCTCGAAAAACGGCTGGTCACGTTGCGGATACTCGTGCAACTGGCCCTTGTGGCCGACCGGGGTTTTCGCCTGATCGACCCAAAAACCGACACCGCGAAAGGATGCCGGCAACAAACGGTCACGCCAGTTCATTGGAACCTCCCAGAGACAACGAGCGATAGCCGATGCGCGAATTGAGCGACAGCCCCGGTTGATTGGTTTGCGGTTGATCGGTGCGCAGCCCGGCCGGCGCGTTTTCGAAGCGCACGGTCAGGCCGCCTTCGAGTTGCGTGCGGTTGTTGGCGGCACTTTGCTGGATCAGGGCGCTGGAGGTTTGTGGCAACGAGCCCTGCGACGCATTGCTGGCCGCTGGTGCAGGGCCTGCACCGAAGAATGCTGGTGCCAATTCGCCCTTGCCTTCGGCATTGGTCTGACGCTGTGCTTGGGTCAGGGTTTCGACTTTGCCGGTGACGTTGGCGATCAAGCCGGCGAAGCCACCGTCGAACAGTTCCTTGATCGGCGCGATCACGGTTTGCAGCTTCTGCCACAACTCGCCGAACCACTCGGTGATCGGCCCCCAGTGCTTGATGATCTGCTCCAACGGTTTCCACTCGAACAGGTTGTGCAGGAAGTCCAGCATCGGCGCGGCCAGTGCCTGGACCACGCCCCACAGCGCCGAAAACACTTCGCTGACCGGCTGCCAGTACATCGCGATCTGGTCCAGTGGCGACCATTCGAACAGGCCCGTGAAGAAGCCTTTGACCTGTTGCACCGACGCTTGCAGCGCGGCCCAGATTGGTTCGAAGAAGGTGACGACACCGCCCCAGGCACTGGCGATCATCTCCATCGGAAAGAAATCGAACAACGTACGCAGGACGTCGCTGGTGATCTGCGCTGCCGCTTGCAGCCTGGTCCACATCGGCTCGAAGAAACCGACGACACCGCCCCAGGCACTGTTGATCATCTCCATTGGCGAGAAGTCGAACAGGCCCCTGAGGAACGTCATCACCGGTGCGCTCAAGGCCTTGAGCAATTCCCAGATCGCCGAAAACAATCCGGTCAACGGCCCCCAGTTATCGAGGATCATGCCGTACGGCGTCCACGAGAACAGCGCCTTGAAGAAGTCGATCACCGGCGCGGTGACCGCTTTGACCTTGTCCCAGATCGCCGAGAAAAATCCACTGACCGGTTGCCACAACCCCGCTAGCGCATCCAGCGGTCGCCAGTCGAGCACCGATCGCAACAACGCCATGGCATTGGCCGCCGCGTTTTTCACCGCCTCCCATAACCCTGTGAAGAAAGCGGAAATCGGCGTCCAGTTGGCCACGATCAAACCTGCCGCTACGGCAATGCCCATGGCGATCAGCATGATCGGATTGGTCTTGAGCACCATGCTCATCAGGTCGAATACCTGGGTCGCGCCGGTCACGGCGGTTTGCATGGCCGAGAACGCAATCGCTCCCGCCGCCAATCCTTCGACCAGTTTCGGGTTGTCGTTGAGCAGGCTGCCGACCTGGGTCAGCATCGGCTCAAGCGCAACCACCAGCGTGCCGACCGCCGGCAGCAGCGCGGCATCCACGGCGGCCGAAACCTTTTCCATGGAAGCACTGAACACATTGAGATTCTGCGCGGCGGCTTTCGGTGCGGCGGGCATGTCGACGGTTTTCGCCGTCTCGCTGACCTCGGCCAGCTTGCCCTGGAATGCCGCCGCCGATTGGATGCCCTCCACGAACGGCGTGATCACGCTGCCGCCCTTGAACAGACCGCTAATATCCAGTTTGCCGAGGCCGATTTGCTCCAGGTTTTTCCTGAAGCCTTCGACTTTTGCCCGAAGGGCGCCGAGTTTGGGTGACAGTTCGTCGATGCCCGTGAGCAGCACCGACGTTTTCTCTTTCGTTTCTGTGTCTGCCATCACTGCACCTGCTGCATCGCATTGATCCGTTGCGCGTGCTCCAGCGATTCGCGGAGCACATCCAGTGGCCTGGCCATCATCTGTTCGGGGTCAACCTTCCAGAACCAGGCCAGGTCATAGGCGACTGCGATCAGGTCGGTGATGGCGCCGACGCCGCACTCATGAAAAAACTCGCGACAGCCCAACTCAACGCGTTGAGGTCAGCCAGATCCAGCTGGTTGACCGACGACGGCGGGATGCCGGCGCACACGGCGATGTATTTGGCCGCGACGTCCATGTCGAGGCTGACCTCTTCGCTCTTGTCGATCTTGTACGGCAGCGCCTTGATCGCCCGCACTTCCTGCACCGTCGGACGGCGCAGGTTGAGTTCGGTCAAGGGCTCGCCGTGGGCTTCGATCGCCACTTGAAGCTTCACGGCGTTGCTCATTGCCAGGTCCCCTTGATGCCTTCGAATTTGAGTTCGATGGTGGCGTCATCGCCTTTGGATACCGGTTCTTCCACGAGGTAAGCGCCGGCCAGGACGTAGACTTTGCCGTTGCTGAATTCGCAGGTGACGGTCATGTCAGTGCCTGCGATCAGTTGCTTGAGCGGAAAGTCTGCGGTGTGCAGCGCCGTCACTTTGAACGATGGCGCGATATCGGTTTCCTTGTAGAAGCCCGGTACGACGGTTTCCCGTTTAACGGCCATCAAGGGCGCTTCGCAGCCGCCGTTGATGGTCAGTTGAGCGCCGTCCACTTTGACGTAGCAGGTGCCCGCAATCAGTTGCCCCATGGTGTTTCTCCCTTCAAATAAAAAGCCCACACGCGGTGGGCCGAATTCACACAGTTCCTACAGTCAAAGCGCAGCAATCAAGCTGCGTCGTCGTACTGCAGACGGAACTGGTTGAGCAGCGCGAACACGCGCAGGCCGTTGATGTAATCCGGTGGGAACAGCACGTTGACCCGGCTTGGGTCCTGCACGTCGCGCTCGACGATCAAGTGCTCGGCGAACAGCTCGGCGTTTTCCACATGGCCTTCCAGTTCGAGCCTGGCGTACTGGGCGATCAGCTCACCGCGAATAGTGCTCGGGGTCACGATCGGCTGGCCGGCGCCGAAACGGGTGCCGTCGGAGGCCAGTTTGTGGCGACCGTATTTGCTGGTGATCACGCTTTGCAGACGACGCACGATGAACGCCGACTGGTGCATGGTTTCGCTGTCCAGGTAGGAATTGTCTGCCTGGCCATAGGCGTTCTTCTGATAGGTGGTGATCGAACGCTGAATGCGCACGTAGCCGCCTTCGTAGTACGCGGTAGCGATGCCGTAGTTGAGCAACGACTGACGCTCGGTCAGGGTGAAACGCTCACTCGCCGGTGCCGGGTCGAGACCGGGCAGGCTGCCGCTTTGGGTCGGACGGCTGGCGTCGGCGGAGATAAACACCGAGGTGCGCGCAGCCAGTGCAGCGGCCTGCACCCAGAACGGTTGCGGTACGCCCGGTTCCAGCGCCTGAATGGTCATGTGCTGATCGTTACGCGCCTGACCGGCTGCCACCAGGGTACCGATGGTGCCGCGCTTGGCGCTGTAGACGTGACCAAACAATTGCTTGGCCCAGGACCAACGACCGGTGCTGTCATCCATGACGGCTTGCCAGGTATTGAGGGTCGACAGATCCGACCACGGCATGCAGATGAACTCGAACGGTTCATCGCCCAGCGCCGCCACGGCGGCCACTTGATCGGGCACACCGGCGCCGCCGGTCATGGCAGTGATTGCCAAGGTCAGGCCAGCCGGGGTTTCTTCGCCATTGCTCTTGCCCAGGCGATTGAATTGCAGGCTGATGTCGTTGCCGCTGTCGCCCGTCCATTTGGCGCTCAGGGTGACCACACCGTCGACCGCTGCCGCGCTGACCGGCAGATCGGCAGAGGCATTGATTTTCAGCGCCAGGGCTGTGGCCGCTTGCGCCGCAGTGGCACCGTTGACGATGGCCGCCTGAACACGAACGCCGCCGACGTAGAGGTTGAGCACACCGCTCTGAGTCGCCGCACCGGTCAGGGTCAGCACACCTTTGGCAACGCTGCCTTCAGTGTTGTGCAGCGGCAGGCACCAGATCTCGCCGATGGGGTCGGTCTTGCGCCAGGTTTCGTACATCGAGGCGAGCATCGAGCCCTGGCCGCCAATGCTTTTTGCCAGCGCCACGCTGGACACCAACACCAGTTTGCCGACGTCGGCCGGCGCGATGTTGTCGTTGACCTGAGCAACGATCAGGCGGCGCATGGCCGACGACGCGCTATTGGCGGCCGAGTTGTCCATTTCGGCGTAGAACAGCGGAACACGAATGTCCGCGGGGATGTTGCTGAATCCGATCGCCATTATTTGGCTCCCTGTGGTTTCGCCGCTTTCACGGCTTTGGTAGTGATATCGCCATCGGCCAGACGTCGACGCCACCAGGCGTTGTCCGGCACTTCACGGCCCTCGAGGGGCAACAGATCGCCCGCTTCCGGGTCCGGCACGACACGGCCAGGGGCCGGCAGCACGGTGATGCGTTTGCTCATGGGGTTACGTCTCCAGAGAAAGTCAGTTCCAGGCGCCCGTCGGGGCCTGGGCGTTGCAGATTGGGATCCGCCGGATCGATCGCATCGACCCGCACGGTGACCCCGGTAAAGGACGACAAGCCGTCCAGTTCGCGCTCGTGCCAACTCTCCGCCGGCTGACCCGGCAAATTGCGACCGAGCTGGAATTCGGCAAAAAAGCGCAGGCGATACAGCACGCGGCTGCTGTTGATGGAAACCAGTTCGCCGCCGTCGTACTCGATGGCGTCGTAGTCGCTGCCGGGCTTGAAACCCACCAGTGCGCGCCAGAGTTCGGCGCGTAGGTCATGCAACTGATCCAGCGCTTTTGTAGCATCCGTGGTGTCGAGTACCAGCGTCACTTCGAAGCGGTCGCGGATCGGTTGCAGCATCAGGTTTTGCGCCAGGCTTTTGCTCGCCACATCGGCGAGGGGCACCACATAAGCGCAGGGTGTTTGCAGCGGGGTGTTGGCTTGTAACGTGGCGAGGTCGATGCCGGCCGCGATGCGATTGGCCAGAGTCGGGCATTGCTCACGCAACTGCGTGATCAGGGCTGTGATCTTCATAAATCTTCACCGGGCAATAAAAAAACCCGTCGCGGCGGGTTTGAGTGAACGGTACTGGCCGTGGGAAACCCGCGTCCTTGCGGGTCAGTGCGGTTTGCACTGTGGATGACGCTCCTTCAGGTTGGGGTCTCAATGATCCTGAGGCGTATCGCGCGGTGGCACTTCGCAAACGCCAATCCGCCTGGCGGCCCAGCGTTCATAAAGCCCGATGGCCACGTCCGCCCCGGCCATCGCCGTCAGGCAGCCAAACGCCCCTGCAGCCCAGATCGACACGCCGGCGGCGTACAGCAGCATGATGGCCGAGACCCCGCAGATCATGCAGGCCCCGGAGCGCAGCGCCAGGCGCCGCAGCAGCGACCAGCCACGGGCGCCCTCCTTGTCAGCGCGCCACATTTCGCCGGACACCCCGCCCACCAGGGCGAGAACGATGACCAGCCAGATCGGCATGTCCAGCAACGCTTGTTGCTCGTTTGTCATGTCACGCCTCCTGGGGGTGATTGATGAGTGATGTGTGTTGGGATCAAGCGATGTCTCTTGAGGTAGGCATTCCAAAAAGCCCGGCATGGCCAGGCTTTTCAGTAATGCGGTCCTTCGCCTTCCTTTAATCCTGTGTTCAAAAAAGGAAGCTGACCTTTCGGCGCTACTGGCGCGGTACGAGTCCATTCAAATTGTTTTTCCGACCGCGGTCCCTGCCCGCCGGATAACTGCTTGTGGTGCTTTACGCTGCACACCCGGGTCAGTTGCCAACCCTCTGAACCGTTGAGGCCGGTTCATCGCTGCCTTTGTGATGGAACTAAAGAGCTTCGTTTCGAGCCGCCTTGTTGGGCGGCTTGAGACAAAGAATATGCATGGATGCATATACAGTCAATGCATAAATGCATTTATTTATGCATTAGAAATGCACAGGCGCATGGAAGCCCCGCAAGCAAAGGCGTTGGCGGTTTTTCGATAGGCGAAAAAAAACCCGCCGGGCAGCGGGTTTTATCTGACAGCGGTGAGATTAACGGGCGTACATGCCCCACCAGAAGACGTGACCGAGGATGACGATCTGCTCTTCCTGGATTTCCTGGAAGCCGTAGTCCTCGTCCGGATGCTCATCGCGGTTGAAGCTGCGCAGGCGAATCCCTGTCGGCAGGCGATAAAGCTGTTTCACCCGCAACTGGCCATTGTGGTTGATGGCGTAGAGGTCACCG
The DNA here is from genome assembly GCF_053629455.1 of Pseudomonas sp. F-14 TE3482. Taxonomy (NCBI): domain Bacteria; kingdom Pseudomonadati; phylum Pseudomonadota; class Gammaproteobacteria; order Pseudomonadales; family Pseudomonadaceae; genus Pseudomonas; species Pseudomonas sp. F-14 TE3482. The sequence goes on from NZ_JBRJII010000001.1 coordinate 6,455,872, forward strand.
TCGACGATGTCACCAATCCCGCATTTACCGGCATTCACCCCGACCGTGGCGCCATCGCGCAGCACCGGCAACATGCTGTTGCCGCGCACGGTCACGCATTTGGCCTGATCGAACTGCACGCCGTTATGGCGCAGGCTGCGCTTGCCGAAGCGCAGGCTAGAGCGCTCGCTCTCTTCGATGACGAATCTTCCTGATCCAGCAGCCAATTCAACCTCGCGAAGAAAGGGGACCGACACCTCGTCGTCGTCGACTGGCGTATCGTCGTCCCACAGGCTTATGTCCTTGAGTTCCGAATGCGACTCATCGCGCCCCGCGCTGGCGGCGTGCGCGACATCCGCACGGCCACGCAACTGGTCGGTGCTCACGGCGAAGTATTCGGCAATCTTCGAAATATGTTTATCCGAAGGGTCGACGATCTTCCCGCTGAGGATCCGCGAGAGAGTGGATTGAGGCACGCCGGTGCGACGGTGAAGCTCCGTGGGGGAGATCCCGTGCTGATCGAGCAGTGCTCTTAAGACGGTAGAAACATTGCGTTTTTGCATAACGTGCATAGTGCTTGATCTTTTTTCGGAAGACAAATGCTGATTTGCATATATCGTGCATAGACAGCAGAAATGTGCCTTGGCGCTTTCATGCCTGCGTAGGTCGGACCGCCCATGTTAACCTTGCGCCCATCGCGGAAAAGCCGGGCCGATGCCCCTCCTTTGCCCTACACCTTTCAACGAGTTTTCCTGAATTTCCGATGAATAAAGCCCTCTCCGATCTGTCCTCCCACACCCCGATGATGCAGCAGTACTGGCGCCTGAAGAACCAGCACCCTGATCAGCTGATGTTCTACCGCATGGGCGACTTCTACGAGATCTTCTATGAAGACGCGAAGAAGGCCGCCAAGTTGCTGGACATCACCCTGACGGCTCGTGGGCAATCGGCGGGGCAGGCGATTCCGATGTGTGGGATTCCTTACCACGCCGCGGAAGGTTACCTGGCGAAACTGGTGAAGCTCGGCGAGTCGGTGGTGATTTGTGAGCAGGTCGGCGACCCGGCCACCAGCAAAGGCCCGGTGGATCGTCAGGTGGTGCGGATCATCACCCCTGGCACAGTCAGCGATGAAGCGCTGCTGGATGAGCGCAGGGACAACCTGATCGCGGCGGTGCTGGGTGACGAGCGTCTGTTCGGGCTGGCGGTGCTGGACATCACCAGCGGCAACTTCACTGTGCTGGAGATCAAGGGCTGGGAAAACCTGTTGGCGGAACTGGAGCGGGTCAACCCGGTAGAGCTGATGATCCCGGACGACTGGCCGAAAGACCTGCCGGCGGAAAAACGTCGTGGGGTTCGTCGCCGTGCGCCGTGGGATTTTGAACGTGACTCGGCGCTGAAAAGTCTTTGCCAGCAGTTTTCCACCCAGGACCTGAAAGGTTTCGGCTGCGAGAACCTGTCCCTGGCGATCGGCGCCGCCGGTTGCCTGCTCAGCTACGCCAAGGAAACCCAGCGCACCGCCCTGCCGCATTTGCGCAGCCTGCGCCATGAACGCCTGGATGACACCGTGGTGCTGGACGGCGCGAGCCGTCGCAACCTGGAACTGGACACCAACCTGGCCGGCGGTCGCGACAACACCTTGCAATCGGTGGTCGACCGCTGCCAGACCGCCATGGGCAGCCGCTTGCTGACTCGCTGGCTGAACCGTCCGCTGCGGGATTTGACCGTATTGCTGGCGCGTCAGAGCTCGATCACCTGCCTGCTCGACGGTTACCGTTTCGAAAAGCTGCAACCGCAGCTCAAGGAAATCGGTGACATCGAGCGGATTCTGGCGCGGATCGGCCTGCGCAATGCCCGTCCTCGTGACTTGGCGCGCCTTCGCGACGCCCTCGGTGCACTGCCAGAGTTGCAAGTGGCGATGGCCGAGCTTGAAGCCCCGCACATCATTCAATTGGCGACGACCACCAGCACCTATCCGGAACTGGCGGCATTGCTGGAAAAAGCCATTATCGACAACCCGCCCGCCGTCATCCGTGACGGCGGCGTGTTGAAAACCGGTTACGACAGCGAACTCGACGAACTGCAATCGCTCAGCGAAAACGCCGGGCAGTTCCTGATCGATCTCGAAGCGCGTGAAAAGGCCCGCACCGGCCTGTCGCACTTGAAGGTCGGCTACAACCGGATTCATGGATACTTCATCGAGTTGCCGAGCAAGCAGGCCGAATCGGCGCCTGCGGACTATATTCGCCGGCAGACCCTCAAAGGTGCCGAGCGCTTCATCACGCCGGAACTGAAGGCGTTCGAAGACAAGGCGCTGTCCGCCAAGAGCCGCGCCCTGGCTCGCGAAAAGATGCTCTACGAAGCACTGCTCGAAGACCTGATCGCCCAGTTGCCGCCCTTGCAAGACACGGCCGCCGCACTGGCCGAACTGGACGTGCTTAGCAACCTCGCCGAGCGTGCATTGAACCTGGACCTGAACTGCCCACGCTTCGTCAGCGAGCCGTGCATGCGCATCACCCAGGGTCGTCACCCGGTGGTCGAGCAAGTACTCACCACGCCGTTCGTGGCCAATGACCTGAGCCTTGACGACAATACCCGCATGCTGGTGATCACCGGTCCGAACATGGGCGGTAAATCCACCTACATGCGTCAGACCGCATTGATCGTGCTACTGGCGCATATCGGCAGTTTCGTGCCGGCGGCCAGTTGCGAATTGTCCTTGGTAGACCGAATCTTCACCCGAATCGGCTCCAGCGATGACTTGGCGGGCGGGCGTTCGACCTTCATGGTTGAAATGAGCGAAACCGCGAACATTTTGCACAACGCCACCGAACGCAGCCTGGTGCTGATGGACGAAGTCGGTCGCGGCACCAGCACCTTCGACGGTCTGTCCCTGGCCTGGGCGGCGGCTGAGCGTCTCGCGCACCTGCGGGCCTACACCCTGTTCGCCACCCACTATTTCGAGCTGACAGTGCTGCCGGAAGCCCAGCCTCTGGTGGCCAACGTGCACCTCAATGCCACCGAACACAACGAACGCATCGTGTTCCTGCACCATGTGCTGCCTGGGCCTGCCAGCCAGAGCTATGGCTTGGCGGTTGCGCAGTTGGCCGGTGTACCGAGCGAAGTGATCGTGCGGGCTCGCGAGCATCTGAGCCGACTGGAATCCACAGCGCTGCCTCATGAAGTTCCGAAGCCTGCCAAAGGCAAACCGGTCACGCCGCAGCAGAGCGACATGTTCGCCAGCCTGCCGCATCCGGTGCTGGATGAACTGGCCAAACTTGATCTGGACGACATGTCACCGCGTCGTGCGCTCGAAATGCTCTATACACTAAAGACACGGATCTAACGCACTTGCCTGCAAGCTGTTAGAATCTCGCGCGGTTTGGGATGCTGCAGGCCAATAGCCTGACCTGCAGACTATCGCTCCCAAACCTGGCGACCCCAACGTGAAGGGGCTCCGCTGCCGCCGCCTGAGGAGAAAATTAGAAATGACCTTCGTCGTCACCGACAACTGCATCAAGTGCAAGTACACCGACTGCGTAGAAGTCTGTCCGGTGGACTGCTTTTACGAAGGCCCGAACTTCCTGGTGATTCACCCGGATGAGTGCATCGACTGCGCACTGTGCGAACCAGAATGCCCTGCCGTGGCCATCTTCTCCGAAGATGAAGTTCCGGAAGATATGCAGGAGTTCATTCAGCTGAACGTTGAGCTGGCGGAAATCTGGCCCAACATAACCGAGAAGAAAGAATCGTTGCCCGATGCCGAAGAGTGGGATGGCGTCAAAGGCAAGATCAAAGACCTCGAACGCTGATTACCCCCGCGTTTCCAAAAAGGCCCCTTGTGGGCCTTTTTGCTTTTCCAAAGATCAAAAGATCGCAGAAATCTCGGGTGCACGTGGTTTGTGTAGGAGCTGCCGAAGGCTGCGATCTTTTGATCTTGATGTTTTGCTTTTCTGCAGACAAAAAAAAGGGGCGGTATGACCCGCCCACATTTTTTCCCTATTCCTTGTGTTCCTTTTCATCGTCCTGATGAATCGCTTCCTGCGATGTCCGTTCCCCTCTTCCTTGAAGGGCGTGTCTATCCGTCGACACAGTTCAGATACTAGAGGATTCCCCACTAAGAGCAATCGGCCTCTGTCGCTGAAATCATCTGTCACACGCTGTTAATCTAAAAAAATAATCATATAAATCAATAATATAAACGAATACCGCAAGTTAAATAGACAACTGCCAGGGTGTAAAAATAACGAACACTTACGAAAGAGTAAGCAAAGACTTACAACACGAGACTACAAACCTGAGGTGGTGCAAAAGAACAACGCAATTCTTAAATTCCGGACAACAAAAAGCCCCAAACCAGTCGGGGCTATTCGTTACCGGTTGAGCGAATTGCTTATTGGAACAGCGACTCACTCGACAGGCCGTTTTTCTCGAGAATCTCCCGAAGACGCTTGAGGCCTTCAACCTGAATTTGCCTGACCCGCTCCCGGGTCAAGCCGATTTCCAGGCCTACGTCTTCAAGCGTGCTGCTCTCGTGACCTCGCAAGCCGAAGCGGCGAATGACCACCTCGCGTTGCTTGTCGGTCAGCTCCGAGAGCCACTGATCGATGCTCTGTGACAGGTCGTCGTCCTGCAACAGTTCGCACGGATCGGTCGGGCGGTCATCGGTAAGGGTGTCCAGCAGGGTTTTATCCGAATCCGGACCCAGCGAGACGTCGACCGAAGAAACGCGCTCGTTCAGGCCTAGCATGCGCTTGACCTCGCCTACCGGTTTCTCCAGCAGGTTGGCGATTTCTTCGGGTGAGGGTTCATGATCGAGCTTTTGAGTCAGCTCCCGTGCAGCCCGCAAGTACACATTGAGCTCTTTGACCACATGGATCGGCAACCGGATGGTCCGGGTCTGATTCATGATCGCGCGCTCGATGGTCTGACGAATCCACCAGGTGGCGTAGGTCGAAAAGCGGAAACCGCGTTCAGGATCGAACTTTTCTACTGCCCGGATCAGGCCGAGGTTGCCCTCTTCGATCAGGTCCAGCAGCGACAGCCCACGATTGACGTAACGACGGGCGATTTTCACCACCAGCCGCAGGTTGCTTTCAATCATGCGCTTGCGCCCGGCCGGATCGCCACTTTGCGACAAGCGCGCAAAATGAACTTCTTCCTCCGGGGAGAGCAATGGGGAAAAGCCGATTTCGTTGAGGTACAGCTGAGTGGCATCGAGTGCCCGTGTGTAATCGATGTACTTGTGTTGCTTAAGCGAAGCGGAGTGTTTGGATTTGGCACGAACGGAAGGTGGTGCATCCCCTTCATCATTCGACATCGAATCCGTGGCGATGCCGGTCTCCATCAGGAGAACCTCATCGTCGATGTCAAACTCCGGCACTTCTTTACTGAGAGCCATTGTTATAGTCCTTTGGTGAGTTCGACCTCAAGCTCAAGCGGCGCCTTGATCCCTGGCAACGCTGGAGCCTGTTCCCTCTACGTGACGGAACAGGCTGGCTAACAAATCAACGACGTGGCAGGAATTGCAGCGGATCTACAGGTTTACCTTGTCGGCGAATCTCAAAATGCAGTTTCACCCGGTCTGTACCCGTTGACCCCATTTCGGCAATTGTCTGTCCGACTTTGACCTGCTGCCCCTCCCGAACCAACAGCCTGCGGTTATGTCCGTAGGCACTGACGTAGGTATCGCTGTGTTTGATGATGACTAATTCGCCGTAGCCCCTTAAGCCACTCCCGGCGTATACCACCGTCCCATCAGACGCAGCTAAAACAGGCTGTCCCAAATCTCCGGCGATATCAATTCCTTTATTCAAACTACCGTTTGAAGAGAATTTACCAATCAGAATGCCACTAGAAGGCCACCCCCAGCCCGTCGGGGCCGGACCGGCAGGAGGCAGTGGAACGGGTGCCGGCTTGTTGGCGACGGACGGTGCAAGCACTGTTGTAGTGGTCGTAGCGCCATTTGCCTGGCGCCGAATTACGGTGGTTTTACTCGACGACGAAGGCGAGGAACTGGACGAACTCACTACCGCCGTCGGCGTTGAACCGCTGCGACCGTCGAAGCGAATTGTCTGACCCGGATGGATCGTGTAAGGCGTAGGAATGTTGTTCCGTGCTGCGAGGGCTTTGTAGTCCCAACCGTAGCGAAAAGCGATGGAGAACAAAGTGTCCTTGGGTCGGACAACATATTGGCCGGTGGTCACGGCCGGACGCTGGGCGACCGCGTTGTTGCGATCGACGACGCTCGCACTACCTGATTTGGTGCTGGAACATCCGACCAGCAAGGTACTCAAGACAAGGCCAGTCACCAGACGCTGAAAGCTCGTTATACCCATTCGCTGCGCAATGACTGTGAGACTCACCCGCCGCTCCCTTTGTGGTGGCTGAAAATATGGATTGCCGTGCTCCGGCACGAAATGTCGCAAGTATAACGGGCCGAACAGGCTTTAACTTTAATGAAGCGGATTCGCTTCGCGCACACGTTTGCTGCCTGAAGATGAATTGCGTTTAACCAATCGTTGCCGCTGTAAGACCCGGGCAATCGAAGAGAATTCAGCGCGCTGAAACAAATGCTCAGGCCAACGGCCCATTGAGCAATGGGACAAAGCGCACCGCCCCCAGAACACGTCTGGAAAAGCCCTGTTCCTCACGAATGATCAACATCAATTGTTGAACTTCACCGGAGCCGACCGGAATCACCAGTCGCCCACCCGGTGCCAACTGATCGAGCAGTGCCTGAGGCACATCGGTGGCCACGGCGGTGACGATGATGCCGTTGTAAGGCGCCAATGCCGGCCAGCCTTCCCAACCATCGCCCCAGCGAAATACCACGTTGCGCAGGTTCAGTTCCACCAGGCGCTCCTTGGCCCGGTCCTGCAGAACCTTGATTCGCTCCACGGAAAAAACCCGCTCGACCAATTGCGACAGCACGGCCGTCTGGTAACCCGAACCGGTGCCGATTTCCATCACCTTGTCCAACGGACCGGCTTCCAGCAGCAGCTCGCTCATGCGCGCCACCATATAAGGCTGGGAGATGGTCTGGTTATGCCCGATCGGCAGCGCCGTATCTTCATAGGCTCGATGAGACAACGCCTCATCGACGAACAGGTGACGCGGGGTGCGGCGGATGACTTCCAGTACCTTGGCGTTGGAGATTCCCTCTTCATAGAGGCGCTGAATCAGACGCTCACGGGTCCGTTGCGAGGTCATCCCGATACCGCGATGCAGAATATGATCTTGTTCACGAGCCATTAACGCAGACCCTCCAGCCAGCCATCGAGACTTCTGAAGGCATCATTAAAGGTGCGATCCAGTTGCAGTGGCGTGATTGAAACATAGCCTTGCATCACCGCATGGAAATCGGTACCCGGGCCGCCATCTTCAGCGTCCCCCGCCGCGGCTATCCAGTAACCGGATTTACCCCGCGGGTCGACCACTTTCATCGGTGCCGCAGCGCGGGCGCGATGGCCGAGGCGGGTCAGCTGGATACCGCGGATGTGCTCCAGCGGCAAGTTGGGAATGTTCACGTTCAGTACCGTGCGCGGTGGCAGATCAAGGTCCGCGTGAGCCTCTACCAGTTTGCGCGCAAAGTAAGCGGCTGTGGGAAGGTTCTCTACTTGCCGTGAGACGAACGAAAAGGCAAACGAAGGACGCCCAAGGAAGCGCCCTTCGAGGGCCGCCGCCACAGTGCCGGAATACAGCACGTCATCCCCCAGGTTGGCCCCCAGGTTGATGCCGGAAACCACCATGTCCGGCTCAAGCTCCAGCAAGCCGTTAAGGCCCAGGTGCACGCAGTCGGTGGGTGTGCCATTAAGGCTGATAAAGCCGTTGGCCAGGGTTTGCGGGTGCAACGGACGGTCGAGCGTCAGCGAGCTGCTGGCGCCGCTTTTGTCCTGGTCCGGGGCGATAACCACGCATTCGGTGTAATCCGCCAGCGCAGCATAAAGCGCGGCGAGACCGGGTGCGGTTACCCCATCGTCGTTAGAAATCAGAATACGCATGGGCTGTCCGTCTGCCCCACCGGCACCAGATCGACGAGTTCACGCACCAATACGGTGGCGAAGCATCCGGCCGGCAGGACGAATTCCAGTTGCAGAATGTCAGGCTCGGGATAATGCCACGTCAACCCGCCAATGGGCAGCCGCAGGATGCGACGTTCGTGGCTCATTCCGGCGTTAATCAACCAATCGCGCAGATCCGCTTCGCGCGCGGCGATTGCCTGCTCCAGTTCATGGACTGCGCCTGACGTCGGCGAGTCACCTTCGCCCCACTGCGGGCCGGTCGGGTGCAGGTCGAGAATCGCCAGGCGCGGGTCGCTGCATTCGGCTTCACCGGCCGGGAAGAAACTGCGGCTGTCGGTGAACGCCAGCAGATCGCCCACCTGCGCGCGCTGCCAGGTGCCATCGGCGACGCGCGCCGCCAACACTTGATTGAACAGAAAACTACGGGCGGTGGAGAGCAAACGCGAACGGACGTTGCGCTGCTCCGGCAGGGCCTTGCGCGCCGCCCAGGCACGAGCATCGACCACGTTACCGCCGTCAAAGCCGAAACGCTGGGCGCCGAAATAATTGGGAATACCTTGCTTGGCGATCAGTTGCAGACGCTCTTCGATCGCCGCCTTGTCACCGGCGAACTGGGTCAAGCGCAAGGTGAAGCCGTTGGCCGAGTGGGCACCGCGTTGCAGTTTGCGTTTATGCCGACCGGTCTTGAGGATTTTCAACGTGTCGTTTTCCGCCGCCGACAAATCAGGATCAGCCTTGCCCGGCAGTTGCACGCTGAACCACTGGCGCGTCAGCGCCTGACGGTCCTTGAGGCCGGCATAGCTGACGGTGCGCAACGGCACACCCGCCGCCTTAGCGATGCGCCGCGCCGCTTCTTCGGTATTCAGGCCGCGCTTTTCCACCCAGATCCACAGGTGTTCGCCGTCGCCGCTCAGGGGAATATCGAGGACTTCGTCGACCTGGAAATCTTCCGCCGTGGCTTTCAGCACCGCGCTGCCCAGGGATTCACCATAGGCCCGGGGGCCAAGCAATTGCGCCTCGTTCATGCGCGCAGCAACAAGGCGACGGAGTGCACGGCAATACCCTCTTCGCGACCGACAAAGCCAAGCTTTTCGGTGGTGGTAGCTTTCACGTTCACTTGATCCAACTCAACTTGAAGATCCGCGGCAATCAGCGCGCGCATCGATTCGATATGGGGGGCCATTTTCGGGGCTTGGGCGACGATGGTGTTATCGACGTTGCCGATTTTCCAGCCCTTGGCGTGGATCAGCGCGACAACGTGACGCAACAGCACACGGCTGTCGGCGCCCTTGAATTGCGGGTCGGTGTCCGGAAAATGCTTGCCGATATCACCCAGCGCGGCAGCGCCGAGCAACGCGTCGCTCAAGGCGTGCAGCAGGACGTCACCGTCGGAGTGAGCGAGCAGCCCGAAGCCGTGTGCAATCCGCACGCCGCCCAGAGTGATGAAATCGCCTTCAGCGAAACGGTGCACATCATAGCCGTGGCCAATACGCATAAAAAAACGCCCCGATTGTTGTCAGGGCGTGATTCTACCTGCTTTGTCGGACATTAGGCGCTTAGCGCGCGCGCATGATGTTGCAGGTGGTCATCAATGAAGCTGGCGATGAAGAAATAACTGTGGTCGTAGCCCGGTTGCAGACGCAACGTCAGCGGGTGACCTGCCAGTTTGGCGGCCTGTTGCAAGGCTTCAGGCTTGAGCTGAGTGGCCAGGAAATCATCGCGATCACCTTGATCGACCAGCAGTGGCAGCTTCTCGTCCGCCTCGGCAATCAATGCACAGGCATCCCATTCGCGCCACTTCGAACGATCCTCTCCCAAGTAACGGGAAAAGGCTTTCTGGCCCCAAGGGCAATCCATCGGATTGTTGATCGGCGAGAACGCCGACACCGACAGATAGCGCCCCGGATTGCGCAACGCACAGACCAACGCGCCGTGGCCGCCCATGGAGTGACCGCTGATGCCACGCTTGTCCGATGTCGGGAAATGCGCTTCGACCAATGCCGGCAATTCCTGCACGACATAGTCATGCATCCGATAGTGCCGGGACCACGGTTCCTGCGTGGCATTCAGATAAAACCCGGCACCGAGACCGAAGTCCCAGGCGCCATCCGGATCACCCGGCACATCAGGACCGCGAGGGCTGGTGTCCGGTGCGACGATGATCAGCCCCAGCTCGGCGGCCATGCGCATGGCGCCGGCCTTTTGCATGAAGTTCTCGTCGGTGCAGGTCAGGCCGGACAACCAGTACAGCACCGGCAGTTTACCGCCCTGCTCCGCTTGTGGCGGCAGGTACACGGCAAACACCATGTCGCAACCGAGCACGTCGGAGCGGTGCCGGTAGCGCTTGTGCCAGCCGCCGAAGCTTTTCTGACAGGAGATATTTTCCAGGCTCATGACCGACCTCAGAAATGGATGACGCTACGGATGCTTTTGCCTTCATGCATCAGGTCAAACGCCTTGTTGATATCTTCCAGGCCCATGGTGTGGGTGATGAAGGTATCCAGCGGGATCTCGCCGGTCTGGGCCATTTCGACATAGCTCGGCAACTCGGTACGCCCACGCACACCACCGAATGCCGAACCGCGCCAGACGCGACCGGTCACCAACTGGAATGGACGGGTGGAGATTTCCTGACCGGCACCGGCCACGCCGATGATCACCGACTCACCCCAACCCTTGTGGCAGCACTCAAGTGCAGCACGCATCAACTGGACGTTGCCGATGCATTCGAAGGAAAAGTCGACGCCGCCATCAGTCATGTCGACGATCACTTCCTGAATCGGACGATCGAAGTCTTTCGGGTTTACACAATCGGTAGCGCCCAATTGCCTGGCGATCTCGAACTTGGCCGGGTTGATGTCGATGGCGATGATCCGCCCAGCCTTCGCTTTGACCGCGCCAATCACAGCCGACAGACCGATGCCGCCCAGACCGAAGATCGCGACGGTGTCACCCGGTTTGACCTTGGCAGTATTGATTACCGCACCAATGCCAGTGGTGACGCCACAACCCAGCAGGCAGACTTTTTCCAAGGGTGCTTCTTTAGGAATTTTGGCGACGGAGATTTCCGGCAGCACGGTGTACTCGGAGAAGGTCGAGGTGCCCATGTAGTGGAAAATCGTTTCGCCCTTGTAGGAAAAACGCGAAGTGCCATCCGGCATCAGACCTTTACCCTGGGTCGCACGAATCGCCTGGCAGAGGTTGGTTTTGCCCGACAGACAGAATTTGCACTTGCCGCATTCCGGGGTGTACAGCGGGATCACATGGTCGCCGACGGCAACCGAAGTCACGCCTTCGCCAATCGCTTCGACCACCGCGCCACCTTCATGACCCAGGATCGACGGGAAGATACCTTCCGGGTCCGCGCCCGAGAGGGTGTAGGCATCGGTATGGCAAACACCGGAGGCGACGACGCGCAGCAGAACTTCCCCAGCCTTGGGCATGGCGACATCGACTTCAACGATCTCGAGGGGTTTCTTGGCCTCGAAGGCAACGGCGGCGCGCGACTTGATCATGCTGGCTCTCCAGTGAATAAAAACGAGACAGGGAGTGTAATACAGCGCCCGAGGATGAATAATCAGGACAAAAGCAAAACATTATTGCTGTACAGGGATAATCCTGATGTCCGAAAACCGCTGGGAAGGCATCGATGAATTCGTTGCCGTTGCTGAATGCAGCCAATTCACCGCCGCCGCTGAACGCCTTGGAGTGTCTTCCTCCCACATCAGCCGCCAAATCGTACGGCTGGAAGAGCGCCTGCAAACCCGTTTGCTCTATCGCAGCACCCGCCGGGTCACCTTGACCGAGGCCGGGCAAACCTTTTTGCAACATTGCCAGCGTTTGCAGGACGGTCGCGAAGAAGCCTTGCGCGCTGTCGGCGACCTGACCAGCGAACCCAAGGGCATGCTGCGCATGACCTGTGCCGTGGCCTACGGCGAACGATTCATCGTGCCGCTGGTGACTCGCTTCATGGGGCTGTATCCACAACTGCGCGTCGACATCGAGCTGAGCAACCGCCCGCTCGATCTGGTGCATGAAGGGCTGGACCTGGCCATCCGCCTCGGCCGCTTGCAGGATTCCAGGTTGGTCGCGACGCGCCTGGCACCACGGCGCATGTACCTGTGCGCCTCTCCGTCCTACCTGGAACGGTATGGTCGCCCACACAGCTTGTCGGAATTGAGTCGCCATAACTGCCTCATCGGTAGCTCGGACATCTGGCAACTGGAACAGAACGGGCGGGAATTTTCCCAGCGAGTACAGGGAAACTGGCGCTGCAACAGTGGGCAGGCAGTGCTGGATGCCGCATTACAAGGGGTTGGGTTATGTCAGTTACCGGATTACTACGTGCTGGAATACCTGAAAAACGGCGAATTGATTTCGCTGCTGGAAGCCCATCAGCCGCCGAACACAGCGGTTTGGGCGCTTTACCCACAGCAACGGCATCTGTCGCCGAAAGTGCGCAAGTTGGTGGATTACTTGAAGGAGGGGTTGGCCGAACGGCCGGAGTATCGAACTTAAGATCAAAAGATCGCAGCCTGCGGCAGCTCCTACAAGGTTATGTGTACACCCAAGGAGCTGCCGCAGGCTGCGATCGTTCAGCGGCGGTTAGCCCAACGCTGGCGCAACCATTCAAGGTCTTCAGGGCGAGTGACTTTGATGTTATCGGATCGCCCTTCAATCAGGCGCGGCGCCAAACCCGTCCATTCCATGGCCGAAGCTTCATCGGTGATGACAACGTCGGCCACCAGACTATCGGCCAATGCCCGATGCAACGCGCCAAGGCGAAACATTTGCGGCGTATAGGCCTGCCAGATCACGCTGCGATCCACCGTCTCCAGCACACGCCCGTGCTTGTCGACCCGCTTGAGGGTATCGCGCGCAGGCACCGCCAATAGACCGCCAACCGGATCATCAGCCAGTTCACTGAGCAATTTATCGAGATCATCACGCGCCAGATTCGGTCGTGCAGCATCGTGCACCAACACCCAATCCTCATCGTTAGCGCCTTGGGCATGCAGATGCAGCAAGGCATTGAGCACCGACCCGGAGCGCTCGGCGCCACCTTCGACCCGCTGAATACGCGGATCGGCAGCACAGGCCAGGTTCGGCCAGTAAGGATCGTCGACTGCAAGACTGACCACCAACCCCTTCAGGGCAGGATGATCGAGGAAACAGCCGAGGCTGTGTTCGAGAATAGTGCGCCCGCCCAGTTGCAAGTATTGCTTGGGACGGTCCGCGGCCATACGGGCACCGACGCCCGCGGCAGGAATCACGGCCCAGAAGGCCGGTAGCGAATTAATCATTGGGCCAACTGGTAAAGGGTTTCACCGTCCTTGACCATGCCCAACTCATGACGAGCCCGTTCTTCAACGGTCTCCATGCCCTTTTTCAATTCGCTGACTTCGGCGTCCATCACCCGATTGCGCTCCAGCAACGCCTCGTTCTCGGCGTGTTGATCCGCAATCTGCTGCTTCAGCTCGGCCACTTGCGCCAGACTGCCATTACCCACCCACAGGCGGTACTGCAGGCCGGCCAGCAGCAAAAGCAAGACGAGAAACAACCAATTGGGACTGCGCATCGAATATCAGGTATCCAGTGAAAAAAGACAGCCATGCCATAACTTTGAAGCTTCTGATAGCACGAAGCCTGGAAGAACCAGGCTTGTGCTAATAAGGCATCAGATTAGTGGCAAATTCATCGCTGTCGCGATTTTTCGACACAATCCGGTGTCTTTTTTACTCTTTGCTACTCAGCCGCGGAATTCGCTACGGCCGTTGTACTTGGCTTTGCCATTCAACTGCTCTTCGATACGCAGCAGTTGGTTGTACTTGGAAACACGGTCGGAACGGCACAGGGAGCCGGTCTTGATCTGGCCAGCCGCAGTGCCCACAGCCAGGTCGGCAATGGTCGAATCTTCGGTTTCGCCGGAGCGGTGCGAGATGACGGCGGTGTAACCAGCGGCCTTGGCCATCTGGATCGCTTCCAGGGTTTCGGTCAGGGTGCCGATCTGGTTGAACTTGATCAGGATCGAGTTGGCGATCTTTTTATCGATGCCTTCTTTCAGGATCTTGGTGTTGGTCACGAACAGATCGTCGCCTACCAGCTGAGTCTTCTCGCCGATTTTGTCGGTGAGGATTTTCCAGCCTGCCCAGTCGGACTCGTCCAGACCGTCTTCGATGGAGATGATCGGGTAACGCTCGGTCAGGCCTTTCAGGTAATCGGCGAAACCTTCAGCGGTGAACACCTGGCCTTCGCCGGACAGGTTGTACTTGCCGTCTTCGTAGAATTCGCTGGCTGCGCAGTCCAGAGCCAGGGTCACGTCGGTGCCCAGCGTGTAACCGGCATTGGCCACGGCTTCGGAGATCACTTTCAAAGCGTCTTCGTTGGAGGCCAGGTTCGGCGCGAAACCACCTTCGTCACCGACGGCAGTGCTCAGGCCACGAGCCTTCAGTACAGCTTTGAGGTGATGGAAAATCTCGGTGCCCATACGCAGACCTTCCGAGAAAGACTTGGCGCCAACTGGCTGAACCATGAATTCCTGGATGTCGACGTTGTTATCGGCGTGCTCGCCACCGTTGATGATGTTCATCATCGGAACCGGCATCGAGTAAACACCCGGGGTGCCGTTCAGGTTGGCGATGTGAGCGTACAGCGGCAGGTCCTGGTCCTGAGCGGCTGCCTTGGCCGCGGCCAGGGAAACGGCGAGGATCGCGTTGGCGCCCAGGGTCGCTTTGTTTTCGGTGCCGTCCAGCTTGATCATCGCGTGATCCAGCGCTTTCTGGTCGCTTGGGTCTGCACCCAGCAACAGGTCGCGGATCGGGCCATTGATGTTGGCGACGGCTTTCAGAACGCCTTTGCCCAGGTAACGGCTCTTGTCGCCATCACGCAGCTCGAGTGCTTCACGCGAGCCAGTGGAAGCACCGGATGGCGCGCAAGCGCTGCCGATGATGCCGTTATCGAGAAGCACATCTGCTTCCACAGTGGGATTGCCACGGGAGTCGAGAACTTCACGACCTTTGATGTCGACGATTTTTGCCATTGTTGTGAACACTCCAAAGTTGACGAAAACGACGCAGCTGAAGGAAATCTTTATCGTCGGCAAGTGACAGACAAGGGGCAGGCTTGCGGACGATAAGGCTCAAGCCCGAGGGCCTGAGCGTTAAACCGTGCAGTACTTTACCGGAGAATCGGGGTTTACGCGGTTTCTACTGTCGGAAAACTTTTAACCAATTCGTCCAGTGCCTTGAGCTGGGCCAGGAAGGGTTCCAGTTTGTCCAGACGCAAGGCGCAAGGGCCGTCGCATTTGGCGTTGTCCGGGTCCGGGTGCGCTTCGAGGAACAGGCCGGCCAGCGACTGGCTCATGCCGGCCTTGGCCAGGTCGGTGACCTGGGCACGACGACCGCCGGCTGAATCGGAGCGACCGCCAGGCATTTGCAGCGCGTGGGTCACGTCAAAGAACACCGGGTATTCGAACTGCTTCATGATGCCGAAGCCAAGCATGTCGACGACCAGGTTGTTGTAGCCGAAGCTCGAACCACGCTCGCAGAGGATCAACTGATCGTTACCGGCTTCTACGCATTTGTTCAGGATGTGCTTCATTTCCTGAGGCGCGAGGAACTGGGCTTTCTTGATGTTGATCACCGCGCCGGTCTTGGCCATCGCGACCACGAGGTCGGTCTGGCGCGACAGGAAGGCCGGCAACTGGATGATGTCGCAGACTTCAGCGACGACCGCGGCCTGATCAGGCTCGTGGACGTCGGTGATGACCGGCACACCAAAGGCTTGCTTGATGTCCTGGAAAATCCGCATGCCCTCTTCCAGGCCGGGGCCACGGTAAGAGGTCACAGAAGAACGGTTCGCCTTGTCGAAACTGGCCTTGAACACGTAAGGGATACCGAGTTTTTCGGTGACCTTTACGTACTCTTCGCAGACCTGCATCGCCATGTCGCGGCTTTCCAGCACGTTCATGCCACCGAACAGCACCATTGGCTTGTCGTTGGCAATTTCGATGTTGCCTACGCGGATGATCTTCTGTGCCATCGGGTTTACGCCTTCTTCTGGTGTTGGGCCAAAGCGGCTTTGACGAAGCCGCTGAACAACGGGTGACCGTCGCGCGGTGTCGAGGTGAACTCAGGGTGGAACTGGCAAGCGACGAACCATGGATGATCCGGTGCTTCGACCACTTCAACCAGCGCGCCATCACCGGAACGACCGGAGATTTTCAGACCGGCCTCGATGATTTGCGGCAGCAGGTTGTTGTTCACTTCGTAGCGATGACGGTGACGTTCGACGATCACGTCCTTTGCATAGCAATCGTGCACCAGGGAACCTGGCTCAAGCAGGCAATCCTGAGCGCCAAGGCGCATGGTGCCGCCCAGATCGGAGGTTTCGGTACGGGTTTCGACTGCGCCGGTGGCATCTTCCCACTCGGTGATCAGCCCCACGACCGGGTGACCGCTGGTGCGATCGAACTCGGTGGAGTTGGCGTCTTTCCAGCCCATGACGTTACGAGCGAACTCGATAACGGCCACTTGCATGCCCAGGCAGATGCCCAGGTACGGAATCTTGTTTTCACGAGCGTATTGAACGGCAGTGATCTTGCCTTCAACGCCACGCAGACCAAAGCCACCCGGTACCAGAATCGCGTCGACGCCTTCCAGCAGCGCGGTGCCCTGGTTTTCGATGTCTTCGGAATCGATGTAGCGCAGGTTGACCTTGGTGCGGTTGCTGATGCCGGCGTGACTCATCGCTTCGATCAGCGACTTGTAGGCGTCCAGCAGTTCCATGTACTTGCCGACCATCGCGATGGTGACTTCGTGCTCCGGGTTCAGCTTGGCATCCACCACCGCTTCCCACTCGGACAGATCGGCGCTGTCGCATTGCAGGCCGAAACGCTCGACGACGAAATCATCCAGGCCCTGGGAGTGCAGAATGCCCGGGATCTTGTAGATGGTGTCGGCGTCTTCCAGCGCGATCACCGCACGTTCTTCAACGTTGGTGAACTGCGCGATCTTGCGACGCGAAGAGATATCGATCGGGTGATCGGAACGGCACACCAGCACGTCTGGCTGCAGGCCAATGGAACGCAGTTCCTTGACCGAGTGCTGAGTCGGCTTGGTTTTGGTTTCGCCGGCAGTGGCGATGTACGGCACCAGCGTCAGGTGCATCAGCATCGCGCGCTTGGCGCCGACTTCGAAACGCAATTGACGGATCGCTTCGAGGAACGGTTGCGATTCGATGTCACCCACGGTGCCACCGATCTCGACCATGGCCACGTCGGCATCGCCGGCGCCCTTGATGATCCGGCGCTTGATTTCGTCGGTGATGTGCGGGATCACCTGAATGGTTGCGCCCAGGTAATCACCACGGCGCTCTTTGCGCAGGACGTGTTCGTAGACACGGCCGGTGGTGAAGTTGTTGTTCTGGGTCATGGTCGTGCGGATGAACCGCTCGTAGTGGCCCAGGTCCAGGTCGGTCTCGGCGCCGTCGTGGGTGACGAACACTTCACCGTGCTGGAACGGGCTCATGGTGCCCGGGTCAACGTTGATGTACGGGTCCAGCTTCAGCATGGTGACCTTAAGTCCCCGCGCCTCCAGGATGGCCGCCAATGAAGCCGAGGCAATGCCTTTCCCCAATGAAGAAACAACACCGCCCGTGACGAATATGTAGCGCGTCATGAAAAACCCTAGAAGTCTGCGTTAAAGCGGTCCGAGCCGCCGGGGAAAGCGAAGGAAGGCCGAAGCCCCCGATCACCTGCATTAATCACAGTGCATCTTTCAAAAAAACCGCCGCGTTGGGACAGACCGGCAGGTGAAACACCGGTAGGTTGCTCGCTACACATTTTTTGGAATCGCCCAGCAAAGACTGCTTGGTAATCGGCAACTCCTGCGATTCAGGCGAATCCACAGAAGTTGTATCAAGAAGGGAGCGTAGTCTACCGGAAAGCCCCTTTCAGCTCAAACCTTGATCTTCGATCTGCGGCTGCCAATGCGAATACCAGCCATCTTGCTCACCGCCATTTAGCCCCCGCAGGTTCGCCACCGCCAGCAATTGCTGGTCTCTGTAGACCAGCGGCAATCTGCCACGGGCGAAGCCCGGCACACCGCTTTCGTTGAGTAAACGCTTCAAGTCACGGTGGCCGCGATCGGGCAGGTTCATCACCTCGCCTCCCTCACGATAGCGGATCTGCAGCGGGCCAACGGGGATCTGACCGGTGAACGTAAGTACACCGTTATCCGGCAACGCCAGTGATACCGAGGGCTCAGCCCAAGACACCGGGGATGGCGGAGTGCGCAGCCAGCCACCCGACAACCACCAGACACGCCTACCCGCGCGATGCAATTCACCCGCCGCCAGCCGCCAGACCGGACGCGCATCGCCGGTCGCATCACGCAAATTTTCCCAACCCGACCAATGGTCACTGTCCGGCAAAGTCGTCAGCGGTTTGAGCCAATGACTTAGCGCATTGCGCTGACGCGCATCAGACAGTTTTTCCAGTGGTGCCAGCGCCAGCGACGGCAAACCCAGCCAATCGAAATCGCTGACCGTGGTGGCATGGGCCAGATCGATTTGCGCCAATTCGTCGAGTAGTTCTTGCGCTTCGCTCAGATGCGCAGCGCTGCGTGCCATGGTCGCCACCGCTTGCGGCCAGCGCGCAGTCAACACCGGGAACACTTGATGACGCAGATAATTGCGCGAGAACTGGTGGTCCTGGTTCGACGGATCCTCGATCCAGCTCAACTGATATTCAGTCGCGTAGGCCTCAAGCTCGGCGCGAGCGACGTCGAGCAAGGGTCGCAGCAGATGCCCGCGCCCCAAAGAACGCTCGCTCGGCATTCCCGACAACCCTCTCACCCCTGCCCCACGCATCAGCCGAAACAACAGGGTTTCCGCCTGATCGTCGCGGTGTTGGCCCGTGAGCAGCACGTCACCGACGTGAGTCGCCGCGATGAAGGCGCCATAACGCGCATCCCGCGCCGCGCGCTCAAGGCTGGCGCCCGATTCAACCTGAACCCGCACGACCTCTAGCGGCACTCCCAGCGCATCACAAACCGACTGACAATGTTCCGGCCACGCATCAGCCGCAGCCTGGAGGCCGTGGTGGACATGGATGGCGGTCAGCGCCGGCAGGGATTGGGTTTTCGCAAGGTGCGCGAGAAGGTGCAGCAGGACGGTGGAGTCGAGACCACCGGAGAACGCGATGCGCCAGGTTGTGGCGTTGCGCCACGGTGCAAGATTCAGCAAGAGTCTGGCAGGCAAATCAATCGTGGGCTGACTCATATCGATCACTTCGCACAAATCAAATGTGGGAGCGGGCTTGCTCGCGAAGGCGGTTCAACATTCAACACATCAGTCGACTGTTATACCGCTTTCGCGAGCAAGCCCGCTCCCACATTATTAAAGCCGAGGTCAGATCAGAGACCGTAGCTCATCAGACGCTCGTAACGACGGGCCAACAGCGCCTTGTTATCGAACTTCTTCAACATCGCCAGTTGCGAGCTCAGCTCGGCGCGGATCGAGGCAGCCGCAGCGGCCGGATCACGATGAGCGCCGCCCAATGGCTCGCCGATCACTTTATCGACAATGCCCAGGCCCTTCAGACGCTCGGCAGTGATGCCCATGGCTTCAGCTGCATCCGGGGCTTTCTCGGAAGTTTTCCACAGAATCGAAGCGCAACCTTCCGGCGAAATCACTGCATAGGTCGAGTACTGCAGCATGTTCAGCTGGTCGCAGACGCCGATCGCCAATGCACCACCGGAACCACCCTCACCGATCACGGTGGCGATGATTGGGGTTTTCAGACGAGCCATGACGCGCAGGTTCCAGGCAATCGCTTCGCTCTGGTTGCGCTCTTCGGCGTCGATACCAGGGTAAGCACCCGGAGTGTCGATGAAGGTCAGGATCGGCATTTTGAAGCGTTCGGCCATTTCCATCAGACGGCACGCCTTGCGGTAGCCTTCCGGACGCGGCATGCCGAAGTTGCGGCGAACCTTCTCGCGCACTTCGCGGCCTTTCTGGTGACCGATGATCATCACCGGCTGATCATCCAGACGGGCAACACCACCTACGATGGCAGCGTCGTCGGAGAAGTGACGGTCGCCGTGCAGTTCGTCGAACTCGGTGAAGATGTGTTCGATGTAGTCCAGGGTATACGGACGTTTCGGGTGACGCGCCAGACGTGCGATCTGCCAGCTAGTCAGCTTGCCGAAGATGTCTTCGGTCAGCGTGCTGCTCTTGTCCTGCAGGCGGGAGATCTCATCGCCGATATTCAGCGAATTGTCATTACCGACCAAGCGCAACTCTTCGATCTTGGCTTGCAGGTCGGCGATCGGCTGTTCGAAATCTAGAAAATTCGGGTTCATAGGCGTCCGTCTTGGGTCGACCTTCCAAGAGAGCTTGGGCCGGCCGGTTGTCTATTCGCGCCCTACCTTAAGGGACAGGCGCGTTCAGGTCGAGATTAAAAATTTGGGTCGGGATCAGGCGCGTTCCAATGGCAAGGAATGGCACCTGACCGTCAACGGTATTGGAGGAAGACGTTGTCTCGCCCGAACTGGTCACGCAGGGCTTGAATCAAGGCATCCGCCGGGTCGATCCGCCAGGTCTCGCCGAACTGCAACAAGGCCTTCGCATCGGGACTGGTGTACTCCATGGTGATCGGGCACGCGCCGCGGTGGCGCTTGAACAGCTCACCCAGCCAGCGTAGCTGATCGCCTTTCAAATCCTTGGTGTGCAATTTCAGGCGCAGGCTTTCAGCCAGGTTGGTGCGCGCATCTTCCATGCTCATCACGCGCTTGACCCGCAACCGCAGGCCGCCAGAGAAGTCGTCATTGCTGACTTCGCCTTCGACCACCACCATCGCGTCGGTCTGCAACAGCGACTGCGCGGAATGGAAGGCGTCGGCGAACAGCGAGGCTTCGATCCGCCCGGAGCGGTCGTCGAGGGTGATGAAACCCATCTTGTCGCCCTTTTTATTCTTCATCACCCGCAGGGCGATGATCATGCCCGCGACTGTCTGGGTATCGCGAGCAGGCTTCAGGTCGATAATGCGCTGACGGGCGAAGCGACGGATCTCGCCTTCGTATTCGTCGATCGGGTGACCGGTCAGGTACAGGCCCAGGGTGTCTTTCTCCCCTTTCAGGCGTTCCTTGAGGGTCAGTTCCTTGGCCTTGCGATGATTGGCATAGACGTCGGCGTCGTCCTCGACGAACAGCCCGCCAAACAGGTCGGCGTGACCACTGTCGTGGGTGCGCGCGGTTTGTTCGGCAGCCTTGATCGCCCCTTCCATCGCGTTCAACAAGACCGCGCGGTTCTGGTCGATGCTGGCTTGATAGGCTTTGGGTTCGTCATGGAAATACGGGCCCAGACGATCCAGCGCGCCGCTGCGGATCAAACCGTCCAGGGTGCGCTTGTTGATCCGCTTGAGATCGACACGGGCGCAGAAATCGAACAGATCCTTGAACGGTCCGTCCTGACGCGCCTCGGTGATCGCTTCCACCGGTCCCTCGCCCACACCCTTGATTGCGCCGAGGCCATAAATAATGCGGCCTTCGTCATTCACCGTAAACTTGAACTCCGAAGTATTCACATCCGGCGCGTCGAGACGCAGCTTCATGGTGCGAATTTCTTCGATCAAGGTCACGACCTTGTCGGTGTTGTGCATATCCGCCGACAGTACCGCGGCCATGAACGGCGCCGGGTAGTGGGTTTTCAGCCACGCAGTCTGGTACGACACCAGGCCATACGCGGCGGAGTGGGATTTGTTGAAGCCGTAACCGGCGAATTTTTCTACCAGGTCGAAGATGTTACCGGCCAGGTCGGCGTCGATATTGTTGGTGGCGCAACCTTCAATGAAACCGCCACGTTGCTTGGCCATTTCCTCGGGTTTTTTCTTACCCATGGCTCGACGCAGCATGTCTGCACCGCCAAGGGTGTAACCGGCCATGACCTGGGCAATCTGCATCACCTGTTCCTGATACAGGATGATGCCGTAAGTCGGCGCCAGGACTGGCTTGAGGCCTTCGTACTGGTAATCCGAGTGCGGGTAGGCGAGCTCCGCGCGACCGTGCTTACGGTTGATGAAGTCGTCCACCATGCCCGATTGCAACGGGCCCGGACGGAACAGGGCCACCAGTGCGATCAAGTCTTCCAGGCAGTCGGGCTTGAGCTTTTTGATCAGCTCTTTCATGCCGCGCGACTCGAGCTGGAACACCGCGGTGGTTTCAGCTTTTTGCAGTAGCGTGTAGGTCGGTTTGTCGTCCAGCGGAATGAACGCGATATCCAGCGGTGGCTCGTTGACCTTGGCGCGATCGCGGTTGATGGTTTTCAGCGCCCAGTCGATGACCGTCAGGGTCCGAAGGCCCAGGAAGTCGAACTTCACCAGACCGGCAGCCTCTACGTCGTCCTTGTCGAACTGGGTTACCAGGCCATCGCCCGCTTCGTCGCAATAAATCGGCGAGAAGTCGGTCAGCTTGGTCGGCGCGATTACCACACCACCGGCGTGCTTGCCGACGTTACGCACAACGCCTTCAAGCTTGCGCGCCATCTCCCAGATTTCCGCAGCCTCTTCATCGACCTTGATGAAGTCGCGCAGGATTTCTTCCTGCTCGTAGGCTTTTTCCAGGGTCATGCCAACTTCGAACGGAATCATCTTCGACAGACGATCCGCCAAACCGTAGGACTTGCCCTGCACCCGCGCCACGTCACGGACTACCGCTTTCGCCGCCATGGAACCGAAGGTGATGATCTGGCTCACCGCGTTACGGCCGTATTTCTCGGCCACGTAATCGATCACCCGGTCACGGCCGTCCATGCAGAAGTCGACGTCGAAGTCGGGCATGGAAACCCGTTCCGGGTTAAGGAAACGTTCGAACAGCAGGTCATATTCCAGCGGGTCGAGGTCGGTGATTTTCTGCACATAAGCCACCAGCGACCCGGCACCCGACCCACGACCCGGACCGACCGGCACGCCGTTGCTCTTGGCCCACTGGATAAAGTCCATCACGATCAGGAAGTAACCGGGGAAGCCCATCTGGATGATGATATCCAGCTCGAAATTCAGCCGGTCGACATAGACCTGACGTTTGGCTTCGTAGTCTTCGGTGGTGTCCTTGGGCAGCAGAACGCTGAGGCGTTCTTCCAGACCATCGAAGGAAACCTTGCGGAAGTACTCGTCAATGGTCATGCCATCGGGAATCGGGAAGTTGGGCAGGAAGTGTTTGCCCAGTTTCACCTCGATGTTGCAGCGTTTCGCGATCTCAACCGTGTTTTCCAGCGCCTCGGGCAAGTCGCTGAACAGCTCGGCCATTTCCTCGGCGCTTTTGAGGTATTGCTGATCACTGTAATTCTTCGAACGCCGCGGATCGTCGAGGGCGCGGCCCTCACCGATGCACACGCGGGTTTCGTGGGCTTCGAAGTCTTCCTGCTTGATGAAGCGCACGTCGTTGGTCGCCACCAGCGGAGCGCCGATTTTCGTCGCCAGCGCCACGGCGCCGTGCAGTTGTTCTTCGTCATTGGGGCGGCTGGTGCGCTGGACTTCCAGATAGAAGCGATCCGGGAACACCGCCATCCACTCGCGAGCCAGGGTTTCGGCTTCGTCCGGGTTGCCGCTGAGCATGGCCAGACCGATCTCGCCCTCTTTCGCCGCCGACAGCATGATCAAGCCTTCGCTGGCTTCAGCCACCCACTCGCGCTCGATGATCACCGAGCCATTGCGCTGGCCGTCGATGAAGCCACGGGAGATCAGCTCGGTGAGGTTGCGATAACCCACCGCATTCATCGCCAACAGGCTGATCCGGCTCAAGGGGTTGTCCGGATCCTTGTTCGACAGCCACAGGTCGGCGCCGCAGATCGGCTTGATCCCCGCACCCATCGCCGCTTTATAGAATTTGACCAGGGAACACATGTTGTTCTGGTCAGTGACCGCAACGGCAGGCATGTTCATGCCGACCAGGGTCTTGACCAGCGGTTTGATCCGCACCAGACCGTCGACCAGGGAATATTCAGTGTGCAGGCGTAGATGAACGAATGAAGCCGGCATAGTGATCCTGTCTAGAAACTAGAAACGTGAAGACAACAAGGCCCGGATTGTACCGGGCCTTGAGTAAAACATCAGCCTGCGACTAACTCCCGATCAGGTTTTCCCGCGCTTCATACGCCAAGCGTACCGGGGCGAACGAGCGGCGATGGATTGGGGTCGGCCCCAAGCGGGCCAGCGCTTCCAGATGAACGGGTGTCGGATAGCCTTTATGGCCTCCGATCCCGTAACCCGGATAAATCAGTTCGAATGCCGCCATTTCTCGATCACGGCTGACCTTGGCCAGAATCGATGCCGCGGCAATGGCCGGCACCTTGCCATCGCCCTGGATCACCGCTTCGGCGCGCATCGAGAGTTTCGGGCAACGGTTGCCGTCGATCATCGCCAGTTTCGGCTGAATGTGCAGCCCCTCGACGGCACGCTGCATGGCCAGCATGGTGGCGTGAAGAATGTTCAGTTCGTCGATTTCTTCTACTTCAGCCCGAGCGACATACCAGCTCAGGGCTTTTTCGCAGATTTCGTCGTAAAGCGCTTCGCGACGGGCTTCGGTGAGCTTTTTGGAATCGTTGAGGCCCAGGATGGGGCGGCTCGGATCGAGGATCACTGCCGCCGTCACCACCGCACCGCACAGCGGGCCGCGACCAACCTCATCGACACCCGCCACCAGATCTACAACCTCATCGACCAGCATAAAATCCAGGCCCAGCTGCTTGCTTGCTTTGCTCATTATGCTCTGCCAATCAGGTTCAGTACCGCGTCCGCTGCCTGATTGGAGGCGTCCAAGCGCAGGGTTCGGTGGATTTCGTCAAAGCCTCGGGTCTGCTCCTGGCCACCTTCGATCAGTGGCGACAGGGTCTGGGCCAAGGCCTCAACCGTCGCATCGTCCTGCAACAACTCCGGCACCAGCAGGCGCTGGGCCAGCAGATTCGGCAACGAGACGTAGGGACTCTTCACCATCCGTTTGAGAATCCAGAACGTCAGCGGTGCCAAGCGATAAGCGACTACCATCGGCCGCTTGTACAACAAGGCTTCCAGTGTAGCCGTGCCCGAAGCGATCAACACGGCATCGCAAGCAGCCAGGGCCAGATGGGACTTGCCGTCGAGCAAGGTCAGCGGCAGATCGCGACCGGCCAGCAGCTCTTCAAGCTGGGCCCTGCGCTGCGGGCTCGCGCACGGCATGACGAACCGTACGCCCGGGCGCATGGCGCGCACGCGCTGGGCAGTGTCGAGGAACAGCGCACCAAGGCGCCCGACCTCACCACCCCGGCTACCCGGCATCAGGGCGACCAGCGGCCCATCAGGCAAGCCAAGTTCGGCCCGCGCTGCGGCGCGATCAGCCTCAAGCGGAATCGCATCGGCCAGGGAATGGCCGACAAACCGCACCGGCACGCCCTTCTCTTCATAAAATTTAGCTTCGAACGGGAACAGCGTCAGCATCAGGTCGCAACCTTCGCGAATCTTCAGCACCCGCTTCTGTCGCCAGGCCCAGACCGACGGGCTGACGTAATGCACGGTCTTGATCCCGGCCCGACGCAGCTTGAGTTCGATATTGAGGTTGAAGTCCGGGGCATCGATACCGATGAACACGTCCGGCTTCTCGGCGATCAGATCTGCGACCAGTTTCTTGCGACGTGCCAACAGCTCGCGCAAACGGCCCAGCACTTCCACCAGCCCCATGACAGAAAGGCGTTCCATCGGGAAATACGACGTCAGGCCTTCAGCCTGCATCAGCGGACCGCCTACACCGATGAACTCGACCGCCGGATGCTGAACCTTGAGTGCGCGCATGAGGCCCGCACCCAGAATGTCACCGGAAGCCTCTCCCGCCACCAGCGCAATACGCAAATTGGCCATGATTAACGGGTGATGCCGCGGGTCGAAGACTGGATGGAGTCACGGAACACCGCGACTTCCGGGAACTGCAGCGAGGGTTCGGCCAGCTCGACAAGCGCCTGCTCGACCGTCAGGCCCTGGCGGTAAACCACCTTGTAGGCACGACGCAGCGCGTGGATCGCATCTTCGCTGAAACCGCGACGACGCAGGCCTTCGAAATTCATGCTGCGGGCTTCGGCCGGGTTGCCGAATACCGTGACGTAGGCTGGAACGTCCTTGCCAATGGCAGTACCCATGCCGGAAAAGCTGTGGGCACCAATGTGGCAATACTGGTGAACCAGGGTAAAACCGGACAGGATCGCCCAGTCTTCAACGTGCACATGGCCCGCCAACGCGGTGTTGTTGACCAGGATGCAGTGGTTGCCGATAACGCTGTCGTGACCGATGTGGGCATAGGCCATGATCAGGTTGTGATCGCCCAGGGTCGTTTCCGAACGGTCCTGAATGGTCCCGCGATGAATCGTCACGCCTTCACGGATGACGTTGTGGTCACCGATGACCAGACGGGTTTCTTCGCCCTTGTATTTCAGATCGGGCGTGTCCTCGCCTACCGAAGAAAACTGGTAGATGCGGTTATGCTTACCGATTCGGGTCGGGCCCTTGAGAATCACATGCGGCCCGATCACTGTCCCCTCGCCGATTTCCACACCAGCGCCGATAATCGACCAAGGGCCGACTTCGACGTCGTCGGCCAGAATGGCCGTCGGATCGATGATTGCGCGAGGGTCAATCAAACTCATAGTTTGCGTTCCGCGCAGATGATTTCAGCGGAGCAGACTGGCTTGCCATCGACCGAAGCCTGGCACTCGAACTTCCAGATCTGACGCTTGCAGCTGATGAAGCGCGCTTCGAGGATCAACTGATCGCCTGGAGTGACGGGCTGACGAAAACGCAGCTTGTCGGAGCCGACGAAGTAGTAAAGCGTGCCGTCAGCAGGCTTCACGTCGAGCATTTTGAAACCGAGGATGCCGGCGGCCTGAGCCATCGCTTCAATGATCAACACGCCCGGCATGATTGGATGCGCAGGGAAGTGACCATTGAAGAACGGTTCGTTGATGCTGACATTCTTGTAGGCGCGAATGCGCTTGCCTTCCACATCCAGATCCACGACCCGGTCCACCAGCAGGAACGGGTAACGGTGAGGCAGGTATTCGCGAATCTCGTTGATGTCCATCATTTCGGGGGGAAGCCTATGTAAAGATTGGGAGCGCGCGACTGACGCGCACTCCTCTAGCAAATCAAGGAGGCAGTCTAACGGCTGTGCACACTTGATATGGAAATGGTATCAGCCATCTGATGAAGCATTACCGCCAGGGGTCACGTCCCCTACACGCTTTTCCAGCTGTCGCAGACGTCGCGCGATGTCATCGAGCTGACGGATACGGGCCGCGCTTTTACGCCATTCGGCTGCCGGTTGCATCGCCGTACCGGAAGAATAGGAACCCGGCTCGGTAATCGAGTGGGTCACCATGGTCATCCCGGTCAGGAAAACGTTGTCGCAAATCTCGATATGTCCCACCAGCCCTACGCCACCGGCGAGCATGCAATGCTTGCCGATTTTGGTGCTGCCGGAGATCCCCACACAGGCGGCCATGGCAGTGTGATCACCGACCTGGACGTTGTGAGCGATCTGAATCTGGTTGTCGAGCTTCACACCATTGCCGATAACGGTATCGGCCAGTGCGCCGCGATCGATAGCGGTATTTACGCCTATTTCCACGTCATCGCCGATCGAGACACCGCCGATCTGGGCGATTTTCTGCCAGACACCTTTCTCGTTGGCAAAACCGAAGCCTTCACCGCCGAGCACGGCACCGGATTGAATCACCACCCGTTTGCCAATGCGTACGTCGTGATACAGCGTGACGCGCGGGGCCAACCAGCCGCCCTCGCCGATTTCGCATCGCGCACCGATGAAGCATTGAGCCCCAACGGTCACACCTGCGCCAATTCGCGCAGCACTTTCGATGACCGCAAAGGCACCGATGCTCGCCGCTGGATCGACCACTGCATCCGCCGCCACCACCGCTGTCGGGTGAATACCGGCAGGCGCCTTGGGTTTGGGATCGAACAAGTGGGAAACGCGCGCGTAGGCCAGATACGGATCCGGCACCACCAGTGCATCACCGGCAAAACCTTCTGCGTCAGCGGCCTTCAGCAATACGGCTGCGGCCCGACTGTCAGCCAGGTATTTACGGTATTGAGGATTTGCCAGAAAGCTCAACTGAGCTGGGCCAGCCTCTTGCAAAGTGGCTAGCCCAGTAATTGCTTTCTTCGGGTCGCCACGCAAGGTGGCGCCGAGGAACTCGGCCAACTGACCGAGCTTTATAGTCGCTGTCATGGGTTACTTCAGCTGATTCATGCGCTCGATAACCTGGCGAGTGATGTCGTACTGAGGCTTGACATCAATCACTGCGCCACGCTCGAAGACCAGGTCAAAAGCACCTTTCTTGATGACTTCTTCCACAGCGCTGTCCAGTTTCGGCTTGAGCTGCTTCAGCATTTCACGGTCGGCAACGGCCTTGGCTTCGTTCAGTTCCTTGGACTGGAACTGGAAATCACGGGCCTTTTGCTTGAATTCGAGCTCAAGACGTTCACGCTCGCCTTGTTGCATTTTGTCACCGCCAGCCATCAGACGGTCCTGGATACCCTTGGCGCTGCTTTCCAGGCTCTTGAGCTTGGTCAGTTGCGGGCCAAACTTCTTCTCGGCATCCACGGCGTATTTTTTCGCCGCGTCGGATTCCAGCAGTGCCATCTGATAATTCAGAACGGCAATTTTCATGTCGGCAAAAGCCGGTCCTGCAACCAGTACGGTCGCCAGGAGAACCAATTGAGTCAACTTACGCACGATGCACTCCTACAAAATCCATTGTCGTTATCTTGGGTCAGACGCTTAGAACGTCTGGCCGAGGGAGAATTGGAACACTTGAGTCTCAGCGTCATCCGGTTTCTTGACCGGCATCGCCAGTGCGAAGCTCAAAGGACCGAGAGCGGTAACCCATGTGACGCCGATACCAACGGAACTGGCCATGTTACTCAGGCTAATGTCGTTGCACTGCGTATTGGACTTCGAACCGTCAGCGTTCCTGGTCTCTTTGCACGTCGAGTCGAACACGTTACCCACGTCCCAGAATACCGAAGTACGCAGGGAGCGCTGATCCTTGACGAACGGCAGAGGGAACAGAACCTCAACACCGCCCTGGATCAGGACATTACCACCGAATGGCAGTGGATCCTGGTCAGGATCTCGAGACGTGCCCGGGTTTTTACCGGTACTTGGCGTACTGCGAGGACCAAGGGTACTGTCCTTGAAGCCACGAACCGAGTTGAAACCACCAGCATAGTAGTTTTCATAGAACGGCAGGCCATCGGTCGAACCGTAACCATCGCCGTAACCCAGTTCAGTGTGCAGGCGCATGGTGTAGTTTTCAGTCAATGGCTGGAACAACTGGCCACGGTAATCAAGCTTGAAGAACGACAAGTCGCTGCCAGGGGTGGTGGCTTCCAGAGTCAGGCTCTGGGAACGACCACGGGTCGCCAATACACCTTTGTTCAGCGTGGACTCGGACCAACCGGCCGAGGCCTTGAAGTTCAGGTAATTGTCGCCTTCCTGATTAACGAAGTCGAAAATCTCATCAACGGTGTATCGGCCAGTCTTGATCTTGTCCTGTTGCGCGGTCAGGCCGAAGGTCAGGCGCGAAGTCTCACTGATCGGGTAGCCGACGCTCACGCCCGCACCCAGGCTGTCTACGGCATAGCTGGCCACGTCGACGTCGAGGTCATCATAGTCGGTGGTGCGATAGAAAGCGTTGTAACCCAGGCTCACACCGTCAGCAGTCCAGTACGGGTCGACATAACCGAAGTTATAGCGGCTCTGGTATTCACTGCGGGTCAAACCGACGCTGACCTTGTTACCGGTACCCAGGAAGTTGTTCTGGGTGATCGAACCACCAAGGATCAGACCGGCACTCTGGGCGAAACCGACGCTGGCGGTAATCGAGCCGGACGCCTGCTCTTCAACGCTGTAGTTCACATCAACCTGGTCATCGACACCGGGCACGGCCGGCGTCTCGACGTTGACTTCCTTGAAGAAGCCCAGACGTTCCAGACGTGTCTTGGATTGATCGATCAGGTAAGTCGAAGCCCAACCGCCTTCCATCTGACGCATTTCACGGCGCAACACTTCGTCTTCGGACTTGGTGTTGCCACGGAAGTTGATGCGGTTCACGTAAGCACGCTTGCCCGGATCGACAGCGAACGTGATGTCGACCGTGTGATCGTCATCGTGAGGCTGAGGCACGCCGTTGACGTTAGCGAAGGTATAACCCTCGTTACCCAAGCGACGGGTGATCAGTTCGGACGTGGTGGTCATCAGCTTGCGCGAGAACACCTGGCCTTTCTGAACCAGCAGCAGGGACTTGATCTGGTCTTCAGGGACTTTCAGGTCACCGCTGAGCTTGACGTCACGAACGGTGTACTTCTCGCCTTCGTTGACGTTGACGGTGATGTAAACGTGTTTCTTGTCCGGGGTGATGGACACCTGGGTCGAAGCGATATCCATATTGATATAGCCGCGATCCAGATAGTAGGAGCGCAGACGCTCCAGGTCACCGGAGAGTTTTTCACGAGCGTACTTGTCATCGTTCTTGAAGAACGACAACCAGTTGCTGGTCTTGAGTTCGAACAGGTCGATGAGGTCTTCATCAGGGAAAACAGTGTTACCCACCACGTTGATGTGCTGGATAGCTGCAACGGTGCCTTCGTTGATGTTGACCTTCAGGCCCACGCGGTTACGCGGCTGTGGCACCACCTCGGTATCGACGGTAGCGGAGTAGCGGCCCTGAGCGACGTATTGACGCTGCAGCTCGTTACGCACACCTTCAAGGGTGGCGCGCTGGAAGATCTCGCCTTCGGCCAGACCGGATTGTTTGAGGCCCTTCATCAGGTCTTCAGTGGAGATCGCCTTGTTGCCTTCGATCTCGATACTGGCGACCGACGGACGCTCGACTACAGTGATGACGAGGACGTTGCCATCGCGACCCAGCTGGATATCTTGAAAGAACCCGGTTTTGAACAACGCACGAGTGGATTCCACCAGGCGACGATCATCCGCCTGTTCGCCGACGTTCAACGGCAAGGCACCAAAGACGCTACCCGCGGAGACCCGCTGTAGGCCATTGACGCGAATATCAGAGATAGTGAAGGACTCGGCGTGAACTTCGGCGATCATCAATACGGTGAGAACCGCAGTTAGCAGCAGACGTTTCATGAAGTCCTTTCTTATTCCAACTGGCAATAAAAACTGCCGCAAAATGCGGCAGATTCGCAATTCAGCGAAGCGTTACAGTCGGCCCAGATCATTAACCAGAGCAAGTAACATCACCCCGACCACCAAACTGATACCGATCTGTATCCCCCAACCTTGCACCCGATCCGACAAGGGGCGACCACGCGCCCACTCGATCAGATAAAACAACAAATGCCCCCCATCCAGTACAGGAATGGGCAACAAATTCAGAACCCCCAGGCTAATACTCAGATAAGCAAGGAAATTCAGGAAATCAGCGACGCCCGACTGGGCAGAAGCGCCCGCCACTTTAGCAATGGTTATCGGTCCACTCAAGTTTTTTACCGAGAGCTCACCGAACAACATTTTCTTGAGCGAATCGAGGGTTAGCACACTCATGGTCCAAGTGCGTCGGGCACCCTCGCCAATCGCAGCCACCGGACCGTAACTGACTTCGCGAATCATCTCTGGTGGCCAATCGACCGCTTTCACCCCGGCGCCCAGATAACCACTGGGCGATTTGCTCTCGCCGCGAGCGGCCAACGTCACAGGGACGTCGATTTGAGCACCATCGCGCTCGACGCGCAGCATGATTTTGGTATCCGGATGCATACGGACGATGTCGACTACCTGCTGCCAGTCGTCCAGCGCCTTGCCATCAAGGGCCAACAAGCGGTCACCCGTTTTCAGGCCGGCAGCCTTCGCCGGCCCTTTCGGATCAAATTCGGCCAGGACGGGCGGCAACGCCGGACGCCAAGGACGAATGCCCAGCGAGCGAATCGGATCTGGCTCCTCGGCCCCCTTGAGCCACTTGTCCAGCACCAGCTCACGGGGTGAGTCCACCGTGGAGCCCTGTTCGCGGACCAGCAATTGAATGGCACCGCTCTCGCCCAGACGACGGATCAGTTGCAGGTTCACCGCGGCCCAGCCGGAGGTTGGCTCGCCATCGATGGCCATGATTTCCTGGCCCGGGCTCAAACCTGCCTTGGAAGCAATACTGCCAGACTCTACCGCTCCGATAACCGGCCGCACCTGCTCGCTGCCCAGCATTGCCAATGCCCAGAAAAACACCATTGCCAATAGAAAGTTGGCGATCGGGCCGGCCGCGACGATGGCGATGCGCTGACGGACAGATTTGCGATTGAAGGATTGATCGACCTGGTCGGCCGGGACCTCGCCTTCGCGCTCGTCGAGCATCTTCACGTAGCCACCCAACGGGATGGCGGCGATGACGAACTCAGTGCCTTTGCTGTCGTGCCAGCGCAACAACGGCATGCCAAAGCCCACGGAGAAACGCAGCACTTTGACCCCACAGCGACGCGCGACCCAGAAATGGCCGAACTCGTGGAAGGTGACCAGCACACCCAGCGCTACCAGGGTGCCGACAATCATATAGAGCGCGCTCATGTACTTTCTCCGCAATCCTATCAGTGCTGCATGGGGCAACGTATTGCAGCACTTATCGCCCGTGATGGCTCAACCATTGCCCGGCCAGTACCCGTGCTTTCGCATCAGCCGTAAACACTGCCTCGAGATCATTCACTGCAACCACAGGCTCGAGGTTCAACACTTCCTCGATAATACTCGCGATTTCCAGGTAGCGAACCCGCCCGTCGAGAAAGGCCGCCACAGCCACCTCATTTGCGGCATTGAGCATGGCCGGCGCGCTGTTGCCAGCTTCGGCGGCTTGACGCGCAAGGCGCAGGCAAGGGAAACGCTCTTCATCGGGCGCCTGGAAATCCAGGCGAGCGATGGCAAAAAGGTCCAGCGGCGCAACACCCGAATCGATTCGTTCCGGCCAGGCCAGGGCATTGGCAATCGGCGTGCGCATGTCCGGATTGCCCAACTGCGCCAATACCGAACCATCGATGTAGTCGACCAGCGAATGAATCACGCTCTGCGGGTGAATCACCACTTCGACCTGGGACGGCGTGGCATCGAACAGCCAGCAGGCTTCGATCAGCTCGAGCCCTTTGTTCATCATGCTGGCCGAATCCACCGAAATCTTGCGCCCCATGGACCAATTCGGGTGGGCACACGCTTGCTCGGGAGTAACATGCGCCAGTTCGGCCATGGGCGTCTGCCGGAACGGGCCGCCAGAGGCTGTCAGTAGAATCCGACGCACCCCGACCGCGCCAAGTCCACGGGCGAAATCCTGTGGCATGCACTGGAAAATCGCGTTGTGTTCGCTGTCGATCGGCAGCAGCACTGAACCGCTTTTGCGCACAGCCTGCATAAACAGCGCACCGGACATCACCAGCGCTTCTTTATTGGCCAGAAGAATCTTCTTGCCAGCCTCGACCGCCGCCAGGGTCGGACGCAAGCCCGCCGCACCGACAATAGCCGCCATTACCGCATCGACTTGCGGATCGGAGGCGACCTGACACAAGCCCTCCTCCCCTACCAGAACCCGGGTCGACAGACCGGCCGCGCACAAATCGTCCTGCAAGCGTCGGGCAGCGCCAGATTCCGGCACGACGGCAAAGCGCGGCGAATGACGCACACACAGCGCCAGCAGTTCACTCAAACGAGTGAACCCGCTCAAGGCGAAAACCTGATAACGCTCGGGATGACGGGCAATAACGTCGAGGGTGCTCAGACCAATCGAACCGGTCGCTCCCAGCACGGTAATCTGTTGTGGGCGGCTCACGGTGCTGCCATCCACAGCAGCACGGCGAATACCGGAATCGCCGCCGTCAGGCTATCTATTCGGTCCAGCACGCCGCCGTGACCAGGCAGCAGATTACTGCTGTCCTTGATCCCCGACTGGCGCTTGAACATGCTTTCGGTGAGGTCGCCCACCACCGAAATGAACACGATTATTGCGGCACCGAACAGCCCCATCAGCATCTGAGCGAAACTCCAGTCCCGCACAAAACCGACGATTGCTGTAATCACCAGACTCACCAGCAAGCCGCCGTACACGCCTTCCCAGCTTTTGCCAGGGCTAACCTGTGGCGCCAGCTTGCGTTTGCCGAAGGCCCGACCGGAAAAGTACGCACCGATATCGGCCCCCCAGACCAGCACCATCACTGCCATGATCAGCCAGTTACCCAAGGGCTGCTGCTTGATCAGCACCAGGCCTTGCCACGCCGGTAACAGAATCAACAAACCGATCACCAGCTTGCAGGCAGCACTGGCCCAATGTTGACTGGACTGTGGATAGGTCAATACCAGGTACGTGGCCATGCCCCACCAGAGCACCGCAGCACCCAACACCCAAGGCGCGAGCCCCGGCAGGATGTGCATGAAAAACAGCATCAACGCGACCACAGCGGCATAGGCAAGGCGAATCGACTGAGCAGCGAAACCTGCCAACCGCGCCCACTCCCACGCCCCAAGCGTCACCACCAGCCCGATGAACAGCGCAAAACCGGACCCTTCGAGCAGGAAAAACCCGCCCAGGGCAATCGGCAGCAGAATCAGTGCCGTGATGATTCGTTGTTTAAGCATTAAACCCGGGCTCCAGCCTCGACCTGCTCGCTCGTTTTACCGAAGCGACGCTGGCGAGAAGCGAAATCGGCTAGCGCATTGCGCATGGCGTCGTGTTTGAAGTCCGGCCAGAACAGGTCGGAGAAGTACAACTCGGCGTAAGCCAGCTGCCACAGCAGGAAATTGCTGATGCGATGCTCGCCACCGGTACGGATGCACAAGTCTGGCAACGGCAGATCACCGGTCGCCAGACAGGTTTGCAACAGCTCGGGGGTAATGTCCTCCGGACGCAGATGCCCGGCCTGAACTTCACGGGCCAGACGCTGCGCGGCTTGCGCGATATCCCACTGACCGCCGTAGTTGGCAGCGATCTGCAGGACAAAGCGGTTGGCACCGACAGTCATCGCCTCGGCTTCGCGCATGGCGGCCTGAAGCTCCGGATGAAAACGCGAGCGATCACCAATGATGCGCAAACTGATGTTGTTGTCGTTGAGGCGCTTGGCCTCGCGACGCAATGCCTTGAAGAACAGATCCATCAAGGCACTGACTTCATCTACCGGGCGCTGCCAGTTCTCGCTGGAGAACGCGAACAGGGTCAATACTTCGACCCCGGCCTCGGCACACACTTCGATCACCGCACGCACCGCATCCACGCCCGCTTTATGCCCGGCGACACCCGGCATAAAGCGTTTTTTCGCCCAGCGATTATTACCATCCATGATGATCGCGACATGGCGCGGCACCGCGGACGGCGCAGTCTGCTTTGTCTTATCCATTAAAACGTGACCCTTATACGGCCATCAGGTCTTTTTCTTTCTGCGCCAAATTCGCGTCAATTTCAGCCACGTACTTTTTGGTCAGATCATCAATTTCGCCAGTAGCGCGACGCTCTTCGTCTTCGCTGATTTCCTTTTCCTTGACCAGATCCTTGAGTTGGCTGTTCGCATCACGACGGATGTTGCGCACCGCAACACGGGCATCTTCAGCGACATCGCGAGCCTGCTTGGTGAAGCCCTTACGGGTTTCTTCGGTCAGGGCCGGCATGGAGATCAGCAGCAACTCGCCGAGGTTGGTCGGATTGAGGTTCAGACCCGCGCTACCGATGGCCTTGTCGACGGCACCCAGCATGTTGCGCTCAAAGGCAACCACTTGCAGGGTACGGGCGTCTTTCACAGTGATGTTCGCCACTTGCTTGATCGGCGTGTCGGAGCCGTAGTACGGCACCATCACGCCTTCAAGAATGCTTGGGTGAGCCTGGCCCGTACGAATACGACCGAAGTTGTGCGCCAGCGACTCGACGGATTTTTTCATGCGCTCTTGAGCGTCTTTCTTGATTTCGTTGATCATTGTTGGCCTTCCTCGATCAGAGTCCCTTCAGCGCCGCCATGTACGATGTTCAGCAGGGCGCCGGGCTTGTTCATGTTAAATACGCGCAACGGCATCTTGTGGTCGCGGCACAGGCAAATGGCCGTCAGATCCATCACGCCCAGCTTGCGATCCAGTACTTCATCATAAGTCAGATGATCGAACTTCTCGGCATGCGGGTCTTTGAATGGATCAGCCGTGTAAACGCCATCGACCTTGGTTGCCTTGAGCACGACGTCAGCGTCGATTTCGATTGCACGCAAGCAAGCTGCCGAATCCGTGGTGAAGAACGGATTACCGGTACCAGCCGCAAAAATCACGACTTCCTTGGCATTCAGGTGGCGCATGGCTTTGCGGCGATCATAGTGATCGGTCACGCCAACCATGGAAATGGCCGACATCACGATGGCCGAGATATTGGCACGTTCCAGCGCATCACGCATCGCCAGGGCGTTCATCACAGTGGCCAGCATGCCCATGTGGTCGCCAGTGACCCGATCCATACCGGCCGCGCTGAGCGCCGCACCGCGAAACAGGTTACCCCCGCCGATCACCAGACCAACCTGGACACCGATGCCGACCAGTTGGCCAACTTCCAGCGCCATGCGATCCAGAACTTTCGGATCGATCCCGAACTCTTCCGAGCCCATCAGGGCCTCGCCGCTAAGCTTGAGTAGAATGCGTTTATAGCGAGCCTGATAACCACTGCCCTGCTGAGCCATTGCGAATCTCTCCTGCGGCGTATTTTAAAAAATTCTTTGCGGGCTGTTTGCAGCCTGCGTTCACTCTAGCTTGACGCTATCACAGCGCCATCGGAACACGGCTTTGTAAGCCAGTTCCGACGAGAAGCCAAATAAATTGGCATCCCCATCTGAAAAGAGGCTGCGCGCGTGAGCGGGCAGCCTCTTCAGGGCGACAGTTAAAAAACCGTCTTATTGCTTGGCAGCAGCCAGTTGGGCAGCCACTTCTTCAGCGAAGTTGTCGACCGGCTTCTCGATGCCTTCGCCTACTTTGAAGTAGGTGAAGGAAACGATTTCAGCACCGGCTTTCTTGGCCAGCTCGCCAACTTTGATTTCAGGGTTCTTGACGAACGCCTGCTCAACCAGGCTGGCTTCGGCCAGGAACTTGCTGATACGGCCTTTGACCATGTTTTCAACGATGTTTTCCGGCTTGCCGGCGATCTTGTCAGCGTTGAGAGTCAGGAACACGCCCTTCTCACGCTCAATCGCTTCAGCGGAAACTTCCGACGGCAGCAGGAATTCAGGGTTGGTCGCCGCTACGTGCATAGCGATGTCCTTGGCCAATTCAACAGTGCCGCCTTTCAGGACAACTGCAACACCGATCTTGTTGCCGTGCAGGTAACCACCAACAACGTCACCTTCAACGCGCGCCAGACGACGGATGTTGACGTTTTCGCCAACCTTGCCGACCAGTACCAGGCGATCAGCTTCTTGAGCTTCGATCAACGGAGCAGCTTCAGTCAGCTTGTCAGCGAACGCTTTTTCAACGCTTGCAGCAACAAATGCCTTGAAGTCGTCCTGCAGAGCCAGGAAGTCGGTCTGCGAGTTCACTTCCAGCAGAACGGCGGATTTACCGTCTTCTTTAAGAGCGATCGCGCCTTCAGCGGCAACGTTGCCAGCTTTCTTGGCAGCCTTGATGGCGCCCGAAGCACGCATGTCATCAATGGCTTTTTCGATGTCGCCGCCAGCCTTGGTCAAGGCCTTTTTGCAGTCCATCATGCCTTCGCCGGTACGCTCGCGCAGTTCTTTGACCAACGCTGCAGTAATCTCTGCCATTTTCAAATTCCTCTTGGATAGGTTTTCAACCATTCCACCCGATCGAACGGGCGTTCAATTCTTCCCGAACCACCCTTGTTAGCCGCTGCACGTTACAGATGATGTAGCTGCGCTGCTCACAAATGGTTTTCGAGGTGGCAAAAAGGGGGCCAAGCCCCCTTTTTGCTTACTGAGTCAACGCCAGGGCGTCAATTACTCAGCTGCAGCTGCCGGAGCTTCTTCAACGAACTGCTCGGTACCACCAGCAACGTGGTTGCGACCGCGGATTACAGCATCAGCCATCGAACCCATGTACAGCTGGATAGCGCGGATTGCGTCATCGTTGCCTGGGATGATGTAGTCAACGCCTTCCGGGCTGCTGTTGGTATCGACTACGCCGATAACCGGGATGCCCAGCTTGTTGGCTTCGGTAATCGCGATGCGCTCGTGATCAACGTCGATAACGAACAGAGCGTCTGGCAGACCGCCCATGTCCTTGATACCACCCAGGGAACGATCCAGCTTCTCAAGATCGCGAGTGCGCATCAGCGCTTCTTTCTTGGTCAGCTTGGCGAACGTACCGTCTTCGGCTTGTACTTCAAGGTCACGCAGACGCTTGATGGAAGCACGGATGGTTTTGAAGTTGGTCAGCATGCCGCCCAACCAGCGGTGATCGACGTACGGCGAACCGCAACGTGCTGCTTCTTCAGCAACGATCTTGCCAGCGGAACGCTTGGTGCCGACGAACAGAATCTTGTTTTTGCCCTGGGCCAGACGCTCTACGAAAGTCAGAGCTTCGTTGAACATTGGCAGGGTTTTTTCAAGGTTGATAATGTGGATCTTGTTACGCGCGCCGAAAATGTACTTACCCATTTTCGGGTTCCAGTAACGGGTCTGGTGACCGAAGTGCACACCGGCCTTCAGCATATCGCGCATGTTGACTTGGGACATGATAGTTCCTTAATAAGTCGGGTTTGGCCTCCACGTATCCCAATGACCAACCAGCAGCATCAGCTGAAGGCACCCAGGTCATCGTGTCGACACGTGTGTGGATTTAAGCTTCCCAGGGTATCCCCGGAAAGCGGCGCATTTTATATCACAAGGCAGAAAAAAACGGAACCCGGATTCTGAAAACCTGAGGAATGCTTTTAGCCCCTGCCTTGGAATCTCCCCAGAATGCGCCATCCTATAGAGAGAAGCGATGCACAGAGGCTCAGATTTGCGCTGATCGTCTGGTAGAATCGCGTTTTTCAGGGCTGCGAAGATCGCTCACGCAATGCCCATTTCGTTTTAGAAGGCGCCATTGAGCGCAGAGAGAGCCTGTATGACCGTCACCCTCAAAACCCCAGAGGACATCGCAAAAATGCGGATCGCCGGCAAATTGGCCGCCGATGTGCTGGAAATGATTGCCGATTATGTCAAACCGGGTGTCACCACCGAAGAACTGGACCGCATCTGCCACGACTACATCGTCAATGAGCAGAAAGCCATCCCTGCCCCGCTCAACTACAAGGGCTTCCCGAAGTCGATCTGCACCTCGATCAACCACGTGGTCTGCCACGGCATCCCGAACGAAAAACCGTTGAAGGATGGCGACACGCTGAACATCGACGTCACCGTGATCAAGGACGGTTACCACGGCGACACCAGCCGCATGTTCCACGTCGGTACCGTGCCGGTCTGGGCCGAACGTCTGTCCCAGGTGACTCAGGAATGCATGTACAAGGCCATCGAACTGGTCAAACCCGGCTGCCGCCTAGGCGATATCGGTGAAGTGATCCAGAAGCACGCCGAAAAGAACGGCTTCTCGGTTGTTCGCGAGTTCTGCGGGCACGGCATCGGCAAGGTGTTCCACGAAGAACCACAAATCCTGCACTACGGCCGCGCCGGCACCGGCATGGAACTGAAAGCCGGCATGACCTTCACCATCGAGCCGATGATCAACCAGGGCAAGGCCGATACCAAGGTGTTGGGCGACGGCTGGACCGCTATCACCAAGGATCGCAAGCTGTCGGCGCAGTGGGAGCACACCCTGCTGGTGACCGAAACCGGCTACGAGATCTTCACCCTGCGCAGCGACGATACCATCGCGCGCGTTTCGGCCTGATCCCGCCCGCTCCGTTCCCAGCCTTATAGAAAGGAAAGCCAATCGATGCCGCAGGTGGATCCCGAACTCTTCGACCGCGGCCAGTTCCAGGCTGAACTGGCCCTGAAGGCAAGCCCTATTGCTGCATTCAAGAAGGCGATCCGTCAGGCCCGCGAGGTGCTCGACGAGCGGTTCCGCAGTGGCCGGGACATTCGCCGGCTGATCGAGGATCGCGCCTGGTTTGTCGACAACATCCTGCAACAAGCCTGGGAACAGTTTAACTGGAGCGAAGACGCCGATATCGCCCTGGTGGCAGTCGGCGGCTACGGCCGCGGCGAACTACACCCCTACTCCGACATCGATCTGCTGATTTTGCTGGACAGCGCCGATCATGAAATTTTTCGGGATTCCATCGAACGTTTTCTGACGTTGCTGTGGGACATCGGCCTGGAAGTCGGCCAGAGCGTTCGTTCGGTGGACGAATGCGCCGTCGAGGCCCGTGCCGACCTGACGGTCGTCACCAATCTGATGGAAAGCCGCACCATTTGCGGCCCCGAACGCCTGCGCCAGCGCATGCTGGATGTCACCAGCACCGCGCACATGTGGCCGAGCAAGGAGTTCTTCCTGGCCAAGCGCGCCGAGCAAAAGGCCCGTCACCACAAATACAACGACACCGAATACAACCTGGAACCCAACGTCAAAGGCTCGCCCGGTGGCCTTCGGGATATTCAGACGATTCTCTGGGTGGCCCGTCGCGAATACGGCACCCTGAACCTGCGGGCCTTGGCGGGCGAAGGTTTCCTGGTGGAGAGCGAAAACGCCCTGCTGGCCTCGTCCCAGGAGTTTCTGTGGAAGGTACGTTACGCCCTGCACATGCTCGCCGGCCGCTCCGAAGACCGCCTGTTGTTCGACCACCAGCGTTCCATCGCCGGGCTATTGGGGTTCGAAGGCAACGACGCCAAGCAAGCCATCGAAAACTTCATGCAGCAGTATTATCGGGTAGTCATGAGTATTGCCCAGCTCAGCGACCTGATCATCCAGCACTTTGAAGAAGTGATCCTGGCCCCCGAAGACGAAGCACCACCACAGCCGATCAACTCGCGGTTCCAGCTGCACGACGGCTACATCGAGGCGCGTAGCGACAACGTGTTCCGCCGTACGCCATTCGCCATGCTCGAGATCTTTGTGCTGATGGCCCAGCAACCGGAAATCAAAGGCGTACGCGCCGATACCATCCGTCTGCTGCGCGAGAATCGTCATCTGATCGATGACGACTTCCGCAACGATATTCGTAATACCAGCCTGTTCATCGAGCTGTTCAAGTGCAAGATCGGCATCCACCGCAATCTGCGACGGATGAACCGTTACGGCATCCTTGGGCGCTATCTGCCGGAGTTCGGCTTCATTGTCGGGCAGATGCAGCATGACCTGTTTCATATCTATACGGTCGACGCGCACACCCTGAACCTGATCAAGCACCTGCGTAAGCTGCAGTACACCCAGGTGTCGGAAAAATTCCCGTTGGCCAGCAAGCTCATGGCCAAACTGCCCAAACCCGAACTGATTTACCTGGCCGGTCTTTATCACGACATCGGCAAGGGCCGGCATGGCGATCACTCGGAAATTGGCGCCGTGGACGCCGAAGCTTTTTGCCAGCGCCACCAGTTGCCGATCTGGGACAGCCGTCTGATCGTATGGCTGGTGCAGAACCATTTGATGATGTCGACCACGGCCCAGCGCAAAGACCTGTCCGACCCGCATGTGATCCACGACTTCGCGCAGACCGTCGGCGATGAAACCCGCCTCGATTATCTGTACGTGCTGACCGTTGCCGACATCAACGCAACCAACCCGACGCTGTGGAACTCCTGGCGCGCGAGCCTGTTGCGCCAGCTCTACACCGAGACCAAGCGCGCCTTGCGTCGTGGTCTGGAAAACCCGGTGGATCGCGAAGAGCAGATCCGCCAGACCCAGAGCGCGGCACTGGACATTCTCGTACGCGGCGGCAACGATCCGGACGATGTCGAGCAGCTCTGGGCGCAATTGGGCGATGACTACTTCCTGCGTCACACCGCCGGCGACGTAGCTTGGCACACTGACGCGATTCTGCAGCAGCCGGCCGACGGCGGCCCGCTGGTGCTGATCAAGGAAACCACCCAGCGCGAGTTCGAGGGCGGTACGCAGATCTTCATTTATGCACCGGATCAGCACGACTTCTTCGCCGTGACCGTGGCAGCGATGGACCAGCTCAACCTGAACATTCA
The DNA here is from genome assembly GCF_053629455.1 of Pseudomonas sp. F-14 TE3482. Classification (NCBI taxonomy): domain Bacteria; kingdom Pseudomonadati; phylum Pseudomonadota; class Gammaproteobacteria; order Pseudomonadales; family Pseudomonadaceae; genus Pseudomonas; species Pseudomonas sp. F-14 TE3482. The sequence continues at coordinate 6,498,007 of NZ_JBRJII010000001.1, forward strand.
CGATGCCCGGGTCATCACCTCCAGCAGCCAGTTCACCCTCGATACCTATATCGTGCTCGACACCGATGGCGACTCGATCGGTGATAACCCGGCGCGGGTCAAGCAGATCCGCGAAGGCCTGACCGAAGCCCTGCGCAACCCGGACAATTACCCGACTATCATCCAGCGTCGGGTGCCGCGCCAGCTCAAGCATTTTGCGTTTGCGCCACAGGTCACAATCCACAACGATGCTCAGCGTCCGGTGACCGTGCTGGAGCTCAGTGCGCCCGACCGTCCGGGGTTGCTGGCGCGGATCGGCACGATCTTCCTGGAATTCGACTTGTCGCTGCAGAACGCCAAGATCGCCACCCTGGGCGAGCGCGTGGAAGACGTGTTCTTCATCACCGACGCGAACAATCAGCCGCTGTCCGACCCGTTGCTGTGCAGCCGCTTGCAGGATGCCATCGTCGAACAGCTGAGTGTCAGCCAGGAACCCGATATCAAACTGTCACGATTCAGTATCTGAACCAACAATTTCCCCCTGTGGGAATGGACTTCCTGTGGAGAGGGGGTTTGTTGTGGCGAGGGGGGGTTGCCTCACCACAACAAGCCCCCTGCACCGCATCAGCCCTCCCACATTGAACGAGGCCCTCATGAACAACGCTCTGAACCAGTTGCAGCCCTACCCGTTCGAAAAGCTCCGCGCCCTGCTCGGCAGCGTCACGCCAAACCCGGAAAAGCGCGCCATCGCGCTGTCCATCGGCGAGCCGAAACACCGCTCGCCAGCTTTTGTCGCTGAAGCCCTGGCAAGCAATCTGGATCAGATGGCCGTGTATCCGACCACCCTCGGCATCCCTGCCTTGCGTGAAGCTATCGCCGCCTGGTGCGAACGCCGCTTCAGCGTCCCGAACGGCTGGCTCGACCCGGCGCGCAATGTGCTGCCGGTCAACGGCACGCGCGAAGCGCTGTTCGCGTTCACCCAGACCGTGGTCAACCGTGGTGACGACGCATTGGTCGTCAGCCCGAACCCGTTCTATCAAATCTACGAAGGCGCGGCATTCCTCGCCGGCGCCAAGCCGCATTACCTGCCGTGCCTGGATGAAAATGGCTTCAACCCGGATTTCGACGCTGTTTCGCCGGACATCTGGAAACGCTGCCAGATCCTGTTCCTGTGCTCGCCGGGTAACCCGACCGGTGCACTGATTCCGGTCGACACCCTGAAGAAGCTGATCGCCCTGGCTGACGAATACGACTTCGTGATCGCCGCAGACGAGTGCTACAGCGAGCTGTATTTCAACGAACAAACCCCACCGCCAGGCCTGCTCAGCGCATGCGTCGAACTGGGCCGCAAGGACTTCAAGCGTTGCGTGGTGTTCCACAGCCTGTCCAAGCGTTCCAACCTGCCGGGCCTGCGTTCGGGCTTCGTGGCCGGTGATGCCGATATTCTCAAAGGCTTTCTGCTGTATCGCACCTATCACGGCTGTGCGATGCCGGTTCAGACCCAACTGGCCAGCGTTGCCGCATGGAATGATGAAGTGCATGTACGCGCCAACCGTGCGCTGTACCGCGAGAAATACGATGCGGTGCTGGAGATTCTCAGCCCGGTGATGGACGTGCAGCGCCCGGACGGTGGTTTCTACCTCTGGCCGAACGTCGCTGGCGATGACGCAGCGTTCTGCCGCGATCTGTTCGAACAGGAACACGTGACCGTGGTACCGGGCTCCTACCTGTCCCGCGATGTCGATGGCGTCAACCCGGGCGCCGGGCGCATACGCATGGCGCTGGTAGCGCCGCTGGCTGAATGCGTGGAAGCGGCCGAGCGCATTCGCGATTTCATACAGCGCCGCAAGTAACAAAGCCTCGCTCCTGCACAAATCCCGGGCGCTACACCGTAGCGCCTTCAGACGCAATCGCCGCTCCAGTAATCGTTGCCTCCATTTGAAGTGCCATATTGGCTGTTTAGACTGAAGTCTGACCGGCGCACTCATGTCGCATGGAACCTCTGATAGCCAGGTCAAAAAGACAACCCGACCACAGCCGACGCGAAACCATCCGGTCATGGCATAATCCGTCACCTTCTATTTTCAGCACCTGCAAAGGGGGCAATTCCTTGACCGCTTCAAGCAAAACGTTGCACCTTTTCGGCATCAAAGCCTGCGACACCATGAAAAAGGCGCGCACCTGGCTCGATGAACACGCTGTCAGCTATGACTTTCATGATTACAAAACGGTCGGAATCGACCGTGAACACCTGAGCCAATGGTGCGACGAGCACGGCTGGCAAGTGGTGCTGAACCGTGCAGGCACGACCTTTCGCAAGCTCGACGACGAACGCAAAGCCGATCTCGACCAGCGCAAAGCCATCGAACTGATGCTCGCACAACCTTCGATGATCAAGCGCCCGGTGCTCGATCTCGGTGACCGAACCCTGATTGGCTTCAAGCCAGATATCTACGCGGCCGCACTCAAGTAAGGCAGCCCGTTCCATTTTGTTAGAGGTATCAACATGTCCACTACCCTGTTCAGCCTGGCCTTTGGTGTCGGCACTCAAAACCGTCAAGGCGCATGGCTGGAAGTGTTTTACGCGCAGCCACTGCTCAACCCGTCGGCCGAACTGGTCGCCGCCATTGCGCCGGTTCTGGGCTACACCGACGGCAATCAGGCCATCGCCTTCAGCACCGCTCAGGCGTCCCAACTGGCCGAAGCGCTGAAAAGCGTCGACGCTGCACAAGCGGCACTGCTGACCCGTCTGGCCGAGAGCCACAAGCCGCTGGTCGCCACGCTGCTGGCCGAAGACGCACAGCTGAGCTCCACGCCTGAGGCTTACCTCAAGCTGCATCTGCTGTCCCATCGCCTGGTCAAGCCCCACGGCCTGAACCTGGCCGGGATCTTCCCGTTGCTGCCGAACGTGGCCTGGACCAGCCAGGGCGCGATCGACCTGGCCGAACTGGCCGAGCATCAACTGGAAGCCCGTCTGCGCGGCGAGCTGCTGGAAGTGTTCTCGGTGGACAAGTTCCCGAAAATGACCGACTACGTGGTACCGGCCGGCGTGCGTATCGCTGACGCGGCACGTATTCGCCTGGGCGCTTACGTGGGCGAAGGCACCACCGTCATGCACGAAGGTTTCGTCAACTTCAACGCCGGCACCGAAGGCCCGGGCATGATCGAAGGCCGCGTTTCCGCTGGCGTATTTGTCGGCAAGGGTTCGGACCTGGGCGGCGGTTGCTCGACCATGGGCACCCTGTCGGGTGGCGGCAACATCGTGATCAAGGTCGGCGAAGGCTGCCTTATCGGCGCCAACGCTGGTATCGGTATCCCGTTGGGCGATCGCAACACTGTTGAGTCGGGCCTGTACGTGACGGCCGGCACCAAGGTTGCGCTGCTGGATGAGCACAACAAACTGGTCAAAGTCGTTAAAGCCCGTGAACTGGCCGGTCAACCTGACCTGCTGTTCCGTCGCAATTCGGAGACCGGCGCCGTGGAGTGCAAAACCCACAAATCGGCCATCGAATTGAACGAAGCGCTGCACGCTCACAACTGATTGCTGCAGCAACCCAACCGATCAACTGTGGGAGCGGGCTTGCTCGCGAAGCTTTTGGCGACCTCAAGGACGCCTTCGCGAGCAAGCCCGCTCCCACAGGGTCAGGCGTACACCTCGCCCATGTTTAGCAGGGCCCGATAGCATGATGATTCCCTCTCCCTGGCGCGCCGATTTCCCGGCCATCGCCGCCCTGCAACGGCAAGACCAGACTTATCTGGACAACGCCGCCACCACGCAAAAACCTCAAGCCCTGCTGGATGCCCTGGCGCATTACTACGCCAACGGCGCGGCCAACGTGCATCGGGCGCAACACTTGCCCGGCGCCCATGCCACCCAGGCGTTCGAGGACAGCCGCAACAAAGTCGCGCAATGGCTCAACGCCGGCGATTGCGGGCAGATCATCTTTACCCACGGCGCGACGTCCGCGCTGAACCTCTTGGCCTATGGCCTGGAACACGTATTCAATCCGGGCGATGAAATTGTCATCAGCGCTCTGGAGCATCACGCCAACCTGTTGCCATGGCAGCAACTGGCCCACCGTCGCGATTTGAAACTGGCGATCCTGCCGCTGGATACCGACGGTTTGATTGACCTTGAAGCCGCCGCTCGCCTGATCGGCCCGCGTACCCGCCTGCTGGCGGTCAGTCAGCTGTCCAACGTGCTCGGCGCCTGGCAGCCGTTGCCCGCATTACTGGCGATGGCCAAAGCGTACAACGCGCTGACCGTGGTCGACGGCGCTCAAGGCGTGGTGCATGGTCGACATGACGTGCAGGCACTGGGTTGCGACTTCTATGTGTTTTCCAGCCACAAGCTCTACGGCCCGGATGGCCTGGGTGCGCTGTTCGGTCGTCATAAAGCGCTCGAACAACTGCGCCCGTGGCAGTTCGGCGGCGAAATGGTGCTGGATGCCAACTACCACGACGCACGCTTTCGTCCTGCGCCACTGGGGTTCGAGGCGGGTACGCCACCGATTTCCAGCGTGATTGGCCTGGGGGCGACCCTGGATTATCTGGCCGGGCTGGATCAGGACGCCGTGTCCGCCCATGAAGCGGCGCTGCATGACTATTTGCTCAAAGGCCTTGAAGCGCGCAACGGCATTCGTCTGCTAGGCAAGCCGCAACTGGCACTGGCCAGTTTTGTCGTCGAAGGTGTGCATAACGCTGATCTGGCGCATTTGCTGACCGAACAGGGAATCGCCGTTCGCGCCGGTCATCATTGCGCCATGCCGTTGCTCAAAAGCTTTGAACTGGCCGGGGCGATTCGGGTGTCGTTGGCGTTGTACAACGACTCCGAAGACCTTGAACGTTTTTTTGAAGCGCTGGATCAGGCTCTGGAGTTGTTGCGATGACCTTGCCCGCCGATGCCGTCACCGCGCTGGATACTTTTCAGCAGGCTGCGAGCTGGGAACAGCGGGCGCGGTTGCTGATGCAATGGGGTGACCGTCTGCCGCCGTTGAGCGATGTGGATAAAGTCGAGGCCAATCGCGTGCATGGCTGTGAGAGCCAGGTGTGGCTGGTCGGTGCGCTGCAGGACGGTCATTGGCAGTTCAACGCCAGCAGCGATGCACGGTTGATTCGCGGCTTGGTGGCGTTGCTGCTGGCACGGGTCAACGGGGTGTCCGCCGCTGAGTTGCAGCAGGTGGATTTGGCGGATTGGTTTAATCAGCTGGGGCTGGGTCGCCAGTTGTCCCAGTCCCGTAGCAATGGCCTCAACGCCGTGCTACAGCGGATGCGGAGCCTGAGCGACGTGTAGGAGCTGCCGAAGGCTGCGATCTTTTGATCTTCACGCTAAAGATCAAAAGATCGCAGCCTTCGGCAGCTCCTACACGGATTTACGTTTCAGCTTGAGACTTGACCCGATCCGCCGGGCGCCGAACCCCGGCCACAATCTTATCCACAGCCTTGGTCGCCGCGACCATGCCGAACGTTGCCGTCACCATCATCACCGCGCCAAAGCCGCCGGCGCAGTCGAGCTTTACGCCATCACCGACAAAACTCTTCTGCAAGCAAATGCTGCCGTCCGGTTTCGGGTAGCGCAGTTGCTCGGTGGAGAACACGCAGGGCACGCTGTAGTGACGGGTCACGGTGCGGGAGAAGCCATAGTCGCGGCGCAACGTGGAGCGCACTTTCGACGCCAGCGGATCGTTGAACGTGCGGTTCAGGTCGCAGACCTGAATCAGTGTCGGGTCGATCTGCCCGCCCGCGCCGCCGGTGGTGATGATCTGAATCTTGCGACGTTTGCACCAGGCGATCAGCGCCGCTTTGGCGTTGACGCTGTCGATGCAGTCGATCACGCAGTCGATGTTCGGCGTGATGTACTCGGCCATGGTTTCACGGGTGACGAAGTCCGCCACCGCATGCACCGTGCAATCCGGGTTGATCCCGCGCAGGCGCTCGGCCATTACCTCGACCTTGGGTTTGCCGACGGTGCTGTCCAGCGCATGCAGTTGACGGTTGACGTTGCTGACGCAGACGTCATCCAGGTCGAACAGCGAAATCTCGCCCACGCCACAGCGGGCAACAGCTTCCGCCGCCCAGGAACCGACGCCACCGACGCCGACGATCGCCACATGGGCCGCGCGCAAACGCTCCAGGCCTTCGATGCCATACAAGCGGGCGATGCCAGCAAACCGCGGATCTTCTGTACTCATGACCATTACCCCAAAAACCGGCGCGCATTATAGGGCCGTCGGCGGCCAAGAGCATCTTTGGGTCTATAAACGGCGGTCTTGACTGCCTTAATTGCCTACAAATTTATTGGAATTGGGCTACAACGCCCCGGTCAAAGAACTTAAGTCGACTTGGATTGCCCAACGTCCGGCATTTCCCTGTCCGCTGTACGGTCAGTGAACGCCCGGTGTAGGATGCGCGCCCCGCCCCTTGGCAGCCGGCCGCCGACTGTTCCTTCGTTCAGTAGCCCCTGGAACCTGAAATAGCTATGTCATCGCGTAAATTTGGACTCAACCTGGTCGTGGTTCTTGCAATCGCCGCCTTGTTCACCGGTTTCTGGGCGCTGGTCAATCGCCCCGTCACCGCCCCCAACTGGCCTGAGCAGATCTCCGGCTTTTCGTACTCGCCGTTTCAACAAGGCCAGTACCCGCAAAAAGCCCAGTACCCGACCGACGATGAAATGCGTCGCGACCTGGAGATCATGAGCAAGCTGACGGACAACATCCGGACCTACTCGGTCGACGGCACGCTGGAGAACATTCCCAAACTGGCGGAAGAATTCGGCCTGCGGGTGACCCTGGGGATCTGGATCAGCCCGGATGAAGAGCGCAACGAGCGCGAGATCACCCGCGCCATCGAAATCGCCAACACCTCGCGCAGCGTGGTTCGCGTGATTGTCGGTAACGAGGCGATCTTTCGTAAGGAAATCACTGCAGCAGAGCTGAGCCTGATTCTGGATCGCGTCCGCGCGGCCGTAAAGGTTCCGGTCACCACCTCCGAACAGTGGCACGTCTGGGAAGAAAACCCGAGCCTGGCCAAGCACGTCGACCTGATCGCGGCTCACGTTCTGCCCTACTGGGAGTTCGTTCCCGTGGACAAGGCCGGTCAGTTCGTTCTTGACCGCGCACGTGATCTGAAAAAGATGTTCCCGAAAAAACCGCTGCTGCTCTCCGAGGTCGGCTGGCCGAGCAACGGCCGCATGCGCGGTGGCGCTGATGCGTCGCCGGCGGACCAGGCGATTTACCTGCGCACGCTGGTCAACAAGCTCAACCGCCAAGGTTTCAACTACTTCGTGATCGAAGCGTTCGACCAACCGTGGAAAGCCAGCGACGAAGGTTCGGTGGGCGCGTATTGGGGCGTATTCAACGCCGCACGCCAGCAGAAATTCAACTTCGAAGGGCCGGTCGTCGCGATCCCGCAATGGCGCGTGCTGGCTATCGGCTCGGTAGTGCTGGCTCTGCTGTCGCTGACCCTGCTGATGATCGACGGCTCGGCCCTGCGTCAACGCGGCCGCACCTTCCTGACCTTTATCGCGTTCCTCTGCGGTTCGGTATTGGTGTGGATCGGTTATGACTACAGCCAGCAATACAGCACCTGGTTCAGCCTGACGGTGGGCTTCCTGCTCGCCCTCGGTGCACTCGGGGTGTTTATCGTTCTGCTGACCGAGGCCCATGAACTAGCCGAAGCGGTCTGGACCCACAAACGCCGGCGTGAATTCCTGCCAGTGGTGGGTGATTCGGACTACCGACCGAAGGTGTCGATTCACGTGCCTTGCTACAACGAGCCGCCGGAGATGGTCAAACAGACCCTCAACGCCCTGGCCAACCTCGACTATCCGGACTTCGAAGTCCTGATCATCGACAACAACACCAAAGACCCGGCGGTCTGGGAACCGGTGCGCGATTATTGCGAAACCCTCGGTCCGCGCTTCAAGTTCTTCCACGTGGCACCGTTGGCTGGCTTCAAGGGCGGCGCGCTGAATTACCTGATTCCGCATACCGCCAAGGATGCCGAAGTGATTGCGGTGATCGACTCGGACTACTGCGTCGACCCGAACTGGCTCAAGCACATGGTGCCGCATTTCGCCGATCCGAAAATTGCCGTTGTGCAGTCGCCACAGGATTACCGCGACCAGAACGAAAGCACCTTCAAGAAGCTCTGCTACGCGGAATACAAAGGCTTCTTCCACATCGGCATGGTCACCCGTAACGACCGTGACGCGATCATCCAGCACGGCACCATGACCATGACCCGGCGCTCGGTGCTCGAGGAACTGGGCTGGGCCGACTGGTGCATCTGTGAAGACGCCGAGTTGGGTCTGCGCGTGTTCGAAAAAGGCCTGTCGGCGGCGTATTACCACGACAGCTACGGCAAAGGCCTGATGCCCGATACCTTCATCGACTTCAAGAAACAGCGTTTCCGCTGGGCCTACGGAGCGATTCAGATCATCAAGCGTCACACCGCCAGCCTGCTGCGCGGCAAGGACACCGAACTGACCCGTGGCCAGCGTTACCACTTCCTCGCGGGCTGGTTGCCGTGGGTGGCGGACGGCATGAACATCTTCTTCACCGTCGGCGCGCTGTTGTGGTCGGCAGCGATGATCATCGTGCCGCAACGGGTCGATCCGCCGTTGTTGATTTTCGCGATCCCGCCATTGGCGCTGTTCGTGTTCAAGGTCGGCAAGATCATCTTCCTGTACCGCCGTGCGGTCGGGGTCGACCTCAAGGATGCGTTCTGCGCAGCATTGGCAGGGCTGGCGTTGTCGCACACCATCGCCAAAGCGGTGTTGTACGGTTTCTTCACCAGCAGCATTCCGTTCTTCCGCACCCCGAAAAACGCCGATAACCATGGCTTCTGGGTGGCGATTTCGGAGGCGCGCGAAGAGGTGTTCATCATGTTGCTGTTGTGGGGCGCAGCGCTGGGGATCTTCCTGGTGCAGGGCCTGCCGAGCAACGACATGCGCTTCTGGGTGACCATGTTGCTGGTGCAGTCGCTGCCGTACCTGGCGGCGCTGATCATGGCGTTCCTGTCGTCGCTGCCCAAACCGGTGGCTGAAGCCACGACCGCACCGGCTGTCTAAATCAGTACAGATGCACTAAACGGCGGCCAATGGCCGCCGTTTTGCTTTAAGATAACCGCCATTTTGCAGGCCTTGGCCTTTATGGCCTGACCCAATACCTGTGGGAGCGAGCCTGTTCGCGATAGCGGTCTGACAATCAGCATCAATGTTGAATGTACCGACCTCATCGCGGGCAAGCTCGCTCCCACATTTACAGTTTTCGGAGCTTTCCATGACGGCCCACGCCGACCTTTCGCCGACCCTTCAACTTGCCATCGACCTGATCCGCCGTCCGTCCGTGACGCCGGTCGACGCCGATTGCCAGAAGCAGATGATGCAGCGCCTGGGCGATGCCGGGTTCAAGCTGGAACCGATGCGCATCGAAGAGGTGGATAACTTCTGGGCGACCCACGGTAAACACGAAGGCCCGGTGCTGTGCTTCGCCGGCCACACCGACGTGGTCCCGACCGGCCCGGTAACCGCCTGGCAGATCGACCCGTTCAACGCGGTGATCGATGAGCACGGCATGCTCTGCGGCCGTGGCGCGGCCGACATGAAAGGCAGCCTGGCCTCCATGACCGTGGCAGCCGAGCGCTTCGTCGCTGACTACCCGGATCACAAGGGCAAGGTCGCTTTCCTGATCACCAGCGACGAAGAAGGCCCGGCGCATCACGGCACCAAGGCTGTGATCGAACGCCTCGCCGCCCGTAAGGAACGTCTGGACTGGTGCATCGTCGGCGAACCATCGAGCACTACCCTGGTGGGTGACGTGGTCAAGAATGGCCGTCGCGGCTCCCTCGGCGCCAAATTGACCGTGCGCGGCGTGCAGGGTCACGTGGCGTATCCGCACCTGGCGAAGAACCCGATCCACCTCGCTGCCCCGGCGCTGGCCGAACTGGCCGCCGAACACTGGGACCACGGCAACGATTTCTTCCCGCCGACCAGTTTCCAGATTTCCAACGTCAATTCCGGCACCGGCGCGACCAACGTGATCCCGGGTGATCTGGTGGCGGTGTTCAACTTCCGCTTCTCCACCGAGTCCACCGTCGAAGGCCTGCAAAAGCGCGTCGCCGATATTCTCGACAAGCATGGCCTGGACTGGCACATCGACTGGGCGCTGTCCGGCCTGCCGTTCCTCACCGAACCGGGCGCCCTGCTCGACGCGGTATCGGCTAGCATCAAGGACATCACCGGTCGCGAAACGCAAGCTTCCACCAGCGGCGGCACCTCCGACGGGCGCTTCATCGCGACCATGGGCACTCAGGTTGTCGAACTGGGCCCGGTCAACGCGACGATCCACCAGGTCAACGAGCGCGTGCTGGCGGCCGATCTCGACGTGCTGACCGAAATCTACTACCAGACCCTGATCAAGTTGCTCGCCTGATGCTCGCATGTCCGATCTGCAGCGAACCGCTGAACGCGGTGGACAACGGCGTGGCTTGCCCCGCCGGGCATCGTTTCGACCGTGCGCGGCAGGGTTACCTGAACCTGTTGCCGGTGCAGCACAAAAACAGCCGCGACCCTGGGGATAACCTGGCGATGGTCGAAGCCCGTCGCGACTTCTTGAACGCCGGCCATTACGCGCCGGTGGCCAAGCGTCTGGCGGAACTGGCCGCGCAGTACGCGCCCCAGCGCTGGCTGGACATCGGTTGTGGCGAGGGTTACTACACCGCGCAAATCGCCGAAGCCTTGCCCAACGCCAATGGCTATGCGCTGGACATTTCCCGGGAAGCGGTTAAACGCGCCTGCAAACGCAACCCTGCCCTGACCTGGTTGATCGCCAGCATGGCCCGAGTACCGCTGGCATCCGGCAGCTGCCAGTTTCTCGCCAGCGTGTTCAGCCCGCTGGACTGGGAAGAAGCCAAGCGCCTGCTCAGTCGCGGTGGCGGCTTGATGAAAGTCGGGCCGACCAGCGGCCATCTGATGGAATTGCGCGAGCGACTGTACGACGAAGTGCGCGAGTACACCGATGACAAGCATTTGGCGCTGGTGCCGGAAGGCATGGCGCTGCAGCACAGCGAAACCCTGGAGTTCAAACTGACGTTGGCCAGTGGTCAGGATCGCGCGAACCTGTTGGCCATGACACCCCACGGCTGGCGCGCCAGTGCCGAACGCCGAGCGGCGGTTATCGAACAGGCCGAGCCGTTCGAGGTCACTGTTTCGATGCGCTACGATTACTTCGTACTTCAATAATTTTTGGTCTCGAGCAACAGCTTGAGGCCGGCTAAATCCGCGAATGGATTTTTCAAGACCGCAGTGAGGACATCCATGCGCCAACCCGATATCGAGATTTACCTGAAAGACGCCGACGTCGACTACAAGGCCATCGCGGCCTGGCTCGGCGCGGCTTTAGGCCCGTGCACCGACTGGGTTCAGAAAGGTCAGACCTACAAATGCAAGGCCGGTAGCGTGCCGGTCACCTGGTTGCCGAAAGCCGTGGGCAAATGGAACAGCCTGTTCCTGGACAGCGACCAGACCCCATGGGAAGACGACATCGCCTGCGCCCGCGCAGCCTTTGCGGCGCTGAACGTCGAAGTGCGTTGCGCACCGGGTAGCTGGGTCGAGGAAGAAGGTGAAGAGACGGCCGATCGCTGGATGCGTATCAGCGCCGATGGTGAAGAAGAAATCACCTGGAAAACTGCTTAAGCAACAATTCAGGCAGGCCGTCCAGGCGACCTGCCCTTTTCCGCCCTCTAAATACCTTGGTCCGCAGCTCTGTAGCTGAACAGGCTTGCTGCCGGCATGTTGGGTGCGACCCGGATGACCGGAATCGATCGGCCCGTCATCTTGTAGAAATCCCGTTGTATGAATTTCGCCTGTTCAAGCCCCGCATTTCCATTCGAACCGTCGAGATAAAAGAACGCTTTGATGGGGAGCGTCCCGGTGTTCTGAGGCCAGGTTTTGATCACGATTTCGTTTTGCCTCCAGCGAATGTGTTCGGCCATCGGGTTGTCCCTCGCAGAAAGGCTCAGGGCAAATGAGGACTGGTCGGTACCGAAGCCACACTGATGGAGATAGCGACTTTCATTGGTCGGTGGATAAGCCTGCATATGCGTGCGCCAGGCTGCAACAGTTACGATGCCCTGTGCAGCACAGGGCCTGCTGGTTTGTGGAAACTGCGAGGAGTCACCACACCCACTCGAGTACCGATTGCTGGTCCCCGCATCATAGGCAAAGGAACAAAGCACCTGAAGCGGGTATCCGCCGTTCTCGGTGAAGGCCTGCGCTGGCTTGAGAATCAGCCCATGATTTCTCCCCTCCTGCAGTCGACTCATCCCCAGGTCAGACCGCATATAGCTGAACGAAACACCTCCCAGCCTCACAGCGCCCGGACTGGGATTCCACGCGCGAAATGCGGGCGAGGCATCGACTACCCTGATCAGCACTCCGTTGCATTCATATGCAGCTTTATTACCCGGACAGGTATTGCTGGTGTTGGAATACTGCGCATTAAGCTCATTCGCCACACGCTGTCCATCGGTCGGGGCGGTTGCACCCACAATCCTGACCACCAGCGGCGACGACGTAATCAGGCTACCCGCACCGCTCACCTTGTAGGTGTAGGTGAGGTTGACACTGCGGTTGAGGTTCTCGGTGATCCACGCCTTGGGCAAGTTGAACGTCAGTACGCCGACCGTAGAGACGGTCTGAATCGGTGCATCACGCAACGCCACACCAGTCAGGCGCACACCGACGGTATCGCGGATCGCCAGTGTCGGGTAATTCACCTGCACGGTGGCGTTAGCGCCCAGGGTGTCGGCATTCAACTCGCCGGATGGTGCTTCGACGACCTTGAACACCGCCTGGCCCTGAGCGCCTGTCACACGGATGCTCAAGGGTGACGAGGTGATCAGATTGCCGGCGCCGCCCACCTTGTAGGTATAGGTCAAGGTCACCGTGCGATTGAGGTTCTCGGTAATCCACGCCTTGGGCAAGTTGAACGTCAGTACGCCGACCGTAGAGACGGTCTGAATCGGCGCATCACGCAACGCCACACCAGTCAGGCGCACACCGACGGTATCGCGGATCGCCAGGCTCGGGTAACTCACCTGCACGGTGGCATTGGCGCCCAGGGTGTCGGCATTCAACTCGCCGGATGGTGCTTCGACGACCTTGAACACCGCCTGGCCCTGAGCGCCTGTCACACGGATGCTCAAGGGTGACGAGGTGATCAGATTGCCAGCGCCGCCCACCTTGTAGGTATAGGTCAAGGTCACCGTGCGATTGAGGTTCTCGGTCATCCACGCCTTGGGCAAGTTGAACGTGAGTACGCCGACCGTAGAGATGGTCTGAATCGGAGCATCACGCAACGCCACACCAGTCAGGCGCACACCGACGGTATCGCGGATCGCCAGGCTCGGGTAACTCACCTGCACGGTGGCATTGGCGCCCAGGGTGTCGGCATTCAACTCACCGGCAGGTGCTTCAACCACCTTGAACACTGTGGCTTGCTGGGTAGTGAGTGCCTCGCTACCGCCCTGCACCGGTATTGTCATGACCGAAGTCTTTGCCGGGTCGGAAGTCGGCAGTTCATGGTCGGATGGGATGCCTTGCGAATTGCACCCGGCCACAGTCAGCACCAGCAAAAAGCCAATGATTCTCCACATGTCGATCACTCCCGACTGTTTCTGCGCCCGCCAATGCGAGCTCAGAGATAATGTTCCCTGAGATTAGGCTGGTGAAAAAAAGCAATCTACTGTCAGATATGACAGGTGGCTAAACGTCCAGCATCAGGGTGAGAAATTACGCGACGTGGGTTGAGAAGGAAGGTGAGGAGACAACGGATCGCTGGATGACCTCAGCGCCGACGGTGAAGAAGAGATCACCTGGAAAACCGCTTGAAAACAAAAAATCGCAGCCTTCGGCAGCTCAGTTGGAATGCATTCCCCTGTAGCAGCTGCCGAAGGCTGCGATCTTTTGATCTTGAGGTTTACAAGCCGCACCTGGAATCGCTGCCCTCAGTTCCAGTTGCCCACGACCTGATCAGCCTTTATGAATTCGAACTGCGCGGACTCGGCAGTTGTTCTGGGCAGCGTCAGTTTGATAATTGGTATCGCCTTGCTCGAGTACTTGTAAAAATCCTGCTGATTGTATCGGGCGTTCGCCAAGCCGTTGCTCGTATAAAAGAACGCCTTGATCGGAATGGTTGTATGGATGTTCTGTGGCCAGGTAGCCAGACGTATTTCATTCCAGGAGTTGAACGACTCGGCTCCCATTAACTTCATGGCTAGTATCCCCTGATAAAACGCATTTGCAGCCAGAGCTCCTTGGCTGGATCGTACGTTGAAACCACACTGACGCTGGTATTTCCATCCTGCCGGCCCTTGATTGTAATGGGTGAGCCATCCTGCTGCCGTGGTAATTCCCTGCTGCTCGCAAGAGCGACTGACGGTTGGATAATTACTGGATACGCCACAACCCTGGTCGGCCCTGATGTCACTGCCTCCGTCTATTGGAAAAGTGCATAGAACCGGAATTTCCATACTCCCCGTCGGGCGTTGTTGTGATGGAAAAAAGACGAAACCGCTGGTGTTTGGATAGTTGGCAGGAAATGCTTTGAAGAGCGCATCTTTACGCAAATAGAAAAACGAAACACCACCGTTCTGCTGCGAGAGTGGACTGGGGTTCCAGGCGCGATAGCCGGTGCCGTTAATCGTCGCCCGCAATATGACACCCGAGCACAGCGCGGCAGGTAACGAAGCACTGCCACAATTTTGTCGCGTATCGGCGTACTGCGCATTGAGGTCATTGGCAACACGTTGCCCATCTCCTACAGGCACTTCACCAATAACCCGGATGGACAACGGTGACGAGGTGATCAGACTGCCCGCACCGCCCACCTTATAGGTGTAAGTCAGATTGACCGTACGCCCCTTGTTTTCAGTCACCCACGCCTTGGGCAACTTGAACGTCAGTGTGCCCACGGTGGATACGGTCTGGATCGGCGCATCACGCAGTGCCACGCCGGTCAGGCGCACGCCGACGGTATCCCTTGGCGCCAGGTTCGGGTAACTGACCTGCACGTTGGCCTCGGTGCCGAGGGTATCGGCGTTCAACTCACCGGCTGGCGCTTCGACCACCTTGAACACATTCAGGCCCTGAGCGCCCACCACATGGATGCTCAACGGCGACGAGGTGATCAGACTGCCCGCACCGCCCACCTTATAGGTGTAAGTCAGAGTGACCGTACGCCCCTTGTTTTCAGTCACCCACGCCTTGGGCAACTTGAACGTCAGCGTGCCCACGGTGGACACGGTCTGGATTGGCGCATCACGCAGTGCCACGCCTGTCAGGCGCACGCCGACGGTATCGCGGATCGCCAGGCTCGGGTAACTGACCTGCACATTGGCCTCGGTACCGAGGGTATCGGCGTTCAACTCGCCGGCTGGCGCTTCGACCACCTTGAACACATTCAGGCCCTGAGCGCCCACCACATGGATGCTCAACGGCGACGAGGTGATCAGACTGCCCGCACCGCCCACCTTATAGGTGTAAGTCAGAGTGACCGTACGCCCCTTGTTTTCAGTCACCCACGCCTTGGGCAACTTGAACGTCAGCGTGCCCACGGTGGACACGGTCTGGATTGGCGCATCACGCAGTGCCACGCCTGTCAGGCGCACGCCGACGGTATCGCGGATCGCCAGGCTCGGGTAACTGACCTGCACATTGGCCTCGGTACCGAGGGTATCGGCGTTCAACTCGCCGGCTGGCGCTTCGACCACCTTGAATACCGACGACTGCGCGGCGGAAATACTCTGAACATCATCCTGTTGCGGTGATGACAGGGCTGTCATTGCTCGGATGGAGGATGCGGGCGGGACATGTGTGGAAGTGGATTGCACCGCGCATCCAGCAACACCCAAGACCAACAAAATCGAAATACTTTTCCACATGACCGCTTTCCTCTCGAATGGAGCAAAGCCCTGAAAGATCTGACTCCAGGGATCGTATTTCGCGAGGGTAGGCGTGAGGGAAAAAACCGTCCACTGTCAAAACTGACAGGTGGCCATTCATACAGCATTGCTTTCAGGTTTTACTCGCTCACAAAAAAGATCGCAGCCTTCGGCAGCTCCTACAGGTGTACACAAAGCCCTGTAGGAGCTGCCGAAGGCTGCGATCTTTTGATCTTGAGGTTTACAACCCTACAACGTCTTCTGCCTGCAAGCCCTTCTCCCCGCTCACCACCGCATACTCAACCTGCTGACCTTCCGTCAGCGAGCGATGACCTTCGCCGCGGATAGCGCGGTAGTGCACGAACACATCCACCCCGTCCTCACGCTGAATGAAGCCATAGCCCTTGGCGTCGTTGAACCACTTCACATTGCCGGTTTCGCGCGTAGCCATATCTAGTTACCCCCTTGTTTTTATTTTGAACGGCCGAGTATATGACAGCCGCGAAAACTCTCAACTCAAGTTTACTTAGGCGCTTTTTTGCCGATTTTCGGCGAATACGGCACACTATCGGCCGCCCGAGCGTTTGCTCGGTTTTATCAACTCACGCAGAAGCCGTATGACCCGTTCCCCGTTCCGCCGTCTTGTGTTTGGCACCCTGCGCCGACTGCTGTACCTCTGGGTTCGCTCGGAGACGATCAATCAGTCATCGTTCACCCTTAACCTCGACCGCAGCCGGCCGGTGTTCTACGTCCTGCAAAATCCTTCACTGACCGACCTCGCCGTGGTCGATACCGAATGCGGCAAGGCCGGCCTGCCCCGCCCGGTGTTGCCGGTATCGGTGGGCGCGTTGATAGAACCCGCCGCGTTCTTTTACCTGACGCCGGAGCCCGACTGGCTCGGCCGTCAGGACAAACGCGGTGCGCCACCGACCCTGACCCGTCTGGTCAGCGCCCTGAGCCAGAACGCCGCTGAAGACGCACAGATCATTCCGGTGAGCGTGTTCTGGGGCCAGTCGCCGGACAGCGAATCGAGCCCGTGGAAACTGCTGTTCGCCGACAGCTGGGCGGTTACCGGGCGTTTGCGTCGGCTGCTGAGCATCATGATTCTGGGGCGCAAAACCCGGGTGCAGTTCTCGGCGCCGATTCATTTGCGTGAACTGATCGATCACAACAAAGGCCACGAGCGCACCGTGCGCATGGCCCAGCGGATTCTGCGGGTGCACTTTCGCAACCTGAAAGCCGCGGTGATCGGCCCGGACATTTCCCACCGCCGTAATCTGGTCAAAGGCCTGCTCAATCAGCCCTCGGTCAAACAGGCGATCCTCGACGAAGCCGAACGCGAGAACATCTCGCCGGAAAAAGCCAAGGCCCAGGCCTTGCGCTATGGCAACGAGATCGCCTCGGACTACACCTACACCGCGATCCGCTTTCTGGAAGTGGTGCTGAGCTGGTTCTGGAACAAGATCTACGACGGGATCAAGGTCAACCACATCGACGGTGTGCAGAAAGTCGCCCAGGGTCACGAAGTGATCTACGTGCCGTGCCACCGCAGCCACATCGACTATTTGCTGCTCTCGTATCTGCTGTTTCGCAACGGCCTGACCCCGCCGCACATTGCCGCCGGGATCAACCTCAACATGCCAGTCATCGGCAGCCTGCTGCGCCGTGGCGGGGCGTTCTTCATGCGCCGCACCTTCAAGGGCAACCCCCTCTACACCTCGGTGTTCAACGAATACCTGCACACCCTGTTTACCAAAGGCTTCCCGGTCGAGTACTTCGTCGAGGGCGGCCGTTCGCGCACCGGGCGCATGCTGCAACCGAAAACCGGGATGCTCGCGATCACTCTGCGCAGCTTCCTGCGTTCGTCACGCATGCCGATCGTCTTCGTGCCGGTGTACATCGGCTATGAGCGCGTGCTGGAAGGCCGCACCTACCTCGGCGAATTGCGTGGCGCGAGCAAGAAGAAAGAATCGATCTTCGACATTTTCAAAGTCATCGGCGCGCTCAAACAACGCTTCGGTCAGGTCGCGGTCAACTTTGGCGAACCGATCAAACTGGCGGAGTTCCTCGACAGCGAACAGCCAGACTGGCGCCAACAGGAACTCGGTCCGCAGTTCAAACCGGCCTGGCTCAACGAAACCACCAACCGCCTCGGCGAGAAAGTCGCCCGGCATTTGAATGAAGCGGCGGCGATCAACCCGGTGAATCTGGTGGCCCTGGCGTTGCTGTCCACCAGCCGTCTGGCCCTGGACGATCGCGCCATGGCGCGGGTGCTTGATCTGTATCTGGCGCTGTTGCGCAAGGTTCCCTACTCCTCGCACACCACCCTGCCGGAAGGTGACGGACGGGCGCTGATCGAGCACGTGAAGGACATGGACCTGCTGTCCGAGCAAAGCGATGCGCTGGGCAAGATTCTGTACCTGGACGAACAAAACGCCGTCCTGATGACCTACTACCGCAACAACGTGCTGCACATCTTCGCGTTGCCGTCGTTGCTGGCGAGTTTCTTCCAGAGCACCTCGCGCATGAGCCGCGAGCAAATCCTGCGCTACACCCGCGCACTGTATCCGTACCTGCAATCGGAGCTGTTCATACGCTGGACGCTGGACGAACTCGATGGCGTGGTCGATCAATGGCTCGAAGCCTTCGTCGAGCAAGGCCTGCTGCGTTTCGAGAACGACGTGTACCTGCGTCCGGCACCGAGCTCGCGGCATTTCGTGCTGCTGACACTGTTATCAAAAAGCATCGCCCAGACCTTGCAGCGCTTCTACATGACTGTTTCCTTGCTGCTCAACAGCGGCCAGAACAACATCAGTGCCGAAGAACTGGAAGATCTGTGCACGGTCATGGCCCAGCGCCTGTCGATCCTCCACGGCCTGAACGCCCCGGAGTTCTTCGACAAGAGCCTGTTCCGTCACTTCATCCAGACAATGCTGGACCTTGACGTGCTGCGCCGCGACGAAGCCGGCAAGTTGAGCTATCACAAACTGCTCGGCGAACTGGCCGAAGGTGCGGCCAAACGGGTATTGCCGGCGGAGATTCGTTTGTCGATCCGTCAGGTGGCGCTGCATCGCAGTGAAGATGCGGCGGATCAAGTTTAGTTGAGGCTACCTGTAACTTTCTGACAATGATTACAAGAACAAGGACGTTCTTATAACCACCAAGTTATGAATTAATAGAGGTCCTCTACAACTAATCCCGATACGGATATCGCGATGAACCCATTAGAAAATATTAACCCATACGTAACGCTCACCTTTAGTTTGCCTGAAGACTTTCTGCCGCCCAGCGGTGGCGAAGGCGAAACTTATATAAGTGTTCATACCGCGAACTCTTCCACCCCCATCAAAGTGGCGCAATCCCGTGACCCCGTACTGCGTAGTGGGCGCTGGAACTTTTCATTTGCACACAACTATTCCGATGTCAGCGTTAAATACCTTGTCACCGTCAGCATGACCCACAACGGCGTTCCACTGCTGATTGACCTGGACTACTTCGTGATCGTCCATCGTGCGCCGCACCGACAAATCCTGCACCTTAGCCCTATCGGCCGCCTCTACCTCCAGGCACAGGAGCCTCAAGCGGTTCAACCTGAACACGCAGTAACCGTTGTTGCCCACGAACACGACAATACCGCTGCACAATTGATGCAAATACATATCAGCGAAAAAATGGCGGAAGCGTTTTACCTGGAATACGATCCAGACACTGTCGTACCAGGTAAACGCTATACGCTGACAGCCACTGAAAATGAATACCGCAATTCAATTGCGGTATCTCCAGGATCAGTTGTATTGAAACCCTTTAGTAAAACCTGAAAAAAGCGCTTGTCAAAAGATTCATGGGGCGAAATCACCGGAAAAATCCGTTAAATTGCCGTTGGCGTTCGTCTACTTCGAGCGCCAACGACAGGGTCAAAGGCCAGGTGCCGCTGCCGTTTCATCTGAGTTACGATCCAGCGCAGGTCAAACCGGGCCATCGTTATTCGGTTAGCGCACGGATCGAAGTGAATGGCGAACTGATGTTCATCACCACCGAACATCATGCCGTGCAGCTGGATGGCAGCGATCCGCAGCCACTGAAAATCCGCGTCGACGCCGCCCGCTAATTCTCTATTTTGAACAAGGAAGCCGCCATGCTCCGCCCTACTCTTCGCTTCGCCGGCCTGTGCGCAGGCTTAATGATCTGCGCCAACGCCCTGGCCTTGTCGCTCAATGACCTGTCGCAACAAGATGCCACCGGCGGTCTAAAGGACGCCCTGACCCAAGGCGCGCAACTGGCCGTTAAACAACTCGGCACACCCGGCGGCTTCAGCAACAACCCGGACGTGAAAATCGAACTGCCGGGCAAGCTGGGTAAGGTCGCCAAGAAAATGAAACAGTTCGGCATGGGCGATCAGGTCGATCAACTGGAAACCAGCATGAACAAAGCGGCTGAGGCGGCCGTGACGCAGGCTCAGCCGATTCTGGTGGATGCGGTGAAGAAGATGACCGTGGAGGATGCCAAGGGGATTCTCGGCGGCGGCAAGGACTCGGCGACTCAGTACCTGAGCAAAACCAGCCGCGAGCAGATCCGCACCAAATTCCTGCCAATCGTCAAACAAGCCACCGACCAGGTCGGCCTGGCCCAGCAATACAACTCGTTCGCCGGGCAAGCGGCGACCCTGGGCGCGCTGGATGCGAAAAACGCCAACATCGAAAGCTACGTGACCGAGCAGGCGTTGAACGGTTTGTTCGAGATGATCGGCAAGCAGGAAGAAACCATTCGCCAGAACCCTGCGGCGGCGGCGACCAGTTTGGCGAAGAAGGTGTTTGGTACGCTCTAAGCCTCAACTCCATCCTGTGGGAGCGAGCTTGCTCGCGATTGCGGTGTGTCAGCCACAGTATGTCGACTGACACGGACTCATCGCGAGCAATCTCACGCCCCCGGGAATCAGACCGCGGACGCTGCCCGCAGGAAGAACACCCACTCGCGCCCCATCCTCCTTTTCTCGAACACCATCAACTCGACCAAACCATTCAGAGTGGCTGACGCGGTGTTGTAAGAGCAGTTCAGATTCTCCTTCACATTGACCGCCGTGAACTCCTTGGCCATACCACTCTTGGCCACTTGGTATACGGCTCGCTGTTTCTCGGTCAATCGGTCAAAAAAACCAGACTCCAGCAGCCATCGATCAAAGCTTTCGGTATAGGCCAGGCTTTTTCGATAAGCCTCGGTAAAAGCGCTGACAGCCCGGGAGATGACTGAACACTGGAAATCGATGAAGTAGGTCAGGTCCAGATCATCGGCCTCGGTATTCAGATACGAGCGCCCGTATTTCACCGGCGCATTGCGCAGCAACAAGCTGATCGCGATGTAGCGAAAGGCCGAGAAGTCATTCTTGAACATGAACCAGTAAAACAGTGCCCGTGCGACCCGGCCGTTGCCATCGCGAAAAGGATGCTCATAGCCCAGTGCAAAATGCAGCGCGATTCCTTTGATCAATGGATGAAGGTAATCCACTTGACCGGGATCGTCGTGAGACTGGTTGATCCACTTCGACAGCACCTGCAATCGCGACACGAGCCCCGCTGCGGGAGGCGGCGTATGCACGGTATTACCTTCGCCATCCTGCACCACCACGTCATCGTTGACCCTGAAGGCACCCGGTGAATATTGCGGGTCATCGATACCTTCGACGCCGACACGATGCATCGCCGCGATCAGCTCGACGCTCAAGGGCTCATATCGCTTTTCCCAGGCGAAGTTCATCATCTTGTAGTTACCGATGACCATCCTCTCATCCGGCGTACGCGGCAGGCGCTTGCGCTTGAGCATGTCCTTGGCCACCCGGGTGGTGGTTGCCGCGCCTTCGAGCTGGCTGCTGCTGATGGCTTCGTCTTCGATCAGATCGTTGAGCAGATAGCTGAAATGCGCTCGTTCGCCGATCTGGCCAGTCATGTATTCCAGCGCTGCCGTCGTCGCTTGTCGATCGACGGCCGAAACAGCTTTCTGGGCCAATGGGGTCAGCACAAATTGGCCCCATTGAATGGGCTCGCCCAATGGCAAAATGCTGGAATACTGTGCGGTCCGGGCTTTCTTGACCAAGGCCCAGCACAGGTTCGCATCCAGTCCAGGCGCCCAGCGGTAGCGCAACTCATCGAAAGGAAGGTAGCGGCCCTGATCGTCCAGCGGCTTGAGCAGTGCGAGGTAGTCCGAGAGGCGTTCCTTGTGGGGCGACTGCCCCAACAGATCGAACACCGGGTCGGATCTGCCCTTGAGCATGGGCGGTTTTTTCATTATCGGTGTCTCAAAAACTCACGAAGTTGAGTCTTGAGTACAACAGCGCACCTACGTTGACTCAATATCAGACGGATCTGAAATATGTGTAGGAGCTTGGACCGCCTTCGCGGGCAAGCCTCGCTCCTACAATGGAGTGACCATGGTCGGCCCGAAGGCCGCCAGGATCAAACAATCACACCGGCTCTTGCTTGACCCTGAACCAAGCCGCATACAACGCCGGCAAAAACAGCAACGTCAACGCCGTCGCCACAATCAGCCCGCCCATGATCGCCACCGCCATCGGCCCGAAAAACACACTGCGTGACAATGGAATCATCGCCAGCACCGCCGCCAACGCCGTCAGCACAATCGGTCGGAACCGCCGCACCGTCGCCTCGATAATCGCCTGCCAAGGCTTAAGCCCGGCAGCGATGTCCTGCTCAATCTGATCGACCAGAATCACCGAGTTACGCATGATCATCCCGGACAAGGCGATGGTCCCGAGCATCGCCACAAAACCAAATGGCTGGCGGAACACCAATAGAAACAGCGTCACACCGATCAGCCCCAGTGGCGCCGTCAGAAACACCATCACCGTGCGTGAGAAACTGCGCAGTTGCAGCATCAGCAACGTCAGCACCACCACAATGAACAACGGCACGCCAGCATTCACCGAGCTCTGCCCACGGGCCGAGTCTTCCACCGTACCGCCGACGTCCAGCAAATAGCCGTCCGGCAATTCGGCGCGAATCGGATCCAGGGTCGGCATGATTTGCTGCACCAGTGATACCGGTTGTTCCTTGCCGTAGATGTCGGCGCGAACCGTCACGTTGGGCAGGCGGTTACGGTGCCAGATGATGCCTTCTTCGAAGCCGTATTCCAGCGTCGCGATCTGCGACAGCGCCACGCTGCGACCGTTGTCGGTCGGCACGGCCAGGCTTGGCAGCAACGCCAGCTCGGTGCGCTCATGCACCGTGCCGCGCAGCAAGATCTCGATCAACTCGTTGTCTTCGCGGTACTGGCTGACGCTGGCACCGGTCAGCGAGCTGCGCAGGAAACCCGACAGGTTCGCCGTGCTCACACCCAGCGCCCGTGCGCGGTCCTGATCGACGTTCAGATAAACGACTTTGCTCGGCTCTTCCCAGTCCAGATGCACGTTGACCACGTGAGGATTCTCGCGAACCTTGGCCGCGACTTTACGGGCCAATGCGCGGACTTCCTCAATGTGCTCACCGGTGACCCGGAACTGCACCGGATAGCCAACCGGAGGACCATTCTCCAACCGCGTGACCCGCGAACGCAGGGCCGGGAATTGTTCATTGAGGGTTCCAATCAGCCAGGTGCGCAGGGTTTCGCGGTCTTCGATGGTTTTGGCCAGCACGACAAATTGCGCAAAGCTCGCAGCCGGAAGTTGCTGATCCAGCGGCAGGTAGAAACGCGGCGAACCGGTGCCCACGTAAGCCACGTAGTTGTCGATCCCGGCCTGATCCTTGAGCAGGCCTTCGAGGCGTTTGACCTCCTCGGCGGTGTTGCTCAAAGACGCCCCTTCGGCCAGTTTCAGATCGACCATCAACTCCAGCCGCCCCGAAGCCGGGAAGAACTGTTGCGGCACGAAACGGAACAATACCAGTGAGGCGACGAACATCACGACCGTCAGCATGATCACCGTTTTTCGTCGGCGCACGCACCACTCCACCAGACGCCTGACGCGCTGATAGAACGGCGTGCCATAAGGGTCGGGTTGACCGTCGCCAGTGCCATGCTTGGCGGCGTGAATTTTCGCCAGGTCCGGCAGGAGTTTTTCCCCCAGATAAGGCACAAAGACCACGGCGGCAACCCACGACGCCAACAGCGCGATGGTCACCACCTGGAAGATCGAGCGGGTGTATTCGCCGGTGCCCGATTGCGCGGTGGCAATCGGCAGGAAACCGGCAGCGGTGATCAACGTACCGGTGAGCATCGGGAACGCAGTGCTGGTCCAGGCGTAGCTGGCGGCTTTGACCCGGTCGAAGCCCTGCTCCATTTTGATCGCCATCATTTCCACGGCGATGATCGCGTCGTCCACCAGCAACCCCAGCGCCAGCACCAGCGCGCCGAGGGAAATCTTGTGCAGGCCGATGCCAAGGTAATACATGCAGGCGAAGGTCATCGCCAACACCAGCGGAATCGCCAGCGCCACCACCATGCCGGTGCGCACACCGAGGGAGAAGAAGCTCACCAGCAATACAATCGCCAGCGCCTCCACCAGCACCTGAACAAACTCGCCGACACCGGTTTTCACCGCGGCGGGTTGATCGGACACCTTGCGCAACTGCATGCCAGCCGGAAGATTCTTCTGGATCCGGGCGAATTCGACTTCCAGCGCCTTGCCCAGAATCAGAATGTCGCCACCGCTCTTCATGGCCACCGCCAGGCCGATGGCGTCTTCAGCCATGAAGCGCATGCGCGGCGCCGGTGGATCGTTGAAGCCACGACGAACGTTCGCCACATCGCCGATGCGGAACGTGCGATCACCGACCCGGATCGGGAAGTTCCTGATCTCGTCGACGGTCTGAAAATTCCCCGAAACCCGTAGCTGCAAACGCTCGCTGGTGGTTTCGAAGAAACCTGCGTTGGACATCGCGTTCTGCTCTTCAAGCGCCTGCTGCACCGTCGCCAACGGCAATCCGAGGGTGGCCAGTTTGACGTTGGAGAGCTCGATCCAGATTTTCTCGTCCTGCAGCCCGAGCAAGTCGACCTTGCCCACATCCTTGACCCGTTGCAGCTGAATCTGGACGCGGTCGGCGTAGTCCTTGAGCACCGCGTAGTCAAAACCTTCGCCGGTCAGGGCGTAGATGTTGCCGAAGGTCGTGCCGAATTCATCGTTGAAGAACGGCCCCTGGATGCCCGGCGGCAAAGTGTGGCGAATGTCGCTGATCTTCTTGCGAGCCTGATACCAGAGCTCCGGGATCTCCACCGAGTGCATCGAATCTCGAGCAATGAACGTGACCTGGGATTCGCCCGGGCGGGAGAAAGAAGCAATCCGGTCGTACTCGCCGGTTTCCATCAGTTTCTTTTCAATGCGCTCGGTAACCTGGCGCGACACTTCCTCGGCCGTGGCCCCCGGCCAGTTGGTGCGAATCACCATGGCCTTGAAGGTAAACGGCGGGTCTTCGCTTTGGCCGAGTTTGGTGTAGGACAACGCGCCGACGACGGCCAGCAAGAGCATCAGGAACAGTACGATCTGGCGGTTACGCAGCGCCCATTCGGAAAGATTGAAACCCATCGGGGATTACTCCTTGTGCGCCAGATTGACCACGCGGTTGGAGCGATCCACCGGGCGTATTTGCTGCCCGTCGTGAAGCACATGAACACCGGCCACCACTACCCAGTCACTGGCGTTCAGGCCTTCGAGCACCGGCACGGTTTTCTCGCCGAAGGCACCGACCCGCACCGGGGCTTTTTTCAAGGTGTTGTTGGCACCGACCACCCATACATAAGTGGCACCGTTTTCCGCGGTGACCGCCGACAGCGGCACCGACAACGACACCACATCGGCGGTCTGGATAAACACCCGGGCGCTCTGGCCCAGTTCAGCGGGAACCTTGCCGGCGGTAAATGCAATGCGAGCGGCGAAGGTACGGGATTTCGGGTCGGCCGCAGGTGACAACTCACGAATGCGTCCGGGGAAACGTTGATCGGGTTGCGTCCAGAGTTCCACCGAGACCGGTTGGCCGACCTTGAAACGACCGAAGTTCTGCTCCGGCAGGCTGATCAACACTTCGCGTTCACCATCGGTGGCGAGGGTAAACACGGTTTGCCCGGCCGCGACCACTTGCCCGACTTCAACCGCACGCTTGGCCACCACCCCATCCTGCGGCGCGCGCAGCACCGCGTAACTGGCCTGATTGGTCGAGACGTTGAATTCGGCTTTGATTTGCTTGAGGCGTGCTTCACCGGAGCGGTAGAGGTTTTCCGCATTGTCGTACTGCGAACGGCTGACCATCTGCCGCTCCATCAGGGTCTTGTAGCGATCGCGCTCGGCGCGCACCAGGTTCAGATTGGCTTCGGCGGCGGCGACCTGGGCGCGGGTGGCTTCCAGTTGCAGGCGCACGTCCTGAGGATCGAGTTCCGCCAGAGGCTGGTCGGCCTTGACCCGCTGGCCTTCCTCGACCAGTCGTCGGCTGACTTTGCCGCCAATGCGAAAGGCCAGATCAGGCTCATAGCGCGCACGGACTTCACCGGGATAACTCTCCATGGCCTGAGCCGAGGGCTCTGGCTGAACGACCATGGCCGGGCGGACGGTGACTTGAGGCGCCTCTTCATGGCCGCACGCAGACAATAAAAAAGCCAGGCTGACCGGCAATGCGAGGGGCAAGGCATAGCGGAACATGGGAAAGGACCTTTCGCTAATGGTGCTTTGAATAATTATACTGACCAGTATGTTATTAATAGCAAACTCACCAGTCCAGTATTAAAGCGAAGAATGTCTGACAATCTTTCCATACCCAGCGGTCCGGGCCGTCCCAAGGATCTGGCCAAGCGCCAGGCCATCCTCGATGCGGCAAAAATCCTGTTTCTGAGCAAGGGATACGCCAACACCAGCATGGATGCCGTGGCGGCCGAAGCCGGCGTGTCGAAGCTGACGGTCTACAGTCATTTCAACGACAAGGAGACGCTGTTTTCCGCCGCCGTCATCGCCAAGTGCGAAGAGCAATTGCCGCCCCTTTTCTTTGAGTTGCCGGAGGGCATCGCGGTGGAAACCGTGCTGCTGAACATCGCACACGGCTTTCATCAGCTGATCAACAGTGATGAGTCGGTGAACCTGCATCGGCTGATGATGACGCTGGGTAGCCAAGACCCGAAACTCTCGCTGATTTTCTTCCAGGCCGGGCCAGAACGCGTACTTCACGGAATGGAGGGGTTGCTGAACAAGGTCAATCAGAGCGGCGCATTGAGTATCGACAAACCGCGCAATGCCGCCGAGCATTTCTTTTGCCTGCTCAAGGGGGCGGGAAATTTCCGGTTGCTGTATGGCTGCGGCGAGCCGGTGACCGGGGATGCGGCCGAAGCCCATGTGCGGGAAGTGGTGGGGTTGTTTATGCGGGCTTATCGGCCGGAATCGGTCTGATCGATTTGCAGTGTCTGGGCCGACGCCATCGCGGGCAAGCCCGCTCCCACAGGTTCCGAGGTGTTCTCGGATATTGTACCCAACACAAAACCTGTGGGAGCGAGGCTTGCCCGCGATGAGGGCGACACGGTCTTAAGCCTTGAGCGCTTTCTTCGGATAAATGTCGTATCGGCTGGACTTGCCATCCAGCGCATGACTCGGCTTCGGCCCGTCGATGCACGGTGCCTTGCGCGGGCGCTTGACCACCACCCGGTGACTGGCCAGGGCCAATGCCGCTTCAAGCAATGCTGGCGCATCCGGGTCATCGCCGACCAGCGGCCGGAACAGGCGCATTTCCTTCTTCACCAACGCGGTTTTCTCACGATGGGGGAACATCGGGTCGAGGTAGATCACCTGCGGCGGCTCGCCTTCCCAGTTGCGCATCACCTCGATCGAGTTGCCCTTGAGCAAACGCATCCGCGCCACGATCGGTGCCACGTCGAAATCTTCCGCGCCGCGCGCCAGGCCATCTTCAAGCAAGGCGCCGATCAGCGGCTGGCGCTCGATCAGGCTCATCTCGCAGCCCAGGCTCGCCAGCACGAACGCATCCTTGCCCAGCCCGGCCGTGGCGTCCAGCACGCGCGGACGCACGCCTTGGGCGATGCCGACCGCCTTGGCAATCATCTGACCGCTGCCACCGCCGTACAACCGACGATGGGCCGCACCGCCCTCGACAAAATCCACCCGCACCGGTCCCGGTGCGTCCGGCCCGAGTTGTTGCAGCTGCAACCCCTGCTCGCCCACCTGCAAGGCAAACTCGCCGTCATCCACCTGCAACGGCAACCCCAGGCGCTCGGCCCATTGCTCGGCCTGTGGCTGAAAGGTCGTGCCCAAGGCCTCGACATGGATGCGGCAAGCCGCAGGTTGCTCAATCATGGGAAAACACGCTCAAAAAATTAATGATCGGCAAAAACGGCCGATAACCAAACTATCGAGCATTTTGCCAGAGCTGAGCGTCGACCGAGAGAAATGTCAGACATTCAACGCACATCGATAGGTTACATCTCGCCCCACGGCGATTTTGGCCTGCGAAATTCCCAAGCACTGAGCGGCGTCAGTCACCTGTGGCAGGATTTTTTTGCCCAGGCCCTGGCCGATCAGTCGGGCGATGTCGTGCCGGAGTCTCTCAACTTTCCACCGGTTGATCTCGATAGCCCGGTCGAACCGACCGTTGGCAGTGAGCTGCTGGCGCACATCGTTTCCCAGCGCGAATGCGATGTGATCGAAACACCCGTCCGCCCGCCAGAGCCACTGTTTCTGCCGATTGCCGAGTTCGAAATGGACCTGGCCGACAAACCTTCCCCGCCGTTCCCTCCGGAAGAAATCGTCGCGCAACAGAAACAACAGGACTTCGAAAGCGGCTGGGTACGCCCGATCGTGCTCACCGCCGGTCAAGCGCTGCCAGAGCCTGGCCTCGCACCGCAACCGCGTCCGCTACGCTTGCCGATCGCCGAGTTCGAACTTGAGCTGCTGGACAAACCGTTCCCGCCTTTCTCGCCCGAAGAGCTGGTGGAACAACAGAAACAATTGGATTTCGATAACGGCTGGGCACGCCCGATCGTTCTGCAGAACCTGCGCATCGCCGCATAATCCTTCAGCGGCACCGCCACCACGGCCCGACATCCACATGAAAGTGGTTGCGATGGGCGGCGTTGTAGTCCGGGCTCAACACCACACTGAACATATCGCAGGCGCCGTCGCGGACCTGACGCAGAAATCGCGCGTCCTGATTATCCTTCGGCCAATCCCTGAGCACGCTGATCGATCGGCCGTCCGCCAGCCGGAATCCGCTGATATCCAGCGCATCGGCCGTGGCATGCTGGCTGCGTCTGCCGTTTTCGCGGTTGTAGACGTTGCGACAGGCGAAGCTGCCGAGATGGTCGACCCGTTTCACCGCCTGCCCGTAGACGGCCTGAGCCGCCGGTTGCAGGGCGTGGCGCTCGAACAAGGCGAACGCTACCGCCAGGCTGCAACTGGCGAGGAAACTGCTGCTCAGCGCCGCCTCGCCACCTTGCACACGCAAGGTGTTGGTCAACGGGCAAGTCGCGTCCGGGCTGTCGGCCTGACGGGTCACCCGCAAACCTGAGCTGCTCAGGACCTGGTCGCATAACTGCGGATCATCGCGCAGGCGCATCAGTTTGTAGCGAGTCAGCAGGTTCGGTTCGGCCTTCACGTCCAGCGGCGCCCACGGGTTCCATTGCGCAGGAATGGACACCCAGCCGCGCCAGACGCTCAACCCGGCAGCGCCGACGATCAACAGCACCAGCAACAGCCCCCACCGAAACCGCATCGTCAGCCTTTGAACAATTGATTGGCCTTCTGGAACGGCATCGACCGGGAGGTAAAACCGAAGGTCCCGTGTTGCTGGATTTCCTCGGCGGCGCGGAAGAACTCGCCATACGCGGCCAGGGCCAGGGCCGAACCGACGCTGATGCGCTTGACGCCCATTTCACTCAACTGCTCGACCGTCAGCTTGAGCCCGCCGGACATCAACACATTGACCGGTTTCGGTGCCACGGCACGAACCACCGCCAAGACTTCTTCAGCGTTGCGCAAGCCCGGTGCATAAAGCACGTCGGCCCCCGCCTCGGCGAATGCCTGCAAGCGGCGAATGGTGTCGTCGAGGTCAGGATTGCCGTGCAGAAAGTTCTCGGCGCGCGCCGTCAGCATAAAGGGGAAAGGCAAACTGCGAGACGCCGCGACAGCCGCTTCGATACGCGCCACGGCATGCTCGAAGCAGTAGATCGGACCGTCCTCACGCCCCGTGGCATCTTCGATTGAACCGCCGACCGCACCGGCCTTTGCCGCACGCACAATACTTTTGGCGCAGTCGGCGGGGGCGTCGGCAAAACCGTTTTCGAGATCCACCGCTACCGGCAGATCAGTGGCCGCGACAATCGCTTCAACGTTCGCCAGGGTCTCGTCGAGCGTCAACCCACCATCGGGACGCCCCCGGGAAAAGGCGTAACCGGCACTGGTGGTCGCCAGCGCCTCGAAGCCAAGGCTGGCGAGCATCTTCGCCGAGCCGGCGTCCCAAGGGTTGGGAATGACAAAAGCGCCCTCGCGTTCGTGCAGTGCTTTGAACGCCTGGGCTCGAAGGGTTTGCGCATCCATTGGCAGGCTCCTGAAAAGGGGACGAATCCGCTTCAGAGCAAGCCAAGTTGCTCGGCGGCGGGCTCTCTGTATAGCTCAGGCAGCGGCGCCAAGCCAGGCAAACGCAGCATCAGTTGTGCGTGAAAACGTTGGGCGAGTTTTGCCGCCAGCAGGTTATCGGCGGTGTGCAGGAAGATATAGGGCGTGCGGCCCTCTTCGATCCAGGCAGCGATTTTCTCGACCCATGGCACCAGGAATGGATCGTTGGCTTCAAGCACAGGATGGCCAATGAAACGCACCTGTGGGAATTGAGTGAACGCTGCAGGACGAGGCGGCACCCTGGGCTTTTTCGATTGGGCGTGGAGCACCGAAGGATCGGTCGAGGTGCAGCTGAACAGCGCTCGCGGATCAAGGCAGATACGCTCGACACCACGGTCCAGCAACAGGCGATTGAGCATCCGCTCGGCATCGCCCTTGGCGAAGAACTCATCGTGTCGCACTTCGACCGCCAAGGGCCGATCCACCGCGTCAATAAAACCGGCCAGCTCGGACAAGCGTTGCGGGGTAAAGCTTTTGGACAATTGCAGCCAGAGGGGAGAAACCCGTTCACCCAGGGGGCTGAGCAATTGCAGGAAGGTTTCGGCGGCGATCAGCTGTTCACGCAGGTCACCGCTATGGCTGATGTCGCCGGGGAACTTGGCGGTGAAGCGAAAGTGTTCGGGCATGGTCTCGGCCCAGCGCTGCACAGTGGCAGCAGACGGGCTCGCGTAGAAAGTCGTATTGCCTTCCACGGCGTTGAACACTTGAGCATAAAGATTGAGAAACTCGGCGGGCCTGGCGTCTTGTGGATACAAGTAATCGCGCCAGGCGTTTTCACTCCAGGACGGGCAGCCGAGGTAGTAAGGCAGCATCAGATGTACAGGTCGAGACCCAGTACATCCGCATCCCAATCGACAAAAGTGGCGGTGCTCAGGTAACTGGCCAGTGCCATCGCCACACTTTTGCTCATGGCGCGGTGATAAATCATGTCTTGTTGGCGGGCGGGCAGATTGCTCAGGCGTTGTGCGGAAGCTTTGGCGGCGCGGGCGGCCAATTGCTCTTCGGTAGGGAATTCCAGCTCGCCGTCGATATCGACGGAGTCATCCTCGGACACATGGCCTTTGCGAGGCTTGCGCTTGATGGGGTAGGACTGAGAAGAAACGCCGTCTATACGCATAAGTGCATGCTCGGTATCGATGATGGCAGCTTAGTGGCACATAGCCCACTTCGCAAACTGCCGAGTGATAACTAGAACACAGAAAAGCGAAAAGGTTTAAAAGCGCAGGTTAGAAAGTGACGATTGGCGTACGCAGGTAGACCGCCATCGCGGGCAAGCCCGCTCCCACAGGGTTAGCGGAGATCCTGTGGGAGCGGGCTTGCCCGCGATTGGACCCGCTCGGTCGGGGAAATTAACGCGCTTTCGGAGTCGCGACTTTATCGCGCAGATACACCGGCTGCGCCTCATCGGCCACGATTGCTTCGCCGCGTTCCCAGGCAAAGCGCGCCAGGGTCAGCAGGTCTTCGGCGTGGGGCAGCATGCCCGCGTCCTGCCCGCTCAGGTTGACGGCAATGCGCTCGGCATACCCCCAACCGGTGCCTGCGCCGAACCACTCGCCGCTGGCATCGGCCGGCAACGCAGCGGCTTCCGGTGACAGTACCGCTTCGTTGCCCACCAACCGCATCTCCCCCGCCGTTTCGCGGTAGCACCCCCAATACACCTCATCCATACGCGCATCGATGGCCGCCGCGACCTGGCTGACGCCGTGTTCGCGATAGGCCCGCTGGGCAAGTACGGCGAGATTGGAGACCGGCAACACCGGGCGATCCAGCGCAAACGCCAACCCCTGCACCACGCCGATGGCGATCCGCACACCGGTGAACGCGCCCGGACCACGGCCGAACGCAATGGCATCGACCGCTTGCAGCGTGGTCCCGGCATCGGCCAGCAGTTGCTGGATCATCGGCAGCAGCTTCTGCGCATGCAGGCGCGGGATCACCTCGTAATGACTCGTGACTTTGCCGTCATGCAGCAAAGCAACGGAGCAAGCTTCAGTCGCGGTGTCCAGGGCCAGCAAGGTGCTCATCGATGTTTCCGTAAGAGAGGTCTGAAAAAGTGCGCCAGTATAAACAACTACGGCCCGCAAGCGGGCCGTAGAAGATGAAGCCGATCAGACTTTTCAGCTCAGTGCTTCAAGCACCTTGCCGGTGATCACTTCAACCGAGCCAACACCTTCGATGTGGCTGTACTTCGGCTTGCCCTGAGCAGAGGCCAGCCCCTGGTAGAACTCCACCAGTGGTTTGGTCTGGGAGTGGTAGACCGATAGGCGATGACGCACGGTTTCTTCGGTGTCGTCCTTGCGCTGCACCAGCTCTTCGCCAGTGATGTCGTCTTTGCCGGCGATTTTCGGCGGGTTGTAGACGGTGTGGTACACGCGGCCGCTGGCCTCGTGAACGCGGCGACCGGCGATACGCTGGACGATTTCTTCGTCATCGACGGCGATTTCGACCACGTTGTCCAGTTCCACGCCCGCTTCTACCAGCGCTTCAGCTTGCGGAATGGTGCGCGGGAAACCGTCGAACAGGAAACCGTTGGCACAGTCAGGCTGCGCGATACGGTCCTTGACCAAGGCGATGATCAAATCGTCAGAGACCAGACCACCGGCATCCATGATGCCTTTGGCTTTAACACCCAGCTCGGTACCGGCTTTTACCGCAGCACGCAG
This sequence comes from Pseudomonas sp. F-14 TE3482, assembly GCF_053629455.1. NCBI lineage: Bacteria > Pseudomonadati > Pseudomonadota > Gammaproteobacteria > Pseudomonadales > Pseudomonadaceae > Pseudomonas > Pseudomonas sp. F-14 TE3482. The sequence goes on from NZ_JBRJII010000001.1 coordinate 6,531,193, forward strand.
CATGTCGCCGGTGGAGATTTGCGGAATGCCGAATTTCTCGGTGATGAACTTAGCCTGAGTACCTTTACCGGCCCCGGGAGCTCCCAGCAGAATGACGCGCATTAGATGTGCTCCTCAATTTTTTATATAGATAACGTCAGATTCGCCTCTTGGGGCCAATCTCAAAAATAGGATCGCGACCGCCCAAACGGCCAAAGGCTGATCAAGATACACAGCAGGCCCTGCCCACACAAGCCGCCGAAAGTCGGAGAAACCCGCCCCTTACGAGACCCTGCGAAGGGGTAACCCAAGTCGCAACCCCATCATTAACTGTCGCGTGACAGACCTTTTCGAGCGCTCGCCAACAGGCACTCGACGCTCGCGCCGGGTGCCTGTTCCCCGCGACGAAAACCTTAGCCGGTATTTCGCAAACCGGCGGCAATCCCCGCCACAGACACCAGTAACGCCTGTTCTACCGGGCTGCCTTGGGCCACATCCTGTTGCCGCGAACGTGCCAACAGTTCGGCTTGCAATAGATGCAGTGGGTCGAGGTAAGTGTTGCGCAGACGGATGAATTCGAGGGTGGCTGGGCTATGTGCCAGTAGCTGCGACTGACCGGTCAACCCCAGGACCACTGCACAGGCCTGCGACAATAGGTCGCGTAAATGCGCACCCAAAGGGAGCAGATCCGGCTCGACCAGACGCTCATCGTAAGACTGGGCGATGTCGGCGTCGGCCTTGGCCAGCACCATTTCCAGCATATCGATACGGGTACGGAAGAATGGCCACTGCTCGCGCATCTGCCCCAGCAACTCACCCTCGCCGCGCTCCAGCGCCTTGCTCAATGCCGCTTCCCAGCCCAACCAGGCCGGTAACATCAAGCGCGTCTGGGTCCAGCCGAAGATCCACGGAATGGCGCGCAGGCTTTCGATGCCGCCAGCGCGGCGCTTGGCCGGACGGCTGCCCAACGGCAAACGCCCCAACTCCTGCTCGGGGGTGGACTGGCGGAAATACTCGACGAACTGCGGATTCTCCCGCACCACAGCGCGGTAAGCCTTGACGCCGTCGGCGGCCAATTCGTCCATCAAATGGCGCCAGGCAGGCTCAGGGGGTGGCGGTGGCAACAAGGTCGCCTCCAGCACTGCCGCCAGGTACAGATTGAGGTTTTGCTCGGCGATGTCCGGCAGGCCGAATTTGAAACGAATCATTTCCCCCTGCTCGGTGGTGCGGAAGCGCCCCGCCACCGACCCCGGCGGCTGCGACAGAATCGCCGCGTGCGCCGGGCCACCACCACGGCCCACGGTGCCCCCGCGACCGTGGAACAACAGCAGCTCCACTTGCTGTTCGCGACAGATGTCGACCAAACGCTCCTGCGCCCGATACTGCGCCCAGGCTGCCGCTGTAGTGCCGGCGTCCTTGGCCGAGTCGGAATAACCGATCATCACTTCCTGCGGCCCTTGCAGGCGCGAGCGATAGCCCGGCAGCAGCAACAGTTTTTCGATCACCGGGCCGGCGTTATCGAGGTCGGCGAGGGTTTCGAACAGCGGCACCACGCGCATCGGCCGCAATACGCCGGATTCTTTGAGCAGCAATTGCACGGCCAGCACGTCGGAAGCGGCACCGGCCATGGAAATCACATACGAGCCGAGGGAAGCCCCCGGTGCCGCGGCGATTTCCCGGCACGTCGCCAGCACTTCGGCAGTGTCGGCAGACGGCTTGAAGTACGCCGGCAGCAATGGCCGGCGATTGTTCAGTTCGCGCATCAGGAAGGCAATGCGCTCCTCTTCGCTCCAGTCCTCATAACGGCCCAGGCCGAGGTAATCGGTGATTTCGGTCATGGCCGCCGTGTGGCGCGACGAGTCCTGCCGCACATCAAGGCGCACCAGAAACAGCCCGAACGTCACCGCACGACGCAGGCAATCGAGCAACGGGCCATCGGCGATGACGCCCATGCCGCATTCATGCAGCGAGTGGTAGCACAGCTCCAGCGGGTCCAGCAGGTCACGATTGTTTTGCAGCACATCGGCCGACGCTGGCGTGTTTGCCGTCAGGGATGCGTGGGCCCAATTACGGGTCGCGCGCAGGCGTTCACGCAATTGTTTGAGCACTGCGCGGTAAGGCTCGGCGCTGTCGCCGGCCTTGGCTTTCAACTCGTCGCTGGCCTGCTGCATCGACAACTCGGCGGCGAGGTGATCAACATCGCGCAGGTACAAATCGGCGGCCATCCAGCGCGCCAGCAGCAACACTTCGCGGGTCACCGCGGCGGTGACGTTGGGGTTGCCGTCGCGGTCGCCGCCCATCCATGAGGCAAAGCGAATCGGTGCGGCTTCCAGTGGCAGGTGCAGGCCGGTGGCGGCATGCAGTGCCTGATCGGCCTTGCGCAAATAGTTGGGAATCGCCTGCCACAGCGAATGCTCGATCACCGCGAAGCCCCACTTGGCTTCGTCCACCGGTGTCGGGCGGGTACGGCGGATTTCTTCGGTGTGCCAGGCTTCGGCGATCAGGCGCTGCAACTTCGTTTTGATCTGCTCGCGCTCGGCGGTAGTCAGGTCGCGATGGTCTTGTGCGGCCAGTTGCGCGGCTATCGCGTCGTACTTCTGGATCAGCGTGCGACGCGCCACTTCGGTGGGGTGCGCCGTCAATACCAGCTCGATTTCCAGCCGGCCCAATTGCCGGGCCAGGGACTCGGGGTCATGGCCCGCGGTCAGCAGGCGAGCGAGCAATTCCGGTAACACCCGGGCCTCGAACGGCGCAGGCTGCGATTCTTCACGGCGATGAATCAGCTGATATTGCTCGGCGATATTGGCCAGGTTGAGGAATTGGTTGAACGCTCGCGCCACCGGCAGCAACTCATCTTCGCTCAACTGGTTGAGGCTGGCGCTGAGTTCGGCGTCCATCGAACCGCGACGGTCAGCCTTGGCGCCTTTGCGGATCTGCTCGATCTTGTCGAGAAAGTCGTCCCCGTACTGTTCACGAATGGTGTTGCCCAACAGCTCACCCAACAGGTGAACGTCCTCGCGCAAGCGTGCATCAATATCGGTCATCAGCAGTTCTCCAGCGAAAATCCGGGCGGCTATGCTTTGATAGTAAAGACGTTGAAATAGAAGCTCTGTTAAAGAGAGTGCCGTCCTAAAGCGCTTCTTACAAGCAGACGACGCCAAGGACTTCAAACACCGGGCATTGCAGCTAATCTCAACCATAAGCCGTACAACGGCGTATCACCGGCCACCGCCGGACACTCACCCGGCCTGCCACGAGCAGGTGCGCAATGAGGTCATCATGAAAATCCGCGAGCTCGCCAAGCATTGGGAAGAAAACGCCAAGGGTCGTCTGACCGACTCTGGCTACGCGATTCATCTGGACGTGGAAGCCGCCGCGCGGCTGGCGGCGATTATCGACATGTACCCCAAGCGGCACCCCGAAGAACTGCTCGGCGAGCTGATCGGCGCCGCCCTGGAAGAGCTCGAAGCGAGCTTTCCATACGTGAAAGGGTCAACGGTGGTGGCCACCGATGAAGAAGGTGATCCGCTGTACGAAGACGTCGGCCCGACCCCGCGTTTTCTCGCCTTGTCCCGGCGTCATTTGCATGATTTGTCGGGCGATAACGACAAGCAGAAACACTGAATTTACCGCCGAACCTGTGGGAGCGGGCTTGCCCGCGAAAGCGGCGTGTCAGGCAACATTTATTTCAACTGATACGGCCTCTTCGCGAGCAAGCCCGCTCCCACACTGGCTTGCTATTCCTTCGATAATTGCATGTTCCCGGGCCATGAAACGGTCGGGAATACCACCGCACATCGCTAAAGTTCCCGATTTAGAGCCTTGTCCGCTCGGTCAAAGTTTTTTCGGGCGATAGGCCATCTTCTCTGAACTTTTGAAAAACGCCTCGGGTCACACCCAGTAACCACGCCTGGGACGGCCGTTTCAAAAAGCACTCTGGAAATTGTAGGTTGCGGCTCCTTGCCCAGGATGGATTCAGATGTTTTTCAGGAGTTATCCAATGGAGTTGAAGACCATGAAGACCAGCACTGCCCCATCCTCGTTCACCCCTCTGCGCGGTCTCAAACTGGCGGCCCTGGCCATCGGCAGCAGCTTCGTTCTGGCCGGTTGCGCCGGTAACCCGCCGAGCGAGCAATACGCCGTCACCCAATCGGCTGTGAACAGCGCTGTCAGCGCCGGTGGTACCGAATTCGCCGCCGTGGAAATGAAAGCCGCTCAGGACAAGCTCAAACAGGCCGAAATCGCCATGCACGACAAGAAGTATGACGAAGCCAGAATGCTGGCCGAGCAAGCCGAGTGGGACGCCCGCGTCGCCGAGCGCAAGGCCCAGGCGATGAAAGCCGAACAAGCTGTGAAGGATTCCCAGAAAGGTGTTCAGGAACTGCGTCAGGAAAGTCAGCGCACCGTGCAGTAAGCGCCCATCCCGATTTTCAGACCTGAAACACTTATCGATAGAAAGGACGAACTATTATGCGCAAACAATTGATGATCCCCGCCCTCCTGGCCGCAAGTGTTGCACTGGCTGCCTGCTCCACACCGCCCAACGCGAACCTGGAGCAAGCCCGCACCAACTACACCGGCCTGCAAGCCAACCCGCAAGCCAGCAAAGTCGCAGCGCTGGAAACCAAAGACGCCAGCGAATACCTGGACAAGGCCGACAAGGCTTACCTGGATAGGGAAGACCAGGCCAAGGTCGATCAACTGGCTTACCTGACCAATCAGCGCGTTGAAGTGGCCAAGCAGACCATCGCCCTGCGCACCGCTGAAAACAACCTGAAAAATGCCGCAGCACAACGGGCCCAGGCTCGTCTGGATGCCCGCGATCAGCAGATCAAACAGCTGCAGGACAGTCTGAACGCCAAACAGACCGATCGCGGCACGCTGGTGACGTTTGGTGATGTGCTGTTCGCCACCAACAAGGCGGACCTGAAGTCCAACGGTTTGGTGAATATCAACAAACTGGCGCAGTTCCTTCAGGAAAACCCGGACCGTAAAGTGATTGTCGAAGGCTACACCGACAGCACTGGCGCGGCGTCGTACAACCAGTCGCTGTCCGAGCGTCGTGCGACCTCGGTGCAAGTGGCCCTGATCAAGATGGGTGTCGACCCGGCGCGCATCGTGGCCCAGGGTTATGGCAAGGAATACCCGGTTGCGGAGAACTCCAGCGTCTCGGGCCGTGCGATGAACCGTCGGGTGGAAGTGACCATTTCCAATGACAACCAGCCTGTCGTACCGCGTTCGGCGATCAGCTCGAACTAAATTGAACCTGCGGTAACGCAAAAGCCCCGCCTGAATTGATCAGACGGGGCTTTTTTGTTTTCACGAGGCACCGCTCGTCGCAACTGGTATTTCTGACAGTAGCTGGCGTTGGATCGAGGGACTTATATACCTGAAGGTCACAATGACACTCAGGGGATACACAATGTCTCAGGAAAGTGAATCGCAAAACTCGACGTTGCCAGCACCGAATCAAAAGCCTGGCACTCCCGTATGGTCCCACAACAGGCCCATGAACGAGGGCCGCTATCTCTCCACATTAACGCCTCTGCAGGATGGAACAGCACTGGCCGCTGGGGGTATTTATCAAACGCTGCACGAGCCAACGATCAAACTCAAGTCGGCGGAAATATATGATCCGGTCCATGGATCCTGGAAGCAAGTCGCTGACATGAACCACGCCCGTTCTGGAGCACAAGCGGCCTTGTTGCCCAATGGGACAGTATTGGTAGCCGCGGGCACCGATCTGCTCGAGTCAGAAATTTACGACCCGCAAACTCAAGCCTGGAGGCTCACCGGAGCTTTGAATTTTTCACATGGCCTGTCACCCACTGCCATTTCACTGTCTGATGGAAAAGTAATGCTCGCAGGAGGCATAGCAGAGAGTGGTGATCCTCGGCTATTCGAGGCAGTGGAAATCTACGATCCAGAAACCGCAGAGTGGACTCGGATCAACGATATGAACGAAGGCCGCAACTTGTTTGCGATGATCCGTATGGAGGATGGCAACGTCTTGGTAGCCGGTGGCCAGGGCAAAAATTTCACCCGGACCAACACGGCTGAAATTCTGGACCGAACTACCGGCAACTGGACATCCATTGCCCCAATGCATCACCGCCGCATCGGTTGCTCCGCTTTTCTATTACCCAATGGCGATGTCATGGTTGCGGGGGGAATGTCTGCCGGTGGCGAAAGCGAGGCGGAAATCTACAACCCTGCGACGGGCGAGTGGCGGCTCATCCCCACGCTGACCGGCAACACCACCACAAGCTCGGTGCAATTAAAAAATGGAAAAATTCTGTTCGTCGTAGGCGCCTACGACCCTATCTACACTCTTCCTGTTGCAGAACTCTTTGACCCGGTAACAGAACAGGCCGAACGAATTACAGACATTCCCTTTTTCCCCAAGGTTCCCTCGTCGCCATCGGCGGCTTTGTTACACGACGGTTCGGTACTCGTTGCAGGTGGGTATACGATCCCTACTACAAACCAGGCTCTTGTATTCAGCCCATTTTTTATGAGAACGCCGAAAGCGAATTCAACAACCGGTCTCCGTCCGACCTATTCGGGTATTTCCCTGTATCCAAACGCGCCCGTGGTCGTGATTGACGCTGTCACCGACAAACTTCTCGATGCCACTCGAACTGACGGGCAAGGGAACTGGTCCGTTACCGCCGGGCAAGACATGAAAGAAGGAATGCATGCTGTACAAGCGGGCATATCCGAAAAGTGGACGATCACGATTGTATTCACCGTCGCTAACTCATGAGAGCCGGGTGGGTGGGAGGGGCGAGCCCTCCCACCGTTTTAACTGGGTTACGGTTTGAGCTTCTGCGGCGTTTCCTCGCCCATGCAGCGCACGGCCTTTTTCTTGTTGTTGATCAGCACGCCGGTCAGGCCTTTCTGTTCGGTGTCGAACAGCACCAGCACGCCATCGATGCACTGGGCCACTTGCGGGGCCGGTTCCAGGGAGACCTTGTAGTCTTCGCCCGGCACGGTCTTGAGCATGGTGAAGTCGCTGAGCAGTAGCGCATCTTCGGGTTTGGCGAAGTGCAGGTAGCCGTACCACCACAGGGCGCCAACGGTGCCGAGGATGCTGCAAATACCGGTGATGATCAGCGGGATGGCGTTACGTTCTTCACTCATTGCGGACTCTCTGGTGGTTCATCTTCAGAATTCGGGGGTGCCGGGTAATTGGGGATCTCACCCAGGCGGCGCAGGCCGTCGAAATGCTGCGGGTCTTCGAGGTAGCGCAGCATGACCTTTCGCCAGACCGGGTCGGCGAAGGTTTGCACATGACCGCCCCGGGTCAGTTGCAGCACTCGCGGCGGCGGCGCAGCTTGATACAGTCGGATGCCGTTGGAAAGGGGCACCAACTGATCATCGATACTGTGATAGATCAGTTTCGGTACGCCGTTGAGTTGCGTCATGGAATGGATCGCACTGTCGCCGTCCGGCACCAACCAGGACAACGGCACCTGGAACGGCCAGGTCATCCACGACGTACTCAAGGCGAAACGCCCGACATCACGGTAACTGGCAGGCACGCCATCGAGTACGAAAGCCTTGAGTTGCCGCTGGCGCTCGGGATGCTGGGCCAGGAAATGCACGGCCATCGAACCGCCAAGGCTCTGACCGAGAAGGATCAGCGGTTTACCCTTGACCTCCGGGGCCCGGTCGAGCCATTTGAACGCGGCATCGATGTCCTGATAAATCGCCGGCAACGCCGGTTTACCTTCGGACCAACCGTACCCACGATAGTCCACCAGCAACACTTGATAGCCCTGCTCCGGCAACCACCAGCTCCCACCCAAATGCCACGCCAGGTTGCCGCCGTTGCCGTGCAAATGCAGCACCGTGCCTTTGACCTCGACACCTTTTTTCGCCGGCAGCCACCAGCCATGCAGCTTGAGGCCGTCAGCGGTGACCAGGGTGACGTCGCGAAATTCGAGTTTGGCTTTTGCCGGGGTGAACGGCTGGCCGGGCTCGGGGTAGAACAGCAGAGAGTCGCAACCGCCGAGGGTCAGGAGCAGGCAAAAGATGCCGAGGATTCTCATCCGGTGAAGCCTCGCGAAAAATGGGGTTGGAACAGTATCCTGTGGCAATCAATTGACCTGTGGGAGCGGGCTTGCCCGCGATAGCGATGTCACAGGCAACATGAATGCTGAATGTTAAGCCGCCATCGCGGGCAAGCCCGCTCCCACAGGGGGATTCGTTGCTCACAGGATATTGGAATAATCCGCTTCGATCCGGTCCAGGCTCAGGTGGTTGAGGAAGTTGGAGAAGCACATCCAGGCCGATAGCGCGTTCATGTCGCGGAATTGGTCGGGCAGGTACTTGGGCGGCACCACCAGGCCTTCGTCCACCAATTGGCGCAAGGTTCGCATGTCTTCCAGCGTGGTCTTGCCGCAAAACAATAGCGGTATCTGCTCCAATTTGCCTTTACGCACGGCCAACTGAATGTAGTTGTAAACCATGATAAAGCCCTTGAGGTAGGACAAGTCTTTGGTAAATGGCAGACCAGTCGGCACCGAGCCGCGGAAAACCCGGCTGGCGTTGCCGTAGCTTTCGGCCATTTCGAAGCCTTGCTCACAGAAGAAATCGTAGATCTGCAAGAAGTCCGCGCCCTCCTCCACCATATGAATGGCACGGGTGCGGTTGGTCAGTTTGCGCAGGCGGCTCGGGTAGGAGGCGAAGGTGATGATTTCCATCAGGATCGCCAGGCCTTCCTGGGTCACGGTGGATGACGGCGGGCCTTTGGACAGGAAGGTGCAGATCGGCTGATTCAGGCCGTTGAGCGTGGTGCCCACATGCACCAGCCCTTCGTGGACTTCCAGTGCACGCACGTCGCGGTCGTTGAACATCGCGTCGGCGCGGATCTTGATATAGTCGGCGCCGGCCGCCGCATCGGCAACGATCCCGTCGGACTCGAACACCCGAATGGTTTCTTCGTTCTCGCCAAACACCCGGTTCAGTCGGTGTTGCAGCAGGTCGACGGCTTCCTTGGCGGTGAGAAGTTTCGGTTCGTCCTTGAGGTCGCCACGGCCATCGATGTTGTTCAGGTAATCGGAGAGCATCAGGCCCAGATCGGCCAAGGTCGGGTCGCCAGCGTGAAACGCATCGGACGCCGCGCCATACAATTCCTGGGAAATCAGCCCGAAATCTTCGGTGCCGCGCGCTTCAAGCATGCGCACCACCATCCGGTATTCCTTGCACATGCGGCGCATGATCTGGCCGACCGGGTTGAACTGGCCGAGCTGGCGGGTGATGTCGCGCTCGATGTTCTGGAATTCCAGCTTCACTTTGCTGGAGTCAAATGCCAGCGGTCGATTGAGGTAGTAGTCGCGGTCCACGGCCGGCATTTCCTTGCCCTTGCCTTTGAAGAACCCCTTGCGAATGCTGTCGTCCCACTTGACCGCATCCAGAACGCGAATCGGCGTCTGCGCCAGCACTATGCGATCGGACAAAATGCGTATCGTCTGCTGGTATTCGTCCACCCGAAACTCCTGTAGTAAAACCGTTACGTGCTGGATTTATTTGGTTTTGGCCAGGCGCTGATAACGCACCGCTTCGACGAAAACATCGGAATTGGCCGGGTCATCGAGGTAGGCGAACACCTGATCCAGGCTGTTGTTGATCAACACCCCGTCGCCGTCGTCGGTCCGGAAGCCTTGGCCACTGAGGGCTTCTTGGCCCATGGCCTGTTTGATCTGCTCGAGGTCGAGGTTGTAGACCACCAGTTCGTGCTTATCGTTAAGCTCGAAACCGGTGATGGTGAAGTTCCCGCCGAACTGCGCCGGCACCTTCGCCGACAGGTACCAGCGATTGCCATGGCGCGACACGGTGAAGGGATAGGCTTCACGCTCATGGGGCTTGGCCTTGAAGTAGCTGACCGCCTGATAGCGATTGTCGCCGATGCGTGTCAGCTCCAGGTTCATCGGCTCGCCCCAGGCATTGGTGCTGGTCCACTTGCCGAGCAATCCTTTGGGCGCGGGCTCGCTGGCGGGCAGCGGCTCCTTGAAGGTCACCAGACAGCCACTGAGCAGCAGGATCGACAAGGCGATCACAACGACGCGCCAGGCTTTCATTCAACACTCCCTATGAACACACGGCCCCAAATGGTCACCGAACCTGTGGGAGCGAGGCTTGCCCGCGAAGGCGTTGTGTCAGTCAACACATATGTTGAATGTTATACCGCCTTCGCGGGCAAGCCTCGCTCCTACAGGGTCGAGTTGTCCTGCGGGATTTACACCGACGCCAGCACCAAATGCATGTAGCGGTTGAGGATGCCGAGCATTTCCTCTTCGGCCACAGGCTCGGCGTCGTTGAGCAGGCCCTGATATTCCATCCGTCCGATAATCGCCGTCAACACTTTGGCATCCTGTTGTGGCTCACGGGAACCCAATACTTCGAAAAGCTGGCAGGTGCCCTGCAGGAGAATTTGCTGATGGGAACGTACCAACAACGCCAGACGCGGGTTGAGCAAGGCTTCCTGGCGGAAGGCTTGCTCGGCCATCAAGTGCTCGCGGCGATTGATCAATTGCCGATGAACATAGTCAGCCATCAGCCGGGCGATATCGTCCGCCAGCTGTGAGCGGGACTCGGGGGTGCCATCGCCGCTGACAACCATCTCGCGCAACAGGCCTTCGTTGCTGGCCCACAACCGGGCCATGAACGCCGCGCTGCGTTCCACGTATTGGGCGAAGGTATCGGTGAGCAGGTCATCGATGTCTTTGAAATAGTACGTCGTGGCCGACAGCGGCACACCCGCTTCAGCGGCCACCGCACGGTGCCGTACGGCCCGCACGCCATCACGCACGACAATGCGCATCGCTGCGTCGAGAATGTCCTGTCGACGCTGTTCGCTGCCCTGTCGGCTGGCCTTGCGGCCCTGGTACTGAACACTTTCAGCGACCGCAGTGGCGA